>NZ_NUUX01000014.1 GCF_002564465.1 Bacillus sp. AFS088145 | reverse complement strand
TGGTGGTCATTTTCTTACCCCTGCAAATTTTTAAAGCAGATTTAGAATTAGTATATCTAAATAAAAAAGAATCAGAGCAATCGACCTGATTCTTTATCCACTATTCAAATGCACTTAAGTATGTGAAACAATTAATTCACAATCACCATCTAAAACAAACTCCCCAAATCCAACCGGAATGATGAAGTTTGATCCTTTTGATAATATATATTCTTCACCGCTGTGGATTAGTTTTCCATTTCCTTTTATAACACTAAATAATAAATATTGATCATTATAAGTTAAATGTGTTTCACCAGTAATGTCCCATTTATATACAGTGAAAAATTCTGATTCTACAAATGTATTAATCTTGATATTTTCTTTTTGTTCCGTTTTAAAATCCACTACTGTTTCTTGATTGGGAACTGTTGTGACATCAATTGCTTTATTTAAATGAAGCTCCCTTAAATTTCCCTCATGGTCCTTTCGATCATAATCGTATACGCGATAAGTTGTATCAGAGCTTTGTTGTGTTTCTAATACAAGAGTACCTTCACATAATACATGAATGGTTCTACTTGGTACATAGAAAAAAATCACCAGGCTTAATTTTTACTCTGCGTAGTAAATTAGACCATTGGCCTTCTTCAATTTGGCTAATTAGTTCTTCTTTTGTTTTGCATTGTGGCCAAATATCATATGTGCGTCTTCTTTACAGTCAAGAATGTACCAACATTCTGTTTTTCCAAGATCCCCATTTTCATTTACTTTTGCATATGAATCTTCAGGATGAACTTGTAGAGTGAGTAAATTAAAATGAGATTTTCACTTTAAATCCAGTAGTGGCTCACATTCATTAGGTGCGCGGATAGAAAAATTAATTGGGAGAAATATCTAGATTCATTACCAATACAACAAAAGGCTGATCCCAGATATCCTTACAATAGACATTTTAATATTAAATGTATTGAATACAGAGGTGAAGAAGATATACCAAATGATTTTTTAGAGATAAAAACTTATAAATAGAAATTTTAAAAAAATCTAAAAAAGCCATTCATTGGCCACTCACATCTTCTTCATTAATCTCAATTGTTGGTACAAACTCTGCATCCATCATTATTTCATTGATTAAATAACCTACGTTAAAAAATGCATTTGTCGCTCTGATATTTACTAGAAATTTAATTCCCTTTTGGAATCCTAAATCTTCGTATGTTGTTTCTTATCTCCTAAAAAATTATTTATTAAATAAAACATCAAATCAAAGTTAAAATTATAGGAAATATTTTCTGAAGTAACAGATTTGTGTCGTTTTTGGAAAAAAATGAACTGTACTTCAATTAAACACATTTGTGTCGCACTTTTCTCGAGTAAACACATTTGTGTCGCAAACCAACGACATAAATATGTTACCTACCCTTGATATACCAACGTAATTATATAATTAAGAGTAAACATATTTATGTCGGTGTACATTTCTTTCCAAAACCAAAAAACAGCCTAGCTAAAAATAGGCTGTTTATAAATATTGATAAATCACTATATATAATGTTACAAAAGCTTAAAAGTTAATATACTTTGCTGGATTAACAGCGTTTGATTTTGCTTCATTCCATTGTCCATCATGTAATTCAAAGTGAAGATGCTGACCAAAAGAATGACCCGTATTGCCCATCGTTCCAATTTTTTGTCCTTTTGAAACAGTTTGCCCTGTTGAGACTTGATACTTTTGCATGTGAGCATAAACTGATGTAAATACTTTTCCTTTAATATTATGTGTAATAAAGACAACATTACCATAACTAGATGAATGGTAAGCTCGTATTACAACGCCATTTGCTACTGAGACAATCGGTGTGCTTCCATTTTTAGCAATATCTACGCCATTATGCGTTTCATGATCAAATGATCGATATCCGAAACCTGAAGATACATACCCTTCTGCTGGTCTTGTAAAATTACTACCTGAATTACTTGAAGCAGCTTTTATTGCTTTTTCTTGTTCTTTTAATAAGTTTTCTTGTTCTTCTAAACTCAAAATATCCTTTTCTTTATCATTTACATCATCTTTAAGTTTGCTTAATATAGCCTTCATTTGTGTTTCTTGATTAACAAGTGTACGTTCTATATTTTGAAGATCTTTTTTATCATTTTCCAATTTAATTTGAGTTAACATTAAGTCTTTCTTTTTTAATTCAACTTTTTCAAGATCATTCTGTTGTTCCTTAACAATGTCTTGATCAGCATTCATAAATTTACCAATTGCATTTATTCGTTGAACTAAATCACCAATACTTTTTGCATCAAAAATAACGTCTAAATATGAGTTATTTCCACCTGATTTTTGTATTGTAATTAAACGATTATTTATGATTACTTGACGTTGATCTAAACGTTTTTGAAATTTTTCTATTTCAACTTCTAAATCTTCTATTTCTTTTTTACCATTGATTATTTCCGCCTCTTTTTGGCTCATCTTTATTTTTGCATTCTCAATTGATGAGTTAATTGTATCTAACGAGTTTACTAACAATTTTTGCTGATCTTTTAATTGATCTATCTCATTTTTCGCTTTTTGAGCTTCTTCCTGAACTTTCACTCGTTTATCTTGAATACTCTTAATCTTTGTATTTGGTATAGTCTCTGCAAGTACACCTTTTGGAAGTAAAGTAAATGATAAACTTGCAGCTACTAATATTAATTTATTAATAATTTGTTTCATCGTTATCTCCCTAAGCTTGACATATACTTATATATGTTAACTTAGAAATGTAACAATTTTATGCAAATTAGACTACACTCTTTTTACAAGTTTTTTACAAACTCTTTGCAGCACTATGCTGAATAAAATTGCAAATGTCTCTTTTTGTATAAATTACCTGGGTCAGTGAGAACTGTTTAGAAACATATAAAAAAAGCGTCAAACCGGCATCACACCAAGACTTTGACACTTTTTTCTAAAATAAATATGTAACTGGATCACCATTAAATCTTTGTTTTAAAGGTAAAATTGCTTTCTCTGGTTTCTTAAAGAACCAAACAAGGTGATCAAAGAATAAATCCATTACCGTACTCCTTTCGCTCGATATTTTGTTTTACATGAGGAGAATAACTAGACGATCTATCCTCGTTTCTTCCGTTATTTCTTGGTTACCAACTTCGGCGAACTCCATTAATTGAGGTCAAATTCGGTACTTATTGAACATTTAATTGAATGATTTCTCTAACAGCCTTTTCAGATGACTGAAGAGCACCTTCAAGATGTACACTATATTCTGAATTCGTCTCTGTACCAGCAAAAAAAAATTTTCTTTTCCCACACACCTTCTACTGGTAGTGGACCATAACTCAGGTAATTTTTAAGAGGACTTAAATCCTCATCAACAGTGGTTTCAGAATCGATGGACCAATCTTAATAAAAAATATCCTTTACGGTATTAGCTTCACTTCCAAAAAGCTTAACTAATTGGTCAACAACCAATTTTAAAACTTTATCCTGACCATTTTTTTACGTGCTTTTGGAGGCATTCCGAAGAAACCAAATAATGCACCAGATCCTTGAATAGGAGAAGCATCATATATTTCTTCTAAGGGACCAACTGCACTCAATACATATCCAGAAAGTCCTAATTCTCTCCAGAACGGACGATCATAGACTGCTACTACCTTGGCCTGTCCCGCCATCCACATAGGCTTTTTTACAAGTTGAAGTAGTAATGGTTCGTATGAATCATTATCAGGTAGTGTTGCACCCATTTCAATTAAATGCTTCCGCTTAGTATCTTCAAGTAAATACGCATTCGATAAAGCATCATAATATACAAATGTCCCACTTCCCACTGATGCACTTAACAAACCCTTCAATTCACATACTTTAAACGCTTTTGAAATCGTACTAAAATTTAAATCTAAATAATCCGCCAGTTCACGCTGTGGGGAAGTTTAGTCCAGGTAATAAAACTCCTTTTAAAATATCTTTTTCCAATCGCCCTGCGATTGCCTGGTAAATGCGCTTTTTATTTTTATCAATCGATGGCTTCCAACTCATCGGATAGTTTTCGAGTGAATTAATCGATATAATCCGTACCCTTTTTTCACACAATTATATAATTGTGTGGTTTATAAAACAAATATAATCTTGTTTATAGCCTCAACTAAACCATTCATATGGAAGGGAATATAAAAAACTCCTCAACAAGGCAAGGAGTTTTTTCTTCATTTATTTCGTTCCAGAAAATCTTTAACCCCTTCGAAATGATTTTTCATTTTTCCATCGATTTTCTCAAGGAGATAATAACTGTCTTTTGCAAGCGGACTACTTGGTGTTTGATGTGCTTCAATCGTAGCAATATAGTGACCCGAACTGATTTTCATTGATGATAAGTGATGAATATGTTGCCCAACATCATAATGCACCCAATCGATTACATGGTAGTAAGCATTCTCTATGATTATATATACTGGGTATAGGAAGAGTTTACTCGTTGGAATCAGTAATCCTACTACACCTACTCCGAACCCAACAAAAACAACTTTCTTTCCTATTTCTTTGGCCAAATGAGCGAACATGAATCTTGAATCAACAAACGATTGTCCATTTGTCGTTTCCCCTTGAATGAGTTTGTGATGACCATCAATCACTAATTTTTGTTCATATGGATAATACGTTGCAAATCGTTTCATCATCTAGCATCCTCTCTTCCATATAACACAATTCATTCACTACGTGTCCCTCTATTAAACGATATGAGACAACTGGTAAAGTATTCTAACAAAAGAATGTACAATTCAGTAAAAAACAATTAGAAAAAAATATTCCATCTATGCTCATCCTTTGCTCAAATCCAACTAGTAGAGAACTATAAGAATATTGAGGATTATACCGCTGCAGTGTCATCTAGACGGTTAAGAATGAATAACTCCAGAAAATCAAACATCTCCATATTTCTAACTCCTGGATAAACCTTGAGTCTCCTCTAGATACTCATTTCTTTACACGATTCTAAATAAATACATGAACAAATTCCAATACTAAACTTAAGAGGTGATATTAATGAGTAAATGGAACGAGCAAGCAGCAGCGAATAATAATTTGCCATCTAGCACAATACGTACTTCTGAACTCATGTTAGGTAAGAAAGCCGAACATGAATTTTCTGAAGACCTTTCTGATGGCGGAGAAAGAAATGAAAATATTGAGATGCTAAATAAAAATCCTAAGCTGAAGTAATTATAAGTATGCTTCAATTAACAGAAAAAAGAGCTAATCGAATACCTGACGATTAGCTCTTTACAATTTACATTGACAAATTATCGCTTTAAATATTAAATTTTTATTCTTTTAAAAAACGCTCTATCTTTTTTTAATTTAAAATATTCGTCTAAGATTCCTCGCCCTTTATATTTAGCAACCGATGCCTGATCACTTTCCATCCATCGAACAACTACTGAAAAAGCAATTTTTGGATTATCATAAGGTGCATAACCTACTAATGTTAAATTAATATTTTCTGGAAGTACCTTGTATTTTTTATAATCTGCTCCACCATAGAAAGATTTGGCAGTTCCTGTTTTATAATCTTTATTATTTAAAAGTTATTAATCTAGTTCCTGCTTCTTTCCTTATAGAAGACAAAATAAATAATCAATTATCTTTACAAATTAGTTGCATATGATATACTCTTTTTTGGTTTAACTAGATTAGTTTTCAAAGGAGTAACTACATGAGTATTCAAAACGTGTATCTTTCTATAAAACAAGGAGAGACAGCCACAAACCTGAATAGAATTCCTATATCCTTAAATGAAACATTGCTAGGGCGTACATGGGGAGATGATTTCCCAGATATTCCTTTTACAAGTCAATATATTTCAAGAAAACATGCTTTAATTAGTTTCGATAAAGAGGGAAATTACACAATCGTTGATCTCATGAGTAAACATGGAACACAAGTAAATCATATTTTAATAGAAAAAAATAAACCATTTTTCCTTCGTGATGGCGATTGTATAAGTCTTGCAAGTGGTGCCGCTGTCCTTATTTTTCATAATCTATCAGAGCAGAACCTTGGAGACACACTTGATATGCCATTAGTTTTAGATAAACACCTAAACGATTTCAATGGTTTAACTGTGAATGTAGTTAAGAGAGAAATTTTAATTGATGGCGTAAGAATCCATCTAACTAGTAAAGATACAGAATTATTTTTATTGTTATATCAAAGAGCCAATAGCGCAGTTAGCTATAACGAAATTAAAATAAATGTTTGGCCGGAACGAATTACGAATGACGTTGAGCAGCCTGATGTAGGACGAGAAGAAATTAATACCCTTTTATATAGATTACGTAAGAAATTAGGTAAATACGGTCAAAAGATAGTTTCTGTCCCTCGATATGGTTATATGTTTGAACTAGAGGATATTTAATAGCTTAAAGATATAAAACAAAAAGAGTGTAGAATTTTTTAAAATTCTACACTCTTTTTAGTTATAATAATAAACTAAAAGCATTACTTATTTTTCGATTAATTAGATCGCTTATATTAAATTAGCTCTTACTTTTTTTTCTAAAATTGTTAATTCAATATAAATTGCAATAAAAGAACACAATGAACCCACTACAAGAATTATTGCGTATACATATACGGGAAGAATTAACAGAAAGTACCCTAATAAAGTTCCAACACCTAATAATAAATAAAACATTACAATTCACCCTATTTCACATTAATTAAATTAAAATCTTCTTTTAAAAAATTATGTACTCATGTAAAGATATTACTTCATGCATTCTTACTCAATATCACATTGGTAACAAAACACTAACATTTTAAAATTAAAAATATTTGTAGACTCACAGTTCGATAAAGTAATGATTCATTTTAGTTATCAATTAATAGGAATGGAAACAAAACAAATTCAGTAACATAAAAAACCTGCTCCGATATAGGAACAGGTTTAAAGTGGTTATTTCAACTTACATACCAATAATTTAATTACTCATATTATTTAGTAACATTATTAGGATTGTAAATTGAATAATGATCCAATACAATATTTGTCTTCTTTAAAGGAAAAACAAATTTAAGCTTATTAGATCCAATTGAATAAGTTATTATTTTTTCGTTATTTGAGGTAGTAACTTCGGAACTAGGTGAACCAAAATAATTTTTTATATTATTAATCGTTAACGATCTTAACTGAGGATCAAAAGAACGTAATTCAAATATTATATGGCTTTTTTGAAATCCAACAACTACGTTTCTCTTTGAGTAAGTATTATATGTTCCTTTAGCAGCGGCCACATATACACTACTGTCTTCTTTTCCCCATTTTTCCTTTATTAAGTCAATATTCGAATTTATCACATTAAATTCTGCATTGATAATTTTTCCTTCATTCGCCTTAGATGAGATATTTTTTAAAAGTAAGTACTGTTTATTACTAGTTTCATTGTTAAAAGTAACGGCTTTTTTTATTTGTTTATTTAAATTTGTAACATTGACAGGTTGAACTTTATTATTGTTAAGTTTATATTTTTGTTTTAAAGCTAGAATCTTATAGACACTTTTATTTATTGTGTCTTCTGATATTTTGTGATTTTTAACGGCTGTATAAATGCTATTGTATATGGTTTTAACATTTTCATTTCCATGTCCGATCAAAATAATATTACTACCGGCATTAATTGAGGTTACTGCTGCGTTACTTAAGTTAAAGTGTTTAGCGATAGCTCCCATTGACATATCATCAGTTATGACTACCCCATTATAACCATATTGTTTTCGTAACAAATCAGTTATCACCGCTTTTGACATAGATGCTGGATACTTTGAATCTACCTTTTTTACTACTATATGAGCGACCATTACCATATCCGCATGATTTTTAATTGCATTATTAAATGGAACTAGCTCAAATTTTTTTAAACTTGATAGGTCTTTATTCACTATAGGAAGGTCTAAATGAGAATCTACTGACGTATCCCCATGTCCAGGGAAATGTTTAATAACAGGAATTGTGTTTCCTTTATGAATCCCATCCATCATTCCCGTACCGATGTTTGAAACGATACTTGAATTTGTTCCAAATGAACGATCTCCAATTACTGTATTTTTTGGATTACTTTGTATATCTAAAACTGGTGAAAAATCAGTATTGAATCCAAAGGATGAGAGCTCTTTTGAAATCATATTACCTATATTATATGCGTATTGCATATTATTTTTATTTCCAATTGTTCTAGCAGAAGGTGTAATTAAAAACCCTGAAGGCATTCGATTTACTCTACCACCTTCTTGATCGACAGAGATAAACAAAGGTACCTTGTTATTTTTATTATATGTTTTAATGTCATTTGTTAAATTTACTAATTGACTTGGACTTTTTATATTAGTTCCAAAAAGTATTACGCCGCCTAATTTATAATTTTTTAAAAGAGTATCTGCATTACTTGATGTTGTTCCATCAAAACCTGCGATAATCATTTGTCCGATTTTTTCCTTAAGAGTTAGTTTATTAAGCTCAGTTAGTATCGGGTCAGTTTTTGAAACACTTACATTTTTCTGAGCCTTAACTACTAAACAACCAGATAACAATATGAAACTACTAATCGCAATCATTGATAATTTTTTAATATTGTTTTTCATATTTTCACCTCTAAATTCAATATGATGTATATGTCAATATTGACCTTTATCAAATCATAGCAAATAAATGTTTCTAAATTATAAATTTTTTGTAACAGTTCAATGATTTAACGAAAATATAATCTTTCTCCAAAAATGATTTAAAAAAAGGATTATCTCTATTTCCTTCTATATGCTATAAATAAGTACAAATATTCCTTACCCATGAATAATGTTATAATAGGTTGAGAACGAACGTTAACTAATTTTTACTGTCCTTATCTCCAGTAATTACATATTTCTATTCACTGGTTAGTTTAATTACATTTACCATTCCACCTGCCCACCAGGTTGTCCATAAGATAATTGTCCACCGCTCGTATTGACAGGGAAATCCTCTTTAAACGTTAAATCATGTTCTTCTACGAATTGCCCCATGAGCCTTTTGGACAAAATCCCATATCTTCAATTGCGATCATAACAGCGGTTGTATAAAAATCGTAATTCCTAAAACATCCACATTTTCTGTTGTAATCCTTGCCATTTTAAAAGCATCTCCAGCAGACTTTTTAATTGGTGAAATAAGACCATTTCTGATTGAGAAATAGAGATACCACTTGTATAATAACCTGCTCCATCGATAAAAAATGGTGTTTTTGAAAGTTCCTTTGCATTTTCAGCTGAAGTGACAATAAATGCCATTTCCCCATCACAAGGTGAAACAATTTCGAAATAATAATTCAAAGAACGCTAAGATAACTAACTTTTAATGATGATTTGTTGTGACTATCTAAAAACTACATATATAAAATAGCAGAGCAATTCACAAATGAATAAGCTCTGCTATTTAATCTGATCAGCTTTTTTAAAAGCTTGAAAAATGAGAACAATCAAAAACAAAATTGGTATATAAAAATAAAGAAAACTAGAAGTGACATATGTCATGAAAGTCCCTATTTTCTCTACATCCAATTTACTTTTGACACTGATCACCATGAAATGAACAATAATTATTGAGAACCATAAAGACTTTCTAGTTTTAAATTTAAATGATTCTTTTAAAATTCGGAACGCTCCCCACAATGCCATACAGCAAGGCGGAAGTATTACTAAGAGCCATAAAAATATATATACATATTCAAATCTTTCTATAAATGGATAGCGAATAATTTTTGACATCATAAGGGTTGGCCAAGTTATATGTTTAAGTTGTCCATGACTAAAATAACCAAATGAAACGAATGTAATAAATAAGTATAAAATGATTGTATACGCTTGTGAAATATGTGCCCATTTTTGAGACTTTTGATTATTTTTAATAAATGGAAAGTAGATAAGCAAAAATTCAGGTCCAGAGTACATCAAAATACAATTCTTTGCTGAAACATAATAATCACCTATACTATGATTAAAAACTGGTAATAAATTTGTCCAATAAGCATATTTCAATGGAAAGTAAAATGTTAACAATAAGATGGAAGGAATTATTACTCCCCAAAAACAGATTCCTGTAATGACTCTAAATCCCCCAATGACCAAATAGGTGATAACAGAAAGCATAATAAATGATAAAAGCCAAATTGGAAAATATGGAAAAACCCAAGTAATAAGAACTGCTATATAGGACCTAATGATCGTTGTAATCACTAAAAGCATGTAAACATAAAAAAAAGTATTTAATATATTCCCTATCCATTTCCCAAATAATTGTTGGTGTAAAGACATAATATCTCCATTGTTTGATTTCTTTAACAAATAATACATTAACCAAATAATGATATGTAAAGAAATACCAACTACTAAAACCGAAACCCATGCATCTTGTCCGGCTCCTTTTACGATATTACTTTGAAAATTCAGCAAGCCAACACCTGTTTGGGTACAATGAATAAGAAAAAATAAAAAAAAGGGAGATACTGTCAGACTTTCTTTTAATTGTTTACCCATAGACGATCTCCTCCACTTTTTACTCGCCAATCCCAGATTGAAATAATACTACTTTTACATTCACATCATATTCAATAGCTGGATACACCTTTTCATAAAATTCCTTTTCGTACCATTTTTTCGAGTGTGCTCTTGCTAAATCACCTATACCTAAAGGATCAACTTGATGTTTTTGAAAGGTTAATAATAGTTTTTCAAAATCTTCTTTCATTTGTTTTTCTAATTGATTGTTTAAAAATAGATTATTTTCTCTTTTCATTAAATCTAGCCATTCTGGATAATCTTTTACCATCCCATTTAGAGTTATATCAAATTTCACTTTTGTTTTTGCCTTATTGCCTTTAATTAATCTTTTTTCGTCCCCATTTAATATCGTTAATATTGCAGAATCAATTTTTTTCCCTTTCTGTATATTGATTTCTGTTTGTCCTCTAATTACTCTTCCTCTTAATATTTTATACAGTAAGCTTTCTCTAGGATTTAAGGTAAGAGCAAGTTTGTCCTTCTTAAATACTGCTAGCCCGTTTACCTCAATATTCTCTTTTTGGTTTATCTTAATATAAGGTACTGAAGCATCTCTACCTTCTCCATAGTAATCGAATAAAAAACTATGCAAAGTTGGTAGCGGCACAAATTGAGTCCTAAAATTTTGTTCAACTAATTTATAGATATAGTTGCTGTCTTTCTCTTTGTTTTTCTTTAATAATTCTCCTGCTGGTTCTTCTGAAACAGCCAATATTGCATTACTTCCAATCAATGGATCCCTACAAACTGCCTCAACAAAATACGATACCCCATTTTCAGCTAGTTCTTTTCCAAAGATCAGAAGGTTCAACTTCCCCATTTCAATCGGTTTTGGGGATTGTTCATTTAAAGCTTGTTTAATTATTAGTGATTTCTTACCATTACCTTGTAAGAGATTGCTCCCTTTGTTTGCTACATCAGTAAAATCAGAATAAAGTGCTGTTCCAACAAAATGTTTATCGACCTTGTCAAAACCGTATACTGATATAATTTGTATTTCATCAATAATTTTTTGCCGTGGAAAAGAACAACCTGATAGTAACAACAATAATAGAAAAAAAGCACAAAAAGAGCATAGTTTTTTACGATTTATACTATTCATTTTCATTATTACGATCATCCTTAACTTGATTAGGATTATATCTTTTTAGGGAAAGTGGTCTCAAAAATCTACTTCGAGTGGTTGTAAACTGATAGGATGACCGAATAAAACTATCGCTAAAGCTTTTTATTCTAAAAGGATACAAAGGAACCATATATGGATTTCCCAATGATTTAAGCTTTAATAAATGTCCTAACAGAAGAACAAATCCTATTATTATTCCAAACCCGCCCATAAATGCTGAAAGTAAAATAAGTGGAAACCGCAAAAGTCGAATTGCATTTGACATTTTAAATATAGGCGTTGTAAAAGAAGCAAGTGCAGACAGTGATACAATGATCAGTAAAATATTGCTTGTTAGTGCTGCTTGGACAGATGCCTGTCCGATTACAATACCACCTACAATACCTAGTGTTTGTCCAATTTTTGTCGGTAAGCGAGCTCCTGCCTCTCTCAACAGTTCAATAGTAGTTTCCAAAAAAATGGCTTCCCATATCGGGGGAAATGGAACGTGAGCTCTTGAACTAATGAGGGGTTGCAATAAATCATCAGGTAAAACTTCATAATGGAATGTTAAGATTGCTACATATATTGGTGTAGCAAACAATGAGAAAATAACACTCATTATACGAATGATTCGAAAAAATGATCCTAGTACCCAATTTAGATAATAATCTTCAGGGGAAATGAAAAAATCCAATATAGTGGTTGGTCCTGTAATAATGTAAGGCGATCCATTCGATAGGATAGCAACTTGCCCATTAATCATTGCATATACAACCCGATCAGTCCGTTCAGTAGATAAAAAAATAGGAAAAGGCGTATTTGAGTTATCTGAAATAATCTGGTCAATAAGGGAATTATCAAAAATAACGTCAAAGTCGATGTTTTCCAAACGTTGACGAACTGTTTGTACATATTCTGGATTCGTAATTCCATCCAAATATGCAATAACTACTTCTGTTTTAGACATTGAGCCTATTTTGATTTCCTCAAAAACTAACTCTGGTACAGCTAAGTGTTTTCGAAGTAGATGAAGATTAGTACTTAGGTTTTCAACAAACCCAACTTTTGGACCAATAACACTAAATTCATTTTCAGTATCATTATTCTCGCGATAACCAAGATTTGTATTTTCTACGCTTATCGTCAAAAACCGCTTGAAATACTTGAATTCAAGAATAACATATCCTTTTATTAATTTTTTTTCGAGATCTAGTGGGTCATTTGTAAATTGGACATCCTCAAAAGGAATCGACTTCTTCACATCATTAATTGTACTAATTTTCTTAAGATTCTCTTGCAATGCCGGGAGTAAAAGGTTATTTATTTTATCGGCATCTACCATACTTTTAAAGTAACTAATAGTTAGATCCTGTTCTTCAGAAAATGAAAATTGGTAGAAATCACTCGATTTAGCAGCCTGTTGAAATATGGACTCTATAGACTTCGTTTCTTTCTCGGATTTTTGACCATTTAAATTTCGATCAATTGATTTTAATCGCATTTAGACCACCCAATCGAGTTTGTTTACTTTTTTCTAACTATTAAATATAGTCTTCCTAGAATTTCCATCTTATTTTCTATTTTATTTTTTCGTTCTTTCAAATTTATATACAATAAAAGTATTCAATTTAGTTAACTTAATTCTCTAATACATCCTTCCAATGCTTTAAACTCTGAATTCGATCTATACAGCAAATTACTTTTCTAGTTCATTAAGATTTTAGTATTTATAAAATTACATATTCGAAACACAATTGCAGTTATTCTTTTCTGTTCTTTGCTACTCATCATTCTTAAATAAATCTATACACTGAGTTTACTAGGTTTTAATATTCAGATGATATGATGAGTTTAACTTCA
Organism: Bacillus sp. AFS088145; assembly: GCF_002564465.1. Taxonomy (GTDB): domain Bacteria; phylum Bacillota; class Bacilli; order Bacillales; family Bacillaceae_G; genus Gottfriedia. The sequence continues at coordinate 36,291 of NZ_NUUX01000014.1, read as the reverse complement.
AATGAGGGGGCAGAATAAATGAATATACGTGCAGTATTTATCGATATGGATGGTACACTCTTAACAGTCTCAAACTACATTTCTCGCCGAAATATGGAATCCATTAATAAGCTCATTAATCAGGGAGTCATGGTTTTTCTAGCAACTGGTAGACATTATGAAGTAACCGCTCCCTACCATAAAGAAATTGGATTACAAACTCCAATGATCTGTTTGAACGGTGCCGCCATACATGATGGAGAGACAGGAAGAATGATACAAATGGAAGCAGTCAAAGTGAACGAAGAACTACTCCATCATCTGACTGCAGAAACCCCTTGCAATGTTATTATCCATACAGCTAATGGACTTTACTGTAAGGAGACGAATGAAGAAATTGATTATTGGACAAAAGTTGGGCAAATTCCACCAAGATACATTGGTGACTTAAGACAGGTTAATTATAATGATGTTCTTAAATATAGTGTTCGAACAAGTGATCAAATTATTGAAATATCTGCTTTGTTTAAAAAGGAAGCTGAAGTCATAAATTGGAATGACGGTTTTGAAATGGTTGCTTCAAATGTTTCAAAATGGTCTGCTATTAAAAAACTACTTCGTGCATATCGAATTAATCCAAATGAAGTAGTGGCTATAGGTGACGGACCAAATGATATAGAAATGCTGCGTCAAGTTGGTACAGGTGTGGCTATGGGGAACGCTAGCGAAGAAGTTAAAGCAGCATCTGACTTTGTAACTGGACATCATGAAAATGATGGATTAGCTGAATTTATAGAACGTTATCTCCTTAGATCAAAAGAAACATTTGCGATTTAATGTTTTTTTATAAAAATATGAAAATGTAATTTTAACAAGTTATAGGAGTAATTCCTAAATCTACAATCAGCAAAAAGGCTCAGAAAAATATCTGTGCCTTTTTTTGCTTTGGTGTAGAATTTTATTAAATTGGTATTATCTAAACTTGAATTTGCCGTTGAACGTTCTCCATAACTCTCTATTACGATCTAAAATCTTTTTACCATCATTTTTGAAAGAAAAACTCTTCTCTAAAATATTTATAATCGATTTAATAAAAATTTTATTGAATCCAAAATTCATTTAATAATATTTCTTCTGTTTGTGGCATTGTGATCCCTATATGCCAGCACCCCAATCCAGCTAAATTAAATTCTTTTGCTAAATGAAATTTTGCAAGTAAACTTCGAGGGTCTTCAAACCATACCTCATGCTGTGTTCCTTTTTTATCTATATAACGAAACGCTGGTGCTGAGGCCTCTCGATCATAGTAGACTTGGCTTTCATTTTTCTTATACATATTTATCGCGTTTTGAGTAGAAATAGCGCTCCCTGTTCGGATATCACCCGTTATTGGCCAATCATATGCATATTGAGGAATTCCAAGTAATAATTTTGACCTTGGAACAACATTTACAGTATATTTTAAAGAATTTCTCACATTTTGTATGGGGGCTATAGGACCGGATGTACTGCCTGACCAATGCCAGTTATACGCCATTATAAACATCTTATCTACATATTTTCCAATTGTTTTATAATCGTAAGCACTATAGTAACTTGGATTATTATCCGCATCTTTTGGGGGCATAGCTATTAGTAGTTCCATTTTAGAACGATGCAGCTTAACAGATAATTCTTTTATAAATTGATTAAGATCTATTCGGTCACCTGGTTTAACCATTTCTAAATCTAGATTTATTCCTTTAAGATCATTTTGATCTAGCATTTTATAGATATTTGAAATTAGTTTTTTACGTAAAATCTTATTACTTATAAGATTATGTAATAAATTTGGATCAAAACCTTTATCGCTAATATTAGTCAGGGTCGCATAAGGTGTTATACCTTTTTTCCAAGCTTGTTTAATCGCACCATTTTCATTTACTTTTATCAAATTTCCTTGTTTAGTTGAATGATATTCAAAAATAAAAATACTTGTTAACGTTTTTTTATAATGGTCCAGCATCCAATTATTCGTTTTTTTATTTTTAGGTATAAAATAAGTCCCTGCCCATATTTTCTTTTTTGAAATTGATGGAATAAATAATTTTTGCCCAGGAATTATATTGTCATTTGTTAGCTTATTTTTGGATTTTAATAGCTTAACACTAATCGAATGTCTATAAGCAATATCCCATAACGATTCATTTCCTCTCACATAATACCTCGAGCCTGGGATGATCATCGCTTGGCCGATCACTAACTTATCATTTTTTTCAAGTCCATTTAAATGAGCAACTGTTTTTACATTTAGTTTGTACTGTGCAGAAATTTTATTTAAACTATCACCAAGTTTAACTTCATATATAACTACTGCAAAAGATGTAATGGATGGAAGTAAGAATAAAAATAAAAAAGTAAAAAATATAATTAAAAATCTTTTATGCATGTAGACCACCTTATGTCTTTAGAGTATAGGATCAATATAAATTTCCATTTTTATCATTTGCTTAATTTGAAATTTTAATTAATGCATTGGATATATTTTAAAAGAATCTCTTATCTTGTGTATTTAGTCCCTATTCGAAAGCATTAAAAGGTAATGTTGAAGTTAAAGTTTCTGTTGTTGAATAGTAAACTAGTTAGAAAGGAGTGTCCTGCATAAGATAAATACAAAAAAATACAAGCCTAGCTCATGTTAAGCTAGCTTGTACTAAAAAAATTATCGTTTTACATTAATTTTTTCTAAATCTGTCGTTACTTTAAATCCATCTTTCGTTTAAGAAATCCCCTGAAATTTTTCTTAATTTGTAATGGGAGAAACTAATACTTTTCATTTTTTACTAGATTCATACATTATGAAAGGAACGATTCCTTTGTTTGACTTTTTGAATTGAAGGTTTTGATTTCAATAGATTAAATAAATTGCCGACAATCAAGCCTGTAAATAAATAGGTTAATCCTCCAAATAAACTATAAATAGTTACTCCTACTAATGCACAAATAAAACCGAAAATAACTTGTTGTTTGTCTTTGGCTGGTGATGTAGGAGGATCAGTGAGCATAAAAAATGCAAAGAAAAGAGAAGCATTTATAAATGGACTACGAAAAGCATCCGCTGCATCTCCAATATGAAAAAGTTCAGTCAGTAATAAAAGAATGAAATAGGTTCCTAAAAATGAAAATACCATTGGAAATTTATTTACACGACTTACAACGATATACCCAGCGATTAATAAAAATATATTTGTCCAACCTTTAAGATCTCCAAATGCTCCCCACCAACTTTGTTCAGTATGAAAAAGGACGATAGACATTAATAGACCAAAAACTGCTGGATTAAATATTTGTTTCCTTTTAAAAACAATTAAATATTTTGATAAAATTGAAATGATTGTAGTGAAAACAATCACATACCATGCAGTTGTTGTACTTAAAATCATCGCGACAATAATCCCAGTAATAACCGCTCCGTATGGCTTAATATTTTTCCTTTTTAAAATAGTCCAACATAAAATATCTGTGATTGTTGCCACAAAAACGGCAATCATACAGTTAATTGCTCCTCTACTAGTTTGATCATCAATTGTAGCAATTAAGAGTAAAACCAGTAAGGACTGAATCACATATCCTTTTGGTGACTTCATCCATTGTTTAATAGTCAATATTATCCACTCCTTTATGATAAATTTGTAAATCTGATGAAATTAAAATGCCCTCTAATTCAACTTCTTCTAATAGAGCTAGTCCCTTTTTCCTAGCCATTAAAAAACATGTTGTTGAAAATGCATCTGCCATCATTGCATATGGTGCGATGATGCTACAACTAATCAACTCAGTTGGTGATTTTTTATTTTTTGGATTAATAATATGATGAATTTCTGAGTTTAAATTACTTTTACGTTCATAACTTCCAGAAGTACAAACCGCCATGTTAGATATTTCTATTGTGTGAATGATTTTTTCCTTATTTTGTGGGTGCTGAATTCCTATTTTCCATTTATTCCCTAACTCATCTAATCCACCTGCATAAAGATCCCCACCAGCATTAACAATGAATCCATCAAATTGTCTCAATTCATTTACAGCTAGATCAATGGCAAACCCTTTGGCAACAGCACCTAAATCAATCACTAATGGCTTTTTTATTAGTAATGTTTTATCTTCTTCATTTAAGGAAATATCAGAGAAAGTAACGATATCAGATGTATTATTTTGTATAAGCTCTTCTGTTAAATAGTGTTGATTGAAACCAGCATTTTCTAGTATTTGACCAACCGTTGGATCAAATATTCCATTTGTCCATTTAGCCACCTCTAATGCGAATTTTAATGGTTCAAATAATAATGGACTCACCGCTACTGGTGTATTAATTTTTTTACAAACCTTCATTAATTCACTTTCCAAACTAAATCGGCTACATGTCTTTTCAACCTCTTGAAAAAAATCAAATGCACGATTAATTGAAGCTTCCGTTTCATCAAACGATTTTGATGTGACTACTTTAATATCAACTACCGTATCCATGAATAATTTCGTTTTTCTTATGATTTTCTTCATCATATGTTCCTTGCCTTTAATAAAGCATCTTGAATAGCATCTTTAAAGGCCTGTGTACTATATGTCGCTCCTGACACATTCCGAACTTGTGAACTTTGAACATTGACTACTTCATTTGGTAAATTTACTATGTCATCCTCAGAATAATGCATACCATAATTACTTATCTCTACATCTATAATTTTATCTTCATTTATCTTTAAGGCGATTTGAATCGATCCACGACGATTTGAAGCCATCCCATAAAAAGTTCCATTTTTATAAAAACTTTTTTTTACAATATTATTTTTATTTAACGGAAGATTGACCTGTTCAGTTTTTGGCGATGCTACATTCGAATCTTGAATATCAGTTGTAAAATAGCCAGTAGCATAAATCGCTCCAATTGCAGTTGAACAGATTGTGACCCATTTTTTACTCATTTTGCCCATATAAATACCTCCAGTTCTTCTTTTCAGCTTGTATTATAATGAGTAAATCTTAAAATTCTTTTAATTGATTAGCATTTTTAATCTAAAAATTGAACTCATTTCTTTTCAGGTGGTTCAATTTTTAGAAGCTATATTAACATTTTAGGATAAATTTAGATTACTCTTTCCTTTGTATTCAAAGTTTCATTTTTATAAATAGTAAGCATTTAAATTTTATTTTCTATTAAAAAATACACCTTAAAAGTGAAATCTTAATGAAAATTATGTACATTTTTTATTAAATTGCAGAAATTGGTATACAAGTTCTTTTAAGTTGCACAATCAAATTTCTATAAATTCAATTTGTCTCTCAATTTAAACTTCTTTAATATGAAGATTACATAAATACTTTATTGATAATAATAATTAAAAATTAAATTAAGGTTAATGGTAAAAGGAGTAGCTGCCCATGCCTGAACATTTTGAAATTATTACAAGAACAATGCTAGCATTTTTGATATTGTTCATCGGTGCTAAACTATTAGGAAAACAAATCATTGCTGAGATGAATACCTTTGATTTTATTGGAGCTATTTCAATAGGGAGCATTATTGCAAATTTAGCTTTCAATTTAAATATAAAAATCCACCATGCAGTATTAGCTTTTTTAATTTTGGTTTTAGTCATTTTACTCGTTAGTTTTATTTCCTTGAAAAGTAGAATAGGTAGAAATTTACTTGCAGGGAATCCAACTGTCATAATTGAAGATGGTAAAATATTAGAGGCCAATATGAGAAAAATGCGCTATTCTCTGGACTATTTAAATCAACAATTAAGGGAAAAAGGAATTTTTAACATAGAAGAAGTTCTTTATGTAGTAGTTGAAACAAATGGTAAAGTATCTTTTTTACAAAAACCTCAATACCGAAACGTAACCAAACAAGATTTAAATATACCGACAATACAAGAAAGCAAATTACCTATCGAGTTGATTATGGATGGAGAAATTATCTCAAAAAATTTAAGAGAAAATAATCTGTCAGAATTAAAGGTACATGAAGAGCTAAAAAAACGTAATCTTCAAACGAAAGAAGTAGTATATGCTGTGATGGCAGCAAATGGAAATATCTATATCGATACTTATAAAGATCAGATTGCTTCTCCAATTGATCAAGAATGAGCTATGAATTTTTTTGATACGATTATTGAATTGAGTTCAAATAAAAATGAGCCAATTAAGGCTCATAGAAAATAAATTCAATTAGCAGTAACTGTTGCAGTAGTCTCCTAACAATATTAATTGGTTAAATATTTGTATGTGTTTGTGCTTCTTAATCAATTTCATACTACGATATAGATCAAGAGATAAAATTATTTAGGTGGATTTACTAATTTATTATGAACTTTAACATTAATACCATCAGTATAAACCATTTTCCCACCATAATATCCTACTGATAATACTAGAATAAGTGAAGCAAGTGAAAAGATTAAATATAAAAACTTAAGCTTACTAAATAGTTCTTTTTTCTTGAAATAAGTAGAATAAATTCGAAAAGCTGCAACAATTGTCACTAGCCAACTTGTAAGTATTGCTAATTGATCGTGTATATGCAAGAAAGTAGTATTCCCTCTAGCCATCTCTTCTGGTCCTGTGGATACAGATAGCCAAGCACTAAGTGCTGCAAAAATCCAAAGCCACATACCACGCTCTGCTTGAAAGTTTACTTTCTTGAAAAATACACTCCAAAAATCTTTTAAAATTGCTAAAGTGATAAATGCGATTGGGAAATGAACTAGAATAGGATGAAGATGAGAAGTTACTTCGTTAATCATGTGAAAACCTCCTATTTAAAATAGTCGTGTATTCCCTTTACGATTACTTTTAATGAGTTTGATTAAAGTGTATACAAAAATTATGAAAATGAAATGAAAAATAAATTAAATTTCCGAAAAATCATTCCGGTAATTATTGCATAGTTGGAACTATTAAATGATTACCCGCCAACTATATTTTTACATGGTACGAAAGACACAGATGTTCCGTACGAACAATCTGTCTTTTTGAGAGGTGCTCTTTTACAAAAAAGAGTGAAAACAAAGTTCATTACTATTCCAAACGGAGAACATGTATTTGAAAAGGATTTCCGTTTGCCAATTGTTCAAGATACATTAAAACAGATGATTGAATTTTTCCATCTGCAATTACTAGAATAAGCTCAAAAAGAGAAAGCAGTAGAAGCAGAAGTTAGTTTAATGGGTTCACTTAAGGTGGTAAAACATAAAATAAAAGGGATGTCTCTTTGTCATAAAAATCGACTATGAGATATCCCTTTTCTTTACTTATGCGATTGAAATACCATAAGACATAGCAATTTTCTCGACCAAGCCAACTTCTTTAGTAAGTTGGTTATTAAAAAGTTAACGATTTACAGTAACTTTTTTTGATTCTGTTGTTACCTTAAATCCATCCTTCGTTGTAACCCCTGCAGAAATATAATACGTACCATCTGGAACATTTGGATCAGGAGTCCATTTCATACGTAATGTATGTTCATTTAATATATCTTTCGTCTCAATTATGTTACCTTTAGAATCTTTAACATAAATCTTCCAATCTACACGATTATTTGCATATCCAGTTATTTGAGCTGGATTATTAGCATTTACATTTGTTCCAGAAACATAAAACCAACTAAGAACCATACTGTAATCAATATATGATTCGTCACCCCAAACAGCATAGCTTTGATTGTACGCATAATCATACCCCATTACTACTATACCCTTTGGTTCAGTTGATACAGTGATCGTCGTTTCTCCTTCATTTGTTTCATAATAATCACCATTTACATATACTATGGCACCTTTGTATCCACTACTATTTGCACTGTCTGTAGCATTAAATGAAATTTCATATTTACCATTTTTTGGATTCACTTGAATATTTGAAATTTTTACCGCCGTTGAATCGACTTTAACAGGAAGTTTTACATATTGTGGCTTTGCATTTTTATAATCGAAAGTTGATTTAATTACATAATTGTAATTACCATCCGGAACAAAATCACCATTCTCGTTTGTCTCATTCCATGTATAATTAGGTGCAGAATATTCATCAAACTTATAATACAAATCTCCACTTGCCATGCTATTTTTGGTGAATTTAAACGGCGACCCATCTGCTGTAAATTCACTAAAGTTTCCTAACCATTTAACTCTTTTCCCCTTTTGATCTTCAATATACATTTCAGTTTCTTTTAAATTTCGTAATGCTTGAAAGGAAGGGAAAACACCTGGTGCGAAAGTGTTCGGTGAAATTGTCATATGATCAAAATTGAAGGTACCTGTCCTTCCATCAAAACCTAATGGTGCATCAGACACATCGTCCCAAAGTACAGTATATCCTATAAATACACCATCACTCCAAGGAGCAGGATCTATATTTTTTGGTTGCGTCCAATCACCTAAAAAGCCCATATATGGCACAGTTAAAGGAACTGCTTTCTCTTGGTCATTTCCTACAGGAGTAAGGCGGACAAATCCTTCCACAAATGAATTTTTTCTTAAATTTCTAGGTAAGCGAATTTCAACATTCAGGTTTTTCTCTTGTCCTGCTTTGATGATTAACTTCGCTCCATCTGTACTAGATAATTTTTCCCCATTTACATAGACAGAAGCACCTTCAATACGTTTGCTTAATAAAGTTAAATAATCTTTTGAATCTAATGTTCCATCACCATCTAAGTCAAACTGTTTCGTAACTGTACCATCTGTTAATAGGTCTACATTAACAGTGTACTCATATTCTTCTTTTGATTTCTTTGTTTCAAGCGATTCTACATTTAAATTAAAAATAGCTCGATCATTTTTTATTTCTTTTAATGCAACTGCACCAGCCTGCTCAAGCGGCGTATTTTTATTTGTTACAATTACTGGCGTATTAATTGCATTTTTTATTTGCATTAAACCAGATCCTTGTACACGTGGAGAATATGGTATTTCACTATTTGTACTTGGATCCATCACAACTTTCGCTGTATTCATTAATGCAATTTTTGCTTTTAAAACCGTATCTTCTGAATGAGTTAGTCCTTTTTGATAAAGGGCCTGTAAAAGCAATGCTGAACCGCCTGCAACATGTGGTGTTGCCATTGATGTACCACTATAAACATCATATTTGTTACCAGGTATTGTCGAATAAATATTTCCACCCGGTGCAGAAATTTCAGGTTTAAAATCTAAAGTATAAGGTGCACCATAAGACGAGAACGATGACATTTTATTTTTATTTTCATTATCGACATATGTTCCACCAGAAAGCTGCATACTTATTTTTTGCCCGCTAGCTAGTTTAGATATTAAATCATTACCTATAGTTTTTGATGTTGTAACTGAAGTCAAAAAGTATGGTGAAAAATCAATATCAGCAAAATCGGGTAAGTTTGTAGGTGGTACCTGGATTAATGCAACTGCCCCTCTGTTCTGTGCTTGTTGTTGAAATTCAACATTCCCATTATATCCGTATGGAGGAATCGGTTTCGTAACAACAATTTTTCCCTTTACATCTTTTCCTGCGTAATCAGCAGATCTTCCCTCACCTACGTATACAAAATCATAATTTTTCCCTTTTTCTAAAACGTCAGTAAGACTATTTCCAGCTTGATTTTTATATGGAAAAATCTCTCCAGTTGTTGATTTTAAGGAATCCATATGAACTTTTGAATTTTCATAAGAAGCCACTGACAAAGCAAAAGGACTAACACCTGGTGATCCTACCGTACCGATATCTGGGTTCTCTGCATATGGGAGTAACGAACTTTGCAAAAAATTATTTTTCGTACTATAAGCGGCATTTCCACCTGCGACAACAACCAATGTGCCCTGTTCAGTTGCTTGACGAATCGCTTTTTGTACCGGATCATCTTCTTCGCCAACCCAGCCCGAATCACTACCTAAACTCATATTAATAACATCAGCACCCATCGTTACTGCGTGCTGGATGCCTGCGATTAGGTCATCCTCATATGCTCCGCCACCATAGTCAGAGAATACTTTTTCTGCTAACAATTGCACACCAGGTGCAATTCCTTTTACGCCATCACTCGTTTCATCACCATTGGCACCGATTGTTCCTGATACATGTGTACCATGTGGACTTCCATATTCCCCAGGAATTACATCTGTATCATCGTCCGCCCAGTCATATCCTGTTGGAACTTTGTCGCTATACCAAATTTCGTTTACATTAGTTTCTGCAAATTTTCCTTGAATGTTTTCTTTTGTCCACTTTTCTTGTTGTTTCCCTTTGTCAGTTATCGTCAAATCCTTATGTGTCCAGTCAATACCAGAATCGATTACGCCAACGACTAATCCTTCCCCTTGGTATCCGTAAGATTCCCAAACTTTTTGAGCTTGTACTAATTCTTTACTAGCGCCCATAGAAGGTTGGAATACTCGAGCAATATGTATATTCTTAACGCCTTGTATCGATTTGATTTCTTTCATATTTTTATATTCAGTTTCAGTACTAAACCCGTTAAAACCTGTAAAGAAACGATGTTTAACATGTATATTTTTTTTGGTTTTATTAAGACTATTAATGACTTTATCTTGCTTTATCTTAAACTCTTTCTCTTTTGTTTCTTCAGACACGGTTGACGTAACAACTGGACTATCAACCTCAACTATTAGTCTTACTTTCTCGTCTGGTTTAAACTTCCTAATTTGATCCTTGCCTGAATTGTATAAGTCTTTATAACCATCACGATCGCTTTTACCTGATTTATTTTCACTTTGTTGAGATAATAATCCTTTTTTTATGTAATCGCTTATATTACGATTTGTTTTTTCTCCATTTGACAAAGCAATAGGATTATTCGCTCCTTCTGCAAATACAGTTGTTGAGAAAAGTAATACTGAAAGACCAACAGTAGAAATTACTTTGTAAGGAAATAGTTTTCTTTTTTTCAAACTTTCCACCCTTTCAAACTATTAATTAATTAGCGGGTAGTCTTTACAAAAAAATGAGAGGATTAAATTGAAGGAATTCTTCTAAAAAGTTCAGAGCAAGATAGACAGACCCAATGAAAATAGTGTTCCTAAATCATAAAGACATAAGATTTTTTTTAAATAAACCAATTTTAAGTAACACATCATTTCTACTTCATTATCTTTTGTTTAAATCTTCCCCCTTTCGAATACCATTTCCCTAAAGCAACTTATTAAGGGGTTTCTAAATCCGGTAAAAGTTTTAACTATTCGACTTTTACCGAATTTAGAACAGGAACTTTATTCTTATTCTAGTTGTACTTGCACATACTGTAAATTGGGGGATTTTTTTGTTGTTTAATCACAATAATAGATATTTTTTCGATTAGAATTATCGGAATTTGGAGAATTAAATAGAAGTAAGTAAAATAATCTGTGAAATTTTAATATGAATAAGGAAATTCGATTACTAGAGATTGGGGGAAATAGTCATTTAGCACTATACAAACTTGAAATAAAACCACTAAAAATGGAACTACTTGAGACCTCTCCTTTCTTTACTTTGTCATTCAATAACTTTATATAATTATAGGATTTCCACTAATGTATTTTTGATCTTACTTCCTTGTACTTTGCTTCGTACATTGGAACACTTCCATCATAATATACTGATAAAAACAATTTATAAAACTTTTAAAATTGAAAGAAGCAATCACGTAAAAACGAGAATGCCCCTTTCTTTATTTATGAAATTGAAATACCATAAGATTGTGCAACTATCCCATTAGAATTTGTAGATTTAGTAATTATGACAGTTGTTCCTACAGTAACTTGTTCAAAAAGCCATTGGATTTCACTATTATGCATTCGAACACAGCCTGAACTTACTGATTGTCCAATAGAATTTTCTTTATTATTTCCATGAATACCATATGCTGCACCAACACTTAATCCCATCCAACGTTTTCCAAGTGGATTACTAGGATCGCCTCCTGGAATATTTCCTTTGTACCATGGGCGGTTCTTAATTTTGTTTAAGATTACAAATTTCCCAGTAGGAGTTGGTGTTGACGACTTTCCTGTGGCAACATTAAACGTTTTGATAATTTTGCCCTTACTATAATAAGTTAGCTTATTTAATAATCAATTGCCTTGTTGAATTATTTTTAACCGTATTTAACACTGGTGAAGTATGATGTGATACGTGCATTGTAAATGGTTTACTTTGATTATTACTCTGATCAAGAACGATTACTTTGACTATTGAGTTCGCTTTTTGTTTGTCGATTTTAACTTTGAACTTTCCTGTTGAGCTAACACTACTTTCACCAAGAAGATTGTCATTCATATATACTTTTACAGATGCTAAAGGCTCAGATATTCCAGTAACATATAGTGATTGATCAGATATAGCAGAAAGTGAAGTAATGGATGGTGCAATTGAATCTTTTACACTAACTGTAATCGGTTTACTTTGTAATCCTTCGCTAACTCCAATGATGCTTATTTTAGTAAATTCTTTCAATGGTTTAATCGCTTCAATAAATTCACCTTTATCATTCGTTTTCACGGTATTAATTAATTTGGAATCTTTATACACTTCTACCTGACTATTTGAAAGAAACAACCCTTTAATAGCTGTTGATTGATTTGTTACTTGTTCAATCGTTGGGGTTGGTAAATCTAAAATTGTGAAATTGATTTTATTATCAGAGATTACTAGATTTTGATGATTAAATTTAATTGCATCAAGCCTGTATTCTCCTTTTGCAAATAAACTTGTAATCTTCATTTTTCCAGAAAAAGAGTTCATAGATGTTTTTATTAAAGAAATTTCTTTTCGATTCGTACCATTTGAAAATGTTAATGAAACTCCTTCACCGCTTTTTTTCGTTTTTATACTGATCTCAATTGTCTGACCAAAAGTAGCCTTTGTCGTGTTTAAGTTCAAATGATCTATATAATTAGAGAACTTATTATTGTTAAATTTAAACTTAAATGTAGTTGCATTGGCTTTCGGTATGAGGATAAGGATTAATAACATTCCCAGAAGTATCCAAATAATCTTATTAGACATAGGCTCTCTCCTTATTTATATTAAATTACTTAACTAATAGCTGCACTTGAAGATCTCAAAACCAACTTTTGTTAAGTATTCGTAACGTTACATTTAGCATTTTTCTTGTATCACACTCCAGAAAAACTTATATATGTATCTTAGTTTTTAAATGTTTCATTTTTTGTCATAGGTTGTTTCAAAGTTGTAAACATTTCGTTTGTTCGCTTAAAAACAAGATAGATAAATTAACAATAAAAAAGCCAAGAAAAAATTCTTGGCTTTTTTGACATAATCTTTTTGGGGGGCATATGTAAAAAAGAAAACAGTATTAGTACTTTTCTCTTTTTACAAGTTACTTACGATAAATGGTATAGTGATTACTGTTATTAACATTAAAATCCAATTGTGTTTTTTAAGTTTATCTTCAAATTTTTGCATCTCTTCTGCTGAAATTGTTTTTATGGGCTTCAATTAATCCGCCTTCTTTCTGTTTAAATATTATTTAAGGATAAAGTGATTATAATCTATTGATGTGAACTTAATGTGAATTTATGATAATTTTTTTAATATAGATCCTCTAAAATCGAATTTTAAATTGAGTTAATCCGCTCTTTTTTCTAAACTCGGTGAAAAAATATTGAAAAGTTGATAGTTATTTAGTCGATGGTATGTGAGAATTCATAAAAAAATCCTGATGGCTTTAAACTGTCCATCAGGATTTTTTTTGATTCTATTTAGAATTCAAAATCTAACTAAATCATGTTTTCAGGTCTAACAATGCGATCGAATTCTTCCTCCGATAAATAACCCGTTTTTAATGCAGCTTCTTTAAGTGTCAAATTTTCGTTAAATGCTAACTTCGCGATTGCTGCTGCTTTTTCATAACCAATATGAGGATTTAATGCAGTTACGAGCATAAGTGATCGATTTAGATTTTGTTCAATCACTTCTATATTTGCTTCTATGCCTTTTGCACAATGATCGTCAAAAGAACTGATTGCGTCTGAAAGTAATCTAACTGACTGCAGAAAATTATAAATAATGACTGGTTTGAAGACATTCAATTCAAAGTTTCCTTGACTAGCAGCAAAGCCTATTGTCATATCATTTCCCATAATTTGTGTTACAACCATTGTCAGTGCTTCAGATTGGGTTGGATTTACTTTCCCTGGCATAATTGAACTTCCTGGTTCGTTTGATGGAATGGTTATTTCACCTATACCACTTCTAGGACCGCTTGCCATCCAACGGACATCATTCGCTATTTTCATTAAATCTGCAGCCAATGCTTTTAATGCACCATGAGTATAAACAATCTCATCATGACTTGTTAATGCTTGGAATTTATTTTCTGCAGAAATAAAATGTAGTCCAGTTAACGAACTAATTTCTTCAGCCATCATCGTTCCAAAACTCGGATCCGCATTGATTCCTGTACCAACAGCAGTCCCACCAATAGCTAATTCAGCAATAAACTTCTTACTAGCTACTAGCATTTCTTCATTTTTTTCAAGCATTCGATGCCAACCACTTATCTCTTGCCCAAGTGTTATTGGCGTTGCATCTTGTAAATGTGTTCGGCCAATTTTTATAATCTGTTTAAATTTATTCATCTTTTCGTTTAGTGTCATTTTTAAATTTTTTAATGCAGGGAGCAATTGCTCATTTACTGCAAGAGCACTTGAAATATGCATTGCTGTTGGAAATGTATCATTCGAACTTTGAGACATATTAACATCATCATTTGGATGAATTTTTTTATTGTTTCCTTTTTCTGCTAAGAACTCATTCCCACGGTGAGCGATTACTTCATTAACATTCATATTTGTTTGTGTACCACTTCCTGTTTGCCAAACAACAAGTGGAAAGTGATTGTCAAGCTTACCATTTAATATTTCATCTACAGCACCAATGATTGCATCTGCTTTTTCACTATCTAATTTTCCTAGTTTTTTATTTGTAATTGCTGCACTTTTTTTAATTAATGCCAAAGCATAAATTAATTGAATAGGCATTTTTTCAGTACCGATTTTAAAGTTCTCAAAACTTCGTTGCGTTTGAGCTCCCCAAAGTTTGTTTACGGGTACTTTTATCTCACCAATTGAATCTTTTTCAATTCGATAATCCAATTTTTTTCCTCCTAGATTTTAATTACTAAATCATATGTAACTACATCGAATCAAAGTAATTATTTTGACATTAGAATCAGTAAAGTTAAGTTTGTTTATGTATCATTCGAGCATTGTCAAAGATCTTTTTCTAAAAGAGTAGTTCATTTATATATTATATTGAAATATAGTCATCAATATTTA
This sequence comes from Bacillus sp. AFS088145, assembly GCF_002564465.1. Taxonomy (GTDB): domain Bacteria; phylum Bacillota; class Bacilli; order Bacillales; family Bacillaceae_G; genus Gottfriedia. The sequence continues at coordinate 21,001 of NZ_NUUX01000014.1, read as the reverse complement.
AAATAAAAGTAAGCTAATCGAACAAGACTCGATTAGCTCACTTTTATTTAACTTACATTTTCTATTATTTCATTTTTTTATGAACAGATTCATTTTTTAACAGCACTTTTATACTTATTACTATTTACTTTGTAAAATCAATTTCTAACGTGATCAATTAGAATAAAAATGCATCCAACGCATATTTACCAGGTCCAATTAAAGCTATACCAATAGCAACTGAAAGCAATGTTAAGTTGTATTCATATCCATTAGCTGTTGCCCATAATCCATTTGGCGCATGAACTTTAATAATTGCCATCACCATTGTTCCAGCAATCATAATTCCTGCAAGTGGTGTAAATAGCCCTAGTGTAAACAAAATTCCCCCGATCAGTTCTACTAACCCTGCGAAAAGTGCAATTGTTACACCTGGTTTCATGCCAATTGATTCAAACCATCCACCTGTTCCTTTCAATCCATGACCACCGAACCAGCCAAATAATTTTTGAGCTCCATGACCTACAAAAAGTAAACCGATTACTAAACGAATAATTAATAAACCAATATTTAACATCTTAAAATCCTCCTAATTGTTTTTTATCTTTAATTCGAGATAATTTTGTAAAAATTTTTGAATCAAATTATTTTTATACAGTATTACAAAAACTATTTCAGTGCATTTATTCATCATAAACTTCTTTACATTAGTGCTTTAAAAGTAAAAGAAGGGTTTTGCATTCATTCTCCATTATTTCAACCTCCAAATTATTTCAAATTAAAATATCTTGAACTTGAGATAATAATAGTATGAATTAATAAAGTTGTCAATAACGAATAATGTATTAAGATTTTAGAAATTATATCATTGTACTAAAAATTAAGTTTCAACTCATTTACCCTATAATCGTTTTTTGATAGTGATTTCTTAATTTATTCAATAAAAAAACCTTGCTTTTTAAAACAAGGTTTTTATGCACTAATATTATGCTCCTGGAACTACTACTTGTGAGATTCTTCTACAATCTGCTATTACTAATCCTCCACTTACACTTGAAAAATATGCTAGATTTGTTGAAGAATCTAAAGTAATAAAATAGTTTACACTTTCTGTTACTCCATCAACAACTATTTCACTAATAGAATAATGTGGTGGTAGAGTAGATAAAAGCTCACAAATACTTCTAGTTCTACAAATATCGTCGTTTGATCCCAAATTAAACCATCTCCCTCCTTTTTTAATTAATATATTATATTGAAATATTATTTTTTTGGTTAGATTAGTATCTCTCAAGTAAATAAAATAGTTTTTAATTTTTTTTAATAGATTAATTATTGATCCACTCCTTCTATAAGCATGTCCCAATGGAGAGCAGTTCCTTTTTCTACATTTCGATTAATTTTTTTTCCTAAAATTAAATCGAGATATTTCGGAGCAAGTCCATACCCTGGACGAATTATTTTTATATTATCTTTTGTTAATATTTGTCCGGCTTTTATATTTTCGGAAATATAAATTGATCTTCTAAATTGAATTGATTTTTTTTCTTCCTCTGTAGGACCAATAAATATTGTCCCTAATGATTTCCAAGCAGCTTCGGTTTCAATAACTAGATTTGCAAATTCATCTGGTTCCATCGAAAAAGTTGAATCTACTCCACCTTCGGAACGATTTAACGTAAAATGCTTCTCAATTACTGTGCTACCAAATGCAATACTGGCCACCGCTACACCGCTTCCTAACGTATGATCCGACAACCCTATTTGACATTGAAATAAGTCTTTTAAATACGGGATTGTTCGTAGATTTGAATTTTCTGGAGATGCAGGATAACTACTAGTGCATTTTAGTAAAATAAAATTTTTACAACCCGCTCCTTTAATCGTCTCGACCATTTCACTAATCTCTGAAATAGTAGCCATTCCAGAGGAAATGATCATAGGTTTTCCTTTAGAAGCGACCTTTTTTAAAAGAGGAAGATCATTATTTTCAAATGATGCTATTTTATAACAAGGCACATTAAGTTTTTCTAAAAATTCAAGGGAACTTTCATCAAAAGGTGTGCTAAATGGAATCATACCTAATTCTTTACATCGATTAAAAATTGGTTCATGCCACTCCCAAGGAGTATATGCTTCTTCATATAATTCGTATAATGATTTTCCGTTCCATTGCTGATTAGCTGGATTTACTAAGAATTCATTTTTACGAATATTTAAAGTCATCGTATCAGGCAAATATGTTTGAATTTTAAACGCATGTGCACCTGCTTTAGCGGCAGCTTCTACAATCTTTAACGCACGGTCAAGTGATTGATTATGATTGCCTGACATTTCTGCAATGATAAAAGGTGGATGATTTTCACCAATTTTTTTATTACCTATTACGATTTCATTCACTATTACGTGTGACCTCCTTCTTTAAATCTTCATAATAGTTTTTCCAACTTTCCTTAAATAGTCCAAATACTATTAGATCGGCGTACTGATTGTTTTTTAATATTTGTTTTTTAAGTCTACCTTCTTCAACAAAGCCAAATTTCTTATGGTAATTTAGACTTATTAAATTAAACTCAAGTACATAAGCATTTAGTTTTCTCATTTTCAACACATTAAACAGGTAATCCAGTGTTAAAATGCCCATAACTGTCCCTGAACCACGAGGTACTGTCTTTTCACCAATGTAAAAGCCCCATTCACACGTTCCATGTTTTTTATTTATATTTGTGAATTGAATAAATCCTATAGGCTTATTTTTATATAAACAAAGCTTTGCAATTTTTGTTGAATCATTTTTATATAATTCAAACCAACGTTTATGCTGTTCGATTGTAATTATTTCATCAGAATTCATTACAGACTTAACTCGATCACTATTTCTCCAAGTCAATACGGTATTTAAATTTTCATCTTCCAAATCTATTAGTTTAAACTCTTCAATCTGTATCATTTATTGAATCAACAACTCTTTCTATAAAACTATTTATCATATTTTCATCCATTAAATCTAAAGCCCTTTGAGACATTTTTGTTACTTTTAATGGGTTCTGTATTAAGAAATTCAATTCTTGTTCAATTTTTTCTGGGGTTACATTTGAACTCTCGCCTAAATGGCAGATTGCGCCTTTATTATTTACTAAATCTATAATCTCAATTTGATTATCTGCTGTTACAATTGTTAATGTAGGCAGACCTAAATAACACCTTTCCCATGTGGTAGTTCCACCTGCTCCAATTGATAGATTAGCAAGACCCATTAATTCTGCCATGTTATTGATTTGACAATGATAATAAAAATTCGGTTCTTCATTGCAAAAAGACTTAATCGTTTCCTTATTTTTATTACTATCTCCTACAACAATATCAATGTGAATTTCTGAATACATTGGATTTTTTAATACTTGTATTGTTTTAAACGTTTCGTTAGTAGGATCACTTCCTCCAAAAAACACAAGAATTCTTCTTATACTACCGTTTCTTTTTCTTAAATTTATTTTTTCAACCATAAATTCTTGACGAAGGATAACGTATGGTAAGCCTAAAAATTTCACACAGCTTTTTGGAACTAAACCATCATAGCGTTCATTATGGTTTGAAATGTTTTGATCAAGAATAAGTTGACAAAAATGACTTCGATTTGCTAAGTCATCAATAACGATTATTTTTTTTCCCGTTAGTCGATAAAATAGATTTTCCCATTTAGAATCTATCGAATAATGGTCAATGATTAAACATGAAGTAGAAGGATCCGACTTGATAATATTTACTGTTTGAAGTAAATCTATTTTCCAATCTACTCTCAACCAATCTTCATACGGGTTTTTGAATTCAGTGGACTGATGGTCAGTAATTGGGCAAGGCAGTACATATAATTTATAGCCTCTATCTACTATTAAATGATTTAAATTCCCAGGTAAATCTCGACAAATAAACATAATATCGATTCCAACTTTAGTAAATAGATTTGCCAGAGTTAAGCAACGCATTACGTGACCCGTCCCGATTTCATAAGAAGCATCCACTCGAATAAAAATCTTTTTACTTTTCATTAAATCACTCTATTTTCTTTTGTTTAATATGGTGATTAATCATTAATAATTCAGGCTTTTTATCAAATAAATCGTATAAATCCTGTAATGTAAAAAAAGGATTTTTTGGATAAAGTTCTTCAATTACATTACTAATTAAGATAAAATCCTCAGGTGTATCAACTGTAAGTCTTAGATGACTTTTATCCGTTTCTTGAAGTACTTGTCTAATGATAAAATTTCCTGATTTGTACACATAAGGGGTTACATGTTCCCTGAAGGGCTGAACAAGGTTTATTCGATTAATTGACTCGATTAAAGAATAAGACATGACTTCGATGTCCATTCCTATTGGGAAACTTCTCTGAACTGTATTTGAGGCATAATCAATTTGTTTCATATTGATCATAAATTCATTGATAACTTGATCAATTATTTTGGGGTCAATTAAGGGACAATCTGAGGTAATTCGAACAACAATATCTGCCTTAAAAATGGTAGCAGCTTCATAATATCTAGACAAAACATCGTCTTCAGATCCTCTATAATAAGACATAGACATTAATTCGCAAAAATCTACTATTTCTTGATCTAAATCTTTTGTAGTGGTTGCTATCACGATTTCATTAATAAGTTTTGACCTTTTTACTCGTTCTACTTGATAGGCTAATAATGGTTTATTCAAAACTTTTAGTAGAACTTTTCCAGGTAATCTTGTAGAACCCATTCGTGCTTGTATGATTGCTACTACTTTCATTTTCACTCTCCCTTATTAATTTATAATTAATTTCTTCTCGAGAAATAATTTATCACTTTTTTAACTGCATTTACGACATCCATAGAGTCTTGGTCACTCATTCCTGCATGTAATGGCAGTGTTATGAATTCTTCATAACATTTTTCGGCAACCGTACAAGTTCCAAACTTATAGCCTAAAGTCTGGTAATAAGGATGATGATATACAGGAATATAATGAACGTTTACTCCTATATTTTCTTTTTGTAATGCCTCATAGATTTCTTTCCGATTTCCAGTCAATTTTGAGCTTTGGAGTTTTATAATATATAGATGCCAACTAGAATCTCCTTGAACTTCTTGGAATGGCAAAGAAATTTCATTCATTGATTTAAATTCTTTGTTATAAAAATCGGCAATTTGTTTTCGTCTAGCAATATATGAATCTAACTTTTTCAATTGTGATATTCCAAGAGCAGCTTGAATATCTGTCAGTCTATAGTTAAAGCCTAATGATTGCATTTCATAATACCACGGACCATGGTTTTCAATTAACATTTCTTTAGCTCGAACAATTCCGTGGGATCTAAATTGCAATAACTTTTGATAAAAGTCTTCATTATTTGTCGTAATTATACCACCTTCTCCTGTTGTGATATGTTTCACCGGATGGAAACTAAACATAGTCATATCACCTATAGAACCAATATTCTTATTTTTATATTTAGCTCCTAATGCATGTGCGGCATCCTCTATTAAAATTAAATTGTTTTCTTTAGCAATTTTACTAATACATTCCAGATCAGCTGGCTGACCCGTAAAATGTACAGGGATAATCGCTTTCGTTTTTTTTGTAATTTTCTCCTTTATTAGCGATGAATTTAGATTATAAGTTTTTGGATCAATATCAACAAATACAGGTTTTCCACCTTGATACAAAATACAATTTGATGTTGCAGCAAATGTCATTGGAGTCGTTATCACCTCATCTCCCTTACCAATCCCTGCAGCAAAACATGCACCATGTAACGCAGCAGTCCCACTTGAAAAGGCAACAGCAAATTTAGCACCTGTATATTCCGCTATTTCTCTTTCAAACTGTTCAATAGTAGGTCCAGTGGTAATAAAATCACTACGTAATATGCTAATGACAGAATTAATGTCGTCATCATTTATTACTTGTCTCCCATAAGGCAAGTAATGATCTCGAATAGGTTGTCCTCCATGAATTGCTAACTTTTCTTTATCCATTCGGTGAATCACTCTCATTGTGTAAATTATTTTTAATCCAATTTTCAGTTTTTAAAATCCCTTCCTCAATCGACACTTTAGGACTCCAAAGCATCATTTTTTCTGCCTTTTGAAAATTACATAAAAGTTTTGGAATTTCGCTTTGAGGATGGATATGAGGGATATGATTAATAGGAACTTGATTTTTAGCAATCTTTTCAGCTAAGTCATTTATTGAGAGGTCTTTTCCGCTTCCTGCATTAATGATTTCGCCATTTAAAAGGTCATTATATCCAGCTTCTACTACAAAATCAGCACAATCTTCAACGTAAAGTAAATCTCTCGTTTGAGTTCCGTCACCATAAATATTAATTGGTAATCCTTTTAATTTGTTATGAATAAAGATCGAAACTACGCCCCCTTCACCACCTGTTCGTTGAAAGGGTCCATAAGTGTTAAAAGGTCTTAATACGACTGCTGGTAAGCCATATGAAAAATAATAAGATAGTACCATATTTTCAGCTGCAATTTTGGATCCAGCATAAGGTGAAGCTGTCTTTGTTGGCGATTTCTCACTGATTCCCTCATCGCTGTATGCTTTTTCATAAACCATACATGTGCTCATAAAGACCATTTTTACTTTGTATTTCCTGCATTCTTCCAACAAATAAAAAGTTGCAAGCGTATCATTTATAAATGTTGTTTCAGGATCATCAATGCTATCTTGTACATTAATACTAGCTGCTAAATGATAGCAAATATCAAATTTTATCGTTTTAAAAAGTTCTTGTATTGAAAATCGATCTTTTAAATCAATGATTCTTAAACCTTTGAGATTTTCATCACCTATAAATTCATTTACATTTTCAATGGATGAATTAGATAAATTGTCTACAATCCAAACTTTTTGACCATCTTTTAGTAATCGCCCAACTACCCACCTACCAATAAATCCGCATCCTCCGGTAACTAAAACATTCATTAACTTCCTCCTTAAATAAGATTTTCCTGTAAAATGATTTTTCTAACTTGTTCTTTATTTAGTTGGATTTGACCTTCAGAACTATAAGTTCCAGGTTTTGTGTTGCTTGCTCCTTCATAGACCTTTGTTGAAGAAAAAAAAGAAGGGATAATATATAAATCCGTTAATTCAAATGCAACTAAAGATTCCTCATAAGTCATTAATTCCTCATACTTTTTTTCTCCAGGCTTTAAACCGATCTCATTAATTTTTATATGCTTACCATCAATTCCAAATTTGTTAGCTGTTTCTTCAATTATGATCTCTGCTAAATCTTTTAAGTTTATGACCGGCATTTTTAATATAAACGTTTCCCCACCTTGAGCAATTTTGAGTGATTCAATTGTTAATTTAGTTGCTTGTTCTAATGTCATCATAAATCTTGTCATCGATAAATCAGTTACAGTTACGAAGTTTTTCTCCTTTACTTGGTTTATAAATAAAGGAATGACTGAACCTCTAGAACCAATTACATTTCCAAATCGGACACTTGAAAAAATTGTACTTTTCGATCCTTTTGAATATTCCGCTGAAGAGATAAGCTTTTCTGCCGTTAGTTTAGTAGCTCCATAATTATTTGTCGGTGATATAGCTTTATCTGTACTAGTAAAAACAACCTTTTTAACATTTTGATTTTTCGCCGCAGAAATCACATTGTATGTTCCAATTACATTAGTAAGAACAGCCTCAAAAGGATTGTATTCACAAAATTCAACATGCTTCATTGCAGCGGTGTGAAAAACATAGTCAATATCTTCCATTGCACTTAATACACGCTCATAATTTCGTATATCACCAATTAAAAACCTCAGTCTTGAATCGTTATTAAATTCAATTTTCAAATTAAATTGCTTATATTCATCTCTACTCAAAATTCGAATTACATCTGGTTCTTCACGTAAAAGATGTTTTACGATGTTTTTACCGATTGTGCCTGTCCCACCTATAACTAAAATTTTTTTATTCTTAAAAAACATATCTACTTTTCACCCCGTGCTATTTTAGATACTAGATTAGATAGTTCGTTTCCTGAATTTGTTACATGATAGGAATCTATTAGAAAATGATTTATTACTTCATTATATTTTTGTTTTTCTTCTGAAGATTGGAAGAAAGCTAACAAAGTATTTACTAATGCTGTTGGGTCATTTTGAGTGTATTTACCTAATCGATCAAAGTAATCATAGTGACGATTACTCATTATAAAGTAGTAGACAAAAGTTGGTTTATTAAATAAGCTACTTTCCAATGCTACAGTTGACAATGATGCTAGTACTATATCGGCATTCGAAATTAACTCATGCGTTTCGACTGTTCGATCTGTTACTACATGGACTGATTTATAATCTTTTTTTAAATCCAAATACAACTTAATCCGATTCTTTGCTAGTTCCCACGGGTGAGGCTTAATTAGTAATTGGAAACTTTTATTAGAAATTAGTAATTCAACCATTTTTTTAAAGTTGTATTCATTTGTATTTGGACCTGTAGCTATTAATATCGTCATTTTTTTTTCATCTAAATGATACTTATTTAAAAAATCATTATGATTTGCCTTTGGATAGACAAAAATGTCATCATATCTAGGATGACCGATCGTTGCAATTCTTTCGGCCTCAAGACCCCGCTTTATATACCATCTTTTTTCATATTCACCATAAACTGCAACATGACTAGTAAACACAGGAATGAAAGCTTCTTCACCCATAAGAATACCGTGTTGAAGACAAATGCTTGGAATACCTTTTATTAGCCCAACTATTCCAAGAGCACGACTAATCATATCTTCTGATGTTCCTACTAAAACTGTAGAGATTGGAATTTGTTCATATAGATTAAAAACAGTTTCAATTGCATCAACAATTAGTGGAATCCTTTTGATGAATGTATTGATAAAAAATGAATTGCCAAATGCAGGATGCTTCTTGAAATTAAGAAATATTTCACAAACACGATCGACTAATTTTTTGGAAATCTGACTTGTATCAGTTTTAAAATTTCCGATGAATAAATTAGGTATCTCTGAGAAACGATTACTTTTTGAACGAGACAAAATCACCGTTTTGTCTTTATTAAATACTTCATTTATTTTTTTGCCAGTTATCCTAATATAATCTAAGTTTATAAGCACTTTACCATTCCCAAGATTTTTATTAGAATTTTTGAGGGGATTAAGCAAATCATTAAAAAATGGTTGAATCTGGTTCGGTTCAGTGAGGGTAGCATGTTTTAACTGCAAATGGAAATTTTCTTTCTCCATTTCCTTTTTAAGCTCTTCATCTATTTGTTGATAAAAGTTTGTCATAATAGCGATTGGTACATCTCTATATTTTAATTCTTTAAATAGATTAATAAATTCGCTATACAGTAACCAATAATTTGAGAGATAATTACTCAAGCTATCCCTCCATATTCTTTTGATTTTTTTTCTTAAATCTTATATCTTCTCTCAATTCTTTACATGTTCTTTGTGGAGGTAGCATGTTTATGAACTCACTTTTTTCTTGCTGTGCCAATTGGAAGTGAATCGATTTTTCCGTAATAAAGTTATCATCTAATATTTCTCCAATTGGATAGAAATCCCAAAAATGATTCAATCTCCAAAAAAATCGTGCATCCCCAATGCGATAAAATGTTGGATCTACATCCCAATAAGAACCAAATTTTTTATAAATGATAGGTAATATCGATTTCCGATGCATAATAGAACAATGATCAATTTGACACGACGCGATCGATACAATTCCATGTGTTGCTCTTAATTTTGTATTAATGATTTCCTTATTTTCATTTAAAAAATTAACTAAGGATGCTGAATAAGTAACCATCACATTAGGATTCTCATCTAAATAACGAACCATTTTCTCTAATCTATTTTTTCGATAGCAATTATCATCAGTTGCGTACGAGATATATTCCCCCTGAGCTATATTTAAAGCTTGATTTATTAAAACAGCATATCTAATTTTCTCAACTCTTTCTTCTAACGATTTTACCTCGCTTTGATAGAAACGTATTCGATGATCATTTAGAAACGGTCTTATTTCTTTTAAAGTAGCTTCATTGGAATTATCATCCAACAATAGTAATTCAAAATCAGAAAATGACTGATTTAAAATAGAATGTATAGATTTTGCAATATATTCTGGCTTGTTATAACTAGTCATTATGATTGAAACTTTCGTCAAAAAATCCCCACCTTTTTTAAAAATACTCTATACTGTATGCGTTGTTTACTATAAAAGTAATAGGAAATAAATACTATATTAGTAAAGTTTAATAAAATAAGCTAAAAAAAGAGTGATCCGTCTCACTTTGTGAGAGAATCACTTATTTGACTATTAATTATGTTTAATATTCTGGTTAAATCTATCAATTTATGTCTCTTAATTAATTAAACCGTAACATTTTAAATTCTATTCATATAATAGTTTTGAATTGAAATTTTATTATAAAGGGGTGGATAAAAATTGAGTAGTTACCAACACTTAATTGAAAATCTTATAGCAGGACAAGTTATCGTGATCACTACCGATTCAGGTGACACGATTGGACCAGCACAATTCGTTACTTATAATAACCAGACAGGAATTATTATCTTAAAAGAATTCAGTTCTTTATCGCCAAGTGATGAAGTAGTTGTAACCTTAATCGCATCTAAAATTGAATCGATTAGATTTCAGTAGCTTATGAAAATCTTTTATATTAATTCTGGTTATAAAGGAATCTATTCTCATTTTGATTTATGGATTAATGAAATAAACTCAGAACAAATTGAAATAATAGACATTCCGATTAGTATAAATCAACAGATGTTTAAAAATATGTTACAAACCATTAGTCCTATATTTGTACTTTTAATGATTGGAAATAAACAGTTAAACCATATACTAAAAGTTATAAAAGAAACCAATATTCCACTTGTTGTATGGTTTACAGAGGACCCTTTCTATACTGATGTTAGTTTAAAAGTACTGCCTTATGCGGATTATATTCTTTCCATAGACAAATCATCGTGCGAATTCTATACCAAACTTGGATATAAAAATATTCATTATGTCCCTTTAGCTAGTAATGAACGTATTTTTAAACCTCTCAATCTAGAAAAAGAAATAGATTTGTTATTAATCGGTTATCCATATCCAAACAGAATTAAATTAATCCAATCGATCATAAATTCTACAAATTATTCAATCTTGCTCATAGGAAAAAGCTGGAATAAATATTTGAAAATTCCAAATCAAAAAAAGAGAAATATCCAAATGATCAATAATTGGTTACCGCCTAATGAAGTAAACCTTTTGTATAACAAAGCAAAAATCATTTTAAATCCTCATAGGCAATCTACTTTTATTTTTAATAAAAATAGTAAAAACGTAAAAAATCGAAGTATAAACAATCGATTTTTTGATATTGTTTTAAGTGGTGGATTTCAGTTAATCAATGAAGAAATTGACAGTTTTGTTGATGAAGAAAATGAAAGAGTTATAAGGTATGCAGATGATCATCATTGTATTCAATTGATTCAAAAATATATAAATGAGTTTTCTTATAAGGAGGAATTAGTAAAAAAATTACGGACAAAAATTATAGGGAGAAATACATTTTCTAATCGATTAAATACTTTGTTAAAAATACTTGAAAATAGTTCTGAATCATAAATGTTAAGATAAGAATTATGGGTTTTATATGACAGGTGTTTTTATGCTTAAACTACTAATAACTAATCTTTTTACAGTACTGAAATCAGTACGTTTTATGGAAATTGATTTGTTACTCCCCCCTCTGATACCCTAATTAACTTTTCTTTTTTTGTACAAGTTTAGAGTATACATTACATGTTCTTTCTAAAAATTTTGTGAATAAATCAATAATAGGTATTGATTACTTGATGTCTTTAGTTTGATCGCTTAATGATACGTTTTTTGCTCAAAACAAATTACAATAAAAAGTAATGGGGGTAAATCGCGTTGAAAACAAGTGAATTTTACTACATGAAGGAAAGTATAGTTCAATGACTTTTCAAATGTGGAGTCCATTCCATTTTTTATTTATGGCGAGCCCTTTTCTATTTGTCACTTTGTTTTATTTTCTATTTAGGCGCTTTAACAATCAGACTTTACGATTGATTGGTATGGGTTTCTCGCTTATTGGGATTGCTCTTTTAGTTGGTCGTAATATTGAAATTTATCACAAAGTGAATCAAATTTCACCTGAAGAAATCCCTTTACAAATTTGTCATTTTGCTAATTTTATTTTATTTTTTGCCTTTTTATTTGAAAGTGAATTGCTATTTTCAATTGCGTTTTGTTTTAACCTTCCCGCTGCTTTAGTAAGCATAATATTTGCTAACGGTCTTTCGAACTATCAATCTCTCCTAACATGGCAAGGTATGGCATATCTTTGGGGGCATATGCTGCTCGTAGGAATTGTGTTGTGGGCGTATTTCAATCATATGGTCGTAATTAATTTAAAAATTTTGCGAAAAACAATGTCACTCATTATTTTATTGTACATTTTATCAATCTTTGTAAATAATTTGTTTATGAAATGGATGGAGCCCTTTACATCTAATTACTTTTACACAATGGCTCCCGAAAAAGGAACACCATTAGACTATTTTTACAAACTAGGTAAAGAAACAACAACTTTAGGACTTCATTACAATCCAATTTATTTACTAATCCTACTTTTAGTTGGACTTTTTGTTGTATTCCTCTTTTATTTAATCTATCTATTTTTGAATTTATTTAAAAACAGTGAAGTGAAGAATCTTACTGAGCAGAATTATATGAATTAGATAGAGTATTTAGGTCTCTGAAAAATAAAGCCTCTTACTAAAAAGAGGCTTTTAGACTGTTAATATATACCAATTAGGATTTATCTTAAACGTACTTTTTCAATACAATGGCAGAATTATGACCACCAAAGCCGAATGAGTTTGAAATACCTATGTTTAATTCTTTTTTCCTTGCCCCTTCCGATACATAGTCTAAGTCACAATTAGGATCCGGCTGAGTTAAGTTGATTGTTGGCGGAATAATACCTTCTTGAAGACTTTTCACTAAAGCGATCGCCTCTACTCCTCCTGCTGCGCCAAGCATATGACCAAGCATTGATTTATTTGCTGTAACTGGAATTTTATAAGCGTGTTCGCCAAACAATTTTTTTATTGCCAGCGTTTCAGATTGATCGCCTAATGGGGTACTTGTTGCATGTGCACTAATGACATCCACATCTTGTAATGCTATTTCAGCTCTATTTAAAGCATTTCTCATAGCTAAAAACGCTCCTCGTCCTTCTGGGTGAGTTGCAACCATATGATATGCATCCGAACTTGCTCCATAACCAATTATCTCACATAAGATGGGCGCATTTCTTTTTACTGCGTGTTCCCATGATTCTAACACTAAAATCCCCGCACCTTCACTCATTACAAATCCATCTCTATTTGCATCAAAAGGTCGACTTGATGAGGTAGGTTCAGTATTGATGGACAATGCCTTAGCGTTACCAAAACTTGCTAAAGATAATTGCGTTATAGCTGCCTCTGTACCACCTGCGAAAATAACATCCGCTTCTCCGTTACGAATTGTATTGAATGCCTCTCCTATAGCAGAATTTCCTATAGAGCATGCGGTTACTGGTGATAAAGATGGACCAAGTGCACCTAATCTTATACTTATTTGAGCTGCTGCCGCATTTGATATCATCATCGGTACTAAACTTGGACTAACTCTCCCAGGTCCTCTCTCGTTTAATAAATTTACATTTTCGATAAAGGTATTAATCCCACCAATTCCTGATCCTACATAAACTCCTAATCGTTCAGGATCGATTTTTTCTAATTGTAATTGTGAACTTTCCAAAGCTTGTTCAGCAGCTGCTAAGGCAAATTGACAAAAACGATCTAATTTTCTTGCTTCCTTTCTTCCCCATCTTTCTTCGGCATCAAAGTCACGAACAATTCCTGCTACTTTCGTTTTTATATTTGATACATCAATTGTATCAATAGCGGTGATACCTGATTTTCCGTTAATTAAGTTATTCCAAACCGTATCTACATCATTTCCTAGAGGGGAGATAACACCCATACCTGTAATAACAATTCTTCTCATCATAAGTTCTCCAATCGTTTTTTCTTTATTTTAACGCGTATTTATCCTATTACAAGTTGTAGTTTATCCTAGTATAATTTATACTACGTTCAGAAGGGAGTTATAAGATGAATCGAGAAACCCGACTTCAAGCACTGTCAGAATTTCTAAAAACGCAGCGGTCTAAAATAAATCCGCAAATGGTTGGATTACCAGTTGGAACCCGTAGAAGAACTCCGGGCCTTCGTAGAGAAGAGGTTGCCGGGTTAGCAGGAGTAAGTACAACATGGTATACGTGGCTAGAACAAGGAAGAGATATAACCGTTTCTAATTCCGTATTAGATGCCATTTCAGATGCATTACAATTAAATAAGGATGAGCGAAATTACTTATATGCACTTGCATTACCGGAAGCTGAAAAACGCTCATTTTCAAATGAAGAAGAAACAGTCATTAGTCCTGCCTTGACTAAAATATTAAATGAACTTCGGAACTGTCCGATCATTATTTCTGATCGAAGATGCCATATCGTTGGATGGAATCCAGCAGCAGCTCACGTATTTTTAGATTTCGAACAAATTCCAAAAGAGGAACGAAATCTTATTCAATTGCTTTTCTCTAGAAAAGAATTTAAAAGTTTAGCAGTGAATTGGGAGCATTTTGTAAAAGGCTTTTTAGCAATTTTCCGCACTTATTACGGACAATATGTAGGTGATCAATGGTACACTTCCTTTATTAACGAAATGGAACAAAATTTCCCAGAATTTCATGAACTCTGGAATGAGAGCGAGGTAAGTTCGGCTCCAGATGTATTAATTGAGTTTCGACACGCAAAAGCAGGAAAAATGCTCTTTAACTTAACATCCTTACAAGTTCAGGGAAACATTGATTTAAGATGCAGTGTTTACACTCCTGTTGAAAATACAAATACAGAATCTAAGTTAAGAAAACTGATGAATAATGAGTAGATTTTTAAAGTGGAAAAGCTTGGCAATTATGTTTTTTAGAATGTAGTAAACATGGGGTTGTTTATTAGTGTTTAACGTGATCATTGTTATATTTCTCATGAAGCTCTTATGAGGTACTGAATTTCATATTTTGGGTTTTTTACTTACTCATGAAGCTCTTATGAGGTATTACTTTTCTTATTTTTGCCTTTATACTTACTCATGGAGCTCTTATGAGGTACTCCTTTTCTTATTTTTGCCTTTATACTTACTCATGGAGCTCTTATGAGGTACTAAATTACTTATTTTTGCCTTTTTACTTACTCATGAAGCTCTTATGAGGGACTAAATTTCTTATTTTCGCACAAAAAAAAAGGGTAACTATTTCATCACCCTTTTGTTTTAATATGCTTTCATTTGATCTGGAGTTCCGTATTCTGCTTTGCGACGAAGAACAACAATTCCTCTTTCAGTTTTACCATTAAAATCAGCAAGTCCCTTTTGGCCAATACCTTTTTCAACTTTTGGATAGAAATCTTTTTTGAATTCCTTTTTAGCATCATTTAAGTTGATATACCTAGTCATACAGAAACACCTCCAAAAATTTCGTTTATTGTTTTCATTAATCTTTTATTTCTTCCTAAAAGGAAGTCTTTTTCATCTTCAGTTAGATCGATTGCTTCATACTCTTCACTTGAAAAAGTGACAGTTAGTACCATACTATTTTCAATGAAGATTAGGAAATAAGCCTTTTTCCCTAATCTTTGTCTTTATTTTTATACAAGCACCAGCCACTTCTTGAACGATATCTTTATCATCACGTATATCATATTTTAAAGAATTAAGACCGGTTAAATCAGAAAGTAAATGATAGTTCTGCGGTTCTATCGAGTTTTTATGTATTATACCTTTCGTATCATTTGGCATTATATAAAAAAACTCGTCCTCTTTTTAAACGCCCCCAAAATAGTCCCATTTCAAACATTGTATTATCTCTAGTTGCTAAATATTTCTCATTTCGAATTTCAATAATATCGTCTGGAGTAAATATAAATACTGCAAAGTGATTTGTATCTAGTTGCTTTTCTAAATCATCCATCGTGTACTCTAGTTCGTCAAAAGCATTCATCCACATCGTGACTTCCGTTTCCCTTTTTAGTCCTTCAAATACGGCTTCAACATAATGAATAGCTTCCGCTGATGAACCGATAAACACTCTTGGTTTCCTTTCCTTAAATCCTAGATCCTCCATATTTCATTCACTAAAAATGACAAAATAATTAGGCTGACCAACGTATTTTTGCTTAATTTTACCAAATATTACGATAAAACGTCTATATTATTCAAAATATTTCACAAAATTTGTTACCTTTTAATTTCCTTTGGTAAAGGAAATTAAACTAGTCTAAATTCGAAAAAAAAAAATCCCGAAATACTCAAAAGAGCAATCAGGATTTTTTTGTTTTGCTTATTTAACTATTGAAAACTGAGTTAATTTAAACGAATCAACATTTATTAACTTGTTTGTTGCAGCACTAGATTTTGTACCAGTAGCAACAATTTTAATAGTGTGAGCTTTATTTTCTAGATTTTGTATATCGAATACATTTACTTTATATTTACGGCTTGAAGAGTAAAGGTCAATTTGCTTTATTTTTTTACCATCAATATAAATATCGGTTTTACCCATATTCTTATCTTTTAATGCATAAACAGTAATACCCGTACCACTAAAATTGTATTGAAGCGATCCAGTCGATCCTTTTGTTTGATTAATCGTGCCACCAGAAGCGCTCGTATAATTTAACTTACTCCAAGTTCCAGAGTATTTAACATTAGAATCATTGTTTTCTACTGATTTCGTTGTTTGAACTGAAATATTAATACTATATTGGCCAGAGCCTTTTACAGCAGTAGGAACGATGTAGTACATTCCAGTTTTTGTTGGTTTAAAGACAATTTTTTCAGTAGACGTTGTACTAGCAGACTTTTTCAATTCTTTCGTACCATAAATAGTTGATGTACCAATGTTGAATAATGAAAGATCAAAGTTTGCATTAGTAGGGCCAGATAACGTTATTTCATATGTTTTGCCCGCGTCTAAGTTTTTAGCCCAAACATCTTTATAGTCTTTTGTGTCAGTACTAAGACTTCCTTTTGCAGTACCTGATATATATACTCTTCCTTTAATATCATCATCGTTTACGTAATTAATTGATGATGAATAAGGTGTCTCAGTTTTATCTAGTGTATTAATTACCACAACATAGTTATACGTTTTTCCAGGCGACATTGCAGTTGTATCTGTAAATGTCGTTGTAGTAATAGGTGTTTTATTTATTTGTACATAATCAGTTTGTGACGACTCTTTGCGATAAATATTATATGATTCTGCCCATTTTGGTGCAGTCCATGAAATAACTGGATATTTCTTTGCCGTATCAAATGATGTTTTTAATGAAATAGGGTTATCTTTTACAATAAATTTATCCAAATTGATTCCTGTAGCAGATTTTCTTGCTACTGGGTCACTTTTTCCAGTCCATACAATTCTGATAGAGTGATTACCATAAGTTGTAAAATCATATTTTAATAAACTTTGTTTTGATTTCAACGTACTATTATAAAGAGATGGTGATGCAATCTTATTGCCGTCTATATAAACATCGGCAATTCCTTGTGTTGGATCTTTAAAACCTTGCCATTCAATGCTAGTTCCAACAAATGCGAAATTAACTTCACCTCTAGAATTAAGTACTCCTGCCATTTCTTCAGAGAATTCTGGATTAAATGTTGGCATCCAATCTCCATCTAAAGTCACTGAGTCAGAATCATCTTCATAAGATCCACCGAAATTACCAGAATAAAGTTTATAGTTTCCTGAACCATTGTAGTCGTAGACATTTACAAAATAGATTCCAGTTCTAGGAGCGATAAAGTTTATCTTTTCTTTGGATGAATTTATGTTCTCTGAGTAAGCAACCATACCATTCTTATTATTTACACTTGATGCGGATTCATTATACACATACAAGTCTAAATCGCTTCCTGCTTGCCCATTTAATGAGAATGTGATACCTTGGCCCTCTTTTAATGATATTGCATAAACATCGTTTTTGTCATTTTTAGAATCTAGACTTCCATTTAATACACTTTTATCTAATGGAACCCCTGGTGTATCATTGTCATCAAAGTTATCTAAAGTTGATGATTTAACAATATTTCCAGTGCCTACAAGACCTTTTAATGAATCTAATTTCGCTCCCTTTGCACTTGTATATAGCTTAAGCATCTCTGGTGACATATTCGGATGTAAACCTAATAAAATAGCAGCAGCACCCGTAGTATGTGGAGTTGCCATAGATGTTCCACTATAATAATCGTATGCTTGGGCATAGTCAGAAACATATTTAGAGTTAATGATTGTTTTTTGTTGATCATTCGAAGTTACATAATCAGCAATGTAATAAGGTAAATCATATCGGTTTACATCATATTTAGTATTTTCATAGATTCCACCAGATAAACCTTCAACATTCAAACTTGGACCCATCTCTGAATATACATTTAAATGTAAAGAATCCTTTACAAAAGATGATTTTTCTTGGCCTATTAAAGCGTTAACACCTGATAATAATAATTTACCGCCACTTGTCAGATAATTTTTTAACAATTCTGTATCTGATTTAGTTAAAACAGTACCATCTTCAGAATTAAATCCAATACCGTTTCCTGTAAACCAAACTACCGCATCGTATTGTGATAAATCAGTACTGTTCATTGATAAAGACGATTCAGAACTGATCGTAACCGTTTTTACTGAAGAATACTTAGATAACAGGTTTTGATATGTTGGTAAATAGCTTTTAAAGATTTTAGAAAGTTCAGGAATGCCTTTTAACAAGTCTGCAAGATCACTTTCATCATCTTGAACAAGTAAAATTTTCTTATTCGTATCCGTCAAATCTAAATAACTTAACGCTTTATCAAAAGCATCCTGTCTTTGTTTTTCAGATATTTTTTCATATCCAATTCCATCAAAGATCGCTTTGTAATTGTCTCCGGCAATTTGAGCTGATGCTCCAGCTTGATCAATTTTTAATGCTTTTGTAATTTCATCGATTGGGTATTTAGGAACTGAACTGATAATGTCAACTCCCGGAGCAGCAACATCAACAGATTCCGCACCATAATTTGAGAAAGGTGCTAAGTTGCCTTTGTTATCAACAGCAGCTACTGATAAGATATTAGAACTTTCATAGCTTGCTGGGTAAGCTCCCTCTTCATCATTATCCATTCCATCATTACCTGCAGCAGCTACAAATAAGCTATTAGAATTTGCTATTGCTTCTTCAAGTAATGGATCGTATTCTCCGCCACCCCAGCTGTTATTTGTGATTTTAACTCCCATAGTCTTAGCATATTCGATCGCTTCGATCGCATCTGCAGTTGTTCCACCATCAGGACCGATGAACTTTAATGGTAAAATTTTTACGTTAGGAGCAACACCAACTACTCCTTTATTATTTTCTAGATTTGGTCCTTCTAAAGCCGCAGCAATTGTTCCGGATACATGAGTACCATGTTCATCTCCATCAAGTGCATCATAGACCGTATTATCATGGTTATAAAAATCCCAACCATTTATATCATCAACATAACCGTTGCCATCATCATCTACATCTTTTTTTCCATGTAATTCCTTTTCATTTACCCAAATTTTATCCTTTAAATCTGGGTGGTTAATATCCACGCCCGTATCGATTACACCAACTACTACTTGCGCTTCCGGTTTCGATAGCTTTGAACTAAAATTAGTCCAGCTTTCAGGTGCGTCTACATCAATATTCTGTTTTCCTACACTGTCATTGACGGTTTGTCCGATATTATTAAGTCCCCATAATTGATCATAATAGTCATTAGCATTATTGAAGTCAGAAGCGTAATATTTGTAGTTCGGTTGTACAGATTCAACATTTTGATCCTTTTTTAGTTTCGTTATGTACTCACTAGTGCTTTCACCTGCTGGGATTTTTACTACTTCAGCGTTTAAACTCTTTAATTTCTTTGAAGACTTTAGAGAATACTTTTTCTGAAGTGTTGTGATTTCACCAGTGGTCACTTTCTTTTTATATTTAACGATTAATTCACCAGTTTGTTCATTATGTTTCGTTACTGATTGTTTATTTTTTAATTTATCTCTTAATTTTGTTTCAATTTTAGTCTCTGCCTTCTTAGGGAGTACTTTACCGCTTGCTTTTGGTACTTCCTTCATTTGGCTTTTTCTAAGGTTTTTACCAGAGTTTACCTGATTAGCAACTGTACTATTAGCGCCTGTTACTGAAGCAGCTTGAACTGTCCCAGAATAAATACTTGAAAATAAAAGGATTGTAGATACAGGTAAAGCTAAATAATTTTTTTTCTTCATTGTAGAGCCCCTTTTTTAATAGATTCAAAGAAAAATAACTAGACACATTTATGTAACATTTAAACATTAATCCATTCATTTAATTGTAAGATTAGATTTTATTAATGAGTGAAAACAAATGGATTAAATTCTATAAGTAGTTACATCAGTTCTAAATCAAAACTGTCAAACCCCTCCTTTCTCTTGGAATTATTTTCTAGTAAACACCCAATAATACCTTTAAGATTACTCGAAAATAGAACTTTTGGATTTGATAATATGATTATCCGAGAATTTTCAAGGTCTAATTACCTGTAACGTAATTAACGAAATAAGTGTTTTTACTCACTTTTAGTAGAATAAGAGATATAATTGTAATAAACTCTTATTAATTGTAAGTTATTTAAAACAAAATTAACATATAATTAATTATTTTTTAGATAAATAGAAAATCTTCCTTTTTCACGATTGAATCGTCAATTTAAACAAGAAGTACCTGGGAAAGTACTTCTAACAGATATAACCTATCTAAAATATGGTAAAGGTCAGAAAGCATA
>NZ_NUUX01000010.1 GCF_002564465.1 Bacillus sp. AFS088145 | reverse complement strand
GAAAATTCGTGTTTTCTTATTCAACTAAACTGCCATTTAGTTCCATTAAAAAAATCGACTTTTCAGCCGATCATGTTTTTTAACTTAAGCTCTGCGTTAGTTCAATAAGTTTTAGCCTCTATAAAGTAAGTTCTTCAAACCAACAGTTGGAGAATCTCACTCTAGTATCGAAAAATATTGTATCTGGAGCATCACTACTAGAAACCGCATCTCTACCGTACCAATCCCATTTATTAACAAAATTTTTAAGTATTAACTCCGCATTAGAAATATTAATTGGACAAACTGTTTCAATATCAAAAACTATTTTATACCAGTCATCAAACTTCCAATACGCTTCTTTTGAGAATAGCTCAAAAGAAGACGTATATTTATCATTTAATTTTATGCATTCATGCATTATTAATAAAGCCTCTTCTTCGTTGTTGCATTCTATAAATAATGTAAGTCTGAGCATATTTTCCCTCTAAACCCCTTTAGTGATAATTGTATTTAAATATAGTTCTACAATACTGAACTTAATCCTTGTTCAACTAAACTTCCATTTAGTTAAACAAAAAAGAGTCACCGAAGTAACTCTTGATCTACAACTAACGCATGCGATAGTTACATAAGAAAAAGCTTTTTTTAAATTGATTTATACAAAATTTTAAAAAACAACATTAATCCCAAAAATTAAACATTACATCCCCAATTGTTATTGGGTTCCAGTATTCAACCTGTTTTTTAATTGTGTGTATATTTCTTAATTCCTCATGATCTTCAAGAGAAAATTGTTTGATTAGGTCACTTACTTTCATAACTGTATAACCAGTAAACTCTATTGCCAGTTCTTCAAAGTCGATAAAATCCAATGGAAATGAGTTTCCAAATTCACCGAATTCATCAGCAAGACTAAATGCAACAAATGGATGTGCACTATTTATTACTGCATAAACAGGTTTTGGTAGAAAGAAAAACTTTACTGCATAAAAATTTTTATAATCTGTTTCTAAGTCACTTAATATCTCATACTTTATATGTTTTAATGAAGCGACTTCTTTACATTTAGCATAAAATTTTGATTTATCAATTGAGGGTGGAACTGGATCCTCTCCAGGCATGTAATATCCCCCTGTTTCTCCATACGGTAAATTCATTTTGGTCATATTGAGCTCCTATATCAGACTGTATTTTAATTAAAATAAATTCTCTATAATTATACCAATTAATTAGACCTGAAATGATACACCTTAGTGAAAATATTCATTATTCCTTATGTAACTAAACTGCCATTTAGCTCCATAAAAACGACTTTATAGCCAATCATATTGTGCTTCAAAAGTAATCCTTTATCTGTGTCTTATTGATGGGGGTAAGGTCTTCCATGTACATATTCCATGATCGTGAAATGAGTCATTTCTAATAAGTATAGGTTGTACCTCTAAAAACTCTGCTAATTCAAACAAACATTTTTGTTCAGATTTTTCCACCGAGTAATGAGACTGTGATCTATTTATTGCTCTATTCTTGTTTAACTCAAGTTAATCGTAAAATACTGAAAATCTGTATGGTACTTAGTGTATAATAGGTATGAGGTGTTTATATGAGTAAAGCTAAAGCTAAAGGCGGTACAGGTAGAGGTACAGATAAGAAGGGTTGGAATAGGTGGCAAGCAAGTGCAAAAAAAGCAAAGAACGCGAAGCCCTATGTTAGCAAAGGAACTAAAAATAAGGCCAATTCCAAAACAACTAATAATAATTCAAATGGCTAATTATATTCGATAATTATTAGTAACTTCATTTTATATGGTCTATAATACTTTAAACCATTTTCTTTACTAAGATATTCCCCATATTCTTTATGGAATAAGGGTTTTTAAATTTAAAAGACATAAAAAGAGTCGGATTCTACTTTATAGATTCCGACTCTTTTTTTCAATTAAGCCTTTTTAACATTAGTTGCTTGTGGTCCGCGTTGACCTTGTTCTACTTCGAACGTAACGGCTTGACCTTCATCTAATGATTTAAATCCATCAGTTTGAATTGCTGAGAAATGTACGAATACATCATCACCATTTTCACGCTCAATAAATCCAAATCCTTTTTCTGCATTAAACCATTTTACTTTACCATGTTCCATTTTTGTAACCTCCCAGTGTGGCTTACACACAATGTAATAGCCTAATTTTAACAATTTAGTTATGAATTATCAAATTTCCATCAAAAAAAATAAAATAACTGAGTAATATGGCTAAGTTAAAGTCGATTATTGTATAACTAACTCTTGCTATTTTGTATAAGAGAGTCTTCCTATTTTTTTCTCTAAATTACTTATTATTTGCTCTAATTCTTCAATTTTTTTATTTGAAGTAAACAAATTATTTGCTGCAAATAATCTTACTTTCTTTATAATTATAATCACGATATATACTACTACAATTAGAATTATCAATTGTAGTAACGTAATGATTAAACTAAAATTATCCATTAGGCACACTCCTTCTCAATCTCAATCTAGATTAAAACTACCCTCAACATAAGTACATTAAATCCTTTGATAAACCAATCTTCCAGAAGTAAAATAGGAGTCGATCACTGTTATGACTCCTATTTTTATTATCTTTGTTTTTCCCTGCCCAAACTCTTTCCATTTTACTCATTAATACAATTTGTCCAATATGATATGCGTCGTGCATTGCTAAACTCTTCAGTTCAGGGACTAATGATCTTTCTCCTGGGATCTGTCTATACAAATCTTCATGTTCTGATTTTGCTAGTATTTTTTCAAGTTCACGATGAGTATAAAAGTATTCCTCTATTGTTTTTTTCCAATTTTCAACCGTTTTTGTTGGAATTCTAAATTTGTATCTTCATTTTTTTCTGCCTGTGGTTCATTCTCTGTTTCACAAAGAAACCGCAACAGATGTCTCTTTTCATAGAATAGTAGATGACAAACTAATTCCCAAATGGAATTCATTGTCTCATCAGCTGGTTTCCAAATTGCTTGTTCAAAAGTGACATCCTTTAACACTTTTTCAAGAGGTGGAAACAGTCTTGTGCATCCAAACAACTTGCCCATTGCTTTAACAAAAGGGTTTTTACATCCACTTTCTATTTCCTCCAATTCAATCCCTAAACTAGCTAATCATCAAAATTCTTTTCCAGCGCATTATAGATAGGTCACTAAATAATTTGTCATGCCAATATCATTAATTTCTTACTTGATAAAAGTAATTTTTCTTCCAGCATAATGACATAATTAATTAATTTTAATAATTCCATTTAGGATTATAAAATCCTTTATTTATTGAACGATCATTTAGCTGCATAAGAAAAACGATCCTTCGTTATTGTAGAATCTCATGCGGTAGTTGCATTAATTTGAATAGTTTCTAATGATGGATCACTGTTCTCTATTTCATACTACAACATGATACGTAATTTTAAATACTTAATGTTTCAATGTAAAAAGTACCCAATAATAGGTGCTTTTTTAATTTAACCGGAGTTTAACTATGATTTATAGAACAAATTTGTTTTTTAACACCACCAAAAGGTTCCCAATCGAAAAGGAAAAAATAATGTTAAGTTTTTGTTCACTCAAAGTAATTGTTAGTGTCTTTTAATGAGTAAGAAATTTGCTTTATACCTTTTTCAATGTCTGTCGGCTCACAATTTGAAACATTAAGTTTTAAAATTCTTTCTTGATAAAAGTTATCTAAATAATTTTTTTTAATAGAGTCAATTAGAATATCATATTCATCTAATTGGTTTAATAATGCATTCATATCAACTTGCTTTGGCAGGACAATATGACTATGCATTACGATATCAGACGCAAAGTCGTAATTTGTTAAATGAGTTTCTAGTGATGTTTGTAATATTTTTGCTCGGGCAAGGTATTTATCTCGAACATTTTTTTGATAATGTTCAAACATACCACTTTTTAAATATAGTTCTAAAGCAGCCTGTGAAATCATTGAACTATCTATATCTATGACGGTTTTAAATTGTTGAAACGTCTCAATTAACGAATCAGGTAAAACTGCAATACCTATACGTAAACCTGGGAACATAATCTTGGAAAAACTCTTTAAGTAAATAACACGTCCATGTAGATCATTTGCAAAAAGTGGGTCATTTTTCTTCGTATATTCAAAGTCTGCTAAATAATCATCCTCGACAATATAGACATCGTACTTATGAGCTAATTTTAAGGTTTCTAATTTTTCTTTTTTACTTAATGATGTACCTAAAGGGTTTTGAAATCTAGGCATAGTATAAAAAAATTTAATATCACCTTCGCTAAAAATTTCTTCAAGTTGTTGTAAATTGATCCCGTCTATTGTACGTTTAATCCCAACTATAGGTAATTGATGAAGTTTTACTAAATCCATATATATATGATAGCTTGGCTGCTCGACTAAAATTTTTTTTCGATTATTTAAAAAAGGCATTGTGCTCAGTAAAAAAAGAGCTTGCTGAACCCCTGAAGTAATAAAAATTTGTTTTTTTTGTGCAAATACTTGATAAGATTGTAATATTTTTTCAACCTCATTTATTAAAGAAGGTAATCCCTTTTGAGTACCATATCTAAATAAGTCAGATTGAAATGTATCAATTGCTTTATTTAAGCAATGTTGAAAATCTTGGTATGGAAAAGAATGCCAATTAGGGGCTGAAGTTGCAAAATCGATTTTGGTTGTTTTGGATGGTTCTTTAAATATTTTATGCTCAACAACATAATAGCCACTTTTAGGTTTTGCATAAATTAGGTGCTGATTTTCCAATTTCTCAAGAGCAGCTAGAATACTACTTTTACTACAAGAAAAGAGTTCTGCTAATTTTCGAATGGACGGAATTTTTGTCCCCGCCTTTAACTCTCCAGCTTGAATCTGAGTTAGTAATGTTTGATAAACGTATTCATGTTTTAGCATTAAATACCCCCTTCTAATTGTATTCCATCAAAACTGTATCGGTACAGTTTTGAAATATTTAAATGTTTCAAATTTAAATGATAGATAAAATATTATTACCGGCTGGTTCAAAACTTAGGGAAATGGAGAGATGCATTATGTCAGTTCAAAAAATTAATAGCACTTTAACTATAAAAGAGGCAATAGAATCACGACGTAGTATTCGTAAATTTATTCAAGAAACAATTCTAGACGAAGAAATAAATGAAATTTTAAACCTTGTTAGATTAACACCAAGTGCATGGAATATACAACCATGGCATTTCCATATTATTAAGGATATTCAACTAAAAGAAAAACTTCAAAAAGCAGCATATGGACAAACACAAGTAACTTCAGCCCCAGCTGTTGTGATTATTTCGGTCGATATGGTTGATTCTATTAATCGTATATCAGAAACAATTCATCCTGGTATTTCTGAAGATAAAAAGCAAATTGAGGTGTCCAATCTTACTTCCGTATTTGAAAAGATGAGTGAAGAAGAAAGAAAAGCATGGGGACAAACACAAGCAAATATTGCACTTGGCTTTCTTTTACTAACAATTCAAGGATTTGGTTATACTAGTGTCCCAATGTTAGGCTTTGATCAAGAGAAAGTAAGAACACTCTTAGGACTACCTGAACATGTTACATTTGCCGCTATGGTACCTTTTGGTAAACCAGACACAGATGGTTATGAACATCATCGTTTTGAATTAGATAAAATAAGCACATTTTATTAAGAAGGAGAGCAGGTGATTTAAAACCTGCTCTTTTTATGCTTAGTTTACAAACCTATCTGTACCGATACAGATTAACATTCTTTACCTCGATAGGATTAACTACTTTGCATAAAATTAAAGTAATAGTTGAGATTGATAGGGGGAAAAACTTATGACAGATAAAAGAAAAGCTTATCTAGCTATTACTATTTGTTCATTAATCATAGGGTTATCATTTTTATTTGTAAAACAAACATTAACAATTGCAACACCACTTGATACCTTAGCTCATCGTTTTACAATGGCTTGGATTGTTGCCACGGTCATATTATTCTTAAAAAAAGAAAGAATCAAAATAAAGAAAAAAGATTTCGTGAAAATTACATTACTTTCTACATTTTATCCTGTACTTTTTTTCGGGTTGCAAATATTTGGACTAATGCATACAACCTCTTCTGAAGCAGGAGTTATACAAGCTACGGTTCCAATTTTCACTTTAATTCTTGCAAGTATACTATTAAAAGAATCCTCTACAGGCGTACAAAAAATTTCTATACTCATTTCTGTACTCGGGGTAATGTTCATTATGTACATGAATGGTGCGAAAAATATAAATCCTAGTATACTAGGTAGTATATTAATTTTACTATCAGCACTTGCAAATGCAATATATAATGTTTTAACAAAAAAAATCATTCAACAATATTCATTATTTACAATCACATATACCATAACTTTTATAGGGTTCATTGTATTTAACTCAATTGCTCTTTTTATACATTTAAAAAATGGTACAATTCAACAAATTATACTGCCCTTTAAACAAATTGATTTTATTATAGCTATCTTATATTTAGGAATTTTTTCGTCATTAGGATCATCCTATCTTTCAAATTATGCTTTATCAAAGTTACCTGCTTTTCAAATTAGTATCTTTCAAAATTTATCTACACTTGTCACAATTCTATTAGGTATTAAATATCTTAATGAATCATTTCAATATTATCATATAATTGGTAGTTTTCTTATTATCTCAGGAGTTGTTGGTGTAAATTATTTTAGAAAAAAAGAAATACAAGATAATCATTTGCTAGAGGAAAAGCAACACAAAACTATGACTTAATTAGGGGTGTTTTTGTTAAGTGATAAAATAATAAAAAAAAGAACTCTTTGTAAGTTCGATTAGATAGTTGTATTTTTATTTGAAGCATTTCTCACTTTATTTATGATTTTAAAGATTAAATAAAATAGTAAATAAAAAGTTAAGAAATTAAAAATAACATTTTGTACTAAACCAGTTTGGTGCCCCGTTTCTGTATAGCCGTAAACCGCATATAGTTTCCCAAATGGTAATATGGTAACTCTTTTGGGTGCGTAGGGATAAAAGCAGTAATGAATGAAAATGCCAAACTTAGTATAACAACTAGATTTTTTTCATTTCCCCCCCCCTCTTAAAAGATAGTTTTAATTTAATTTAATCTAACTATCAACTTTTGAAACTTGGGGGATTTTTGCCTTTTTCACCTAAAATTTCAGATGATACTTATTAAACTAAACTGCCATTATGTTGAATAAGAAAAAGCGATCTTCTATTGAAGTATCGCATGCTTTAGTTGTATAACCAAATGTGTATTTTACTCCTCGTGGTGAATTGCATTATTCATCTTCTACAAAGTCAATCATCACTCCGACAACCATTTTTGAAATGTTATATTTTACTTTTACTTCGTACATTCCGTCACCGTAACCAGACATTGAAACCGCACCATCTGAGACAACTCCCCCCTGTGCATCTGAAGCAACTATCTCATCTAATTGGGTGACTTCGTCTCTACCAAATGTATTAAAATTAAAAATTCCTGCTTGTGCAGAGTCAACTCCAATTTGTTTATCGCAAACATGCCATTTTCCACTTGGTTTCTTTTCCCCATAAAATACAAATAAGTTTTTAACTACTTCATCAGGAGTATAAGTAATTGAAGCTGTCCATTTACCATTTTTCACATTTAAAAGCACGATTTGTAACTCAGTTTCTTCATACACTTTATAGTATGGGTCAGTAACAATTAACTTTCCGCTTTCAACTATAAAAGTGCCAAGTTTCTTGGGCTTATTAGTATTTATTTTAGCTACATGATAATCAATAAAATCACTTAATGTTAAAGACGCATATTTACCTAACCCAGTTTGATCATTCCAAGTATAAACTAGTTCTTGCATAAATCTTTTCCTAATTCGATAGCAAAGTTTATCACCATTGATATTTTCACCAAAACAGATCATTTCACTTGGGATATTATTTGGTCTCAATTCCCGATTTTGTTTTACAATATCAATTGTTAATGCTGATTGTTTATTAGTTTGAATAGGGAACAAAGTCCAATCACCAAATTTTGCTCCATTCGTTTCTAGAAAAAATTCCTTATATTCATCTGGAAAAATAGCACCAAGTGCTTTTTCTGTTTTTTTCAATTCAATTAACGAAACTCCAGCCACTTTCGAACTTGGATTAATCATGTTTAATGCCTTCTTCATTTCTTCCTCCATGATATTAGGATTACTTTGTCATACTACCTTAAAATTAACTTATTTATTATAAAAAACCTTCTATTTATTCAATAAAATAAACCATTTCTTATTCAACTATACTGCCATTTTGTTGAATAAGAAAATGCGATCTTCTATTGAAGTATCGCATGCGTTAGTTGAACAAGATATTTAATAATTTTATTTTCACTAAAAAATAGTATCAATCTCAATTAAGTCCCAAATTTCTTTAATTTGTTTCCCATCTAATCTTACTTTTCGAAGTAAATCTTCAAGTCCATCTCCTACGATTTCACTAGTGGAATCATAAGATTTCCAAAACATAAATTGACCTGTACCACAACCAATATAGTAATTATCATTTTTGTAAATGAAGTGAATCTCTCTGCCCATGCTTAAATCTTCTAGAAATTCCTCATAACTGTATTGTTCCATTTGTTTGAACTCCTTTACTAAAACTAAAGCACTGCGTTAGTTACATAAGGATTTTTAATTTGCAGTGCATAATTTTATATCCATTAAACATGAAGAATATTTAAGTTTGCTTAACAAAGATTTTTGAAATTTTCATTTCATCATTCTTTGCTAATGAATTAATTAAATAATGTATACCTTCTTTTCCTATACTTCCTAAGTCAAAATATGTTATATATTTATTTCTGTATTTCTTAATGTATCTCATAAATTTCATATAATGACCGCTTGATTTTTCTGATTCAAGATTCCAATTTTCAAATGCACTCTTTAAGGTATCAACTACTAATTGTTTATCATCTTCATGTTCTGTGTTTAAACCTACTTCAAGACATATGTCGGATTCAATATATCCAGAATATTCTACTTCAAATGGAAAAGTAAAAGAATAAAAAACAACAGTCTTTTTCTTAGATTGCATTTTTATAGAGTTAACTGGAAAATCTTCACACCAGTTAAAAGTTATATCAATCTCTTCCACATTATCAGTTGGGAGAATATTCTTTTTGTCAGATGCGCTCCATTTAATTGTTACGTCTATACTAAACGAACTCCAGTCAACAGCACTAACTTTCATTAATCCATGTCCATCGTTAGCAAGATTTGCTCCATCTTCGTCGATCAATATGCCCCATAAACAATTAGTGATTGATTCACCTAATAGAGCAGAACCACTTTCGGTAAGTTGAGTGATCATTTTTGATGTAAATGAAGGATGAAAATCATCTATAAATGTAAAATCCAATTCTAACTCTTTCTTTCTTCTACCCATTTATTTCACCCTTCTTAATTTATTAACCAATGTAACTACACATTTAATTTGTAACTCTCTTAATCAACTAACGCATGCTTTAGTTGATTAAGAATACTAATTACCTTGTGTTTTTTTCAAATAATCACCGTAATAGTCAGCTTTATCTAAGTCATCATATTTAGGTGTAGCAATTATGGTATAGTTCTTCTTTTCATCTACTTTGAATAATGCATATGTATCAAGTTCATCTTTTGATGAAAAATCCGAACTTGAATCGATAACTAATATTTCAATGTTGTAAATTCCCTTTGTTAAAACACCACTTTTTTGAAATGCTGCTGCAATTTCTTTCGCTTCTGGAACTTTATGTTTATTTTTATTTGTATCGAATTCAAATAAAAAATTGATTACCCCCATAAACCTGTCGTTCGTATTTCTAGGATCCACAGGTTGGAAGGTAGGGATTAAATCATTTGTATTAATAGTTTGAGTTTTTTTAAACTCATCTACCATTTCATTCGAATAATTCAAATTTAATTCAATGTTATCGTAGGGATACGTAAAATATGTTACTCCTGAGTCTTTAACTACTTTATTTTGAACTTCCGTAAATCCATATTTTTTAACTACTCTTTTCATTTCATTGACCACTTCAGGATGTTGTTCAATATAAGCACCTTTGAATAGTTCCAAAAAGAGATCGTCACTCTCATCCTCTAAAATCTTTAACGTATCTCTCTCAATTTGTAGATACGCATAAGAACGATAAGGCTTTGTAATTTCAATGTACGTTTGATGGTCAATCCCTTCAAACCAGTTATTATCAGTATCGAGGATCTTAAATCCTTCGTTAATCCCGTAGTTTGTTTGTAAATAGTCGCTGATTGGTTTTTTTAAATCGTTTTTCGAAAAACAGCCACTAAGCATTAAAGTGAGGGTACTCACGAAGATTAGTTGACTAATTTTTTTTATATTCTCCATTTGTCTTCCTGCATTTCTTAAATTTTTATTAATAAAATTATATCATTTCCTATGCAACTAAACTGCCATTTTGTTCAATAAAAAACGAGCCACACTTTGTGACTCGTGATCTACAACTATCGCATGCGTTAGTTCAATAAGAATTGTATTCAAAAATAGCCCAAGGAAGCCAAAATACAGGCTCAGTTCCAAGGTCTTCATCATTTGCGATGTCACAATATCTCTCTGCTTCAGTAAGTGATTTAATAAAACCATTTTCATTCAATGAAAAATCATATGTATTTTTAAAATCTTTTTCTAAACCGTTACACAAATAAGAATGGAATGTATTAGTTTCATATCCTAATATCTCATAACCTTTAATTGAACCTGTTTGACTGTTAATAAATTCTTTCTTGATAAGAACATTCTCGATGCCTGATCTTTCCTCTGTGGACTTGTTTTTTGTGCCTTCCTCATCTAAAAAACTTTCTAAATAATTATTGGGTAGTCCAATACCTATTATTTTTAAGTCGTTTATATGATTTAAAAATTTGTTAAAAAACTCTTTTGCTAAATTTAATGATGGGAAGATCTGAGGGTATTCGA
Source organism: Bacillus sp. AFS088145 (assembly GCF_002564465.1). Lineage (GTDB taxonomy): Bacteria > Bacillota > Bacilli > Bacillales > Bacillaceae_G > Gottfriedia. The sequence goes on along the minus strand of NZ_NUUX01000010.1, from coordinate 204,097 downwards.
ATTGTTTCAAATCAGACTTATCTTGGATCCATTTTTCCATCTCTTTGTATTTATCTACTGAAATATTAAGATCTTTAATGTATTTTAGTTTATTTTCTTTCGAACCACCCCAAAATACATTGATTTCAGGATAAAAATCACAAATGCACTCACTTACTGAAATTATTTTATCGGGTATTATTTCTTTATCCATAAATTCTTGTCTAATAGTTGGAGCTATTATGTAATACCCACCTGAAATAAATTCCATTAATTTCCACCTCATAAAAGCATATAATTACATTTTTATATTCAACAAAAGCATGCTTTAGTTATATAAGATGTTGTTATACAAATCGACTTAATATAAAAAAAATCATTCCCAATGTCATGAATATTATTGAGACAACATGAGAAGCATCAATGCGTATTTTTTTTCTTTTTGTCTCATAAAAAATACTAAAAATAAAAGCTACATATAATACAGTAATTACAATTGGTAATATTGAGTCGATGAAATGAAACATATTTTTAGTCTCCCTATTGATCGATAGTTACATAAGGTTTTTATTCAACTTTTACTTGGCTGTTTAAACGTTCTGATAAATGTTCCTAAACATAGAGAACATATAAAGAAAATGGGAAAAAGCTGAACGAAATTTTGTTTTGTTGAGAATACAAAAATTAGTAAAGAAACTCCAATTCCTGTAAGAGTCACTACTCTTAAATGGTTTTTAGCTGTTTTTGTAAATGATTTTGGAATAGCAGAAAGAATACATACGATTAAACCAAAAATGATTAGTTGAATAAAAAAAATCATCATCTATTTCTCCTTTTTATTGGCTTAAGTAATTTGGGAGTATTTTTAATAACTACTTTTTAATATAACGCTACAATCATTTCCAGTAAATCGGGGGAATATTATGCTTGATAACTTGTAAAACTAAATAAATTTTGAATTTTGATATGTCGAAAACCCCAAAAAAAATAAAAATATGTAACATTTAGTCTAAATTTAATGTATTACCATACAAAAACTTGGGGGAATTTTAATTCATTCTTATAACTAACCTTTGAACTAGCCTGCCATTTTGTTGAATAAAAAAAGCGATCTTCTATTGAAGAATCGCATGCTTTAGTTGAATATGAAGCTTATAAATAATATTGGTTAACAATGATAATAGTAGTAATTAATACGCCAATATATAGTAAGGAAGAGATCAATCCGATTTCTTTTCCGTTTCCAACTATTTTTCGAATTCCATCTTCAATCACTCTAATTAATATAATAAATATAAAAAAACAAATGATATCTGCTAAAAAATAAAAACTACCAAATAAATTACTAATCGGCGAAAGAATCTTCCCCCACTGATATTTAATGCTGAATAAGATAAAAAGAATTGTTATTGTTATAAAAATTAACGAAGATGTGTCTCTTTTACTATAATCTTTTATTAGCCATTCTTTGAAATTTCTAAAATAATTCAATTTAATCCCCCATAAGTGTAAAACGGTGTTTGATTTAATAATAACAATATTCTTAATAATGTTAATTAGTAAGTTTTTACATTTATTTTATCTCTGTTCCTTATTCAACTAATCTGCCATTTTGTTGAATAAAAAAAGACCGACAAATTGCCGATCAGGTTATGTAACTAAATCAATGCTTTAGTTGAATAAGTAACTTAAGATTGGTAGTGAAATTATTAATAATTCAGATACAAGAAAAGTAGTTACCTTTTTTGAAAGTTTAACTCTCGCTTTTCCATTGTACCAACCGCTAAATTGAAGTTTATTTCTATATAAAACAAATAAAAAAGAAAAAATCGCAACCGAACCCATCCAACCAAATTTATCTAAATTTACACCCATTGATAAGTATAAGTTTCTTAACAATGTATTTAATATTAATCCTAACAATAGGAATATAAATACTATTCTAATTAGCTCAATCAATACTTTCATTCTGCATCTCCTTGGAATTTTATTAAACAAATGCATGCGTTAGTTGTTTAAAGAAACTTAACCTTATTTAACTTTATAAAATAGAAACCTGTCCCTTTTTCTTGTGGAACAAACCCTTGCTAAGTTGAACTATTTTCCACCATATTTTGCTCTTCTACTGATACAACTCTGTATTGGTCCCCATTAGTCTGTGCATATACCTTTGTATTTTGGAAGTCTTTTGCAAATCCGATTGATAATGCTAAAGCACCTGCAAAACCAATTGTAAAGCCCTAAATAGTAATAGTGCTTTACTTTTTTTGGTACTAAATTTTTATTTTAAAGTTACCCCATTCACTTTACGAACAAATTTCTCTTGTTTTAATACAATTGTCTTGTCCCACGAACCATCCATAGGTAATTCTACTTTTCCTTTATAAACACCTTTTGAGACTCTCTTTAACTTAGCATCCACTTTATGATTCATACTTTTCATTTTTAAAATTATTTCCACTGAATCAACGTTAACTAATTCATTCTCGTTATTTTTTAAAGTTACCTCATAGCTATGTACTGAATCTTTGGATGTTGATTGATCAGATAGAGTGACAATTATATTATCTAAATATTTGTTTGAGACTGCTGCTTCTTCTGACTTACCACATCCGTAAAAAATTGTTACAGCTAACAATAAAATTATTAAGCTATTTATTATTTTCATAATACACCTCTATTTATCTCTATTGTTTTTTTATTACTAAAAAAGCTAAGCAAACTTATAATAGTAAGCTTAGCAACTTTCAGTAATAAATTTTTATTTTTATTGCATTCCAGGTTGTTGAACTATCTTTTTTATAAATTTAACTATAAACTCAATTAAACCTATTACAAAGATTGATATACCAACCATTGGCATTAAAAGTCCACAAATTACTGAAATCAATAAAACACCTAAATAGAATTTATTTCCTTCACTTGCTTTTGGAATCCCAACTGTTCCTGTTGGACGGCGCTTCCACCACATAGTGATTCCACTTCCTACGATTAATACAAGTGATAAGCATGCAATCAAATTAATTATTAAGTTTGCCCAGCCAAAATATCGTCCTTCATGTAAAGCTATCCCTGTTTCAACTGTTTTATCAAACGTACTGTAATCTTTCCAGCGATAATCAAGTAGTGTTTTCCCACTATATTGATCAATATCCATCGTTACATAATTTTTTACGCTACCCGCTGCCCATCCGTAAGTAGATATTAAGTAAACTCCTTTATCTCCTTCTGGCATAGAAATTGTGTATCCAGGATAAATTTTTGTTTGTTCAGCAATTTTAACTACATTTTCAATCGGTAACATTCCTTTATTGCTATACACTGATTCTGGAACAGGAATATTTTCGGCTGCCCATGGTGTTTTGGCTACATCTTTATTTATCTTTGTTGATTGAATACTACCATCCCATAGATGCTCAGGTGCATTTGAAAGCTTAGCTTTTGTTACAAATGTATTTAGTCTTTCACCAAAAGAGCTAGCCCAAGGTAACCCTGATAAAACTAGAACTATCAAGAAAATTGTCATCCAAAATCCAGTGCTTGCATGTAAATCTCTCCAGAACACACGTGACCCTTTTCTCATGCGAATACGAAGAATACTTAAAAATGATTGTTTATTACGTGGGAAGTATAAATATAATCCTGTTGCTAATAAAATAATTGCCCATGATGCAGATAATTCAACAAGATTATCCCCTAATTTACCAACCATAATTTCACCGTGAAGTTTTACGATGATTTCCATTAAGCGTTTATCATTTTGAAGTTCACCTAATACTTTCCCTGTGTATGGATTGACAAAAACTGTATAACTAGCTTCGCCTTTCATAATTCCAATTTCAGTTGAACGCTTTGGATCTTTCACATCTGTAAAAGAAGAAATTGAATCGTTAGGATATTTGTCTTTTACAGCTTTTAACTGTAAGCTGGGTGTAAGTTCTTTCGTATCTTGCTGAACAAAATGTAAATCTCGATCCAACATTGGTTCAACATAAGGTCTAAATAAATAGATAGAACCTGTAACCGCTAACAGAATTAAGATTGGTGCAAAAATCATCCCTCCATAAAAATGCCATCTCCAAATTGCTTTATAAAGAGATGTCTTTTTCGAAGAAACTTGTTCAGTTTGAACAGAATTTAGTCCTGTATTTATCTCCATTTGGTTTTACCCCTCAATAATTTTTATCTACTTGTGAAAGTATAAATTCCAATTGTGATAAATTAATGAAGTTTTAATGAAGTTTTAAAAATTCACTTTGATAATTTTGATAGAAGTGGTAAATATTAATTACAAAAAAAAGAGAATCCTTCACAAGATCCTCTGTTTCTCACTTTCTACGAGCTTCGCTCTCCATTTAATTCTCCATACCTACTCCTTAATTCGCTACTTTTATAGTTCTGCTTAAAAAGCCCTTCATCGAATGGAACACATATGTTACGAGTAGCGTTAAAGATTATTAATATAATACAATTATCAAATAATTTCGGAATATGTTCAATCAAATAAGACCTCTTTAGGAGATATATAAATGTTTCTATATATAATAATTGGATTCATCATACCCTGGATTTTAGGTGTTTACTTATTTATAAAAATGCCAAAATTAATTATTATTTTTGAACCGATTGGAATAGCAATAGCCTTCTTAATAAATACGGTAGGTTTTAATTACTTTTGGAGATTAAAACATTCATATAATGAATTATCATTATCTGCCTTACCATTTGATTTAGGAATGTATCCAATATTAACGTGTTTATTTATTTTTTCTATATATTATTAGAAATTAAAGGTATATTTAGCCATTATAATTTTCACAGTTTCCACAACATTATTTGAACTGTTAGGACATGTGAAACATCAAGTAATATATAGAAATGGATGGAATATTTATTGGACATCCGTAAGTTATTTTGTAGCATATTTGCTTATTTATTTTTACTATAAGTTAGTAAATAAGTACGAGGTCTTAAATCGTAGATAAGATAAACATAGCAGCTTTGTATTAATTAAATTGTTATCATTGATTAACTATTTTTCTTCTAATTTGAAAAACCATATTTTGAATAATAAAACCCACTGTTAATATGATCACTAATACCAAAGTGATTGTTGCACCTGGTGGTGTTCCCAATGTATATGAAGATGTTAAACCTACAAACATACTACAAATTGCTGTTAATACCGCTAATAAAAGAACCCATTTAAATCCCTTCGCAATTCGAATCGCGAATGCAGCAGGGAGAACAAGTAGTGCGGAAACAAGTAACACTCCAATTGTAGGAATAATAGCTGAAATGACAACACCTGTTAATACACTAAACGATAAAGATAATAAATTTGTATTTACCCCGCTTGTAAAGGCAGTATCTTCATCAAAAGTCATTAAAAATAGCGGTCTTTTTAACAATAAGAAATAGAATAATACGCCGATTGTCACTCCAACCATCAAATAGACTTGTTTCTGAGTAACAGTAACAATTGATCCAAATAAATATTGTTCTACATTCGTCGTCATCCCTCCTGCACTAATGCTCATTAAAAACAGAGCAAGTGACAGTCCTGCTGCCATTAGGATTGCAATCGATACTTCTGAATATGATAGATATGCTCTTCTCATATACTCAATTGCAATTGCTCCTATGACCACTACTAACATACTGGATAATGTTAAATCAGCATGAATAAAAAAACCAATTGCAACACCCGCAAGAGAAATATGAGATAGTGTATCTGCCATTAAGGCTTGTCTTCTTAAAACTAAAAATACACCTAATATTGGTGCGATTACCGCGATTAATCCACCAACCCAAAATGCCCGTTGCATGAATTCAAGGTTAAGCATCTCCATACGCCATGTTCTCCTTTCTCTAGATGTATGATTTTATCAAGATATTGTTCAACTTCCTCTTTTTCATGAGTCACCATAACGACTGTTCGATTATGCCTTTTAACTTGATGACCCAAAAATTGATAAAAGTTTTCTCTACTTTCTTTATCCATTCCAGTAGTAGGTTCATCTAAAACTAATAAATTAGGTTCAGAAGCTAATACACGAGCAATACAAATTTTTTGTTTTTGTCCCCCAGACAATGAACCAATTTTATGATGTCGATACTCCCACATACCTACCATTACTAGTGCATTCTTAATTATGTCGTGATCTATTTTATTCATTTTTTCGCACCATTTTTTTTGATTAAATCTACCCGATTTCACCAATTCAATTACTGTACTTGGAAACCCTACATTAAATGAAGCGATTTGTTGTGGCACGTATCCAATTTTTATCAGCTCATTATTTGCATCTTTTTTAATTTGAACGTCACCACTCCATGGTTTTAATAAACCGAGCATTAGTTTTAAAAGAGTTGATTTAGATGCACCGTTTTGACCTGTAATTCCAATAAATTCCCCTCTATTTACTTCAAAACTTACATTATCTATAACGGAAGTATGATTATAACCAAATTTGACATTTTTTAACTGGATTAAACTCATAGTTTCTTTTCATTTCCTTTCTTAATTAAGTAAAAGCGTGACACTAAGTAGGAACACGCTTTTTACTTAATTACTATTTATTTTCTAATACTTTTTTTAATATTTGTAAGTTCTTCTCCATAACGCTTATATAATCAATTCCTTGTTTTTGTTCTTCTTCACTTAAACCTTCAAGTGTATTTAAGACAGCTGTTTTTGCACCAACTTCATTTGCTAGAGTATTCGCTACTTTTGGAGAAGCCACTTCCTCAAAGAAGATTGTATTAATATCATGACTCTTTGCAAATTGTTTAAGATCCGCTAATCTTGATGGACTTGGTTCATTCGATGGAGATAAACCAGCAATTGGTACTTGAACTAAACCGTATTGCTTTGTTAAATATCCAAATGCTGCATGCTGCGTAATAATTTCTTTATTTTTCATATTCATTAATGTTGTTCGATATTGGTCATCAAGTGCCTGTAACTTCTTAATATAGTCATCGCTATTTTTTTTATATTCCTCTTTATGTGCTGGATCAACATTAATAAGAGCTTTTGTTATATTTTGAACTTCCTTCTGAGCTAATACTGGACTTAACCACACATGTGGATCCATTTGTTCGGAATGGTTATTATTACCTTGTTCTTCTTCATTTTCCTTCCCTTTAATCAGAGATATTCCGCTACTTGCTTCTATAAATGATGATTTTTTGTTACTTAAACTTTTTTCAATGTTTGGAACCCAGGTTTCCATATATGGACTATTATAGATAAATAAATCAGCATTCTGAATTGCTCCAACATCTTTTGGTGTTGGTTCCCATTCGTGAGGTTCAATTGATGATGGAATTAATAGTTTAATATCGGCATTTTCTTTTGCAACATTTTTAGTAAATTCATAAACAGGATAAAAAGTAGTCACTATTTTAATTTTTTTAGATTCATTTTCCTTTGATTTATTCGAAGTAGAAATCGATTTAGATGAACATCCTGCTAATAAAAAGAGGGAAATACTAATTGATAATAACGATCTTAATTTTATATTTTTCATATCACTAAACAGTAAAATTTATATTTTACTGTAAGTGCACCGCCCTTCTATCTAATTCAAGAATTTATTTTATATTTTTAAACGTAATAATTACGATTTACTAAGTAAAAATAGATACTTACCATAAAATAAGCAAGTAGAGTACGCTTAATATTAAAACGAAACAATTACGTTTTCAATGTATTTCTGATTAAAAATTAATTAAACTTTCCTAATCAAAATAAACATATGGATCTTTTAGTGGTTTTATTTTTACTATTTTTTCTAATTGAATAATAGGTTCATAAAATTTTCCGATTTTCACTTTATGAATTGTACCAGTTACGTTTACCCACTGATCATTTTTATATGCTGAAACCTCTTTTCCCTCAACCATCAACCCAAACACTTGAGCATCAGCTACGCAACAGGTAATAGCGAAACGCGATACATAAATCTGATTTTTTCTTGTTTGCTTATCACGATATACAAAACCATTAAAAGATATTTTTTTACCTACATATTGATCTACACTATCCTGTACATCTGAAATAATATGTCCATACATCGAATCATCAACATTCATGAATTTCGAGCCATTATCTTTTACCTTTATTTTTTTGGATTGTTTTTTTACTATATTTTCGCTATAAGAAATACTTCTTTTTGAAGCAATACTTGCTCCAAGTACATTTGTTGAAAATAAGCTACTTGTTATAACTGGAATACTGATTAAAATTACTAAACTTAAAGTCCTATTTTTTTGATTCGAGCAACAATTACATGAAGTATGATGTTCTTTTAGCAATTCAAAGAAGTGAATTAATCCAATAAGTATACAGGCAACTAAAGTAATGATTGTGAATTTCACCATCTTTGGTGCAATGAAATATTGAATATCTCCTGAAACTAAAAGCTTCATAAGCATTAGAACAATCCCGAAGAAAAACACAGAGCGTAATCGATTTTGAAAAGAAGACATTTATTCACCTCACCAATATAAATTCCAAATCGACGTCACTACAAATACGACACTTGCAGTTAAGAATATATAAAAAAATACAAATCTTTTCTTGAAATATGCAAACATCATAAATGTATTTTTCAAATCAATCATAGCTCCAAATATTAAGAACGCTAGAATAGATTTCACATGAAATGTGCTTGAAAAAGATGCAGCTATAAATGCATCAGATCCAGAACATAAAGATAAGAAATATCCTAATCCCATCATAACAATGCTTGATAGATTCGTATGATTCGCTAGATGTATTAACACACTTCGATCAAGAAAAGTCTGAAAAACACTTGTGATTAATGCACCGATAATTAAAAATTTGCATGTTGAGAAAAATTCACTACTAATGTGAGAAATGACTTCACTTATTCGACTTGTTTTTGAATGAATATGGTGAACATGTTTATGGTTCTCGTGCTTTTCCAAAGTTTCTACTAGTACATTTTTATTTCGATAAAATAATAAAGTGAAAAACCCAATAAGTAGAACAACTATAAATGCTAACCCTAGCCTTAAAAATGCCATTTGAGAATTCGATTGAAATGCATAGTAGGTTGACGTAAATACAATTGGATTTATGATCGGTACACTACTAAGAAAAACAATCCCGATATACGCAGGCATACCCTTTTTAAGCAAAGATCTGACAATGGGTACAATACCACATTCACATACAGGCATGATCATTCCAATTAAAGCAACAGGAATAAATGCCAATAAAGCATTCTTAGGAAGAATTTTACTAATCGTCTCTGGTTTTACAAAAACATGAATAATTGAAGAAACAATGATTCCAATTAATACAAATGGAAGGGCTTCTAAAAATAAACTGATAAATATCGTGTTCATATTTAATAGTTCTTTAGGTACTTTATGAAATAAAGACGATAAATTCGTAAAATCAATAAATATATAACAAAATAAATAACAAAATAGTACTAATAAAATTATTACTTCTTGTCCAACTTTCCGTACCATACATCACCTCAAATAATTTTTTATAGTGAAATATATTCTATACGAAACAGACATATGCTCGTCCAACCATTAAAAATCAATAAGTTTTATCTAACGTAAACTTAGTTTTCTTGATTTAATAGTAAATTCATATGTTTAAGCTTGGACAAATTCTGGCATTGGATCATTAAATTCATTCCAATTTGTTTCCATTTCTTCTTCTGTTAACAAACATATATCAAGTGACTTCTCAATCTCTAATTGATTCATATCAATTCCAATTAGAACGAGTTCAATCATTCGATCACCAAAATTATCATCCCACTTATAGTCTAACAATGGATCTTCTCTTCTCATCTCCTCTTGTTCTGTTTTAGGTAATGTAGCAATCCACTCTCCAGCACCTTGAATTGTAATCGTGGATCCAGCTTGTGATAGCATTCCTACTGAATCATTTCTAGTTGCTAACCAAAAGAATCCTTTTGCTCTTACAATGTCTACTGACCAATTTTCTAACCATGAGAATAATCTTTCTGGATGAAACGGTATCTTACGACGATAAACAAACGAACTAATACCATACTCTTCTGATTCTGGAATATGTTCTTCATTTAATTCTTTAATCCAACCTGCTGCTTGGCTAGCTTTATCAAAGTCAAAAAGATGTGTATTCAGTACAGATTTTAAATCAATCTTTGAAAATGATGCGGGTATAATTTTTGCTTGTGCATTAATTTTCTTAAGAAATGCAGTTAATTCTTTTACATCCTGGTCTTCTATACGGTCAATTTTATTTAAAATAATTACATCTGCAAATTCAACTTGTTCAAGAAGCAAATCTGCAATTTCACGAATATCTGTTTCATCAGTCCCTTGTTTACGATCTAATAATGTTTCACCTGAAGAATAGTCCTCCCAAAAACGATTTGCGTCTACAACCGTAACCATTGTATCTAAACGAGTTTTTTTAGTTAAATCAATCCCTAGCTCATCATCCACATAAGTGAACGTTTGTGCGACTGGAATTGGTTCGCTAATACCCGAAGACTCAATTACTATGTAATCAATTCCACCATTATCTACTAATCTTTCAACTTCTTTCATCAGGTCATCTCTTAACGTACAACAAATGCACCCATTTTGCATTTCCACTAACTTTTCTTCAGTACGTGAAAATCCTCCATTTTTTACAAGTTGAGCATCTACATTGATTTCGCTCATATCATTTACAATAACTGCAACTTTTAAGCCTTCACGGTTAGTCAATATATGATTCAATAAAGTTGTTTTTCCAGATCCTAAAAATCCGCTTAATACAGTAATTGGCACCTTCATTAATAACCCTCCTAATAATAATCATAATGAAATAAAACGTAATTATTACGAATTATAACAATTGTTAATTATTATAAACCGTATTAATTACGTTTTGCAAGAAAAAAATAGAAGCTGTTGCTTCTACAAATACATAAATATAACATTAATCAGTTTATTTACAGATGCTATATTTTTTTATTCCTTATTCCACTATCCTGCCATTTAGCTGAACAAAAAAATCGACTTTTCAGCCGATCGTGTTGTTCAACATACGCACCCGTTTGTTGAATAAGCCGTTTAGTTTCTACCCCATTTATTTTCAAAAATGAGATGTTCTAACGAACGCCTTTTTTCCCAATTAGCTAATTCTAAAATAGGTTTTTCTGGATAGTGATTAGTGTAACCGATAGATATAAGAGCAATAGGGTCAATATGTGGTGGTATTTCTAAAATATCTCGAATATCATTTTTTTTATAAAAACTTACCCACCCCATCGCAAGTCCTTCAGCACAAGATGCTAACCACATATTTTGAATAGCACAGGCTGTTGATAAAATATCTGTTTCAGGAATTGAATTTCGCCCTAATACATGTGAACCTCCCCTTGTTGGGTCACATGTTATACAAATAGTTACAGGAGCTTCTTTTAAACCCTCAACTTTTAAATCAAGGAATTTCATTTCTTTTTCCCCTTCATAATGAATAGCTAATGCTCGTCTTTCTTTTTCTGCCGCCCAGGCTAATTTTTCTTTAATTTCGTCAGAGGAAATGATAATAAAGTTCCAAGGTTGCATAAAACCTACTGAAGGTGCATGATGAGCTGCATTTAATATTTTATGTATCTTGTTTTCTGGGATAGGAGTTGACAAAAAACTTCGAATATCTCTCCTATAATAAATAGCTTTATAAATTGCATCTCTTTCTTCATTAGAAAACATTAAATTTCTCTCCCTATCAAATAATGAAGCACATTACTCGTTCTTCCTCCTGCATGGAACTATTCTCCATTTATTATTGGATTTCCTTCTTACACTATCCTGCCATTTTGTTGAATAAAAAAGAGCTGCCGAAGCAACCCATCTTGTTCAACTATTGCATGTGTTAGTTGAATAAGTCAACTCAATTAATTCTAGGAAAATGGATAAACATTTCTAGAATTAAAAACCATTGAAAACAAAATAAATGAACACCAAAATCAACGGAATAACAGGATGCATCCATTCTGAGATGTTCACATTAAATCTACCCAAAATTCTCGTAACTAAGTTATCAAATAATAGATAAAAATTTATTATCAAAAAATAGACTAATAACGTAAACCATAAAGAATACTTTTGATGAAGTAATTCAATACCAACAATAATCGAAGGTACAAAAATTATCCCTAACAGTAATTCAGCTAGGTCATACCGTCTAGGATTTTTTTTAGAAATCCACTTGCCATACTTCTTTAATAAATTCATTTTCCAAACACCTCAAATGTTACTTTTCACTCACCAATTTCGACTTGTAACCCTGTTCCAAAAAAGGATTTTCTCTGGAAGTTCCTTTTTTTGCAAATAACATAACCGTAGTTAATTAATAGATAGAAAGATACAATATGCGTATCCTCCAACACATAAAAATTGTATCAACCCTAATTTTTTAGTTCTTTTATTATTACTCAGCTGACTACTTATTCCAGCAAATAAACATGTAATTAAACTTAATGAATAGAAAATGACCATATTAATTCTGGTTGAAGAATGTAACATGTCATAAATACCATAAACGGAATAAACAATAAATAGAATTAAGCCACAAAAAGCTAAATAATCAAAGATTTTCTTAACCACACACTCAATCCTCTCTTATTACGATGATAACTTTAATAAGTTTACCTTCAACTAAAGCATTGCTTAAGTTACATAAGTGGTACTTATATTTGTAGAATTATTTTTATTTTATCATTAAACAAAAAAGTATTAACCCATCAAAAGAATCATATAATTGCAATTTCTTATTGAACTAAACTGCCATTTTGTTGAATAAAAAAAGAGCTGATCACAGCTCCAAAATGTTATCGAACTAACGCATGCGTTAGTTGAATAAGTACTAACTTTATTCGATTACTAAACAACAGCATTTATGATTGCGTAAAATTTTAAAACTACCTTCAGAAATCTCATTTAATGAAAGAGATTTTACCTGTTTTGTCTTTTTGCCTTCTCCAAACAAAATTGACCAAAGTTCAACCTTATCTTCTGTATTAACGTATAAATTAACATACTCAGTAAGTTGTTTTAAAAATTTAGAGCCAAAATCTCCTTCAAGCCAGTAAATATACTTTTTATTAATATAATGTTCCAAACCATTTGGTGGATTATCACATGATGAAATCTCTAATCCACCCATTTCCGAATCGTCCTTCGCATAAAGTATAGTTAACTCATCGTCTATATTTCCCCATATTTTCAAATCAAGTTTCGGCTCAATTTTCTTTAGTTCTCTTACCTTAATTCGAATAAAACCACTATTATCTACCTCTACCAGTGGGTTATCTGATGCAATAAATTTATATAAAGTCATATTAATATTCTCCACTTTGTCTTAAATTAAATTAATACCTAATTATAACTACTTTCACCTACTATTCTACAACTTTTATTAATACAGATAATAAAAATCATCACTTGAAGTCGCCCATTGAACTAACGCAATGCGTTAGTTCAATAAGATGACCCATTTTCCTAGTTATAGTATAAATGTAAAATTTTTCATGTAGCTAGAGTATCAAATATTTCTTATACTTAAACTTATCTGTGTACAAAGGAGTATATGAATGTTTCAACATATCATCAATAGTTTCCAACCTAAAAAATATCACCAGGTACTTCATGCGAAAATCTCAAGCATAATAGGGTATTTAGTTATTTCAACAATCCTTTCAAGTTTAGGGTTGATTACCTTTCTAAATTCATATGATATTGAATTATCAGGGAAGAATTCGTTCTGGTCAACAATAACCAATGTTTTTGGCAAGCACGCCGAAACTTATTTGCTGATCATTATACCTATTATTGTTTTAATCATTCCTTTTGTTGCACCTCTTTTCCTCTCACTAATATACAAATTCGCGAGTAGAAAAGGTGGCGTTTGCTTAAATTATAAACAGTGGTATAAACTATTTTTCGTAGGTACACTAGCGTTTAATGTAGTATCGCTCATTGTTGAGTATGTTTTATTTGTGAAGTTCAACTTATCGCTTAGATTTAGCGAACGTCTACTCGGTTTATTATTCTTAAGTTTAATGGGGCAAGCTGGAAAAGTAGCAAGTGAAAATGAAATTGGAAATAAAGTAGCATAATGATTTTTAAGTTTTTATAAGAAAAAATTATATACCTTCTAATGTAAAAGTACATCGCATTTTTCGATGTACTTTTTTGGATTGCCAATATAGATTTTAGAAATACAATAATGTTGAACTAACGCATACGTTAGTTGAATAAGAATAGTTCATATCCTCTTTTGAAAACTTAAAATTAAATTTCACTTAATATATTTTCTAATTCTATTAGATAAATAACTTTATCCTTTGTTAAGAATAATTTATTATCTCTACCTACTGCATGTTTATAGTTTAGAGATTTACCTTCTTGATCCATAGTATAAATTTTTTTCTTACTCCTATTATGTAACGAATACAAATATACCTCGCCTTTACTGCCATAATCATGACTGAACAAAGCAAAATCATTCTTGATAGCAAATGCATGGCTGCCTTGAATGGGGATATTTTTAAATATTTCATAAGTATCTTTTTCAATTTTCACTAAGGGAAATTCATTGTAATAGTAAATAAAAACTGTTTCATCTGAAGTAACATTTAAAGCATAGCAATCAGCAATATAAGGAATTTCATTATTTGATTTTTTAACAAAATCTATATAATTAAATGTTTCTAATCCTTGAATATTAAAGCATCTTAATCCATAATCCATATTTTCATCAAAATAACTCACCCATATTTCTGAGTTTTTAGTAGTTTGCACATCTTCAATAGCATCACCAAATGAGAAAGTATCTAAAGCGTTGCCTTGAACGTCATAAATAGTTGCATTGTTAATTGGACCTTCATCATCGTCAATTCGCGAACTAACCAGTAACCAATTTTCCTCAATTGGTTGTGCAAATTCAAAAGAGTAAGAAACAGAAGGGATTTGAATGATTCTTGTTTCTCCACTTATAAAATGAAAAATTTTATATAGATATTTCCCCTTTTCTTCCTTTTCTGTTAGCAAAACCAGATTCCCGTTATAATCTATGCTAATCTTAAAAAAATCGTGTTCACCTGCGATATCATCAACATTTTTGTAAAACGTTGGCTTAAAATTCTTCATAAATGTTATCCCCCAAGATGTTCATATAATAAAAGATATCATAAAAACCATTGTTTTTCTTATTGAACTATACTGCCATTTAGCTTAATAAAAAAAATCGGCTACAAAGCCGATCATGTTGTTCAACTAAAGCAGCGCGTTAGTTGAAAAAGCTGCTTATTCTCCAAAAAAATAGAAATATAGCGCTAATAGATATATACATATGTATAACCAGGATCCAATTATCGAAAGGAAATTAAAACATCCTTTATCTTTTCTATTCAGTATTACATTTCCAATAGCCATAATTACCACTACTATAAATAAAGGTGCAACTGCTAATTTGGAGATAAGTTCTGGAAAGGGCGTTTCCATCAATTTGTCATCCATATTTCTCCCCCTAACTTAAGTCTAATAATAGCATAATTATCTAAGTTCTTATTCAACTAATCTGCCATTTTGTTGAATAAAAAAAATCGACTAAATAGCCGATCTTGTTGTTCAAGAAGCTTTTATTTTTAATAATAACCACTTATAGTTATCCATAAAATTACATTAGTAATTTATCTCTTACAGGTTGTAATCTTTTGAATTTTTTATTATAAGATTGTCTATCCATCAATTCTTCTACCAACTTAATAGCATCTTCTTTTCTATTAGCTTTTACATAACTTTCAATGATTTCTATATATTGTTTATCGTAAGGAATTTTCTCATGTTTAATTAGATCAAATGCCTTATCAAAGCAGTTAGTAGCATTTATAAAATCATCTAAATTAAGATAAGTACCTCCATTACCTACATGTAAATCCGCACGTTGTAGAGCATTTAATGCTGTAATCTTTAAACCTTCATTTCTAATTTGAATAGCTTTCTCAAATTCTTTTCTTTTCTCCGCATTAAATGCTTCATTATGAAAATGCTCAAACCTAGTTAAATTTTTTCTAGTCTTTTTTGTTTTTAGTATGAGCCATATAAAGATTAAATCTACTATTATTGTTAACGAATCATATACTAGTTTTTCTGGACTAAATTGTCCCCAATTACTATATATTGAATGAATGATATGCCATGTAAGGTTTATGTAAAATAAATATAAAATAATTTTACTCACTTAAATACCAACTTTCACTTTCTGAGATTATGTAAATTTATTATACATTATAGATATGTATAAAGTTGGTTCTTTTGAGCAATGACAATATCAATTATTAGTTGATGCAGTTTGTAAAGTATTTGCCTCAATATCTTCTTCATCTAAACTATATAACTTAGAGCATATGAAAATTAGGCACACCACTCCAAGTACACATCCTGCAATTAAAAAGTAAAAAGATGCTTCAAAAAAAACTGATAAAACACCTGCAATAGTTGTACCCAACGGAATAGTTAACCAAGCAATCATTCTAAATAGACTGGTACACCTCCCTAAAAGATGATTGGGAACAATTAACTGTCTTAGAGTCACTGTTTGAATATTCCATGCTATCAGTAAAAATCCAACAATAAATTGAGTAAATAAAATTACAATTGGATCCTTAGAAACTATTAATAAAAATGGCGGAATAACCTGTCCGATTGTTGAAATAGCAAGTTAAAATCCCATACTGAAACGTTTTTTTAATCTTCCAATAGCAATCGCACCAACGACCATCCCACAGCTTAAACCAGCCATAATTATTCCATTAAATAAAACTCAGCCTGCACAATTATTTATAGATTTCAAACAACCAAAAAGAAGATCGTTACTACCTAAAGGATTTTTAAACGAAGTAAAGAATAAATTAATGTAGATGAAAAATGGTAAAAATGAATTTTTTACTTGAAATTTGGATTTCATCTTTAAATTTGGATATAAAGTATCAAAAAGATTTAAAACGATAAATTATAAAATTACTATGCTTAGAATTTAACTTTAAAAGCTTCATTCCCATTAGCTTTAACCTATAACAAGTTCTTCTTTTTTAAGTATTCAATGAATCAATTGAATAATATTGAAAGGTCATAGGGAGGTAAAGGATGAAAGAAAATAACAAGACTCTTATATTAATAGGACTAATGATTGGAGTCATCTTCTCAGAACTTGATGAGACAGTCGTTTCAACAGCTATGCCAACAATTATTAGAGATTTAGGAGGTTTAGCGCTTTACGGTTGGGTTGGTGGAGTTTACATGCTTTCGATGACCTCCTTTATGGCAATACTCGGTAAACTTGCGGATTTATATGGTCGAAAAAAAATATATTTATTTAGTATGGGATTATTTATGGCAGGCTCAATTATTAGTGGTACGGCTCATTCTATGGAAGTCCTTTTAATTGGTCGTGGGATTCAAGGGATTGGTGCCGGTGGGTTAATGCCACTTGCGATGGTCATTTTTGGAGACAGTTTCCCAGTTGAACAGCGTGCTAAGCTACAAGGTATTTTCGGTGCTGTTATGTTTATACCTCAACTACTTGGACCGCTCATTGGAGGATATTTTGTACAGCATATTTCATGGCACTGGATCTTCTTAGTAAATATTCCAGTTGGAGTTTTAGCTGCAATTTTATTAGCAATCGGATTAAACGAAACGAAAGTAGACAAAAAAATCAATATCGACTGGTTTGGTGGGATTTTACTAGTTACCACGTTAATCAGTTATCTGCTTACTCCTGTACTTCATCAAACAGAAGGATATGTTTGGAGTGATCCTAAAATGATCGGTTTACTAATTTTAGGAACCGTTTTACTTGGTTTATTTATATTTGTAGAGTCAAAAGCAAAAGAACCAATTATCCCATTGCACTTATTTAAAAATAGAAACTTTGTTGTCATTTCGGCTCTTGTATTTGTATTTGTTCTTGCGATAATGGGGTCACTTTCATCTTTCCCATTCTTCTCGCAAAATGTACTCGGTTTAACACCTACTGAATCTGGCTATTTAAATTTACCAATTATGGTTGGTGCGATGGGTGCAAGTGTAGTTGCTGGTCGAGTAATGAATAAATTCTCTTATCGAAATATTTACGGTGTATCATTTATTATTCCCATGATCGGTTTCTATTTACTGACAGGTATTACGGCTCACACTTCAATTATTACATTCGTAATTTATTTCATTATTCTTGGACTTGGATTCGGTGCACTATTTAACAATGCATTAATTGTTCAAGAATCAGTTGAAAAGGAAAATGTAGGGATTGCTCAATCTGCCGTTATGTTATTTCAATCCATTGGTATGACGATTGGCTTTAGTTTATTTGGTTCTCTATTAGCCTCTAAAATTACATCAGGGATGAAATCATTAGCTGGAAGTCTTACTATGGCTCAATTGCTACAACTAAAAAATGTACAAAATGGTATGATTCCGTCTAATCTTGATCCTAATTTACTTGAAAAAGTAAAAACAGTCTTTTCTCATGCATTCCAGGATTTATATTGGGTATCTTTCGTACTCGCCATTTTAACATTTTTAATTTGTTGGGGTCTGAAAAAGGAAATTTTAATAAAGAAAGATGAAGCAAGGGAAGTAGAAGAAGTGAATTCTATTTAACTAAAAAAACCATTCCATTTTTTTGGAATGGTTTTACTATTTTTAATCAATATTACTTGTTTGTTATATGCTTAATTACATCTTCTAAAGTTTTTTCTGCCATCGATGATAATCTTAAACTATGATTCTCAAACTCTAAATGTGATGTCACTTGATTCGGAACAATTACACAGTGTAATCCTGCTTTCGTTGCAGCGATTAATCCATTTAACGAATCTTCAAATGCGACAGCCTCTGATGCTTGAACTCCAATTTCCTCAATTGCTTTTAAATATAGCTCCGGATCTGGTTTAACTTTCTTTACATCATTCTTCGTCTTAATTACTGAAAAGTATTCATAAATATTTAATTTTTTTAAGAAGCTTTCTACCCATTCTCTCGATGAGCTAGAAGCCAATGCTATTTGTAATCCCGCATTTTTTGCTGAAATTAAATAGTCTTCTACACTTTCTCTTAGTGCGGGCTCGAGTAGTTTCTCATCAACTAGCTCTTTAGCCATTTGTTCAATCAGTTCTTTTTCAATTGGTTCTTTTAAATTTGAATTTATAAAATCGAATAAAATTTCATCACTTGTTCCTACAACTTCTGAAAACTTTTGAAGAGTTAACTCCACTTCATACCGTTGTAGTACCTCATTATATGCTTCGAACCATACAGACTCAGTATCGACAATTAAACCATCAAAATCAAATATTACAGCCTTAATCATTCCATTTCTCCTTTTCCTTAATTGGACATTTTTACTATATTATGGTTATTTCAGTTTACTATTGTTCGTTTTATTTTTTCCAATCAGGTTTAATGAGAGAAAATATATTTAAATCATGAGACTGATTCCCTTGAACTAAATAGCCTCTCAGTAATCCTTCTTTTTGAAACCCTAACTTCTTTACTAAAGTAGATGATGCTGTATTATTTGGAAAAATAATAGCTCCTATTCGATAGATTCCTAATTTATCAAAGCAATATGATGTAATTTCTTTAATTGCTTCTGACATATATCCTTTTCTCCAATATTCAGGTAATAAATCATATCCAATTTCCGTTCTTCTTGCGTGTAAGACTAAATTATTTAAACCAATGGTTCCGATTAATTTTTTTGATTCTGTTTCAACGATTCCAAAGCGCATTCCTTGTTGGTTTTCAAATCTAGTTTGAAAGGAATCTATCATTTTAACCGCTTGATCTTTTTCAGTAAAGGGGTTCATACCATAGTATTTAGTTACCTCTTCATTTGAAAAAATGGAAAAAATCTCATCAACATTTTTTTGTGTAATTTGTACTAAAGATAATCTTTCTGTTTCTAAAATTGGAAAATCCATCATGTTACCCCTTTCTTATACGTCGAATAATCTCTTAAACTCAGTTTGTTTACTTGAAGTACCTTATTTTACCATAAATCATGATTTAATTTTCTTAATTTTTTTTTGATTTATTTCTTATTCATTTATACCTAATTCCTCATGAAAATCATTCTGTACAAAAGTATCTTTTTTTGTATTATCCAAAATTTGGGAATAATCCATTTTCACAGAAATAGAAATAAATAGACTCATTTCATTCATAAGGGAGAACAGTTACATGAACAATCAATTAAAAGTGAATCCACAGCAATTTTACAAAGACCCATATTCGTATTTTAGTAACGCTAGAAAAATAAGTCCTTTGCTTTATACGGAGCTTTTTCAGAGAACTGGATGGCTAGTAACAGGCTATAGAGAAGCAGAAATCATGCTAAAAGACCCCCGTTTTATAAAAGATGCAACCAAAGTCACTCCACCTGAAAAAATACCTGAAAGTGTTATGCCTGCAATTGCAATAAACCGAAAAATGATGTTATTTCGAGATGCTCCTGATCATACAAGATTAAGAAATCTCGTGAACAAAGCCTTTTCTCCAAGAATGGTTGAAAATTTACGAACTTCGGTAAATGAAATTGCAGATTATTTAATAGCAAATATGAAGGGAAAATTTACCCACGAACTAATACGTGATTTTTCATATCTATTACCTGTATTTGTCATAACTGACTTATTAGGTGTTCCTAAAGAAGATCGAGATTTATTTCGTAATTGGTCAGATGCATTTATTAAATTTATTGATTTTAATACGACTATGGAAGATTTAGAGTTAGTATCAAAGGATATTCTTGATGCTTCTAATTATTTCAGAAATCTTATATCTAAAAGAAGAATAGAACCTAAAGAGGATTTAATCAGTAATTTAATTTTTGCAGAGGAATCTGGTGATAAATTAAGTGAAGATGAAATGATCGCAAGTTGTCTTCTTTTATTAATAGCAGGTCATGAAACGACTGTTAATTTAATCACGAATGGTTATTATTTATTATTAAAACATCCTGAGCAATTTGGGCTATTAAAAAATAATTTAACGTTAATCCCTTCAGCTATTGAAGAAATATTAAGATATGAATCACCCGTTATTTTTACATCAAGGTGGGCTAGAGAAGACTTTGAGTTCGCTGGAAATTCGATTAAAAAAGGCGATTACCTTATGGTTTCATTAGGTGGAGCCAATTACGATCCAACAGTCACAACTAATCCCGAAACATTTGATATCACTCGAAAAAATATAAAACATTTATCATTTTCATCCGGCCCGCATTTCTGCTTAGGTGCCCCACTTGCTAGATTAGAAGGACAAATTGCAATTGAAAAACTGATTAGACATTTAGTTAACCCAGTTCTAATTGAGGAGCCGACTCGCCGTAAAAATGTTGCTTTTCGAGGGTTTGAAAGCTTGAAGATTCAGGCAAGTATTCAATGAAGTTTCACGTAAATTGTGTACTTTTCCAGACAGAAATTAAATTTTAATTTACTATGTTGTAGAACAATATATAACATAACAAAGAGCATCGAGATCTCGGTGCTCTTTATTACTGTTCAAAATTCTTCATTAAAAGGGACCAATTAAATGAGATCACAGTTGGCTTATTTGTAGCAAAATATTTAATCCCTTTTTTAAATCTTCCAACGAAGCGTAGGCATAAGAGAGACGAATATGGTGTAAATCTCTTGGTTCGTAAATATAACCTGGATTGATCAATATATTTTCTTTAAGTAATTTTAAAAATAAAGTCTTATTTACAATTGGATTGTGAAATCTGAGCCATATGTAGAAACCACCTTCAGGCTTTTTCCATGAAGCTATTTTTTTAAATTTCTTTTCTAAAATTTCTTCTACGTATTTAGCTCTTTTTTGCAATTGTTCACGAAGGTTAACAAGATGATTTTCGTATAGACCGTTTGAGATCCAGTGTGATACGATTTCTTGCGAAAAGGCACTTGAACCATAATCTGTTTGCATTTTAATATCAGCTAATCGTTCAATTACAGGTGAAGGTGCAACAACCCAACCAATTCTTAATCCTGGACTTAGTGTTTTGGATACACTCCCTATATAAAGAACTTGTCCTGAAGTATCAAACGATTTTATAGCAGGTGTTGATGATTCAAAAAGCAATTCGCGATACACATCATCTTCAATAATCGGAATTTGTAGCTCTTTGCATGTATTAAAAAGATTTTGCTTTTCTTCCATCGACCAATTATAGCCCGTTGGATTGTTTAGTGTTGGAACACAATAGAATATAGATTGCCTTTTCCCTTTATGTGCCCGTAAATTATCTTTTAAGTGATGTACCCTTGAAACTGAAATCATTTGCATACCATTAGATTGGAAGGGATGTACTGAATTTAAATACGAAAATTGTTCTTGAAATATACTGGATCCTTCTTCCAATAGTCCAACTGCAATTAATTGAAGTGCTTGAAGTGCACCCGAAACAATTAAAATGTTCTCTGGTGCTGATTCAATACCACGTTTTTTTAAATAATTACATAAAATTCCTCGGAGCTTTTCACTTCCTTGCGGAGATGAATAGCCAATTGCTTTGGAATCAAGTGAAATTTTTCTTAACGAATCTTCTATTTGTTTAGTTGGTAGTAATTCAGGTGATAATTCACCTGTTCCAAGACGTATGATATGATCCATTTGCTCATATTCATTTATGAGTTGAATCGTATGGTAGTTTGGTTTATGAATACTTGATTCAATATGTCTCTGCCAATTTGGTTGATTTTTGCTCAAAAGTACGTTCCAAGAATTGTTAGCCACAAATACCCCTGAACCCATTTTTGATTCGATCAAACCATCTGCCCTTAATTCATCAAGTGCAAGTTGTACGGTACTGCGGTTCACATTAAATTGCGTTGCTAGTTGACGCTGTGTTGGAATCTTTGTGCCAACAGACCAATCACCTCGTTCAATACGAGATTTTATCCAATCTACAATTTGCTCTTGAACAGTCAAATGAGAATTACGAATTGGTTTCCATTTCATCTAACTCCCCCTAAATTGGGTGGATATAAAACCATCCAATTGGTTGTTTTCTTTTAGTTTTATCATAGTACGATAGTAATTGAAAGGGAGTTGATTTGATGGAAGCTATTATTCATGGTCTAGTCTTAGCATTCGGACTTATTTTACCTTTAGGGGTACAGAATGTATTTGTATTTTCACAAGGTGCCACACAACCAAAACTAATTCGAGCGCTTCCTGCGACTTTTACTGCTGCTGTGTGCGATACTTTTTTAATTCTATTAGCTGTTTTCGGACTTTCCACTATCGTTCTACAATTTGAATGGCTAAGAATTAGCCTGATGATTGCTGGTATTTTGTTTTTAATATACATGGGGTATGTTATTTGGAGATCTAAACCTGCAGCAAATGAATCAAACAGTGCATTACCTAGCCGACAGCAAATCATTTTTGCTTTATCAGTTTCCTTATTAAACCCTCATGCAATCTTAGATACAGTCGGTGTAATTGGAACAAGTGCATTAAAATATGTCGGAAAGGAACAAGTTTTCTTTACGATCGCATGTATTACAGTATCTTGGATTTGGTTTTTTGGATTAACGATCGCAGGCTCAGTTATGAAGAAGGTAGACAGTACAGGAGGTTTATTGAATATATTCAACAAATTCTCCGCCTTGTTTATTTGGGGAACTAGCATTTATCTTTTAATTGGATTAACTTAATGTAGAGTAGAGGATGATCGATTGAATAATGATCATCCTTTATTAATAGTTCAACTAAAGCATAGAGTAATTGAATAGCCGTTTTCAAAATTATCTTTTTTCAATAGGTTTAGCAAAAATAATTGAAATTAAAAATCCAGTAAATCCACCGCCAATAGAACCGGCAAATGCTGAGTTAATTTCCCCATTAAATAAGAATACTCTAACTAAAAAATACGATGTTGCAAAAGAAAATGCGTATATCAAATATATATAAATGCTCTTTTTAGAAATCATCTAATCCTCCTTAAATCATTCAACACTAATTAATTAATTCAACAGCTATTCTAATAAACCTCTAAAACTATTGAATTTACAAAATAGGAGCCCATGCTTACGTTAGAAAAATGACAGACTAAAATTTTGTTATTAGTCTGTCATTGCACTTTAACTATTCAATTAATTAGAAGCAACTAATTCAATTTCGGACTGGTAATCACCAACTTTAATTTCTTTTCCATTCACTTGATTCTTCACTACTAGTTTTCTCATTAATAAGTTTTCCTCAAGCATTGCTTTAAACTTTTCTATGATTTCAATAAACTCTGGATTAGCTGTTATTCCAATGTCTACACGCATATTAATTGGTAGATCTAATTCTTTTCGGTATTCTTGAATAGACCTGATTAATTCTCTTACAGTACCTTCTTGGATAAGATCTTCTGTTAGTAATGTGTCGAGTGTCACTGTATATTCGCCATTCGTGGCTGATGCAAAACCTTCTCTTGCGCTTTTTTCAACTAAAATATCTTGTGTGTCGACTTTAACAGTTTCTCCTGTTTCAAGTAAAACATTAACATACCCGCTCTCAATCACTCTTTTTGCTTCTTCATTTGTTAATGTTTGAAGTGATTGATTGACTAAATTTGAAAGCTTTCCAAATTTTGCTCCTGATTTTTTAAAATCCAATTTCATTTTTAAGATCGAAAAATCATTTTCGTTGTATACTTGTTGGAATTTTTTTACGTTTAACTCATCTAAAACAATTTCTTTATATAAATCCCAATTGATCTCCTCATTGTTACTAACTAAAGTTAAACTAGCTAGTGGCTGTTTAATCTTTAATGAATTTGCATTTCGAATACTTCTTCCAAGTTCAACAACTTTTAGAACTGCATCCATTTCCTTTTCAAGCTGAGCGTCGATTAATGTTTCATCGCAAACTGGAAAATCAGATAAATGGACGCTTTGTTTTGTTAAATTAACATAAACATCTTCCGCTAAGAATGGCGTAAACGGTGCTATTAATTGACTTACTTTTGTTAATACTTCAAACAATGTATAGTAAGCCGCTGCCTTCTCTTTATTCATTCCATTTGACCAGAATCGTTCTCTTGATCTTCTTACATACCAATTGCTAACTTCATCTACTAATTTAGCGATGTCTCTTGCAGCATTTGTAAATTGATAATCCTCTAAATTTTTGGTTACATTTTTGACTGTACTATGCAAACGTGAAATGATCCATTTATCCAACGTACTTGATTGATACTCATATTGTTCTGTTGTATTAAATCCATCTAAATTTGCATATAGACTGTAAAAACTATGAACATTGTCGATTGTATCGATGAGTTTCGATTTCGCCTCTTGAACGACTCTTTCAGAAAAACGCTTCGGATTCCAAGGCGCACTGTCTACCAATAAAGCCCATCTTAATGAATCAGCACCATATTTTTGAATTAATTCTACTGGATCTAGTGCATTCCCTTTACTTTTAGACATTTTTTGTCCATTTTCATCTAAAACATGGCCTAGAGATAATACTCGTTTATACGGTACTTTCCCGGTAAATAAAGTAGATACTGCAAGTAAACTATAGAACCAGCCTCTTGTTTGATCGATCCCTTCAATGACAACATCAGCTGGGAATTGTTTTGTAAATTTCTCTTTATTTTCAAAAGGATAATGATACTGGGCAAATGGCATCGAACCGCTATCAAACCAGACATCAATTACTTCAGGTGTTCTTTTCATATTACCTTTACAATTTGGACAATTAAGAGTAACTTCATCAACAAAAGGTTTATGCAGTTCAATTGAGCTATCAATTTCTTCAACCGAATGGTTACATAATTCATTTATACTTTTTGGTGCTAATTGATGATTACATGAAACACATTCCCAAACATTTAATGGGGTGCCCCAATATCTTTTTCGGCTAATATTCCAATCTACCATTTGTTCTAAAAAATTACCGAATCGACCGTATTTTATATGATCTGGATGCCAAGTTACTTCTTCATTATTTTTAATAAACTCATCCTTTAATGCGGTCGTTTTAATAAACCAACTTTCATTCGCATAATAGAGTAAAGGTGAATCACAACGCCAACAATGCGGATAGCTGTGCTCATATTTTTCTTTACTAAATAATAAATCGTTTTCGGCTAAATACCTCACTATATCTACATCACACTCTTTAACAAAACGACCTTGAAAATTAGGTACTTCATCAGTATATTGGCCCTTTTCATTCACTACATTTACAAAAGATAACCCATTTTCTTGTACAACCTTGTAGTCATCTTCACCGTATGCAGGTGCGATATGAACAATTCCAGTACCACTACTTTCAGTTACAAAATCTGCTTTCACAACTTTATGACCAACTTCAACCTTTACGAAATTAAATGGTGGTAAATAACTAATACCGATTAGATCTGCCCCAAGAAATTCAGATAAAATGACGTAATCAGCTTTTAGCACTTTTTCTACTAATGCCTTAGCAAGAATATATACTTCCTCACCTTTTTTAGCACGAACATATTCCATTGTTGGATTTACAGCTAAGGCTACATTAGCTGGAAGTGTCCACGGAGTTGTCGTCCATCCAAGGAAATAGACATTTTCTTCATCTTGCAATTTAAACTTAACGGTTGCAGATAAATCCTTCACGTCTTTATATCCTTGCGCTACCTCATGTGAGCTTAGTGATGTTTGACAACTAGGGCAATAAGGTGAAACACGATGACCTTTTATTAGTAAACCTTTTTCATGAATTGTCCCGAGGATATTCCATACACTTTCGATATAAGAATTGTCCAGTGTTACATATGGATCATCCATATCCACCCAATAACCTAACTGCTCAGTAAAGTCTCGCCATTGTTTCTCGTAAGTAAAAACACTTTCTTTACATTTATCTAGAAAAGCTTTTACACCATAACGTTCAATTTCTGCCTTACCTGAAATGCCTAACATCTTTTCAACACCGAGTTCAACTGGTAAACCATGCGTATCCCATCCAGCTTTCCGAACAACTTGGAAACCAGCCATTGTTTTATATCTAGCTACCACATCTTTTATCGTACGACCTAATGCGTGACCAACGTGTGGTAGTCCATTTGCAGTTGGGGGACCTTCATAAAAAACAAAAGATTGATTATGTTCTCTTTGTTCAACTGATTTAATAAAAGTATTTTCTTTGGACCAAAGTTCACTAATCCTTTTTTCACGAATTTGAACAGATTCTTTCATGTTTTCTTTTTTCATATGATATCGCCTCTCTTATTTTTTTAAAGCACACAAAAACCCGCCCCTATAATAAGGGACGGGTTTAACCGCGATACCACCCTAATTCTATTGAAAACATTCCGCTCTTCAATAGCACTCAGTCACGTACAATCATACGCGTTCCTTTTAACGGTAGACACCCGTTCAAACCTACTTATGTTTTCAGTTTGACTTCTCGGAGAGGATCTTCATTTAAGTACTATTCACCGGATTTCAGCTTCCCCGGCTCTCTGTAGAACAGTAACGAAAATTACTTTTCTCGTCATTGAATTCATTTGTGTGCTTTAATTGTTATTTATTATATCCATCGACTACTAAAAAGTCAAAGTTTTCTTAAATTAATTTTTTTACTTAATTTAAATTCCTTACTCTAATGGTAACAGAAACTTCTAAATGACACAGTTAGTGATTATTTTGATAGTAAAATATCAACAAGTATCCGCCAATAAGGAAAAGTGCGGATATTATTTCTCTTCCTTATTCAATTCTAATTGTTCTAGTTCTTTTCTAATTTTACAATTTTAAACTATACTACTTTTGTTAATCGTTAATACTTTCTCATAATTTTTTCAAAACTAATGGAGAATATTGTGTTAAACTGATTTTGGAGAAAATTAACGAAAAAAAGGGTGTGCCAAAATGATCAAAACGTTGGCTGTTTACAAAGACGGAACCCATGCGTTTGATGTATCAATTGAAGAATTAAATTCCGAACAAATTGATTGGGTTTGGGTCGATTTTGAAAAACCTGAAAAAGAAGAAATTGACTTATTGCGAACTCAATTCCACTTCGATGAAATAGCAATTAAACATTGTGTAAGTTATAAAGAAAGACCGAAAATGGATTATTACGATGGCTATCGTTTTATCATTCTACAATCATTGCAGGAGAACATGGAACAAGCTGAAATCGATCTCTTTTTGTCCCACAAGTACATCGTTTCATTTTGCTTTAAGGAGTCAAATGCGATACAAATTGTATGGAACAAACTAAAAGGATTAAAAAGTACAAAAGGAATAAAACCAGAACGAATCCTATATCACATTTGTGATGAAATTGTTGATAAATTCTTTCCAATCGTCCAAAAAATTGAAGATGACATCGAAGAGATTGATGAATTAGGATCAAATTCCGATCTAAGCATGATCGATGGAATTAAAACACAATTAAGCAAGTTATCAAAAGTAAGAAAAACAGTTAAACCAACAAAAGATTTAATTTATCGTATATTAAATTCAACCCACGTTGAAATTGACAAAGAAACGACAAAGAAATTACGAAACGTCTACGAACACCTAGTAAAATTATTAGATGACATTGCAGATAACAGGGAAATGGCAAATGTCATCAGAGAAAGTTATATTTCAACAAACTCACACAAAATGAATAAAACGATGAAAATGTTAACATCGGTCTCGATTGTGTTCATGCCATTGACATTCATCGTCGGTGTATATGGAATGAATTTTGTTCACATCCCTGAGCTTCAATTAAAATATGGTTATTATTACTGTTGGGTGATCATGCTACTCATCGTGTTCGGATTAGTGATGTGGTTCAAGAAAAAAGATTGGTTTTAAAAAGAAAAACTATCTACTTCAAAATTGTTCTTTTTGCATGTAAACCTAAAAAAAGCTATCCAACAAAAATAAGATGACCTCTGTTAGGGGGCATCTTATTTTAATACTATATATACCTTCATACTTAGTTTTTTTATTTTAAAATTTCAATGAATCCGCTGTTTTTTCAAACATTACACTTTGATCAATTAAACCACAAGTTCCACATTGAACTAAATATTCTGGACCTTTATATGGAACAAAAAATGGATCTAGCCCACTTGAAACATATTCTTCTATTTCAACATCACCGCTTTGAGCATTTAATTTAACTGCTTTTGGGTTTTGTTCGATTAAATAAAATCTACTTTTGTTTGTTTTACAGCGTGGACATGCTAATTTATGCATATTTTCACCTCATTTTATTCATATAAGGTTACTATTCCATTAAATTATTATCTTTATTCATATTAATTCGTATTTAATCTTCCTTCAAATACAATCTTTCTTCCAGTTGGTTCAATTTCTACCTTTCCATTAACCATTTGCTCTGAAAATATTGGTACTTCCATTCTTTTAACTGGTGTATAACCTTCTTTTTCCATTCTCTCTAAGCAATCATTTATTGTTTCATTTTCAAATACTTCAAATTTTTTCTTACTCATCTATTTCCCTACTTTCTACTATTGTAATTCGATCTACTCATGATCGAATTCTAATCAAAATATAGTAAAAAACCTTACTTTCATTTGAGAGTAAGGTCTGCCTGACTAAAAATATTTAATCGCGAAGCCTCGATAGGAATCGAAGTGCTTCAATATAAACCCAAATGACTGTTACTAATAAACCAAAAGCACAATACCACTCGAACTCTTTTGGAGCACCTTGTCTAACACTTGTCGTAATTAGATCAAAATCCAAGAATAAATTTAATGAAGCAATAACAAGTATCGCTAAACTAACAAATATTCCTATTGGACCAGATTGATGGATAAATGGAATTGGAACATGGAAAAGTTGAAGAACCATCGTTAGTAAATAAAATATTAACACTCCGATTGTTAAACCGAAAACAATTGATCTAAAACGGTGAGTTACTTTAACCAGTCCAGTAGCATAACAAATTAATGTTCCTGCTATAATTGCAATTGTTAATAGAACCGCTTGTAGGACAATCATTCCATATGTTGCTTCGTAAACAGCTGAAATATTACCAATTAGAATCCCTTCAACTGCTGCATAAATAGGTGTAGTAATCGGCGCAATTCTAGGAGAAAAAGATGTTACTAACCCAATAATGAATGCAACGATTAAACATCCAATAAACACTTTAGAATTAAGTGTTCCAGTAGCCGTTAGATAAAATGAGTATCCCGCTGTTGCGATAAGTAAGATTAATGCAATAATTGTTTTACCAATTGTCCCACCGATCGTCATAGCCTTAGCAGAATGCCTTGATTTCGTTAATCGTTCAGAATTTAAGATAGGATTTGAACTCCTCATTTAAACTCCTCCTTTATTTTATACCTTTATTTTACCATTTTTAGTAAATTTCTTAAACTTTAAACAAGCTTTAGTAAAATATATGAAAAAAGATGTCCAAAAGGACACCCTATTTCAAAAAACTAAATTAAAATTTAATTTTATTTGCTAAAAATGATTGTAATTCACTTATTGCAACACGAGTTTGCTCCATCGTGTCACGGTCACGAACTGTTACTTTTCCATCTTCAATTGATTCGAAGTCGTAAGTAATACAGAATGGAGTACCGATTTCATCTTGACGTCTATAACGTTTACCAATTGAACCAGTTTCATCGAAATCAACATTGAAATCTTCTGCTAAAGAAGCAAATACTTCTTGTGCATTTTCTGATAATTTTTTTGATAATGGTAAAATTGCTGCCTTATATGGTGCTAATGCAGGATGTAGACGCATTACTGTACGAGATGTACCATCTTCTAATGCTTCTTCTTCATAAGCATCAATTAAAAATGCTAATGTCACACGATCTGCACCTAATGATGGCTCGATACAATATGGAACGTATTTTTCATTTGTAATTGGATCATGGTATGTGTAATCTTCTGTTGAATATTCCATATGTTGTTTTAAATCATAATCTGTACGAGACGCAATGCCCCATAATTCGCCCCAACCAAATGGGAACTTATATTCAAAGTCAGTTGTCGCGTTACTATAGTGTGATAATTCATCTGCACTATGTTCACGTAAACGAAGATTTTCTTCATTCATACCTAAAGCTAAAAGCCATTTATTAGCAGTATCTTTCCAATAAGAATACCATTCTAACTCTTCACCTGGTTTACAGAAGAATTCAAGCTCCATTTGTTCAAATTCACGAGTACGGAACGTGAAATTTCCTGGTGTAATTTCGTTACGGAAGCTTTTACCAATTTGAGCAATACCAAATGGTACTTTCTTTCTCATAGTACGTTGAACATTTTTGAAGTTTACGAAAATACCTTGTGCTGTTTCTGGTCGTAAGAAAATTTCATTCGTACTTGACTCAGTAACACCTTGGAATGTTTTAAACATTAGGTTAAATTGACGAATATCTGTAAAATCATGGCTACCACAATCAGGACAAGCAATTTTATGTTCTTCAATTAATTTAGCCATTTCTGAAAATGGAAGACCATCAACGATAATTTCCATTCCTTTTTCTTCAAGTGCATTTTCGATTAATTTATCTGCACGATGACGAGCTTTACAATTTTTGCAATCGATCATTGGATCATTAAAATTACCAATATGACCTGAAGCTTCCCATGTACGTGGATTCATTAAGATTGCAGCATCTAATCCAACATTATATGGACTTTGTTGAACAAATTTTTTCCACCAAGCTTTTTTCACGTTATTTTTTAATTCAACACCAAGTGGACCATAATCCCACGTATTTGCTAAACCACCGTAAATTTCAGATCCTGGAAATACAAATCCTCTGTGTTTAGCATGACTTACTACGACATCCATTGATTTTTCTGACATTTCATCTGCCTCCAATTTTCAATTGTTTTTTGAAAATGCAAGAATGAAATAAAAAAGCTCTCATCCTTAGGCATTTTCTGCCTAGGGACGAGAGCTGTATATGCACCCGCGGTTCCACCCTAGTTGACAATTAAAAAAATTGTCCACTTTAAGAATTAACTCAGGAATGCCTTTCGCTAAAGGTTTTGATTGAGCTCACACCATCCTCAATTCGCTAGTCAAAATAATCTTTAGGTACTTCTTTCCGTCAACGTTATATGTAATAAATAATATGTTGTTATTTTAACAAAGTGACAATGATTAAGTCAAATATTATTATGAACAATTTTGATAAAAAAATACCGTGAATTTTTTGAATATTTTTTGGAAAGCTAACATGTAAAGATAAAACCTTTACAGTATGAGCATTACTTGGTATGATAGAAAAGTTGTTTTATTTATATACTATACTATCAGAAGGGAGTGCTAGTTTTGAGTAGCAGCATTTTTTTAAAGAAAAAGAAACGTTCAGCAGTATTGCTTGATAAACATCATTCCATTCGTTTATTAAAGACAAACAAAAAGCGAATCGTGAACAAAAGAAACAATAAAATAAAAGGGTTCGAACAATTACTTGTTAAAGAATTAAACGAGGAAATGATTTCAACTTCAAACAGTACGGTAAATGAAATTTCTGAAAATGTAAATACAGTAGTGATCGAAGGACTTCCAGTAACATTTCTTCTAAAGCTTGGAAAAGAGTTTTTCTCAGATTTAGAAGCAGTGAAGTACTATTATAATAGTAAATATGAAGATTTTTACAAGAATCGTAGTTTACTAGAGGAATCACTTCAATCTTCAATTAACAATGCGTCAAGTGAAGAACAATTAAAAGTTTCGGAATTTATTTCTAATAAATAATAATTTCATATTAATGAGGGAATCCATATGGGGTTCCCTCTTTTTATTAGTGTTGAGAAAATCGTAGTAATTTACCGACCGACTGAAACTGCAAATAAGCCTTTGATAGCAGCAAATAAGAGACCTATCAGTGCAAACAAACGTTGAAAACTTGCAAATGAATAGTGAACTGCAATTAAAATTAGCGAATCTGCAATAAAAATCAGCATATCTGCAAATAACGTAAAAAAGTACCTATACCAGTAAAGGTATTCCACTGAATTATTAGATCATTATGGGTACGATGGAGTGTAAAACTAGCATATTTCTTCTTAAACATTAAAATTTCAATTCAAATCTGCCAATTTTCTTTAAGAAAAAGGCAGAAAAATACACTTAAAATGATCAGTGCCTCCTAGATCCCCTCTCTCTATAATTTTCACACTCATTTACATCAAAAAAGGGATGTTCACATGTCAGTTGACCTGACTTATGATACATCCCCTTTTTTCCTTTAGCTATTTTTGATTTACAGAATCATTAAGCTAAATAGGCTTTTTTCACTTCTTCATTATTCATTAATGTCTTACCTTCACCAACCATTTGGATTTCTCCAGTTTGAATTACATAGCCACGGTGAGCAATTTGTAATGCTTGGTATGCGTTTTGTTCGACTAGTAAGATTGTCATTCCTTGTTTGTTTAGTTGCTCAATGATTTCAAATATTTGTTCAACGATAATTGGGGCAAGACCCATTGAAGGCTCATCTAGCATTAGCAATGATGGTCCCATCATCAGTCCTCTACCAATCGCTAGCATTTGTTGTTCTCCTCCACTCATCGTACCGCCTTTTTGGCTTAAACGCTCTTTCAGTCTTGGAAAATAATCAAATACCATTTCCATGCGTGCAGCGATTAGTTTTTTATCTTTAACTGAGAAAGCGCCCATCTCTAAATTTTCTTTTACACTTAATTTAGAAAAGATTCTTCTTCCTTCTGGTACATGGGCGATTCCTTTTAAGGCAATTTCATGAGATTGTAGCTTTATAATTTCTTCACCTTTATAAATCAGCGTTCCAGATTTTGGTTTAACTTGGCCACAAATCGTTTTTAGAGTAGTAGATTTTCCCGCACCGTTACTTCCAATTAATGTGACAATTTCACCTTCATTTACTTCAATGTTAATATTTTTCAGTGCTTGAATACCACCGTAAAAAGAGTTAATATCTTTTAATTGTAATAGCGTCATCTTTTCGTACTCCTTTCACTATGCAGTAGTCACTGCACTTTTTCCTAAATATGCTTCAATTACTTTTTGATTATTTCGAATTTCAAGCGGTTTTCCTTCTGCAATTTTTTCGCCATGATCGAGTACAAATAGATACTCAGAAATTTCCATAACAAGCTTCATATCATGCTCGATTAAGACGATTGTTAAGTTAAGGTCATCTCTCATTTGATAGATTAAATCAGTCAATTCTTTCGTTTCTTTCGGATTCATCCCTGCAGCTGGCTCATCTAAAAGTAAGATTCTTGGTTGAGATGCTAATGCACGAGCGATTTCAAGTCGTCTTTGTGCACCGTATGATAGACTCGATGCTTCCTCATTATAAACATCAGCCAATCCTACGTATTCTAACCATTTATATGCTTCTTTCATTGCCGATTTTTCTGCTTTTTTAAATTTAGGTAAATGGAATATTGTTGAGAAAACACCATATTTTAAATGCTGATGCATTCCTACCATAACATTTTCTAAAGCAGTCATACTATTAAATAAACGAATATTTTGGAATGTACGCGCGATCCCTTTTTTATTAACTGTATGTGGCTTTAACCCTACTAAGCTCTCATTCCCTAGCAAAATTTCACCACTACTAGGAGTATACACACCTGTAATCATATTAAAAAATGTTGTTTTCCCAGCTCCATTTGGTCCAATTACCGCTGTAATTGAGCCTTCTTTAATTTCAATATTTACATTATTAACAGCTGTTAAACCGCCAAAGCTTTTCGTTAAATTCGTTGTTTTTAACATTTGATAACCTCCTCTCTTAAAATGAAACTGTGCGTGTTTTTTCTTCGACGACAGTTTGATCTATGACGTCTTCTTTTGGAACAACCTTATTTTTGGCAGGCAATAATCCTTTTGGCCTGAAAATTGCTGCAAGTACTAAAATAAGTCCGAAAATCATACGTTGCATTTTAGAAGGTGATAGAGCCGGTGGTAAATTAATAACTCCATCTAATGTTAATTGATTTAAATAGTTTGTTACTTCTGTTAATACTTGTAGATTTAAGATTGTTACAAGTGCTGCTCCAAGAATAACACCTGGAACACTACCCATTCCGCCTAAAATAACCATTACCAAGATCGTAATTGATTCAAGTAGTGTAAAGCTTGTTGGGTCAATGAACATTTGCTTTGCAGAGAACACTACTCCCATCATTCCTGAGAAAGATGCACCGATTGCAAATGCAATTAATTTCGTACGTACTAAGTGAATACCTGATGCTTGTGCTGCAATTTCATTCTCACGTACTGCCTTCCAAGAGCGTCCAAGCTTAGAATCTTGTAATCTAGTAACAGCTAAAATGACGATTGCTAAAACAACTAACACGACATAATAAAATTGCCCAGAATTATCAATCTCTAATCCAAAAATAGTAGGAGCTGGAATAGAAGAAATACCTTGTGCTCCTCCAGTAATATTTATTGGTTTATCTAAGTTATTAAATACAATTCGAATAATTTCTCCAAATCCTAGTGTTACGATTGCTAAATAATCACCTTTTACACGAAGTACCGGAATACCTAATAATACACCTGCAATTGCAGCGATAATTCCACCGATTATTATAAATACCCAAAATGAGTTTCCTGAAAACGGAAGGAAATCAAAATGTAAGAAATTCGTAACTTGTTTAGTCGAAAAAATTGCATAAGTATATGAACCAATTGCAAAGAAGGCAACGAATCCTAAATCTAATAGACCCGCTAAACCAACTACTACGTTTAATCCAAGTGCCATTGCAACATAGATTCCAACTAAAGTCGCTACACCCATATATGATTCAAATGCTGTACCTTGTGATGCAACATAAGGCATAATCACGGTTAGAACTAGGATTCCAATGCTCCATTTTAATTTGACTGGAAAATTAGTTTTATATAATAAGTAAAGTGAGAACAAGATTAATAAAAATGCCGTGACGGATTCTTGCAATAGGTATAATCCTAATGATGTAACAACGATATAAGCTCCTAAGAAAATTCCTTGTAGTTTATTTGATTGTTTTAACCCACTTAATAAGCTCTTCATCTAATTCACCTACACTTTCTCAGCTACAGGTTTACCTAATAAACCTTCTGGCTTGAATATTAGAACTAGAATTAAAATTCCAAATGAAACAACATCTTTATATTCTGATGGGAAAATGCCATGTGTTAAAGTTGATAAATTTGTTGCTGCAAACACTTCGATTACACCGATTAATAAACCGCCAAACATTGCACCACGGATATTTCCGATTCCACCTAATACTGCAGCTGTAAATGCTTTTAGGCCTAAAATAAAACCGATATACGGATCAATTGTGCTGTACTGTAATGCAAATAGTACGCCAGTTGCACCACCTAATCCAGAACCTAAAAAGAATGTTAAAGAGATGACTTTGTTAACGTTTACAGACATTAATGATGCAGTTTCACGATCCTGTGCAACTGCACGCATCGCTGTACCCCATTTTGTTTTATTGATGAAGTAATCTAATGAAATCATCATTACAACTGCAACGACTAAAATAATGATTGATGCTGATTTAATTTGTGCATTTCCAAATGAAGAAAGAAGTGAGCTAGTTTTAATTTGGTGTTGTCCTGAAAATAGTGATGGGCCAGTAATAATGTAATTTCCTTCTTTTAATTCAGCAATAAAACGTACGATATCTTGTAGTAAAAATGAAATACCGATTGCTGTAATTAATGTAATTAACTTTGGTGCTTTTCGCAATGGACGATATGCTACTCTTTCGATCCCCATTCCTAGGAAACCAGTTGCTAATGAAGCTACTATTAAAACAATTGCTAACACGATAATTGCAGGTAAACTACTTAATAAACCTAAACCAGTAAATGTAATTAATACAGCAGTACCAATAAACGCACCCACCATGAATATTTCACCATGTGCAAAATTGATTAGTTCCAATATCCCATAAACCATCGTGTAACCGAGTGCTACGATTGCATATACTGCTCCTAAAACAAGACCGTCTATTAAAACTTGAGGTAGTGTTTGGATTACTTCATTCATGTATAAGACCTCCTATAAATAATGTAGTTCATTTTCTATCAACTTCCAAAATTTTACAATTTTCTCATCTTATTGAGAGAAAAAGAGTATCTCGTTTTTTACGGGATACTCTTTTCTTTTTCTGGTTGGCATAGTTTCTAATTAAGGTTTAGTAACTTCGCCTTCTTGAGTACCAGGATATTTAGCTTCTTTAAACGTATAAATAAATACTTTCGCGTATTTGTTGTCTCCTTTATCGTCGAAGCCAACCTTCGTTACTACACCATCATAATCTTGGATTGCACGTACTGCTTTTTCAACTTGTTCACGTGTTGGCGTTTTTCCTTTATTATCATTGATCGCATTTTTTAATCCTTCTAATAAAACGCCCGCAGAATCATAACCGTAAGATGAGAATGATTCGATGTTTTTATTAAATTTAGATTTATATGCGTCTGCAAATGCTTTACCTTTATCCGTTTTTAACGTATCACCAGCTACTGAAGTATAGTAGAAGTTTTTAACAGCATCTCCAGCAATATCAACTAAACCTGAAGAATCCATTCCATCTCCACCCATGAATGGGATGTTTAATCCTTTTTCACGCGCTTGTTTTAATAAAATTCCACCTTCAGCATAAAGTCCACCGAAGAATACTAAATCAGGCTTTTTCGCAATTGCATTATTTAGTACCCCATTAAAGTCTTTATCTCCAACTGAGATCCCTTCTTCACCTAAAATTTTAGCCCCTAATTTCTCAGCAGCAGCTTTGAATTCATTCGCTAAACCAGTTCCGTAAGGTGTTTTATCTTGAATGATAAAAATATTTTTAGCTTTTAAAGTATTAACAGCGAAATTTGCACCTGCTGGACCTTGGAAATCATCACGAGCACAAATTCGGTTAACTACTCCTAATCCGCGATCAGTTACTTCATTTGCAGTATTTGAAGGAGATACCATTACGATATGGTCTTTCTCATACTTTACAGAAGAAGGAATTGCTACACCAGAGTTTAAGTGTCCTACAACACCAAGGATTTTATTGTCTGCAGCTAACTGCTCAGCATTTGCTACACCTTTTTTTGGATCCCCTTGGTCATCATAAGGTACAATCTTTAAATCAAAGCCTAATTTTTTGAAAGCTGCTTTTTGATCCTCTAATGCAAGCTGAGCTCCAAGTTTAATGGATTCACCTAAAATTGCATTATTACCTGATAATGGTGTATTTGTCGCAATTTTAATGACCTGGTTCCCATCCTTTGAACTACTATTACCACAGCCTGCTAAAATCCCCGCAGTTAACGATACTGATGCTAAAATTGCAAATCCCTTCTTAAAAACCATATGTACGCCCCCTTAAAAACCTATTTTTTGAAAATTTAAAATTCTTAAGAAAATAGTAAGCTATATTTTTTCGTTAGACAAGTTCTTTTGATTCAAAATATTTCGACAATTATGTCGATTTATTGTTATTTTAGGTAATTATTCCCATTAAAAAATCATTAAAAATCTTTTTTCCTTATTTTTGAAATATAAAATTAAAAGATTTTAATGAATTTTACTAGGTTAATCCTAAAAAAATATTTTCCTAGTATCATTTTACATTTTGCGACAAATTCGACAAAAAAACCTATTCCAAAAAGCTTGGAATAGGCCTAATTTTAATTATTTTCTTCTTTTTTATATCGAATGATCGTCTTTATTTCACCAGAATCATCTGTATCCATAACAAATGATCCATTACTATATTGATCACTATTTCTTAAATCAGTTGGGTCAACTGTCTCAAATTGACCAGATTTACTTAATAAAGCAAACATATTATTTTCATTTATTGCGTATACCCCTATTAACAAATGAGGATTATTTTTCAAATCTCGAAGTACTTTAACACCACGTGTACCTCTAGAACTTTGAGGGATCGTATCGAGCTTCATTTTCTTAATCGCCCCTCGATGAGTTGCACAGAATATTTCTTTCACTTCATTACTAACCGTGTCTGCAGAAACAACAAAATCATGATCCTTTAAGTTAATTCCTTTAACTCCACCAGCTCTTAAGCCTTGTATACTAATCTCTTCAACAGTAAATAACAATGTATATCCTGAACTTGTAGCCAATAACACTTGATCAGTTTCTGAAGTGACACCAGCAAAAATTAAGGAATCATCAGATTTAATTGACATACCGACAAGTGGTTTAGAATATCGTTGTACTTTTAATTGCTGTATACTTGTACGCTTTACAACACCATTTTTAGTGACAAATAAAATATAATCTTTATTTTCTTCAAAATTATTTACGACCGTAGCAGAAAGAATTGCTTCATCTCGTTCAATTGGAATAATATTAGCAACATGTTGCCCCATATCTTTCCATCTGATATCCTGCATTTCATGAATTGGTAAATATAAATAGTTACCTTTTGACGTAAATAAAATAAGTGTATCCGTCGTTGTACTTTCTATTTGATAAATTAAACGGTCGCCTTCTTTCATACCGTAATCTTTACCATTTGAAGCTGAATAAGATCTTGGACTTGTTCGTTTAACGTATCCTTCACTTGTAACTGTTACAATCACGTCTTCTTGAGCGATAATATCTTCTCTAGAAATTTTAATTTCTTCGATCTCTTTTTGAATTGTTGAACGTCTGTCGTCTGCATATTTTAACTTAATTTTCTTTAAGTCTGTTTTGATCACTGACAATAATTTTGCTTCACTGTTTAAAATTGCTTCTAGCTGTTTAATCTTTTTATCTAACTCATCTGCTTCTTCTTGTAATGCAGTAATATCAGTATTTGTTAAACGATATAACTGTAACATAACAATCGCTTCAGCTTGTAGTTCAGTAAACTCAAATTGAGCGATTAGCTTATCTTTTGCATCACGTTTATCATTTGCAGAACGGATTGTTGTAATCACTTCATCTAAAATTGATAAAGCCTTCATTAAACCTTCTACAACATGTTGGCGAGCTTTCGCTTTTCTTAAATCAAAATTTGAACGATTTGTAATGACTTCTTTTTGATGTTCAATATAAGCATCAAGAATTGCCGGTAATGACATCTGTTTTGGTGTACGATTATAAATCGCAACCATATTGAAGTTATAAGGTATTTGAAGCTCAGTATTTTTATATAAATAATTTAAAATCGCTTCGTTATTTGCATCTTTTTTCAGTTCAATGACAATACGTAGTCCTGTACGATCTGTTTCATCGCGCACTTCCGTAATGCCATCTACTTTTCGATCAAGACGAACCTCGTCCATTTTCTTTACTAAATTCGCTTTATTCACTTCTGAAGGAATTTCTGTAATAATTAATGCCTGTTTTCCACCACGTAAATCCTCGGTATGAACTCGGCTTCGAATAATGATTTTTCCTTTTCCTGTTTCATAAGCTTTTTTAATACCATCTACACCTTGAATAATCCCTCCAGTAGCAAAATCAGGACCGTGGATTACGGTCATTAATTCATCTACTGAACAGTTTTTATTTTCAATGCGCATAATCGTCGCATCGATTACTTCTCCAAGGTGGTGCGAAGGTATTTCAGTTGCATATCCAGCAGAGATTCCAGTACTACCGTTGACTAATAAATTTGGAAACATTGATGGTAAAACAACTGGCTCCATACTCGTATCGTCAAAGTTGGGCACAAAATCAACTGTTTCTTTATCAATATCTCTCAATAGTTCACTTGCTATTGCTGATAACCTAGCTTCCGTATAACGCATAGCTGCTGGCGGGTCTCCATCAATACTACCGTTATTTCCATGCATTTGAACTAATACATTTCTTAACTTCCAATCTTGACTTAGTCGTACCATTGCATCATAAACAGAAGTATCACCATGAGGATGGTAATTACCAATTACATTTCCTACTGTTTTAGCAGATTTACGGTAAGGCTTATCTTGCGTGTTTCCTTCAACGTGCATTGAATATAAAATACGGCGTTGAACTGGCTTTAATCCGTCACGAGCATCAGGTAATGCTCGTTCTTGAATAATATACTTACTATATCGACCAAAGCGGTCACCTATTATATCTTCTAAAGGGATATTATATAACTTTTCCGATGATTGCATCAGATATCGCTCCCTTCTGACTCTACTTCAACTTGCTCATTGTTTAAAATTTTATCCTCTTCATCTAAATCAAATACTACATTCGATTCAATCCACTTACGTCTAGGTTCAACTTTATCACCCATTAATGTAGTTACACGACGATCCGCTCTTGCGGCATCATCAATTTTCACACGAATAAGCGTTCTCGTTTCTGGATCCATCGTTGTATCCCAAAGTTGGTCAGCATTCATCTCACCAAGTCCTTTATAACGCTGAATCATATACCCTTTACCAACTTTTTTGATTGCATCTTGTAGATCTACCTCTGACCAAGCGTATTCGATTACTTCTTTTTTTCCAGTACCCTTACTTACTTTGAATAAAGGAGGTAAGGCAATATAAACTTTACCAGCCTCTACTAGTGGCTTCATATAACGGTAAAAGAATGTTAATAAAAGTACTTGAATATGCGCTCCATCTGTATCAGCATCGGTCATAATAACGATTTTATCGTAATTAACATCTTCAATTTCAAAATCACTACCTACTCCTGCACCAATCGCATGAATAATCGTATTAATCTCTTCATTTTTCATTATGTCCGCTAGTTTTGCCTTCTCGGTATTGATTACCTTACCACGTAAAGGCAAGATTGCTTGGAAACGTCGATCACGACCTTGTTTAGCACTACCACCAGCTGAATCACCCTCAACTAGGTATAACTCATTTTTCTGTGGGTTGCGTGACTGTGCAGGTGTGAGTTTACCGCTTAATGAAGTTTCTGAGCGTTTTCTTTTTTTACCACTTCTTGCTTCTTCACGTGCTTTTCTTGCAGCTTCTCTAGCTTGAAAAGCTTTAATAGATTTCTTTACTAATGAAGTTGCAATGTCTGGATTTTCTTCCAGGAAATAAGCTAATTGATCCGAAACAACTGAGTCAACAGCCGATCTTGCTTCACTAGTACCTAATTTACCTTTTGTTTGTCCTTCAAATTGAAGCAGCTCTTCAGGAATTCGTACTGATATAATTGCAGCTAATCCTTCACGAATATCCGCTCCATCTAGATTTTTATCTTTTTCTTTTAATAGACTTACTTTTCTTGCATATTCATTAAATGCTCTTGTTAAAGCGGTTTTTGCACCAACTTCATGCGTACCACCATCTTTTGTACGAACATTGTTTACGAAAGAAAGCATCGTTTCCGAATATCCATCATTAAATTGGAACGAAAATTCAACCTCTATTTTATTTTGTAATCCGTCAAAGAATACCACAGGATGTAATGCTTCTTTTTCTTCGTTTAAATACGATACAAATGCTTCGATACCGTTTTCATAATAAAACTCTTCGAACGCATCATGTCGTTCATCTTTAATTGTAATTTTTAAACCTTTTAATAAAAATGCTGACTCTCTAAGTCTTTCACATAAAGTATCAAAGTTAAAATTTGTAGTGCTAAAAATAGTTGGATCTGGTTTAAAATGGATCGTCGTACCAGTTCGTCTTGTCTTACCAACGATTTCTAATGAAGTTACTGCTTTACCTCCATCTTCAAAACGTTGCTTGAAAATTGTTCCTTCACGGTGAATTTCAACTGTTAACCATTCTGATAAAGCATTTACAACTGATGCACCAACACCATGTAGACCACCACTTGTTTTGTAGCCGCCTTGTCCAAATTTACCACCTGCGTGTAATACAGTTAAAATAATTTCTGGAGTTGGTTTTCCCATTTTGTGCATTCCAGTAGGCATCCCACGACCATGGTCTTTTACACTTAAGCTATTATCTTTATGAATAACCACATCTATTTGAGTCCCGTGACCAGCTAATGCTTCATCTACAGAGTTATCTACGATTTCATAAACTAAATGGTGCAGACCTCTACTATCTGTGCTGCCAATATACATTCCAGGTCGTTTACGTACAGCTTCTAAACCTTCTAGTACCTGTATCGCATCTTCGTTATATGTTGTTTCATTCTTTGCCAACACCATTTCTCCTTTCTAACTAAACACTTACATAAGAACATTTGTTCCATTATATCATATTATAAATAAAATGTTTCTTCTAATCGTTCATGTTAATGGTTTTTTTCCTAACTTACAAGTCGAACATGAAAAAAAAAATCGGACATGTTCATAAAAAGCTGGATTTTTGAATCAAGAAAATGCAGGTTTAAAGTTGAATATTGATAAATTAACTTACAAAATTCAATTTTTCAGATCGTACAAACTGCCATTAAAATTACTAATCTATATTGATGCATATCAGTACAATTTCCCGATTACCCTAATGTTCTTATTCCCTACTCGATATTCCGTTAAAAAAACTCACTGATTAACAGTGAGCCAAATTTTAAAACAAATTAAAAATTTGATTTTCAGACTGATTGTAAGCGCTTGACTTTCGAGGCACGAAGGCAAGTTTTGACCCAAGTTACCCTAGCGGTAATGAACATAAGCAGGCCTAGCAAAACAACGAAGAAAACGCCTCTAATGGCCAGCCTGAAACAGTGAGCTTTTTTAACGGCCTATCTTGTCATAGCATGCTCAACTTTAATACAACGATCCATAATGACCGTTTTACCATTTTCCTTTAACAATTGATATGCTTCTTCGTTTTCGATTCCAAGTTGTGCAAAGAAAACATCGCAATCAATTTTAAGAAACTCTTGTGCTACAGGTAATAGGTGTTCAGGTCTTCTAAATACATTTACAATATCAACTTTTTCTTTTATTTCTGTTAAACTAGCTACTGCTTTTTCTCCTAAAACAGTATCAACTGTTGGGTTTACTGGAATAATTTTATATCCAGCATCTTGCATTGCCTTGCTTACCATATAAGACGTTTTAGAGGGGTCCCCTGATAATCCAACAACTGCAATTACTTTACTTGATTTTAAAATTTTGCCAATTTCTTCTCTTGATGGGTATTTACTCATTTGCTATTCACCCTTTCTGTATAAAATAAGCGTTTCAAACGGTTAAAAACGCTCGCTTTCTTCGTTGCTTCGTCTGACTGCGGTGCTCATTACCTGTTTAGGTAACTCCGCTCCTCATCAACCTTCGCGCCTCGAAAGACAAGCGTTTTCAATCAGTTTGAATAATCAAATATATGTTACATTTTAAAATTTTCGCTTATTTATTATTCTTTTATCATATTTCCTAAGTCAATTGCCTGTCAATCATTGACTAGATGCTAATGTTAATGTTGAATTAGTTAATTTACCATCACGGTAATAAGTAATCTTTAATTTATCTCCAACTTTTTTGTGTGAATATAGGTATTCTCTGACAGTAATTACGTCACTTACTGGTTTGTCATCAAGTGCAACGATAACATCTAATTGTTTCATTCCAACTTTCGCAGCAGGAGTATTTGGATCAACATGTGTAACAACTGCACCTTTAGTCACTGAACCAGGTAATTTTAATGTTTCTTCGATATTAAATTGTGGTATTTCATCAAGTGATTTTAAGCCTACACCCATTACAGGTCGAGTCACTTCACCAAATTTTTCGATTTGATCTAAAGCTGGCTTTGCAATATTCATTGGGATTGCAAAGCCAATTCCTTCAACAGCTTGTTCGGCAATTTTACTTGAATTAATCCCGATTACTTCACCTTTTGCATTGATTAAAGCGCCACCACTATTACCAGGATTAATCGCTGCATCCGTTTGTATTACTTGAGTTTGGTAATCTGCAACTCCATCTCCATCAATATCTTGTGGTATTTCACGAGCTTTACTACTTACAATTCCTTCTGTTACAGTACTTTCTAAAAATCCAAGTGGATTTCCAATTGC
The DNA here is from genome assembly GCF_002564465.1 of Bacillus sp. AFS088145. Classification (GTDB taxonomy): domain Bacteria; phylum Bacillota; class Bacilli; order Bacillales; family Bacillaceae_G; genus Gottfriedia. The sequence goes on along the minus strand of NZ_NUUX01000010.1, from coordinate 159,165 downwards.
AATAGCAGTTTCACCTACGTTAATTTTTTCCGAATCACCTAATTTAGCAATATTCGTAACATATTTTGCATCAATTGCTACAACAGCTAAATCTAATAATTCATCTGTTCCAACAAGTTTAGCATCAATTAATTGACCATCTGCCATTTTTACTTTTAATTGTTTTGCACCAGCAACAACGTGGTTATTTGTCGCTACTAAAGCTTTATTTCCTACTTTTTTATAAACAACACCTGAACCCGATCCAGCTTCTTGCGTTTCCATTGAAAATGGATTTGATGATTGATAATTATTAACGCCTACTACAAACTTGCGAGCATTTTGAATCGTAGTTGTTAAATCTTCCCTTGATACATTAATAACTTGTGTGGGTACAGTATTCGTATCATTTGATAAGTTTGCATTTTTATTTGTTAAGTTAAAAATATCTGGGGATACGATTGAGATCGTTACAGCTCCAATTATCGCTCCAATAAAGCCTGTAACAAGCGGATACCCTCCACGTCTACCTCTCTTTTGTCTTTTATGATTATTTTCATCGTATAAATCTGTTTCATCATAATATCCCATAATTCATTCCTCCAATATGTAGGTAACTTTGATTGATATTAATTTAACCCACTCATGTGTATTTGCTGTGAACTTTTTGATTTAATTTAAATATTTTTTCAAATTAAAAATAAATTCAACTCCGTCTTCCTTATTATGAACTTTTATAGTCGAATGATGTAAGTCAAGGATTGTTTTTACGATTGCTAAACCTAAACCTGTTCCACCATTTTGTCTATTTCTAGATTCATCAATTCGATAGAAGCGATCCCAAATTTTATCAATTTTATCAGCTGGGATTGGATTACCTTCATTAAAAATAGAGATATTTACAGAATCCCCTTCATCTAATAAATTCATTTTTATGACACTACCTGGGTTACCATAATGGATTGCATTTGAAAGAATATTAATGATTACTTGTTCTATTTTTCTTTTTTCACCTAATACGAGCATATCTTCATCTAGATTAAAATTGAAATGACAATGATTATTACTATTTTCAAACATGCGAATAATCACATTTTCTATGCACTCCACAATTAAGAAAGGTTCACTTTTAAGTGTGTATGTTCCAGATTGAAGTTTGGAAAGTTCTAGCATATCGACAACTAACCCGTTCATCCGATCAACTTCTTCAAGGATTACATCTGCATAATAACCATTTTTTTCAATATTTAATCCATCTTTTAAACCTTCTGCATAACTTTGCACGATACTCAATGGCGTTTTCAGCTCATGGGATACACCACTAATAAACTCTTTTCTTATTTGTTCTAACTGCTTTTCTTTTTCAATATCCTTCATTAATTTAACATTTGCCTGCTGTAAATTTTCAATCGTACTAGCTAAATTCTCGGATAATGAATTAATTGATTTGGATAATTGTCCAATTTCATCATCGGATTGAATATCGATTTTTTCATTAAAGTTTAACTTTGCTAATTGATCTGTTACAGAATTCATTTTCAATAATGGTTTCGTAATCAATTTCGAATAGTAAAAAGAAACGATGACAATCAATAATAAAGCAATAATAAAAGCGTAAATATAAAAATCTTTTAAAACGTACATTGCTTCATTTACTGGTTGAAGTGATGTAATGGCAAAAATAACTTCTTTTGAACCTTTATTAGTATTAATTGGGTAAATAAAAACTTTATTTTCTAATCCATTTACACGGTCTAAGTAACGATAAATTAATGGAAAATCCTTCTCAGTATAGTTAGAAAAATCTTCATTACTCTTTGTCCAATCAGTAATTGCACCCATTAACGAATTCATTTGAGCTGAATATGTATATTGATTTGCAATTGGTAAATGTAAATTAACAACTTTCCCTTTAATTTCAATATTCACCATTTCCTGAAGATTATCTTTAGTTGACAATTGAATTGTGTTAGACGGTTGATTTTCCTCTTGCCACACACCTATATTCGTTTTTATATAGAGTGGAATAAAATAATCATCTTGAACATAACCTCGGATTGTAATCCTTGAATTTTCTTTAATATTAAGCCCTAAAATACTGTCTATTTGATCCGAATATAATAGATTATTTAAAGGTACATATACCTTTTTTCCTTCATTCGTAAGAACGGTTAAATCAAAATTATTCTCAGCTTTTAGTACCCCTCTTTTATCTAAAACTGCTAAAGTTGTATTGTATTTGGAATATAGTTTGGATAGTTCTTGCTGAAACTGATTGTTGTTAAATTTCCCCACTTTATACCCTTTAGCAAATTGTGTAAGTTCATCTGTTACAATATTTACTTTCTTATTCGTATAAAAAGATTGCATAAAGATTGATTGACCAACAAATACAATTAATAAAAAAATAACAAGTAATAACGTTATGGATAAAAAAAGTTTACGAACTATACTATTTTTCATCTTCTACTCCTCAAACTTATAGCCAACTCTAATTACTGTAGCTATATGCTTTGCTTTGTCTCCCAATTTATGTCTTAGTTTTTTTATGTGTGTATCGACGGTTCTTCCATCACCAAAATAATCAAAGCCCCAAATATTATTCAATAATTGATCTCTTGTTAATACGATGCCTTTATTATCAATTAAATAACATAGTAATTCGAACTCTTTATTCGTAAGTTGTAATATTTCATTATTAATTGAAGCTGTCCTTGATGATGTATTTATCGTAATTCCACATATCGTTTTAGTTTCTTTATCGTCTTCTTTCGGATCAGCTGTTCTTCTAAGTACACTCTTTGCTTTTGCTACTAGAATTTTAGGACTGAATGGCTTTGTCACATATTCATCTGTTCCAATATCAAAACCAAGTAATTGATCTTCTTCTTCTGAGCGGGCAGTGGTCATAATGATCGGAATACTTGATTGCTCTCTAATTAGCTTACAAACTTCCCAACCATCTAATTTTGGTAGCATTAAATCTAGAATAATTAAATCTACTTGATTTTCGTTAAATTTCTTTATGCCTTGTTCTCCATCTTCTGCTTCGATTACTGTAAATTGATCGTTTTCAAAATACTCTTTTACGATTTCTCTTAATCTTTTTTCATCTTCAATGATTAAAACTGTCGGGTTCATATTTTTTTCCTTCCATTAAAATTGATAGATATAAGAACTTTTACCTGAAATAAAATGTCCTTTGTTTCCTCATTTGAATTAATAATCTAAAGCAACTATCTATATATTCGCTTAAAATTGTGATAAAATCATATGATACTGCACTAATTTATTATTGTTTGAAAAGGAGCTAGAAAATGAGTTTGGTCATTATTGTACTAGCCTATTTAATCGGATCAGTACCATTCGGTTTAGTAGTTGGAAAAATATTTTACGGAGTAGATATCCGTCAACACGGTAGTGGAAATCTTGGTGCGACAAATACATTCCGCACATTAGGAAAAAAAGCAGGTATTATTGTAACACTTGGAGATATTTTAAAAGGAACACTAGCAGCTTCATTACCTGTATTATTCCATTATCATGGAATTCACCCATTAATTATTGGTCTAGTTGCTGTTTTTGGTCATATGTATCCAATATTTGCCGGTTTTAGAGGTGGTAAAGCGGTAGCAACCTCTGCAGGGATCTTATTATATGCATCGCCACTACTTTTTGCCTGCTTAATTATTATCTTCGCAATTAGTTTAAAAACAACAAAATACGTTTCACTTTCGTCTATGTTAACTGCTTTTTTAGGTACAATTTTAGCTTTTATTATGGAATACACGGGACTAATTAAAGACAATGGGTACATAATAACTTATATTTTAATCGTACTTACAATCTTTGTCGTATATAAACATCGTCCAAATATAAAAAGAATTAAAGACAAAACTGAGCCAAAAGTAAAATTTTAAATGCAAGATTAGCTAAAGATTAGAGATTGAAGATTAATGATCTTCCCTCTCTAATCTTTTATTTTTTCATGCACTTTTTGTCCTCTATACCTTTAAACCTGCCCCATCGCCTTCTCATATGCCTCATACCAATCAGGGAACATTTTCTTAAATTTAATCGGTCTAAATGTTTCTTTATGAACAAGGACATGTGTTGAATTTCCTATACAGCAAATATCGCCTTCTTCATTAAGAATCTCATATTCGTAGATCACTTTAAGTGGTGTAAGTGATTTTATTTTTGTTTTTACTTTAGCTGTTTGTCCATATCGTAGACTTTTCTTGTATGAAACATTCAAATCGATCACTGGAGAAATGACACCTTGTGATTCCATTTCTGCATAATTAAAGCCCAAATCTTTTATTAATTGAGTACGGCCAATTTCAAACCATACTAAATAATTTGCATGGTATACTACACCCATTGCATCTGTTTCTGCATATCTTACTTCAACTAATTTTTCTGAAATAAACATAAATTCACCTCTTATTCTTCTACAGAATACTTTACCAAAAAATTAATAATTGTTCTATTTTTTAACTTATCCTAAATGTTATAATTTTCTTATAATAAACTAATGATTTTCTAATATTAGAAATTTGGAGGTCGATCTTCTTGAAGGTTCTAGTGGGCTCAATCTTAATCATCCTTCTTTTTTTATTCGGAGTATGGCTTCTTCTTTCTCCAACATTTGAAAAAATTGGTGAGAAATCAGCTAAAGTAAAAAATATTTTAAAGGATAAGGGGGACAAAAATAATGGAAATTCGTCCAAATGAAAAAAAGAATTCATTTTTCAGCCGTAAACTAATTGGAGGAATCATCGCGGGTATTGCACTGATCATAATCGCAACAATTCCAACACTATTTATTGAAAAAATAACACCTGGTTATGTCGGAGTTGTCTATTCACCAAATGGGGGTATACAGAAAAATACATTATCTCAGGGCTGGAATTTCGTTGGTTTATTCGATAAAGTTACAGAATACCCTGTCCGTCTTCGTACTGTAGAATATAAAGACGTTGCATTAGCTACTTCAGACGGTAAAAGAATTGAAATGGATTTATCATATACATATAAAATTGATCCTTCTAAAGTAGTCTCAATGTTTAACGAGTTTGGACCTGTGTCTATTGAAGAAATTGAAGATACATATTTGAAGAAACGTTTACAAGATGCAGCTCGAATTGCCGTATCAAAATACACAGTTTTACAATTATACGGTGAGAAATCAAGTAATGCCTCAGCTGATATTGAAACACTCTATAAAGACGATGTAAAAGTACTTGGTTTCTTTGTTGAAAATTTAACGTTAGGAACGCCAAAACCAGACGCAAAAACGCAGGATGCAATTGATGCACGTGTTCAAGCTGCCCAAGAAAATGATCGTAAAAAAATTGAACTAGAAACGGCAAAAATTGAAGCAGAAAAGAAAAAAGTGGAAGCAAAGGCTGATGCTGATTCACAACTAATCCGGGCACAGGGTCAAGCAAAAGCGAACCAAGTAATCCAACAAACGTTGACCAATGAATTAATTGAATACAAAAAAGCAGAGAAATGGGATGGTAAACTCCCTACTGTCTCAGGCAGTAACTCAAATATCATTCAATTCCCACTTGATCCAAATAGCGATAAAGAATCAAAAAAATAAATATTTGTCCTAAAAACCTAGCTTTGGCTAGGTTTCATTGCGTTTACGAAATCCTAAAAACTTGATTTTCAAACTGATTGCAAGCGCTTGTCTTTCGAGGAGCGGAGTTACCTTAGACGGTAATGAGCACCGCTTTAGCAGGCGAAGCAACGAAGTAAGCGAGCGTTTGGCGGGCAGTCTGAAACCTAGCTTTGGCTAGGTTTTTTATATTCAAAATCAATTTCAATTTGCTTTTCCACCTAACCTCTTCTAATCCAAACTCTTTGGCATATATTTAATAGAGACGAATATCTACGATTAATGGAAGGAGATAAACTTGATGCAAATTCATGTTGTAAAAAGTGGAGAAACAGTAATGAGTATTGCAGATTTTTATAGCGTTGAACGCCAAGCACTCATTAATTCAAATGCTCTTGTAGCTCCTTATAAAATAATAAAAGGTCAATCGCTTGTTGTACCAACTACAGGAAACGAATATTTTGTTCAACCCGGTGATAACTTATATGATTTAGCTTTAACCTATGGTGTAACATCAAGTCAAATTGCAACTTTAAGTGGAATTAGTCCATATGCATCATTAAATGTCGGTCAAAAGCTACATCTTCCACCAAGAAAGAAAAGAAATATCGAATCAATTGGCTATTTACAACCTACTTCAAACCCAATTAAACCAGCGCTTGAAGAATCAGCTCGAACAGAAAGTAAGTTTTTAACTTATTTAGCACATTTTAGCTTTGATGCAAAAAGAGATGGTACACTATCAGAACCGCCGCTTGGAAACATTCCTCAAATCGCAAAGGATAATCGCTGTATATATATGATGGTTGTCTCTAATCTTGAAAATGGACAGTTTTCAACATCTCTAGCAACTGATATATTACAAAGTCCAGCTGTTCAAGATAAACTGATCAATACAATTATTAGTACTGCTAATAAATACGGATTTCGAGAAGTAAATATAGACTTTGAAGATGTTGCTTCAACGGATCGTGTAGCTTATATTAATTTTTTAAATAAAGTAAAATCAAGGCTACCTCAAGGATTCATATTGAGTGCTACTTTAATACCAAAAACAAGTTCACACCAAAAAGGTAGATTTTACGAAGCTCATGACTATGCTAACATAGGTAAAGTTGTGGACTTCGTTGTTATCATGACATATGATTGGGGTTGGCAAGGCGGTCCTCCTATGGCCGTATCACCGATTGATCAAGTTCGTAAAGTAATCAACTATGCCAAGACCGTAATTCCTGTACCAAAAATTGTAATGGGTCAAAATTTATATGGATTTGACTGGAAAGTTCCATTTAAACAAGGTACCATGGCTAAAGCATTAAGTGCTGAAGCTGCTACAAATTTAGCAATTCAAATGACAAACGAAATCCTTTTTGATAACAAAGCTAAAGCACCTCATTTCCGATATACAGAATCAAATGGTCAAAAACATGAAGTTTGGTTCGAAGATGCAAGATCAATTCAAGCCAAGTTTAACTTAATAAAAGAAGAGAATATACGAGGGATATCCTATTGGAAATTAGGATTACCTTTTATTCAAAATTGGGAGCTTCTTGAAGCTAATTTTAATGTAGTTAAAAGAGCGTAAAGAAAAGCTAGGTATTTATGAGGCTTACTCTAAATACCTAGCTTATTTTTTTAATTAGTCATTTGTATTATTAAATGCTTGTTCGTCTTTTAGTTCACTTTCTAATGCTGATATAGCTTCCTCACGACGTTGATTTTTAGCTAATGCATTTTGACGATCTTGTTCATTTCCGAATTTCATTGAAGCTTCTGCTTCTTTCATATTTTCCTTCGTATTGTTTATATTATCTTGAATTTTTCTTGCATTATCACTACGATCATCTGGCTTCGGTGTATTTGTATATTCCATCATAAATCACTCCAATTCAAAATTTGTTTTTGTGTTTTGGATTTTACCCGTTATCTACAATTGGTTGTTTGCCAGTAGGATCTTTATACTGCATTTGTTTACCCTTATTCCCACCAGCTGCTTTGTTTTGAGTACCGACATGATTTGGTACAAAATCTTTAGGATGTTTTTTTGGATTTCCCATTTTATCGCCCCCTAGCGATAGTATGAGTATTGTTGCTGTAAATATGTAAAAGGAAATTAAAAAATGACCAATTTTGACAACAAAAAAAGAAGGAAATAATTCCTTCTCTTGTATAAAACAAAATCGATTTTCGAAACTGACTAAATTACTTCGCTTTTAGCTTTTCTTTCTAAACGTTCTTCCAGTCGATCATATATTTTATTTAAAGCTTCTTCATCATTTAATAGTGAATTTTTATTTTCAAGAATTAATTCTTGAAAGGATTTATGTCTTTTCTTTCTCAAAACAATCACCTCTTCTTTTTATGTTAGTATTGCCAAAAAAAAGAGTTTTCTTACATTTTAGTAAATTTTTTCTTATTTTAAAAATGCATTTAATTGTTTTTCAGTTAATGGTCCAATTTGCTTAAAAACTACTTCTCCATTCGGATTAATGAAGTATGTAGTAGGTATTGAAATCACACCATATTTTCGAAAATTATCACCGTTTTCATCAATTAAAATCCGATAATTCATACTATTTTTATTAACAAAGTTTTTGATAAAATTTAAATCCTTTTTCTCGCCAATATAATCCGCAACACCAATCATTTCAATATCCTTATGCTCTTGATGGAATTTCTCTAATGCTGGAATCTCGTCTTGACAAGGAGGACACCAAGTAGCCCAGAAGTTTAAGATTACTTTCTTACCTTTGAATGAAGACAAATTAACCTTCTTTTCATCTAAAGTCATCAATTGAATATCAGGTGCCTGTTGTCCAACTTGAACACCTAATTTTTGAATTGAAGCAATATAAGCATCATTATTATTACTAACTTTTTTCTCTTCTTCTTTTTTCTCATATAATTGAAAAATTGAATATCCTAACGCTACTAAAAGAATCAGCAAAGGAATTACTTTTTTCATACAAATCACCCTTTTAATGAACTATCTCTATTTAACCATAATAAATACAAAAGTGGAACAAGCTCGCATATGTTCTTAGACAATATCTATTTTGATTACCTTTTACATACTATTTTCCATTCAAATTATCTTAAATAGATCCACTTTTTATATTTTTTACAGGAATCCCCTATTAATTCGTAAATTTTTTATCCATTTAGTACATTTTGGTGTATGGCTGATCGATTCTGTCTGTTAAATTAGGGATCTTCGGATTTTAATTGTGATTCTAGAGATTTAATTGTACTTTCATCATTTTAATTGCGATTTCTGGTTTTTATTTTCAGTGCCATCATTTTTTTGCTATTCAACAATCTTATTCGCAATACCACTTACCCAAAATCAAAAAAAAACACGGTCCAATAAAAGACCGTGTTTTCTATACAAATTAATGAGTTACTTTAGAATTATTTAATTTGTCACGTAATACCATTTGTAAGATACCACCATGACGGTAGTAGTCGATTTCAACTTCGCTGTCGAAACGAGCAACTACTTCAAAGTCAACAGTTGTGCCGTCTTCTTTTGTTGCAGTTACTTTTACAAGATCACGTGGTTTAACATTCTCATCTACATTAACAGCAAATACTTCTTTACCTGTTAATCCAAATGTTTCAGCATTTTCACCATCTTTAAATTGAAGTGGTAAAACACCCATTAATACTAAGTTACTTCTGTGAATACGCTCAAAGCTTTCAGCAAGAACTGTTTTGATACCTAAAAGATTTGTTCCTTTAGCAGCCCAGTCACGAGAACTTCCCATACCGTAGTCATTTCCAGCTAAGATCATTAATCCAGTACCATCTTCTTTATAACGCATTGCTGCATCATAAATTGACATTACTTCGCCAGTTGGCCAGTAAGTAGTGTACCCACCTTCTGTACCTGGAGCGATTTGGTTACGAATACGAATATTAGCAAATGTACCACGCATCATTACATCGTGGTTACCACGACGAGAACCGTATGAGTTAAAGTCTACAGGTTTAACACCTTTACTTTGTAGGTAAAGTCCTGCAGGCGTTGTTTTACCAATTGAACCAGCTGGTGAGATGTGGTCAGTTGTTACTGAATCACCGAATTTACCAACGATTTTTAAACCAGCTAATGGTTTAACTATGCCTGGCTCTTTTGATAATCCTTCAAAGAATGGAGGATTTGCGATATAAGTTGATTCGCTATCCCATTTGTATAAAGAATCATCAGTTGTTTGAATTTCGTTCCAACGTTTGTTATCTTCAAATACTCTTTCGTATTCTTTTTTGAATAATTCAGGAGTAACTGTAGATGCAACTACTTCTTGAACTTCTGCAGATGTTGGCCAAATTTCTTTTAAGAATACATCGTTTCCGTCTTTATCTTGACCGATTGGCTCAACTGAGAAGTCGATATTTACATTACCTGCTAACGCGTAAGCAACTACTAATGGTGGTGATGCTAAGTAGTTACCTTTAACTTGAGGATGAATACGTCCTTCGAAGTTACGGTTACCAGAAAGTACAGATGTTACTAACATATCATTATCAGCAATAGCTTCTTCCATTTCAGGAGCTAATGGACCTGAGTTACCGATACATGTAGTACATCCGTAACCAACAATGTTAAATCCTAATTGATTTAAGAAAGGAATTAATCCAGCTTCTTGTAAATATCCACTAACAACTTTAGATCCAGGAGCTAATGAAGTTTTTACATAAGCAGGTACTGTTAATCCTTTTTCAACAGCTTTTTTAGCTACTAAACCAGCACCTAACATAACGTATGGGTTTGAAGTATTTGTACAACTTGTGATTGCTGCAATTGCTACTGCACCAGTTTTAAAAGTTGTTTCAGTACCGTTTTCAAATTTAACGTTTACCTCTTTATCTAATGTTTCATCAGTTAAACCGAATCCTGCATTACCCATTGGAGCAGAAACTGCTGCTTGGAATGCTTTTTTCATTTCAGATAATGGAATTAAATCTTGTGGACGTTTTGGACCAGAAAGATTTGATTCAATTTCTGAAAGATTGATCTCTACTAAATCAGTAAATGTAGGATCTTCTAAGTCAGCTGTATAGAATAAATCATTAGCTTTGCAGTATGCTTCTACTAATTGAATTTGCTCTTCAGAACGACCTGTTAAACGTAGGTAGTTAAGTGCTTCAGCATCAACTGGGAAGAATCCACATGTTGCACCGTATTCAGGAGCCATGTTTGCAATTGTAGCACGGTCTGCTAAAGGCATGCTTTGTAAACCTGGTCCAAAGAACTCAACAAATTTATTTACTACACCTTTTTTACGTAAAACTTCAGTAACTTTTAACGCAACATCAGTTGCAGTTGTTCCACTTGGTAAAGCACCAATTAATTTAACACCGATAACTTCTGGAACTGGGAAATATGATGGTTGACCAAGCATACCTGCTTCAGCTTCAATACCACCTACACCCCAACCTAATACACCAATACCATTAATCATAGTAGTATGTGAGTCAGTACCAACTAATGTATCAGGGAATGCAACAACTTCACCATCTTCATTTGCAATTGCATGTACTACATTTGCTAAGTATTCTAAGTTAACTTGGTGTACGATACCAGTTGCTGGTGGAACTGCACGATAGTTATTAAATGCTTTTTGAGCCCAGCTTAAAAATTGGTAACGCTCTTCGTTACGAGAAAATTCTAAATCCATATTGAAATCTAATGCATCCACTGAACCAGCTTTATCAACCATTACAGAGTGGTCAATAACTAGATCTACTGGAATTTCTGGATTAATTACTTCAGGGTCTCCACCCATATCTGCCATTGCCTTACGTAATGAAGCTAAGTCAACTACTGCTGGAACACCTGTGAAGTCTTGTAAAATAACACGAGAAGGTTTAAATGGAACATCTACATCTTGTAACTCGCTTGTTCCCCATTTTGCTAAATTTTCAACATGATCTTTTGTAATTACTCTTCCATCTACTTGACGAAGAACTGATTCTAGTAACACTTTAATCGAATAAGGTAATTTACCGATTTTAGCTACACCAGCTTCCTCAATTGCTTTTAAGCGATAATAATGATAAGTTTTATCGTTCGCAGTAAATGTCGAACGAGATTGGAAAACGTCATTTTTCCCCATGTTTTATTCCCCCTATTAAGCAAAAAATGTCTGAATATATTTTATATCCAAACTTTTCAATACCTTACAATAATATATTATTACAATGTACATCATAAGTAAATAAGAAGTAACTTATCATTTGTAATAAGTATTACTTATGACCTTTTAAATCAAATAGTTCATTTAATAATATTTTGCTCAATTATATCATTGTTTATTTCAATATAATTAATATAAGTTTGTAAAAGTTCATGAACGATTTGTGAACAAGCGGAATGAAAAAAAATGAAGCATTAAAAATGCTTGGAAATATGCTAGATGCCCAGTGATTAGTAAAAAGACGAAGAAATCTGTTCACGTTAGATTCTCTTCAGCTATGGAAATGAATCTTATACGGATCGATGGTTAGGTACAATTGCTTTGAGGATTGAAAACGGTGTTGTGAAGAAATCGGCTATTAGTGTTCCTAATGAGAAAAAGACCCCGAAATTACCATAAGTAGTTCAGTACTTGTGCTGAAGATTTTAAATAATAAGCTAGATTCTATTTAAATGCAAAGGTTAAATTACCGTGTATTACACTCAAAAAGCTCAGACTTTATGCTCTGAGCTTTTCTTATTTATTTTTCCTTATAGCTTCCTATAATGAAATATCATTACCATTCACTTTTTTTTATAATAATCTTTCTGTACATCCCATCAAACATTATTGAAATATCTTCTTTAACAGATAAATTAACATTATTCTTCTCATACAATTTTTCAAAGTTAACTCCGATGTCAGTACCTAATAATTTAATTAATGGTCTAATTGCTTTTTTAAACGGCGAAAGTCCTTTGTTTTTTGGAGCAAATTTATCAAAGATAATAATTTCTCCACTTGGTTTCAATACTCTCAACATCTCTTTAAGACACTTATCTGCATCTGGAACAACTGATAATACAAGACTTCCTATAACTACATCAAAATAACAATCACTAAAACTCATGTCTTGAGCGTCCATTTTTAAAAATTTTATTGATGAGTCTTTAAATTTTTCTTTTGCTTTGTTAAGCATATCATCAGAATAGTCAATAGATGTAATATCTAATTCTTTGTGATTAATCAGTTCCAAATCTGCACCGGTTCCTACTCCAACAAATAGTATCTTTTGATTTTTTAAAAAATTAGTTTTGCTGAAAATCTCTTTCCTTGCTTTTAAGAATTGCCCAGTGTTAAAAAACTTATCATATATACGAGACCAAATTTTGTATATTAACTCATTCCAACGATTGTTCATATTCCCCCCCCAATTTTTATACAATATACCTTGAAACAACCCATTAAAGGGAAAGAAACTACTTTAATTTCTAAATTTAATATTCTAACATAAATTTCCAATTCCTCTTTTTTTATTTTTTATCTTAAAATTTATAATTACTAGGGGTTCTTAGGTTTTGAATTAATAATTTTTTTCAAGGTTTTTTAATGGACTGATATACACTACTAGGATCAATTTTAGCGAAGGCAAAGTTTTTTCTCCCTAAAAAATAAGACTCTTTATATTTATTTTGAGCAAAAGAAAAAGACCACAAAAATTTGGTCTTAGCTATTTTTTCTTCAACTAATGCAAAATTAGTTACATAAAAAATTTGTTTTATTAAGAATGCATCTCCAAATCCAGGTATTTTCTTTTATAAGGCTGGGTATTTTTTTCTCCTTTTTACTAGCACTATTAGTAGTAAACAAATTGGGATAATAATTTGAAGAGGTATTTGTAGTAAAAAGGGGACAACATCACTTGCTTCATTACGTAATGCAAGATAATTCGTTGTCATCCACATTGAACAAACTAACATAATAACGGAAGTAGGATAAACTAATTGCTTACTTTCCTTAATGCCAAATAAATCTGCTGCTCCTGACACGGCACAATAGAAATAGATCGTAATCTTCACGAAATAATTACATACCGATATTACTATAATAAAGGTATCCAACCTTTGAACAAAATCAGCAATACTAATATAACTAACAGCTGTAAGAAGTGGATAGATGGTTCTTTCTATTTCAGAAACACCCATTATGGAAGTATTTAACATTGATAATAAAGTCAATATAAGCCCAGAAAATAGTAATGATGCTATACCTACTTTTACTACTTTCTTTTGTTTATTTAAATATGGCAAAATCATTGTAAAGGTAAATATCTCGCCAAAAGGATTTGCAATTAATATCGGAGTTGCCTTTAACACCGGTTTCCATCCATTTTCTAATACAGGTCTTAAATTATTAATCTTGATTAAGCCAGAAACAATTTCTAATCCAATAATTATAAAAGTAATAACCATAATAATGAAAAAAATAAATTCATTTGCACGTGCAAATGTTTCAATTCCTTTATGACTTGCATATATGACTAAAATCATCATTAATATGCCAATCGAAATACGTGATGAAGCATTATAAAGAGTAATAACCATTAACTCCTCAAAATTACGCAAAACTCGTGCACCTATATAAATAAAATAGCTTATATAGATTAGTGCTAACAATTTTCCAACATATTTACCTAAAATATATTGTATATATTTTGTAAATGGTACATCAGGAAAAAATGAATATAACTTTATATATACAATAAATAATAGACACCCCACAGTAAGTCCTATTAATAAACTCATCCATGAATCTTGCTTGGATAAAGAATAGATTTCAATTGGTGGCGATGTACCATTAATAAACATAAAAATCATACATAATAATTGAAAACCACTTACTTTCAGTTTACGATTCATTTCTGTACCTTCATAATACTTACTTCCTCTATTTTCTTTTTATAGCATGTTTATTTTTACCATTTAGAATCTAAATTATGATTTATATTACAAATCTTTTACCCAATTATATTAAAGTTTATATCAATATCATTAATTTAAGTTTTTAAATTTGGAACTTGAAGGTTTTTTAAGGAGTGAGACTGTAAAACGTGTGAATCAAATACATTGAAAGTGATGAAAGTTATATAACTGAATTACAAATAATTAGCCCTGTATCTGAAGAGGACACAGGGCTTTATTTTGAAAAATTGTTTTTGACCATTAATTTGAAATTATTTTTTTAGCGCTTTCACTTTTTATCATGAGGCCTTTAGTTGACTGATTGTATTTTCTGTAATGACTGACTTACCTTTCCCTTTAAGTAATATGTTTAAAATTGGGATCTTTTTAATAAATACCGATAGTGAGATTGAAATTAGTAATCCAAATGCAAAGTATAATGTCCAATGTATGGTTCCTTTAACAAAAAGAATATCGATAAATTTCAATGTAGCAATTACAAATCCACCATGGAAAATTAAAATTATTAATGATTCTCTACCTAAAAAGGTAAAAAACTTTGTCGGAAATTTCATTTTAGACAATAATTTTGCAATCGATAGTGTTGCTATGCTACCGGAAATGCCAGCTGTATAAAATACCAAAAGGTTATCATAAATCCTATAATTCATATCTGCATTGTTGAAATACGTTGCGATTCCGAATATTAGGAGAGATAAAATTGATACAATACCAAATGGTTTCAGTTTATTTAGTAATTGATAATATTTAAATTTATTCCCAAAATGCATAAATAAAAGAGCGACTAAAGCGATATCTAATCCCCACGGTAAAAATACAAAACGACTTATCGCATAGCCCGCATACCCTAAAATTAAGTAAATACCTATTTGTATGTAAACGCTAAATCCGCCAATGATTTTTTGAGAGTAACAATAGAGTAATTGAACGCAAAATAAACAAACTAAAAACCATATAGGTGCATTGAAACCTAACCATCCATTAACTCCATTCCCATAAAAAATACCAACAAGAGGCTTGTACCATAAAAATTCATATTTTAAAGGGTTTACTGCGTTTAAAATTAACCAGTAAAAATAAGATAATATCCCTGCTGTAAAGTAAGGTATTAGTAAAGCATAAAATTTGTTGATCCATAATAGTCGCGTATCATTTAAGTACCTATGACTACTAAAAAGATAACCTGATACAAAGAAAAACAAAGGCATTCTAAAGTCTCTAAATATGTTATTTAACCAGATTGGAATTGCCGTATGTCCCATTACAACCAAAAATATAGTTACCCCCCTCGCGATGTCTATTTCGATAAATCGTTTCATCCGTTTCCTCCTGAAATGCTTGAAGCAACAATAAGTTTTTTGTCCATTAATCATCATATTGGAGGATGTGAATTTTTACAATCTTATATTTTTTAAGCTCTTTCCGTTAAGAACCCTTTTCTACCAATAAGATTTATCAAATATTAAAACAAACCCTGTACAATACTGATACAGGGTTTGAACGTAGTTTTATTTTTACAATTTGAAATTTTGAATGGTAAATTTAATTTAATCTAAACTAAATTTACTAATGAGATTTTACCTTTTCTTAGTCAAATAATTTTGCCCAAGTTTTTGTGCCTACTTTTCCATCTACGGTCAGGCCATTTTTCTTTTGAAAATTTCTTACTGCTCGATCCGTAATTGGACCGAAAATACCGTCTGCGGTAATTCCTAATTCTTTTTGAACTAATTTAACACTATTTCCTTTTGAACCTGATTTTAAAATCGTTCCTGGATATGCAGGAGGTTTAGCTTCTAATACTTTATCAGTTCCATATCCTTTGTACTCAAATTGTAAATGTGGCTGATCTACAAAGCCACTCCAGTCCCCACCCCATGTGAAGCCAATGGATTTAGCATATTTAATAGCCGATTTAAAGGGTTCAGTATCGTATGAGTTCCACCCTTCTTTACCATTTACAATTGGAACAAAGTCTAATGCTTGACCTACAAGATGATATGACTTTCTAGTTTGGGACTTGCCATTATCAACTAGTTCTTCTTGACGTTCTTTTGTTCGTGTCGTTTCGTAAATTAAAACATTGATATTGTTTTTTATACAATAATTGTACCATTTTAAAGCTGCTTGCTTTGTATTAGGAGCTAGCTTATTTATATTTGATAAATTTCTTTCGTGATAAGTTGGATTTGTCATATATGTTGTCTCCTTTTAAATAAATTTAAAAAGCCAACCTACTTAGGAAGACTTATCCCGTAAATAACATCACTTGCTTTCATACTTTGAACACTTCTAAATAACCATTAAATCGTATACACAAGCCAATATATTCATAAAGTTGAAAGATGGTTTGAATATATAGTCCAAAAGTTCTCGGTTTTTTCTACCGGACAAGTCTTTACTCCTGTTAGCTTTTGAAACCTTGTTATATCCCTGACAATTCCAGAACTACAAACATAAAAAATTCCTATTGTAAGGTGCAGACATTGAACAATTTAATAATGACACTCACATTATTTACCAATGAAATTTTAGGGTACTTAAATAAATATAGGATAGAATATCGATTATAAAAGGCAGTTTTCAAACCAATTCATTAAAATTGTTGACGAAAATAGCCTTATATAAGGAGGAATAATCATGTCTAGACGTAAAAATAATTCTGGTAGTGGAATGTCAGCTTCAATCGAGCAAGGGAAAGCTGCTGGTTTTAATGAAGAAACAGCACAAGAGCCACTTTCAGCTGATTATAAGTTAAACAATAAAAAGACAAAAAAAAGACAATAAAAAAATAGCAAGCAATTTGTACGGATTGCTTGCTATTTTTTATATTTATTGATCATTACTCAAAATCATCTTTTCGCTTTCTTAAAATCCCTTTGTTCAACGTCGATTGAGGCATTAAATAAATAATATCTCCTGTTCTTTTCGTATCTCTATTAACATTACTTTTTCTTCGATTATAGTATAGGAAAAAATTAATCACATTTTTTTGTCTCTTATTATATTGAACTTTCTTGAACAAGAGATAGAGTACGATCACACCGGAATATATAAGACAAACTGTTAGTATTTGCATAATCAGTATCAGTCTCCTCTTTCATTTTGACTATTACTAGTATTGGT
Organism: Bacillus sp. AFS088145; assembly: GCF_002564465.1. Classification (GTDB taxonomy): domain Bacteria; phylum Bacillota; class Bacilli; order Bacillales; family Bacillaceae_G; genus Gottfriedia. The sequence goes on along the minus strand of NZ_NUUX01000010.1, from coordinate 141,490 downwards.
CAAATTACTTGTTTCATACATCAAAAGAGTCAGACAAACTAAAAAAATTAACTTTTACTCTATTAATTTCTTAGATTTAATTGTTGTTTGTCGTTTTTTATTATGAAAAATAATTTTCTCAACAATTTTTTTAATTAATATAAGATGAATTAGATCATAAGAAATACCTCCCTTTCATTAATTTATTTATATATATGGAAAATGGTTATCGAAAATTATTAGAAAAAAATGATTAAAACGCTTTCAATTATAAATTAGTAAATATTTCATTTTGGCATATTTTTTCGCATACAACTAAAGCTATTTGTAAAGGAAGGTGACAAGAATGACAAACAAATCGTCAAAAAGAAATAGCCCAATTGACCATGAAAGTGGACAACCAAAACCATTAAGCGGTTCTCATAAAGTGAAGAACCAAAATCATACAAGACAGAAAAAACATAGCCACCACGATATGTAATTTAAATTAATTAGATAATGGAGGGGTTTAATTTGAAAAAGAAGAAAAGTACTTACAACTCTAATTTTAATAAGAATGTAAAGCCTGATGGACTTGATGTCGAGTATTCAGCGGAATTAGCAGATCAAGATGATATGGAAGCACAAGAACGTTCAGCTCAAGCAGATGCACGTGTAAAGAAAAAAATGTAAACAAAAAAGGGTATGCGAATACTTCCGCATACCCTTTTTAATTATTTGTTTATTTCAGCGTCAATAGCTGCTTTAATTGATTCTAAGCTAGGGTTGTCCACTGCTTTACCATTTACAAATATTGTAGGTGTTCCGTTAACACCATAATGGTTAGCAATTGCAACATCGTTAGCAACTTGTTTCATTGCATCTTTTTTGTATAAATCTTTTTTAAATTGTTTTTCGTCTAAATTCGGAATAACAGATTTTGCAATACTTGCTAGTTTATCAGGTGTAGCCCAAGTAGTTGTTTCATCTTCTTGTTTTAAATAGATTTGCTCTTGAAACTTCCAAAATGAATCTTTATGAGTTTTATAAACTACTTCTGATGCAAGTGCAGCTAAATTTGAATCTTTCGAAATAAATGGATAGTTAATAAATGAAAAATTGATTAAACCATTATCAATATAATCGGCTTTAAGTTGAGGAAAAACTACTTTATTCCATTGAGCACAAATTGGACATTTATAATCACCAAATTCAACTACTTCCACTTTTGCATCTTTATTGCTAAATGTTGGTTGATCCTTTGTGTCAAACCCATCAACTTTCACTTGATTTACGCCAGCAATTGTTGGATAAACTTCTTCAGTCTTTTTATCTTGCAATTTAGAAACTAAAAATAATGCTCCAACTAAAACAACTATTCCAACAAATACAGAAATAGCGAACGTTTGATTACTATTAGATTTTTTCTTTTTACTCATTAGTGCTATATTCCCCCTACAATTATGTACTGTAGATTATTGTAACATAAACTAAAGTTGCCTAACTATTCATAACCCTCGTAATTGAAAATTATTCTTAATATAAAGATCATCCATATTCATAAAGACCTATTTAAGTACATAAGTAGTGTTTTTGTTTTTTAAGATCATAATCATTTTGTACACTCACAAGCTTTTTTATATTGTTATTGGAATATCTTTTTAATTTTGACAATAATAAAAAGCATTTCTCATTACAAAAGAAATGCTCTTATTATAAACTATTAAATTTACCACTTGTTCAATTAAACTTTCATAACGCAACGCATGTGACAGGATAGTGTTAAATGAGAATATCAAACACTTTTTAGCGTCTGATATTCTAAGCATAGTACACTTAATAATGACTATTGTCTCAAGGTTTTTAATGCACCACTCCAAGCAGCAACTTGGTCAAGCATTGCACTTACATTATTAAGGTGTAAATCAGCTGGTTTGAAAGTAGTATAGTTTTCAAAATCAGTAAATAAGGATAGTGTAGGGTGAACACGAACATCTGCAATCATTAGCTCACCCATTATTCCTCGTAAATGTTCAGCTGCACGGGCACCGCCAGTTGAACCATAACTAACGATACCTGCTGCTTTGTTATTCCAAGCTTCACGAGCGAGATCAAGTGCATTTTTTAAAGCTCCAGTTATACTGTGATTATATTCCTGAACGATAAATACAAATCCATCCAAGCTGTTAAGTTTTTCGTTCCAAGCTGCAATTCCTGGCTCAGTTCCATCAGTAGTTCCTAAAAATGGTAATTGATAATCTGCAATATCTACAATTTCATAGCTTGCATCTCCACGTTTGTCAGCAATCCCTTTAACCCATTCTCCTACTTGGGGGCTAACTCGTCCTTGTCTTGTACTGCCTAAAATAATACCCACATTTAATTTTTCATTTAACATCGTTATTTCCTCCTATTTAGCTTATTAAAATTTATTTTTCCAAATTTTTTGTGAACCAATTCCAATTCTCTTACATAATCAATTAGCTGATCTTTTTCATCATTCGAGATAAATGATAAATTTTGAGAAATGGTTGGAACGTGTCGTGTTTGGGAAAAATCTCGTTAAATAGTGCTCTTCCTTTTTCTGTCAGTACGACAAACGAAGCCCATCTAGCATTTGGGTTAGGTTGTATGCCCACATGACCTTTCTTTTCTAACTTATTACGTATAAATAGCTGTTGGCTTTATCGCTGCTTAAATGTAGCTCGAACCATATAAGTAACCCTCAGTCCTTTATGTATACTCATAGTTTTTAAATTCTTCGGTGGATAATCTTACCATAAAATAAAGATTTCTCTATCATAAGTAAATATCCCTTTTTATTCAAAATCTTTATTAGTTTACTACTTTGGGTAAGTATTAAACTTTCCTTCACTGTGGTGAATTCTTGATTGGCTAACGCATACACGCAAGATTCTTTTCGAGTCTTTTTTTCTTAAGAATATGTTAATAATTACTAGTCATGTGAAAGCCCGTTCACCTGTATAATGGAAAATGATTTGGAAAATTGGAGGAAAATTATGTTTAAAATTATGCTATCAAGCTTTCAGCCGAGTAAGTACAACGAAGTGCTTCATTCGAAAAAACGAAGCATCATCGGTTACTATTTACTGGCAAGTTTCGTGTTAAGTGCGGGGCTATTTGAGCTCTTGATGAATTTCGATATAGCATCGGATACGACTTCGTATGGGCGGTATTAGAAAATGGATTCGGAGACAATGCTGAGCTGTTTCTACTGATTGTCATCCCGCTCATTGTACTAATCATTCCCGTGATGATGCCAGTCTTGTTTTCACTTGTATATAAGTATGCTGCACGAAAAAAGGACATTCATTTAACGTACCGCCAGTGGTACAAATTATTTTTCGTTGGAGCGATCTCATTTACGTTCGTTTCATTTATCGTTGAAATCATTGCCTTTTTGTTTGTGAACTTTTCTTTGACATGGATTGAACGCGTTATGACCCTTCTGTTTCTTACCTTTATGTACAAAGCGGGAAAAGCCGCGTCAACAAAAAAAGAAACAGCCCATTAAAGGAAAAATTTCTGTTGGAGTTTACTGAAATATCCAAAATAATCAGCTAGTCTATTTGATACTTCTACTGAAATTTTAGTGAGGAATGGATATCTAATGAAGAGTTTTTTGTCACCGAATCTGAAATTTATGAGAATAATAAACTCTATTGAAAAAAGAACTTCAAATTAGAAAAACATAGGGAGATTTTAGTCTTCCTATGTTTTCATTCATATTATTTATCTGTTTGTTTTTGCTTATTTTTCAAATACTCCGAACGCATTTTTTCAAGTTGCTGCTTTTTATCAAATTTGGCAGGCGTCTGTTTTTCATGAAACTTTGACACAGCCATCTGCCCTTTTGTATCTAATTGATATTTTCCCACTTTACTCACCTACTTTTCTGTCTTTAAAGAGAATCTATTCAACAAATATAATATACCTTATTTTACTGAAGAAAACCCTATTACTTTATTAGTGTAATGCTTTACTTAGCATATATCACTAAAAACATTAAAAACTTTCCATTTTATTTTTAAATAAAAGTTTAATTTTCCTCTTGCAAAATGAGAAGGCAAAGACCCCAAAGGCGCAAATGAGGAGGCTCCATGGAAAGCGAGTACACTGCAGTGGAAAGATAGTGAAAAATATTAAACGAGAAAAGCCAAGTTTACAATTAAATAAACTTGGCTTTCATTTATTAGTTATTTTTATTGACTAAAATAATCAATTCCTCATCAAATATAATGTCAGAATTTAAAATTAACAGTTCTCTTATAAAAGCTTTTGGATTTTCGAGGGTTAAAATAATTGGTTGTACTGACTCGTTAATATGAATTAATAAAGTAATTATTTCCTTATTTTTTCCATAAACTTCGACTAGTTGCTTTATTTCTGTAATATCATTGATCTTAAGTTTAACTGTAAGAATGCCTTTATGAATAATAATTTCATCCTGGATTAATACAATATCACTTCTTATTAGGCGGAAAGCTGTAATACTTAATACAATTACGACTACAGCGATTTGCAGATAGGTCTTTACATCATTTCCGCTTCCTACAAGCATTGATATTAACTTGTACAGAATGACTAGGAATACTGAACTGGCAGCCATATAAAATAAAACACTTAGAAAAGTAAAGTGAGAAGAGAATTTAGTTTGTTTCACATTCTTTCGCCTCCTCTACGACTTTTTTCTTTATTTTTTCTACTATATGATTCAAATACTTAAAATGAAACTAGTACTTAAAAATAAATGGTCATTTTTTGACAAAAAACATATGTACTTGCTTGATACTTGTCATATTTTCTTACTATAATAGTGGTATGTTTACCTAATACAAGGAGGATACATATGTTTTCGTTCTTTTCTCAAATTATGATTGTCTTATGGACAATTTTCTTGTTAGGAATGATGTCAATCGGCGGATACTTTATGTTCAGAAAGTTTCTGAAAAGATTACCAAAAGAGGATGGGAGATCGATTCTAGATTGGCAGGAAGAATATTTACAAAAAACAAGACATTTGTGGTCGACTGAACAGAAAGAATTACTTGAAGAATTAGTAAAACCTGTTCCATCTTTATTTAGAGATATAGCTCGAGATAAAATAGCTGGAAAAATTGGTGAATTGGCGTTACTAAATAACGCTTCGCAAATTACACAAGGCTTAATTATTGAAGGATATATTAAAGCAACTCCTAAGCGAGATCATGCATTTTTAGTTAAAACACTAAAGAAAAAAGAAATCGATTTTGCTGATTTTAAGCATTTACTTGCAAAATAAAACGTGTACCCAAGAGGTACACGTTTTTTCATGTGATAATTGTATTTGAAGGAAGCTGTCTTCTCATTTTTTGATAAGATTTGTACATTGCTAAGCGCCAAGGAACAATCATTGAAAATGCTAATAAGAAGAACATACCACTTAATTGGCCTACATCAATTGATGAACTTAAATATAACTTCATCACGATTCGAACCACTAATAAACCAAGTAAGATAAAGACAAATGCTTTTGATCTTTTTAAGTAAATTTCATTATCTACAATTTCAAATTTAGATGTTTTAATCAAAAATAACGAAAAGAATACTCCCATACAAACAGCTTCTAATACTTCAGAACCTGTCAATCTAAACTCAGGTATTAAGTACATTAATGCTCCACTACTCATAAAAAATGGAGGTAAAATTATTTTTTTAAGGTTTGTCGGCTTTTTAGCAGCTTTTAGTCTAACGACAATTACACCTAAAGCCATACAAGTTGCTAATACCGTGCTAAAAATTATACTCATATCTTTACTCATTTTTTCACTACCTTTTTTCTCAATCTTAAAGAATAACAATACTTTTATGCATTGACTAATATAGTTTTTGTGAATACAAAGCACTTTTTTTATCATATAAACTGATTATATAATACTGCTTCTACCACATCGATGCAAATCCAATAAATTCAAATCCTGCATTTTTTTACATTGGAAAAATAATGGTTAAAACCCAGTAAATCCACCAAAAAATCTAGTAAAATAAATTGTTATTTTAGTCAACCAATCAAAATATAACATGATTCCCATTATGATCATGATATATCCACCAAAAACGACGATTTTATGTGAATACTTTTTAATCCAACTTAGTGATCCTAAATAAAACGACAATACAAAAAATGGAATAGAAAATCCAAGTGTATAGGCTAACATATAAAATAGACTTGAACCTGGGTTACTTACTGCAAGTGCAAATACTGAAGTTAAGATTGGTCCAGTACAAGGTGTCCAACCTGCTGCAAATGCTAATCCAATTAAAGTAGAACCTAGAAATCCTGAAGGGCGTTTTGAAAATTGAACCCTTCGATCATTCATTAAAAACTTCGGTTGAAAAATACCCGTTACGACTAATCCTAAAAATACAATTAAAATCGCACCAACTTGACGAATAAAATCTTGATAACGCATAAAAAAAGAACCAATTATGGAAGTGCTAAAACCTAAAACAATAAAAATGATTGTAAAACCTAGTAAAAAGAACAAAGTATGTAGTAAAGTTTTACTTTTATGTATTCTTTTTTCATTTTGTAAATCACTTAAAGATACCCCTGTAATATACGATAAAAACGCTGGATAAATCGGTAGACAACATGGAGAAATAAAGGAGAGAAATCCCGCTCCAAATGCAATACCAATATTTAAATCCCCCATTAACTTACATCCCTTCTTATCTTTACATTCTAGTTAACATTATAACAGAATTGCTTTTTATTTAGTATTAAAAGTAGTTAATAGACCGCATCATACACATATTTTAAGAACCTCTAATCATTCATTCATTACCAAAAAATTGAAGAATAGTGATTAAAATGGAATATTTTCTCTAAAATTTCGGCACACTTGTTAATAAACTAAATTATGATTAAGGTGGAAAAATGTTTAAAAAAATATGGCCAAGTATGTTTTTATTATTAATCCTTATCATTTATTACTGGAAAATATTACCTATAATTTATAAATTTCATGAATAAGTCAAAATTTTTTATGGCATTTCCAAAAACTCCTCTTTTAACTTCAAATGCTTTAGTTTTATTAATGATCCCAAATATTAAACAAATTAAATTTTTAGTATTATAAAAATTTTCTTAATTTTATAGTATAATCATATGACCATCTTTGATGGCCAATTGTTTTCCTAACACTAAACAAGTATGAATAAGGAAATATAAAGTGTCTGAAAACATTTTCTGCCATCTCAACTATAGAACACTTTATTGTTTTATATTACTAAAGGATATTTTTAATGAAGGGAGTTTCTAACTTAAGATGTCTACTGTTTTGCAAGAATCAAAAACTACACTTACTAAAGCGAATCGTAGTAAGGAAATGAAGGAAGGATTTTTAGCGTCTGTTCCTTTAATTATTGGCTATTTGCCTGTTGCTTTTACATTCGGATTAATTACAAAGCAAGCTGACATTGATGTGCTAAATACTATTTCATTTAGTGCGCTAGTTTATGCTGGTGCTAGTCAGTTTATGGGTTTAACAATGTATTTGGCAGGTGTGAGTTTTTTCCAAATCTATATTGCTACATTTATTTTAAATTTCAGAAACTTTGTTATGAGTCTATCATTTAATCATCAATTTAAAACTCTACCATTTTGGCATAGAGTCTACTTGTCTATTACACTAACTGATGAAAATTTCGCTGTAACTACTTTAGGTAAAAAAAGCAGTTCAGCAAGTTATTCTTCCATTTATCTGATTACATTACATACAATTGCTTATTGTACTTGGATAAGCGGTACTATTTTAGGAGTAGTTTTTTCCAAACTTATTCCAAAGATTATTAGCGAAAGCATGGGAATATCTTTATACGCTATGTTTATCGGGTTATTAACCCCAGCCATTCGTACAAATTGGAGAGCATGTTTCATCGTATTAGTGAGTATGCTATTAAATTTCATCCTTTCATCTTTTTTAAGTCAAGGCTGGTCATTAATTTTGTCTTCCATCCTTGCTAGTTTACTTGCAATTGTATTAATGAAAGGAGATCGCAAAGAATGATTGTCTTTTTACTTGTTTTAGGTATGTGCCTAGTGACAATGATTCCTCGAATAATTCCGGTATTTATAGTTGATCGGATTCAATTTCCAAATTGGGTATCCTCCTGGCTAAAAGGTGTTCCATATGCTGCATTGGGTGCATTAATTTTCCCAGGAATATTAAGTGTTCAAAAAGGAAATATCATCGTAGGACTGATTGGTGGGTTAGTTGCAATTATCTTATCGTTACTTAGATTACATATCATTTTCGTTGTTTTTGGAGCAATCGGAACGGTTTTAGTGATGAAGCTTTATTTTATTTAGTTATTTTTCTATATCTATAAGTTAGTTTCAACAATTTAGTAAATACAAAAAAAGTCGCAATAATATGCGACTTTTTCTTTTGAAATTTATTTTACTGGAGTACTGAAATTATCAGCTAATTTTGCTACATTAGGTATTCCAAGTCCTGTAGCTTGGTTATAAAGCGTACCTGGTGTACCAGAATAGAATAGATTATCGTTTTCAGCACCTGATTTGTTTAGTGGCGTGAAAGGCGATGAGCTTTGTTGTGCAAAGCGATAAATTTGAGGATTCCAGAAACCAACTTGAGTTTTATCTGCACTATTAATTAACGCCGATAATCCATTCAGTTGAGGTGATACGAAACTAGTTCCACCAAATACAGCATAACCGGAATTTGTTCCTGGTTTACCTGGTTCACTTAAATACACATAATATCCAGTGTATGGATCTGCAGCCATTGATAAATCTGGAAGGTTACGGCCTGTACCTTGTCCTGAAATAACAGTAGGTTGTTTGTATGTGACAGTTGATAAATCTGGTGAAATAGTAAACTCATCAACTGCAGTAAAACTGTTAACCCCACTTACACCTTTTTGATAATCTGGTGTTTCAAAATAAGTACTGAAACCACCACCACCACCATTAACTAAGTGAGCATCTGGTAGTTTTCTAGCTTTGTAATAATCATGTAGATAATCCCAACCCCAAGCACGTTCTTCACCAACTTTGACATCGACACCTGTTGAATTAGAGTGGAATTGGAAAGGTAATGTGGTTCCACCTGCTACTGTGATGTACGGACTTGCTGCTGGGAAATCAGCAGTAAGTTTAAATACTTTATCTGAACCTCTAGTTTCATCATAAGCACCTGCATCACCAGCTGCTGCAAACATCGATATACCTTGTGCTGCTGCTTGCATAAACAATTGATTAAATGTGTCTTCATACTCTGGTGCTTCCATTTGTTGCTGTACGTATGAATCAATACTTAGTTCACTTGATCCCCAACTTACTGAAATTTGTTTTGCTACATTCTCATTAATTGCATTCGAAAACGCATCCACAAATCCAGTATCTGAGTTAGGACCTACATACACATTAATATTTGCATCAGGAGCAATTGCACCTGCTTGTTGTATATCTAATGTAGTTTCTTCATAACCATCCCAACCAGAACCGCCATCTACATCTTTTACTGAAATACGATTAGGCTTAGTTTTAATTCCCATATTATCCCAGAATTTATATGCATCATCAGTATTAAATTCCGCTAGAGTTACTATACCGATTGTTTGGCCAGCACCAGTTGCTCCCTTTTTATAAAGCGGATTAACATTGTAATGACTTTGTAAATCTTGTGGTGTTAAACTAAGTGGACCAGTTGGTACATCCTTTTTATCAATTATTGTTGGTTGTTTAACCGCTCTTGATTCTAAATTTGAATAATTATTTAAACCTAAAATACATAAAATATTATCTGAAATTACTTTTGGTAAAGTTGGGTTCTTTTTAGTAGCATGAATGCTTTTACCTTTAAAACTAGCATATTTTAAATCGACACTTAAGGCTTTATTCAATTGAGCAACTGTTCCTGTTGCAGTAATCGTTAAATTATTTGCATGAACATCAGTTTTAATACCATATGCTTGCAGGTATGACGTAACAGAATGGATATAAGCAGGATTTGGTGCATATTTAGCTTTGAATTCATCAACACTCAAATATTTTCGATAATGAGGAGAGTATGGTGTAACTGTTTCCTTAATATATTTTTCCAAAGCATCTTTGTTTTGAAGTTTCAAAACAAAATCGATTGATAAAGTAGTGGTAGGATCCATGTCTCCAAAATAATTTGTTCCATCTAGTACAGCTGCCCCTGTACCTTGGGCTACTTCCTTATTTACTTGTGCGGCTACTTTAAAAGTTGGTGCATTAACTAATAATAAAGAACTTGCCGCTGCTACAGTCATTAATGGTTTTTTCCAATTTTTCAAAACATATTCCTCCTTGTTGAGTACGTAAAACTCCTAAATTAAAATATTAATATTGTAGAATAATAAATTTAATACCCTTTCATTTTCATCTTTAATTTTAAAAATACTAAATTTATTCTCTGATATCGATTATAATTCTCGAAATAGTCTTAAAAAAGAAATATCATTCGATATAAAATGCTAAAAAATTTCAATTTTCGAATAATTTCAACAAATTCCGTATAATTTTTAGTAATATTTTCCTTTTTCAAACAATGCATAAACAACCTTAATTAGAAAAAATTAATTAAGTTTTTACTTAACATTATTCAATTTAACAAAAATTTAATTATTTAAAAATAATAAATAACAAGTGTATTAAGCGATTTTTAGTAAAAATTGGTGCTTTCACACTAAAATATTCTTATTTATCTCTACCTTCCTGATCTTCGAGACACCCCATTATTGAACTATTATTGTGATCTTTTCCTATTCATTTTGGTACGATTCTACTATTTGTAAATTAAATCGTTTTATTATCAACTAAATAACTTATGTAATGTAGAATTTACTAGGATAATTTAACACATAAAACTGTTAACTTCAGATTCGATTAATTTAGCTCCACTTTATGAATATATTAATAATGAATTAATTTTTACTAATATCCTCCTGAATATAGTTCTATATAAAAAAGCAGCTAGAAAATCTAGCTACTTTTTCACTACTCGGCCAATAATAAAGACCCTTTATTTTGTAATAGATACATATTATAGTACAATCCTTGTTTTGCAAGAAGCTGTTGATGGTTGCCTTCTTCTACGATTTTCCCTTTGTGCAATACATAGATGCAATCAACATCTTGAATTGTTGATAAACGATGAGCAATGATAACAGTCGTTCTACCTTTTCTCATCTCTGTTAAAGCTTCTTGAATTGCTTCTTCTGTTTCGCTATCAATATTTGCAGTTGCTTCATCTAAAATAAGAATAGTAGGTTTAGCTGCGATCGTTCTTGCAAAAGTGATTAATTGGCGCTGTCCACTTGATAAAGTTGAACCTCTTTCAACAACTGCCTCATCATACCCATTTGGTAATTTTTCAATAAATTCATTCGCTCTAACTAATTCGGCTGCTTCTTTAATTTCTCTCTCAGTTATTTTGTTATTATACATTGAGATATTTCCTTTTATATCTCCAACAAATAAGTATGGATCTTGTAAAACTAATCCGATATTAGAACGTAATTCACTTTCTTCAAATGTTGATAGTTTTTGATCATCAATCTGAATTTCCCCGTCTTTCACATCGTAAAAACGTAATAGTAGATTCATGATTGTTGACTTACCACTTCCTGTATGACCAACAAAGGCAACTGATTGACCAGGTTTAACGGAGAATGAAATATCATGAATGACATTGTGCAATCCGTCATACGCGAATGATACATTTTTAAAATCAATACTTCCTTCTTTTACTTTTGGTAAGTCAGTTCCAACTTTAGTAGGAGCTTTTTGTTCTTCATCCATTAAGTCAAATACTCTGGATGATGATACGACAGCTTGCTGTAACAAAGATAATTTCATCATCATTTGCGTAATCGGTTCAAAAAATCTTTCTAAATAACTTACAAATGCATAGACTGTACCAATCTCAACTGGATTACTAAAGGAAGTAATGCCAAAGAAGCTAAGAACAAACATTATTCCAATTGTATAAATTAAATCTGTTGCCGGTCTTAAAAACAGAGAATCTAATCGGATTGTTTTTACACCTGCATTATAGTGAGACTTATTAACTCCCTCAAATTCATTTTGTAATCTTTTTTGTTGGTTAAATGCTTGTATGATTGACATACCTTGTAGGTGTTCGTTTAATTTCGCATTTAAATTACTTAACTGCCCTCTAGTTTCCATAAAAAATGGAAAACTCTTTTTACGATAGGTTAGTATAATAAAATAAACAATTACAACTAACCCTACACAAATCGTTGCTAATTTAGCGTCTAATGAGTACATCGCAATAATGATTCCCACTAAAAAGACAATTTGTTGGATAAACGTTGCCAGTACACTAACGTAAAAATCTTTTATAGCTTCTGTATCATTCGTAATTCTTGATACAATACTTCCAATAGGCGTTTTATCAAAAAACGAAAAAGCTAATGAATGTACATGCTCATAAACTTTCATTCTTATATCTTGAACAACTTTAAAAGCAATTTGTTGAAAAATTAAAAGCTGTAAATATGATAAAACAATTTTGCCGATTGTTATTGCAACATATATAGAAAATAACGTTATGATTGTATCTTTTGGAAAATACCTTTTCATTAAATGATCATCTAGAAATCTTTTAACTAAAATTGGACCATACATTTCACATGCTGTTGCAAGGAATAAGAAAATAAATGCAAAAGTCAGTAAAACTTTATATTTTTTTAGAAATGAAAGAAGTCGTATTAAATCTTTTTTCTGCCTTTTAGCATCGATTTCAATCTCTTGATTCATTTTATCTCCCTCCTTGCTCTACTAGTTCTTCAAGTTGTTGTCTTTCAAACATTTCTTTGTACCAACCATCAATTTGAACTAAATCTTCATGTTTACCTCTTTGAATAATTCTTCCTTCGTCTAAAACGATGATTATATCACTATGCATGACAGCACTCATACGATGAGAAGTAATAAATGTTGTTTTCCCACTTCTTTCATCTTTTAAAGAGTGTAAGATTTTTTCCTCTGTTTTTGCATCCACCGCTGATAAACAGTCGTCTAATATTAAAATATTAGGATTTTTAATTAAAGATCTAGCAATTGAAATTCTTTGTTTCTGACCACCAGATAATGATACCCCTCTTTCTCCTACAATCGTATCGTAGCCTAATGGGAATTCTAAAATATCCGCATGAATATTAGCAATCTCGGCAGCTTTATGTACTGTTTCGATTGAAGAATCAATTTGGCTAAACGCTATATTTTCCTTAACTGATGATGAAAACAAGAAATGTTCTTGAGGTACATAACCGATATGTGATCTAAGAGATAATAAAGTTGTATCTTTAATATCTAAATCGCCTACTGAAATACTCCCGTTAACTACTTCATACTCTCTCAATAAAAGTTTCAAAAGAGTTGTTTTTCCTTGACCAGTTTTACCAACTATTCCAATTGTTTGACCTTCCTGAACATTAAAATATATATCCTTTAATTCAAAATTTGATTTTTCATTAAACTTAAATGAATCAATTGAATAAGTAATTTCACCCATCGGAAGTTTTTCTAATGCATTTTTCTTATTTTTAATTTCAGGTTCAACACTTAATAAAGAACGGATTCGATCATAAGAAGCGCGGCCTCTTTCGACTATATTGAATAACCATCCAATTGCAAGCATTGGCCAAATTAATATTCCTAAATAAGTAACAAATGTAATTAATTGCCCAACAGTAATATCATCTGCAATAACTAATCTAGAACCATAAACAACTGCAATAATGTAGCAAATCGAAACAACTAACATGATTGTTGGATCAAAAAGTGCATCAATTCTAGCAACTCTCATATTGTATTTCACTACTAAATCTGCTTGCTTTTTAAAAGCGGTTACATCTTCTTTTGTTTGCCCTAAACTTCTGATAACCTTTAAACCACTCATACTTTCTTGAACTTTATTATTTAATTCCGAAAATGATTCTTGCGCTAAATGAAAACGTTGATGTAATAATTTACCATAATATTGAGTCAAAATGGCCATAACTGGTAATGGTAATAGACTAATAAGCGTTAACTTCCAACTTATTGAAACTGCCATCATTATGAGTACCGATCCACCTAAAATAATAGAATCAACAAAAGTTAAGATTCCAGCCCCAGCTGTCTCGCGTACTGCTTGAACATCGTTTGTTGCGTGAGCCATTAAATCTCCTATTCTATTTTTTTGATAAAACGATGGAGACATTTTCGAAAAATGATTATATAAATCATCTCTAAGCTGTCTGGCTAACTTTAAAGAAGAACCAAATATTAATCTCCTCCACCAATATCGAAATGTATAAAGAAGTAACCCATTAATAAAAATTAAACCTACCCAAAAAAGTAAGTTTTTACTATTAAGTGAGTTTTTTACCATCTCATCAATTACATAACCAATAACTTTCGGAGGTAGTAGCTCTAAAATTGCAACGATTACTAAAAGAGATATTCCCCATACATAGCTTCTTTTTTCTTGTTTAAAAAACCAAAACAAATCTTTAAAAACTGACATTCCTTCACCCCCGCAATGCTATCATAATTAATTTTACAATATTTAGAAAACTCAAAACACAGTGTTCATTATAACATAAAAATTAAATATTTTTTAATAATCTGCTTATTTAAAATGGTTGTTAATTTTCGGGAATGCCAAAGTTATGCAACTCTATAAAGATTAACTGGAATGACAAAAAATCGTTATAAGTAGATATAATAATCATTCCTCTTTATGGTAAAATTTATATATGGAGGTGGATTATGGAAAATACTCAAGATGAATCTAAAACTCTATTAACTACGAAAAAAAGAATTTTGATCCCAGTCATTCTAATATTGCTACTATTCCTTTTAAATATGGTTTTTGGAGAATATATAATTAAATTTTTTCAACAAAATAAATGGATTATTCTTACCGTATTTTTAGCCATCATATTATACACAAGTTGGACATTTAAAAAGTTTTTTAATAATCAAAAACAAAACCTAAGGAGAACATGGTATTTTTTTTTCATTTTAGGAGTTGTGTTATTTCTTAATCAAAGAGGTTTCAATGTAAATGAGTGGCAACACTTCACATTATTAGCAGGAATGTTCATCTTTGTAGATTTAGCTTTATTTCTTACACCTACCATTAAGAAAATAGGTGGCACTGAAATGGAACAAATCAATGAGGTAGAAAACGTTAATGATGTAATGAAAAAAATTATCGTTCAAACTCAAAATAGAAGCCTACAATTCACAGAAATACTTGATATGATGAAAATATCCTCATTTGAGACACAAGAATGGAATGAGATTGAAAGCTATCGGAAAAGTTTGGAAGACTTTTTGTTTACTTATGGTGAAATTTGCAGACATAGTATTACTGTTTTTAAGAAAGACAAAGACGTTAACTTTAAACAAGAAATAGGTGCTGTTCTGGGAATTAACATTACTGAAGAACAACTCACTTCAATTAATGAAAAAACGGTAATTCAAATTAACGAACAGATTGCTCTCATCCCATATCTAGAAAAAATATTCCCAGTAGTAATTTCTATAGTCTCGCAAAAAGAGCCTATATTAGATATTGATGTTGATCACGTAATTAATTTGTCTCTGATACATAGTTGGTTAAAAATGCCTAATAAAAGTGATTCAGAGTAACAAAGAATAATATAGATTATAAAATATAAGTTTGATAGAATTATGTTATTAGCTTGAAGAGGAGTGGGAAAATGCCAAATAAAACAGGATCAACAAATACAAATTTAGTGGCGAGTGTAAATGGTCACGGTAGAGTTAAGTCTCCCTTCTTACATGAAAAGGCTACTCGAACTACCCCAAGAACATCTCCATCTTTATTCACTAGAGAAATATTTAAAAGAAGTGACGAAGCCTTAAATCGCTTAAAAGCTAGTCACATCAACGAATAGATATAAAATGTTTTAAACTTACATAGATTGCCCATACAAATAATATATTTGAACAAAGCTATGTATGGGAGATGGTGTAATGAATGATAAAAAACAAAAAAGCCCCTTTTTAACGAACAAGCCCACAGGTACTTTACCAAAACGTAATATAGAAAATAGTTTATTACTAAATTTGAATAGAAAAATAAAGGATGAAATTGATAAATTTAAAAAAAACAATTAATGGTTGATCTCACTAGGTGTCTAAATAGTTCATAATTAGTAAAGGCCCCGAAAATTAATCGGAGAGCCTTTTAATTATGTTAATTTATCACAAAAAAACACTTTCCATTGTTTACCAATAGAAAGTGTTTTAGTTTGCTACCACCCGTACCAGCTCATCCCCTGCACAGGCAATCTATCCTGAATAGTGAATCTACCCTATTTCCAGACCTCAATCATTGCATCGGCATACGCTTTTAAACTGTTATACGCTTTTGCCGAAACCTTTTTAGAAGCATTTTCATTATCTAAAAATCCTTTAAAATCATTAATGTGTTTGACGACTTTATCCGCAGAACCTTTCATTTCAAATTGCTCTACAGATCTCAAATGTGCCTTTAATGCTTGCGCTGAACCTGCTTTGAAAGCTCCTGAATTGTCGAAGCTGTCGATTATAGAACTTACTCCAGCTGCATTTAGATTGCTCAGTAAAAGATTGTTATCAGTAGCGCTTTGATTTGAGTCTGTTTCTGAAGTTGCCGTAAAGTTTATATTGGCCGAAGCTGTCATACCCTTAGGAATCTTCACGTAGACAGGTACATCAACGGTTTTACCCGGTTCAACTGCTACAACATTGTTCTCAAGTTGAACAGTCCAATCATTACCTGCAGAAGCGTTAACACGAATAAGGTCCTTCGCTTCGCCGGTATTCGTAACATTAAAATGGTAAACTGCCACTTTGCCCGATACAGCAGGTTGGATAGGGCCAGCGCTAACATTTACCCCACGTTTATAGGTACCTGAGCCCTCCGTATTACGAACGGCAACCTGGTAATGTAGTACACCGTCATTGCCTTTGTACTTCCCTAAAATGTAGAATTGAAGTTTATTGTATGGATCGATGTACTCACTGACAACATCGTCTTGGTTAATAGCACCATCGAATTTACCGCCAACTAAACTAGTACCACTCCCTGCATGGAATAATGAATCTAGGGCTTGACGCGGGTCACCTTTTGTAACCGCTACGGTTTTACCGTCAGGCTTAGTAAAGTCCTTTAGAGCGATATCTTCAGGATGTGAATCAACCGGCCAAATGAATGGGGCAGTCTCTGCATTTTTCGTTTTTGAAATCAATACACCTGAATCGGCTGCAAAGGAATCCGCACCAACTCGGTCTACCACTTCTAGGGTGTAGTTATTGTACTTAGCGTTGTTTACGTTGCCGATCATATCGTTACGCCAATCACCACTTAGGTAATTGTTTGGTGTTAAATCGGTCATACTGATGTTGATACCATGAAGTCCGCTTCGGCCGAATTTACTGCCAATTGGTACTTCACGCGCGATAATATCTGCAAACACAGGTCCAGACTCTTTTAATTCATCACGGTTGAGCTGCAGGACTTCATCATTGGATAGAAATCCTTGTTTCATTTTATTTCGAAGCGTATGTGGTGCCGGTAAAGATGATCCAAGGGTTGCCGGAATCATCCAGCGGGTATGTGTTCCACCGGGACCATTGAATGACCCACGACTCATCGTTTCCCAATAACCCGAATATGTTCGAGGGTCTAGGGCTGCGTTATTATAATTATCGCCCAGACCTTTTAGATGACCAAATTCGTGAGCAAATGTAGACATGCCATCACTTTCACCTTGAATCGAAACACGAATCGATTTGCCATTTAATGTTGCACTCGATGCAGCAGACCAAATAGATTTTGCTGCAAACCAAGAAGTCCATGGTACATAACGAGTTTTTGCCCAGTTTGGCATAGTCTCAAATCCAGTTAAATTCGGTGGCCCAAATTCAGCTGGCACCGCATTCTGATTCATAAACTTCATTTCGCCCAGTTCTTGCCATACGGTTGATTCATCATAGCCAGCATGTACAATGAACGCAAAGTCATAGTTTTTTCCTGATGCGACTATGTCTGCTGTTGCCGCATTTATGCCGTCCTGGAAGAGGTTTCCGGTTTTATAATTACTCGGCAGAAAACCAGAATTAAAACTGTCAAGCCCATACTGAAATTCGTATTTATCCAAGCGATAAGGACCGTAAGAATCAAGGGATACGCCCCATTTTCCATATGAGTTCTCTTTCCAAAAGCCATCGATTGTCTGATAATGATTTAGCTCACTTGGAACATTCAAGTAATTCGTCCAAAACTCCCCGAGTTTTTCGCGAGGAACTGCATTGACTTGTGGATTACCGATAGGATCTTTCCCCTTAGGCAAGGTTAAGATAAAATCCTGACCCGGAAAATCAACCAAGATCAGAGCTCCTTTAAGGTTTGTTTCCGGTTGAATACTCTTATCGGTACTCCATTTTATACCAGGGACTGGTTTATAATCATTCCACGTCATATCGTCTGGATTCACCCATGATTGAGGATCCACTGGTCCGGGCATTTTATCAAGCCCCGGTTCAGCAGCGAATGCGGATGTTGAATACATCGTAATCATTAAAGTGGTCAATAATGCAGCAATCTTATTTCTACGCTTCAAAATGATTCTCCTCTCACTTGTAAACTATAATTATGTAGCTTCGAATGTGATGTCATCATTTCTTTTCGGCCTTTTTATCGTCACCCCCTGATTAAGCCAAGAGTCTACTTATATCCCCCCTTTAAACCTAAAAACATAAATTATAAATCGGAAAACAATCTGACAAATTCCTCCTCCTTCTTGAAATCTATCTTTTAGGTAAACCCAACAATTTACTAATTAATAGACTTCATTGATAGTTTACTAGATGCACTAATATGCTGAAGCACAATAAATTATTTAATAGTTTGTTAACAATTCTAATCTTTTAATAATGAATGCTTTGACAAATATTGGAACTACCTTAAATTTTTTTATCGACTTTCTTCTTCGTGTTGTTTGTTAAATAGATAAGAATCGACGAATTAAACGATTAAATTTCTAAAAATTTGTCAACTGTATGTGGATTTCGGCATGTTCAGTATAAAAATATTTGTTCTAAAATAATTTACCAATGTACTAAATGATTAAATAAATTTTTAATAATGAATACGCATTTCTTTACCAAGTACTGTACTGTATTGTAGTGTTGTATTAAAATTTGTAAGAAAATCCGAATTCTTATAAATTCAAAATGAAGAAAAAGATATAAAAAACACCAACTTTTCGCGAAAGTCGATGTCTTAAATTTTTTTTATTTTCTTCCATTATTTAGGGTTAACTTCTTTTGGTATTCATTAAAATTCCCTCTAAAAACATAAAAACCACTTTCCTATTGGTTAATCCCAACAGAAAAAGTGGTTTCAGATTAGTATAATGATTCATGATTTAAATAATTACAAATTCTTAGTGAAGAATTCACTTAAAAGAGCTGGTTCCAGAAAGAATATGTTCAATATTTATTTCAAAACAAGCTATAAAGCCTTATATTTTAAAAGGATTTATTATTTTGTTTGGTTGTTCATAGCCTTCATCATTTGATTAATTTTCTTTTGTGAAGGTTTTTGTCCCATTTGAGCCATCATTACTTTTAACATTTGTTCATTAATTGGTGGATTTTTCTTTAGGTAGTTCATTGTATATTGACGAGCTATGAAAAATCCAATCGCTACACCTGCAATTAATGCTAAGATGCCGACTAGAAAGTATACCCACATTTTATTGCTTCCTCCTTAAAATCATCTAGAAACAATTTTACTAAAACTAACCAGTTTATACAAGAGCAAACTGTAATTTAATCGTTTAAATATACTTTTGATAGGCAATAGGTCTTAGCCAGCCAAATCGCTGATCCTTCACATCAATTGCAATGAATGTTGAACGAAACTTTCTTAATAGCTCAAAGAATATTGTTTCTGCCTCTAATGATCCTTCTGCATATAATATTAGTTCGTGAGGATAAAGTTTTAGCTGAGCCTTTGCACCATCAACAAGTTCGAGAAGATACTCTCCAGTTTCCTCATAAAAGTAGATCTGTTGAGAATCAAATTTTCGAATAAATGTATGTAGCTCGAATAATGGAATTGGTTCTGTTATATATTCTAATTGTTTTTCAATAATTTTCCTTAGTTCAATAGATGAGTAATAATACTCATATACTAGTTGATATATTTTATGCTCTTTCCCATAAAATTCTATAGACAGTGGTTCTCGAATTAAAAAAATTTTATATTCCCTCATATCTTGTCCACTCCCAACAACTATCTGTAAGGAAGATTATATAAAATTCCATTCAAAATATTTGTCATTTTTAAGGAGTGAAAATCAACTAGTTTTGTCGAAAAATCTTTAATAAAGTATTATATTGAAAAAAGGTTTAGGAAATAGGAAAAGAATTTAAAATTCTTTCCCTACTTTCCCCATCTTTACCTTTTATTGTAATACTTTTTTTGCTACTGAAACGACATGATCAACAGTAAAACCGAATTTCTCCATTAATAAGTTACCTGGAGCAGATGCACCAAATGTATCAATTGAAATAACTTCTCCATCGAATCCTACATATTTATGCCAACCGAATGAAGAGCCCATTTCTACTGCTACTCGTTTCGTAACTTCTTTTGGTAATACTGATTGTTTATATTCATCAGATTGCTTTTCAAATAAGTCCATTGAAGGCATTGAAACAACCGATGCAGAAATTCCTTCTGCCGCTAGTTTTTCTTGTGCTCCAACTGCTAATTGTACTTCACTACCTGCTGCAATTAATACGACATCAATTTTATCTTGTTTAGCAGGAGAAATAATGTATGCACCTTTCGAAACTTTATTATAAATATCAGTAGTAGTTCCCTCTAAAGTTGGTAAATCTTGACGAGACAATACTAACATTGTAGGAGCGTCTTTAGCTTCTACTGCCACTTTCCATGCAGCTGAGCTTTCATTTCCGTCTGCTGGACGAATTACATTTAGATTAGGCATTGATCTGAATGCTGCTAGTTGCTCAACTGGTTCATGAGTAGGTCCGTCTTCACCAACAGCGATACTATCATGTGTAAATACATAAGTAACAGGTAAATTCATTAAAGCTGCTAAGCGAATTGCTGGTTTTAAGTAATCAGAGAAAACAAAGAATGTCGCGCCAAACGCATGAACGCCACCATGTAGCGCCATACCATTTAATGCTGCACCCATTGCAAATTCACGTACACCGAACCAAATATTACGGCCATCGTAGCTTTCTCTCGTAAAGTCACCTTTGCCATTCATATACGTTTTGTTAGATCCAGCTAAGTCAGCAGATCCACCAAAGAAACTAGGTAATACGTTTGCAATAGCATTAATTGCTTCACCTGAAGATGAACGAGTTGCAATTTTTTTACCTACTTCATACTTAGGTAATGCAGTTTCTAAATCTACAGTAATTTTACCTTCAATCGCATTCTTTAATTGAGCTGCTAATTCAGGATATTTTTCTTCGTATTTTGCAAATGTAGCATCCCATTCTGCTTCTTTCTTTGCACCAGCTTCAACGATTACTTTATTAAAATGTGCATACACTTCTTCTGGAACGTAGAATGCATTTTCATAACCCCAAGCATACGCTTGTTTCGTTAAAATCGTTTCTTCTTTTCCTAATGGCTCACCGTGAGATTTTGATTTACCAGATTTATTCGGAGAACCGTAACCGATTGTTGTTTTCACTTCGATTAAAGTTGGTTTTGATAATTCTTCTTGAGCTTTTTGGATCGCTGCAGTAATTTCGTCTAAGTTATTACCATCTTCTACTCGGATTACTTGCCATCCATAAGCTTTAAAGCGGTCTTCTACACTTTCAGAGAATGAACGATTTAATTCTCCATCTAATGAAATATCATTCGAATCATAAAGAACTACTAAGCGTCCTAATTGTAAATGCCCCGCTAATGAAGCTGCCTCTGCAGAAACACCTTCCATTAAATCTCCATCACCACAAATTGAGTATGTAAAGTGGTCAACTACATTTAAATCTTCTTTATTATATGTACCTGCTAAATGACGCTCTGCTAAAGCCATCCCAACAGCCATCGCAATACCTTGTCCTAATGGACCTGTTGTAGCTTCAACACCATGTGTATGTCCATATTCAGGATGTCCTGGAGTGTTGCTTCCCCATTGACGGAAGTTTTTAATATCTTCAATCGAAACTTCATAGCCTGATAAATGAAGCATGCTATATAGTAACATTGAACCATGGCCTGCTGATAACACAAATCGGTCTCTGTTAAACCATTTTGAATTTTTTGGGTTATGATTCATAAATTTTGCAAACAATGCATATGCCATCGGTGCAGCGCCCATTGGCATTCCTGGGTGACCAGAATTGGATTTCTCGATTGCATCAATTGATAATGTACGAATCGTATTAATTGCTAATTGTTCAATATTATTAGACATAAATTTCGCTCCTTTAGCTTATTCATAGATATTATCATATAATTTACCATGATTTATTACAATAACTAACACTTAGTTTTGACATTTTTAACAAATTCTTTCCAAGAAATAGAAAAAAGCAGAATATTCTTCTGCTTTTTTCTGTTATTTTAAACAAAATATGAAATTTTATCTTATTAAAACCTTTTTAATGTAAGTTTTTTTTACGCATTGCTTTTTCATATTTTAACTTTGCAGGTGTAATATCATTCCCTTTTTCATCAACAATTTTAAGTGAAGTTAATTCATCCATCATACGAGAACGGAAATCTGCTAAATATTCTTTCCTTAATTGATCTTGTTCAACTTTCTCTTCTGGACTTAATCCTTCTTCTTTTGCTTTTTTTGATAATTCATTTATTCTATCTAAAGTTTTTTTAGTAACCATTAATAACCTCTCCTTTATTTGTATCTTATCTATTCATTGTTAGTTCCATTACTTTGAAAACAGACGATTAATTGCCTGTTCATTCTTTTCGAGAAAGTCTGACTTCGAGCTGTTTTAATAGGTGTAAAGAGCACCGCACTTAGCAGGCTAAGCAAAGTAAATAGCAATCGTTAGTCAGTGTCTGATATTCTATTCAATGTATCTCATCTTACAATAAATTGCATTAGCTTTCAATATTGGAGATTTCTTTCATATGTTCATTATACCTTCTATTGACAGTTGCCTTTGAAACGTTATATCCAAATCCTTTTAAGATAGCTGCAATTTCTTCAAATGTTAGGTCTTTTGACGTAATCTTACAATTTCGGAAATCGGTAATTCCAACTTATCTCTACCACCTGCGTTTAAACTACCTTCTAAGTTTTTTTGAGGCTTATATCCGTTTTCAACCGCCTTTATTATTCCTCTTTTTATTTTCACAGTTTAGCTACTTATAAAAAGAATTGTTAATAAGCAAAAACCTCAATTTTTTTTTAGGAACAAACGATTTATTAATTTCAATTTCTCATTTGATTTATTGAATAAAGTCAATATTTAAAAATATATTTACTTGTTAATAAATAAAATAAGACCATTTTATTTTTATAGACTAACTTAAATAGTATGAGTAAAGATTGTAAAGCGGAATGTACATTCTTTCTAAGTGGACAAAGACTCCTTGTGAGTACAGAACACCACAGACCGATAGTTCGAGGATCGTAAACTTAAGGAATTTAAAGGAGTTAGTAAATGAAACGATCACAATTAACACAACAATTAAACTTAGTTAGCGCTCTTATTCGTTAAAACAATACTCATACCATTCGATCGTTTTGTCAGCCTTTATAAAAGAGCTCTGACACTATAAAATAGTCAGAGCTTATCTAATTAATTCGTAGTATTTATTTCGTGTTTGTGTTTTTTGGAATAAACGGTTATAAAGATAAATGATGCGACTAAGAAAATGAAAAGAATGACTCCCACTATTTCGAAATCTAGTTCTGCCCAAGGGTTAAAAAAAGTAAATGCAAGATAGAAGGAAACCCCGTATGCCAAGACGACAATCACCCAACCCATTAGTCTTGACGCAGCTTGACCGATTTTGCTGGACTGGTTCACCATTTTATAGACAATCATCGAATCAATTGTATCCGTAATCATCATCCCAAACATAAAAACTAGCCCTAAAAATAAAGGGGTATATTCACTTACATTTCCTGCCGCCAAAGACCAAACGGCGGTTTGACTTACTGTCTCGGCAGCCAAGGCAAACAAAGCCCCTACTAAAATAATAAGAAAAGGATTTGTAGTCCCCTTCGCAATTTTTGGAATAAACTTTCCCTTTAGTCCGCTAAGTTGAAACTCTTCTTGATTGTTTCTAGTTCGTAAAAGATTATATGTATTTAACGTTCCAATAAGGAATAAAGAAAAAATCGATACCCATGATGCAATATTATCAAAATAAGCTGGGAATGAAAAATTCTCTATCACCATTCCTAAAATACCCGCTGTTAATGCTACCATTCCTCCGTGACCCAATGAAAATAATGTCCCCACCCAACGTGCAAACGAACTGCCCATTCTCCAATTAAAACGAGTTTGTCCATCAATAAAGGCAAGATGATCAGCATCCAATCCATGCCGAAGCCCCAGTACAAAAACAAGTAAAAACAATGATACAGTTTCCATTAAAAAATTCCTCCTATTTTAAACAGTTGCAAAATAAAAAATCAATCCTAACTGACAGATTGAGGATTTTTGAGGACGTGCAAATAGTCGACAAACTAGGGTGTCTGTAATTACCACCCCAAGCTTAAAAATGATCCTTTAATACAAGCCTCTTGACTAAACACGTTCCCCCCCTTTTTGAAATCAAACTTTGTAAATTTTTCAAATCATTATCTATTCCTTGCTTTCATAATGAAATAAATTTATAGGTACACCCTTGTATGCGAGTGACATTTCCCTAATTAAGTGTGAAACCACCAATTCACTGTTTGGAAGATTTCCATCTAGTAAAATACCAGCGACCGTTCCACTGTGGGCGACAACGATTCCGCCATGATAGCGATTGGCCAACTGATCTAATAGAGGAAAAACAGGTTTTGGCAATATTTTTTGATTCACCCGTGCACTGAGGGTTGCTGCCTCCCCAATATAAGTTATATTTTTTTCCTTAAACCCTTTTGTAGCTAGATCAAATGCTTTAATAAATTGCTGTTGATCGTCCTGGCTGTACACTTTCGGAACTTCATTAAATTCTATTGTGTTGATCATACCCCCAAGATCGATACCAACGAGGATGAATGGGGGTAAGGTCCCAAAGCTTGCAATTAACTGACCGTGAATATATTCATAGACCACGACTTCCTCATACATTACCCCATCGGTAGGTTCCACTTTTGCGGCAATCATCGAGATCATTTCATTTGTGAGAGTAATACTATAGCTGTCAGCAATTGCTCTTAATGCAGCAACAATATCCGCCGAACTGCTAGCCATCCCCTTGCCGGCAGGGATATTGGAAAGTATTTCGAGATACCCACCTCCTCTTATCCCAAAAAGTTGGAGTAACGTTTCACCCGCTTTCTTCGCTTTCATTTTGGAATTTACGACCCTTATTCGGGAAACGGCTGTGTCTGGAAAAAATCTAGCCTCACTTCGTAAACTCCGGATAGGCAAAGTAATTAAAAACGGACGCTCTTCCATGATACCTTGGACCAATTCTCCAAATGTGCCATTGCAGCTTCCTCTTCCTAGTTTCATTGTTCAGGCTCCTATCCCCTTACTTCATGCCCAGCTCCACTAATATCGAAAGTACCATAAATAATACGACACAGATAATGGAAGTAGTTTTCATAACTGTTACTGTAAGTAAAATATCATCTGCTTTGATCTTCCGTAATGGTTCGCCCATCTTTGCCCGTTCAGAGACTTTACCGAAATAATAATTCGTTCCTCCAAGTTGTATCTGAAGCGCTCCTGCGATTGTCGCTTCTGGGATACCGCTATTTGGACTCGGATGAAGTTTAGCATCCCGTTTCATCATTTTCCAAGCGCCTAGTATATTGAGACGTTTAATCGAACAAGCAAGCAGCATCATTCCAAACGTTAACCGAGCAGGCAAATAGTTTAATAGATCATCTAGTCGGGCCGAGGCCCAGCCTAGGTTTTGATATTTTTCATTCTTATATCCTACCATCGAATCTAACGTATTAACCGCTCGGTACAACATTGCAAGCGGGGCACCCCCGATAAGGGCAAAGCATAACGGTGATATAATGGCATCGACAATGTTTTCGGCTACAGTTTCCACTGCCCCCCGCGAAATTTCACTTTCCTCAAGGTTTTCTGTATCTCTTCCGACAATCATTCCCAGACTTTTTCGTGCAGCCCTTAAGTCCTGATTTTTCAAGTGTTGGAATACTTCCAACCCTGCATCAGCCAATCCTTTTGTCGCGATGGTCGTTGAAATTAACCAGATTTCCGCAATGACAGCAAGAACGTGATTCACCTGATTGAGGCCACAAAGCAGCAAAGCAACGATTAAATAACTGCCGCCAGCAATCAAAATAGGAAATAAGAGTCCTACCAGTTTCAAATACCTTTCCTTTACGGTGAAAAAACGAATCGCTTTTTCCAAACGACTAATAGACTTCCCAATGATGACCACCGGATGTAGCAGCTTTCGGGGGTCACCAATGATTCGATCAATAAAATAAGCAATAACAATATTAATGGCATGAACTAACATCGAATTCTGAGACCTCCTGATTCCTTACTGCTTCACATGTGGACCCATAAATAAGGCAGCCAATCGTATTCCCAATGGAGGTGGTGGTACCGGTAAAAAAATGGGTTGAAAGATAGTTTACTTGAATGGTAGCCAGTTTCATCATTTTAGCCTTAGTTGCAGACCGGAAAAAACGGTGTATGCTTCATCTGCATTGGCTGCCAATAATTGATTGATCTTTCCTAGAACATCCTGAAAAAAACGACCCAACGACGATAACGCGACACCACCTAGACCTACCTCATTTGAAACAACAATCACATGCTGCTGATTTTCTTGTATCACCTTAATCCAAAGTTCCACTTCCTCTATTAAACTGGTTTTCTTGTTTTCTTCCTTGAGTTCCTGATCTGTTAACCACATACAATGATTGGACAGCCACGAAGAAATACAATCAACTAAAATAACATCGTAGCCTTGATAGACGGTTTGAACAGAAGTTAGTTCGTTCGGTTCTTCTAATAAGTCCCAATCACTTGGGCGCCGCTTCTTATGGCTATCAATTCTTTTCTCCATTTCTTGATCGGCTTGAACTCCGAATGCAACATAAAGGACTCTACCTGCATGACTGTAGGCCAAGCGTTCCGCAAATTCACTCTTCCCGGAGCGAATTCCTCCAGTGACATAGGTTAAGGTCATGATGGATTCACCTCTTTTTTTAATTCAATTAAGGCTTGGATCAAGCATTGATTTTCTTCTTCGGTTCGAATCGCAATCCGAAAATCCTGAT
Organism: Bacillus sp. AFS088145; assembly: GCF_002564465.1. Classification (GTDB taxonomy): domain Bacteria; phylum Bacillota; class Bacilli; order Bacillales; family Bacillaceae_G; genus Gottfriedia. Next base: position 113,983 of record NZ_NUUX01000010.1, on the reverse strand, counting down.
CCGTTAGCCCCGGATACATGTTACAGGAGCGTATTAAGATTCCTTTATGACCCATGCGCCACTGTAATTCAGCCGCCGTGATGCCAGCTGTTATCCTAACTAACAGAAAATTGGCTTGACCGGGAAAAACCTTCCACCCAAGCTTCTCTTCAATGGCTAGTTTAACAAAGCTTCTTTGCTCCTGAATTAGGGAAATCGTTGCTCCCTCGTATACCTTTTCGTTTAGGACCGCTTCACCAACCAAAAGTGCAATTTGGTTGACACTCCAAGTTACTTGTTTCGCCTGAAGCTTTACTATTAGGGTTGGATCGGCCACCATATACCCCAGCCGAAGACCAGGGATCGCATAGAACTTTGTCATCGAGCGAACTAGGATTACTTTATTCCAACGTTGTAAATCCTTAAGCAGCGTGATTTGTGTTTCAATCGGAAGAAAATCAATAAATGCCTCGTCTATAATCAAATATGTATTTGTCTTCTTTGCCTGTTCTGCCATCTCGACAAGTTCTTCCTTTGAATATGTTACACCAGTGGGATTGTTGGGATGTCCAACAAATACAAGATCGGTTTTCGCTATTAATTGAAGGAATTCCGATTGATCAGGCTTAAAATCATTTTCTGCTCTGCCGACCAATGAATTGACGGTAGCACCATAAGCTCTAGCAAGCTCTTCGTATTCCGAGAAGCAAGGATATACAACCCCTACTGTTTCAGGCTGCAATCCTAAAATCGCAAGGGCGATACACTCTGCTGCTCCATTTCCTATCAAAATCTGTTCTGGTGAAACGGAGTGTTTTTCCGCCAGCTTTTGTTTAAGAACACGATGGGCGGGATCGGGATAATGGACGATCGACTCCAGTTGCTCCTTTATCAACTCAATTACACTAGCAGGTGGACCGAGTGGATTGATATTCGCACTGAAATCCAACAGCTGCGATGCATCTTTACCAAACAATTGTTGGGCCGTCAGTAAATCGCCACCATGTCCAAATTTTTCAAGATAGACCATTAAAACTCAATTCCCTTCACGGCAGGAATTCCTTCGTTATAATAATGCTTAACGGGCTTCATTTCGGTTACTAAATCCGCACAAGCGATGATTTCCTCTTTGGCTGACCGTCCGGTAATCACCAAATGCATCCCCTTAGGGCGCTGCTGAATCAACTCAATAACTTCTGTAAACGGAAGGACATCGTCAATCGGGAATTTATCAATTGCGAGCGCATTATTTAATTCATCTAAAATGACAACATCATAGCCGCCAAACTGGACCTTTTCTTTTGTAAAAGACCACGCGGTTTTTAGGGCTACCCGATGTTCATCTGGTGTTTTCGTCCACGTAAAGCCGATTCCTGTCTGCACGATTTCAATCCCTAATTTTTCGAATGTAATTTTTTCCCCGTACGTTCGATCAGGCGATTTAATAAATTGAATCATAAGCACCCGTTTTCCCCGACCCGCGGCACGAACTGCGAGCCCAAGGGCTGACGTCGTCTTCCCTTTTCCATCACCGGTGTAAACTAGTGTAAGACCGCGCTTTGCTTTGTTTTCAGTTACCTCTTCCATACACTTCACTCCTCTTTACAACCAGACTGTCTTTTCTTCAAAGGATGACCGAGCCGGAACTTTCGCCTTTTTTAATACTTCTGAATCAGGATAACCAATAAACAAATTCCCGATGATTTTCTTGTTTTTGGGTGAGCCAATAAACTCATACATTCGTTGGTCACGAACAAGTCCGACTCCCCTTGTCCGCCAAACCAAACCTAATCCCAATTCTTTGGCGGAAAGCCACATCGAATGGATCGAACAGCATACGGCATATTCATTATCGGCAGATGCCTCTTCATCGTCTGGAACGATGTCAGCGGTAACGACAATATGGACCGGTGTTGTTTTTAGTACCTTTAAGGAGCTTTCGATTAAATTTGGTTTGGTTGGAAAGCGTTCCTGTAGATATTCATAGGCCAACGCTTCATAGCGTTTTTTTGCTTCGCCTTTAATCACATAAAAGCTCCATGGTTCACGCATCCGGTCATTCGGTGCCCATGTCGCTGCTTCTAATAAGGTGTGAATCTTTTCGTCCTCTACCTCTCGAGCCGCATAATCACGGATTGCTCTTCGGCTTTTGATTTCCGCTAAAATCGACATCTTAGACCCTCCCTATTCCAACTAATTGTTTTTCTTCTGCTTCTTGAAACCAGCGTAATTTCTCGCGAAGACCGACCACATCACCCACGAGAACAATCGCAGGATGAGTAATCCCGGCTTCTAGAACCCGGACTTCGATATCCTTTAAACTTCCGGTAACCGTTTTCTGCGTGGCCGTGGTCCCCCATTGGATAACGGCTGCTTTCGTATCAGGGCTTTTTCCGTTCTCTATTAATCTCGAAACAATATAAGGTAAATTCCCAATTCCCATATAAAAGGCAATTGTATCGATTCCTTGAGCGAGAGCTGACCAATTTAATTGATCCTCACCCTTTTCCGCACGGCCGTGGCCTGTGACGATCGCGAAGGTGGAAGCATAATCGCGGTGGGTAACCGGAATTCCGGCATAAGCAGGCGCTGCAATACCAGCTGTAATCCCTGGTACTATTTCATAGTGAATCCCATGTTCTGCAAGAATTTCCGCTTCTTCACCGACACGGCCGAAAATGCAAGGATCGCCTCCTTTTAATCTGGTGACAGTTTTGCCCTGACTGGCTTTTTCAATTAACAACTGGTGAATGTGATCTTGAATGATCTGATGTTTCCCTGGTAGTTTTCCGCAAAATATCAACTCTGCCTCCGCCTTTGCATACTTGAGCAGTTCCTCATTTACTAAACGGTCATATAAAATCACATCCGCCTGTTGGATACACTCCATCCCGTAAACCGTGATTAGCTTAGGGTCTCCCGGTCCAGCACCAACAAGATACACTTTTCCATTTATCATCTTCTAACTCCTCCCTAAATTACTCATTTGAAATTCCAGCCGATGTAAAAGTGGCCATTTCTTTTAACATTAAGGTTGCTGATTGTAAGATTGGAAAGGCCACTGCTGCCCCACTTCCTTCTCCTAGCCGCAAATCTAAATCAAGAAGTGGCTTTTTGCCTAATAACTGCAGCGCAATTTCATGTCCGGGCTCGACGGAACGATGGCCGACAATCATATACTCCGCTGCTGTCACACAGATTTCCCTTGCCAAAAGAGCTGCAATCGTGCAAATAAACCCATCTACCAATATCGGAATCCGATTTTGAGCGGCGGAGAGCATTGCACCTGTCATTCCGGCAATTTCCAAACCGCCAATTTTTGCTAAGATATCGATGGGATCATTCCGGTCAGGGTTCCTTTCCTTTATCGCCCTTGTGATGACATCTTGTTTATGACGAATTTTTTCTTGTGCAATCCCTGTTCCACGGCCAACGAGTACATCGATGTCCTGCCCGCTTAAAACCGCTGCAATCGCACTGCTTGACGTCGTATTACCGATCCCCATTTCACCAACAATTAGGCATTTGATTCCCTGTTTAATCATCTGTTCCGCCCGTTCATAGCCAACTGCGATGGCTTGTTCGGCCTCTGCTCTTGTAATTGCATCTTGTTGGCAAAAATTGTTGGTTCCATAGCGAATTTTTCGATTCACAAACCCGTCAGCCTCAATATCTGCTGCCACACCGATATCGACGACTTCAAACATGGCTCCGATTTGCCGGCTAAAAACATTGATGGCCCCACCGCTGTTTAAAAAGTTTATGACCATTTGCACGGTAACTTCCTGCGGGAAAGCGGACACTCCTTCTTCGACTACACCATGATCAGCGGCAAAAACTATAACACCGGGCGGTGATACGACTGGGAATGATTCAGATGTCATTTCCGACAGATGAATGGCTAATTCCTCTAATTTCCCCAAACTGCCCGGAGGTTTGGTTAACGTATCAATATACTCACGAACTTGCTGTCCCATTTCTCTATCAAGTGGCTGGATTCCTGTTATAACGCTATTCATTGGGTGATCTCCTTTTTTGATAATCCTTCATTAAATGTTCAATGACATTCAGTTTAACGTGTGCCCTTACATGTTCTGCCAGCCGGTCAAACGCTTCTTCCCGCAATTGGTTAAAAGATTGGCGCATGTGGATGGGCTCCAAACCCTTTTTACGGCGGAGTTGATTAAGTAATTCCTCACGAAATTCATCATTATGGAATATCCCATGAAAATAAGTGCCAATGATGGTTTCATCTGGAGAATGACAACCATCCCATTTTTCATTCGTAAAAATAAGCCCTTGGGACGCTCCTGTTGCCACGGTTTCACCCATATGAATCTCATAACCTGTTACATGAAAGTTTTTTCCAAAAAGATGTAACTTCCCATTTGATAGGATCGTCGTCTTATCTTTCGTAATGGTAGTTCCAATTGGAAGTAACTGAAGGCCTTCGATTTCTTTATGGAGAGACTCTATCGCCAACGGATCCTCAATTTTATCACCGAGCATTTGATAACCGCCGCAGATCCCGAAAAGAACGGAGTGTTTCTTTTTATGTAATTCCGCTATTTTTTGAGCGATGCCGCTCTTTCGTAAAAACAGTAAATCTTCAATTGTATTCTTGCTGCCCGGAAGAATGACTAAATCTGGATGGAGCAATTGATCCGCTCTCGTTATAAAACGGACATGACAATCCGGCTCAGCAAAAAACGGGTCGACATCAGTGAAATTTGAGATTTTCGGATACTGAATCACCGCGATATCCAATTCTTTTTCAGTATTTTGAGTATATGTATATTGATTTAAAATAACGGAATCCTCGGCATCAATATTTAAATTCTCCAAGTAAGGAATCACGCCGAGAATGGGTTTTCCTGTATACTCCTCAAACCACGTTAATCCAGATTCTAGCAGGCGGAGATCGCCGCGGAATTTATTGATGATTACACCAATTACTCGATCGCGGTCCTCGGGTTCCATCAGCTGGAGGGTTCCTACTAAACTAGCAAACACTCCGCCTTTTTCGATATCCCCAATTAAAATCACGGGGGCATCCGCCATTTTGGCGACCCGCATATTAACCAATTCCCGGTCATTCAGATTAATCTCGGCCGGACTACCAGCCCCTTCAATTACAACTCGTTCATAATTTTGGGACAGGTTGGACAGTGATTGTTGAATAAGTTCCAATCCAGTTTGAAAGAATTCCCGGCGGTACCTTCCTGCTTCCATATTTTTATATGGTTTACCATGGACGACAATTTGGGATTGGTTATCCCGGTTCGGCTTTAGTAAAATCGGGTTCATATCGGTGGTTGCCTGAATACATGCTGCTTCGGCCTGAACACCTTGTGCTCTGCCGATTTCTTTTCCATCAACTGTGATATAGGAATTTAACGCCATATTTTGTGATTTAAATGGAACCGTTTTATATCCGTCTTGGGTGAAAATCCGGCAAAAGGCGGTCACGACAACACTTTTGCCGACATCCGAATTGGTACCTTGAAACATAAGTGGTATGGCTTTAGTCATTTTGTTTATACTCCTTACATTTCTTCACCCAATTTTCCACAAGCTCAGGGCATGAGCCAAAATGAAAATGAGTATAACCTGCAATTAAATTCCCTTTCCTATAGCCCTCCTGCTTAAATCCACGAATTCCTTGCGTTTGGTAGGCCGGTTCAAAAACCGTTCTCGCATGAAAGGTGGAGTAGTGAAATTCATGGCCTCTTGCAGTCAGATTTCCTGCTAACAAGAAATTTTCTTCTTCTGCAGTGATTTCCCGGTATCCCAAAGCAGCTAGTTTTGTCTGCATTTTCACCTTTCCAGGAATGATCCCGACCATTTTGTAACTCGTTTCACCCGTTGTTTCCAACGATTCAGTTAAGTACATAAACCCGCCGCATTCCGCCAAGGTTGGAAGTCCTTTTTCAATGGCCGTTCGAATCGAGTTTTTTACCTCTGTCTGTTTGGTCAGCTCTTCCGCAAATTCCTCTGGGAAACCGCCACCGATATATAAGCCATCGACATGTTCCGGCAGGCATTCACCTTTTAATGGAGAGAACTCGATTAGCTCGGCTCCGGCGGCTGCTAACATGTCGAGGTTTTCCTGATAGTAAAAATTAAAAGCGGCATCTCGTGCGACTGCAATTTTTACAGTTGCCTGCTCCGCTCTTTTAAACTGGGATTCTTTTATTTTTAAAAGCGGGGCTTGTGCCAAGTCATATATGGAATCTACATCAACGGTTTCAAGGACTAATTCACCTAGTTGCTCAAAATATGGATTCAATTCTCCCCGTTCAACGGAGGGAATCAACCCTAAATGCCGTTCCGGAATCGAGAGTTCCTCGTTTCTTTTCAAATAGCCAAGGACGGGAATACCGCATTCTTGCTCAATCGCGGTTTGAACGATTTTAAAATGCCCTTCGCTACCCACCCGATTGGCGATCACCCCGACAATATTGGCTTCCTTCGAAAACGTTTGAAATCCCTTCACAATGGCCGCAGCACTACGGGCCATGCTGGCACAATTCACGACCAAAATGACCGGACTTTCGGTGACGAGACCGATTTCGGCAGTTGATCCCGTATTATTTAGAGGATTTTTCCCATCAAAAAATCCCATAACCCCCTCGATGACGGAAATATCCGCGCCATTACTTGCACGGTTGACAATTTCTTTGACCATCTCGTGGTTGAGCATCCAGCTGTCAATGTTTCTTGACGTTCTCCCCGTGACCGCCGTATGATAGGTCGGATCAATATAATCTGGACCGCATTTAAAGCCCTGGACTGTATAGCCCTTTTTCCTTAAAGCAGACATCAGCCCGATTGTCAGCGTCGTTTTTCCGACACCGCTGCCTGTCCCTGCAATCACAAGTCTACGAGTAGACATTCTATTTCCCTCCTCTCTCAATAGGGTATCACCGCTACTGAAATGGTAACATTACCTGATTTCTTCTTTATCAACGTTAGATGTTCCGCTGCGCTGTACAATAAAGCAGCCGGCTCACTGACGCCGTATGCACCGGTAAATTTAAAGACTGTTTCAGAAGGGTTCTGAAGTTTAATCGAATTCAATTCAGCTGGGGTGTAAAAAATAAACTCCCAGTGGTTTTTTTTCGCTACTTCAAGCAGTCCCGCCTCATCCTTTTTTAGATCAATCGTGCAAATCGCTTTGACACTTTTTTTTGAAAACCCTAATTCTTCAAGCGTTTCGTCGATTACTGCTTCGATTTCCGCTGCAGTGGTCCCACGGTTGCAACCCAATCCAAGGACGATCACCTTTGGTCGATATAAAACACCATTCTGTAAAATCTCCGTTTCTTCTTCGGATAAATTCCGGTGGGTTACTACTAAGGCAGCATCTGGCTTTGTGGCCAGCGCTTCTTGGATCGATGAATACGGCTGAATATTTCCTGGTAGCGGTCGGTCATATGACCACCAGTCTTTTTCACCTGACTCCTGAACCACGGCGATTTTTTCTTCGTTCACAACCGAAGCGCTAACGGGCGTCAACTTATCAGCCGAGTCCCAAATCCAGCCAAATCGTTTCCCGAACAAATCAACCGCAATCGTTTCCTGTACATCAGAAGCTGTGGTAATAATGGGACGGGCCTGTAGAGAGGCCGCCACTTCTTTCGTTAGTTCATTTGCACCACCGATATGGCCTGACAGCACGCTGATCACATGTTCGCCCTTATCATCGATAACGACAACCGCAGGATCTGTTTTTTTATCCTTTAAAATAGGTGCAATCATTCGTACCACGGCTCCAAGGGAAATGATAATTATCAGCCCCTTATAGGCCTCGAAAAGAGAGGGCAGAAGAAGGCGAACGCTCCCGGTAAATAACTGGATGTCCTTGTTCCTCTCATCTCCTTTTTCAAACTTCGCCATATAGTACACATCGGCATTTTGAAACGAATGTCCCAGCTTACGGGCCAGTTCGACCCCATGCTTTGTAATGGCGACAACCGCATAGTCCCCCTTCTGCTGGATGACCGCCCTTTGCGCTTCTTGGAGCTCGATCATTACGATTCCACCCCCTTGCGGAATCCGTGTGTAAACGTTTTGTCATACAGCTTGGAACGATAATCTTGTTCGTGGATGTTTTCATCTAGCGCCCATCCGGCTAAAATCATCGCCTGTTTACGAATTCCGTTTACCCTCATATCCTCGTCCAAGTGTTCTAGTGTGGTCCGGACAATTTTTTGATCCGGCCACGACGCTTTATAAACAACTGCAACAGGAGTATCCTTTCTCCAGCCTGCCCCGGTCAATTCCTTGACAAGTTTCTTCGTTAACGTCGCACTTAAGAAAAGCGAAATCGTGCAATGATGTTTTGCTAAATCTGCTAGCTTTTCAAATTCTGGCACAGGTGTCCTACCCTCGGCTCTTGTCAGGATCACTGTTTGGGTTAAATCAGGAATCGTCAGCTCAGCTTGAGCGGCCGCGGCTGCCGCAAACACAGAGCTCACACCTGGAACAATCTCTATTTCGATTCCTCTTTTCTTTAACAAGACGATTTGTTCCATAATTGCCCCATAGACAGCCGGATCGCCCGTGTGTACACGAACAACCTTTTTCCCTTGCAGGATTCGTTCAGCCATGACGTCAACCATTTCTTCTAAGTGCATCCCGGCGGTTTTCAATATTTCGGCGGAAGGTTTTGCTTTTGCAATTAAGTCTTCATTTACAAGAGAATCCGCATATAGAATAACATCTGCCTCCTGAAGATGCTGAAGACCTTTTACCGTGATTAAATCAGGATCGCCCGGTCCGGCACCAATGATATAAAGCTTCATTTTCTCACCACCATTAGTGTTAAATATTCAAGCTCAGCTCCTTCGAGCTCATCTGCCCTCCAAATAATTTCTTCATCAGATGTTACCTTTGTGACGACTGAAGCCTTGTCAAGCAAATCTAAATCTCGTAATACTTCTAGCATTAAATCAATCACTTTCGCTACTTTTATAAAAATGACACAATCATTGTCTTGAATGACTTTTTTCATGGTTTCATAGTCATCCCGTGCTGGAACAATCGCCACATGCTCATCCCCATCTGCCAATGGAATTCCCAGCCTAGAAGCCGCCCCATTGATGGACGAAATCCCCGGAACAACTTCAATCGGAACCTGCGGATACTTCTGCTGCATCAAACGCATCATATGAATAAAAGTGCTGTATAAAAGAGGGTCCCCTTCAGTTACAAAAGCAACATCCTTTCCCTCCTGCAGCTTCGCCCATACATTTTCCACGGTTTCCGTCCATTTTCTTTCTAATGTGGCTGGATCCTTTGTCATTGGAAAAACAAGGCCCAGCATTTCTTTTTCGTTCGATTGAAAATAAACATCAATGATTCGATGGGCATAACTTTTGCTGCCCTTTTGTTTTTTCGGATAGGCAATCACTGGTGATTCCTTTAATTTACGAAACGCCTTAACGGTAATGAGCTCTGGATCCCCTGGGCCAACCCCAAGGCCGTATAATGTACCTAACATGTTTACTCCCCTTCCTTGCGCCATGCTTCGATTATGTAAATCGGATTTAATGCATCAAATCTTGTCAAATTCAAAATGGGCTTACTTCTGGATATTTGAGCAAGAGTAATGTTCGTCTCATATCCCCGCTCTTTAAACACAAGCATCGCTTCTGATAGATTTTCAATTGTGACGGCATTTAAGACAATGCGTCCACAAGCTTTCAAGCGGCTACAGCAAATATCCAAAATGTCTTCCATCCCACCTGCCGTCCCGCCAATAAATACCGCATCCGGATCCGGGAAGGTTTCTAGTCCCTCTGGTGCTTTCCCATGGACGAGTGTTGCATCCACACGAAACTTTGCTAAATTTTGCTTACAGTTTTCTAAGTCGCCCTCGTTCTTTTCGATGGCAAACACTTGTCCTTCCCTGGCGATTTTCGCAGCCTCAATCGCAACAGAACCTGTGCATGTCCCAATATCCCAAACCGTGCTATCTTCTTTTAACCTTAGGCCACTAATGCTTAGTGTGCGAATTTCTTTTTTTGTAATTAAGCCCTTATCTGGTTTACGCTGTAAAAATTCCGAATCGTCAATGCCAATCGGCCAATGTGGGCTTTCCCCCTTTTTCTTAAGAATTACTACATTTAGCGGTGAAAACTCCTCATCTTTCATTTCAGCAAGGGGAAACCAGCGGCATCGTTCCTTATCACCGCCAAGGTTCTCGCCAACAAACGCCTCATATTCAGTCATGCCAAAGGAAAGTAAATACTGAGCGATTTTATTTGGGGAATTTTCTGTGTCGGTTAAGATTGCGATTGTTTTTTTCCCATCGACTCGCTGTGCCAGCCCTTTTATACTCCTACCGTGAACACTAGTAAAATAAGCATCCTGCCATCTTTCTTTCATTCTGGCAAAAGCAAGCTGGATTGAACTTATATATGGATAAATATCCAAATCGATTTTAGAAGATAAATAGCTTCCAATTCCATAGAATAACGGGTCTCCTGAAGCTAGAATCACTACGTTTCTAGTCTCCGACTGCAACCGTTCCACTAGGGAATAAAGCCCACCTTCAATCGGCATTTTTTCGCCGGCGAATTCAGAAAAAAAAGCAAGCTGTCTTTTTCCTCCTATTAATAGTTCACTTTCATTAATCCACTTTTCGTACATCGGGAGTAGGCTGACTTTCCCTTCGTCCCCAATGCCGATCATTTTAATTGATGCCACTCTTTCGCACCGCCTTTCCTAACAATTGCCCCTTCATGGTATAAAGGGTCGTATCTATGTCGATCCCACCATCGACTTCCTTTAACGCAGCGACGCAGCAATAGTCGCTAAGCATTTCGAAAAAGGATAGGTGGCCCTGTGCTGTCATCAAATCACCAACCTGTGATGCCGTATTGGCAGTTCGAATTTCCTCGACCAGGGTAGCATCAGCACCGGTACGACTTGCCACCTCAGCTAAAAAATCAAAATCTATCGGGGCACTTTTTGAGTGGACCATCATGATCCCCATAGCCACTTTTGAGAATTTCCCCATCATGCCGACCATCGAAACTCTCTTTACCTCTTGCTTCTTGCATTGTTTAAGGGTAAACCCCACAAAGTCACCCATTTCGATAAAAGCTTCTTCAGACAGCTCGGGGAATTGCTTCATGGCATTTTTCTCGCTCCGCCCGCCTGTTGTAATGACAACGTGCTCGCAGCCACTTGCCCGGGCAACACTAATTGCCTGGATGATACTGGCTTTATACGCGGCTGTGGAAAAAGGAACGACAATCCCGCGGGTACCGAGAATAGAAATCCCGCCAATGATTCCTAAGCGTCCATTGAGTGTTTTTTTAGCGATTTCTTCACCCGCTGGTACGGAAATGACGATTTTAATGCCTCTTGTAATCCCGAATTCTTTTAATATCCCTTCGGCTGTCTCCTGGATCATCCTGCGGGGAACGGGGTTAATCGCGGCCTCGCCGACAGGAACGGGCAAGCCGTCCTTCGTAACGCGGCCAACTCCAATTCCACCATCAAGCACAATGCCTGGTTCATCGAGCCATGACACAGTGGAAACAATCAAGGCCCCATGGGTTGCATCTGGGTCATCCCCCGCGTCTTTTATCGTACTGGCGGTAGCCATTTGTTCCGTTACTTCACAGCTTTCTACCTGGAAGGTTGCAAACCGCTTAACGGGCAAGTATATCGTTGATTCTGTTTGCGGTTCACCGGTAATTAATGCCGTCAGCGCTGCTTTGGTGGTTGCTGTTGCACAAGCCCCAGTCGTATATCCTTCCCGCAGCTTTCCTTTTGGTACTTCCTGCATGGGTTATCCCCGTTCAGCCATAATGGAAATGGCATTTAATGCAGCAACGGTCACTGTACTGCCACCTTTCCGGCCAATATTGGTGATGAATGGGATATCGAGCTTAGCTAGTTCTTCTTTTGACTCAGCCGCAGAAACAAACCCAACAGGCAATCCAATGACAAGACCAGGTTTTGCTTCTCCTTCTTTAATCAGACGGATAAGTTCGAGTAAGGCAGTTGGGGCATTCCCAATGGCAAAAATACCGCCATCTGCTTCTTTGATCGCCTTCCGCATCGAAATAATCGCCCTTGTTGTATTCAGCCGTTTGGCTTCCTGGATGACATCTGGATCGGAAATATAGACTTTGATTTCTCCTCCGAATTTTTGAATTCTCGCTTTATTTGCCCCACTTTGAATCATTTGAACATCCGCAACTACCATTTTCCCGCTCCGAATCGCCCGAATACCGGACTGAATAGCGTCAGGATGGAAGAGGACGCTTTGCCCAAGTTCAAAATCAGCGGATGCATGGATGATACGCTGGACAATTGGATACTGTTCCTCGGTGAAAGGGTGCTCACCAATTTCTTCATTAATCATTTCAAAACTTCTACCTTCAATCTGTTCCGGTTGGACGGTTAACGGTTTAAATTCGGTACGAAAATCCATTTATCTCACTCCTGTATTAAAATGATTGTTCTGTTGTGACGTTGGTGTGGAACCAATCTTTTTATTTATTTCTGCGATGACATCGATAAAATTAGCATAGACGGTGCCATAATTCAGTTTCGGGCGGCCAATAAGGATAACCTCAATCCCCAGTTCCTTGGCGGCTTCCACCTTTTCATCGACCGATCCAACTTTCCCACTCTCTTTAGTCACCATTAAGCTCACCCCATATTGCTTATATAGGGCTTTGTCGAACTCTTTTGAAAATGGGCCCTGGATTGCAATAATATTTTTCTGCGGCAGCCCTAGTTGCTCACATTTTTCCATATTATCCACACGAGGCAGCATCCTGGCGATTAAGCGAATGTCCGGGTTACCTAATAGTTTTTCTGTGAAAATTTGAAGCGTCTTGCTACCTGTCGTCAACATCACCACACCTTTATTGGTCAATGCAAGCTCTGCAGCTTCCTTGTAGCTTTCGACGACTTTCATTTTGTCATATTGGAATTTTTGTGACTCCCGTTCATACCTAACATAGGGGATTCCCGCCTTTTCGGCAGCCTTGATTGCGTTTTTGGAAGCTTCTTCAGCAAACGGATGACTGGCATCGACAACCGCTAGAATTCCATTTGTGTCAATCACCCCCACCATGTCTGCATCCGTTAATCTTCCTACTTGAACACGTATCCCTGACTCCCTTAATTCAACTGCTGCATTTTCTGTGACTACTGAGGCCAGGAGATCGAAGCCTTCATTTTTTATTTCTAAAGCAAGGGCTCTTGCATCACTTGTTCCGGCTAACACGAAGATCATCCTCTATCTCCAGCCTTTTGAACCGCATGTTCGTGATCATGGTGATGGTCATGGCCATGATGATGATCGTGGTCGTGATCATGGTGGTGGTGATGATTGATATGTTCCATCACATTAAGACGGTATTGGCAAGTATCGCAGTTCATCTTCACCTCATCACGTAGGGCTTCTTCCACCCGATCGATTAAAATCGTCTGTAATTTTGGATGATAACCAAAATAGTCAGCCAACTGAATTTCAACCGCGGAATATTGATTTTGAATAGGAACCATCATATCTTCTAAGCGTTTAATTAGGATGCCGGTGAATAAAAAGTAAGGCAGGATTACTACTTTTTTTGCTCCAAGCTTAATACAGCGCTCAATCCCTTCGTTCACTAAGGGATTGGTCACCCCCATAAAAGCAGGTTCGACGATTTTATAGTTTGTTTTTTCCCATAGTAATCTAGCAATTTTATATAAATCACTATTCGCATCGGGATCGCTTCCGCCCCGTCCTAACAAAAGGACAGCCGTATTGTCTTCGATGGATTCTACATTCTCGCCAATTTCCATTAATCTAGTTTTTAGAATTTCAAATGTTTCCTCATGAACACCAATTGGCCGGCCATAAGTAAATTGAACAAGTGGATATTTATTCTTTGCCTCATCAATAGCTGCTGGAATATGAATTTTTGAGTGTCCTGCCTGTAAGAGCATGATCGGAATCACGACAATATGGTCGGCCCCTTTCTCCACACATAGATCGATGCCTTGATTCACTGTTGGTCGTTCAAATTCTAAAAAACACGTCTCGACCAGAAAAGAACCTTCCCAAGTCTTTCTCATCTCGCGGATGAACTCACGAACCTGCTGATTTCCCTCTTGATCTTTACTTCCATGCCCCACAAATAAAATTGCTCTCAAAATATTTCCTCCCCTTTGTTTGTAAATTTCTTACCTTCCAATTACCGCTTAGTCTTCTCTCCTTTATTCCCCGCAAACAGCCGCTTCGATTTTAAGGTTTGGTGTGATATCCTGGTACACAAAACCTTGAACCTCTTTGACCCGTTTAAAAAATTTATAGAAACGTTCATTTGGATAGGCCTTTTGTTGGTACTCTTGAACAATCCCCTCTATGACCCCGACAATTTTGTCCGGTGCGATTCCTTCAGCTACGATTTGGCCAGGATGTGCGGTTCTTCCAGCTGTCTTGGCTCCTAAAAATAAATCAAACGCTCCCTTACGATAGACAATGCCAATATCTTCTTTTACGGCTCCATAACAGGCCATGCCGCAGCCATTCACACCTAGTTTCAATTCTTTTGGGAGTTCAATGCCGCCAAGCTTTTCTTGAAGCTCATCGGCAAAAGGGATGGAATCCTTCTTTTCTCCGTCACAAAAATCACAAGCTTTTACGGTTAATACGTCGCCAACAGGAGCAATCAAAAAGTTGGCTGCCGTTAGTTTCTCAATAATCTCATCAGGCTTAGAGGTTAAAATTTGCAGCTTCATAAAATGGTCTTGTGTGTATTCCATGACTCCTTCTTCTCCGACAATTTCGGAAAGAATGACCATCTGAACCGCGGTAAATTTTTTATTGGCGACACCAGGGCTGACAGCTACCTCAAAAATAGATTGAAAGTCTTGCTTCACAATTAAATCTTGGGTTTTTCCATAGGACTCACCAAGGACCATTTGCAAGGCTTCCTCAGCCAACTCTCTTGGCGACTCTTTCACTGAGGTTGGGGTGACTAGTTTCTTGTTTAGCTGCGTTACATCTTCCATTTGCTCTAGTGCCCATGGTTCAGCCTCCTTTTGCAGACGCTGATGCGGTTTCAACGGCTGAATTGCCTGATTTAATGTATACTTCCGCTGATAACCGCGCGGCGTAATCATCAATCCATCGTAGAAAAATGTTGAAGAGTTGCCAATTAAAACGGTGGTTAACATGCCAATTTCATGTTCTAACATCTCTTGCAAATTGGTTAAGACGATCTTTTGACTATCACGAAATGCACTCTTTACCAATCCTACAGGGGTGTCTGGCGAGCGATATTTTAATAGAATTTTTTGTGCTTCCATGATCTGCCGTGTTCTTCTTCCGCTTTTTGGATTATATAGGGCAATCACAAAATCAGCTTGACCGGCTGCATCGATTCGTTTCTCGATCAAGCTCCAAGGTGTTAAATGGTCACTTAAACTAATCGTACAGGCATCATGCATGACCGGCGCTCCTAATAAAGCAGCACAGGAATTGATGGCAGAAATGCCAGGGATCACCTCAACTTTTACCCCTGAGTCTTTTTTCCAGCCTTTTTCAATTAGCACTTCGTAAACAAGTCCTGCCATTCCATATACACCGGCATCACCGCTCGAAATGACAGCTACCGTGTAACCGAGCTCAGCTTGTTTTACAGCCTCCTGGGCACGGCTCACTTCTTCTGTCATTCCTGTACTGATGATTTGCTTTCCAGCTATTAATCCCTTGATTAAATCAACGTAGGTTTTGTAGCCAATGATGATATTACTTTCTTGGATGGCTTCCTTTGCTCGTCCGGTAATATGTTTTTCATCACCAGGGCCAAAACCTATAATCAATAATTTGCCTTTCACTCTATTACGCCACCTTCCACAATTTCAAACTAGTATCCAGTTACTATCCGCTGTTAAATGTTTTCTTTAACCGCTTTTTGTACTCCTTCGATGCATTCCGACCCTTCTGGATGTATGAATCCAGCTTCGGAATATTGATAGATCGAATGCTCTTGAAGGCAATGACCTTCCGCCAGATGATGCTTTACAATCGTAGTTCCCACTTCTGGGGTTACGTTTTTATACCAAGTCCCTGATGGATAGACGATGGCAACGGGAGCATCCTTACATCTCCCATTACATCTCGTTCTTGTTGTATGTATGATTGGATCTAAGCTTAAATTGGTGATTTCATTCCGGATCGCTTGTGTCGCTTCCTCCCCACCCTTTCTCATACAGCTGCTGCCGTTACAAATTAAAACATGGTGTTTCGTCCCTTGTAAATTCCAAGTAGTCATGTCACACACTCCTTTTAGTTTTTTTCAAAAAAAAAGCACCCCTATGGAAATAGGGGTGCAGAATAATATACACACAAAAAAATAGCGATGTAAGTTCAGCACTTCTACCTATGTTCCCGTAGGTTGATTAAAGCTATTAGGTATAGGCAGGTCTCCTGACTTAGGTTCATCATTCTATTGCGTCTTCCCGAATTACTTCAGTGACATCTGCAATGAACTCCCCCTTACAGTGGCGGGTACCGTGACGGATTTAAACCGTACTTCCCTATTAAGCACTAATTTTCAAAGTGCACCAATCCTAATCTATTCAATTTTTAAAAGACTTGTTTCTTCTAGGGCATACTATAAGAATTAAAAATGATTTAGAATCATTAAAACGAAAAAATCCGTTCAACATAAGTTGAACGGATAAAACGTCAGCACAAAGAAAGTAAATAAATCATCCTTTTTGTCCAAACGTTTCATCTTCTCAACCCCCGAAGAAATCGAAACTTTAAAAGCTAAGACAGGTCTCCTGACTTGTGTATCTTCCTACTTTAGACCCTTCCCGTAACGTCCATATAAACGTTTCAGTGGTTTGTCTATTTCGTCCACACTTACAGTTGCGGGGACAGTTCTGGTATTGCTCCAGATTCCCTATTAAGCCCTAAGGCATCTTAACTACTTGTTAACAAATTAGTATTTAATTTATTAGATATTAATATACTAGTCTATCAGATTTAATATATCAAGAGTTTATTAAACTACTTATTAGAATATTTTTTCAATTAATACTATAAACTATCTCTTCAATTCTTCTACAAATGAATCTTAGAAAAGTAATATGAACGACATGTGAACATCCAATTGCAATAAATTTACAATAATCAAAAAATAAAAAAACTGACCCTTAACTTATAAAATATAGGGTCCATTCTAAGAAGTTATCGTCAACAATTATTAAGCATTAAAAGAACTATATCATTTTAAAAGCCTATTTATGTATTTCTTTTTGATTATTAGAAAAAGCTAACTGATATACTTTTAAATTACAACGTCTAAATTTTCTTTAATTCTTAATAGAATCCTGATTTAGTTCATCGAAATATTCTTTATACCTTCTATGAACAGTAGCCCTACTTACTTCATAACCTAAACCTCGTAATGTAGCTGCTATTTCATGAAAAGTAAGTTTCTTGTTTCTAAGATTTATTATTTCTTCCACAGGCAGTTCTTTTTTTTCCCTACCTCCTAAATGATTATTTGATATATTCTTGTGAGGTTGAAAACCATTCTCGACAGCTCTGCGCATCCCCCTGCTTATTTTATAATTAGCAATTCTTCGTTGAAACTCTTCTACTGTACTTAATATTTCCAAGACCATTAAATCCGCATCCGATAAAGAAATCTCCCCATGATCTTGTATTGTAAAAACTTTTATTGCCATTTTGCGTAATTCATGAATAAGTGCAATTTTCGAATGTCCCCTTCCTAATCGGGTATCGTCTTGTATAAGTAAGATCTCAGCCTGCTTATCCTTAAATATTGCTAAAGCTTCAATAATTCCTTCCCGTTCTATGTCAAAGCCACTATGTCTTTCTTCAATTATCTTAATCACTTCAAGTTTATTAATATTTGCTAATTTTTCTAGTTCTTCCCTTTGTCTTTTTAATGAAGTATCTTGTGTATTTTTTTCTGTACTAACTCGGCAATATATAACTGCTTTCATATTTTCTCCTCCTCTTAATCTACGAATCTGACTTAATCAATTTGTGATAGTAATTTAAAAAATTAATTGTATAAATTATAAACAACACCACTAAATTAAACTGATTCTTAATGTATTTAATAGATTTTCTACAAATATTTAAGTTTTTTATTCGCGCGATTCTCTTCGTCATATGAATTTTCCGTTGATATTCCTCGACAGTACTTAAAATATCTAAAACCATTTAATCACTTTCACTTAATTGAAACTGACCATTTTGAGAAGATGTAAATAATCTAACACCTTCTTCCTTTAAAAATGTATCTTCCTACCCACTGGCCTGTTCGCCTATTGTTTCTAGAATACACATTCCCATCCGCTCACCTAATTCGGTTAGTTCACTTATTTGTCTATGTAATGATGTTTATTTTGAATCCTTTGCTGTACTTACTCTCGCGTAAATTATTGCATTCATTAACTGTTCCCTCCATACGAACACGAAAACTACTTTAATAAAAAATAGAACTAACGTTTGTATATCATATCCTATCATGATATAATGAAAAAAATAAAGAGGAACGTATTATCTACTTTATAGGTAAGGGGGAAATTCGAATGAACAAACTATCGAAAAGGCAAGCAGAAATTTTAGCTTATATTAAAGACGAAGTAAAAATTAAAGGTTATCCACCTTCAGTTCGAGAGATTGCTGAGGCTGTTGGTTTAGCTTCAAGCTCTACAGTACATGGTCATTTAGAGAGACTAGAACAAAAAGGCTATATTCGAAGAGACCCTACGAAACCGCGTGCAATAGAGATTCTTGGCGATACAGCAACGGTTGTGAATGAAGTACAAGCATCATACAGTGAAATCTATAACGATATTATTAACATTCCCGTAATCGGTAAAGTAACTGCAGGTATTCCAATTACTGCAGTCGAAAACGTAGAAGAATATTTCCCTTTACCGACATCTGTCGCTCCATCTAACGAACAAGTTTTTATGCTACGTGTAGAGGGAGATAGTATGATCAATGCTGGTATTATGAATGGCGATCTTGTAATCGTTAAAAAGCAATTCACTGCTGAAAATGGCGAAATTGTTGTTGCCATGACTGAAGATAGTGAAGCTACTGTAAAGCGCTTCTATAAAGAAAGCGACCATTTTAGACTTCAACCTGAAAATGATGCACTGTTTCCTATTCTATTAAAACAAGTATCAATTTTAGGAAAAGTAATAGGAGTCTATCGTACATATCATTAAACCTTTTAAAAGCAATGACATATTTATGTGATTGCTTTTTGTTTTTAACAAGCATAGTCACAACAAAATAAACCAAACTGACTTATTATTAAGGGAGTTTTTTTAGTGAGTAAACTTGAGTGGAGAAAAAGTTTAAAAGAAATTTATTTACCAAAAAGTAAGCCTAGTAAAATTAACATACCAACCTTTAAATATATAACGATTGAAGGCAAAGGCAATCCAAATAATGAATTATTTAAAGAAAATATCGAAGCACTTTATTCTTTAGCATATGCCATTAAAATGTTGCCCAAAAAAGGCATTGTTCCAGAAGGTTATTTTGACTACACAGTCTTCCCTCTTGAAGGTGTTTGGGATTTAGATGAAGAAGGTCGAAAACTAGACTATTTAAATAAAGAACATCTTCTTTATAAATTAATGATTAGACAACCCGAATTTGTTACAGAAGATTTAACATACATCATTTTAGATCAACTTAAACAAAAAAAGAAAAATCCATTAATAGCAAACGTAAAACTCGAATCAATTACAGAAGGCTTATGTGTACAAACCATGCACATCGGAAGTTATGATGACGAGCCAAGAACTTTTAAATTAATGGAAGAGTTCTGTATGGCGAATAATCTACAAAGAATTCAAACAACACATAAAGAAATCTATATTTCTGACGCAAGAAAAACTCAACCTGATAAATTGAAAACTGTTTTAAGGTTTCAAGTGACAGAACTATAACAAATTAAAAGAGCTTGGAATTTCCAAGCTCTTTAGTGTGGTTGAAATATGATACATAAACTCCATTTACGAAAATTTGAACATTAATTTTTTCATCAACGTGAAGAGCTTCTATCATTCACTATAACTCTCAAAATTCTTCTCTAAATCATCTCTAAACGCAATTGCTAAATAATTATCGATTATATTTCTAGTAATAGGTGATTGAAATACTTGACTCTTGTATGCCCCACCATCATATTCAATTATATCAATCTTATTTTCAACCTGTTCATTTTGCACTTCATCAAAATATTTAATACTAACTACTACCCCAGCGTCATCAATCGTAATTAATAACTCTCTTTGATTTAATAAGACCTCAATAACATGATCTTTATCAATCATAATATCAAACTCACCATTCGAAACTTCAATTTCCTTTTTTAAAGACTCCTTTAAATCAACAAAATATGATTCAAATTTTTCACACATCTTACTGTAAGCCATATTTTCTGTAACAGTTTCTTTATATATTGCTTTTGTTTTTAAGATGAATTCCCTTTTAAAATCCATATTTCCACTCCTTGTAGTGATATAATTGGAGCATTTATATATTATTACTATTCATCATGCATTGAAAAATAGAATAACAGGAAGAATGTATTTAAAAATTTTTTATATCGATTAGCCTAAAGTAACAAATCAATCAATCCATCAGGACTTTTTACACACTCTTTCGTAATTATTGTGAATAATAGTAAACGTTTTCAATTTAACTATGAAAAGATAGGATTATTTCGAACATAGTTTGAGAACCGGTTGAGAGTAAATTTATATAGTATTGAAGATGGGTATTTGGGAGTGGCTAATGATAATTGGGGTAATAAAAATATTTTTATTCTTCTTCAAAAAATAAATTACCAAAAATATCGTTTAATCTATTAATTTAACATAAATAATTTCAGGATCTCCTTTATCCAAATTATCGATAAATCCACTTTCAATATATCCTAGAGATTGAAATACTTTTTGCATTGAGCTATTAGATTTGTTAGTAGATGAAAATAATTTCTTTTCTGAAAAAACCTCAACATATTTAATGAGATTTTTTGCTATACCAAGCCTCCTCGTTTCTGGTGGGACAATTATTAATTCAATAAATAAATGGCCAAAGAAAAATTTATGATAAATCATAAAACCTACTATCCTATTATTCATTTCACATACAATGCATCGATTTTCTTCAATTGATCGTTTAATTTGATGTTCCCTAATTCGACTTTCAATAATTTGAGAATCTAGAATTACGATTGATTCACAATCATTCTTTACCGCATTTCTAATTGCCACTTTCGTTCTCCTTTTCTTAAATGGTTATAGTTAACTTTCTATAAAATGCTTTCAAACCCTCTTATGTAGTAGGTTAAAATTAAAAAACCTGTATTTAAAATCATACAGGTGATTTAATAAATGATTAAATATCTTATAGATTTGTTGGATTGAAAAGTTTGCTCCATGTTTTTACCCCAACAATTCCATCAACTACTAAATCATTTTTTCTTTGAAATTCTTTAACCGCTTTTTCGGTTAAAATCCCGAAAATCCCATCCACTTTGACGCCTATTTTTTCTTGAATTTTCTTTACTTGCACTCCCCTTGATCCTTTTTTTAGGATTCCTTTATAAGGATATAACTCAATTTGAATAATCCTTTTATATAATTCATTTTTAATATTTGCATTATTAACTGAGATGAGCACATCTGCATAATTAGGAGCTACTGCCCAACCTGCCTCAGCGATCGCTTTAAACTGTTCATTAGCAGTTTCGAATGTTTTAACTTTACTGTACCGCGGATTACTCAAAATAAAATCAACATAGCCCTGAACTGGATCATTATATTTTATATAATACCCACCTTCATTTTTAGGTCTAGCTGTTCCCCTACTACTAAGAGGTAAGCCTGGATACCATGTTTGACCTGCGATATTGTTATTTTTCTTAAAATTTTTAGACGTAAAATGTGCTGTTTCTACTTGCCATTGAGTATAAATTACTTCGGGTAGCCAGCCAATTTTCTTTGAAACTTCTTGGGCATATTGGAAATATTTAATTGTATTAGACACTATAGACTAATCCTCTCCTTAAAGTGCTTGTCCTATAGAGTATTCATTTGCTCCAAACTTGGTACTAAGGAAATAGTAAAAAAGTAATAGAAACCTACTATTTTTTCTATTTAAAATTCATATTTCTAATACTCCTCTTGTATTTAACAACTATTAAACTTTCTTCATACGATAGTTAAAAACTGGAGCTGATAAAATGACTAATTGGATCTACATTTCTACATCAAACCGCCAACTAAAACTTTTCGACGGCAACAATCTGCTAAAAACTTACCCCATCGGTGTAGGAAAAATGCTTACTCCTACTCCTACAGGCACTTATACAATTATTAATAAAGATCCAAATCCTGGAGGACCTTTTGGAGTACTATGGATGGGACTTTCAGCTCCACATTACGGAATTCATGGAACTGATAATCCTGCAACAATTGGTCACTTTGTTTCACATGGTTGTATTCGAATGTACAATCAGGATGTTCTTGAATTATCTTCAATGGTTCCAATTGGTACAGGTGTAGTTATTCATCAATAAATGTAAATGGATTTTTCATAGCTTAATAGGTACTTCTATGTAAATAAATTTACATTCCCATCATGCTGCTTCTTGGCTTGAAAGTTTTCACTAATAAAAATCTTAAAAACCCTTACTTTACTGTAAGGGTTTTGGAAAATGGATTGAAAATTGAATGTTTCCATCTATTAATTTCACATCATGTTTTAACTGGTGACGGGTTAAAATGGATTTTACAATCGCTAGACCTAAGCCTGTACCTGTTAAATGTTTATTTCGGGAAGCCTCCATAACATAAAACGGTTCCCAGATTTGCTTAATTTGAGTAGAATTTTTAAGATTTGTTTCATTTTTAAGTATGAATACAATTTCCTTATTTTCCTCGTAAATCTTAATGTTAATTTCCGGATTTTTTGTATATTTAATTGCATTACTAATTAAATTATTAATTACTTTCTCCATTTGGTCGCGATCTACTTCAATATTTAGTTGGTTCGTTCTAATATATTCTCTTGTTAAAATGATATTATTTTGATTTAATTCGATTTCAAAGTTTTCCAAAGTAGATTCAAGAAGCTTAATTAAGTCAAGTTGCTCTAGATGTAATATTTCACGTTCAATTCTTGATAACTCTAATAATTTATCGATTAATCGGTTTATTTGATCTGTTTGCTTAATGATTGTATCAACATAGGTTCCATCATCTATTCCGTCTTTAATGCCTGCAGAATAAGCTTTGATTAAAGCCAGCGGAGTTTTAAGTTCATGAGAAATATCTGATATGAATGTTTTTAAATTTGTATTCCGTTGATTTAAATCATCATGGGCAATCCTCAATTTGTCACTCATTTCATTAATACTTTTCGCAAGTTCTTCGATTTCATCATTTGTTGAAATTTTTGCCTTTTTAAATTCTAATTGAGCGATTTCTTTAGAAATATCTTTTAATTCTTTTAATGGATCTGTTATTTTTTTTGACCAAATCCAAACCATTAAAATCAACATTAAAATCAAGAAAATCATAATATAAATAGTAAACTTATTAACGATTTGAACAGCATCACTTAAATATACAATAGAGACACCGACTACAATAAATACATTATCCTTTTGAATAAAATCGACTAAAAAACTAGATTTCAATTTACCTTGATCATAGATTTTACTAATTCTTTTACCACTTTTTACTTGGTTTAATGTTTGTTCTGTAACCCAAAATTTATTTAAAGTTACTCTTTTATGATATAAATTATCTCTTAATAAACCATTAAACTGGTCTAAATTTGTTTGAATTGGTTCATAAGCGATTGTTACATTATTTTTTTGTTCCAAATGATTAATTGACTGTTTAAACTCAGCCATTGGCATCTTGTTTATCGCTGTTGAAAGGTCATGTACTCTATTTTTCATCTGAAATAAATAATATTTAGGTAATAAAAACGAATTGATAATTAGATAAAAAATAAAAACAAAAAGAATACATACGGTAATTGTTATCGATATTTTTCTTCCTAATCGATTCATTTTTCTTTTATAAGACTGTATCCTAAACCTCGATGTGTTTGAATAAGATCTTCTCCTATTTTTTCTCTTAATCTTCTTATATGGGTATCCACCGTTCGATCATCTCCATCGTAATCAATACCCCATACATTAACTAATAAATCCTCACGTGATAAAATATTTCCGCGATTACGAACAAAACAGCTTAATAAATCAATTTCCTTTTTCGTTAAATTTAAATTTCCCTCGTTTTTAAATGCTATTTTACCTTTAAAATCTACTTTTATATTACCAATTACAATATGATGCTCTTCTTTTAATAATTTTTTAGCTCTAGTAATTAGGACACCCGGATGAAATGGCTTTCGTACATAATCGTCAGCACCTAGTATTAGAGCTTGTAATTCGTCTTCATCATCACTTTTAGCTGTTAGCATTAATACTTTTGTTTCACCATTTGTCTTTATTTCTTTACACACATTAATTCCACTATTTAAAGGCATCATCCAATCTAAAATAGCTAAATCAATTTTTTCACTATAAAAGATTTCGATAGCTTGTTCTCCATCTTCCGCTAAAAAAACGTTATATCCTTCCCTTTGGAAATATGCTTGTAAGATCTTTAACATATCTTTTTCGTCATCTGCGATTAAAATATTGATTTTTAATTCCTCCGTTCATTATGTTATTTTGTCACGTTCATGTAACAAAAGGAGCTTATACTGTTCTAGGGGAGTGAAAACATGAGGATAATTGAAATTTTAGTCAGTGCTCTATTTATTTTATTTACAATCTTAATTGTATCAATTCATTCATAAAGGCAGGTTATAGACATGAAATATACCATAATACGAAGGATCGTTAGAAGATTAATAGTTTTTACGTTGATATTATTAATTTTCCCTATTTTTTTATATAGTTATTCAAAAAGTATTGAACCAAAAATGATAGATGTAAATCAAATAACGATCTCATCAAATTCCGTTTCAAAACAGATGGAAGGAATGAAAATTGTTCAATTTAGTGATACTCATATCGGTGCTCATTATACATTAAAGCAATTAAATAATGTTGTCGATCAAATTAATAAAGAAAACCCTGATTTAATTGTGTTTACTGGTGATTTAATTGATAATAGCGCTTTATACAATAAATTAGATCAAATCCCTGCTGTACTTCAACAATTAAAAGCAAAATATGGTAAATATGCTATTTACGGTAATCATGACGTTGGAGGAGCAGGGAAGAAAATCTCATCTTCTGTTTTCATAAAATCTGGTTTTACAGTTTTAGAAAATGAACAAAAAGAAATTGTCTTAAAAGATTACAGTAAACTTAATATTATTGGTTTGGATGACTATCTTTTAGGAAGACCAAACCCCGCTGAAGCATTTAAAAATATACAAAAAAACGCTTTTAATCTCTTACTAGTCCATGAACCTGATGTGGCAGATCGACTTAAAGAGTATCCAATAGACTTACAACTTTCTGGTCATAGTCATGGTGGACAAGTTAAACTTCCATTTCACGAAGCAATTTATACTCCGCCATTAGCAACTATTTATACTGAAGGGTTATTTAAAATAAACCATCATATAAAACCTATGAACTTATATGTTAATCGGGGTATAGGAACAACAAGGCTTCCGTTTCGATTTTTTAGTGTACCAGAAATTTCAGTTTTTACTTTAACGAATAAATGACAAAACCCGCAAGGAAATATGAATTCCTTGCGGGTAAAAATAATCCTTTATAACCAATTTCACGAAAATTATCGTAAAGTATATGAATCATATTGCAATAAAGATGTTATGACATTGGACTAAAATCCTTCCAGGAAGTTTTATTGTATAGTATCGTGAATGAATAACCTAAAGAATAAAGAGGATTGAATTAGGTAGTATTCTAAATTAATCCTCTTAGAAATTGAAAAATGAACAAATCTAGGGCATTACATTCTCCAACAGAATTAAAGTTCCTTTTTTATAAAGCAAATCTGGAACTAAAATAAAAAAGTGTGAAGCAATAGGACTCATACTACTCAACTATTTCATTTAATTGAACTTTTATTTTTTATATGAGCACAAAATAACATTTAGTTGTATTTAAACATTTTAGTTTCTTTTCAATTTTTACGGTTATTTTCTTTATAATCACAGAAAATAGTAGAGCATAGTAATTAATGGAAAAGGAGATTTACCGATGAAGCTTTGGATTACTTCAATTTTCTCTATTTTAGTAGCTCTATCTACTACCTGCTCTTCAGTATTTGCTGAGCCTAATCATAAGCTTGCTATAGTGATTGATGATTTTGGTAATAACATGAAAGGAACGGACCAAATGCTTTCACTACCAATCCCATTAACAGTTGCAGTGATGCCTTTTTTACCTTCTACTAAAAAGGATGCTACTGTCGCCCACTCTAAAGGTTATGAAGTAATAGTTCATTTACCAATGGAACCAAGGAAAGGGAAAGCAAGTTGGTTAGGTCCAAATGCGATTAAGACCAACTTAAGTGATGACGAAATTCGAAGAAGGGTTCTAGCCGCTATTGATGACGTCCCATACGCAATAGGTATAAATAATCATATGGGTTCAAAAGCAACTTCCGATGAGAGAGTAATGCGCATTGTCTTAACTGCTTGTAAAGAAAAGGGCCTATTTTTTTTCGATAGTAAGACGAACTATCGGAGCGTAGTTACTAAAATTGCAGATGAGATAGGCGTGCCGGTCATTGAAAACAAGTTATTTTTCGATGATTTATACACCTATAAACATATAGAAAAGCAAACTCGATTACTATTAGAAAAAGTAAGAGTCGAACCAACTATGATTGCGATTGGACATGTTGGCGAACCAGGAGAAATTACTTCAAATGTAATAAAGGAATACATACCTAAAATTAAAGAAGAAGCTAAATTTGTATTTTTATCAGAATTAGTAGAAAACCTTCCGATCCCATTACATTAAGATCTTGCTGCTAGATACAAAAATTAGGAACCGCTATTTTGCGATTCCTATATTTTTTGATCTGTGTTCGTTAAAATAATCTTCAATCTCACTTTTATTATTAACGACTAATATTTTATCATTGTAATCTTTAAACATTTTAAAAAATGTTGGTTTCCCCACTTCTTCAAAATACTTATTCCATTTAAACATTTTGAAGAATATTTTAAGTGTCGGTTTATAATTTGACTTCTCTAATTTAAGTTTTTGTAAGAAATATCTTTTAATGATTCGGTAGGTTCTAACAGAATAGCGAGTATCTAAAAAAATAATCAAGTCTGCATTTTTAAAACTATTACCTACCCATTCTTCATTATGAACACCTTCAATAATCCATGTATCCGAACGAATGAGTGTATCTAAATAGCATTCTCTTTCTTGTTCGGAACGCCTAATATCTTCATGAACCTTTTGCCTTTTCCATACAACATTATCTAACTCATAATAAGGTATATTTAGCTTTGTTGACATTTGCCTTGCTAATGTCGTCTTACCACTTCCAACAGAACCAATGATATGGATTTTCTTTGGTACTCTTTTTTTCACTTAAATCACCACTTATCTTAAAACATTGATTCTATATTATTCGATTTAGTACTTAAAATGACCTTGTTTAAACTTAAATCTTTATGAATAAAAAATAGGAGCTGAATTAATCAGTTCCTATTTTTATTTAGTTCCGCTATTAATTTAATCTTTAACTATTTACTAAACAAAGATCATTATTTACGCCAAAAAGTCGTAAATTCTGCTTTATCTTGAATATTGAACTCAATCATTTTCTCAAGTAATTCATAATTAACCGGGACTTTCCAAGGAATACGAAACAATCCTTTTGTAGCACTATAACCAGCATTTGCAATTTCATCGGCAAATTGAACAATACCCTTTTCTTCAGGTGATACACTCATATGTTGCTTTGCAGTCGATATGCCAATAATGAATGTACCATGATTGGAAAACATAGGCGTATTCCATTTAATTTGCGGCTCTAGGCTAGGAAATTTATTCGAAATCCAATCCAAAATTTCAGCAGTCCGCTCACGGTGGTCTGGATGATCAATACCTGCTAAATATTCTGCAAAAACTTCCATGTCCGTCCCTCCTTAATCAAAAATTATGTAGATACGTAAAACTATAATTTAAACTATATACATTTAAATCCAAACAGTCAAAGTGGCATCAAAGTTTTATTATGATTAAAAGCTATTTATCTACTTTTTTTCATTCGATAACCCTTGTTCTATTTTGTTCTCATTAAAAAGTCATATTATCATTCATTGAAAAAAATGTAATAATTCCTAAAACTAAAATGATAATCAAAATTGCCTGTATGCAGATTCCAACAATACTGCAAACCCTTCCTGAAATCGCTAGACCTTTCCCTTTTTCATTCGAGCGATTAATTTCGGCAATACTTTTACTAGAAATAAATAAACCTATTATACCAAGTATAAACCCGATATAAGGAATGATGATCGATAATACGCCTAATGTTAATGAAGAAATAGATTTACTATTTGTTGTAACCACATCAAAACCCCCATGAATATAAAAATATGAATAAAATAACTTATAAGATTAATTCTAAACTTATGTAGCATTACATTAGAATTTATAATTCTATTATAATACTACACTAACAACTCCTATTTGTAATTTGGGGTAATTTCAGCAAATCTTTATAAAAAGTAAGACCCATTTTAAGAGTAAGAGTATATAACAAAAAAGGATCGAAATAAATTCCATCCTTAAATGTTTATTTCTTTTTCTCTCAAATAGTTTGCATAAGCTTCTTTTACCTTATCAGATTTCGGTACAATTGGAGCTACTTTTGAAAGTCTTTTGCTTAAATCGTTTAAAAGATATACTCCTCTAAACAAAGTACCAGCTAAAATTCCAAAACTTATAATGATACCAACATCTCCTATCATCAAAAGAATTATGCCTAAAATGGTTGCTAATACGATTGATAATAACAATTTCATAGGATTGCCCCTTCCCTAGTTTTTCTTATCATCTCAAAATCTTTGTATATTCCCTTATAAAACTATATTTAATTATGTCGAAAATCAAATTTATCATCAGGTATATTTAGAGTGTGACCGTTAATAACAACTGTATCATTATCGATCCATTCAATGTCTGCTGCGCTCTCACGATAATTCCAGTATACAGTTTTACTCTTCTTTTCCTTGTTATATACTAGTTCTCCTCTAACAGCATATCCAGTTGTTGCTCCTCCATTTGTTACGAATGCTTTTAAAGTATAATTTCCGTTTGGAGATTTTTCTTCTTTAAGATAATCTCCTTTTGGTAATCGATTCATATCAAAAAATACCCAGTATACTCCATATCCGATTAACACCAAAAATAATACGCTTACAGAAATTAGTATTTTAAATGATAATCGTCTTCTTTTCTGCCAATTTTTTTTATTTTCTAGTATTATAGTAGACAAATTACAAACTCCTTTAAGAACCCTATGAAATTTCTATATTCCTGAAACTGAAATAATAATTAATATAGGTATAATTTGATTTATAAAAACTTTAATTACTATTTTCTTCTAACTCCCTTTTGCTTAAGAATCTTAAAAGGAATAATAATTGTTATATCCAAAAATGATAATATTCCCAAAGTGCAAACTAGTAAGCAGATTATAACTTTAATAACCTTTATGGACTTAAAACCAACTGAAATCAAGAAATGAAATAAAATGTGATATACACATACAAATAATAAACAAATAATAATTCCTTTAATACTTTCCTTCCAATTTACTTTTTTTGATTCAAAGTAATAGATAATACTCTTTCCAATCTGATAAAGTACAAGATAAATCAATACCTCTTTAATATTCATATCAAATCCACTTAAGATTAAAACGGCAGATATTATTGCTATCAAAACTATAGGTTTTAATCCAATTTTCATATATCGTTGTTTTCCTTTTTGAAAAAAAGAATGCATAGGAAATTCTCCCTGGAGGATTTTTTGTTATCTGAATTTTACCATAATAAATTTAGTATTTTATATACATTCTTAATTCCTAAGTCAATTATGCAAGTTCTAAAGGCAAATAAGCATATTCTCCGTCCCTAATAATCTCACACTTTTTAACTAAAATCGGATACTTAAAAATCGGTCCATCTACCACGGTAGTATGGAACTCACCACTTTCTCCGCATGGATCAATCCCTCGAGTTTCAAGCTCCTTCACATATTCATGGGTTAACGTTCGTCCTAAATCTTCTTCCCGCATTCCTAACGTTAAGTTGACCGTTACAACAATGGTTTGAAAACCTCTATTTATAAACTCATCGACAGCTTCACGGTGATTCATTTCCCATAATGGCATACCAAGATTTAATCCAACATTTTTTGTTACCTTATCATGCCAGCAATCTTGAATAGGCATATCAATGTCACCCGTTACTAATAAATCTGCTCCTTGATTTTTTGCATTCTCTAATAGCTGTGTAAATACTTTTTCATATTCCGACCAACTTGCCACCCCTGTATAAACAGGTAAACCTATTGATTCAGCTTGAGCGCGTATTATTTCGGGAGGCATTCCATGGGATCTAGAACGGTTCCCTTCTTCCTCTAGCATAACGATTAATCCGACCGCTTCCCCTAATTTCATAGCTTTATATAAAGCTAGTACACTATCTTTCCCTCCGCTAAAAGAAGTTATAAATTTACGTCCAATAGCATTATTTTTCCAGTTTACTGTTTCTACCATTCAACTCACTCCTTTTTCTTAATGACTTTTTCACTATTTATATTAAAATTTTTCAGAAATCCATTAAATTTACTTCGCATTAGTCATCTCCTATTACCGAAAATATTTTTAATCTTATCTTAATATTCGACAAAATATTCAACCTCCCTTGTTATTTATTCAACCAATTGTTACAAAAATAAGAAGATCGACAAAAGTGGATTTTTTCATGGAATTAGCCAATATATAAAATTAAGCAAATAAAAAGATCTGCTAATGCAGACCACTAATAAAGGACTGTAAAGTTTAATTGTAATTTCTAATAAACAGCGATCTACTCTATTAAATAGGAACATTCATAAAGATTATTTCCTAACATAATGAAGCATAGCTAGTTGACCTAATTTTTCTACTTTCGTTAAAGTGTATTTTTGGGTAATGTCATCACCAGTGTAAAGAGAGATTCCTTTCCCTAAAACAATTGGAGCGATTGCTAGTTGAAATTCATCAATCAAATTTTCTTTAAAAAATTCTCGAGCTAGATTGCCTCCACCGACTAACCAAATGTCTTTACCAGGTTGTTGTTTTAAATCTTGTATAAAAGTTTTAATATCTTCGTCTATAAAAGTAGCATATTCATCAGATCCGGATGCAGATTTTGAAAACACATAGTTTTTATATGTACTATATGGATACTCCATATCAAATCCACGAACGACGTCATATGTTCCTTTTCCCATCACAACCGTGTCAATTCTTTCTAAAAGTGTATTATAGCCAGAGTCTCCTTCTACTTCAGTTGTTTCTAACCATTCTAACGTTCCATCATTATTTGCTATATATCCATCAATAGAAGTACCAATGTATAATATAATTTTACGTTGTTTTTCCACATTAAATCTCCTATCTTTATTTTTGAAGTTTTTATTTGTTCATTACCTATTCATAAATCTAGTATAAGTGAATGTAACAATAATATGCTCTTAGAAATAGATGGAATCGAAATGCCTTTATAAGGGAAAATGACTATTGTTCAAATGATTGGTCGGACAAGTTGCATATTTGTAAGTGAAAACCATTCATTGAGACTGTCAAAACCATTTTTGAAAAAAACAGTTAAATAATAAAAGAAACAGTAGGAAGGTACGCTTTCCCACTGTTTTTAATTTTAGATTATGAATTTCTGTACTTAGCGAACATTATTTCATCATGATATTTTTCGAGATCAGGCAAATTTAAATCTTCGGCAATCATAAGTTCAGCTTCTCTATCATATTCCACCCTTACAAATTGGATCGAATTAGTTGAATAAGAACCATCAAGAATCGCATACGACGCTGAAGTTAAATCAAGGGAATTTCCAACACTTCCTACATTGCATAAAATTCCGTTTTTGAAAGTTTCCAGAAAAGTAGTATGTATATCTCCATAAAAGATGATATCAGGAGTTTTATCGTTTTTGTTTGAATTTGTTATCTCACTATTTTCAAACATACTTAACCGTTTTTCAATTGGATGAAATGGTAATATCCTCTCAAATTCACTCCTTGGAGAAGCGTGAAAAAACCTGATTAATTGTCCATTTAATTCAAGGTCAATATGAAAAGGTAATGAAGCTAGAAATTGATAATCTTCTTCTTTTAATCGGTCTCTAAACCATTGAATAAAATCATTTTCTGCAGGTGACTGAATAAATACATCCCAATTGCCACGGACTACTTTTTCGCAATTTTTTTGAACGAGCTCTATACATGCTGAGCCTTGAGGCCCTTTACCAATTAGATCACCTAAGCAAAAAATCCTCTCAATTTCTCTAGAGCGAATGTCTTTTAAGACTGCTTCTAACGCAGTTTTATTTCCGTGGATATCTGAAATAATTGCTATTTTTGTCATGATGCTTCCTCCTGTTCCAAACATTTGCATTTTACATCAAAGACCCAATCTAATTATGCCTTATAAACTAGCAAATATTTATTTGTTTTGAAATTGTTAAAGAGAACTTCTCATAATTATTAACCATTAAAATATTCAATTTAAAAGAATATTTATCCTTCCTTATTATGTTACCAATAAAAGAAAAAAGGAGCTATTTTTTAGCCCGAGTCAGTAAACGTCAGATTAGAAGTTCTATTATAAAACAAACTTTGTTTATATTCGGATTACCACTAATAGTAGGAATTGGTCATAGTCTCGTCATTTTACGAGCATTAGGTACTTTATATGGATCTATAGATAACAACATCATTATTCCGATTTTCACATCGATTATTGCCTATGTTGTTATTTATCTCGGTTATTTTGTTTTAACGGTTCGTACTTCATATCAGATTGTTAATAAGTAAAAAAAACGGCTGTCCTTTATCGATTTGATTAGGACAGCCGTTTTTAATTTTAAAACCATTAACCTTATACTCAAATATTAGAGTCATTTTCATTATTTTTTAATTCATGATAAAAATGTGCCTCACTTGCACTCATATAAGGTACCAACCATAAAAACCCAATCCCAACCGTTAAAATGCATAATATGATCCAACCAATAAAAGAAAAGTCTAAACAAAACAATTTCCACTTATATCCATCCATCATTCTTCTACTTTTTGTAATAGCCTCATTAGGAGCCAAATGTGGTTCTTCAATAAATATGTATGGCGCCATTCTATATGAATATGATTTAATAATACCAGGAACAATCAACAGCAATGTCCAAAGTGTAGAATATAAATAAGTTAAGAAATTTAGTAAAAATGCATTTAAATAGAGGTTCAAGTTTGTAAAATAATAAAATATTGTTTGTAAAGAATAAGGTTGCCCATCTTCCTTTGTCGCAAATGTAAAGAGCCGTGTACCCCCAATCGTAATTATTGCCGTAATGAATAAACTATAAATAAACGTTAGGTAGTCATCCCAGTTAATTACAAAAGATATGTATTTCGTCAATTCATTTTTTATGGGATTTGGGAAGTATACAGAAAGTCTATTCTCAACTAATGTAGTTAATAGATGTATGATGATCGCATATCCAATAAATTTTTTCCAATTCCCTCTCAAGGTATCCTTTGCTCTTGAACGTATTTCTTCTAAGTACATGAAAACACCTCCTCTCTGATTATGAATATAAAATTCTACATTTTTCTACAAAACCCTTTTTTAAAATTTTGTCAACTTTTTTAAAATTAAATTATCCTCTTTATTTTTGGCGCAAAAAAACATTCCATAAAAAATGGAATGTTTCTTAAAATCCTAGTTTATTTTTTTAAGTCGATTACTTGTTTAATAGCTTCGTAGATCTAAGTGTTTTCATATGTTCCTGATAATAGTTCTGCTCCATCACCAATTGTTGTTAAAGGAAAAGATACACCACCTTAACGACTTTTTGTCTAGTCAATCCTGTACTAATTGCTACTGTTTTCCACATTAAATAGACCATTCTTTAGAAATCACATCACTAGACTCTTCTTTGTTATCTACTTCAGCTATTAATAAGCCACTAATTATTTCCATATATTTTTAATAGTTTTAACAGATTTATTTGCCCCTGCATGTTTTAATCTGTAAATATCCTCTATTGTATGTAACAGATTAAAATGGTTTAAATTTTCGTTAAATTGTCCTTTTTTTACCATGGGTCCGACAAAAACGGTAGGAATTTTGTTATTATGTGAAAAGTCATCTTCATCCCATGTTACAATTAACAAACTATTATTCTTTTTAGCCCATTTGACATAATCATCAATTTGTTTTTTTAACCACTGGTCTCCTTGTTTAATTGTTCCATCGTGCATGTCATTTTGGAGATTAGGTATTATAAACGAAACAGTTGGCAGTTTACTAAAATTTGTTGGGAATTTTTCCAATGGTTGATTTGCTTTTTTTGAGACATTTGTAAAATTAACCCAGGGATTGTGCCTGCGTGCATAATCTTTGTTGTATTCTCCATTAAAACCAATTGAAGGCAAATCTTCAGAATAACCGGCAAATGTTAGTTTTTTTTCATTAAGTTCACTTGCTAAATTATCTGTTGAGAATTTTGATTTTGGTAAATCATCGTCAGTGATACCTTGATTTGATCCAGAGAACAAGTCCAAATAATTCGGCTGGCTAGGATGTTCTATTGCATGATAGTTAATCATGTTTGCACCTTGGGTCATTAGTGAATTAATATATGGTGCAGAATAATTCCCCATAATTTGCTGTTTCGCATGATTCTCCTCAATTACGATTACAATGTGATCAATTTTTGGAATTTCCGATTCTGTTAGCGAATTGAAATGAAATAATTTAAACCTATGCTGTTTTTTTGTATTAATCTGTATACAAGCAATTAAAACAAAACAGATTAAAAAAAGTACTATAACCCATTTTCTCAACATAACACTACCTTTTTCTTAATTATTTTATTGTTTCAATGTAATCTTCCGTAATTTTCCTTAAACCATTAATTCTCCTTGTAAATGTAATTACCCTTCATAGATTATCTCTTTCATTTAATAAATAATGATAATCTTCTTTTTGTTGTTTAGCCTGCGGAGCGCGCAATAAAAAAACATCCCATTAAATAAATGGAATGTTTTTTTGCAAAAATTATTTTTTCAAGCCCATTGCTTGTTTAATAGCCTCATAGATATAAGTGTTTTCATATGTTCCTGATAATAGCTCTGCTCCAGCACCAATTGCTGTTAAAGGCACAGATACGCCACCGTGACCACTTGTTGTCCAGTCAATCATGAATTGATTGCTACTGTTTGCTACATTAAATGGTCCGTCTTCTTTCGAAATTCCATCGCCCGACTCATCTTTGCTGTCCACATCTTCAATTGATAAGCCGCCACATTCATGGTCTGCTACAACTAGAACAAGAGTGTCAGGGTGGTTCTTTGCGTATTCCTTAGCTATAGATACTGATTTATCTAGTTCTTGACCAGCTTTGATCATTTTTTCAGCATTGTTCTCATGAGACATTTCGTCTGTGCCTTCTTCCTCTACCATTAAGAAGAAACCTTTTTTATTATCCGATAAAGTATCGATCGCTTTTTTTGTCATGTCAGGAAGAGATACTACCGGATCATAAAGATCACCTTTCCCCTCTTCTCTTTGTTCGAACATTTCTTCATTCGCAAAAAGACCTAACAACTTACCGTTTTTCGCTTTTTCAAGCTCATTTGCATTCGTCACGTAATTGTAGCCAAGCTTTTTCGCTTCATCAATAAGATTTCCTTGTGTCCCTTTACTTTGTTCAGAAGGATCCTTAGCTGGGTGGTCTTCGTAGCTTCCAGCATTTCCTGCAGGATACCAAAAGTCTTCTCCCCCACCTAATAGAACATCGACTTTGCTGTTTTCAAGATACTGCTTAGCAATGTCACTTTGTTTTGAACGATCTGTCACATGGGCACCGAATGCTGCTGGAGTTGCATCCGTAATCTGGCTAGTTGTGACTAAACCAGTTGATTTCCCAGCTTCTTTTGCCATTTCCAAGACTGTTTTTACTGAATTCTTGTTTGCATCTACACCAATTGCCCCATTATACGTTTTTACACCTGACGCCATAGCAGTAGCCGCAGCAGCCGAATCTGTTATTGCAGTAGTTGAGCTAGTATGTACCAATCCAGCATAAGGCATATCATCCATTGCTAGTTTACCAGTTTGTCCAACAGTAACCAGTCGGATCGCCTCACGGTGTGCAGCCCCCATTCCGTCGCCAACAAAAACAATCACATTTTTAGCCTTTCCTTGTTTGTGACTATTATCGGATTCTTTTGCATCTACGAAATGATTAAATCCCAATGTTGTTGCAGTTGCAATTGTTAAAACAGTACTAATAATCTTTTTCTTGTTCCCCATGAATAACACTCCCTACTTGAATATTTTCTTACTTTCAATATAAAGGAAGAGTATTTAGGAACTGTATAGATACTGTAAATAAGGTATAAATTTGTATGAACATTTTGTAATCTTTGTTAAAGTGGTTCTTTCATTTTAAATTTGCTCCTTGTTAAATATTTGAATTGAAATAAATATCCTTTAAGAGAGCCAAATAAAAAAAGAATCAAATTGTAGATTCTTTTCTCTATCAAACTATGATCTTTTAGATTTCTTAACGATTCTATTAAATAATGCAAAAACAGCAACTAATATAATTAAGACTAAAGCAGGAAAAACGAAATTTAGCATTTTAGACCAGCCTCTCAGGTAGTATTTTATATTATTTCGTCATATAGTATGCATTTCCTTTTTTTGTAATCATTAACTACCCCACTAATACACTAAATTAGAGTTCAATTTTTGTTCACATAGATTACTTTATTTACTTTTAAATTCCCCGATTTAATAGTTGAGGGACTTTCCCATTACAAAATTTAAGGAGGATATACAATGATTAGAATTAAAAAAGCTTTAGCTATTTGTATAGTATCTTCAATATTACTAATATGTGGAACAGCTTTTGCAGCAAATGGTAAATACTCTACTACATATAGCATGACAGGTGGAGTCGAAAGCAAAAGACTTGATGTAGGTAGTAATCCTACCTTTACTGTTGCAGTTAATCCTACCAAGGGTATTTGGGTAGATACGAAAAAAACAAAACAAGCAAATATAGAACTACAATTAAAAATGGATGTTTTTGGTTTAGATCCGATCAAAGATGTATCAAATTTACCATCAGTAACTGGTGGAAACAAAACACTTACTAATAAGACTAAGGGAAATTATTACATTTATTACCGCAACTACACAGGCCTTTTAATGGAAGGAAAAACATCTATAACTTGGAAATACTAAGATGATTGGTTTTTCAGTAACTTTAGATCCGATTGAATTTTCATTTGTATTTTTGCTAGGATTAATAGCATATTTTCTAAAGATTAAATGGCTTAGTAAAACCTTTACAATACAAAGATACCTTCATTTTACAGTATGGTTTATTTACTACTTATCTTTAGTAAAAGTTGTTTTCTTTCCAATTACGTATTTCTATAACAAAAATCCTGAAATAACTAGTAAACTCTATTATCAATTTTCACCTTTTAAGACAATTCTTAAGTCGATTGAACATGATCTATGGATACAAGTAATTGGTAATATTCTTTTGTTGCTGCCAATACCAATTCTCTATGTAGTACTAAAAAGAAAAATTGTACAGTTTTATAAAAATTTTTTAATGGGTCTTTTGGTATCTCTATCAATTGAAATTATTCAGCTTGGTATCAATTATGTAACGGGATATCCTAATAAAGTGATGGATATCGATGATGTAATCTTAAACGTTAGTGGGATATCAATAGGTTGGTTTATTTCGAGAGTATATTCGTGTTGGTATTTAAAACAAAAAACCTCAGTTTAAACCCAACTTCTCCCCCATCACTTATTTTTTATAGAAAGAAAAATCACTCTAATAATTAGTTCACCGTTTTTTAGGATATTTTTATAATTTTTTTGTATGCATTATAGGAAGTAAATCAAATTTTTGTGCTTTGAAATAGTGATCAATCATCTATTTATTATTGTGTAAATTTCATTTATCTTCACAAAACGTTTATTGAAACTAAGCAAATAATTACAAAGCGACTAAAGAGAATCCTCTTAGTCGTTTTTTTAATAACTCTAGACAACCAATTAAATTCAACCAATGCTTATCTTGTCGGTGAATCATCTTTTTTATATTTTATCATTTCTACTTGCCACTTCTTTGCAACAGGATTTCCTACATTGCAACTCAGCCACCTTTTCGCATTTTTTCCTACAAAAAATAAATGAATTTTTCTTAAAGTCAACATTAGAATTATTTTAAATATTAAAAAAGGGAGTGAGAAAATTTGGCTTACTGTACTAAATGTGGTGGAAACTTAGAACAAGGGGCAATATTTTGTACAAATTGCGGAGAAAGATCTAGTAATCCTGAAGTGACTAAACAGGTCCAAACTCGTTCAGAAAATAGGAATTTTCATGAAAGTATTTATAAAAATAAGTATAATAGAATGAAAGGTATAATGATTTCTATCGCTTATTTATCATATTGGCAGTCGCAATTTATTTAATTTATCCAAAACTTACAAATAAAAATAAACACTCACAACATGTATCGAATCAGGTAGAAAAAAAAGATAAAGTGACAGAAACAGAAAAAGTGGAAGAAAAAGAAAAAGTTTCTGAAAAAAATCCAACTAATACCCAAACGATTCCTTCTTATATAAATCGATTAGAAAAATTAAAAATTTACGATGGGAGTAGAAGTCTATCTGTTGGTAGTTGGGACATAACACTAAGTGATGGTGTCATTAATATAACAGCGAATAATATTTCTCCACAAAATCTTCAATTAATATTTAATTTTTACGATAGTGGAGATATTTCTCCAATAAGGGACTGGGCTATTAAAGTAGCAAATATTGCAGATGAAGTAGCAATGTCTAAAAATACATCATGGTATATTTATGTAGGTGATCAATGTGTTGCACAGTATCCACATACGTTATCTAACGATGATTTAATGTATTATTCAGGCTCTTGCGGTGTTTCAATACCTGTTTTGGAAGGAAATTCGAAAGATGATTTAGCCATCGTAATCCATACAATGGTATATGGTGAAGGTTCTACTGCAAATGAGTTTATATTGCCAATGAGTAATATAAGAAAACTAACTCAAGATGATTTAGATTATTTGACGAAATATGAATTGGGTATAGCTAGAAACGAAATTTATGCGCGTCATGGATACATTTTTAAAAAGGATGATCTTCGTAAATATTTTTTAGCTAAATCATGGTATAGTCCAAATGTGAATTATAATGGCACTTTAAGTGAGATTGAAACTTATAATGTAAACCTAATCAAAGCTAGGGAGGAATCCATTCATTGAAGTTGGTAGTTAATAAAAAGGGCCTTATTTTTTTTATAATCTTTACAATCTGTATTTTAAGTTTTTTATTTTATCCAAAAGATCCTTCCGATATTAAAACGAAGAGAACATCACTAAGTCAGCACTCTAAAATAGAAAACGTTAAAGAAAAACCTAATAAAGTCATAAAAACATATGAAAAGAAGAAATCCACAAAACCGCTTTTAATCTGTATTGATCCAGGTCACCAAAGCAAAGCAAATACAGCACTTGAACCACTAGGTCCGGGATCTAGTGAAATGAAGATTAAAGTGGCTGGTGGTACAACAGGAGTAGTGACAAAGAAGCCCGAGTATGTTTTAAGCTTAGAGGCATCGCTTAAATTAGGTGATATCCTTAAAAAGAGGGGTTACAAAGTCATATTTACCCGTACAACAAATAATGTAAATTTAAGCAATAAAGAAAGAGCAGAAATAGCGAACAAAAACAATGCTGATTTATATATAAGAATCCATGCCGACGGGTCGACTGATCATTCTACAAAAGGATTTTCTGTCTTAACTCCGTCTAAAGAAAATCCATTTATTCCTTCACTTTATAAGAATAGTTTACTAATTTCACAGAATATTGTTGAGGAAGTAACTAAAGATCAATCTACAAAAGTAAAAGGGATTTCCTATCGTGACGATCTCTCAGGATTTAATTGGTCAAAGGTTCCTGTTACTTTAGTTGAACTTGGATTTATGACAAATCCCGAAGAAGATCGAAAACTATCGGATCAACACTATTTAACAAATTTGTTGATGAAGATAGCAGATGGGATTAATCGGTATAGTTCCGCTGTTATTGATGATGGGTCTAAAGTAGAAGTAGGTAAGAAATCTTAAGAAATGAAAATCACTCTAAAATCCTAATCTACGTTTCTAAAAGCTCTACATCTATACTCTTTTTCTGATATTTAAACAACTATCCGCTTATTCAGGTACAAAATATTAAAGGACCTTCCATTTTTTTAGAAGTTCCTTTGTCCAGTTTTTCGTTTTAGTTGAGGAGTTTGATTCTACTTTGCCACCAACAATTACCCCACTAGTATTGAATGCTTATCTAATATTGGTGGATGAGGTAATAATTTCTAATAGAAAAAGATGACGTCCAAAGTACCAGCCAGGAGGTCAGTACGATGAACGCCATCTTTCTCGGGATTTACCCCTAATTATATATGGTCATCTTAAAAGAACAATCTTCTAAGAAGTCCATATAATCGTTAAGAATGATTCGTTTGAAGGAGTCAATCTTAACTAGAAGATATTGTCTTGTAGACTATATCTATATAACAGTATTGCCATTTAGAATATCTTTATACATATTTTCAATAGTAGCTTCGGCATAAAATTCTGCGAGCTCTTTTTACTTTTCTACCTTTATGTTAATAAATTTAATTAATTGTAAAAACGAAGAGCTGAAAAATCCCTTAATGCGCTTTGATTTTATGAATTGAAAGGATTACCTCTTCAGCTCTTTCTCTCTTACTGTTTATTTTGTTTTTTATCATGAGGATAACGATATATCCCAAAAAGAAGTGAAACCGACTTTATCTTCAAAAAATATTTTGACAGCTTTCTTTTTCTTGAATATTTTCAAACAAAAGCTAGCCTAAATAATAATACAATCCCCCATGCTCCTCCTTCTCCTGCTGTATCCATTACCGAAACCGGAACATTGAGAGCAGAGGCCATGATTCTTTGTCCAACAACTTCAGTTTTAAACAAGCCACAATGACCTAGAATTTTATCCAATTTCAATACTTCTTGTTTGAGAAGAATATCGATCCCAATCTTCAGTGCTCCTAATGCAGTATATAAATGAACACGGATGAAATTAGCCAGGTTGAATTTACTCTCTGAAGAATTCTAATTCAACCCCTTTTATTCTTTCATTCTCTATTTAGTAAACCAACTACGGTAAGTGATACGATTTAATATGATTAAGCCTCAATAAAGTGACCTCTCCACTTGCTACAATTAATTCAATAACGCCTTCCTCTACACTCTTGAGTATTCCAATTTTCATTGGATCAATCGCCCCATCAAATACGACAAATTTTCCTTCTTCTTTTTTTAATTGTGTATCAAACAAGCGTGAAAATGACATATTTGCATTTTCAGGTAATAGATTGATTTTTGAGTTATAGGGATTGGCATTATGATTGTATGGTGTTAGCCATTTTAAATGTGATAAAGGGATATACAACATTTTAAATACTGGTGAATAAAACACGATATAGTCACTTAATACGTTTATAATATTCCCATGAAATGTGATATTACCAGTAACATAAATCTCTGCAAAGATTCCTTTTGCATTTGATAATATTTTACGATAAGAGACCGTTCCAATATCTTCTGCAATTGAAGGTCCTGTAGGTTGATCTATTTTGTCTTTATAATTGTTACTAAGACTAACCCTGTGAACATGAAGCCATGGAATATAATAGTATTTTTGTCCGTTATACAATACAAGGACGTCTCTACCATAATCTGTTAATATTCCTTCAAAATAATTACCACCTGATAATTGTACATAAATTTTTTCCCCAACTAATGATTGTACATCACTCACTTGCATCTCCTCTTTCTAATAGATTGAAATTGATTATTAGGCGAAAACTAATTGCACCCAATAATATAGTAAAAACAGCGTTACGATTGTTGTTAATGGAATGACAATTAATGATACATTTAGATAATCCTTCCATTTCACCTTAATTTTATTTTGTTTTAATATGTGCATCCAAATTAAGGATGCTAAAGTACCTACTGGAAGTAATAACGACCCAATGTCACTACCGATAATATTAGCTAGATAAATTGTCTTTAATGTAATTGGATCAAGCCCCATTTCTGTCAGTGTAATAGTTCCAACCATTAAAGCTGGATGATTATTAAACAGATTTGATAGGATTGAAACTAATCCTCCCATGATAAAGCTTGCTTGAAATAAGCCTTGATTAACGATTGGTTCACAGAATTTTACTAAAGCTGCAGTTAAGCCAGCATTATGGAGACCATAAATTATCACATACATTGAAAATGCAAAGACTAAAATATGCCAAGGTGTCTTTTTTAAGATATCAACAGGGCTTGTCCGTAAGTGATACCATCTCCACGTTAATAAGACGAGTGAACCTAAAACTGCTACATATTGAATCGGTATTCCAAGAAATGAAGCGACGAATAATAAGCAGCGCATAATGAAAACAAATCCCAATACCTTTAACATAAATTTTGTTCTTTTTTGTTTTGTTTCTACTGACATTTTCCCTTTTAAAGGATGAAAATTTTTCATAAAAAATGACTCTTCAATATCATCGGTAGACACCGGCAAATGTTTTGGTAATTTATTTCTTAATACCATATACATTAGCCATGACATAAATAGCAATCCTGTACTAGCAGGGACAAACATCATAGCTGTGTGCATATAAAGTGTCATATGAACAATTTTTAATGCGATTAAGTTTACGATATTACTTACACCGATTGGTGCACTTGAAGCTGTGGCAATTAATGCTCCGCTAAGAAGATATGGAATTTGTTGATGTGGTTTTAAACGTAAATTTTTTAATAGGAGAATTAAAATCGGAGTAGTAATTAAAATACTGCCATCATTATTAAAGAGTAATGTCATTAAAAAGCACAAAAGTTGGATATACCAATATAATCTGCGCCCTGACCCTTTTGCTAAACTTGCAAGTCTCGCAGCAGACCAATGGAAAAATCCAAAACTTTCTAAAATAATCGCCATGACAATCGTTGCGATAATTGTAATAGAAGCCTCACCTATTTTGTGAACAATATCGATTAAATTACTTTTTGTTACGATCCCAGTCACTAAAATAATTACTGCACCAATTGCAGCAGGCCATGCTTCATTAATACCTTTTGGTCTCCAAAAAATAACTGCCATCGTT
This sequence comes from Bacillus sp. AFS088145, assembly GCF_002564465.1. Taxonomy (GTDB): domain Bacteria; phylum Bacillota; class Bacilli; order Bacillales; family Bacillaceae_G; genus Gottfriedia. The sequence goes on along the minus strand of NZ_NUUX01000010.1, from coordinate 70,361 downwards.
AATAGAAACACAGAAGCACTCATTAGAATCTCGAAATTCATAAAACTCACCTTCTTATAAAATATTTTCCAATGAAACTTGTCCATTTGTTATATTATTATTCAAATATAATAATGATGTTTTAGATGAATTCATTATTTTATAGAAGATGGTTGTTTTACCTATCTAATGCAAATGTCCCCTAAAGATAAATAACTATAGTAACAGTTACCCACTAATCCTTATAGAAAAATTACAATAAATATCACATTTATTGGGTATTCAACTTACATTTGACATGGACTACTCCGATGAATATTTTTTCTAATTATATCGACTAGAAATTAACTTTTATAAATATTAATTATTTCAATATATTTTCCGTTATGAGAAACCGATAAAAAAAGGAAACTCTAGAATAATAGCTTCCCAATTAACAAAATCTGTCGGTTAGTATTTCATAAAAAAATAAATTCATTTAAGGCAAATGAACAGATTTAATATGATTAAGTCTTAAATAAACTACTTCCCCACTTGCAACCGATAATTCAATTACACTATTTTCAATCGTATTCAACAAACCAATTTTCATTGGATCATTCCCACCATCAAAAATAACAAGTTTTCCTTCTTCTTTTTTTAATTGAGATTCAAATGATCGCACAGGGGAGATATTCGATGGATTAATTGGAAAGTTTGCATTATCAATTGAATATGGTGTTACATTTTGATGATAAGGTGAGAGCCACTTTAGATGAGATAATGAGATATACATCATTTTAAATACGGGTGAATAAAAAACGATATAGTCACTTAAAACACTTGTAATATAGCCATGAAACGTCAAATTCCCCGTAACATATATTTCCGAAAAGATTCCTCTTGCATTTGTTAATACTTTTCTGTATGAAATTGATTCAATTTCATTTGCAATTGAAGGCTCGTTAGGAGTATCAATCTTATCTTTAATATGCTGACATAAATGTACTCGATGAACATGAATCCAAGGGATATAATAATATTTTTGACCATTATATAATACAAGTATGTCTTGTCCTGCATCAGTTAAAATACCTTCAAAAGCTATATCTCCAGATAGAAGGACAAATACTTGTCGATTTAGTAATGAATCGATATAACTCAACTTTTCTCCCCCCTTTATAATTTAAGATAAATCGATTTCTTCTAATAAAAAGAAAATACTGTCCTGCCTAAATCATACATTTATTTATTTCTACAGTTTTACTTTTATTCTTTTATTATTTAAGATATGCATTTAAAAGATGCTACATAACTTTTCAACTAATTCAATGCGTTTGTATAACAGAAAGGACTGCAGTTTATTTTTGCAGTCCTTTTAATATAAAAAATTTATACTTTTGGAACATATTGATCACTATGCCGTAGTCCACGATCGTCCTGCCTACCTTTCGGGACCAAATCGAGAAACTGGTATGTGTTATTCATCATGTCAATACCACGAGCATAAGTGGAGTATGTATGAAATATATTTCCCTCATCATCTTTATAAAAAACACTCACACCTTCTCTGTCGGAACTCATTGGATTTTGCATAGTATAGTTATAATATGCTAATTTATTCTCTACTTCGTCTTCTATAAAAGATGCTTGAAAATCATAATTAAAATCCGTGTGTCCTGATGAATACCATGGAAACGTCCAACCCATACGTTTTTTAAATGTCTCCAACTTTTCTACTGATCCACGGGAAATACAAACAAAGCTGACATCTCGGTGATTTAAGTGAGGAATCATTCCACTGTAGTGGTCGGCCCAAAAAGAACAATGTTTGCAGCCTTGATCCCAATTTGGACTGAACATGAAATGGTATACAATTAACTGACTTTTTCCATTAAATAAATCTGCCAATGAAACCGTACCGTTCGGACCATCAAATAGATAAGACTTGCTAACGGCTTCCCACGGCAAATCTCGTCTCTGCTGTGTAAGTTCATCCTTTAACTTGGTGAAATCTTTTTCTTTTTGTAAAAGTTCTTTCCTCGATTCAAGCCATTCTTTTCTTGGCAGAACTTTGTGATCCATAACAACACCTCGTCATATCGTTTTACTCATATGTTCTTTTTTGAGCTGAATTTAATAGTGACATTAAGACTTAATTCATATCTCTCACCCGTAAGATCGAGTATTAGTGTTCCATATTGTATAAGTACATATTCCTCACCTTTATGCTTTGGGATGTATGACTAAAACTAAACCGGGTTTTAGTATAAAGAGAATTGAGGAATCCAAATGTTGTAACTTCTGTCCTTGTTCAACAATCCATTCGTATGTTGTATAAAGAATGGGCTAAATGGAAAAAAAAGTAACCCCTCGTAACATCTGGAACAAAGGGTTACTTTTTGTTATAAAAAATACTTAATACCTTTTAATCTTAATACACATCACGTTGATAACGACCTTGCTTCTGCATATCTTTAAGATGCGCTTCAGCTGCATCGCGATCCATCGAACCTTCGTTTTCAAGAATCGTAATAAGCGCTTCGTTGACGTCTTTCGCCATATATTCCTTATCTCCACAAACGTAGAAATAAGCTCCTTTTTCAATCCATTCGTACAATTCTTTGCTATTTTCAAGCATTTTATGCTGCACATAAACTTTTTGATCTGAATCACGGGAGAATGCAGTATCAATCTTTGTCAATACTCCATCTTGTTGATATTTTTCTAACTCGCTTTTATATAGGAAATCCGACGCTTCATGCTGGTCTCCAAAAAATAACCATGAACGTCCACTGACTTTATTTACTGCTCTTTCCTGGATAAATGAACGGAATGGTGCAATACCCGTTCCAGGTCCAACCATAATAATATCTTTGTCCACAGACTCTGGTAAATAGAAGTGTTTATTTACTTGAACAAAGACTGGAAGAGTATCTCCTTCTTTAATACGTTCTGAACATAAAACAGAACAAACACCTTTACGCTCGCGTCCGTGTGCAGTGTAGCGTACAGCACCAATTGTTAGATGAACTTCATCTGGATTTGCAGCAATACTGCTTGCGATTGAATATAGTCTTGGTGTCATTTTTCTTAATAATGAAACGATCTCTTGAGTAGATGCACTCCATGGACCAAAATCGCGTAACATATCAAGTAAATCTCGTCCATAGCAATATTCCTTTAATTGAGTTGCATTTTCAACCAACACAAGGTTTTTCAGCTCTTCGTTTTCGGTAAATGCAGCTGCCTGTTGTAAGATTTTCTTCGTCAACAGTGTAATTTCACAGTAGGATGTAAGCGCTTCTTTTAAAGATAGTGTTTCACCTTGCTTACCAACAGTTACATTTGCTTCTTCATCCCATTTCATTTCATTTATAATAGCAGCAACTAGATCTGGATCATTTGAAGGAATCACGCCAAGTGCAGCACCTGGTACATAAGTAAGCCCTGACCCTTTCAATGATAATTCAATATGCCTTGTTTCCTTGTTTGAGTCTGTTCCATTTAAATTAATATTTTTGAGAACCTTCGCTTGAAATGGATTGGTCCTTGAATATGGTAGTTTGTCATTTGTAGTATCGTTTAAAGTAGATTTCATTACTCGTAACCTCCAAGAATTGTGTATATAACTAAGATAACATAGAAGTGGTAATTTATGTATTAACATCTACTACTTTTTTACATTTTTCGTGTTTTTCTTTAGCCTCGTGTCCAAAATCTTAAGGTTTCTCCTCTTGTCCACTGCTTATACAGGGAATTTTTAGATAATATACTGAAATCTGTAGAGGATAAATAAAATATTAGTAGTATCTAATCTATAAATAGCAGTTACTAATCTTTGGGAGGAAAAAACTCATGAAGAGTTTTACAAAGCAAGAAAATAGTTGGATTTTCTATGATTGGGCCAATTCAGCTTATTCTATTATTATTAGCACTGCCGTATTCCCTCTTTTTTATAAAGCTTCTGCTTCAAAAGCTGGAATAAGTGCTTCCGATTCTACTGCTTATTTAGGTTATACAATCGCAATTTCTACATTCATATTAGCTATGTTAGGTCCAATCCTTGGAACAATTGCGGATTATAAAGGATTTAAAAAGAAGCTATTTTCTTTCTTTTTTACTCTCGGTGTTTTTTTTACTGCACTACTTACATTTATCGCTAATGATAACTGGCTTTTACTATTGATTTGTTATACGATTACAGCTATTGGCTTTGCTGGTGCGAATGTATTTTATGACGCTTTTTTAGTAGATGTAACGTCAGAAGAACGAATGAATAAGGTATCCGCTCGAGGCTTTGGTTTTGGATATATAGGTAGTACAATTCCATTTATCATTAGTATCGCTTTGATTGTATTAGCTCAAAAGGAGATCCTTTCAATTTCAACAACTCTCGCAAGTAAAATTGCCTTTCTCATAACTGCTGTCTGGTGGGGCATTTTTACAATTCCTTTGTTACGAAACGTTCGTCAAAATTATTTTATTGAACCTGAACAAAATCCTGTATTAAATAGCTTTAAGAGGCTAGGAAAAACTTTTAAACATATCCGACAATATCGTGCTTTATTTATATTTTTACTTGCATATTTCTTTTATATCGATGGCGTTGGTACGATCATTACGATGTCAACAGCTTATGGAACTGACCTTGGAATCAGTTCAACAAATCTATTAATTATTTTATTTGTCACACAGGTTGTTGCCGCTCCATTTGCAATTATTTACGGAAAACTTGCAGATAAGTTTTCAGGTAAAATTATGCTTTATGTCGGAATCATTATTTATATGATTGTTTGTATATATGCTTACTTTTTAAATTCTACATTAGACTTTTGGATTTTGGCTATGCTTGTCGCCACCTCTCAAGGTGGAATCCAAGCTTTAAGTCGTTCTTATTACGCAAAACTCGTACCTAAAGAAAAATCAAATGAGTTTTTTGGCTTCTATAATATTTTCGGTAAATTCGCATCAATCATGGGACCATTAATCGTCGGCTTAACAGCTCAACTTACAGGTCATTCTAATATGGGTGTATTTAGTCTAATTATTCTATTTGTGATTGGTATTTTCTTTTTAACTCGTGTATCTGAACCTAATAATACAGAAGTAGCGAAAACTACTAATTACTAAAAAGATGATAAAAGGGTGTCATAAAAACCTTCCATCTTTATTAACCTAAAAAATTAGGCCAGTAAAAATGCTAATAATATAAGATTGAAAAAAGAGAGTGTNNACACTCTCTTTTTTCAATCTAACTTCGATGTTCAACTAAGTCAATGGCACCTAATACAATATGGGCTAAACCAAAACCAAAAACTGTATTGGCAATCATTTTATTCGTTCCTCGTTTTTGTTTTAAGGCATAACCAGTAGCTGTTACAGCAGAACCTAAAACTGTTGGAATTAAACCTTCACGAATATTCATATCAGTTTACCCCCACATCGAAGTTTATGATGTAATGTACACCATAATTTTAGTATCCACTATAATTATTCTATGTATGTAAGAATTCAAAAAAGCAGCATGAATCTAAAACAAACTAGGAAATTTCATGCAAATTCAGTAATGAGGAATCATATTTACCCATCTTAAAATATGCATGCTTTTTACTCTTAGAAATTTTTAATTTTGAGAAGAAAAAACCTATCTTACCACCAGGGTTAAGATAGGTTTAATTTACAATATGAACATAATTCTTTAGTGTCTATTATTGTTTAATTTATACAAGCAAACATGTTTTTGTCGTCTCTTATATTTTTTAACGCTATTCATTTTTTTGATAAATTACTTTATTTTATTTGCTTCAAAAAGATTTATTTGAATTGGCGCTGTAAGGTAATCTGAAGCTTTTTCAGCAAACGCTGTAAAATGAGCGCTTGTATTATGTGCATTTACAGCATTTAAATCTTGCCAAATTTCGACCATGATGTATTCATTTTCGCTATCGGTTTGTTTTGTCAAATCGTATGAAATATTACCTTCTTCTGCCCTTGATAATTCTAATAGCGAAGTCATTTCCTCTAAAAATTTCGTTTCTTTTGCTGAATCAATTGTCATTTTCGCATGAATAATAATCATAATATTTACCTTCTTTTCACTGATTTTTTTATATTTTTATTTCCACTCTGCAACACGTTCAACTGGTAAACGCACAGATTGATATCCTGCATCAACAGCTTTACCTATTGATATCAACATGACAGGGACATATCGGTCTTTATCCATACCGAATGCTTCTGCAATTTTGTCTTTTTCGAAGCCACCAATTGGACAAGTGTCATAACCATACGCACGAGCAGTTAGCATAAATTGCATTGCTACCAACCCACCATCAATTAAAACAGTATCTTTCATTTGCTCTGTGGTACTGTTTGCAAAGAAACCACTAAGTGTTTCTAGTTGCTTCTCTTTAACGTCTGCTGGCATATAACCTAATTCAACTGCACGACCATATATTTCTTCAGCATAGTCAAAATTATTTAAGTCCCCAAATAGAGCAATCATCGCAGAAGAAGTTTCAACTTGTGATTGATTGAATCTAGCTAATGGAGCTAATGTAGCTTTTGCTTCATCACTTTCAATTACTAAGAATCTCCACGGTTGCATATTTACTGAAGAAGGAGCTAAAGTAGCTGTTTCTATTATTTCATGCATTTCCTCCACTGGGATTTTAACATTTGGATCATATTTGCGGATTGAACGTCTTCCTTTTAAAATTTCATTAAAATTATTAGTTAATGTTGTTGTAGTCATTGTTGTATTCTCCTCTTTACTAATTTTTAAGTATTATTTAGTTATCGCGACCTGAATTTATTTGGTTCATATTTACTTGTATACGGTTTAAATATTCAATCGTTAAGTCAATTTCTTCTTCGGAAAAGCCAATAAGCATGTTATTCACAAACTCTACTTTTTCCTTCCATAAACTAGACATTTGATCTTGTCCCATTTGCGTTAATCTAACTAAGGTTATTCTGTTATCAGTCTCACACTTTCTTCTAGCGATCTTTCCATTTAACTCAAGTTGTTTTAAATGTCTAGTAATAGCAGCACTATCAATCTTTAATGTTTTTTGAAGCTGGGATTGACTAACTTCACCGTACTCAAACAATTGATTCAAAATTTCTAATCGCGATTGACTAATACCCATACACTTTTCAAATGTTGTTTCAATTTGAACTTTTAATTCTTTTAATAGTGATAGTACTTTTGTTTCTTTTGTATTAGGCACGCGCTACCTCCAAAAAAATATGATGAAATTTTATTACCAGTTACTAATTATTGACATATCAATAGTTGAGGGGTCAATCATTGATATGTCAATTAATATACACCGTAGTCCTACATGAATCAAGTATAAAATCTAAATTTAATATTGTTATAAATTTCAGACGATTCAATTTCATTACTTTTTTGATATTACAAACTTTGCATCTTTCCTTTAGCAGCAGTTTCTGGTCAAAAAAGGACAGGACTTTACCGATATTTAATGTATATATTTTCCAACAATGGATGATTTCATCTGGTTACTGACTATTTTGTTCAATCTATTAAAAATATGGTTAATCAGCCTCTTTTCTATTTTGGGCAGTAAAATATAAGCTGTACTATGACTTAATTTTTCAGGTAAATTATATTACATTTTTTAACGAAAAATTAGGAATGATAACTTGGATATAAACTTTAAAAATATTTTCTTTTCAAATTACAAAAAAGGACAAAAACTCCTTTATTTAACAAGTTGATCCATCAAATAAGGGAGTTTTTAAATTTAATATTAATATTTATCTTTTTATGGGTTGAATTTCTAGTTTCGTTATTACTCTCCATAACCATTCTAAAAGTCCTATTCTAAAATATTTTAACCAAAGTTTACTTAAGTAAATCTGAATCGTATAAATGACAATCGTAATAGCAATTGCTTGCCAAGTACTTATTTTCCCATATAAACCTAAACCGTAACCATAGAATAAAATAGAATATATTATAGATTGGAAAATATAATTTGAAAGTGCTAATCGTCCTGTATACTCAAAGTTTTTTAATAATTTATTAAAACGCTTATTTTTAAATAATAAGATAAAACATGATGCAAAACTTAATGATAATATTGGACCTGTTAAGTATTGGTTGAAAAACAAAACAATTACACTTGATAACGGAGGAAGCATTTCAAACATAAAAATGATAATGGAATTTAAGGATAAACCAATGATTAAACCCCATTTTGCAATATTGGAAAAAAGTTGTTTATTGTTTTCTATATTATAAATGTATCCTTTTTCCCCTACAAAATAACCTAATAAAAACATAGATAATACCGAGGGGATTCTTGAAAATAGTAAAGGGAAAATTTCAATATAACCTACTATTCTTTCTTTAGCTGCTTGAAAAAAAGAACTAGTTGTTAAAGGGTTATTGGACGCAATTTGTCCTTTCCTAAATTCATTCAGAAAGGAAACATCAATATGATGTATTTGAATTCCATATTCTGGTATATTTCTCAACACTGTTATTCCAATCATTACTACTGTAAGTAAACACATAGGTATGATTAGTAGCCCACCTACCCATTTAATAAGTTTTTTTTCACTAGAATTCCTAAATAAAAGTAAGATCCCACCTACAAGTGCATAAAGTAATAAAATATCACCATCCCATAAAAAATAAATATGTGCTAATCCAAATAAAAATAATCCAAATAATCTACGAGTAAATAGTGGGATGAATAATTTATTTTTTTTATTCGCATTTATTAGTTGGATTGAAAACCCCACTCCAAATAAGAAAGAAAAGAGAGTAAAAAATTTTGATTCAACTAGTAATAGTAAAATTGTGGTCATCCAATTATCAATTTCATTGCTACTTTTAACAAATCCAGGTGGACCACCAATTGTAAATGAAGCGATGTTTATAGTAAAAATTCCAAATAAAGCAAATCCACGAATTGCATCTAATATGTCAATCCTATTTTCAGACGAAACCATTCGTTTTTCCATCTACTATACTCCTCTTTATAAAATTCTAAGAACAAACAGATCTACAAGCTATTTAGCAAAGAAGAGCACTCAAATATCACTTTACATTTTAATTTCTATAAAAAGAGCGGTCTTCATTTAGTTTTCTGTAAAGTACTATCAAGAAACAGTGAATTATCAAGATACTGAAATACCAAATTAATTGAGTATGTGTAAAAAAAGTAATGCCCCGAAAATGTTAGGCCAAGTAACATGTTTCGGGGTGTTTTTTTATCGCTAAATTTATTTCTTTTTTGAAAAACAAATGGGAGATCTTTGGGACAAATTTTCAAAATCTCTCTACTATGTAATTTAAAATTTGATAAACGTATTATTTATTTAAATAATACAGATTAAAGGATAGATAGGTTGCAAAGATAGTCCATACAGCATATGGAATTAATAATACAGCGGCTAACATCGAATAGGGTATAGTTAAAATGATTAATAAAACCGCTGTAACTGCTAGTATGAAAAAAAAGAGTACTTTATTAAATACTCTTTTTTAGGCAATACAATATTCAGTAAGTCCTATCGTATGACTACATTTATCGGTTTAATATCTAACGAAACATTTACCACACTATAATCATCTTTTTGACCATCCTTGTAAGTCCAGTAACCATTCGTTTCAGCTGTTTTTCTAAATGATAGTTCAAATCCTTTATCATCATTAAAACTATAGCTATGTACTTCTTTTGTTTGAGCATTATCAACTAAATTATATGCTAAGAAATTTTTTAGCAATCCATGCGGAGAACATACTCCTGTGTAAGGGGCTACTTTTGAGTCATAATATTCAAATCCTTTTGTTGATGACTTTAAGTTACTTACGCTTACCTCATTCGCTAATAAATTAACATGATCTCCAGGTGAAATAACTGAAACTATAACATTTTTATACTTGTTTGGCATATTTTTACTTGTTTTTACTTTCGATAAATCAATAACAGTTAATCCTCCACGTCCAACTACATCGACTTGATGTTTTTTGTTATTTACAACCATAGCCGTGTCTTCATCAACCCCATATGCTAATTGATTTTTCTTTCCTTTTTCATTTGCTGTAACAATTAAACGTCCTAATCTAGCTTTCTTATCAAAATGCTGATCCACAATTCCATCTTGAAAGAAATTCAATCCTTTTTCTAAGTAAACTGGTCCACCTTCCTGTTGTTCCATATCATCATAAGAGTTTGTAAATCCATATCTTAAAGACCAATAACTGTCACCTCCAGCGATCATCGTATTGCTCATAATAGCTGCTCCTGCACTTGTTCCACCTATTACAGCACCATTTTCATAAATTTTCCAGATGGCATCTAAAACTTTTGAATTTGAACCATATTCATTTAATAAAGATGAAGTAATTAAAGTCTGGTCCCCACCAACAAACCAAATACAATTTAATTTACTAATCTTTTTAACCAACTGGTCATCGTTCATATTGTTAATCCATTGCTTTTCGTCTACTGGAGTACCTTTAAAATCATGATTAGAAATTGGTAGAATCTCAATAGAATCTTTTTTAACTCCGTATTTAATTAAATCTTTTGTAAAATCATTCGAAGAAGTCAGTTTTGTACTCGCCGCAGGGATGATTCCTACTTTTGCATTTTCAGGTCCTCCTGCAAGTTCAATCAATTTATTATAAACTGCACTATTACTACTTCCCAACGCTCCACCGACAATGACTAAATTCCCTTTTATCGGTTCTTCGCTAGTCTGGTTGGATACTTTAAAATCTGACTTCTTATAGTCAATTTCCGAATCTTGTTCACTAAATACTAATTTTCTAGGATGAATATCCATTGTTACATTTTGAATCGAATAATCATCTTTTTGTCCGTCAGTATAGTTCCAATAACCATTTGTATCCTTTGATTTTCGAAAAACGATTTCGTACCCACTGCCTTCTTTATCATATAGATATGATTTTACTGCCTGTGACGATTCGTTATCAACAAGCGAGTAAGCTAAATAATCTTTTAACTTTCCATAAGGAGTTAGTAACCCGGTATTTGATAATGCTTGAAAAGAATAATACTCATATCCTTTTGTTTCATATTTATCTTTCGAAAAATCAATCGTATTAGAATCATAATGTATCTTGTTACCTTGAGCTAAGTAACTAATTTTTATGTTTTCTAAATTTCCATTTCTATTCGCTTCGTTTACATCGATAACTGCTACACCACTGCGACCTATAACTTCTATTGTTTTTTCTTTGTTGCTAACTACCATTGCAGTGTCTTCGTCAATTCCATAAGCAAGATTCCCATCATTTTCATACTGAATTGCTGTAATTGCTAATCTAGCGTAACGAGCTCTTTCATCCATATGCTGATCAACTAAACCATTTTGAAAGAAACCTAGTCCTTTTTCAACTGACAGAGGTTCATACTCTTTACCTTCTCCTTGGTTTTGATTTTTTTCATAATATCCCTTTAATGCACCAAGGCTATCTCCGCCTGTTATCATCGTGTTGCTCATTATTGCAGCTCCAGCGCTCGTCCCACCAATAACTGCACCATTTCGATAGATACCCCAGATTTCTTGTAAGACTATTGAATCTTTACCTTCTGATTGTAATGTATCAACTATACGTTGTTGATCTCCACCAACGAACCAAATAGCAGTCAGCCCTCTTATTTCCTTTGCAATTTCTGAACTATTAGCATGATCCTTCCAATTAGACTCATTTTCATCTGTATCAGAAAAATCATGATTTGATAAAGGTAAAATCTCTACTGATTCTGGACTTACTCCATAATTTATTAAATCCTGTCTAAAATCTATCGAAGACTTTAATTTACCGCTAGCAGCAGGAATAATGCCAATTTTAGCCTTTTTAGATCCGGCTAATTCAATAAATTTTTCATACACTACTTTATTCGAAGAACCTAATCCACCTCCAACAATAACAAGGTTTCCTTGAATATCTTCTTGTGAACTTTGAGCTCTTACATAAGAGAACCCTAAAACTGAAAACGTTAAAATAAAACTAACCAATAATGCAATAAATTTTTTTCTCATTTCTTAACCCCTTTACTTATTTTTTAGCTTACTTCTGAATATAAGCAAGTTTTATACCAAAAATAAGTAGTTTGACTCGACAAGGTTTCAAGACTATTTATTCCATTTAAAAACTAGTTTTGGGTGAATTATTACAACCAATTCTAACCAAATAGATAGGTATTATTTAAAGATCTTAAAGAAGTTTATTTTGTATGTTAGCTTTTAGAAAATGCAAGTATTCTATTCCATTAGTAGTAATCTTCGTACCTGCTCTTCCTCTCCCCTTCGTTATCAAGCCCTTATTCCCCATAATTTCTAATCGAAGTCTAATTTGCTGTGGAGATAAGTATCTACCTTTTTCCTCACTCGAGCTAGAAATAAGGTCTCTACTTGCTGCTTTACCTAAATCATTACAGTTCTTTATTGTTTCAAGAATTGTAACAGATTCTTCAATTTCAAGAACACTTGTAGGAAGTTCAAATTGATATTGATCTCTTTTTGGGTGTTCACTGTTCTCTGTATAGTTATAATGAGGAAAGTCATTTTGAGAAATCGTATTTCCCTCACAAACAGTAAGCATATAATCAATAACTGATTTCAATTCCCTAATATTACCTAACCAATTTAAGCCCATTAATTCATTTAAAGCTTCTTCCTCAATCGAAACCCCTTTTCCACTTTTAGAGATAAAGTGTTGAACAAGCAACGGTATGTCAGTTCTTCTTAAGCGTAACGGCGGAATAAAGAGATTTAAGACATTTAATCTATAATACAAATCGGATCGGAATGAGTTGTCTGAGATTTTATAATAGATATCTTTGTTAGTTGCAGCAATGATGCGAACATTAATAGGAATAATTTTTCTACCACCTATTCTACGAATTTCTTGTTCTTGAAGAACACGAAGTAAATGTGATTGAACATTTAAACTGATGTCACCTATCTCATCTAAGAAAATCGTTCCTCCATCAGCAATTTCAAAAAGACCTTGTTTCCCACCTTTTTTTGCCCCAGTAAACGTACCATCTTCATAACCAAATAGTTCACTTTCTAGTAAACTTTCAGTAAAAGCACTACAATTAATGGCTAAAAAAGGGCCGTTTTTCCTGTTTGATTGTTTATGGATTGCGTGTGCAAAAAGTTCTTTACCTGTACCCGTTTCACCTTGAATTAAAATAGGATGCTCAGCTTTTGCAAGTTTTGTTGCTATACGTTTACATTCTAAAATTGTGTCATCCACTCCAATAATATCCGCAAAGTCATATCTTGCATAAAAGCCCTGCTTTCTAAACTCTCTCTGCGCTGTTTTTTCTATTTCAAATGCTTGATTAACACTCTTAAAAGTAGCAACGATCCTGTCATCTTCATGACTATACGTCCGATAGATAACAATATCTATATTGTCAATTGAAAAAAACTTAGATTCATCTGTACCATTTAAAATAAAGTCACTTATATTTTGTTCCTTAATAATCTCTTCTATATGCTTACCTTCATAGTTACTTTTAGTTAATTTAAACAACTTAATAATCCGATCATTAAGCACAGTTATTCTTTTATATCCATCAATTGCTAAAATTCCATCATCAACCGTATTTACAACACTTTGGATATGTCTATTTACTTTCTTTACACTTTGCTCTGCATTGAAAAGTTCCCTATGTAAGTCAATAATATTGCGTAAATACTTTTCTGAAATTAATGTTGCTATATTATCGTTAAATTGAAAATATTCTACAATGTGTAAAATTGTAGAGATATCAAAAAGTCTTACGCCGATATCCAATACATGTTTTATATATGACGGACTTAAGTGAGTTTCACCTGGTGAAACAGAAAGATTTATATCTGGATAATATAGTTGATCACTTTTAAATGGTTCATACTCCAAATGATTAATCCCCAATTGGTACAAAGACTGAATAAGTTCGACCGTTGAATGAAAATCATCATTAACTACAAGAACTTTTGTCCCCTCCTCAATTCTCAATAATTTGTCTACATTTTCATGATTAAGTGTTCTTTTCCCAACTATGATTTGTTTAGCACTTAATTGTGCAAATTTTTCCGTTTCAATTTTTACTGCCTCTGACGAAAAAAGTATTATTTCATCTTGAAATACTTTATGTTCTCCCTCATCAATTGCATAAGAGTTAATCGTTATGTATTCTTCTAGCAATTGCGTTAGTTGAATAGACAAAGCTTGTCTTGTTTTTGAACTGCCTGTTATCAATGTTAATGAATTTTTCATCTTTAATTTCTCTCCATATTTGATAAAATTGGTTTTATTATAGCACCAAATAAACCAAAAAGAACCAATTAATCTGAAGAATCTATCAAATTTTCTTAAAAATAAGACATTTAAAATTGGCACGCTACTTGCTAATAGAATGTTATAGCCATTTTAATAGATTTTGAGAAATTACATTTTGGGGAGGGAATATATGGAAGCGCTTTAATGATCAATTTCTATTATTATTAATTAGCTACTTATCATCCAAAGGAGATGTACCTATGTCACAAATTCACGCAAATAAAATGACACCTAATACAAAAGTTATGAAAGAACGTAAAATTAATGTTTTTGCATTACTTTTAGTAATTCTATTAATCGCGACAGCTCTTACTTACGTATTACCTACTGGGGAATACGCCCATATCGACGTTGACGGACATTCATCAGTAGATGCGAATTCATTTAAATCAATCGCTGCTACACCAGTTGGTCTCTTCGATATGGTAAAAGCCATTCATTCGGGGATGGTAGAAGCAGGTAATATCATTTTCTTCGTTTTAATAATTGGAGGATTTTTTGGTGTATTAAGTGCTACTGGCACAATTGAAGTGTTAATCTCAACAATGGCTAGAAAACTTGCTACTAGAGAAAGGTTATTAATTCCTATTATGATGCTGTTCTTTGCAGTTGGAGGTTCCTTAATGGGAATGGCTGAAGAAACTTTAGCTTATATTCCACTTCTGGTTCCGTTAGCACTTGCTTTAGGATTTGACACTATGACAGGAACTGCAATCGTATTAGTTGGAGCGTCAGCAGGTTTTACAACAGCGATTATGAATCCGTTTACAGTTGGTATAGCTCAAGGAATTGCAGAACTTCCTACATTTTCTGGTATGGGCTTTAGACTTGTCTTATTTGTAGTTGTTTATTTAATATCAGTTATTTTCATTTATCGATATGCTATGAAAGTAAAGAAAAATCCTAACATAGGATTCTATGGAAAATATTCAATTGAACAAACTAATGATCTATTAACTTCTAAAGCTAAATTATCTTCTAGACATAAATGGATTTTAACTGCGTTTCTTATAAATTATATTATTTTAGCTTTTGGTGTTATTAAATATCAGTGGTATATTACTGAGATTGCTTCTTTATTTATTATCTTAACGATTGCAATTGGAATAATTGGAAAATTATCAATCGATGACGTTGTTAAATCATTTACACAAGGATCTGCTTCTTTAATTAGTGGTGCTCTTATCATAGGTGTTTCCCGTGCAATTCTAGTTGTTTTAAATCAAGGACATATCGTTGATCCAATGCTTCACGGAGTATCTGAAGTGATTAAACATATCCCTGCTTCTTTAAGTGTAATTGGGATGTATAATTTCCAAGCAGCTATACACTTTATTTTAGCTTCAGGTAGCGGTCATGCCATGTTAACAATGCCAATTATGGCTCCGCTTGCTGATCTACTAGGAATTACACGACAAACTGCTGTTCTATCTTTCTCTTTTGCTGATGGTATTGGTAATATTATTTTCCCAACAGCAGGAACTTTAATGGCAGGTTTAGCAATTGCAGGTATCCCTTGGACAAAATGGGCGAAATGGATTTTTCCATTAGTATTTGTTCAATATATTATTGGTTTAATTGCTGTTGTAATCGCACATTTAATGAACTACGGTCCTTTTTAATGAATTAACAAAGGATTTAGGAGGAGAAAAAAGTTGTTAACCTTAATAAAAAACGGTCAAGTATACACACCACACTCTATCGGCAGAAAAGATATACTTTTAGCAGGTGGAAAAATTGAAATGATAGCAGATCAAATTACTATTCCACCTGACTTTCCTTCTTGCGATGTCATAGATGCCTCCAACTCTTTTGTTGTACCAGGTTTTATTGATTCACATGTACATATCATTGGAGGTGGTGGGGAAGGCGGATATAAAACACGCACTCCAGAACTAATGCTTACTAATGTTACTACTGCTGGTGTTACGACAGTAGTTGGTGTATTAGGTACAGACGGTACAACAAGAACAATGGAGAATTTGCTTGCAAAAGCACGTGGATTAGAAGAAGAAGGAATTACTTGTTATATTCACACTGGTTCTTATCAAATCCCTGTAAAGACACTAACAGAATCAATTCAAAGTGATATTATTCTAATTGATAAGATTATTGGAGTTGGTGAAATTGCTATTGCAGACCATCGTTCATCAGAACCAACTATTGAAGAACTTGCAAAGATCGCATCTGCTGCACGAAATGGAGGAATTTTATCTGGAAAGGCTGGCATCTTAGAAATTCATGTCGGTGATGGCAAAGATCAACTTTCACTTCTACATCAACTAGTTGAACAGACGAATATCCCAATTCGTCAGTTCCACCCGACTCATATTAATCGGAATGAAGAATTGTTTAAAGCAGGTATTGATTATGCACTTAAAGGTGGATTTGTAGATTTCACTACAAGCACAATCCCTCAGTTTTTAGAAGAAGGCGAAGTAAAGTGTAGCAAGGGACTACGAGTTATGCTTGAAGAAGGAGTTCAGATTGAAAACATAACTTTTTCATCTGATGGTCAAGCAAGTCTTCCATTTTTTGATACGAATGGAGACTATTTAGGACTTCAAATAGGAAAAATTTCATCCTTATATCAAGAAGTAAGAGATGGAGTAATCGATGAAGGAATTCCATTAGAAGTAGCATTACAAGTCATTACTTCAAACCCTGCACAAGTGCTAAAATTACCACACAAAGGTAACTTAAAACCTGGCAACGATGCTGATATTGTCATGTTAAATCAAGATACTTTAGAAATTGAAACAGTAATTGCACTTGGAAAAAAAATGGTTGAAGAAGGTATTCCGATTGTAAAAGGCACTTTTGAATAACAAATTTCAGGAGGTATTAATGATGAAGATGAACAAGTTTAAGATTTCAATCGTATTGTCATTCGTTTTAGTGTTTTCGTTAGTTTTTGGAACTTCTTTCTTACGAACTGAAAAAAGTGTTGAAGCTGCAGCTGCACCTAAAATCTTTTTAATGGGTGGTGCAATTGATGATAGTAATGCCGAAATTTACAATGCACTAAAGGCTGCAACTGGCAAATCCAATCCAGTAGTTGCAATTGTATGTAGCGCAGCTGCTGACTACGCAACTGCATTAGACGCATACACAAATGATATAACAGGTCACTTATCATATGAAAATTTGTTTGCTAGTTATGGTTTTACACCAGTATTCATTCCTGTGGCAGTTGATAACTATACAACAGAAGCTTACAAGCAAAGTAATATTGATTTAATTAACTCAGCTGACGTTATATTCTTTAACGGTGGAGATCAGTCCCGTCACGTAAGAAGTTTACTAAAAGACGATGGAACGCCTACCCCACTTTTTGCAGCAATCCAACAAAGAGCAGCAGCTGGAGCGATTATTTCAGGAACTAGTGCTGGAACTGCTGTCCAAAGTCCAAAAACTTACGGTGAAGGTGTAAGTTATGGATACTTATATTACAATCGTTTATTGTCTAAGAAAATCAGTGACATCTCACTAGCTGATTCACAATATCCAGATAACGGTGGATATACAACAGGTTTTGGTTTTGTAAATGCTGCAATTGATACACATTTCGATGCTAGAGGTCGCATAGGTCGAATTCTTTTAGCTGAAAGAGACTTAGGTCAAAAGGTTGGCTATGGAATTGACGAAAACACAGCACTTTATTTGAACGGTACTACTGGTAAAGTTTATGGTGAGCATGGTGTTTTCGTAGTAGACTCAACAAATGCAACTTACGGAACTGCTGCATCGTTTACGGCAAATAATGTAAAAGTAAGTTATTTAACATCTGGTGATAGTTATAATACGAGCACTAAATCAATCACATCATCTAAATCATTAATTACAACACCATACTATTCGACGATTCGAGATTCTTCGGATATCTTTGCAGCGTATGAAACAACTACGACAATTACAAGATTGGTAGATACAAATGTTTCTTATTTGTATGGTGATAGTTATGAATCTAGTCCTAGATTTACATTAAAGTTTATAAAAGACGCAAACACAAAAGGATACTATAGCAATAGTAAATATACTGTTAGTAATGTTGTACTGAATGTAAGTTACTAACTTAAAGTAAAAAAAGGAAGATTTACTCAAACGTAAATCTTCTTTTTTAATCATCTAAACATTTCCAAAAGAAATGAATTAATTGTTCGCTCTTCTTATCTTTTGAGGAAAAAACTTATTTTTGATCTACATCTCGATACAGGTTATTCTATTCGAATATTCAAATCAAAATTAGGTTAATCTATCTTTGTTTAGATATAAGTATAAGGAGAAAAAATAATGAAAACAGGGATTATTGGGAATGGTCAAATTGGGAATGTTATTGAAATAGATTGATAAAGTACAATCATGAAATTACATTTGGAGTTAGAAATTTAGAAAGTAATTAAACTGTTAATCCTACGTTTAATTATGTGGAAACGAAAGATATAGCAATTAATAATGAACTAATCATTCTCGCTGTACCAGGTAATGCTGTAGAGAATGCTGTTAAAAATATGATAGAAATAGATGGGAAAATAGTAATTGATTTGACTAACCCCATTGGTGAAGGTTTAAAGTTAACAAGAGGTACGACTACTTCAAATGCTGAAGAATTACAAAAAATAATACCAACAGCAAAAGTCGTTAAAACATTAAATACGGTTGGACTTGAAAAAATGATTGATCCAACAGTAAATGGGGAAAAGATTACGATGCTTATTGCAGGGGATCATGATGATGCCAATTTAACAGTGTCAAACCTAATTGAAGAACTTGGTTTTGATCCGTTAGTAGTTGGTAAACTTTATTTCTCAAGATATTTAGAGCCTTTTGCTATGATTTGGATTAAAATGGTTAGAGTACAGGGTATGAATCCAAATACTGGAATTAAATGGATGCGTTAAATTAGCGCTTTGTAAGGAGCAATGAGTCGTTTTTTTAAACGACTCCCTTTTCCATTTAAAAACGTAATTGAATGTGAGCTGAAACTGAAACCACCTTCTAAAGTTACTCTTTTTTATTTAACTTCACAAAAAATGTTATCCAATCATCTTTTAGTTCGACCCAGATCCTTCCTTTATGAAGTTCAACAATTCGTTTCGTTATAGCAAGTCCTAATCCAGCACTTCCTTCACTTCTTCTTGATGAATCTTCACGATAAAATTTTTCAAAAAAACGTTCAAGATTCTCTGCTTTTACATTCATTCCATGGTTCGAGATCGAAAGTAATACTTCATCAGATTTTTGAGTTAGACTTACTTTTATTGTTGATGGTTTAACACTATATTTCATTGCATTCATAAATAAGTTATCAAAAACTCTAACCATTTTTTCAACATCAATATTAATTTCAATATCTTCTGCAATCGACTCCTTTTTAATGTTTAACCCTTCTTTTTGAAAAATCGGTATATTCTCACCTATTATTTGTTCAATTAACTGACTTAAATCAACATTTTGTTTTGATAGAATAATATCTGGACTAGATAACCTCGTAAATTCAAAAAGTTCATTAATTAAATTCTTTAAATCATTCGATTTTGTATAAATTGTAGTCAAGTATTCGTCTAATTCAATTTCATTCTTGTATTCCCTATTCTTCAACAAATTACTATATCCTAAAATTGAGGTTAGTGGCGTTCTTAGATCATGCGAAACACTAGTTATCAATTCATTTTTGACATTTTCAATTTGGCGTTCATTTTTAAATTTCCGCTCCAACTCCTTGGACATCGTATTTATATTCATACTCAACTGAGTCAATTCGTCTCGCCCTTTTAACTCAATCACAGCTCCAAGTTTACCCTGAGAAATTATTTGAACAGTACTTGAAATTTCTTTTAAATAAAGTATCTTTTTTCTAATTAGTAACAGAAAACTAATAATGAAACTTAATATGATAATCACAAAAGTTGGAATAATAATGAGATTATATTGTAATGGACTTAGCTTATTTTGATGAGAAACAATATAAGGTCCTATAAAAATTTGTGAAATTAAAATTGTAACAATCAAAGAAACACCGAAACTAATTGTGATTGCTACTAATAATTGAATACTAATTCTTTGCCAGTTATGAATTAAATTCTTCATACTTTGTATCCAATTCCCCAAACTGTTTTAATATAAATAGGATGTTTAGGATCATCTTCAATTTTTTCTCTAATATTTGTTATATGAACCATTACGGTATTATCAGATTTTAAAAAGTCTTCTTTCCAAATTGCTTCATAAATCTTACTAACACTTAGGACGATTCCTTTATTTCGGACTAATAATTCTAATATATCAAACTCTTTTGGTGTTAGTCTCTTTTCGTCCTTTCGTATCCAAACTTGCCTTGTCTCTGTATTTACTTGCAAGTCACCAAAAACTAATACAACTTCATCATTCTTTTGTATATTATTATATTTTTTATATCTTCTTAGCTGAGATTTTACTCTAGCAATCAACTCAAGTGGATTAAATGGTTTCGTTAGATAATCATCTGCACCTGAACTTAATCCTTGTATTTTGTCTAAATCTTCAGATTTCGCTGAAAGCATAATGATTGGTAATGTCCTTTCCTCTCGTATCATTATGCAGGCTTCTATTCCATCAATTTTTGGGAGCATAATATCTAATATAATCAAATCAAAATCTTCATCTTTTAAAAGTTCGAGAGCTTCCTCTGCATCGCTTGCTAAAGTAGTAGAAAACCCTTCATTTTCAAGATAAATTGAAATTAATTTTTTGATTTTTTCATCATCATCTACAACTAATATTTTACTTATCAAGTTTCACTACTCCTTTCATATCGGTACTCTAATCTAATTATTGCAACTTAATACATATGCTGGTGGCAAATTTCTATATTCCCTTTTAATATCTATATTTTCAAAGTAGCAATTAATAAATTTCATTTTTCTTTGAGTATATTGGAAAGTAACAAATCTCCCTTGATCTGCGAGTATTTTTTTAGTGTTTAATAAAATAGTTTTGGATACGTTTAAAGGTAAACTAGTAAATGGCAGACCAGAAATGACATAATCAACATTCTCTATTCCAAGCTCTTCTAAATACTTCATAATACTTTCAGCACTATCATTAATAATTGTTACATTATGATTATCTCCAAACTTTCTAATTAAATGGTTATAAAACTCATAATTTTTTTCTACTAAAATAATTTTTGTAGTTGGCAATTTTAGTTCAAGTAATTTTTCAGTAAAAACTCCTGTGCCTGGACCGTATTCAATAATCATATTGGCTGTCTTAAAATTAATATCATCTAACATTTTTTCAGCCAAAAACGATGAACTTGGCATTAGAGCTCCAACAGTTCTTGGTCGTAATATATATTGGAAAAGAAATAATAATTTTTTCATAAACGCAACCTCCAAATATTTAACTTTTTATGATGAAATCATATTAAAATAAATATCTGAAGAAAAAGTCACTAAATTTCTTAAGAATTTTAAAGATGACTAAATTCAAACTTTTAATTAAAAATGGACATATGTTCCCAAAAATACATACCATAAAGCATAAAAAGTGTTACTTAGCAAGACAATCATAATATATGGTCTATACCTCATTCCCGATGCAGATGAAATTAAACAGGCAGCATCAGTTGGGCAGGTAGGAACTGCACCTAAAATGAAGAGCATCCAATATTGGTTTTTCTTTATTCTTTGTCCTATTTTTGGATGTTTGTTTAGGAAGTTTTTATACCATAGTGACTTATTTATTTTTTTACCAATGATGAAAATGATACTTTCAGTAATGAACATAGATCCCAGTGAGAATAATAAAACAATCCACGGATTAAAAAGAAAAATCCCGGTCAGTAAAAATAATGAACTTGGTATCATTAATACAAATCTTAATGAAAAAATAACAAAGTATAATAAAAGAGCATAGTCCTGTCTATCTGTTATAAATTGAATTAATTCATTCTTAGAAAATGGTATAATCCCAAATTCATACATACCAACTAAAAGGATACTCCAACTAGTCAATAAAGTGATTACACGATATTTCACTTTCTTTCCTCATTTCATCGTTTAATAATTAAGCATTCATATTTTCGTCTATACTTATTAAATTTTCCAATATGTTTTTATTAGTAATTCTTAAGAAATCATAAAGAACTTTAAAATTTTTTTGTGTGTTATGATTATGTATATCAAATTTAAGATTGGAAAAATTAATATAGGTACTACAAAGTAATAAGTAGATTGTTGGTGTTTTATTATTAGCACAAATATCTCTAAGACATTAATTGCTTTATTCTTACTGATTTTTTGGGAACTTTTAATGAGTCAGTCACAAGAACTCTATCAAACAATGCATTGGATGATCATCATAAGTGTAATTGGAATTTCATGTAATTTATTTTTAGAAAATCGGAATCCTCAATACATATCTTCACGCATAACGAATTCTTTAGTTAAGTTGTTTTGTTTCGAACAAAAAGAACTTATTCTTCTGGTATAAGAATAAGCTCTTCTATTTGCGAGTTTCATCTATATGACGAAGTGCACTAAACTTCTTTTTTACTTTAGAAAATAAATCAGGATATGAAAAATTTAAGAGCTACCAATTTTCAAGCAACATAACGAAATTTCAATAGTAAATATAAATAGAACCGGTAGATTAAATACTTTAAAACTTTAAAATTAACTTCTAACAAATTAAAAATTACATTCATGAACTACTTTTAATACAATTCAATCATTTAAACGAGTCTAAATAGTCTATAACAAATTGTTCAAACTTAATCGGTTCCCTCCCTAATAAATCCTCTAAATCTATTGTTATTTTTTTTGCAAGTCCTAATTTTGCGGTTGTGTATATACCGATCATAACTATAATAAAATCGCGAGCTAACCCTTTTTTTCTCATTTTTCTCCAAAAGGTTAAAATACTTGGATTTGTATATATTATGTCTTTTCGTAGGTGCTTTGATAAGATCTCAGCCACTTCAAAATAACTAATAGCTTCATTTCCAGTTAACGAATAAGATTTGAACCTATGACCATTTTCGGTTAGTGCTTTTGCGCCCACTACACCAATATCTCTTGTATCGATAAAACTCGTTTTCCCTTTACCCGCTGGTACAAAAATAATATTTTCCTTTACCAGTTCTTCAACATGTTGATTTAATAAATTCTGCATGAAAAAACTTGGTCTTAAAAATGTATAAGGTATCCCCGAGTTGATAATTAATTCCTCTATCTTGGAATGCGGAACTACTTTATTTTTATCAGCACCTAATAAAGACAAAAATACAATCTGTTCAATCCCTACTTCTTTTGCAATTTCAATAACTGGTTCAAAATATTTCTTATCCGCAAGATGTGGAGGACGGATTAAAAAAAGCTTAGTTATTCCTTGAAAAGCAGGTCTAATTGATTTGGGATCTTCAAAGTTCAAATAAACATTACTTGTATTTTTTTTACTTGTGGATATTTTAAAATTAGCATTTACCTTTTGTAGTTCTCTCACAACTTCTTTACCTACAGTACCATTTGCACCTGTGACTAGAATCAAATTGTTCACTTCTTTCTATTACTTTCTTATATCGTAATATTATATAAGTTGCTATAATAGCCCTTTCAATAGTACAACCATATTTATCTTTACTTAAACTTCTTTTGTTACTCCTAATCCAGAGATTCTAATAACATTTTTAACGAACGATATACTTCAATAATTATTATATTCACAATCACATCTAAAATTTGGTTATATCACATAACTTTATTCGTACTAGTCCCAATATCATATTCCAATTTTCGTTTGATAGATCATTCGCGTTACATATCCCTTAAGCTTACTTCCTTAAATCTTTTCAAATCCCAAGTCTTTTAGTGTTCCCCTATTTTTTGTTTTTCAGTTTGCATATTGTTAGATCTTCCAAATACAACTTATTCATAAATTTTATTATTATTTTCTAATAGTTTATCATATTTATATATACTTAAGAGTTAATTATTTAAGAAATTAATGTGAACATTCAAACTGATCGTTCTACGTATTTATTCAAACATAACCACTCGTAATATCGGGTGATTTGCTCTGCGGGTGTAAGCCTTTGTTACTAGGCAAACCCTAAAGGGCTACTGAACAGTTCGCCTGAATCATCTTGTAGTTGATTTGGGAGATTCATGAGTAATTTAATTAATATGAAACCAACAAACTGCTCATAAATAAAAAAACCCTCAACGCCAATAGCGTCAAGGGTTGATTTGATTAATATACTGACATGTATTGATCTCTTTCCCAAGGGTGAACTTGAGTACGGAAGATATCCCATTCGATTTCTTTTGCTTCTACAAAGTGTTCGAATAAGTGTGATCCTAGAGCACCAACGATTACTTCGTCAGTTTTTAATAGATCAAGTGCAGCTGCTAAAGTTGCTGGCAAATCGATAATTCCAACTTCTTCGCGCTCTTCTTTAGACATAACGTAGATGTTACGGTCTACTGGAGCTGGAGCTTCTAATTTATTTTTGATTCCGTCTAAACCTGCTGCTAATAATACTGATAATGCTAAGTATGGGTTTGCAGCTGGGTCAACTGAACGTACTTCTACACGTGTGCTTAAGCCACGAGATGCAGGAATACGAATTAGTGGACTACGGTTTCTTGCAGACCAAGCAACGTAACATGGCGCTTCATAGCCAGGTACTAAACGTTTGTATGAGTTTACAGTTGGGTTTGTAACAGCTGTAAAGTTTGGAGCATGTTTTAAGATCCCTGCGATGAAATGACGTGCAGTTTCACTTAAACCTAATTCACCAGTCTCATCGTAGAATGCGTTTTTACCATTTGTAAATAACGATAAGTTACAGTGCATACCTGAACCATTTACACCAAATAGTGGTTTTGGCATGAATGTAGCGTGTAAACCGTGTTTACGAGCGATTGTTTTTACAACTAATTTAAATGTTTGAATGTCATCACAAGCTTTGATTGCACCAGCATATTTGAAATCAATTTCATGTTGTCCTGGAGCTACTTCGTGGTGAGATGCTTCGATTTCAAAGCCCATTTCTTCAAGTTCAAGAACGATATCACGACGGCAGTTTTCACCTAAATCAGTTGGTGCTAAGTCGAAGTAACCACCTTTATCATTTAACTCAAGAGTTGGTTCACCTTTTTCATCTAATTTAAATAAGAAGAATTCCGGCTCAGGCCCTAAGTTGAAATCTGTGAAGCCTAGAGCTTCCATTTCTTTTAACATACGTTTTAAGTTATTACGAGGATCTCCTTCAAATGGAGTGCCATCTGCATTGTAAATATCACAGATTAAACGAGCTACTTTTCCTTTTTCAGCAGTCCATGGGAACACTACCCAAGTGTCTAAATCAGGGAATAAATACATATCTGATTCTTCGATACGAACGAATCCTTCGATTGAAGAACCGTCAAACATCATTTTATTGTCTAAAGCTTTTTCAAGCTGACTTACTGGAATTTCAACGTTTTTGATAATCCCTAGTAAATCCGTAAATTGTAGACGTATGTACTTTACGTTTTGTTCTTTTGAAATACGGAAAATATCTTCTTTTGTAAACTTAGCCATTATAAAAGTTCCCCTTTCGTATGCAACAAACAAAATTAGTCTAACACACTTTAAAATAGAAAAGTAGAGATATCCTACTTCCACTTTTCTATTTTTTTATTTTAAGTTTAGTGATTAGCAGTTTAAATATGTTTCTTTTTCCCATTCTGAAACACGTAATCGATAAGCATCCCATTCTTCTTTTTTGTTTTGAAGGAATGAATAATATACATGTTTCCCTAAAACTTGCTGCAAAAATTCACTGTTTTCAAGTTCTGTAACTGCTTCTAGTAAGCTTCCGGGCAATGTTTCAATGCCTTCTGCTTTTCTAGTTACGTCATCCATCAAATACAGGTTTTCACTTCGTTCGACTGGAGGTGTTAATTTTCTTTCTATACCATCCAAGCCTGCAGATAATAGAACAGCTAAAGCTAAATAAGGATTTGCAGATGGGTCTGGATTTCGTACTTCGATTCTAGTACCTGCACCTCTTGCAGCTGGTATACGAATTGTACATGTACGATTACTTTGTGACCAAGCTACATAAACTGGTGCTTCATAGCCTGGAACTAAACGTTTATATGAATTAACTGTTGGATTTGTAACTGAAGCATTTGCACGAGCATGTGTTAAAACACCTGCAATAAATTGTCGTGCTGTTTCAGATAATCCAATTGAATCATGCTGATCATAAAAGGCATTACCATTATCATTTCCTAGACTCATATGACAATGCATACCTGAGCCATTTTCTCCAAAAATTGGTTTTGGCATGAATGTAGCAACTAAACCATTTTTTTCAGCAATTGTTTTAACTGTATATTTAAATAATTGAATATTATCAGCTGTTTGTAATCCTGGTGCGTATTTCCAATCAATCTCATGTTGACCGATTGCAACTTCGTGATGCAAAGCCTCAACTTCTAACCCTAAAGCCTGAAGGGCTTTCGTAATTTCACGTCGTATTGTAACTGTTTTATCTAGGGGGGCTACATCAAAATATCCACCATTGTCATTTGGAACTAACTGATTTCCTTCCTTATTAAATAAGAAGAACTCAGGTTCAGGTCCTACATTAAAAGAAGTAAATCCCTTGTCAGTCGCTTTTTCAATTGCTCGTTTAAGCACATTTCTTGGATCACCTTCAAAAGGTGTACCATTCGGATAATAAACATCGCAAATGAAGAGTCCAACTTTTTCGTTAGTGTCGACTTTCCAAGTATTCAAATCTGGGAAAAGCATCATATCACTTGCTTCAATTTTTGTGAATCCGTTAATACTAGAGCCATCAAACATAGTTTCATTATTAAGTATTTTTTCAATTTGCGTGATTGGTAGTTCTAAATGTTTGAATACCCCTTCTACATCTGTAAAAAATAACTGTACAAATTCAAGACTATGTTCTTCAACACTATTTAAAATCGTTTCCTTTTTCATTTATATTTCCCCCCATATAAATATAAAAGCTAGAATAATCCAGACTTAATCAATAACTTAATGAAAGAATCGAGACATATCTCCTTGTCGTAAAGAAGTTCTACCTAATTTACCATTTTGATATAACTCTTGACGAAGCATTTTTCGAAGCTGTTCATCTGATATTGATTTTTCAACAATGACTTGTTGAACCACTGTTTCTTTGGATTTTTCTGACGATTTTAAATTGAGTACTTCTTTAATTCCTGCTAAATTCAAGCCTTGTTCTATAAAAGTTTTTATCTCTAATAATCGATCGACATCATTGAAAGAAAATAATCTACGATTACCTTCAGTACGAGCTGGACGAATTAAATCATGCTCTTCATAATATCGAATTTGCCTTGCAGATAATTCAGTTAACGAAATGACTATTCCGATTGGGAAAAGTGGCGTTGAGCGTCTTACTTGATCATTCATAGCAATGCTCCTTTCGTTCATCTATAAGTATTTTATTTCATGTTAGATAATCTGTCAATACGATGTCAGAAAATCTAACATGAAAATATTTGTTTTTTATTCTATGCAATATTAGTTAAAATTCTACTATTTTATTAAAAAAAAATAATCTCCATTAGTTTGGAGATTATAACGGTTTGTATTCAAATATTATGTTATTTGACTAGTCCTTCGATTTGACAATTTATCATTCACCGCTAATCCGAATTCGGTCAGTCTGAATGCTAATTCTTAATTTTTTTGGCTAACAAAATTGCAATTAATAATAAAATACCTTTAATAATATCTTGCGCATAGTATGGTACGTTTAACATCGTGAATCCGTTTAAAAGGATCCCCATTAAGCACGCACCTAAAAATGTTCCGATTATATTTGGTTTCCCTTTTCCAAACATAGCGATTCCTATATATGCCGCTGTAATACTATCCATTAATAATGGTGTACCTGCTGAAACTTGCCCTGTACCCACTCGACTAGCAAGTAAAATCCCTCCAAGTGATGCAAAAAGCCCACTAATAATATAGGCATAAACTCGATACTTGTTTACTGGTATTGCTGATAAGTGTGCAGCATTTTTATTTCCTCCAATAAAGAAGAATACTCTACCCCAAGTAGTCTTTTCTAAAAATAAGTGTGTAATTAATATACAAATTATCATTATTATGACTGCAACTGGGATATTAAAAAATGAACCTTGCCCAAGATATAAAAACGAAGGAATAAAATGACCTGTAGTTGCTTCATTATTAATTGTCATTCCTTCATAAATCGAGGAACCTTTTGTTAAGGTTAAATGTAAACCATTTACAACAAACATCATAGCAAGAGTAACTAATAAGTCCGGTAATTTCCCTTTCGTTATAAACAGACCGTTTAATAATCCAACTATAAAACCAAAAACAATTGGAATTAAAAGTGTAATTAATAGCTCTTGTCTAAAAACAATTAAACAATAAGCAGCTGTAACCGTACTTAAACTCGCGGTTGATCCAACTGATAAATCTAAACCATCAATGATTAAACTAAACGTAACTCCAATCGCCAGTAATGTTACGATTGAAATCGATCTTAAAATATCAGAAATATTACTATAAGATAAGAAGGAATTCGATGTCATTGAAAAAAATGCAATAACGACTAGAAGTAGCAATACCGCTCCAAAATCCAAAAATAATCTTTTACCTTGTGTTTGTGCCCATTGCGTCATTGTATACCCTCCAATAACTCACCTTGTATAATTGTATATATTTTGTCTCCTATCACATTAGCTTCTTCAATATCATTCGTGAAATAAATAACACAACCACCGTTAGCACAAAATTCATCAATGTATTGGAAAATATGTTGTTTAGCATAAATATCAACACCTTTTAGTGGTTCATCTAATATAAGACACTTCAAATTCGGTGAGATCCATTTTGCTATACTTACTTTTTGCTGATTTCCTCCACTAAGATGTAAAATTCCTTTTTCAGTGTCCTTTGGAAAAATACTTAAAGTATTGATTAAGAATTGAGAACTCTCAATTTCGAGATTTTTGTTTATCCAACCTCTTTTTTTGAACGAGATATTCTCTCTAATCGAGTGATTTAGAAATAACCCTTCTTTTCTTCGATCCTCTGGTACAAATGCAATTCCTTTTTTATATGCATGCTGAGGAGACTTGATCAAAAATGAGTTTCTTCCTATTATTAATTCATATTGGCTTCGATTGCCCCATATTGTTTTTGCTAAACTCGTTTTCTTATTTCCATTTGCACCATAAATGGCAATTACTTCATTTTTATTTATTTCTATATTAATAGAAGGTTTCGTTTCACTTAATCGGATATTACGAAACTGAAAAGCTGGTTCATTGCACTCTTTTATTGTTTTTTTAAATGTAAATTTACCAGAAGACATTTGTCCAATTATTTCTTCAACAGATAATGTCGATGAGATACCTTGATACACGATTTCTCCACTTCTTAATACTGTTAATTCATCAGTAAATTTAATAAGTTCATCAATTGAGTGTAAAATGACGACAATACCTTTCCCCATTTTTTTCAAATGATGTAAGAATGAGAAAAATTGCTCTTTTTCAGTATTTCCTAGGGAAGAAGTGGGCTCATCAAATAGGAAATAGGATGCATCATTTAGTAGTGCTTTTGAAATTAAAATAATTTGTTTTTCATAAATTGAACAATCACTTACTTGTTTGTAATATGGTAGATTCAAATTCCATTTTGAAAGTCGATTTTGAACAAATTCAACACTTTTCTTTTTTGAGAAGAAGAATTTCTTAATTTCTCTATTCAAAGCAATTATTAAATTTTCAATTACAGTTAATCCTTGCACAAGTCCCTCATCAACTTCTTGAGGGACATATGCTATTGTTGAATTTTCACTTACTTTACACTTACCATTTGTTGGTTGAATTCTATTAGCTAGAATCTTCATTAACGTACTTTTACCTGCACCATTTAAACCAGCCATACCGTCTATTTTTCCAGGTTTGACTGTAAAATTAATATCTTTTAGTACCTCTGATTCTCCATAACTAAAAAATACAGATTCTAGTTTAATAGTCATCTTTAGTTCCCCTTATCTAATTTCTCCATCCATGGTGAAGTTGCAGCTTGTGAAGGTATCCAGTTATTACTATATTTTCTTAGATCACTAACTTTAATTGGAGTATTTGGAAGCTCCTCTTTCTCTATTAATTTAGGTTCTAAAGAATAAATATCTGGCGTTTCTTCTCCAGCTATTTTTTGATATAGGAATCTAGATTGAACTTCTCCAATCTCTCCCGGATCACTTGCAGCTGAAGTAACCCACGGTGAATTTTTTTCCTGAATTAATTGAAGATCTTCATCACTTAAATCAATTCCGTAAACTTTTACTTCATTACGTCCAGCTTGTTGAATTGCTTTAGTAGCTCCTTTTGCAAACTCATCCCAAGTTGCAAAAATAGCATCAAGCTGACCTTTAGGATATTTCTTTAATAAAGCTTCTACCTGAGCTTGTGTATCAAGCATCGTATTACTACTTGCTTTTCCGAATCTGGCAACCTCTTTTATATTCGGATAACGTTTATAAAATGCATCAAGAATAACTTTTCTGCGCTCCATCGGTGTGAAACCACCTACCCAAATTGTTGCGATATTCCCTTTTCCGTTTAATCCTTCTGCTAAACTCTTTAAACTTTTCCATGCTAAACTGTAGTCATCTTGGTCAATTACTGTAACACCAGGAATATTTAAATCACTATCAAAAGAAACAACTGGAATGCCTGCAGCTAACGCTTTTTTTACACCTTTTTCTAATGTTTCTTTTCGCCCATGATCGATTAAAATTCCATTAACCTTAGAATTGACGGCTGTATCTAAATTGGAGGCCATCTTTGCTAAATCATTATCAGCATTATATACTTGTACTTCTCCGCCAAATTTCCCAACTTGTTTTTTTACGCCATCGATATATTGTGAAGAAAAAGTTCCAATTGAAAACTCCATAATTAAAGCAATTTTTGTTTTCTTTTTTATTGCTTCAGGAATTTCAGCATTGCTACTTGCGGATACTTTCTTTACTTCAGTACTAGCATTTTCAGATTTTTTGGTTGAAACAACATTTTGTTCATTTGCACAAGCTGTTAATAATACAGATGCGATTGATAGTGTTGCAATAATTTTTTTCATTACTCTTGCTCCCAACTTTTAAACGTTTCTTTATAATTACTTGAAACAATTCCTTTTTCTGTAATAATCGCCGTTATTAATTCATTCGGTGTTACATCAAACGCTGGGTTAAGTACATTGATTCCTTCAGGGGCAATTTGAACATTTCCGATATGCGTTACTTCAGTACGATCGCGTTGTTCAATTACAATTTCATTCCCTGTTTCGATTGTTAAATCGATTGTTGATAAAGGAGCAGCTACATAAAATGGGATTTGGTAAAAGTTAGCTAAAATTGCTAATTGTAATGTTCCAATTTTATTTGCAGTGTCTCCGTTAGCAGTAATGCGATCAGCTCCAACAATAACTGCATCTACTTTTTTATTTTGTAATAAGTAGCCGACCATATTATCAGTTAATAATGTAACCGGGATACCACTTTGCTTCATTTCCCAAGAGGTTAGTCTTGCACCTTGAAATACTGGTCTAGTTTCTGTTGCATAAGCCGAAATTTCCCAGCCTTTTTCTTTTGCTAAGTGAAGTGGAGCTAAAGCTGTTCCGTATCGACTTGTCGCAATACTCCCTGCGTTGCAATGAGTTAATACTGCTACCCCGTCATGTAATAATGTTAAAGCGTTTTCACCGATTTCTTTACAAGTTGCCTCATCTGCTACATGTAATTTAATTGCTTCTTCCATGATGATTAATTTAGCTTCGGATACAGTCACTGCTACTTTACTAGAGCTAATTAGTTTTTCAACGGCCCATGCTAAATTTACTGCAGTTGGTCTAGCACTAATTAGTTCATCCGCTAATAATCGTGCTTGTTGATGAAATTCATCAATTTGTTCAGTTTCAAGTTCTCGAACACCTAAATAAAGTCCATATGCTGCAGCTAAACCAATCGCTGGTGCTCCTCTTACTTGTAACTTTACGATTGCTTCACGTACATCTACTAATGTCGTTGCATCAAAATAGTATATTTCAGTTGGTAATTTTGTTTGGTCTAAAATTTTTAAACTTTCACCGTTCCATTGTAATGATTCAGGTATTTGCTGTAATGTAGTCATCAATTATTACTCCAATCCATTAAGTAAATTTCCAATATTTCTAATAGTAAATCTATTTTTTATACAATATACTCCGAATTTTAAGACTTTTTTCTTTGCTTCAATTTTTTGATTTTGTTCCAGTGAATCAATATCTTCAACGTGAGCAAGACCGATACTTCTGCGGATTAATTCACATCCAATAACCCCAATTGCATCCACCCAATAACCTTCTATTTTTTCTTTAATTAGAGCTTTTTGATTAAATGGTCTAACACTATGCTCTTCCCATAGTCGAATAAATGTTTCATTAAAAACTTTTTCAACGTTTAAAATGTGTTCAATAATTTCGTCTTTTAATTCAGTACGGCTGAAAAGTTGAAAAAGTAAATTTGCCTGAATTTGCCCTAAATCAAATCCGATTGGTCCGACAAATGCAAATTCCGGATCAATTATTTTTGTTTCTGTTTCAGATACGAAAATGCTTCCCGTATGTAAATCACCATGTAATAATGCTTCTTTTTTCGATAAGAAATCTAATTTTAGTTTCGCAACCTCTATTTGTAGATCTGCATCATTCCATAGTTCTTGAATTTCATCTGTTAATTCTTCTTCAAAACTATTTGTTTCACTGTTAAAAAATGGATCTGTATATACAAGATTTTCTGTTATATCACATAAGTCAGGATTATTAAAAAGATACTCTAGCTCTTTTTTCTTAGCTGGTGAAGTTCCAAAGTCTGAAGTGAAAAATAATGACTTTGCTAAAAATTCACCGATATGTTCAGCTAAAAACGGATAGCTTTTTTTCTCAATGAAACCTTTTCGTAAAATTTGTAAATGTGAAAGATCCTCCATTACAGTTACAGCTTGATCTTCGTCATGTTCTAAAATTTTTGGTGCATGTAATGGGATTAACTCATTGTAGATTTTTGTCGCATTACTCTCGATCGTAGCTCGCTTTAATGTAAGTGGCCAGCTTTCCCCAACAACTTTTGCGTATGGTAGAGCCTGTTTGATAATTAACCCTTTCTTGCTTCCTACTGGATTTACTTTAAACACTAAATTTAAATTCCCATCACCAATTTCGATACATTCACATAGTTCATCTTTAAAATAGCCAAGTTTTTGTAAATAAGTAATTGCAGTTGCTTCTGTTAATGGTCTATATTCTTTTCGTTCAATGACAGTCACTAAATTCATCCCCCTTGAATTTTGCAAAATAAAAAGCCTCTTTTCCGAGACGAAAAGAGGCAATACTAATTGGCTTTCGTCTCTTATCTACCAGAAAATTTCTTTTCTGTTGGAATTAGCACCGTGCCTTACTGAGCATTTAAGCTCAGGCGTAAACAATACGCCCCATTTCACAATGGTATTACGGTCGGTTGCTGGGCATCGTCGGGCCAAATCCCTCCGCCTACTCGAAATAAGAGTTCGCATATTTGATTTTATAATCGTATTTTAGTTTATAGATTTTTAATTTGTCAATTACTTTTTTAAAACTTTTTGTAAATTTCTTCTTTTCTGTCTTCAAAAATAGGAATTGTACCGCGTATTTCATCGACTTTTTTTGGATCAATTTCGCCAAAAACGATTTCTTCATTTGTGCTGCCTTTGGTTACTACTTCTCCCCAAGGGTCAATGATCATTGATCCTCCACCAAATGTATTCGCTAAATCTTTTCCTACTCGATTACAAGCAACAACATAACACTGATTTTCGATTGCTCTTGCTTTTAATAAGATATCCCAATGATTCATTCTTTGAATTGGCCATTCGGCAACAAAAAATAAAACTTCTGCACCCTTTTGAGAATGAGCTCCAATCCATTCAGGAAAACGCAAATCATAGCAAACAAAACCTGCCGCCGTTAATCCATCGATTTCAAAAAGACCATCTTTTTTACCTGATTGTAGATAATGATGCTCGTTCATTAACTGGAACAAATGAACTTTATCATAAGATTTTACTAATTCTCCAGTACTGCTAATAACAATTAATGTATTCGTAACACCATTTTCTCTTGCAATTGGAAACGAACCAGCAATCAATATTACGTTATTTGATTTTGCAATGGACTGAAGTTCAGAAATAACCGCTTCCTGTTCTCCTGTGTGCAAGCCAATTTCTTCCAGACAATAGCCTGTTGTCCATAATTCTGGTAATACGATTACACGAATATTTTCTTTAACAGCTTCGTTTATTTTAGTTTTCATTTTCTCTAAATTAGCCTTTGATTCACCTAATATAACGTCAGATTGAATACACGCAATTTTAATCACAATTTATTCACCCTATTCTAAATTTTATAGACATTTTTAAATCGAGCATATATGATGGTGAAAGTTATTGCAACAGTCGTTCATGAAAATCATTCGATTAAGAAACGATCTATTCAAATTAATTTTATTATATTTTTGGAGTGATTAACTTGAATCATAGTAAACTATTAAACAATTTACCAAAACAATTTTTTGCTTCACTCGTCCAAAAAGTGAATCAGTCAATAGGAAATGGTCATGATGTCATTAATCTTGGTCAAGGAAATCCAGATCAACCTACACCCGACCATATTATAAAAGCATTACAAAAGTCTGTTGAAAACCCTTTAACTCATCGTTATTCTCCGTTTAGAGGAATGAGCTCTTTAAAAAATGCTGTTGTAGAGTTTTATAAACGAGAGTATGATGTTGATTTAGACCCAGAGGAAGAAGTAGCTATCTTATTCGGTGGAAAAGCCGGATTAGTGGAGTTACCACTTTGTTTATGTGACGCTGGAGATACAATTTTAGTGCCCGACCCAGGCTATCCAGACTATTTATCTGGTATATCTCTTTCAAAAACAGTTCCATACATGCTTCCATTACTTGAAGAAAATCAATTTTTACCAGAT
Source organism: Bacillus sp. AFS088145 (assembly GCF_002564465.1). Lineage (GTDB taxonomy): Bacteria > Bacillota > Bacilli > Bacillales > Bacillaceae_G > Gottfriedia. The sequence continues at coordinate 34,966 of NZ_NUUX01000010.1, read as the reverse complement.
TATAAATTAATTCCTCAGGATGTTTTGGATGCTAGTAAAATATTATTTATTAATTATCCAAATAATCCCACAGGTGCTATAGCAACAGAGGAATTTTTTAAAGAAACTGTTGAGCTAGCAAAAAATAATCAGATTACAATTTGTCATGATTTTGCTTACGGCGCATTTGGTTTTGACGGCAAAAAACCTTTAAGTTATCTCCAAACGCCTGGGGCAAAAGAATGCGGGATTGAAATTTATACCCTTTCTAAAACGTATAATATGGCTGGTTGGAGAATCGGTTTTGCAGTTGGAAATAAAGAGGTTATTTCTGCAATTAATCTATTACAGGATCATCTTTATGTAAGCATCTTCCCTGCTGTTCAAGAAGCTGCGGCTGCTGCACTAACTGAATCTCAAGAAAGTGTAAAACAACTATTGGCACTTTATGAAGAACGTAGAAATGTATTTATTAGCGGCTGTCACGAAATCGGATGGGAAGTAACTGCACCAGCAGGTTCGTTTTTTGCATGGTTAAAAATCCCATCAAGTTTTACATCACAGGAATTTGCAGATCTATTACTTGAAAAGGCACATATTGCAGTCGCTCCAGGAAATGGATTTGGAGAATATGGTGAAGGCTATGTAAGAGTTGGCCTACTATCCGATACTGTTAGACTGAAGGAAGCAGTTGCTAGATTAAAAGAGATTGAAATATTTTCAAAATTTAATGTTTGACAATTGTGATTGTTCATGAAATAATGCGATTAGATTAAGAATTCAAAATTAAATATTACTTTATTCAGAGTAGGTGGAGGGACCGAGCCCGATGAAACCCGGCAACCGGCTAGTTAACTAGTACGGTGCTAATTCTCGCAGCATTTGCTGACAGATAAGGTGTAGGTAAACCTCTCCTTAGTGGAGAGGTTTTTTGTTTGATTAAAACTTTTTGGAGGTTTTGAGATGAGTGGAGTAATAGCAACTTACCAAGTTTATGATAAAAATCATCATTTAGAAAAAAAGGCAGAATCAATCGCTCTAGGTTTAACGGTTGGTTCTTGGACGTCTTTACCTCAAAATGATCAAATACAATTACAAAAGCATAAAGGCAAAGTTCTTTCTGTTCATGAAATAGATTGCGAAGAAAATATCGTTAACTTTTTAGGGTATAAACCGACAAAAGGGATTATTGAAATCTATTATCCTAGCTTAAATTTTTCAGCTGATCTTCCAGCTATTTTAACAACCGTTTTCGGTAAGCTATCCCTTGATGGTGAAATTAAACTAATTGATTTAAATTTTACTGACGACATTTTAAATCTTTTTCCGGGTCCAAAATTTGGTATTAAAGGCATTCGAGAGAAATTGGATGTATTTGATCGACCTTTATTAATGAGCATTTTTAAATCAATTATCGGCAGAGATATTCAATACATTTCAGAGGAATTAAAAAAACAAGCTTTAGGTGGCGTAGATTTAATAAAAGATGACGAGATTCTTTTTGACACGATTACATCGATTACGGATCGCGTCACACACGGAAAAAATATTTTGAATCAAGTTTATGAAAAAACAGGACACAAAACATTATATGCGGTGAATTTAACTGGCCGTACATATGAGTTAAAAGAAAAAGCATTACGTGCTGCAGAAGCTGGTGCTGATGTATTTTTATTAAATGTGTTCTCGTATGGAATTGATGTCCTTCAAGGTTTGGCAGAAGATCCATCAATTAATATTCCAATTATGGCTCATCCTGCTGTATCGGGGGCGTTTACATCATCACCAATTTATGGAATTGACGCAGGACTATTACTAGGGAAACTATTACGAATTGCTGGTGCAGATTTCAGTCTTTTCCCTTCACCATATGGATCAGTTGCATTACAAAAAGAGACAGCTTTAAAAATCGCTGAAAATTTAACAGTATCAAATGGATTAAAAGAGACATTCCCAGTCCCTTCTGCTGGAATTCATCCAGGACTTGTGCCTCAATTAATTCAAGATTTTGGAATTGAACAAGTCATCAACGCTGGCGGCGGTGTACATGGTCATCCGGATGGACCAATCGGTGGAGGTAATGCATTTAGGGAAGCAATTTCAGCAACATTATCTGGAGTTGAGTTAAAAGACTACGCGCTTCCAAATACATCACTACAAAAAGCATTACAACTTTGGGGGTAACAACAATGGCGATAAAGATTTTTTGTGATTTTGATGGAACAATTACGGAGGGAGACAATATCGTTAATTTAGTTAAAGAATTTGCTCCACCTTCAGTAATTGAATTAACAATTGAAGTGTTAAATGGCAATATATCAATTCGAGAAGGCGTAGAGAAAATGTTTGCTACAATTCCTTCAACGAAAAAACAAGAAATGACCGATTTTGTAATCGATCGTACTGTCATTCGAAATGGTTTTAGCGATTTTATTCAATTTGTAAGCGTTCAACAATATGAGTTAAAAGTTGTAAGTGGCGGACTAGATTTTTTCGTTCATCCAATATTAGCGGATTACCTTCCACCTTCGGATATTTTATGTAATCGAACTGACTTTACAGGCCAAACTGTAAAAATTCATTGGGATCACTCTTGTGATGAAAACTGTACGAATGATTGTGGAATGTGTAAACCATCTGTTAAAAGAAAATTTAGTGAATCAAATGATTTTATCATTGTCATTGGCGATTCAATTACAGACTTACAAATTGCAAAAGAAGCCAATTTAATTTTTGCTCGAGATTTCTTAAAAGATAAATGTGAAGAACTATCTTTACCTTTCATTCCTTTTGAAAATTTCTATGATATTCGAGCTTCATTAGAGAAGGAGGTGCTAGTTTGAAGGACTTTTTCAAACATTATGATGAAATCCGTGAAGTAAAAAAAGTACTTGCTGATCGAGATTGGTTTTTAGGAACTAGTGGAAATTTATCAATTAAAGTAAATGAGGAGCCTTTGAACTTTTTAGTTACTACTAGTGGTAAAGATAAAACTAAACATACTTATGACGATTTTTTACTCGTTAATGAATTTGACCAATCTGTTTGGGATGATTCAAAAAAACCATCAGCTGAAGCCATTTTGCATCGTCTAATTTATCAACACACAAATGCAAAATGCGTTCTTCATGTACACACTTTAGCAAATAACTTTATAACAAAGGATTTTCCATATCAAGATGAGTTATCTTTTTCAGGTATCGAAATTATTAAAGCATTAGGTCTATGGGAAGAAAATGCAGAAATTACAATTCCAATTATAAAAAATCATGCGCATATCCCTACTCTTGCAGATGAATTTCTTCCACATATAAAGAATGATCATGGTGCTGTATTAATTCATAATCACGGTATAACGGTATGGGCCGAATCAGCATTTGAAGCTAAAAAAAATTTAGAAGCTTATGAGTTTCTATTCCAATACGCACTACAAGGTATACAAAAAAATACATTTATAAAGAACTAATTTGGAGGAATGAAGAATGGCAACAATTTGGGTAGAAAAAAAAGATTATCATATTACAAGTGATGTTGAAGTAAAAGCATATTTAGAAGAACAAGGTGTAATTTACGAAAATTGGAATATCGAACAATTACATAGTTCGTTACAAGAAAAATTTATTTTATCAGATGATGAAAAAGCAACGATTCTTGAAACTTTTAAAGCTGAAATCAACAGTATTTCATCAAGACGTGGCTATTTAGCAAGTGATATTATTACTCTTTCAAAAGCAACTCCAAATCTTGATGAATTACTTAAAAACTTCAACCGCGAGCATCATCATACAGATGACGAAGTTCGCTTCATTGTTAGCGGTCACGGTACGTTTATTATCGAAGGAAATGAAGGATTTTTCCATGTTAATTTGAATCCTGGAGATTTAATTTCAGTACCACCAAATGTACGCCACTACTTCACGTTAGCGGAGGATCGTAAAGTAGTTGCTGTTCGATTGTTTGTTACTACTGAAGGCTGGGTTCCGATTTACGAATAATTAGATAAAAACTTAATTGACTCATATCCACTCTAGGATGTGAGTCAATTAATTTTCTTCTTCATTGAAATGATCTTCTCGGTAGTCGATATATAACGACCCATCGGTTTGTACTTCAACAAAAAACACATCTGAAATTGATTCTATGCCTACCCTTTCAAGTTGAGCCATTAACCATTTTTTATCCAAGTTTAAATTTGATAATGCATCTTCATTTACTTCCCCGTCAGTTACTACTGCTGTTGAAGTCGGAAATAATAAAGTTTTTTTCCATGTTTTATTTTTTTTCGTTTTAACATCTTTTGTTTTCATAATGGATAGACTGCCATCGATTTCAAATATAGCGTACTCTACATCTTTTAATGAATAAATATTCTCATTACGAAGCATTCCTTGGAATTGCTCTGTATCTAATCGAGTTTTTTTTAATGCATTTTCCATTATTTTTCCTTGTCTAATTAAAATAATTGGTTCCCCAAGAATCACTCGCCGTACAGTTTTAGATTTTAAACTTAAATATCCCATGATGATCGTCAAAACTGCCCAGCCAACTAATCCAATGATCCCATCTCCAATAGTTAATGTTTTAGATGTCGTAATTGATGCTGCTATATTCCCAATTGTAATAGCTGTTATAAATGTAAAAACATCTAATTGACTAATCTCCTTCTTCCCCATTAATCTCGTTAAAATAAATAATACAAAAAATGAGCATATAACTCTTAATACTACTTCATTAAAGCTCATTTAGTTCATCCTTTCTCTTTCAAAAAACCATTTTAAGTATTTATTAATCAACTTAGCGTTTGAAAAACAGAACGAAACTATTCTTTATTATTTCTAAAAAATAAGTAAAACTGACTGGTTGTTAAGTCCTCATAAATTACCGATTATTGAAGAAACTATTACTATTCATTTATAATCGACTAATTACGAGGTGAGATCTTGAGTAAAAAACTTTCACTTGTTGGCTTAATATTAATGGTATTTACAACTGTATATGGTTTTGGAAATATACCTACAGCTTTTTATTTAATGGGATATAGTGCAATTCCATGGTATTTACTCTCAGCTATTACGTTTTTTATTCCTTTTGCCTTTATGATGGCTGAGTTCGGAGCTGCATATAAGCATTCAGAAGGTGGTATTTATACATGGATGGCAGATTCAGTTGGACCTAGATTCGCGTTTATTGGAACATTTATGTGGTTCTCTTCCTATGTAATTTATATGGTTAGTGTCTCTTCAAAGGTTTGGATTCCCCTATCAACATTTATTTTTGGTAGAGACAAAACGCAATCCCTTTCATTATTTGGACTTTCATCTACTCAATCAATTGGCTTATTAGCATTACTTTGGATGTTAGTTGTGACATATTTTGCTTCAAAAGGGATCGAAAGTATTAGTAAGGTTACAACGATTGGTGGCGTTACAGTTTTCTCATTAAATATAGTTTTACTAATCACAAGTATCCTTATTTTTCTATTTAATAGAGGAAAATTTGCTCAGCCAATTAAAAGCATATCTACAGCATTTGCTCACTCACCTAATCCAAATTATCTATCTACCCTCGCAATTCTATCATTTGTTGTATTTGCAATCTTTGCATATGGCGGATTAGAAGCAATCGGCAGTTTAGTTGATCAAACCGAAAACGCCGAACGTAATTTTCCAAAAGGAATTACGATTTCTGCAATTATTATCTCAGTAGGATATTCGTTAGGTATTTTTTTAGTAGGTATTTTTATTAACTGGTCAAATGATTTAAGTGCTACCACAACGAATTTAGGAAATATAACATATGTTCTAATGTATAATTTAGGATTAGAACTTGGAAAAGCTTTTAATTTATCAACACATACTGCCGATCAAATTGGTATTTGGTTTGCAAGAATTACTGGTTTATCAATGTTTCTTGCATATACCGGAGCATTTTTTACATTAATTTATGCACCATTAAAAACAATCATCAAGGGCACACCTAAATACTTATGGCCGACAAAATTTTCAGATACAAATGAAAAAGGTATGCCTGTCAATGCAATGTGGGTGCAATTCGCAATTGTTTCAATCATTATTGTCCTTACTTCCTTTGGCGGTCAAGGAGCATCTGCATTTTTTAATAAAATAACGTTAATGACGAACGTTTCAATGACATTACCTTATATATTTTTAGGTATTGCGTATCCAATGTTTAAAAGGAATGATCAAATCGATAAACCATTCCAAATTTTAAAATCAAATTCATCTGCTTTATTGGCAAGCATTCTTGTTATTTTAGTAGTTGGATTTGCAAACTTTTTTACGATCATTCAACCGGCTATCGAAGGTGATTACAACTCAACAATCTGGATGATTGCAGGTCCAATCTTCTTTTCAATATTAGCTTTACTAATTCTTAACCGCTCAAGAAAACATACCAAAAAAGAGAAGAAAATTGCCTAGCAATCTTCCCACTTTTTGTTAATAACAATTCCGAAAGTAAGTTGGAAATATAGCACATACTAAATTTGGAGGTGATATTCATGGGTCACAATCAAAATCCACATGTAAAAAAGAAGAACAAAAATAAAGGGCAACCTACACCAGCTGCAGTTAATTCAGAAGGTTATTTTGCTCCAAGTAAATCAAATACTGAAGCTCTTAATGAAGTTAAAAATTCATAAAGAAAACTCTTTGATTGGTAGCCGTTAGGAGAAGTCAGAGGTGTAGTAGTACTTATGTTTATATCCATCTACGTCAATTTTTCTTCTCTGTTTGCCACATTAAAAAATGACCGTCAATTTTTTGGCGGTCTCTTTAAATTATTTACTCATCGAATTCGCAGTTTTTACTAAATCTCGAATCGTGTATTGTTTACCAGTTTCTTCTGAAAAAAGAAGTGAAATTGTATGATAAAGCCCGTCTTTCTTCCATCGAATTGTTTTTGTATTATCATCATCTGCAACAATCAAAACTTTTGTACCATCTTTTAATTTAGTTGTTTTTAATGGTTGTTGTTCATATGGGAAGGAAGGTTTTTTATTATGATAAGTGATGACAAACATTGTAACCTCTACTTCTTCATTTGAGTAATTAAACGAGGTAGCATTAATAGCTCCATTTTTTTGATTTTTTTGTACATCCATTGTTACATCCTTTGCTCTAAACGGTATCTTTTCTGGTACAACTAGTTCTTTTTGTACATCTTTAGGTAATTGATCTATTACTTGTTTTATCGTTTTAGGATATTCTTTTTTTAATGATTCAACTGCACCATTATTATGCGAACAAGCAGTTAAGAAAAGAATTGAGAATAAAAGTATAATTTTTTTCAATCCACATGCCCCCTATTTTTTCAAATCTACCGTTTCACTTAATATTTCTAAATGTCCTCATATTAGTCCCAAAACAAATAAAAACTGCCTGTATATACAGGACAGTCTAAAATCCTATTCTTAAGGTTCAACAATTACGATTTTTCCTTTTTGCACATATAGCAATATATGAGCGTTTTCCGTTTCATTTCGGTATGTATAACATGTAAGATCATCAAAACCACCGTGCGAAACATCATGAACTGTATCAACTAATTTGTATTTATTACCTCTAAATTCTATTTTTCTTTCTATTGATGGCTGCTCCGTTAAAATTTGTTCCTTTGATCGAAAATTCATCTAATCACTCCTTTGGTCACCATTAGTATAGCCATATTCTTAGTTTTCAATTTTATGTCCTGTTCCGAATCCAATTACATAACCGTCCAAGTCTCTTACCGCGAACTCCTTCCAAACTCCCCATTCAAATTGGCTTAATTCAGGCTCAGTAACGATTATGGCTCCATTTGTTTTTAATTCATCAGATAGCAAGTTTAAGTCATCAAAATTATTAACGTAAGCATACGTATTCCATGTACCTTTGTTAGGTCTAACATCTTCCTTTCGCTTGAATTAACTTAAAACCTAATCCAAAATCATCCCTTATTGCCCAATATTCGTTCACTTCACAACCTAAACATTCTTCGTAATATTTTTTCGATTTTTCAAAATCAGAAACTAATAATACGGTCAATGAACTTTCTATTTTAGCTTTTTTTACCTTTTCATCTGGTACCTCCTAAACACATTCACCATTTTTAGTAAGATTTGCTTTACTTATTTGAATTCAATCAATTTAATTGTATACCTTCTTTTAACCTTGAATTGAGGCAATTTTCAACATGATAAAAATTTAGTGTTCATAACCTATTATTAGTGACATTTGGAATTCAACAGCTTTATTACTAAAAATCCTTAAAAATATAGATAAGGAGGTTGTTTCATGCCAAGTTGGAAAAATAAATTCATCCCGATTAATCATTATACAAGATCAGGCCAAAAATTAAATGGAGTTAAAAAAATCGTTATTCATTGGACTGCAAATCCTGGAGCGACTGCAAACGGACATTATAAATATTTTGGCGAGGTATTACCTGGGCACAATGCGGAGGCAATTAGTCAAGGGCGAAAACCATCTTATGCATCGGCACATATTTTTGTGGATCCTAAAGAGGCAATTTGTATCATCCCTTTAAATGAGGTCACATTCCATGCAAATGAAAAATATACTTATGTGAATGGTGAACCCTTTCGAGGTGTAGAAGCTTTAAAGCCAAATGCCAATTTATTATCGATATCAGTTGAAATGTGTGTTGAAAAGGATAATCGTATTTCAAATACTACAATCAATCGAACAGTTATGGTTGTAAATGATTTATGTTCTATGTTTAATTTAACTCAAAAAGATATAGTGCGTCATTTTGATGTTACTAGAAAACCATGTCCATACCCATTTGTAAAATATAGCGAGATTTTTAATCATTTCAAAATAAATGTAGGGCATTTATTAAATCACTCATTAAAATATCCCGGGCATGTAATTAAAAAGGGAGCTTCAGATATTTATGTTATTACAATTCAACAGCTTTTAGGCATTACGCCAGACGGTCATTTTGGGACACAAACTGTAAATGCCCTAAAGCTATTTCAACAACAGTTCGGTCTAACACCGGACGGGATTGTTGGTGAAAAGACTTGGAACATGTTAAATAAATAATTTTATTTGGGATGTTAATTTAATAACAATCCCGCATTTTCATTCTACTTCTAGAGCAAATTTTAAAAATTGTACGAACAAAATCGATTGTTCTTTTATCATTATTTCTTCCGCTGAGAGTATTGCATAGTCTAGTGCAAGTCCATCAATAAATGAAACAATCATTCTTGCTAAAATTTCACTATCATACTTTTTACTAAATTCTTTGTTTTTTTGACCTTCTTCTATGACATCAGAAAAGATTTTAATACCATAAAAATATCGTTCTTTCCCATACTTTTTTCTTCTTTCATCATTTCTACCAGTTATGAAAAACTCTAAAGTAACTGGTGCCAAAGGATCCATTCGATCATTTGGCACTCTGCTTTCACCGAACATTCTTAATAAAAGTAATTTCCAATATGAATCAACATGTTGATTCAATAATTTACTTGTTTCTTCAGACACTCTCAATAGTGACTCATATAAAAGTGATTCAAACACTTCTTCTTTATTAGCAAAATATTGATATAATCCACCTCTACTTACATTTGATGCGTCCATCACATGCTTCATAGTCGTTCTTTCATACCCATTTTCGATAAACACTTGTTTTGCTGCTTCTAAAATTTTAGTTCGACGTTGCTGTTGGTGCTCCTTGCTGACTTTCGGAGACATCTTTCTTCCCCCGCTCTACTCTATTTTTCGTTAAAAATCCTATTAGTGAGACAAATACTAAAAGTGATGCAGATATAATAAATGTTGGAATGACACCTATTACCGTTGATAGCCATCCACCTATTAAAGGTCCAATAATTGTTGCTGTTGTGGTAACACTTCCTATTACGCCAAATACTCTACCAGTTAACTCAACTGGGGTATCGACTTGAACAGATGCCTGGAATGGAACAAATACTAAGCCAGCTGCAAATCCTGCAAACAAACCTAATAAAGGTGCCCAAACAATTGAAAAATTGAAATTAAAATGTGTGAATATAGCCATCATACCAAAACCAAGGCCGATTCCAAAAACCCCAATTAACATTAAATTATAGGCACGATAATTAGTTTTTTTCGCTAAAATTAAACTAGAAAAAAACATTCCTACTCCAGAACCAGTTACTAAATAACCAAATAAACCTGGGGACGCATGTTTAAGTTCCCTTATTAAAACTATAATTTGCGAATCTGATAACTGCAAGATTAAGAGACTAAAACCTAAAGATAACATACCGACTAAAATTTGCGTATTTGATTTAATAAATGTAACACCTTCCATAAATTCAGTTTTATAGGAAGATTTAGCTTTATCTTTCACTTTTTCTTCTTGAATCTGCTGGGCAATTTTTGGAAGCAAGAAAATTAAGATTGCAGAGATAATAAATGATACTGAATTAATATAAAATACTGGCGTTGTTCCAGCTGCCGAAACTAGAATCCCACTCAAAATCGGTCCGAAAATTTTTGTAGCTGAGTCAATCATAGCTGTAATTGACATCGCGCTCTTTATTTCTTCATTAGGAACTAGTTCCTTTAACTTACCATTTTTCGCAGGATTAAAAACTGCAGAAAACAATCCAATCGTAAACAAACAAATATAAACCATCCACAGCGTATTTGCTAATGCAAGTAAAACAAATAATCCAGCACGGACAATGTCAGATAAAATCATCAATTGCTTCCTACTAAAACGATCTGCTATCGTTCCCGCAATAGGTCCTAATAAAGCCATCGGAACAGCGAGACATAAAATGATAAATGAAACTTCAATTGGCGAAGCATTCCATTTTAACCCTACAAGCGTAATGATTGCGACAATACTTAACCAATCACCAATATTTGAAATCGCTTGAGCAGCCATTAATGTTAAAAAACCTTTATTATTCCTTAAACCTTTCATCTTGTTTAGCCCCCTTAAAACCGACACTCATGTCGTTTTTATTTCATTATAATGACACCGGTGTCGTTTTCCAATCATTTTTTCTGAAAATTAACTATATTCTACGTTTAACTTTATTCAAAAATGAAATTAAAATTATTAAAATTTTACACTTTCACTTATTGGAATGAACTTGAATGCATATTTTACTAATTAATGATTGGAACAAGATTAAATAAAAAGAAGACTCTCGATAAATTAAAATGTTGATGTTGGCCATTCCAAGTATGCTCATATAATAATAACTCTTTGAACCTATTACAAAGAAAAAAAGCTACCGAAGCAGCTTAAAGTTTAATCAAAATATACATACATTAGGTAAACAACAGTTAGTATTTGGCAGGATAGCTGTTTTAGGGTTGATTAATGAAGTATATGATTTGGAATGATTAGAATAACTTCTTTTGAATCATTGTTAATCCAATGTTTAGTCCACTGGTCTATTCGAATACTTGGCGAAGTTCAATCTGTCCTTCTCCAAGACCATGTGGGTCTGGCGCCCGCATCGCCCAATCAATAGCTTCCTCTCGAGAATTCACATCTATGAACCAGTATCCTGCAATCAACTCATTGACTTCAGCAAAAGGCCCCTCTGTAATGGTCGGCGGTTCTCCGGGAACGGGGTAAGCAATACGAATACCATTGGAGCTTGGATGGAGTCCACCAACTGACACCAGAACACCAGCTTTCTTCAGTTCTTCATTATATTTCTTCATCGCAGCAAACATCAGATCCATCTGTTCTCTTGGCATAGTCCCTGCTTCAGAATCCTTTGAAGCCTTCACAACCATCATAAATTTCATAAGTAACTCCTCCTCTTTAGTTATGGCTTTCTTATGTAAAACCTTTATACTTTGTTAACATTCTTACTGTTGCAGCTATCTAGATTATATCTCGGTTCAAGCTTTTATAAAATGAGTTATGATTCCATTTCAAATCTAGTAATTGTCACATTATCTTCAATTTAATCATAAAGTTCTCTTTGCAGTGCGTTAGTTGAATAAAAATGAGAAAACTTTTTATTCGACTGATTTGTTATTTTTTTTCTAACTTAGATGTTCAACAATCATGAATTATTACTATTTATAACCAATCTATCAAATAATTTGCCATCAATTTAAATTGTTTGGGTTAACCCTATGCCCTTTTAATCAAAATATATCGAATAGAATTTTTCATTATATTATGATTTATTTCAGCGTTTTTCCTACCTCTTAAAAAAACTATTGAAGAATGATTCTTTGTCTAATTGGAATAATACCTTTGTATTTTTATGTTAATCAAATAGGAGGGAACCAAATGGATAATCAAAAATTAGCCGATCATGAATCATTGGATTTACATGAAGTTATTAATTTCAAAACCCTTTGCTTAGCGAAATCAAAACTAATGCAAGGATTGGTATTTGATGATGATTTGAGAGCATTAATGCAAAAAGATGTTGAACAATCCATGCAAGCGCTAGGAGAATTACAGTCAATTTATCAACGTGCACCTTTTGAAGCTCCTGTTCCTCAAAACCGCCCAACACCAATAATTAATTGAAAAGGAGTCAAATTCATTGAACCATGACTATTTAGACCCTATAAACTCGCTACATGTACCAGAGCTAGCAGATACCACATTTGCGATGGATTTTCTTCTTCGTGCCAAAGAAGGTGTTCGCAATATTGCGGTCGCATTAACAGAGTCAGCATCGCCTGATGTTAGAACCATCTTACGAAACCATTTAATGCAAGGGATTGCTATGCACCAAGAAATTACAGAACTAATGATTAGTAAAAAATGGTTCCATCCATACGAACTAAGTGAACAATATCAATTAGACCAACTGTCTGCCAACAATACATTAATGATTGGCAAAATGAATCTATTTCCTGTTGAGAACAATAGAAAAGGCATGTTTGACCGAACACCTGATGAACATTAACACTGGAGGCTTGTAACCAATGAAGGCAGTAACGTATCAAGGTATTAAAAATGTTGAAGTCAAAGAAGTTCCAGATCCAAAGATTGTAAAACCAGATGACATGATTATAAAAGTAACAAGTACAGCTATTTGTGGGTCTGATCTTCATCTAATTCATGGCATGATTCCTAACCTGCAGGAAAACTATATTATCGGCCATGAACCAATGGGAATCGTAGAAGAAGTAGGTCCAGGTGTGACTAAGCTAAAAAAAGGAGATCGAGTAATTATCCCCTTTAATATAGCATGCGGTGAATGCCATTACTGTAAGACAAATTTGGAAAGCCAATGTGATAATTCTAATGATAATGGTGATATGGGTGCCTATTTCGGATATTCTGGTACGACGGGTGGCTATCCAGGTGGGCAAGCCGAATATTTAAGAGTGCCATTTGCCAACTTTACTCATTTCAAAATTCCAGAGACTTGTGAAGAACCAGATGAAAAGTTAGCAGTTATTGCCGATGCGATGACTACTGGTTTTTGGAGTGTTGACAATGCAGGCGTAAAGGGTGGTGATACAGTTATTGTTCTTGGCTGTGGTCCGGTTGGTCTTTTTGCTCAAAAATTTTGTTGGCTAAAAGGAGCAAAGCGTGTCATTGCCGTAGATTATGTAGACTATCGTTTGCAACACGCCAAACGAACCAACAAAGTTGAAATTGTAAATTTCGAACACTTTGAAAATGTGGGAATGCATTTGAAAGAAATAACGAAGGGCGGCGCTGATGTTGTCATTGATGCAGTTGGAATGGACGGTAAAATGACTGATTTAGAGTTCCTGGCGAGCGGAATGAAACTTCATGGTGGAGCATTCAGTGCGTTTATCATGGCTACACAAGCAGTACGTAAAGGCGGAACAATTCAAGTTACTGGAGTTTACGGTGGGAGATATAATGGATTCCCAATGGGAGATATTATGAACCGAAACGTCAATATTCGATCTGGACAAGCACCTGTGATTCATTATATGCCATATATGTTTGAATTAGTGTCGACCGGGAAAATTGACCCAGGAGATGTCGTAAGTCATGTACTTCCACTTAGTGAAGCAAAGCGTGGCTATGAGATTTTTGACACAAAAATGGATAATTGTATAAAAGTCCTGTTGAAACCTTGAGGAAGGAGGTATAAAAAATGAACTACGCCTTACATGAAATTCTTGAGGTCCATGAGATGGCTGCATTTAAGACCACTTGTTTAACTAAATCCAAAACGATGAAAGCGTTAGTTACAGATCAGCTATTAAAAGATATTATGCAGCAAGACATTGATAAATCTACGAGACAATTACAAGAATATGCTTCAATCCTTTCCAACGCTAAGCAGTAAAATAGGAGATGAATAAACATGAATCCAATCATTGAAACATTAACTGGCATGCACGCACTAACGGATCAAGTGGTTGCAATGGATCTACTCATTTCAGCTAAAAGTGGTATTAGAAATTATGCCATGGCAGTTACAGAGGCAGGAACACCGGAAATTAAAGAAATGCTCACTCGCCATTTAGAAGAAGCTCTTGATATGCATGAACAAATATCCACATATATGGCAGAAAAAGGATGGTACCATGCATGGGATACAAACGAACAGATCAGTTTAGATTTAAATAATATCAATACAGCATTGAACTTACCGACATTATAAAAAGTTTCCAGGAACAGTTTAACACTTACCAAATAAACTGTTCCAATTATTTCATATTGTGTTTATTTGGCAGAAGTAAATATAGTTAATACTTCTTGTTTACTCGTGTTTGTTTTACACTATAAAATGAAAACAATTAATTGACTATTTTTATTATGAAAATGTCGGAGCAGGGAATTCATCAATTTTGATACGAAGTAAACTATAAGGTTTCTGTCGTAAGTCTTCTCCATAATGAAATCTAGGCTGTCGATGTAACTGGTTCACAATGAAATACAAATATTGATCCGGACCTATTGAAAAAGTATCCGGCCACAAAATTCTCGGATCATGTGCGATAGTTTCCATTATGCCATTTGGAAATATCTTACGGATACAGTTGTTTTCATAATCTCCAGCATAAACAGTTCCCTTTGCATCGGTGATCATTCCATCAGACGCACCTTTTTCTCCCCAATACTTCACATGATAAGGTACATCCATGTCCGGTATCGTTCTGTCTCTCAGGGCTTCTGTTGAAATCGAGAACAAGTGACGACTGGTTAGTGGAGCAAAAAATAATCTCTTTCCATCGGGAGAAATGGCAAGACTATCAGACGCCAATCTAAATGGAGAAGTTGAACCGTCTTTGTTTCGATTCAGTAAAATTTGACCTTCTACTTTCGGTAAAAAATAAGGATCAGGTGAAGTTGAATTTGCCCCATTTAACCGTCTAAACGCGTTTCCATTTGATAAATCTACGACGATAATAGCTCCTGGTCCTCTTGAAGATGAATCCGTTATATAAGCATAACCTGCTTTTCCAACACGAAAATCAAAACGGACATCATTCAGATAAGTTGTAGGCAGGACAACCTCTTCTGTAAAGGTATATACTTTGTTTATTGTATTAGTTTCTAAATCAACAGCGACTAATTTTGCCCCTCCTTTAATAGGTTCAGAAAAATTTGGTGCCGCTGTATCTAATATCCAAAGCGTTCCCCTTCCATCAGCAACTACACTTTGGACACTAATGAAAGTCATTGTGATATTCTCAGGGTTAACCAAATTGGTTTGTAAATTAGGATAAGGCTCCAATTTATCCTCAACAATTTCCCCCACCGTAAATTTAACATCGTCTCCCCATTTCGGAAAGCAAATGAAAATACGACCGGTTTCTGAAACAGTAACACCTGTTGGCATAGCCCCATAAAATGCATAAACTAGTTCTAAATTACCGAAATATTTTTCACTAGGTAACATAGGTTTCATAATATCCTCCTCAAGCATTCAAACGGGATATCTCCAATATATTATTTATATTTTTTTTAGTGTCTGTTTCTTAATAAGCTTTTTTTCTCCATAATCCCACATTTTTACCCAAGGATAAGTTTTTTCTGGTAAAAAGAAAGAACGGCTCTTCTAGTGGTCTATTACACTCATATCACATTTTATGCTATAAATTTCAGTAGCAGGATGGGTGCTTATTTCTCTCAACTAAACTGCAATTTTGTTCAATAAAAAAGGACCGACAAAAATCGTTGATCACGTTGTTTAACTAAAGCCTGCTTTAGATGATTAAAAATAAAAAAGAGAAACTCACAGGAGAAAGAGTTTCTCTAAAAAACAGGTGATATTGGTAAAAAATTAATACAAGAAATGAAATATTATTATATAAAAATTAGTATTAATTGTTTTGGTTAATGAGCTTATCTTCAAATTTAATCGGGAGCATTACTATTACAGATATAGACCAGATATAAATCCTAAGAAACTGCTATTCATTGATAATAACTAACACATCAAATGATATGATTCTTTTAAAAGAACTAAAAACTCTTGATTTAGATCGTCTATACTATGGAATCTAAAATTATTGTGAAATCGGTTTTTGGAAACTTGTTCAATTTTAGTAATCTTTTCGTGTTCAATTTGGTGGTTTGTCACTAAATTAAAATCTAACCATTTCTTTTTTGGATGAACTCCTCCAAAAGAAAATTTATTCAAAAGATGAATAGAGGTCTTTTTAAACTCAATTTTAAATGCACCTATTTCTTTCAATAAATCGAGGATTTTTGAATATATTTCATAAACATTAGATGCCTTATTTGAGAATAATTCATCTTCTGACATATTGTCATCTCCTTAGTTCTTCTTACCATAGAAGATAGTATTAACATTTAATTTGCCTCTTTTTACATCATTTTACAACTATCTTTATTAAGCTAAACTTCCATTTAGCTAAATAAGGAAATCAACAGAGTTAAGGCCCTCATAATTATTACATGAAATAATAAAATCAATTATTCAAAAGAAAACCCCACAGTTTGATTCTTTTCCCAATTTTGCTTTTTTTGTTTACGTAAACTTGATCTCATATCGTCGCATACTCGAATGATATCTACTTTTTGTTCACAGTCCCACTCAATTATGATTGAAATATATAACTCATTTAATTGAGCATAAGAGAAGTCATTTGTTGAATCGATTAGTAGCTGTAATTCTTCATTATTTAAAATTCGATTTAATTTTTTCTTTTGTAAGTAGTCTGAACGCATTTCTTTTGTTGGTTGTTTAATTTCATATGCTCGATCAAATCTACCGGAGCGGTTCATTAAAGCTGGATCGATTTTTTCAGGATAATTAGTCGTTCCAATTAAAAATAAACCTTCTTTAGAAGTTGCCCCATCGATTGTGTTTAGGAATACTGAGCGAACCGAAGGAGGCATACTGTCAATATCCTCGATAACTAGTACCATTGGCGTTAATTTTAACACTGAACTAAAAACCTCTTTAATTGTGTAACTTGATGTGTATTCAGTAATTTGCCAATATGCAACAGGTGCGTTAATACTACTTGCAATTGATTTTACTAATGTTGTTTTTCCATTTCCAGGATTTCCATATAATAAAAAACCTCGTTTATATGGGATATCATATGTTCTAAAGAAATCTCGACCTTCATTAAAGAAATGGTCTATTGATCGATAAATTTCTCTTTTTAATGATTCTTCTAAAAATACATCTTCTCTACTAACCATTTTGGTAATATTTTCAATTGATGTTTCTACACCATCATCTGTATCTGTATAGACTGTTACATAATTTTTAATATAATCTCGTTTTCTTTTTAGTACGTATTGAAAAAAGGATGAAAGACATGAATCATTTTTAGCAAAAATCAGGTCTCTATTATATTGATTATCCGCTTCAAATATCATCGCTTTCGATAAAGCTACTCCGTAATTCGGATAATAATACAATCCATTTTCAACCCTTGGCTTAATGATCAGTTCCAATTTTTTATCAGTGTGATTCGAAGAAATAGTTTTTGTTTCAAGTTCATTATAAATATGGCTGATTAATTGAACTTCACTCGATTCTTCTTTAAGATCTTCTTCTAGAATTTCCCAAATTTCATTTGTAGTATCCTCATCTGAATACATTTGAAAATCTACTCCAAAAGTATCAATTAGCTGACTTTGAATAGTTGAAATGATCTTTCCGTAATCGTAGTAATAAGGTAATGTATTTCGTTCCATATCCTTCGAATCAAATAATACATTTATTTTTGTCATGCAATTCTCCTTTGTTTTCAAATCTTTCTTATAATTCTAAATCCTTAGTTTCTATAAGTCTAGTGTTGAAAGATTAGACTTTCATTATTTTTTATCCATAATGATCCTAATTCATAAAAAACACAAAAACCCCTCAAGGATCTTTCATTTCCCTTGTGGGGTTTACTTAGTATGTATTAATTTTTAATCCCCTACAGACTTATGCGGTGGAATTATTTTTCCTTTTCTAGAAGGATTTGAAGAATGTTTGTCATCTTCTGTATTTATTTCTTCTGGTAAACGAGTTGGAGCTATAGGGACATTTCTTACTTCATAATTGATTACATCGGAAGAATGAAGCGTAACAATCATACTTCCACCATATTGTTTTGCTCGAATTAGAATGGGCTGATTATATTTATTTTGAAAACGGAAGTCTGGTCCATACCAACTAACAGTAGCATCACGCCCTGCTGGTACATATGGAACTCGTCTACTATGGGTATATCTTTCAATAATTTTTAGACCAGCGCGATCTACTGCATTAAATAGAGTAGAGGACACTTGACATATACCTCCTCCTACTCCTTCAGACAATTCACCCTTTACAATGATCGGTGCACGTTTGTATCCCTTTGCTCCACTTCTCTCTCCTACTACCTTATTAAAAGAAAAAACTTCATTTGGGAAAACTACGTAATTATCAATTGCTTTTGCTGCAAGTGAAATATTATGCACCCGACTTTTATTATTCGAATTAAAGTAGGTTACATATTGTCCAATTTGTTGAATCCTTATATGAGCTAATAATTCACTATCGACTTTAGGATAAATATCTAACTCTGGTACTTCAATTTTAGAAGGACCTTTACTATAAAAATATGTTGTAAATTTATCCCTAAACTCTTTTTTATAAAGCCTGTATCCTACCTGTCCTGGTACAATCCTACCTTGTTCATTGATTGTCGCATTTATAGGGTTACGGTAAATTTGTTGATCAAGTTTTTCAATAAATTGATTAAACTTTTTATCGTTTATCATTGGTGTACCTGGAAGTGACATTGTAAAATCTTCGCGATTAACTACAGCAATCGGATGGCCCTGCTGAATAACAGTTAAGCTGTCAGGAAGTTCAACTGATTGCGTCATTAATAAAAAACTAGCTAGTAATTTTTGGATCATAGTCGTATCTCACCCCAACATTAGTATGAACAAGATTCCATACTTTCATGTTTATTTAAAGATCATTTACTTATGCTCTTACTTTGCGATAACTTTTTACCATAAAAATAGAGAAGGACTTTTCGTCTTCTCTAATCTATTTTTACAGTATATTTGTTTATTTTAATCGATTTTAAAGTCTTTTTAATTATTATTTCTATTAATTTTTGTGGTTTTTATTCTATTTATTCATAATTGGTAGCTTATTTGCAGTTACAACTTTTTTATTTGCACTATCTGTGAAGTTTCAAGATACAAAAAAACGAGCTGCTATTAGGCAACTCGTAAATTTTTCATCAAGATTTAAAATCATTCATGATGACATTTATCGTATTAAATGATTCTTCTCTTATCGTTGTAGAATGATCTTTATTTACATTAAATGTAATTAAAGCCTTCCATAGAGCCCAACCTCTCGCTCTATTCCAAGTATTTTCATCAAAGTTTAGAACCTTTTTAAAAACGTTTCTACTATCAGTATCAAAAAATGTCCATGCCATTGCTGCATCACATGATGGATCACCTACTCCTAGTATTCCAAAATCAATGACCGCACATAGCTTTCCATTTTTAACAAGTAAGTTTCCAGGCGCAATATCGCCATGCACCCATACTGGTTCATACTCCCATTTGGAACTGAGTGCTGTTTCCCAAATTTCTGTTAATAAATCTTTGTTAAAAAACTCTTTTGTTTGTTCTATTGAATCCCTAGTTTCTTGGTCGTAAACAGCTAAGTTTCCACCTCTAAAGAAATTATGCTTTCCTGCAATCGGTCCTCCATTAGCATCAATTGACTGGAACTCCTTTAAAAATTGCCCTAAATCTTTTGCAAATTGACTTAAATCACTTATATTTTCTTTATTTAAAGATTCTCCATCAATCCATTCATTGATTGTCCAAGGCCAAGGATAGTATTTACTAGGATTTCCTTTTGCTAACGGTTTAGAAACTTGTAAACTTAGTTTATTCGCTAAAATGGGTAACCACTTATGCTCTTTTTCAACCTGAGGGACATAACATTCTGCGCTTGGTAATCTTACACTCATCTTATCCCCTAAATGAAACGTTCTGTTATCGTTTCCACTTAATTCTACAGGCTTTATTTCTAAGTGAGACCAAATTGGAAATTGTTCATTAATTAATTGTTTTACTAATTCAACATTTATTTTATCCATCTAATCTCCCCATTTTTGCTATCAAACTAAAAAATTATTTGTATTTTACTTTTGAGTGATCAATATGAATGTAACGCCGAACTTGTCTGTAACTGTTCCGAATGCGGGACTAAATGGTACTGCTTCTAACGGGGCAATAACATGGCCATCTTGTTTTAATGAATTAAAAATGCGCTTTGTTTTTTCTACGCTATCGATTGAAAGATTAATCGTGACTTCTACTTTTCTATTTTGATAATTAGGTGCATTTTGTTGAAAATCATTGTCCATATTCGAATTCGTTTGAATAGGGGCATCAAATAACATAAGGTCACTTTCTCCGATTTTTAAAATTGCATTTGCAACACTATTTTTTAATGCTTCTGGACAAGGTATTGGCATTTCACCGTATGTTTGTATATTTAGAACTTCTGCTTCAAGTTCTTTTTCATAAAAATGAACTGCTTCTTTAGCATTCCCACTCATAACAATACATGGTGTTATTTTTAACGTCATAATGCCATCTCCTTCTCTATTTCTTACTAGCTTTTACAGCTTTCTCTAATCGTGTCATGGCTTCTTCTAATGTTTTACGTGTACAAGCGTAATTCAATCTCATAAAACCATCCCCATTTATTCCAAAACCGCGACCTTCATTTAAACCTAATTTAGCATCATTAATCATAAATTCGTTTAATTGGTCACCTCTTAGGCCTAAACCTCTAAAATCAAGCCACCCTAAGTACGTCGCTTCTGTCACTCTCATTTTTACTTCTGGAATATTTGTTTTTAAATAATTATATATGAACTCCGCGTTTCCTTTTAAATAAATCAATAATTCATCAAGCCAATTTTCACCTTCGTTATACGCTGCTATTACCGCCTCAATTCCAAAAATATTTAAGTTTTCTAAACTAGAACGAGCAATCGCATGAGAAAACTCTGTAAATAAATCTTGATTTGGAATAACAGCAAGTGACGAAAATAAGCCTGCAATATTGAATGTTTTGCTTGGCGACATAAATGTAATACTCATATTTGCTGCATCTTCATTTAATGAATAAAAAGGTATGTGACTACCTTTCTTGTAGACTAAATCAGCATGAATTTCGTCTGCTATTACAACGATTTTATTCCTTTTACATATTTCAAATAAACCTGATAATTCCTCTTTCGTCCAGACTCTTCCAACAGGATTTGCAGGGCTACATAGAATAATCATTTTAGTTTTTGAAGTAATTTTATTTTCTAGATCTTCTAAATCCATATAGTAATAACCATCTTCTTCAATTAAAGAATTTTCAACGATGTTTCTTCCATTATTTCTAATTGTACTGAAAAATGGAAAGTAAACGGGTGGCTGAATGATGATTTCATCACCTGGTTTTGTGAAAGCATCAATGGCTAAATTTAATGCTGGTACCACACCAGGTATATTTGTTAACCATTCTCTTTTAATCGAAGTATTATAACGTTTACTTGCCCAATTCATTGCTGATTCAAAAAATTCTTCAGGTATATGTCCATAACCATAAATAGGATGTTGAGCTCGTTTCGTAATAGCCTCTACAATCCCGGGTGCACAAGCAAAATCCATATCAGCAACCCATAAAGGTAGTACATCCGTACATCCAAATACACGATCAACTGAGTCCCACTTTGTACTATTTGTATTTTTTCTATTATGTTCTTCATTAAAGTTAAAGTTCATTTTTAATCCCCCACCATTTTTCGGTCATTTATGATTAAGATTTTACTATTTATTCCAATATATAGTTAATCAATAGTATTTTCGTAAACATAATTACTATCCAAATTATACTATTCCGCTAGAAAATTCAAATTTTAATATTAATTTAAAATGAAATGCCCGGCCAAGAACAACACTTTATAAAAATGGTGGGGTTTGTAAGAATTTCTAGCTTCAATCTTTCATTAGATGTCTATCTAATTCAAAAAACGATCTATTTTTTTCATAAAGCTAGTAAATAATAATTAACATCTAAATGTGAAGGAGGATCTGTAATGAAAAAAGAAGATGAATATACTGATGATATGAATCAAATTTTGGAAATTATCAATGCTAAAGGAGATACTGGTGAATTACTTGAAATTGTAGACAAATATAAACAAGCTGAAAATCCAGAATGTAATCATGATATTTTTTATCAAGAACTACGAGTAATTGCTGAGGATAGTGCAAAAGAAGATTAAATAAAGTAGGTTAAATGAGTAGTGGAACGTTGTTTAGTTCCACTACTTTTTACTATTTTTATAAATCGAAACCATCCATTTGAATCTTTATATGTAATACCAATAAATTTATAAACTATATTCTTCAGTTGGAATTTTACCTTTTAAAATATCATATTCAGCTTTCATTTCACCAAATTTTTGAGGATTTCCATGGTCTGGTGCATAATCAGGGTGCCAAAGCTTTGTATATTCCCTCATCTGTTTCTTCCAAACCTCAGCACTATCATTCGGATTGAAATACTTGAAATTATGTTTTTTATTTTTTTTGATAGAAGTAGAATAATTTCTTAAATACTCTTCCCAGACTCTAGCCCAATCAACTATCTTCTTTTTATATTCTTTTGCTTTCTCAGCATTTTTCCTTTTTTCTTCTTTCTTCCAATCTTCCATTCTTTGACTAAAATCTTTAATACCTTGTTTGGAGTTTCGCCATCTTAGCTCTGCATCTCTTATTTCTTGATCTGTAATATCTTCAAATAAATTTTCATCGTTAAGAACTTCATCAAGATTTTCTTCATTTTCTTTTGAATTTATATGTAGGTCATACATTTCTTCTATCATTTTTTCGATTAATTCTGCACTAGTTTTCCCTGTAAGTTGGGATAGCTTTTCCAGTTTTTCAGTAGATTCTATTTGAACCTTGTGTGTTAAATAGACGTATTTAGTTTTGTTTCTCAAGCACCTCAACTCCTTAATTAAATGTTACTATACAAGGATATATCGATATATTAAATAATGAAGTCAATCATGTTACATTCTTAGGCATCCTCTTAATTAAAAAAGGACTGGTCTAAAAATAGACTAATCTAAAATATTAATAATATAGTGAAACTTAATGGACTTCATAAACTTTTTTTTTTTGAAAATAACTTGATTTCACTTCAATCAGATCTTAATTACATGATGTTTAAATTCAAGATATTTAAAGATTAAACTATTTTTTATTATCAACTTATTTTATTCGATATTAATCTATTTCAACCTTTCTTAATTCAATAATTATTTTTTATCAAGCTTAATAATGTTTTCGAAATTCTCACGAGATCAAATTATTTATATAATTTCATTAAATAAATGATTTAAAAGGGAGAGATTTCTATTATTAATCAATTTAAAATTATACCAACAACTTGTATTTCAGACGTAATGGATGGACTAAATAATATGGATCCGTCAATAAAGCCTTTAAAAGAAGATTATAGATTTGCTGGAAGAGCACTGACTGTTAAAATCCCTGTTGGCGATAACTTAGCTGTTTTGAAGGCAATTCGTGAAGCAAATCCAGGTGATGTGATCGTAATCGATGCAAAAGGGGATCGATACCGGGCAATTGCAGGGGATTTTGTTGTTGGAATGGCACAAACAATGGGTGTTAGTGCAATAGTTGTTGATGGGGTAATCCGGGATATATGCGGTATTAAAAAATTAAATTTCCCGGTATTCTGTAAAGGAACTACCGTAGCTGCAAGTGGAAAAATTGGGGTAGGTGATATTAATATTCCAATATCATGTGGAGGTACATCGGTTATCCCAGGTGATATCATTGTTGGTGATGCAGATGGAGTAGTTGTAATCCCTCAATCGGAAGCAAAAACGATTCTAGAAAAATCATTAGATAAAATAAAAAAAGATGAACAAAGAGAAGAACAAGTATCTGGTAATATTGAAGCTATTAAATCGTATATTGATCGTATGCTTTTAAAGTAACAAAAGTATAAATTATTTACCTCTATAAAAAAAGGTTCTCAATTTAGGTTTTCAAATAAACCTATTAGAACCTTTTTTACTTGGTTAAAATTTTAATTTTTTCAACTGACTTTTTATAAAAGGATCAATATCCTCAGGCAATTGACTTAAATGAAAGAATTGCGCTTTAATTGATTGATTTTGATCTGGACAAATTTCATTTTCGAAATCTGTGCAAATATAACCAATTGCTACTGTATGATATTCGTCTCCGCTTCCCTCAACTTTATTTATAAATTCTGCTCCGGAATATACACCAATTAATGATAAAGAATTTACCTTAAGACCGATGTCTTCGAGAACAGTTCGCTTAACACATTCTTCAACCGATTCATTTAATTGTAAAATCCCACCTGGTATCCCCCAATTGCCTCCTCCATATTGATAAAGTAAGATTTCACCTACAGAATTTAGGATAGCAACACTTGGACGTACAATAATTATAGGGGCATTTCCAATCTTTTCTCTCATCCCTTCACAATAATTCATATAGCCTCCTAATCTATAATATTAGTACCAACTAATTTTCATAGCATTCAATTCAATTTTTTCCAATACCTTGAATTAGTTTTTTAGCTTCATCCATTATTTCATTTATTAAGTTTTCTACCGATTCCTTTTTAGCTAATCTAGGACTTTGTCCCGACCAGAGTGACATAAACTCTTTATTATTTTGTACAGAAGATGCTTTTCTCATCGTTTGGGTAATCGTATTTTGAACTGGAAACTGTGGTAAATCAGCTTCGTATTTTTTCATTTCCGTAATAAACTTATTTTCAATTCCTCTTGCCCATTTCCCTGAAAATGAACGGGTCAAAACTAACTGGTCTTCAGTAGAATTTAGAATAGCATTTTTATGTATTTCATGTGCCCCACTTTCAATACAGGTTAGAAAAGCGGTACCCATTTGAACAGCTTTCGCCCCTAAACAAAGAGACGCTATTAAGCCTCTTCCGTCCATAATTCCACCTGCTGCAATTACTGGAATCCTAACCTGATCAACTACTTGAGGAATCAGAGACATTAATCCTATTAAACTTTCCTCATGATCGTTTAAGAAATTACCTCGATGTCCACCTGCTTCACTACCTTGTAAGACAATTAGATCCATTCCTAATTTCTCAATTTCAATTGCTTCATTTACAGTAGTTGCTGTACCAATCAAAATAATATTATGAAGCTTTAACTCTTTTATCATTTCCTTTGAAGGTAAACCAAATGTAAATGAACAAATCGGAACACCTTCTTCAATGATCACTTTTATTTGTTCGTGGAATGTATCATTAAAAGAATTAAAATTTTGAACTTGTATGCGATTATTTTGTTTTATATTTAATTCTTCATTGAAAGGTTGTAATAAATCATTGGAATTTGAAATTTCATTCTCATTTACTATAAAGTCATTTGGGACAAATAAATTAATTCCAAAGCTATTATTAGTTAACCTTTTTATTTCTCTAATTTGTTCACGTATTTGTGATGGAGTCATATAGCCTGCTCCGATTGTACCTAAAGCTCCACAATTTGAGACTTCAGCTACAAAATCTGAGGTTGTGATTCCACCAGCCATCGGAGCTTGAATAATTGGATATTCTATCTTTAAAAGTTCAGTTATTTGATTTTTAAACATTCATTTCACCTCTATTAATTTTAACTTTTTTCTACTCACCAAAAAAGTCCCGAATAGTCTAGTAACACTACCCGGGACTTTACTTATTATTTTATTACATTCGGAGATTTTGCGGGTACATTTACGCCTAGATTTAACAGTCCATGGCCTTCCTCAAACGTACTGTATCCGATTGGTACTGTATGACTTATTAACAGTTCGAACAAATCTGGTTCAGTGATTTTCTCATTATTCTCTGACTCAAACTGTTGAATTAATAATGCAATTGCCCCTGATACATGTGGTGTTGCCATTGATGTACCAGAAAGAACAGCATATTGATTTGTCGGATAAGTCGAAAGAATTTTTTCTCCCGGCGCAACTAAATCAATTTCGTTATTTGTATTACTAAAATTGGATAATCGTTTTTGAAGACTTACGGAACCTACTTCTATAACTTCATCGTAAGCACCTGGATAGCTATATTCATTGGTTGAGCCATCCCCATCACCTTCGTTACCAGCTGCGCATACAACGGCTATATTTTGCTCAACCGCTCTTTGAATCGCTTCATGTAACGAAGAATCATCCTCTGGGCCACCTAATGACATTGAAATCACTCGAACAGTTTCGCCATTAGAGCCTTTCCAATTCGTCGCATAATCAATCGCTTGTACAATTGATTCAATGCTACCTTCCCCAGCACCAGTTAGTACTTTTAAAACGAGAAGTTTTGCTTTTGGAGCTACCCCTACAACTCCTTCTCCATTTTCAGAAGCTGCAATCGTCCCACATACATGTGTACCGTGACCGTTATTATCTAAGAATACGTTAGGATCCCCACCGTAATCTTCAGTAAAATTATATCCACCAATTATTCGCTCTTGTAATTCAGGGTGGTCAGTCTGACAGCCAGTATCAATAACTGCACAAACCACGTCTTCCCCTTGACACCCTTTGTCCCAAATAGATTTAGCATCAATTAAACGAACTCCAGGTGGTACTTCATTTGTACTACCTTTAACTTCTTCCAGCTTGTAAGGAATTAATCTAAATTTAGACATGCCTACCAACTCCTTTTTGGGATTTATTCATAAAGGATAAATCTTTGAGGTATAGATTAGTATTCTACATTCATCCATAATTTTCCTTTAAACAAATTCAACTTTATTTAAAATTAATTCTAAAACGGTTTGAAATTTATAGATTCACTTATTTAATTAAGCAAATTGATAAATCTTCTTTCACTACATAAAAACTTTGCTAACCTTTACATCAAATTAATCTTAGCTTAAAAAAATAGATTTATAATCTAATAGTATTAAGGCATTATTCAAACTAGGGGGAATAATATGCTTACTAATTTTTTAACTGAATTCAAATTTTGGTGGTTTGGAGAGTTACGAGAAGAAATAGAAGAAATTGAACGAAATGAATCCAAGCATACAAGAGTTCGATTTGACTCTGATATTTATGAATTAATCCGTATCCATTAGAATAATATGAGAAAGTTTGTCTAAATTTCCAATAGATAAGATTAGAACCACAAGATCATTCAATTTACCTTGTGGTTTCTTTGTTTTATTTTTCAATAAAAAATAGTGCTCAAAGTACCATGACTTATAAGAGCACTTTTTATGTTATCAATCTATTTTTATATTAAATAATGTATGGGACAACATTATATGAAATAATGTTTCGATCGCGGTACGTTTGAGTTATTACATCACTTTTTGTACTTAAAATTCCATTTTGCAATAAGACTGGTTTAAATCCTCTTTCACTAGCTCCATTATAAGTAAATAGAACACAATGTTCTGCTGCAAATCCAGCTATTATAACTAACTCAACATCATTTCCTTTCAAAATCTGTTCTAACTCAGTATTCCAAAATGCATTTGAATGTTCTTTTGAAACACAAATATCTGGTTCTTCTACTTTAATTTCCGGGATGAAAGAAAGTAATTCTGAATTTAGTTCATCTGCTCCTTCAATATCTTGAACATGTATAACTAAATGATTTTTAGATCGGATACGGTCAGCAACAAAGTTTATATATTCACAAGCACCTTCGACATTCAATGATTCTTTTTTATCCTCTAAAAATATTTTTTGCATATCAACTATAAGAAAAGCAATTTTCATTATTTCCCCTCCATGACACTTTATATTCCTTTTAAGTAATTATTCTATTTTTTTTGTGATAGTCCTACTTTATTTAAAATAAAAGAGTCATTCAAAACAGCTCTAATGGATTTAGAAAATAGAAAAAAGCATTGAAATAGTGATCAATGCACACTCTGTTGAAAAAAGAATTTGACAATTAATGATCAAATTTTCGTAAAAGGAGTAGAGTGATGTTGATTTATCAAAAAAAGTTTACGATAAAAACCTAATTAAATATCCTTTACTTAGTGTAACATTACAGAATATTAATCAGTTTGTAAGTCAATTGAGATTGAACTATCATCTATATTAAGTTAACATTGTACTTTTCTATTAAATCTTTAAAAGCTGGTCGTTCATTTCCATCTCTCCCAACGATATGTGTTGCTGTTACTAGAGAGTTTAAAACTGCTTCTTCAGTTGCTTCGCCTACTGCTCTAAATGCTAGATCAATATCTTCTTCATGTATAGTCGGAACCGTGATGCAATGCGTTGTTTTTTCATGAGGTATTTTTGTTGCAGTTGAAAAGCCGATGACGACTTCACCACTTCCAGTTGTAATAATTGAGCCCGTTCTAGATAAACCGGTAACTGTTCTTTTAATGATACGATTTAGTTGCCTTTCAGATACGGGCAGGTCCGTTGCAACAATCATAATGATTGAACCCTTATCTTGTTCGTCTCGTTCTTTTAAGATATGGTCTCGCAATTCCACTCCAACAGGCTTTCCATTTACTTTTAAATCGCTTAAAATCCCAAAGTTTGATAAGACTAAAACACCCATTGTATATGTACCATGTTCCATCTTTATAACTCGCGAAGCTGTTCCAATCCCACCTTTTAATGAATAACAAAGCATTCCAGTTCCTGCTCCAACAGTTCCTTCTTTCACATCTGAAGCAGCGTTACTTAATGCTTGAAAAACATGGTCTTTCGTTATGTATCTAGCTCGTACATCATTTAAAAGCATATCATTACACTCGCAAATTACTGGGTTAACAGTACCTGTCGTACGACCTATTTCTGGGTTATGTTCTAACATATATTCAATTAATGCGTCTGCAGCTGTCCCAATGCTTAGCGTATTTGTTAAAATAATTGGCGTTTCAATCGTTCCTAACTCATTAATCTGAATCGTTCCCATCGACTTACCAAACCCATTAATAACATGCGATGACGCGATTAACTTGTCCTTAAATAGATTTCCTTGATGAGGAAATATTGCTGTAACACCAGTTTGGATGTCTTGATTGCTGATCGTTACATGCCCCACTGTAACCCCGTAAACATCCGTAATCGAATTTAGTTTTCCTGTTTCCAGGTACCCAATATTAACACCATAATCTCTAATTCTTTTTTGACTCATTAGATATTCCCCCAGTTTCACTAAACTATAAAAAGCCCTTATTCAGAGCTTTTTGTTAAAAAATATATCAGTTACTTTCTGTTATTTTCATTTTCTCTTGATTTTTTTTGACCTTTAAAGGGATATAAGTAAAAGAAATTAACGCCCCACTTATCATTAGTAGAATCATCAATGATGTGACTATTAGTACGATTTTTTTGGAAAATACTTTCATCATAAATTGATTTCTCCTGTTATGATTAATCTCTTACGAATTATTTTAACAGATAACTTAGAAAATTAGATACTTACTTATTAAAAATAAAAATCTCAATTACTCCCCAAGATCATCCTCAATCTAAAAATTCCTATGATTAACTAATAAGGAAATTATTACCATACAATAAAAATGAACTATTCCCATTTCCTAACATACCCTGTATTAACCTTGTTTTCTTGGTGGCATTGGTAAACAGGTACACATCACTTTTATCTTCATGGTAAAAGTGATTTTTCAACTAAAATTTTTAAAAAAAACACAAGGTAAAATTTTACCTTGTGCTTTATTTTATTATATAAATCTTTTACTTTTTTTCCATTACAGCAAAATAATTTACTTTCTCAGTCCAAAAGTTCACTGCTCCTCTAGTTAGAAAATTGAAGTGTTAGTAATGAGACTTTGATGACTAGTTTTTATTTCTAGATAAATTTTTGTACTCTTTAAACTTAAATATCTTTAATGATTACTATTGAGTTATCTGGGCGCACTAGATGAACAGCGTAGCCCTCTTCTTTATTGTTTAATTCCCAAACTGTTCCTGCAATAGTTTTGTTATCTTTGAGTCAAGTTTATAGCCGTTTCCATTTTGCTAATACATACTTTGCTTGTAATCCACTTCAAATTCCTCTTTTTTACCATCTTTCTCAAGAAAAGTGAGTCTTAAATCTGTGGACTCAATTTGTTTATCCTCAATTTTTTTTAATTTAAAACCTTTTTCGAGTTTATTAATTAAATCATGATCTTTATCCCCCGAATAAATAATTGTATCTATTGAAGTAACTCCAATGATACAAACAATTTTACTAGTTTGACTTTCTGTATTTGATTTCATAGTGCAGCCAAATAGGAATATACAACTTAAAAAAACGAATAGAAGTTTTCTCATTAATCCTCCATATTTTTTCGATTTTCTAATTAAATTTAACATCATACCCATTACTCCTTTTAAACTATTAGAAAATAATTAAAAAGATATATTAAGCATATAAAATCAAATTTTTTTTTAGTAAAATTCCCCTATCAAAATGCACTAAAAAAGAGTTACTCTTGCAACTCTTTTAGTAAAACACATTGATTAATAATAAAAATTACTCATTAAATTTATCAAGTGTATAATCATAATTGATTTCAATAAGTCCATCATTTAACGCAGTAAGAAATCTATTTACAGACTCAACTAATACCTCTGTATTAATATATTCTGTCGGTTCAAACATTTGCCACACCGAATAAATCCCCCACTTGTCATCTCCTTTATATAGGAAATTCATAAGATCTTCATTTCGATTAATCGATTCATAATTCATGTTATCTCTTGATCCATTTTCTACCTTTTGAACCCATCCACTTAATTGACTCGCAAATTCAGTAAGATTTAAATTCGGGTCATGAAAAAATAAAGTTTCATTTAAATAGATATTTAATGAGCCATCTATATATTTTCCAGTATTGGCAACATAAGCCGGTTCTGTAGGTATATAATCATTTAATATAAACAAAAATTTTATATTCATAAAATTCTCCTTTCGTTTTTAGTTCAATCTTTATTTATGTATTTTAGTGCTTAATGTCTATTGTTTCCTATTTTTGGTATTTCCCTCAATTTTATTTTTCTTTTTTAGTATTATTTTAGGTTTTTTAAAACAAATAAATTTTATTTGGTCTTATCTAAAAAAAGAAAGTGGGATAACGATTTGAATCAATTTATTGCTGGTCTTTTTGAATCGATTCTTATATTAATTTTAGCATTCGCGTTTGTCTATAAATATTCAGAAATTGGCACAAGAACTACTCATTTTGTTTGTCCTAGTTGTAGTAGTCGCTTTAAATTATCAAAATTAAATTTTGCTTTAGCATTTAAAACCGGTAAAGTAAATGAAAGGCTAGTTACATGTCCCGTTTGTGGTCATAGAGATCAAATGCCAATTATAAATGATTAATTTACGATATTATTTTCGCTACCATTATAAGGTACCAATTTATAGTTTATTAATTAGAAATAAGAGGAAACCTTATATTTAAAAAGGTTTCCTCTTATTTCCTTATTTTTTTAATATAAATTAGAAAGGAACTATTTAAAATGCAAGAACTAATCGATGAATTAACTTTATTGTTATTATATTTAACAGCATTCGAAGAAAACACAGTATTAGGTGAAACCACACTCAGAAGTTGGAAAGGCTATCCTTTCGAAACATTAAATAAATTATCGAATAATAATCTCATATTTTTTAGTAATCGTGCTAAATCAGTTTACTTAACAGTAGATGGAATAAAATTAGCTAACAAATTATTGCAGAAATATACTATTCAAAAATGATGATTTCAGAATGCAGATCAAGGTTATTCACAATGATTATCGCATTGTATCAAGTAATCATTCATTAAAATGTTCGTTGCTTTTTTTATATTTGTTACGGTTAAAAAAAGACTATCTTTTTCTCCTATAAAGAATGATTTCACACCAACCTTACACCATAAACTACCGTAAATTTTACTAAATACTCCTGGAATACCAGGGGGAATATTTAATAGAGCGAAAATAGTTTCTTCTTTAAATTTAACATTAAGTGATTCAAGTACTTCTCTAACTACTTTTAGATCATGTTTATTTTGCAATTCAGTTGTACCAGGTACGAGTCTAACAAAATTATTATTTTCACCACTTTTTGTCAGTAAAATCCCAACAATATTTACTGAATCGTTAGCAATATCTTTTAAAACACAACTTAAAGTTTCATCATTTACTTTAAAAGTAAATTGGGTTCTATATTCAAGATCGAATTGTAACTGATCGACTTTACGGCTATTAAAGCGATTCAAATTCTCCACATCCTTAATTTTTTTTATAAGGTATGTGAAAAAAAATAAAATGTTTTTAGTTGAAGATTAAAGCACATCTTATCTATTTTTAAATTATCTCTAAATAAAGAATCCCCATATAAATGACAGTAAAATCTATTCTAACTGTCTATCATATGGGGTTATTATTTTAAAAAGCCATTAAAACTAGCTTAAGGTGTAAATGTTATTATATTCATATCTCTATTAATTGCCAATGATGAAGTAAGGTTTGACGCAGCGGTAAAAATTACTCTAAGACTATAGGTTGATGTTGCATTTGCAGGTGCAACATTTACTTGAGTACTTGCGAATTGGTATCTGTGAGTACCAGCTGTAGGTTGGCTACTATTAAATATTCTAGTATCTATTAAAGTCGCATCCCTATAAAGTCGCAACTCAAATGTAATTGACCAGTTTGCATTAACCACTATCTCAATCGCTGTTGCATAGTCAATTTTAAGCTGTTGATTTGCAAGTACAGCTTGAGTGATACTTACAATTGTTACTTCTGTATTAAGTGGTGGGAATACGGCAATCGATCCAGCGTTTTCTGCAAATGTTAGAGTTGGTCTTTGACCTGTTGGACCCGTTACTCCGGTTACTCCTGTTGCACCCGTCACTCCGGTTGCGCCTGTTGCTCCAGTTGCGCCTGTCGCTCCGGTTGTTCCGGTTACTCCGGTTGGGCCAGTTGATCCGGTTACTCCTGTTGTTCCTGTTGTTCCGGTTACTCCTGTCGCCCCAGTTATTCCGGTTGCGCCTGTTACTCCTGTTACTCCCGTTACTCCCGTTACTCCCGTTACTCCGGTTGCGCCTGTTACTCCGGTTGCGCCTGTTACTCCTGTCGCTCCGGTTGCTCCTGTTACTCCTGTCGCTCCGGTTGCTCCTGTCGCTCCGGTTGCTCCTGTTACTCCTGTCGCCCCGGTTGTTCCGGTTACTCCCGTTATCCCTGTCGTTCCGGTTGCTCCGGTTGTTCCTGTCGTTCCGGTTGTTCCGGTTGTTCCGGTTACTCCGGTTGGGCCAGTTGATCCGGTTACTCCTGTTGTTCCTGTTGTTCCGGTTACTCCTGTCGCCCCAGTTATTCCGGTTGCGCCTGTTACTCCTGTTACTCCTGTTACTCCCGTTACTCCTGTCGCTCCGGTTGCTCCTGTTGCGCCTGTTACTCCGGTTGCGCCTGTTACTCCTGTCGCTCCTGTTACTCCTGTCGCTCCGGTTGCTCCTGTTACTCCTGTCGCTCCGGTTGCTCCTGTTACTCCTGTAGCCCCGGTTGTTCCGGTTACTCCCGTTATCCCTGTCGTTCCGGTTGCTCCGGTTGTTCCTGTCATTCCGGTTGTTCCGGTTACTCCTGTCGTTCCGGTTGTCCCGGTTGTCCCGGTTGTCCCGGTTACTCCCGTTGCGCCTGTCGCTCCGGTTGCTCCCGTTATTCCTGTCGCTCCGGTTGCTCCCGTTACTCCTGTTACTCCCGTTATTCCGGTTACTCCCGTTATTCCGGTTGCTCCTGTTATCCCGGTTGCTCCTGTTACTCCTGTTACTCCCGTTACTCCCGTTACTCCTGTTGTTCCTGTTGTTCCGGTTACTCCCGTTACTCCCGTTACTCCGGTTGGGCCAGTTGATCCGGTTACTCCTGTCGCCCCGGTTACTCCTGTTGATCCTGACATTCCGGTTGGGCCAGTTGATCCGGTTACTCCCGTTACTCCAGTTGGGCCAGTTGATCCGGTTACTCCTGTCGCCCCGGTTATTCCGGTTGCGCCTGTCGTTCCAGTTATTCCGGTTGTTCCGGTTACTCCTGTCGCTCCCGTTACTCCTGTCGCCCCAGTTATTCCGGTTGCTCCTGTTGTTCCGGTTACTCCTGTTTCTCCTGTTTCTCCTGTCGCTCCCGTTACTCCCGTTATCCCTGTTGCCCCGGTTATTCCGGTTACTCCGGTTGCTCCTGTCGCTCCGGTTATTCCTGTTGTTCCAGTTAATCCTGTTGTCCCGGTTGTTCCGGTTACTCCGGTTGTTCCAGTCGCTCCGGTTGCTCCTGTTTCTCCCGTTGTCCCTGTCGTTCCGGTTGTTCCTGTTACTCCCGTTGTCCCTGTCGTTCCAGTTGTTCCTGTTACTCCCGTTACTCCTGTCGTCCCAGTTATTCCGGTTGTCCCGGTTGCTCCGGTTGCTCCGGTTGCTCCGGTTACTCCCGTTGCTCCGGTTACTCCCGTTACTCCGGTTACTCCGGTTACTCCGGTTGCTCCTGT
>NZ_NUUX01000021.1 GCF_002564465.1 Bacillus sp. AFS088145 | reverse complement strand
GTTCACTTCGTCGCGTCATTTGCGACTTTTTCATATTAACATCTCTTTAACAGCGAGTCAACATTTTTTTTATTTTTTATTACTTTATTTCGTTTTTTGTCGAACCATCTTGGCGACGTATATAAATATAACATCCCATTTAGATTATGACAAGCCCTTTTTTTCATTTTTTTATAAATGATAAAAAAATTTATATATAGTACGAAGGAAGTGTAATACGCAATGTCGAATTAGCCATAAACAATATAGAAAAGGGGTTTAGAAAATGGATCTACAACCAGATATCCTCATAAAATTACTAGTATCAGCAATGTTAGGTTCCGTTATCGGTTTAGAAAGAGAGTTAAAAAGAAAACCTCTTGGATTAAAGACATGCCTTGTTATATCAATAATGAGTTGTCTATTAACAATTGTTTCTATTAGTTCTGCCTTTTCATTTCATGGAAGTGATTATTTAAATATAACCATGGATCCATTACGTTTACCTGCTCAAATAGTATCAGGAATCGGTTTCGTTGGAGCTGGTGTAATTCTCCGAAGAGGTAATGATACAATAGCTGGGTTAACAACAGCTGCTATGATTTGGGGTGCATCGGGTATCGGAATAATTGTTGGGGCTGGCTTTTACGTCGAGGCTTTTGCAGGCGTAGGGTTATTAATAATAAGTGTAGAATTAATTCCTTACTTAATTAACAAGCTTGGTCCTAAAAGATTAAAAGAAAGAGATATAAGTTTAAAGCTAACAGTATTAGGAAGCGAAAATATAAATATTGTCATTGATCAAATTACCGCTCAGGATATTACAGTTAAGAATATTAAAATAAAAGGATTAAATAATGATGAACATTATGTCCAAATGAAATTATTAGTTTTTAATAAACGAAGAACGACAGAAATTTATTATGATATTGAACAAATAGAAAACATCCGTGGAATTGAAATAGAAAGTATATAGTAGTGATAAGTTATTGCTTATTGGTAAAAATAAGTGTTACGAAATTGCGATGGAGGTATAAGCTTGAAAGTATTTCGTAACCAACCTATCTATTTTAAATCCTATACACTATTCAAAATTACTTTAATTTTATTATCGTTGATTGCTATTTTCGGATCAATCATCCATTTCGCTGAGCCATTTACTTTTCCAACTGTTTGGGACGGTATGTGGTGGTCAATAGTAACTACATTTACAGTAGGTTACGGTGATTACGTACCTCTATCTCCAATTGGACGTTTCTTTGCAGTTATATTAATTTTACTTGGTACTGGATTTGGTTCTTATTATATGATTTCATTCACAGCACAAACATTTAGGAACCAGGACGCGGATTTTAGAGGTGCACTTAAATTTACGAAAAGGAACCATATTATAATAGTAGGTTGGAATGAACGAGTTAAAAATGTTATTAAACAACTACGTGCATCTTCAAACCAGATCTATATTGTATTAATTGATGAAAGTTTAGAGTTATTACCTCCTGATTTAGAAAAGGTGCATTTTGTAAAAGGCTCTGCCTCTAATGACTCAGTTTTAGAAAGAGCAAATATTAAATTTGCCAATACAATCTTAATTACGGCTGATCAAAATAAAAATGAGCAAGATGCCGATATGCAAACAATTTTAACAATCATTGCTACGAAAGGTCTGAACCAATCAATTAACTGTATTGCAGAAATCTTAACCAAAAATCAAGTAATTAACGCAAAACGTGCTGGTGCCAATGAAATAATTGAAGCGCATTTGTTAACTTCCTTTGTAATGTCAGGTTCGATTATGCATAGAGGATATTCAGATGTTGTACTTAAGTTAACAAATCAATTAGAAAACTTTACAGTAAAAATAGTAGAAGTTGAACAAAAAATGATTGGAAAATTTTATTTCGATATTGTAGTTGAAGAATTAAACAACGATAAAATGATTATTGGAATCATTCGCGATAAACAAACATTCATCAGACCCGATAAAAGTATTAAGATTGCAATAGACGATTTTCTTATCTTACTTACTTAACAATAGTTAACAAAAAAGAGCCAATCCGAGAGGTTTGGCTCTTCTTTTTATAAAAGTTCGTCCTCAATTCTCTTAAGAATTTCAAACCCTTTTATTTGATATTTTCTAGGAACTTTCCCATCTTTTTCAACTGGTTCTTGGAACTGGTTTAATGATCCAGTTAAATTTCCCTCTATACCAACGTTATCATCTAGTCCTTCATTATAAATATGGGTTAATAAGAAGGGAGTCTCAAATTGTATAACTGCTCCATTCATATCCAACGAACCCGAAGTAACATTAAAGGGTAATCTTAAATACTGATACCCGTCATCATCCTGCATTAATAAATCAAAACTTCCATGATCATATTCCCAGTTTGCTCCAATTACAAATCCATGATTTTTTAATTTCCCCTCAATGTCATTAAGCGGAAATATTGCATTCTCTAATTTTGATTTTAAAGGATACATGCTTTTCTCCTCCTTTTTCAATAGTATTTTCTTATTAAGTAAAAACATGAATATTAATTTTAATTTCAATAAAAAAACCGCTGTTAAAGTCAATTTAACAACGGTCTTTTTGTCTTAATATTATTTTAAGCGTTCTTCTAATTGCATTTTTAGTTCTTCAAATCCTGGTTTACCTAATAATGCAAACATGTTTTTCTTGTATGCTTCAACACCTGGTTGATCAAACGGATTTACACCAAGTAAATATCCACTCATCGCACAAGCTAATTCAAAGAAGTATACTGTATAACCGAAAGTATACTCATCTAATTTTGGTAATGAAACAATTAGATTTGGTACTCCACCATCAGCATGAGCTAAGATCGTACCTTCAAAAGCTTTTTTATTAACAAAATCTACAGTTTTACCAGCAAGATAATTTAATCCGTCAGAGTCGTTATCCTCAAGTTCAATTGTTAATTCATGGCGAGGATTTTCAACAGATAAAACTGTTTCAAATAAATCACGTCGACCTTCTTGTACATATTGACCAAGTGAATGTAAATCCGTTGAGAAGTTTGCTGAAGAAGGATAGATACCTTTTTGGTCTTTCCCTTCACTCTCTCCAAATAATTGCTTCCACCATTCTCCAAAATATTGTAATGATGGTTCGTAGTTAACAAGCATCTCTATTGTTTTACCTTTGTTGTATAAAACATTTCGAACAACTGCATATTGATAAGCTTGATTATCTTCTAATTCTGAAGAGTTATATTCTTTATATGCATCTTGTGCACCCTTCATCATTTGTTCGATATCAATTCCTGCTGCAGCAATCGGTAATAAACCTACTGCAGTTAATACTGAATAACGTCCACCTACATCGTCAGGAATAACAAATGTTTCATATCCCTTTTCATCAGCAACAGTTTTTAATGCCCCACGTGCTTTATCAGTTGTAGCATAAATACGATGTTTAGCTTCTTCAACACCATATTTTTCCTCTAATAACTTTCTAAAAATACGGAATGCAATAGCTGGTTCAGTAGTTGTCCCAGATTTTGAGATAACATTAATTGAAAAATCCTTATCCTTTAAAACTTGAGTTAAATCGTGCATATATGTAGAACTAATATTATTTCCTACGAAGAAAACTTGAGGTGCTTTTCTTTCTTCTTTAGAAGCAATATTAAAAAATGAGTGTTGTAACATTTCAATTGCAGCGCGTGCACCTAAATAAGATCCACCGATTCCAATTACTAAAAGAACGTCTGAATCTGATTTAATTTTCTCTGCTGCTTTTTGAATTCGAGAAAATTCTTCCTTGTCATAGTCATTAGGTAACTCTACCCATCCTAGAAAGTCGCTACCTGCACCTGTTTTTTCATGAATTGTATGGTGAAATAGTTTCACTGCATCCCTTAAATATGATATTTCATGATCTTGAAAAAACATTTTTGCTTTTGAATAGTCAAATTTAATATGAGAAGTCATACATCAAACCTCCTTAAATAGTAGTAATACCTTTACAATGTACCTAATTAAATAATTGAAAGCAAGTAAATGCAATTATATTTATGTGAAAAAATTAACAAAAAAATTACAAGACATTTCTTCTTATTATTATTTTTAAGTACATAAACAAAAATAAATGAGGAAAGCTATGTTAGAAGGTCAAAAAAAGGAGGTTAACCTATATGAGTACATTACAACGTATTGCACTTATTTTTACAATTATTGGGGCTATAAACTGGGGTTTAATTGGATTCTTTCAATTTGATTTAGTTGCAGCAATTTTTGGTGGTGCAGATTCTGCTTTTGCTCGAATTATTTATGGTATCGTTGGTATTTCAGGATTAATTAACCTTGGCTTATTATTTAAACCTTCAGAAGAGCTAGGAACACATCCTGAAACAAACGAAGTAAGATAGATCGCAGACGAAATTAGTCTCTTTTGTATCTATACTTTTCTAAGAATTAAAAAGGAAGGGTAAATCCCCTTCCTTTTTAATTCGTCATATTTTCTTTCTTCATCTCAACGCGAAGCCATTCATTTAATTTTTTATGCAGGGTGCTAAATCCATCTGGTTTAAGCTCTCTTAATAGTCTAGCTGCATGTTTTAAGCTCTCTTCACCATTAAATCCTTGATCGATACTTGCTCCTTTTAAAGACAAACTTATTTTCCCTGTCATCTCATCAATAGACAGTACACGTACATTTACTAATTGCCCAACAGAAATATAGTCTCGAATATCGCGAACATATCCATTAATAATTTCGGAAATATGTACTAGTCCTTGTGTTTGGTGATCAAGTGAAATAAAGGCACCATACGTTTGAATCCCTGTTACTTTACCAGTGTAAACTTTTCCAATATTGTAGTTTTGTGCCATTCAAAACACTCCTAATTTTCGTTCAATTCCACTAACTAAATTTTAGCACACACAGACCAACTTTTAAAGTTTGCTTACTACTCATAAATGGCACTTCTTTTCTAAAATCCCTTTACTTATTATAGTCACTTTAAAGGTTGGGCTATTTCAATTATTTTAAATAAATACTTGTCTCTACTAGAATTGACGAAAAACTTATAATTTAAAAGTATTTTAGCGATTTGCATATCATATGGTGACATACAGAGCATTACTTAGATAAAGAATGTATTCCTTCCGTTTGGACATAATAATCCAAAAACTTAAAGGAGAGTTTGGATGATGAATCATTCTGGAACAATGCAGTCAACATATCAGGTTTCTGGACTTGATGTTTATTATGAACTTTACGGATACCATAATAGCAATAAGCAAGATTCAAAAGTATTTGTATTAATTCACGGTTTTTTATCATCTTGCTTCAGTTTCCGAAGACTAATCCCTTTTATCTCAAAAGATCATGTTGTTGTCGTAATCGACTTACCCCCGTTTGGTAAAAGTGGAAAACATTTAAATTTTAAATATTCGTATGATAACTTTGCGAATGTCGTTATCTCTCTTGTAAATCATTTAAATTTACAAAACATTTATTTAGTCGGACATTCTATGGGTGGGCAAATTGCTTTATATGTCACAAAAAAAGAACCGGAGCTTGTTAAAAAAGTGATTTTATTATGTAGTTCTGGTTATTTAGGAAGGGCAAATCCACATTTAATTCTTTCATCTTATTTTCCTTTTTTCTATCTATATATTAAAAGGCATTTAGCTAAACAAGGTATTATGAACTCACTAATTTCAGTTGTTCATGATAAGAAGTTAATCGATGATGAAATGATAAACGGATACAAGGAACCTTTTTTGCAAGATGCAATTTTTAGAGCATTAGCAAAGATGATTCGTGATCGAGAAGGGGATTTAAGTCCTGAAGATTTACAAAATATATCTGTACCTATTCTATTAATTTGGGGTGAAAAAGATAAAGTAGTTCCATTAGAAGTAGGCGAAAGATTGCATCGCGATTTAAGGTACTCAACTTTATATACTTATCCAGAAGCAGGACACTTAATTCCTGAAGAAATTCCTGAACATATTTATGAACGTATATCAAATTTTGTATAAGAAAAAGAGTCCTCGAACTGGACTCTTTTTCACATTTTTTATAATTCAACTATCGGCAAAGTAATAATAACCTTCAAACCTTTACCATCTATATTCATAAATTTTATCTTACCATTGTGTTGGTCAATAATATGCTTTACGATAGCCAGTCCTAATCCGGTTCCACCTTCGTTTCTAGATCTTGCTTTATCGACTCGATAAAATCTTTCTCCTAAATGTGGAATCTCTTCAGACGGAATCCCCTTTCCTTCGTCTAAAATTTCCAACGTGACTTGTTTATCTTGAAATAGTGTTATATAAATTGTTTTACCTGTAGGTGTGTAACGAATTGAGTTATCAAGTAAATTGTGGATTACCTGTTGAAAACGATCTGGGTCAACATTTGCGATAATCGTCTCATCTAAATTCTTTTGAATTTTAATATTACGTTTAATGAGGATCTGAGAATATGTTTCGATTGTATCTTCAATTAGCTGAGCTATTACGTTAGGTTCTTGACTAAGTGGAAATTGCTGACCATCTAACGTGGCCAAGTCAAGTAAATCTCTAACTAATCTTTGCATCCGACTAGCCTCTTTTTGAATGATGCCAACATATTTTAGTTGTTGTTCTTGTTTTATTACACCATCTAAAATTGCTTCACTATATCCTTTAACATAACTTAATGGTGTTCTTAATTCATGAGAAACATTTGCTAAAAACTCTTTTCTATTTTCATCCTCTTTTTGTAAAGAATCAGACATTGAGTTAAACGCAGTAGCTAGTTTCCCTATTTCATCCCCACTATTGTAGTGTATACGTTCGGTGTAATCACCATTTGCCATTTTATAAGATATTTGCTCCATTCTTGATAAAGGCTTAATCATTTGTTTTATTATACCTCTGCCAATTAAAAGAATAATGAAAGCAAATAACAATGTACTAATCGTAAAGATCCATTTTGATTGTTGGATTAATTCAGTAACACTCCTTAAAGGTAAGTGTAAATATATAATCCCTTCAAGTTTTTCTTTTTTTACAACCGGAACAACGACACCGATTATTTGATGCTTAAATCTTTTTTCAAATCCTGTCTTCGTAATCACTTTTCCTTTTAATAAAGTTTCACGATCATCTTCAGTAATGAAAGATTCGTGGCTTACATTATAGGGGATACATGCACTTAAATCTCTTGGATTACTAATAAATAAAACATTAGCATTTGAAACAGCATCAAATTTTGAAACAAATTCTGAAAAGTCATTAACATTATTCGTTTTATGATAATGTTTTACTAAACTTGTACCTTCTTGGATTAAAGTGGAACGAACATATGAAACATATAATTGCTTATATGCAAACTGAAACATTAAAAAGAAAAAGATTGTTGTACAGATTACAATTAAACAAATCGTTAACCAAAGCTTTTGTAAAAACGATAACGAATAGAGTAATTTCCTCATCCGTTTATCCCAAATTTATACCCTACACCCCAAACCGTAGAAATATAATCTGCATCCTGTCCTAATTTAATTCTTAATGTTTTTATATGTGTATCAACTGTTCTAGCTGTACCAAAATAATCGAAACCCCAAACCCTTTCTAAAATTTGTTCGCGGCTAAAAACGTGGTCTTGGTGCTTACAAAAGAAGAGAAGCAAATCATATTCTTTTAAAGTAAGTGATAAAGGTTTGTCCGATACAAAAGCATTCCTAGACTTTTCATTTATTTTGATTTGTCCAATCTGTAAAACGAAAGCATCTAAATTTTTCGTTCTTCTTAAAACCGCATCTACTCTTGCAATTAATTCTCCAGGACTAAATGGTTTTACGATATAATCATCCGCTCCCATTTTTAATCCATTTACCTTATCCCACTCTTCACCTTTTGCTGTTAAAAAAATCACAGGTACATTTGATGTTTCTCTAATCTTTTTACAAAGGGTCCATCCATCCATTATCGGCATCATAATATCTAAAATTAATAAATCATAGTTTGATTGACTTATTTTTGATAATGCGCTCTCACCATTGTTTGCTTCGTCCCAACTATATCCACTATTTTCTAAATACATTCCAACCAATTGGCAAATTTCTTGTTCATCATCAACAATTAATATCTTTCTTTCAATCATGACGAATGCCCTCTCTTAACAATAATTGAAAAGGTCCTCTTCCTACTGCAACTTCTTTTTCAATTTTCATCGTTGTCGTATTTATTTGGTACACCTTGTTTAAATCGTAGCTAGCTGCATACGCAGCATGTTTAAAACCAATAGCCGTATATGGATTCGATCCAACTTCAGTAAACTTAGTCTGATTATCTACATTCGGATTTAGCTTATAAATTTGATTTGTTCCATGGGCGATCGTAAACAATCCATCTTCATTTTGAAAAAACGAAATAGGCATTAATGGCGTATGAAGAGACTTTTGTTGCTTACCAGTAATAGTTGAATATACTTTTACGTCCTCATTTTCCACTTCACCATTTCCGTGTCCCCCAACAAATAGTTCAGATGAATCTTTGTTTAAAATTAAGCCTACCGATGTGTACGGCACTTCAATCGTTTGTTCAATTTTAAAACGATCCAAGTTAATACCAATCACTTTTCTCTCGTTAAACAAGCTAACATATAATTTATGATGATTCGTATCTTCAACCATCGAAATTGGATTTCTACCTATTTTAATTTTTTTAAGAACCTTACCCTTACGATTAAAAAATGTAATGTTATTCTTCTTTCCATTCGTTACAGCAATCACCTGATTACTTTTTAAAGAAATTATATTAGTAATACCAGTACCAGCATTCCAACTATCGACATGTTCCCCTGTTGAAAGATGATATATATCTATTTTTGGATTTGTTGGATGATACACGGCAATATCTTCTCCGTTTTGTAATAATACTGCTCCACTTATATCTCTATTTAAATTCCAATCTGTTACTTTTTGTAAGTCATCTAAATT
Source organism: Bacillus sp. AFS088145 (assembly GCF_002564465.1). GTDB lineage: Bacteria > Bacillota > Bacilli > Bacillales > Bacillaceae_G > Gottfriedia. The sequence continues at coordinate 370,095 of NZ_NUUX01000021.1, read as the reverse complement.
TAGGAACGTTAAGCTTCCCACTTTTTTATTTACTGAAATTAGGACATTCTCCGTATCCTTGATATGTGACATATTATTTGACACACAGCCTGTACAAAATAAGAAAAGTAAAATCGTGCTGAAGATTAAAATCTTTCTCAAAATATTCACCCCCATAAAAGCGATATCAGTCAGTAGCTATTGACTTCAAGCTTTTATATAAAAGAGGCTATCCTTCTATTCATCTAAGATAGGATAGCCTTCGTTATTATTTAATTTACTGTAACCTCTTTTTCAGTATGGTCATGTAGTTCCTCTTTTTCAACATGTACCTTTACTGTATTTGTTCCTTTTTCTTTAAAGGTATATTTAACTTCATATTCACCTGGTGCAACTTCTTTTGCATCAGTATAGTCATGCTTTCCTTGCTCATCTTTCCATGTCTCAATTCGCACGTTCGCTTTTTCAAGCGGTTTTCCATCATTCGTCATAAGATGAATCGTAAAGAGATTTTCTTTATTTGCATCAATATTTTCAGTACCCATTAAATGAATCATTACATCGCCATGATGATCATCTCCACTGTGAGTTTCATGCTCACTCTTTTCACCATTACTATTACTAGTTGAGGTAGTAGTTTGAACTTTAAAATCCTTTTTAGGCATTGAATGTTGATCCCTAGCAGTAACATGGGCAATTACATAGTAATCTCCTGGATCAGTAAATTTGTATGTAGCTGAATAAATACCATCTGCACCATTTTTTGCATCAAGCATGGCGATACTATCTTCACCATTTTTACCAATTTCAAATTGAACTTCATCAGCGTCGGAAACAGCTTTATTATTTTGACTAACCTCAGCACGTATTGTAATTTCTTTATTTAAATTAATATCGGATGTCGGCAGAAGTATATTTACATCAACTGGTTTTTCGACTACTGGTTCCTTCTTCTTCTCATTAGAACATCCTGCAGTAATCATAATGCTTACAATTAATAGACTTAATAATTTTTTCATATGTATTACCTCCTAAGAAGTTATGTATTAAACGCGCTTTGTCAATCAGATTTTTAGTTAGTCTATGTAGCTAATAAATTCACAAAAATAAATCTATCACAAAAATGTGATAAAAATGTGATGTAATTCCAAAAAAAAGAGACCTTCCTTAGTAAGTCCCCATTTTGAATTATTTTATTCACGTAATGATTTTTTTTCTTTTGATTCCATTAATTCTGTTATACGCTTTTCTTCTTTCAGCGATGCCTTTTTAATTAAGTAAAAAGTAATAAATGCACCAATCATAAAAATAATTAATGAAATAACGGCAGGTATATACTCTGTTTTATCTTCAGGAAAATATAAAAACTCCATCATAGTCCCATCACTCCCACTGCCAATTATACAAAGTATTCTAAAATAATCAAAGTAAAATGTTGACCAAAGGATTATTCAAAAATCATTAAGTTGTGTCTTGTTGATTTCCTCTTCGGGTTGCTCGTCCCATGGAATGCGAGCATCCTGTAGTGGATATCAACAACACTCTAACTCCTTTTACGAAAATTTGGTAAGTTAATTGACAAGGTTGTTTTTCAACAAAATAAAAACCAACTGATTTAAAATCAATTGGTTTTTAGTATGAAGATATTCTTTTCTTTAGTAATGAAAAATCAATTAAGTCTCCTAAAGTTGCTGGTGCAGGTTTCTTCATGTATTGCTTATCTTTTTCTACTAATTTATAAATATGATATGTTGTTAGTGCATCGTCGAGTGCTTTGTGGTGATTTCCAGTTCCATCTTTACCATACTCTTTCATTGCGTTCCAAAGGCCAGTTTGATTTTGGTTACCGAAGAAGGTTTTATACTCAAGACATAAGTCTCTTACTTCCCCATGAATTGGGAATGAAATATTTGCAGCCTCGCAATTATGTTTTAATACTCTCATATCCATATTGCCCCAAGTAATTACCGTGGTTCTATAGTTTTTTGTCGCTTCATTTAATATTTCTCCAAGTTCCTTTAATTGTATTCCATGATCGACATTTTCTTGTGAAATATTTAGAAACCTTTTGCATCTTGAGGATAACGTTGGAAATTGCAGCGGTTTAACAAATGAAGAATATGTTTGATTAATCTCATCATTAATGACACTTACAAAACCAACTTCAATGATTTCCGGAAAAAATTTAATTCCTTTTGATTTTCCATCGGGCATTGTAAATTCAAAATCAATAAACAGGAACTGCTCTTTCATTTCCTCACCTCCAGAAAAATAAATTTTCTGATTTTTACTTATTGTCTTATATGATTAACGAATATTCAAGTAAGACAAATTTCCTATTTTCAACTTTATTCCTTATTTTATTATTACAACCAATTTGTGTAAAAAATAACATAAGATACCCATCAAGATAAAAAAACGTGTTAAAATAATATCGTTCGTTTAATTAATTCTTTAAACGAATTAAAAAATAGAAAGTATATAGAGGGCTATTATGAAAAAAATTATTGGATTTATTATTATTATAATAAGCTTTCTTGTCTTTTATTTCACATCTCAGCAAGCTATGATGGCGTATGAGACTTCAAAACATATTCCCAAAAAGAAGGTAGAAGAACTGCCTGTTGTTTCTTTATCACAGAACAGTGTTTTTTATGATCGAAATAATAATCCTTTTTATATTCCTGCTTCTGGTGATAATAGAATTAATTTAAAAAGCGGTGATATTCCGCAACTAGTGAAAGATATCTTTATATCTACCGAAGATCGATATTTTTATTCACATAAGGGTATTGATTTATTTGGAGTTGCTAGGGCATTTATGGTGAATGTTTCGAATAGTGGAATAGAACAGGGAGCTAGTACAATTACACAGCAACTTGCAAGAAACTTATATTTAACTCAAGCACGTACAGTCGAACGCAAAATAAAGGAGATTCAAATCTCTTTACAACTTGAAAAGCAATATTCTAAAGATGAAATTTTAGAAATGTACATTAATACAATTTATTTTGCAAATCGAAACTATGGAATTGAAGCTGCAAGTAAAGCATATTTTAGCAAATCGATAAAAGATTTGAGTATTGCTCAAACAGCTTTCGTATGTACAATTCCAAATAACCCAACTTTATATGATCCTTTGAAAAACTTTAATAACGCTAAAAAGCGTCAAGAAAGAATTTTAGGTATACTTAGAGATCAGGGAAAAATCACTGAACAACAGTATACTGCTGCCATGAAAGAAAAAATTACGCTAAAGAAAGATAGTAAAACACAGGAATATCCTGATTACTATTCTTACGTAGATTCTGAGTTGAAGAGTATTTTAGCTGGTAAAAAAGGAAAATTTAATACTAGCAAGCTATCAGTAGCTCAACAAACTGAATTAAAAAAATTAAAAACTGTCCAAGAGAGAGCATTATATTTACAAAATCAGGGCTTAAAAGTCTATACAAGCTTAAATCCATCGGTACAACAAGTGACAGTCAACGCAGTTAATCGAGGAACACTCTCAACAAATACACAGGGCGCAGCAGTTGTAGTAAAAAATGATACACATGAAATTATTGCAATTTCTGGTGGAAGAAACTATGAACCTCACAATCTAAATCGAGCATTCCAATCATATAGACAGCCAGGTTCAACAATTAAACCATTACTAGTTTATGCACCATATATCGAAACCTTTGGTGCTACACCGGATTCAAAAGTAAATGCAGATAACTACTGTAAAGGCACGTATTGTCCTAAAAATGATAGTAAAAAAGAATACGGGGATGTAACTATACGTACTGCCATGCAGAACTCATATAATACGGCTGCAGTTCGATTATATGAGCAACTTACACCACGTATAGGTTATTCATACTTAGATAAGTTTGGGTTTAGAACGATTACAAATGAAGACCGTATAGAGCTAGGTCGTGCTCTTGGTGGCTTCAATGTCGGTATGTCACCATTAGAAATGACAGATGCATACTCTACATTTGGTAACAATGGAGTATTCTATGAAAATACCGCTATTAAAAAAATCACATTAAGAGATGGTACCGTATTATACGATAATGAACCTAAAGCAATTCGTGTTTACAATCCATCAACGAACGAAACTATGAGAAGCATGTTAAACTCTGTAGTAAAAGATGGTACTGCTAAACATATCTATATGCCGTTAAACTATATTGGCGGTAAAACAGGTACAACTAACGATAATACGAATCTATGGTTCATGGGATTAACTTCAAATTATACAATTGGTACGTGGATTGGTAATGATAAACAAAGAATTCCAATTCCAAAAAACTATTCTTATCCACCTACTCAGCGCATATGGCAAAATATCGTTGTGAATGGCCAATTATATTAATCTATAAATAAAAAAGTAGCACTTTTGAGATAATCAAAAGTGCTACTTTTTTTAAAATGGCATTGAAGTTTTAAATTTAGCTAGAACTGTAAAAGCGCCATATACAACTCCGCTTCCTACTAATCCCCAAATAATTAATTGGATCATAATAAAACCAATGACACCTACAATTGTATAGTTAGATCTTTGCTTTATTAAAAATAAAATATAAAATGCAATTACTGATACTACTAAAATAATAGCAATATACACTAAAGATTTATTTAAAAAGATAGCAATTAATCCACCTATTAAAAAGACAAAAGAATATTTCTTGGTTGCTAATAAGTCTACTCCTTCATTGTCCCTTGAGAATAGTAGTAGCGCAAATTGCCAGATCATATCAGAAATTAATTTGAATCCACTCAAAACTAAATAGAAAAGAAATGCTATACCTAGAAATGTAAGGATTCTAATTTCCTTCTCTGGAAGTAGATCTGTAAGTGGTTGTAGAATACCAGATACTGATAAAAAGTTTATAGTCATTTGAAAGAAGTTTAATGTAATGGCGACCGTAAACATAATTATTGATAAAAGTGCATTAAAGCCTGTGAAATATATATTTTTCATCGAATGTCTCCTTTCTTCTCTATCTCAAGAAATTTCTCATTCCTTAAATAGAGGATGTCTCACTTATCTTCGAAACTTTATATTCACAACTTAATTATTTTACCATAAGTTTAAGCTAAAATTGATGAGTTTCTATTTTTTCTTTTTAGAAATAATCATTTTAAATTACATTTTAATATTTAAAAACTTGACTGATCCGTTTACCAAGTGTTATTAGTTTGATATCCTTAGTCATAAAAAAACTGCTAAATTACATTTGTAATTTAGCAGTTCTTTATGTTAATTTCGTTTATCTTTAATTGCAACTGTACATCTTGAGATACAAACTAACTGCTCATCCTCGGAGTAAATTTTTATATCCCAAACCATTGTCGTTTTACCTGTATGTACTGCAGTTCCGATTGCTGTTACGACACCGTCACGAACAGAACGTAAATGATTTGCGTTTATTTCAAGGCCAAAAGCAAGTTGATTCTCTTGATCAATCATCGAAAACGTTCCTACACTCGCAACTGTTTCAGCTAAGGCAACTGAAGCACCACCGTGTAAATAACCAAACGGTTGATGTACTTTTTCCGTTACCTCCATTTTCATCACTACTTTGCCTTCTTCAACAGACTCTATCGTCATGCCTAAAGCATGCATTAAGGTCATTTTCTCTTCCATTACTCCTCCACCTCTCTATCAAAGCTTACTCACTTTAAACAACTCTGTTTATGTCATACTCGTTTGAACAAAAGATTATGTTTAACATATTCTATTTTATTATAAAATTTTACTTATTTTAAATTCGAGATAATGAAAAGATTTTCCTTTTATTCAAAATAAATATCCTATAACGTTTTAAACCCCTTGCTATTAATGCAAGGGGCATGTTTTTATAGTACACCATCAAATCGCTTTTCTGCATATTCTTTTAAACTACTCATTTGTTTTACTACAATTCGTTTTGTGAACCAACTGAATATGAAGCCTGTCATTTTTGCTACTACTGAAGACATTTCCAAGCTACATTCATAATCTAATCGGGTTTGATTTGATTCGATAGAAAAAAAGCGATAGACCGCATCAGCTGTAAAATTAGTATGCTTTAATCGAATACCTAATTCTTTTGGCGGGCTATAAGAAATGATTTCACCATCATATTCTCGAATTTCCCCGTCTTCTTCTAACTTTTGCTTAAACTTATGACCAACTGGTTTTTCTCTGTTAAAATTTTCGTCATACTTATTCTCTATGAAACCATCCATCCACTTTTTTATATGCTCATCTGAATCAACAACTTCAAAAACAGCTTCGATTGGTGCATTAATAATTAAGCTATAATTTATTTTTTCCATAATCTATTCTCCAATTTGATTCTTTGATTGCTGTCTAAATACTTGTAACGAGTTTTGTTCATTCAATTCTTTAAGATCTGATTCAGTAAATCTTCCTGACCCTTGCTTTATTATATAAACAGCCAATTTCTTCTTTCCCCAATGCTCAAATACATCACCAACAGTTTGAAAATATAAATCCAAATGATGTCCCTTTACTGCTGCACCTTTATCTGCTACTACTCCATATCCATACCCAGGAATAAATAATACCGTTCCTATCGGAAATACGTTTAAGTCGGCTGCAATGGTTGAAAATAAATCCCTCTTTACTTCCACACCTGAATAAGTAATTCCATATGAATGGTCTTTAGGACTTTTTCCTGTCGATTCTCTTCCAGCTGTATACCCAGTTGCAGTAACTGTTACCTTTTTATAATTATTCCAATTCGTATTATGTTCGATGTTTTTTGCCATCGTAATCATTATGCTCTCATTTGTGATCGTTTTATTTTCTTCAGCAAATACTTTATTTATTGCAATTGAATCACTAAACCAGCCTTTTATAGTACCGACTTGAATATTTGCAAAGATTTTTAAAGAAGAAAACAAAGCAATAATGAATAAAATAGATAAAATAACACGTCTAAATAATTTTTTATTTATACCCAATGAATCATTTCACTCCTTTTCATCTTTTCATCTTTCCCTAAAACAAAAAAATTATAAAAAAAACTTTCTCATACAGTGAGAAAGTTAGAAGTTAGAACATTTGATATCCATTTTTTCTTAATGAAAGGATTACTACTCCTGACATAATTGCCCCTACTAAACCAGCTGTTAAAATAACAATATCACCAGTTCCTACTGCCATTAAGTTTGTTTTTAATGTCTCAAAAGCTACAGTAGTATTCGTAAAATATTTTACCGTACTAATCTTGTCCACAATCATAACGATTAATAGTGGATAGATTACTACCATAAACCAAGTAGTTCGAAAAAGCATATTTGCAAGGAAACCGATTCCAAAAGCTAATACGAAAAATAACAAAATTGAAATTAGTAAAACTGGAATACTCATCACCATATAAAAAACACCCCACATTTTTTCTATATACAGTGTAAAACCTTCTTGTCCTATCGTCAATTTTAAAAAAATTCAAATTATTGAAAAATTATTTAATAAAGTGATAGGTTGTATATTGGAATTGATCTCCTGGGTTTAAACCTTTAACCACATTCATTGGTTTATTCGGAGGATTTTCGATTAAGTATTTAATTAGTAATGAAGATGTAGGATCCTTTAGTAGCTCTTCTTCAGTAATAAAACGTGCATCTGATAACTCTTCTTCTTGAATCGATATCGTTGTATCATCTGCCTGTAATAAGAAAATCAACATATTATCACTAATTTCTTCACGAATAACGCCAGTCCTAACACCTATTAAACCGATTAAGGTTGCATTTACGCCTGTTTCCTCTTTAATCTCTCTTAAAACTGCTTGGTCAACAGTTTCATCTTGTTTTACAAAACCTGCTGGTAAAGACCATAAACCTTTTAAGCCACTATATTTTTTCTTTACAACTAACCATCTTCCATCAGGGTCTTTCACTAACCCTGCTACTCCTAACCATACACTGCTTCTTTTACTCATCATTATGACCACCTTTTCGATAAAGAAAACTCGCCGATTGGCGAGCCTTAAGGCGAAGACAGAGACGTAGTTGAACTTATACTTAATACTAAAAATTGGAAACTACGTCAACTTCCTGCTGCCAATTCACACCTGAATAATGTACAAAGAAAAAGCCCGACTTAAGTCGAGCTAATATGCTTATAGTAAGTTTAATTTACCTTTTTTAAGAACTAACATCGGTCCACCAAGTACGAATAAGTAACGGTTATCGATTACTTTCTTCATAAATGAAGCTTTCCAACCAGTTAATTTTTTACCGTAAACTACGCCAATTGCATCATCATGTCCTAATGAACATACTGTACCTTTAATGTCTGGTGTGAATTCTTCTAATTCACCTTTTCCACGAACTAGTACTGCTAAGTTGTGTGCAACATTAAATCCTTGTTGGATTGCAATTTGTGCTGTTGGTGGGTAAGGACGGTTACTTGCTTCGTCAATTAATAAAGCAGAGTCACCAACGATAAATACATCGTCATTTCCAGGAACACGCATATCTTTTGTAACTTTTACACGTCCACGCATAGCTTCAAAACCAGATTGCTCTACTAATGCATTTCCACGTACACCTGCAGCCCAAACAACTGTTGCAGAGTTGATTTTCTCTTCTACATCACCTTTAGCAACGATAATTCCTTCTTCAGTACATTCTTTAATAGCTGTACCAATTTTGAATTCTACACCTTTTTTCTCTAATTGAGAAACTGCATAGTCAACTAATTCAGGATCGAAACCTGGTAATACCATTGGTGCAGCCTCTACGCAAATTATACGAACTAAATCACGATCGATATCATATTCTTTACATAATTCTGGCACACGGTTTGCAAGTTCACCAACAAATTCAATACCAGTAAATCCAGCACCACCAACGATAATCGTTAATAACTCTTCGCGCTTTTCAACTGGAGTGTTGTAATATTTAGAGAAGCTGTACTCAATATGCTCACGAATTTGACGAGCAGCATTGATGTTAGCAATTGAAAATGCATGTTCTTTTAATCCTTTAATTCCAAAAGTTTCTGACTCAAAACCAAGTCCAACTACTAAATAATCATAGTCTAATTCGCCGTTAGAAAGAAATACTTTCTTCTCTTCAGGTTTGATTTGAGTAACAGTATCTTGAATAAAATTAATTTTATCTTGATTAATCACGTCTTTAATATCAAGACGTGTACGGTCATGGTGTAATGTACCTGCTGCATTTTCATGTAACCATGTTGCTTGGTAGTGGTAGCTGTTTTTATTTACTAGTGTAATGTCCGCTTCATTTGCAGATAATGTTTTTTGAAGTCGAGTTGCAGTAATAATTCCACCGTACCCAGCTCCAAGGATTACAATCTTAGGCTTATTCATGATATACATACCATCCTTTTAAATTATATTAAGTACCTACAATTTGCTGTAATATCTCTAAATTTATAACTAAGCTCAATAGTGAGCAATCTAATTCATTATAAAAATTAGTACATAAGTGAGCAAACGATTAAATAGGGATATTTGTCTAAATATTTCGTAATAATTGTCACAAAATGTTAACAATTAGCCTATAACAATATTAAAGTTTTTTGTGTAAGATTTCAAGCATAAATCTAATCGGTAGAATTCTCAAAATATTAAGTGAAATTGGTTATTTTTTGATCCACACCTCAGTTTATCGGCATAAAATATGATATTATTCTATTATAGATGACATGCATTTATACATGAGGGGGATACTTACGTTTATGAAAGACGAAAAAGTATATGATATTACGATTATTGGTGGAGGCCCAGTTGGTTTATTCACTGCTTTTTATGGTGGAATGAGACAAGCCAGTGTAAAAATCATAGAAAGCCTTCCACAGCTTGGTGGTCAATTATCTGCACTTTAACCTGAAAAATACATATATGATGTAGCTGGCTTCCCAAAAGTACGCGCTCAAGAGTTAGTTAATAATTTAAAAGAGCAAATGAAAAAATTTAATCCTACCGTATGTTTAGAGCAATCAGTTCAAACAATTACTAGAGGTGACGATGGAGTATTCCACTTAGTTTGTAATGATGGTTTTGAGCATTATACAAAAGCTATTATCATCACTGCGAGAAATGGTGCATTCCAACCACGTAAACTTGAAATCGATGGTTCTGAAAAATTTTAAAAAGCAAACTTACATTACTTTGTAGATGATATGAATAAATTTGCTGGTAAACGAGTTGTTGTATTCGGTGGCGGAGATTCTGCCGTAGACTGTCATTAATGCTTGAACCATTCGCTGAAAAAGTAACACTAGTTCACCGTCGTGATAAATTTAGAGCTCATGAGCATAGCGTTGAAAACTTAATGAAATCTAAAGTAGAAGTAACAACTCCTGGGTTCCTGTTGGAATCGTTGGTAAAGAGCGTATTGAAAAAGTTGTACTTCAAAATGCTAAAACTGAAGGGCGTATTGAAATCGAAATTGATGATGTAATCGTTAACTACGGTTTTGTTTCGTCTTTAGGACCAATTAAAAACTGGGGCCTAAACATTGAAAAGAATAACATTGTTGTTAACTCACGCATGGAAACAAATATTCCAGGTCTTTATGCTGCTGGCGATATTTGTACATTTGATGGAAAAGTTAAGCTAATTGCTTCTGGATTTGGCAAAGCACCAACAGCAATCAACCATGCTAGAACATATATTGATCCAACTGCGAAAGTACAACCAGGTCATAGTTCTTCAATGTTCTAATATATAAGATTTTAATCATAAGAACTGTCTTATAATAGGCAGTCTTTTTTAATCTTACTTGTGATACATTGAACAATACACATCATGATTCGTGAATCATTTCACAACCAACTTCATAAAAAACCAATTCAAATTTTTATCTACACTATATAATAGTACACAACTTCAAAAAAGATTCAATAATTTACCCTGAATTTGTAAAAATATTAACAATTAAGAATTTTGCCTAGTTTGTTTAATAGAAAAAATAGGATACAAAAGTATCCTATCCAAATTTCATTCAATGATTAAAGTTTGGCTCAATTAGCACTCTTCAGGTGAACCTGCATTCGTAGCTGTTCTAAAGCTTGAACCACATCCACATGATGCAATTGCATTTGGATTATCGATTGTAAATCCTCCGCCTAGTAATGACTCTTTGAAATCAATTACAACTCCTTTTAAAATAGGAGCACTTTCATTATCAATTAAAAACTTAATGCCATGATATTCTATTTCTGTGTCATCATCATTTTTTTGTGGATCGAAACCAAGTCCATATGAAAGTCCAGAGCAACCTCCACCTTTTACTCCTAAGCGAACAAAAGTATTTTGATCTTCTTCGTTTTCAATCATTTCTTTAATTTTTAAACTTGCTTGTTCAGTAACTGTAATCATTTATTTCACTCCTCTTTGAGTATAGTATATGCCTTCTGTTATTGTAACTGCTGGGCCTTTCATCCATACATCCCCATCAGTAGACCAAGTAATTTGTAAATCTCCACCTTGCAGGTGAACAGTTATCGGTTCATCTCGTTTATATTTACCTTCTTGTATCATAGCGACTGCTGCAGCACAAGCTCCTGTTCCACAGGCCTGAGTTACACCAGAACCTCGCTCCCATACAACGAAATTTATCTCATTATGCGGCAAACATTCGATAAATTCAACATTTACGCTTTCCGGAAATAAATCATGTTTTTCAACAATTGGACCTAAAGTTGTTAATGGTGCCTTTTTTATATCACTTACTTCAAAAACAGCATGTGGATTTCCCATCGAAACTGCTGAAAATTCATAGTTTTTTTCTTCAAATAAAATTCTGTCCTTAGCATATTCCTGATCATTACCAATCATTGGGATTTTTGATCTTTGGAATATTGGTTTCCCCATATTTACTGTTACTTGATTAACAGTATTATTTTCAACATGTACTGTTGCTTCAACAATCGTACTGATCGTTTCAATCTTAAATGAAGTATTATTTGCAATTCCATGTTCGTATGCATATTTAGCTACACATCTTAGACCATTACCACAATTTTTAGCTTCTGACCCATCATTATTAAATACTCGCATTTTTACATCTGCAACTTCTGATGGACAGATTAATATCATTCCATCACTACCAATACCTGTATTAATATTTGAAACTTCAATTGCAAGTTTAGAAAGCTCTTCTTCTCTTAAATTTTCTTCAAACATATTTACATAAATATAGTTATTTCCTAATCCATGCATTTTTGTATAACGAAAAGAATTCATTTCCATGACTCCTTACTTTTTTTATTAATTCAAGTATAAATTTTAAATGAATTGAGCACAATAAGAACATCCCCCGTTTCTCGATATAGAAACATTTTAAGAGCTTCACTTAGGTGAATGCTCATTTTTTTTGCATTAAATTTGCTAAATAATTAAGGATAGTGTACGTAATAAAAATAATATTGGTTAAAGTATTAATCTAAAGAATAGTAATTTCCCCTAATATTAAATTGGTTAAATTAGGGAATGTCGAGGGATGTAAAGCGGGTTATGAGGAAGACTAAAATATTGTTGAAATAGCTCGAAAAATAAAAAAAAAAAAAAGCACTGTTAATTATTAACAGCGCTTCTTATATTAACATATTTTCTTCTAAGAAAATATAAATATTATCTACTAGCTCGGTTGCGGTTTCTCCAGTAACTACTTCACCTTCAACTAGTGCAAAAAGTGATAGACTACATTTTCCACAATATCCAAGGCAGCCATATTCTAGTATGTCTAGATTTGGATCACGTTCAAGCTGTTCTAAAGCTTTTTGTGCACCGTCTGCTAGGTTTTTTATACAAAATTCGACTAATGGTCTCACTATTTTTCACTCCTTGCTCTTCATAAAGTTACTCTTTTTTTAAAAAAACGTCAATCCTTTTGAGAATAAATGGAATGAGCTTTATTTTACCGAGTTAGGCGTTGTTATTTTAACATAAAATATATATAATATAATTGTCGAAAAATAGAAAAATTTTTTCATTCAACGCTAATAAAACAAAAGGGGAACATCAACTATGAAAAACCTCGTATTACTAGGTGCCGGATATGGAAATATTCGTGCTTTGTCACGTCTATTAACATCTGATTTACCTGAGGATGTTCATATCACATTGATTGATCGAAATTCTTTTCATTGCTTTAAAACTGAGTATTATGCATTAGTTGCAGGTACGGTTCCAGAGCAACACATTAGAATACCATTACCAACTCATGAGAAATTAAAGGTTGTATATGGAGATATTACTACAATTGATACGGCAAACAAGAAAGTAGAATTAAGCAATGGAAAATCAGTTTCTTATGATGATTTAATTATCGGTTTAGGTTGTGAGGATAAATACCATAATGTCCCTGGTGCACCGGAACATACTTATAGTATTCAAACAATTGAAAAAACAAGAAACGCTTATGAAAATGTAAACAGTCTACCTCCTAATTCAGTAATCGGTGTTGTAGGTGCTGGTTTAAGTGGTGTAGAAGTAGCTAGTGAACTAAGAGAAAGTAGAAGCGATTTACAAATTTTACTTTTTGATCGTGGAAGCCGAATTTTATCAATGTTTCCAGAAAAACTTAGTTATTATGTACAAAACTGGTTTATTGAGCACGATGTAAAAATTGTTAGCAATTCAAACATTACAAAAGTTGAGAAAAATACTCTATTTAACCATGATGATGAAATTCATTGTGACGCTGTTATTTGGACAGCGGGAATTCAACCAGTTGAAGTTGTCCGCAATTTAGACGTAGAAAAAGACAATACAGGAAGAATCGTTGTAACGAAATATCATCACATGCCAAACGACGAGCATGTTTATGTAGTAGGAGATTGTGCATCATTACCATATGCACCTTCCGCACAGCTTGCGGAAGCTCAAGCAGAACAAATCGTTATGATTTTACAAAAAAAATGGAAAGGTGAAGACCTTCCAGAAGAAATGCCTAAAATAAAATTAAAAGGTATTATGGGCTCATTAGGTAAAAAACATGGTTTTGGACTATTCAATGAACGCCCACTTATCGGACGAGTTCCAAGATTAATTAAGTCTGGAATCCTATGGATGTATAAATACCACAATGGTTGATTAACAAATCATCTTTTTAGTTATACTTATATGCTAAAAAGCCCCTTAACTTAATTGTTAAGGGGTTTTTTTTTATTCTGTTTTGTCAGATTTAATAACTTCTTTAATACTTTCAACCATCCCTAAAAGCTTTGTAGCGTCTGTCGGAATAACAAGTTTTGATGCGTGACCGTAAGCTACTTTTTCTAAAGCTTCCATTGAACGCAATTGAACCATTTCTTTAGTTGGCTCTGCATTTCTCCAAACATCTAACACAACTTGTTCCCCTCTAGCTTTCGCTTCAGCAAGTTTAATGATTGCTTCCGCTTCCCCTTCAGCGCGTAAAACTTGTGAATCTTTATCACCTCGGGCTTTTTCAACTTGGCTTAAACGTTCCCCTTCTGCTTCAAGAATTTTTGATTGCTTTTCTCCTTCTGCTTTCAGGATTTTTGATTCTTTTTCACCTTGTGCATTTAATACTTTTTCACGACGTGTACGTTCTGCTTGCATTTGTCTCTCCATCGCATTTTGAATATCAACAGGTGGAATAATATTTCGGATCTCTACACGATTAACCTTCATTCCCCATTTATCAGTTGCTTGGTCAAGAATTGCACGGAGTTTATTATTAACTGTATCACGACTTGTTAAAGTTTCATCTAGATCTAATTCCCCTATCAAGTTACGTAAAGTAGTAGCAGTCAAATTGGAAATCGCAGACAGTGGATTAGCAATTTCGTATTCATGACGCACAACATCAGTTACTTGATAAAAGACAACTGAGTCTACTTGGATACTAACATTATCTTTTGTAATCATTGATTGTGGTGGAAAATCTACCACAGTCTCACGCAATGTTTTTTTACTAGCTACACGTTCAACAAATGGCATTACAACGTGGATTCCACTCTCTAATTTACGATGGAATTTCCCTAATCGCTCTACTAGATATACTTCAGATTGTCTAACAATACGAATACTTGATAACAAAAGTAACACAACAAATAAAACAATAATACCAATAATAATTGGACCAACCATAGAACTTACATCAGACATAGCACTTCTCCTCAATTAGTTATTTATCACGTATAAAGTTGCACCTTCTATTTTTGTTACAATGACCTTTTCATTTAAAAATAATGGTTCAGTAGAACGGATTGTCCATTCGTCACCATAAACTTTAGTCGTTCCTACTGTATCATCATTTATTTCAACAGAAGCTACAACGACCTCTTTACCAACTAATGCATAAACTCCATTTTCTATTGTTTTATGCTGGTGGATTCTTTTTGCAAATTTCTTTGTACTAAGCCACAAAATTAATGCACTAATTATAAAAACGATAAAAGTAAAGGTGTTTGATCCTGTTAAATAATTTACAACTGATGCTAAAATGCTCGCAATACCAATCCATAAGAATACAAAGGTTAACGAAAACATTTCGATAATAATTAATAAAACTCCAATTACAAATAAACTGATCGCAACCATTCCACCCCTCCTCCCAATTCTATATATATGCCAAAAATTGTAATTTATTTATTTTATACATCTATTCTATCATGTAAATCTTCAGCATTTTACATAAAATAGTGAATTTTATTAAAACATTTTAATTTTTTTGGATAAGAATCATTACAATAAGAACCCTACAAAAAACAATTTATAAACAATAAAAAACCCCTTACATTTTTGAAAGAGGTTTTCAGAGTGTTAAAATATAAAATGGACAATAGGGAAAAACGGACATTAAATGACATTTATTTAATGATGAAAATATCATTTTTGGATGCTATTAATGGTTTTAAATGTTAATATGTTTGAGCAATTTCATGATTCCAATAACACTAATAATGATTTTTTGATTTTTTCAGAAGTTAAAAATATTATGAGCTAATCTTTAGAAAAACAAATTCAATTGATTAGTAATTAATGTTCGATATTTATTGACCTACAAGCCGAAATATAAAACAGTTAGGTTACTCTAAGTAAAGGCTATCTGACTAGTATTTATTGCAGACTTTTTTTGATTGAAAAGTTGATTGGAACGGAGGGNNNGTTTTTCAACAGCGTGAAAACCCCTTACATTTTTGTAAGGGGTTAATTCATTATAGTTCAATAGCGTTATAAACATCTTTTAATTTTGGATTACCTTCACCAACAACATTTCCATTTACTAATACTACTGGATAGAAAAATTCATCATTTCTAACTCGTTCAGCGAAATCTTCTTTTTCATTATTCTCTACATTAAATATATCAATGTATTGAAAATCAAAGGCTAAGTCAGGATATTTTCTTTGAAGTGCAGCTTGAAGCCATTCAAAAGTTTCAATTGATGATGGCATTCCTACACAACTTGCACATATTACTTCAGCTCCAAAAACTTCCACTAAAATTTTATTACTCATTTTCTCCTCCTAGCATACAATAAGGGTGTGTCCAAAAATAATTTCAAACACACAAAGTACTCTGTAATAGATTTTTTCCTCTTAACTGATTATAATAAAATTAGTGAAAGGAGTCGATATGAATGGACATGAAAGAACAAGTACAAGAAGTTTTAGATAAATTAAGACCGTTTTTACTACGTGATGGTGGAGACGTTGATTTAGTTGATATTGAGGATGGAATTGTTAAACTTCGCCTTTTAGGTGCATGTGGCAGCTGCCCAAGTTCAACTATTACGTTAAAAGCTGGTATTGAGCGAGCTTTATTAGAAGAAGTACCTGGTGTAATTGAGGTAGAGCAAGTATTCTAATATATTTTTCAATACCAAAAGAGAGGGTATAAAGCCCTCTCTTTTATTTTAGCCATTTAATTTCACGAATCCCTAACTTAGCAGTTGGTAGCCCGATCAAATCATAAAATCCACCTAAAAAAGATTCAAACTCATTAGTATTTTCAAGATAATTTACTAATTTACGCTCATACCTTTTACGATCCGCATCGCTCCTTGCCAAATAATATCCTTCAATTGTTTCAAAATAGTGCACGGGGAAAAGAAGTCTTGCAAATAATAAACGCCACGCAAAAGTAGATAATGGACTTTTCTTTTCATAACCATAAAAAAATGAGAGGATTTTCTTTTGATAATTATCAGGATTCTCTAAATATTCATCCCTCACCCATTCAGCAAGATCCCTGCTTGGATGATCGTAAATCCATTCAATCGGTACTTTCGCAAAATGAATTTCTTTCTGTCTCCGTTCAGTCATTTTTTGATGACAAATTGTTGCTGCATCAACAACTTGAGGAGTATCATCTAGTTCAGTATCTACAACATATTGAATCGCATTTTCAGTCATTCCGAGATAATAAGGAAAAGATTCAATAAATATTTGTTCGAAAAAATTTTCGGGATGACTATTCACTTTACTTTGCCAAAATCTTTCTAATTGCTCTAAACGTTTTTCCCATAAATTCTTCCATTTCCCGATCCTATTTAATCTTTTCAATTCATCTGAATATTTTTTCCCTCTTAAATGAAAAATCGCCAGTTCTTCACCGTTATTATTACTGCGTTCATTTTGTCTGTTACTCTTAAATAAGGAATAATTATTTCCATCAATCTTACTCACATAGTACCCTTGAACATTTTGAACAAAGGTTGCGATCGTTTGATCTCCGGTTGAGCTCATAAAATCACTTAAACTCTTCATTTCCTGCAAATCATCTTCTTTTAAATTTCCAATGGGTGCAAGAAAATACACCCTATTCCGCTGCCAAAACATGTAATATGACTGTACTTGAAGCAATTCAGCTGGTTGAATTTGATAATGAGTAAACATGTCTTGAATGATGTTTTGGTTGCGAATAAACATCATCACTCACATCCTTCTTATACCTACTTATTTAATATATATGTCACAAATCTAAAAACCTGTACCCTACTTTTTCACTTTCTATATATAACCCGAATGGCCATACACAAAAAGGGAGAAAATGACGTAGTATATATGAAATGTGGAGGCGGGTTGGTCAGCCCCGACAAGCATAAGACAAAGGCTAAGAAAAGTTGCTTTTTACTTTTATTGGACTTTGGCTTATGACCTCGAGGGGCTACCCGCCGGAACTAGACATTACGAAATGTGGAAGCGAGTTGGTCAGCCCCGACAAGCATAAGACAAAGGCCAAGAAAAGTTGCTTTTTACTTTTATTGGACTTTGGCTTATGACCTCGAGGGGCTACTCGCTGGAACTAGACATCACGAAAATGTGGAAGCGAGTTGGTCAGCCCCGACAAGCATATGACTAAGGCCAAGAACTTGGGCGTGCTAATGACCTGAACTGTACTTTATAAAAATATGAAGGCAAGTGGTTCAACAGATAAGACCTAAGTAATAAATTATATGTCTTAATAATTTTTTACTATGTTAAAATTTTTTTATAAAGGGGAATTTTGTTCGATATCGAATCATATATAATTAATCCTCTTATTTCTTAAAAATAATTTATAGTAAAAGTTTTAGTTATTTTATGAAATTTCCATTTTAGTTATTTTTATAGTAATTAAATCAATTGATAAGGAAAAGGTGATGAAATGGACTATTTAAATCACGATTTAGAAAAGACTGCATTATCGTTAATAGAAAAAAGAGGTGTTACGCTCGATGACATTGCTGATTTAGTTTACTTTTTACAGAGTAAATATCATGAAAATTTATCTTTGGATGAGTGTAAACACAATGTTGAGAGAGTCTTGACAAAACGTGAGATACAAAATGCCATCATTACTGGTATTGAATTAGATATCTTGGCAGAGCAAGATAAACTACAGGAGCCTTTGTTGGCTATTATCAAAAAAGATGAAGGCCTTTATGGAATTGATGAAATAATTGCCTTATCGATCGTAAATGTATATGGTTCAATTGGATTCACGAATTACGGATACATCGATAAATTAAAACCTGGAATTTTAGAAAGATTAAACGATAAATCTACAGGTTTAGTAAATACATTTTTAGATGATATTGTTGGAGCGATTGCAGCTGCTGCATCTAGCCGACTTGCTCATCGCGCAGCACATAAAAAGGCTGATCAAATTAAAGCTGAAAATGAATAAAAATGAGTGGTCTCATAAGTCAATCTACTTTGAGACCACTTTTTCATTTGAAATATCACAAAAACCCCACAAGTAAATTAATTACTAGTGGGGTTTTTTTATGTCTAGATGCTTCCTTAAATATATTTAATCCACTCTTCTAAGGAGTCAACTGAATATGTTGGTTGCGTTTCGTAATTTGACAACATATCCCTTGTCGTTACTCCAGTATGAACAATCAATGTGTCAACACCAGTATTAATCCCAGCCATAATGTCTGTATCATAATAATCACCAATCATTAATGTATCCTCTTTTGCAACACCAAGAACTTTTAATGCTTGTTCCATAATAATTGATTCAGGTTTTCCAATAAAAATTGGTTTTACTGTAGTAGATACTGAAATAACAGATGTTAGTGAACCATTTCCAGGTAATAAACCTCTTTCAGTCGGAATCGCTATGTCGCCATTAGTAGAAATAAATGTCGCGCCATTTCTTACAGCTATACAAGCCTTTGCTAATTTCTCGTAATTAATACTACGGTCTAAACCACTAATTACAAAATCAGGATTTTCATCTGTAATTGTTAAGCCAACTTCCTCTAAGGCATATTGTAAGCCCTCTTCACCGATCATATAAACAGTAGCATCTGCCTTTTGTTCTTTTATGTAATTTGCTGTGGCATTACTTGTTGTAAAGACCTGCTCTTTTGTAGTTGGAATATTAAAGGAATTAAGTTTATCAGCAACTTGTTCTGGTCTACGTGTAGAATTATTCGTTACAAAAAGATATGGAATATTTTTTTCCTTCAGAGCCTTTATAAAAAGACTAGCTTCCTCAATTTGCTCCTCGCCACGATACATAGTTCCATCTAGATCAATTAAGTATCCTTTATATTGTTTCATATTGCCACTCCTTACTAGTCAGGCTGTTCTCTCGGTAATACAAGAAAAACAGCGTTAGAATCAAATTTTACATAGAAAAATTAAGATTATTTTTCCTCATCACTACTAAAAGCATTAATTACTCCAAGTTCCTTATCAAGAAAAGCTTGAACCGCAACCGGGAATTCCTTATACGCTTCTATATTTTCGCTTAATGTCGTCACTATTTTTTCTGTAATTGAAGATGTGTAATCTTGTAATAAATGTTTTCGAATTGGAATTAATTTTTTTATCGATTCTCCAGTTGATGCAGTAATAACTTTTTCATCCATTAGTATATCAACAATGTCATCATAACTTCCTGGGTCCCTCATTATAAAGCCATCAATCATTGTATTTCCAATATCTAACATACTGTCAATCAAAAGATGTGTCATTCTTTCCAAAGCTAATTCTTCTATTTTATTTTTTGGTTGGCTGTTTGACGCATAAAATTCAAGCATTGAATTTAAAATTTCAATTCGATCTAATATGTTTTGACGATTTACAAAGTACATATGTACACTTCCTTCTCAATTCTATCTTCTACATTTTATGGACTTATATTTATTTTATAGCTAAATTCGAAAAAAATCGACAAATGAAAGCGTTTCTTACCGATTTTTGTTATATTATATAGGTGAATATTTTTCTGGGGGGTGGACTTTTGGAGCGTGAATTAGCACTTGAGATTGTAAGAGTTACTGAAGCAGCTGCCCTTGCCTCTGCTCATTGGATGGGACGCGGTAAGAAAAATGAAGCTGATGACGCTGCTACTTCTGCAATGCGTTCGATGTTTGATTCAGTAAATATGGCAGGAACTGTAGTAATTGGTGAAGGTGAACTCGATGAGGCACCAATGCTTTATATAGGTGAGAAATTAGGAACTGGTACTGGACCAGAAGTAGACATTGCAGTTGATCCTCTAGAAGGAACTAATATCCTTGCAAAAGGCCATGCAAATGCAATGGCAGTAATCGCAATTTCTGATAAAGGTAACTTATTACATGCACCTGACATGTATATGGAAAAAATAGCTGTAGGTCCTCGTGCTGCTGGTAAAATATCATTAGATGATCCGATTGAAAAAACGATAGATATTATTGCTGAAGCAAACAATAAACGTGTACATGATTTAACGGTAATTGTCCAAGAACGTCCTCGTCACGATGAAATTATTGAACGAATACGTGAAAAAGGTGCTCGGGTTAAATTATTTGGTGATGGAGATGTTGGTGCTGTAATCGCTACAGCATTACCTCATACAGGAATCGATCTCTTTGTAGGTACTGGCGGCGCACCAGAAGGTGTTATAGCCGCTGCAGCGATAAAAGCCCTTGGCGGTGACATGCAAGCCCGATTAGTACCAATGAATAAAGAAGAAGAACTACGTTGTATGGATATGGGCCTTAATAACCCAAGACAATTATTAACATTAAATGATTTAGTAAAAGGCGACGATGCAATTTTTGCTGCTACTGGCGTTACTTCAGGTGAATTACTTGAAGGAGTTACTTTCTTAGGTGGAGACTTAGTCGAAACTCATTCAATTGTAATGAGAAGTAAAACAAAAACGGTGCGACATATTAAAGCACATCACCATTTAGGATACAAGCCAAATCTTATTTTAGTATAATGGAGGAATAAAAAAATGTCAGAACGTTTTTTCTTATATGATGACACTACTCAAGCAAAGACTCGTTTTTTAAGCTTTATGGGAGAAGAGCAAAGACATGATCTTGCTTTAGTATATTCTGATCGTCATTATGGCAAAGTTATGATTATGGATATGCAAAGTAATCGATTTGCAATTATTGGTTCAGATGATTTAAAAGAAGAAGGTTACTTAGAATTTGCTTTCGGAATTTCTGAAGAAAAGGCAGCTGAATTATTAGATTTTCTAAGTGAAATTATTTTCTAATTTTTCAATCCTGTGGATAAATAATTTATTTTTACTAAATAATCTGAAAAATAGTGGATAACTAAAAAGTTGTCCACTATTTTTGTGATTAAGTCTCTAGTTATTCACATTTTTGTTGAAAGATTCAAACTTATCCACAAGGTTTTTATTCTTTCAAAAAATCAAAAAATATTTTATCCACAAAATTTGTTTATGTAATTTTTCCTTAAAATAAAAAACGATGGGTATCCCCATCGTTTAATTTTTTACTTTCTTAACTACAAAATATTTACATCCAAAATTACAATACTCATAAATATATTCACGTAATGTACTTATTTTTGAATCATATGGAACATTTTTTTGAGAATCATCAAAAAATCCTCTAAGTCTTAGTTGCTCATAGCCCCAATCCCCAACAATGTAATCATACTTTGAAAGGATTTCTGCATATCTCGCTTTAAAGGCTTCTTCATTGAATCCTTCACGGTAATCTTCAACTACTTCATAGCAAATATTCTGTATGCAAACCAATTTGTATTCTCCTTCCTTTTACTCCCATAAATATGTAACTAATATTTTGGCATACTAATTTTACAATGATTATTAAAAGGTGGTATTTAATATGCGGAAATATTTAGTTTGTTTATTAACCTTATTTTTATTAACAGGATGTTCATTCGGTCCAAGTCATTCCAGACAATTCGATTATGAGGACGTGACATATAAAAATGAACATCGAACAAATCCAACACCTAAACAATTAAATACAAAGCCGATGGATTTAGGCGATGTAAATGCTAAAATGTCAAATAACTCTTACAAAGATTATGGCTTTTCTAGACTACAAAAGCAAGATGTTTTAGGTAAAGATGGTGATTATACATTAACTATTGATAAACAAGAAGTGTCAAAATTCATTTCTTATTTAGTTGTAAAGCTTCCTGATATAGACGATGCAGCTACACTAGTTACAGACCAAGAAGTATTGATTGCTTATCGATCAGATGGTGATAAAAAACTAGCTAGAAAGCAAGTTGAAAAAACTGCTCAATCAGCGCTTCCTAGTTATTATCATATCTTTACTTCGAATTCAATAAAAAATATTAATAATATTGAGGACCTAAATAAATATGGTCAGCTTAATGATGGCCAATTAGAGCAACAAATAAAAGATTTAGCTTCAGGTTTTGATGTGGATAAACAAAGCATGCATTTTGACCAGATTTCAAAGTAAAAAATAAAAGCACTAGCATGGGCTAGTGCTTTTACATATACAAATAATTTGATTTTCAGTCTGAAAGCATTAGCTTAAGCTAGTGCTTTTTATTATGCTTGTTTAGCAGCTTCTACTTGTTCGTCAGCATGGTATGATGAACGAACTAGAGGACCAGCCTCACAGTGTGAGAAACCTTTTCCTAAAGCAATTTCTTTTAGGGCTGCAAACTCGTCAGGAGTATAGTATTTTTTTACAGTTAAATGAGTTTTCGTTGGTTGTAAATATTGACCTAATGTAATGATATTTACACCTGCAGCACGTAAATCATCCATTGCTTCGTAAATTTGTTCATTTGTTTCACCTAATCCAAGCATGATGCTTGATTTTGTAGGGATGCTAGGGTTAATTTCTTTTGCTCTACGTAAAAATTCAAGTGATCTTTCATACGTAGCTCTTGCACGAACACGTGGAGTCAACTCTCTAACTGTTTCAATATTATGGTTCATAATATCTGGTTTCGCATCCATTAACATTTTAAGGTTTTCAAATTTCCCACCCATATCAGATGGTAAAACTTCAATTGTAGTAAATGGATTTGCTTTTCTAACTTCTCTAACAGTTTCTGCAAATACAGCTGCTCCACCGTCTCTTAAGTCATCACGAGCAACCGCTGTAATTACTACGTGCTTTAAATTCATTTGTGTTACTGATTCAGCAACACGAACTGGTTCTTGTAGATCAAGCTCAGTTGGTAAACCCGTTTTAACTGCACAAAAACGACATGCACGAGTACAAACCGCACCTAGGATCATAAATGTAGCTGTTTTTCTAACTGCCCAACATTCATGGATATTTGGACAACGTGCTTCTTCACAAACAGTGTGAAGATTTTTAGATCGCATCATTTTCTTTAATTCTGTGTAAGATTCATTTGTGTTTAATTTTATTTTTAGCCACTCGGGCTTTCTCAAATATTCTTCTTTTTTTGATGCCATTTGAAATTCCTCCAACGTTTATTCGTTTACGACATATTTCATTTTCTCTTCCAATAGTTTATATATTACTACATTTTTCGCGGATATGAAAAACTTTCGTTTGATTATCCCTATTATCCCTATAATTTCCATTTATGAAAGTCGCTCCTTTAACCAAACTATAGATGTAAATCAATTTAAAGGATGATGGATTTGAAAAAAATAATTGTACTTTTTTGTATGGTGGTTATCTTCATAATGCCATCATTTACAAATGCAGAAGAAATTGATCAAGCTCAGCTTAATAAAGAACGAATGGCCTTATATAAAAAAGGTGAAACGTTAACTTTTATCCCTTGGTATTACTTTGCAGCTATAGATACTTATGAACGAAATGTACGGAGTGTAAGGAACGATATACCAAAACGCGAAAATGGGGTCCTTTCGATCTATATCAAACCAGAGGATTGGAGCGGCCTATCAAATCCGGTTAAGAAAGACACATACGCTCCTACTATCCATTTATTTAGCGGCATTGGTTTAGATGGGAATAATGATGGAAAAGCTTCATTAGATGATGATGAGGATATTCTGTACACTTTCATTCATCGATTACATTTCTATGGCCCATCCAGGCAGTATATTCGAATGATGCTATGGGATTACTACCAAAGAGCAATAACTGTTGATATTATCGATGAATACGCTAGTTTGTATCAATATTACGGAAAATTAAATATAGAAGGTAATGCCTTCCCATTACCAATTCGCAGTACACATAGTTATCGTAGTACATGGGGTGCACCTCGAAGCTTTGGTGGACGAAGAGTTCATGAAGGTACTGATATTTTTGCAAATTATGGTACTCCTGTAAGGTCTACATGCTATGGAGTTATTGAGACAAAGGGCTGGAATCGAATTGGAGGATGGAGAATCGGAATTCGAGACTTATATAATAATTATCATTACTACGCTCATCTAGGTGGCTTTAACAAAGACCTTCAAAGAGGGCAAGTAGTAGAGCCAGGAACACTTATTGGCTATGTTGGAAGTACTGGATATGGACCTCCAGGGACATCTGGAAAATTCCCTCCACATTTGCACTATGGTATTTACAAAGACAATGGTTATTCAGAGTGGTCTTTTGATCCTTATCCAAAATTACGTCTTTGGGAGCGTCAGGATAGAAACAAATAAAGAAATCTCACCGATTGGCAAATTTCAGGTAAATTGAAACCAGTAATGAGAAAAAGCAGACTAATCCTAGTATACTAAGTTAGTCTGCTCTATTTTAAATTTATTTTTTTCCTTTTGTGTTTGATGGAATTAGCCTGAGTATTTGGAGTAAATGGAATATAACTTGGAACTTCCCCATCGATAATTTCTGTAGCAATTGGGACTTCTACTTTCACCTTTGTTGATTTTGTACTAAACGGGATAATTACATTCATATTTACTTCTACATTCATAATAATTTCGACTACAGAATTATCAAATCCAAATGGCTTAACTTCTTGTGTAACATTAGCCACTGCATCACCGACTACAGAAAAGCGAACTGGTATAGTAGGTCCAAGTTTCCCTAAAAGTACTGTATTAGTAACGACCCCAATCGGTACTTTTAAATAAAGCCCCTCATGATTCGCCTTCATTTTCTTCATTTCTGCTTTTGATAAAGATAAAAATGATAAATCCCCATTTTCAACTCTCCGTATATTTTCTTCAACATGCTGAGTAGTAGAACCAATTATTTTATTGATTAAATATGTATTCGTACTTATTATCGCCTTACCATTCTCATCAACATCCCGAATTATAATATCCTGCCCTTGCAGTTCCTTAGATGCCGATTCATACGCTTCATTGATTACTAAAGAAGCAATTCGTCTTGTTTGTTTCTCAGAATATTTTAAGATCGTTGGAGTGAAAATTTTATCAATTTCCCAAAAAGCATATAAGGAAAAAAATAATAGAACAATACAAATAACTACATATTTATTTGGAAATATATTACGAATTGTTTGTGTTATTTGAGTTGAATCAGTTTTAAATCCGCCGAAAGATTTTCTTTTTGAAACAAAGTATTTATTTTTTGGAACACGTCTGTACTTAAATCTCTTCATCGTATCCATGCCCCCTTACTAATGGGTATGCATGTCAATGCCTGTTCATTCTAATGGATTTGCACAATTCAAAATCGCTTTTTTTATTATTTGATCACACTCGATAATCTCTAATTTCAACTCATTATATAAATTCACTTCATAAGGAATACTTAATTTCCTTCTGTTTTCCTCAATTATCAGCACAACTGGACGATCTGTAGAAGCATCATTTTGACTAAAAACGATTCCCTGTCTACCATCACTCAATTTTACGTGTAATCCCGTTGGATAAATGGTTAGTAGATCGCTAAATATGCTGATTAATTTCGCATCGTATAATTTATCACTACCACTCATTAATAAAGTTAAACCTTCATGCGGGAGCATAGCTTGTCGATATACTCGATTTGAAGTAACAGCATCAAAAAAGTCGGCAATCCCAATAATCTTTGAGAAAAGATGCATTTCCTCACCAAATAAACCTTTTGGATAGCCGCTCCCATTGATCCTTTCATGATGCTGTAATGCACAGTCCGCAACAATTGGATGAATAGAAGGTACTTGTCGTATCATATCGTATCCAGCAATTGTATGTTGTTTAATGAATGCATATTCATCTTCAGTTAAACGGTCCTGTTTATTTAAAATCTTTTTTGGTATGGCCATCTTCCCGACATCATGTAAAAGTGCACCCAATCCAAGTAAATTAAGTTGGATTTTACTTAAATCTAATGCCGTTCCAATTCCTAAAGAATACATAGCCACATTTAGAGAATGCGTAAAGAGATACTCATCAAATAGTAATACATCAATCAATAAAGATAAAACATCCTTCTGTTGCCATAATTCGTATTGCAGTGATTTTATAATTTCTTTAAACCTAGATGAGTTTTTTTCTAAAGATAGCCCTCTTAAATAAAAATCTTCGCTAGTTAATTTAACAAAAGCATCTTCTATTTTTTTTGAGTTTTCAATGCGAAGTTCGTCTGAAATAATTGTCATTCCCTTTAAATGTTCTGATGATTGAGCATGTACTAAGACAAATGGAATAGCTAATTTATGTATTTGATTAATCATCTCTTCTGTTAAAGGAATATTTGCATTAACGATCATTTTTCCATGTTCATTATAAACCGGTTTTCTTAAGATCGTACCTGGAACAAGCGTTGATGCTTCAACAACTCTCATTGTTTTCTCCTTGACCAATTTTTTAATTAAATATATGGCTCTTCATACCAGTTAATACGTTGTAATAATCAATTTTTTTAGACTTCATTTACAAAGAAGCCACTAAAAAAATTTAGTGGCTTTTTTTATATCATCTTTAATAATGCGTCTCTTCCAATCATTCCTTTTTGAATACCTAACTTTTCTGCTTCAACAGTAATGGATTCTAAAGGCGCATTTAATAATTCTTCTATTGTTTTTACACCAACTGCTCGACCTGCAATAATTTGACGATCGCGCAATCTTTCATTTAATAAAGCTACATCTAATGCTCCGCACATAATATATCCGTTATCATTCATAACGACTAATAATGTAGTTTTTGGAAGTAAAACTGTAACAGCATTAAATATATGAGAATCTATTTTAATTGGGCTTAAATTGATCAAGTTCAACGCTCCTTTCTCATTCTAAAATATGAGAAAAAAACAAAAGTGTAACCTGTCTAATCTTGATAAATTTTATACATCTTTTAAAGCCGAAAATAACACATCACGTATAAATTCAGGCATAAAAAATCTTTTATGACTAGCATCTCGAATTGTAGGAATTAAATGACCAAACGTAAATAAATCCAAAGTTCCGATCGCATACATTCGATTTAAATCTAACATTTCACCATTAATAAATAGATCCTCTTTTTTTAAATGCTTTTTCTTATCTTTATTAACAATCGTGATTCCATCGTAAACCATTTTTCCAATTACTTTCCCTCTAAATCCAAAACCTTTCATCTTTAGATGAGTCAGTTCTTTTTCTTCACAACGATTTAAAACAATTAGTAATTCCTCACCAGACAAATTAACGACACAAGGATTAATAGGATGTGGGCAAATCCGATGAATGTCCCCCTTAGTAACAAGTCCATTGTTTAAACCTTCAAGTAAAATACCGGAATTTAGTATACTGATATCTGATTTAGTCCATCGGCGAAGTGCATTTGCTAATAATTTCAGTAATGGACTTTCTTTAAACCAATTTACACCCATGTTACTCGGTAGTTGTGTCACTGGTTCATTTAAAATTTCTTTACTTAATCTCATTAAATTAGCCAACATCATTTTCGTCATTTCATCTTGGTAATATGTTGGGACTGTATGTACTTCAGTAACTGAAGCTTCAGTATTTATAATGCTTTTCGTCTCTTTATTTACAGTAATTAATACCTCACCTAAATAGTTACCGTGTTTTCCTGTTCCACAAAGTAAAGTTTCACCAACATACTCCCCATTTGGAAATAAATGATGAGTATGTGCGCCTAAGATAATATCAACTCCTGAAAATTGTTCAGCGATTCTCTGATCGTCTCTCATACCTAAATGAGAAAGTATAATGACAATGTCTGATTGCGCTTTGACAATTGGCAATATGTTATTTAACATTTCAAACGGATCATTTATACTCCAACCTAGCGTTTCATAAAATACAGGATAAGCGACTGTTAAACCAATTACTCCTAGCTTTACTCCATTTTTTTCATATATTTCAAATGGCTTGCTAAAACTCTCGGTACCTTCATCTGAAATGTTTAAATTACCAACTAATACATCAAACTTTGCATCCTCGTAAAGGTTTAACAACTCACCTTTTGATAAGGTAATTCCTTCATTATTTCCTATTGTAATTGCATCAAACTTTGCATCATTTAAAAGTTCCACATTACCTTTTCCTAAAGTGGCCTCCGAAATTGGATGAAATCGATCAACGAAATCTCCAATATCAAAAGTAAGTGTGACCTCACCTTTTTCTTTAGCTAACTCTCTTTTAGACATCAACAAACCGACAATTGTTGGCCACGTTTCAAAATGGCTATGAATGTCATTTGTATGGAACAACCGAATATTTATAGTTTGATTTGTTTCCATTGTTCCACCATCCTTTTTTAAATATTTTCTATAATTAATTTTATGCCATAAAATAACACAACTAACCTTAAAATTAATGCGATTGTTTCAGTTTTTAATTTTTGATTAATATATGCCCCAATTTTTCCACCAAACCATGCACCAGGAATAAGTAGAAGAATGTAATAGAAATTTACTTCTCCTAATGTTATGTATGAAATCGAGCTTCCAAGAGTTGTAAACATAACGACAAACATTGAAGTCGCAACAGCTAACTGAGGTGGAAAACCAAATAAAAACGCCATCATTGGTACTAACAATATGCCTCCACCAATTCCAAATAACCCTGAGATGATCCCGATACAAATAGACAAAGAAATCGCTAATGGAAGACTATAGCTATATGTAAATGCCTCGCCTTCATCATTTGTATATGTTCGTATAATCCCTTTATGTACTTCCTTTGATTTTTTATTTAATTTTGAAGAAACAAATAGAAAGACTGATATACAGATTAAAAATATACCAAAAAATAAAGTAAACCGCTCTGTATTTAAAAGCGAATTGATGTATGTACCTAGTAAGCTACCAGGAACACTACCTATTAAAAATAAAATACCACTCTTATAATCGATTCGTTTTTGCTTATGATACGAAAGGGTGGATGAAAGCGATGAAAACACAATTGTAATCAGTGAAGTTCCAACTGCAACATGAATTGGTACAGTCGAAAAAGCGGATAAAAAGTGATCAATATTCAGTAGCATTGGAACAATAATAATTCCTCCGCCTAAACCAATCAATGATCCGACTGTTCCTGCAGCAAGCCCTATACTAATGAGTATAAGAATTTGTAGAATGATATCCAACCTAAATTTCTCTCCTTTTTAAATACACTAAAAATCTATTTTCTCTTTAGTTTACATAATATTTTAACATAAAAAAACTCGGAATTCCCCGAGTATAATTAATACCTTTTTATAAACACTGGCTATTATTTTAATATACTTAAATTTACAATCCAAGGTCCTACGTCAGTTTTGTATCTTTTTGCCATCACTCTTGTAATTTGAGTTATATGGGTTAGATCATGTACGACGAAAGTGGATAATAATTCTCTTAATTTAACAGGGCCCAAGTCAGGATGAATCCCTTCTAATTCTAGATGATTATTAGGGTCCACTAATAATTGTAGCTTTTTAATATTTTCCGTTCTTAAATTCTTAAATTCAAGCAGTCTTTCTTCTATTGATTTCTCTTGTTTTTCTTTTAAATGCGAAAAACGATCGAATGGCGGGAAATGATTGTTTCCTTCTTTATCAAGCATGCAGTTCAACCTTGGAATCCAATTTGTTTTTTCACACTCAATTAGATGGTCGATTACTTCAGAAGCATTCCAGGTTCCCTCACCTTCATTACACTGTAACCAAGATTCTGATAATCCAGTTAAAAAAGACTCTAATAATTCCGGTGTTCTTTCTAAAATTTCAATAGCTTCTTTAAGATTAAAATTCATAAAAAAACCTCCCCTTTGATACAGAACATGGACTTACAAGTTAAATTCTACCACAAATAGAACGATCTTATTTTATAAAAACCTTTATTTATCTGAACAATTGGGGAGGTTTAACGTAGAAGGATTTTTACCAAAAATACTGATTCACAAAAAAATTAATTCCGGCGCTATTGCATTAGGCGCAATATCGTTTACAATGGACACACTTCCTAGTTCACCACAAATTCAAAACATTATTCCAACAACCTTATTTCAAAACAAAGCATTCGGTCGATAGCCCAATTCATTTACAGATTATTTAGTCTCAGTCATACTTTTTCAACTCTGAACATCAATCTTAATAAAAAAAAAGAGACGAATTTCAAAACTTCGTCTCGACTAAATACTCTATTTTTCAATTAAACTATCTCTAATTTGATTAAAAATGGTCAAAATGTCTAGGAGTAATTTTTTGCATCTCGTCCAATTTAATCCATCTGATCCTTCTATCACTTTATCAGTGTACTGGGAACATAATAATCGCACCTAAACAGATCGCCAAAATACGGATTAGGTACATAGGTACTGAGAACAACCAGAACTGTGGAAGCTTATATTTACCCATACCTAAAATCATAGCTGGCATACCATCAATAGGCATGTACCCGCCGTTCCATCCAGATATTACAACTGCAGCTGCGGCAGCAACAGGATTAAGTCCTAAACTAATGCTGGTTGAAATAGCGACTGGCGCAAAGATGAAAACAGAACCCATATTTGAAACAGTAAAAGTAGAACAAGTACTAGTTAAAAGTGCGAAGATAAAGATGAGAACGAATGGATTGATATCAGTACCCAATGAATGCGCCACGGCTTTTCCAATCATAGCTGTAAATCCAGAGTTAGCTAGAGCGTCAGCAACGCCGATCACACCAGCCATCTTAAGGATTACAGGTGCACCCATATTATCTCGAACTTCTTTGAAATCAAGTACGTTGATTATAAGTAAGAATGCTCCTGCAAGACCAGGGATTACATAGGCAGCATTACCCAATACGTTCATAAGCATCATACCAATAACACTTAAGATAAATGCAGTGATGGTGCTGTATTCTTTCCATGCAGGCATAGCCACAACCCCAGCAGCAATCTCACTCTTACTCTTAGCATCTACCTCATCATATTCAGAAGCTTCCGTAATTGGATGATCAGGTAGAAGACGGTAAGCAACAAAGCTCCATACCAAGAAACCAAGTGTTAGGATGAAATTCACTACTGCAAATTTCGACATCGAAAGCCCACCGGTATAACCTGCTGTTCCCAGTACGCTGACAGTAACACCATACAAGAGTGCTACATTGAAAGGAATCAAAGGATGGTTAGTAGCAAAC
Organism: Bacillus sp. AFS088145; assembly: GCF_002564465.1. Lineage (GTDB taxonomy): Bacteria > Bacillota > Bacilli > Bacillales > Bacillaceae_G > Gottfriedia. Next base: position 337,929 of record NZ_NUUX01000021.1, on the reverse strand, counting down.
CCTTAAGGCATCATCAATTTTGGATGTAGGCATTTTTTTATTGTAAGGTATAGTAGATATCAATGATAGAATCAGTACATAGTAACCAGTGAAACCGGTACCTGCTAAACTGGCACCAAGCATTACTACCAAGAGCAAAAGAGCATAGTTCTTATACCCGCCCCTATTTACCAAAGCGAGCATAGAGGACTGAACCTTACCAATCTAGTCTTCATTAATCCCGCCATAACAACCATAAAACCGGCGACCATGATAACGCTTGGGTTCACGAAACCTGCGAAAGCCTCCTGAACAGTAGACAGACCGGTGACTACTAGCAGAAGGGATGATCATTTATGCTCATGGCCTCAAACATACAATTTCGATTTTGTTGCATGAATTAGGAGCCAGCCTTAAATATGTATTATATTACCAAAACAACAACAACAGCGGATAATTATTAAATATTACTAAAAAAAGAAGACGAACTTTAAAAGTTCGCCTTCACTAAAAACTCTATTAACCAATAGAACCTTCCATCTCGAATTTAATCAGACGGTTCATTTCAACTGCGTATTCCATTGGTAATTCTTTTGTAAATGGCTCAATGAAGCCCATTACGATCATTTCTGTAGCTTCTTGCTCAGAAATACCACGGCTCATTAAGTAGAATAATTGCTCTTCAGATACTTTTGAAACTTTTGCTTCGTGCTCAAGAGAAATATTGTCGTTTAAAATTTCGTTGTATGGAATTGTATCAGAAGTTGATGCATTATCCATAATTAACGTATCACACTCAATATTTGAACGTGATCCAGTTGCTTTACGACCGAAGTGTACGATACCACGGTACGTTACTTTACCACCATGTTTAGAAATAGATTTCGAAACAATTGTAGAAGAAGTATTTGGAGCTAAGTGAATCATTTTAGCACCAGCATCTTGGTGTTGTCCTTTACCAGCAATTGCAATAGAAAGTGTAAGGCCACGAGCACCTTCACCTTTAAGGATAACTGCTGGGTATTTCATTGTTAATTTTGAACCAATGTTTCCATCGATCCATTCCATTGTTGCGTTCGCTTCACAAACGGCACGTTTCGTAACTAGGTTGAATACGTTATTCGCCCAGTTCTGAATTGTTGTATATCGGCAGTATGCATCCTTCTTAATGATGATTTCTACTACTGCAGAGTGAAGTGAGTTTGTTGTATATACAGGAGCTGTACATCCTTCAACGTAATGTACGTGTGCACCTTCGTCAGCGATGATTAATGTACGTTCAAATTGACCCATATTTTCAGAGTTAATACGGAAATACGCTTGAAGTGGCGTATCAACTTTAACACCTTTTGGTACGTAGATGAATGAGCCACCAGACCAAACTGCTGAGTTTAATGCAGAGAATTTGTTATCTGTTGGTGGAATTACTTTACCAAAGTGTTCTTTGAAGATGTCTTCGTGTTCACGTAATGCAGTATCTGTATCAGTAAACAGAATTCCAAGGTCCGTTAAGTCTTGTTTCATACTATGATAAACTACTTCAGATTCGTACTGAGCAGAAACACCCGCTAAATACTTTTGTTCAGCTTCAGGAATACCTAATTTATCAAATGTGTTTTTAATTTCTTCAGGCACTTCATCCCAAGACTTTTCTGTTTTCTCTGATGGCTTTACATAATAAGTAATTTCATCAAAGCGTAAATCAGACATGTCTCCACCCCATTGAGGCATTGGCATATCATAAAAATGTTGTAAAGATTTTAAACGGAAATCTAACATCCATTGTGGTTCATTTTTCATGCGTGAAATTTCTTCAACGATTTCTTTTGTTAATCCACGTTCAGAACGGAAAATCGATACGTCACGATCATGAAAACCATATTTATAATCACTAATATCTGGCAAATTAGTAGACATTATTCTTGCTCCCTTCTAATAGAAGAGGAGGATTAAAGCTCAGAAGTTATTCTGATTTTAACCCCTTCTCCATCGCTTTCCATGCAAGTGTTGCACATTTAATTCGTGCTGGAAACTTTGAAACACCTTGAAGTGCTTCAATATCATCTAAATCGATTGATTCATCATATTCTTTTCCAAGCATCATATCTGAAAATATTTGAGCAAGCTGTAGGGCTTCCTCTATTTTTTTACCTTTAATTGCGTGAGTCATCATTGAAGCTGACGCCATTGAAATTGAACATCCTTCACCGTCAAAACGAGCATCTGATACAATTCCATCATCAACCTTTAAACGAAGTTCAATGCGATCACCACAAGTAGGGTTATTCATGTTTATTGTTACATCGTTTTCTGATATTGCCCCTACCCCTTTGTTACGAGGGTTTTTATAATGGTCCATTATCACGCGACGATATAATGCATCTAAATCAATGTTTCGATTAATAGACATCGCTGAAATACTCCTTCGTTTTAACTAATCCTCTTACAAAAGCATCTACATCTTCTTTTGTATTATACAGATAGAAACTTGCACGAGCAGTAGCAGATACCTTTAACCATCTCATTAATGGCTGAGCACAATGATGGCCAGCTCGAACAGCAATTCCTTCTACATCTAATACAGTTGCAACATCATGTGGATGAACATCTTCCACATTAAACGTTACTAGCCCTGCACGATGCTTCGGACCATAGATTGTTACTCCTTTTACAGTAGATAACTGTTCAAGTGCATAATTCGCAATCTCATGTTCATGCTTTTCGATATTATCCATACCGATTTCAGTTAAGAAATCAATAGCAGCGCCTAAACCAACTGCACCAGCAATGATTGGAGTACCACCTTCAAATTTCCATGGCAGTTCTTTCCAAGTAGAATCTTGTAAGTCAACGAAATCAATCATTTCCCCACCAAATTCAATAGGTTCCATGTTTTCAAGAAGATGTTTTTTACCATAAAGTACACCAATACCAGTAGGAGCACACATTTTATGACCAGAAAATGCATAAAAATCGCAATCCAAGTCTTGAACGTCGACCTTCATATGTGGAGTACTTTGTGCACCATCAACAAGCATGATTGCTCCATTTTGATGAGCAATTGCTGCAATCTCTTTAACAGGGTTAATTGAACCAAGTACATTTGAAACGTACATAATCGCAACTATTTTTGTATATGAGTTAATTGTAGCTTTTGCTTGCTCAATGCTGATTGAACCATCTTCTTCTAATGGTATATATTTTAATGTTGCGCCAGTAGCTTTAGCAACCTGTTGCCAAGGAATGATGTTACTGTGATGTTCCATATAAGAAATCACAATTTCATCTCCAGCTTTTAAGTTCGTTCTTCCGTAACTTGCAGCAACTGTATTAATTGCAGTAGTTGTACCTCTAGTAAAAATAATCTCTTCAATTGATGATGCATTAATAAATTTACGTACTTTATCACGAGCTCCCTCGTATGCATCAGTAGCTTTTGTTCCTAGAGTGTGTACACCTCTATGAACGTTAGAATTATATTCTTTATAGTAGTTAGCAACAGCTTCTATTACTTGAACAGGTTTTTGTGAAGTTGCAGCACTATCCAGATATACTAAAGGATGTCCATTTACTTCTTGATTTAATATCGGAAAGGCTTCACGGATTGCTTTAACATCCATTACTTAACCTTCCTCTCAATTACATCAACAAGCATTTTTTTAACTTCCTCAATTGGTAATTCCGAAACTACAGGTGCTAAGAATCCGTGAATAACTAAGCGCTCTGCTTCTTTCTTCGGAATACCGCGACTCATTAAGTAGTACAGTTGAGTAGGATCTACTTTACCAACAGAAGCAGCGTGACCTGCCATAACATCATTTTCATCAATTAATAGAATTGGGTTCGCATCTCCACGAGCTTTTTCACTAAGCATTAATACACGTGAAGTTTGTTGTGCATTAGACTTAGAAGCGCCGTGTTCAATTTTCCCAATACCATTAAAGATTGAAGTAGCAGAGTCTATTGATACACCATGTTTTAAGATCCAACCTTCAGATCCTTTACCAAAGTGAGTAATATTTGTTGTAAAGTTTTGAGTTTGCTCACCACGGCCTACAGTAACCATTTTCATGTCGCCGAAAGAACCGTCTCCTACTAGGTTTGTAACATTTTCGAAAACTGAGTTTCCATCGTTCATAAGGCCAAGTGCCCACTCGATTTTGCTATCGCGACCAGCGTGACCACGACGAACAACATAAGCAGTAACACCTTTTGCTAAAGTATCAACAGCACCATAACGAACTTTTGCATTATCTAATGTAATTACTTCTGTAATAACGTTAACAACAGCCGCATCTAAATCAGCAGATGTAGAAACATAGTTTTCAACATAAGTAACTTCACTGAATGCATCTGCAACAACTAAAACGTGGTTATATGCAGGTACGTTTTCACCATCTACAACAAAAATAGATTGGATTGGTTTTTCTAATACAACATTTTTAGGAATGTATAAGAAAGCTCCACCATTTACTAATGCTGCATGTAAAGCGATTAATTTATTTTCATCGACTTTTACAGCCTCTGTCATAAAATATTTTTTCACAAGATCTTCGTGATCTTTAATTGCCGTGTGTAAATCTACGAATACTACACCTTTTTCTTTTGCTTCAGAAGAAAGAGAGTGGTATACAGCAGAACCATTATATTGTACATAAACTGATTGATCAGTGTCTTCATTCATTAAAGATGTTACTGACTCTGGTAATTGATCTTTTGTAGGAACATTTCCAGCTGTAACATTAAATTCTTTTCCAAAGAAATCCCATTTAGAGATATTTGTTTTATCTGGCTTTGGAAGAGAAAGTGATTCAGCTTTTGCTAGTGCATTTAAACGGAACTCTGTGAAATATGCAGGTTCATTTAGCAGTGCAGAAAGCTGCTTAACTGTTTCTTGACTAAATGGAATTGTAGTACCAGTTGTCATGAGAATCCCTCCTATCCGATTAAGCTTCTTGCCCAACAGTCTCGTCTTCGATACCTAACTCTTGTTTAATCCAGTCATATCCTTCAGCTTCTAAACGAGCAGCTAATTCAGGACCACCTGATTTTACAATACGACCTTGCATCATTACGTGAACGAAGTCAGGAGTAATGTAGTTTAATAAGCGTTGGTAGTGAGTGATGATTAAGCAACCAAACTCTTCTCCACGCATTTCGTTAACACCTTTAGAAACTACTTTTAATGCATCGATATCTAAACCTGAGTCAATTTCGTCAAGAATAGCAATTTTAGGTTGGATCATCATCATTTGAAGAATCTCATTACGTTTTTTCTCTCCACCTGAGAAACCTTCATTTAAGTAACGTTGAGCCATTTCTGGATCCATTTCTAAGAATTCCATGTTTTTATCTAATGTACGGATAAATTTCATTAATGAAATTTCATCGCCTTCTTCGCGACGTGCATTCACTGCAGAACGTAAGAAATCTGCGTTTGTTACACCACTAATTTCACTTGGGTATTGCATAGCAAGGAAAAGACCAGCTTGAGCGCGCTCATCAACTTCCATTTCTAATACATCGTTGCCGTCAAGCTCAATGCTACCACCGATTACTTCATATTTAGGATGACCCATAATAGCAGAAGATAAAGTTGATTTACCTGTACCATTTGGTCCCATGATTGCGTGAATTTCTCCACCTTTTACTTCAAGGTTTACACCTTTTAAGATTTGCTTTCCTTCAATTGCTACTTGAAGGTCTTTTATTTTTAATGTAGAAGCTCCCATTTTACACCCTCCATAATATTACATAAAAATTCTATAAAATAGAAAATGGCTATTTTAAGTTCATTCTCATTTTATTCTCATTCTAATCTTAAAGCAATTAAAAAGTATTTTCAAGCTGTGCACTATTTTACCAAAAAAGTTTTATTACGTGTAACTTTTTTTCGCAAAAAAAGAATAAATAGAGATACTATATATATATAGGAAATAAAAATCTAATATCACAACTAAAAAAGAGGGGAATTTAATGTCTAAAACAACTAAGCTTTCATCAGATCAACAAAAATTTGCGATTAATCAACTACAAACGTATTTCTTACAAGAAAGAGACGAAGAATTAAGTGAATTAAGTTCAATATTGCTATTAGACTTTATATCACAAAAACTTGGACCTATGTTTTACAATAAGGGAGTTGAAGACTCACAAAGATTTATGTCCGAACGAGTTGAAGATCTTTATGCTTTATTATTAAAGGAACAGATTGAAGATTAAGTTGTTTTAGTAAACTTCTTTGCTTTTAGTTTTTACCGACCTTTAGCACACACTTTATTAATCGTACATACTCAATTTTAGATTATTCAATATTTATATAGTTGTTCAACTTATTCTTATATTGTTAAAACAAATGAATGACTCTACCATTATTTACGAAAAAGCTCTGTTTCATTATCAAATTATCAAATAAATAAAGAAAAGAACCTTTTGCATAATAATGAAGGTTCTTTTCTTTACGTTGTTCAAAAACAATCTTGTCAATTAATTACCAAATTTTGTAAAAGGAGCCCTCGTGGTTGATTTCCACTACAGGATGCTCGCTTTCCATTTGGCGAGACCTGAAGCCTCCTCGGCAAAGCCTGCGGGGTCTCAGGCTTCCCGCATATCCCATAGGAGTCGAGCATCCCTCCGTTCTAATCAACTTGTCCATCAAAGTAAAGTCTGCAATAAAAACCTAATCAAATTGCCTTTACTTAGAGTAAAATAAAGTTTATTAGTCAGTTTGTATGTCAATTAAGGTCGAACATCAACTTATAAACTAATCATTTGAAATTTTTTTTCTAAAATTTACTTTTAACTTCTGAAAAAAACACTAATTTATTGGGATATTAAAAATGTAAAATCATTAATAAATCCTGAAAAATGAATTTTAACATCAATAACTTCTACATATTTTAAAACATAAGAAAAACGAATTGATTATTGATAAACCTGCACAGGTATAAAGACTTCAGGCATGCCAGCAGCATATGCAGCTACTTCATATTCTTTAAAGATTAATTTAATTCCTGCATGGTCAAATGCCCATAATCGATTTTTGTCACTTAAGTCAATTTCGTTAGGAGATTTTATTAATACATATCCTTTATATTTCTTTTGTAATTGCTGATAAGCATATTCTTGGACGGATTTTGTATTTTCATTTATTAATTTAGATAGTGGAACTACATCACCAGTTTTCACGTCAAAATTAAATGTAGTACCCATTGTCATCCCATGTGCCCCACCTGTATATGAATACTCATTGTAAATAGCACTTAATTTATCAAGATTGTTATATAGTACTTTATAAGTAAAAACATATTCATAAGGTCTCCACGGCCCTTGGCTAGCTTCCCATTTTGCCTTAGCTTCCTTCTCGTCTTCTAATAGCTTCAAACGATTATTATTCGATAAATCAGCACCTTGTTTTAATATACTATTGATCTTTTGCTGTGCGGTTGAATTAGATGCTCCACTTATTTGTGGATACTTAATCGGTGCATCATTTAGTTTTTGTTCAGTAATTTTAATATGTCGCGGTAATGGGTTTTCATTGATTTGATCTTTATTATCCGCATTAACAAATTTAATAGTTCCCAAATTAATACTGCTAGTCATTATGATTAATAAGAAATAATATAGAAACTTTTTCACTAGACTCCTCCTATTTTCTTTATCAAAAAATAGTATGAGTATCTTTTAAATTATTTATGAAATATTTTATAAGAGTCTAGATTCTTACAATCAATTAACAGACTGTCCTCAACTCATTTTGTTAACTATTTTAAATAAGTTCATTGCTATTTTAAAAGTGCTTGGTTTTACCTTTTGACTATTAGAAAACACTATTACATATGTTTTTGAAACTGGATCAAAGAAATTCATACAATTAATTCCTGGAACTACCCCATGATTATATAAATATTTCCCTTTATTATAAATTCCGAATGCATAATGATTTTGATACGGTTTAATAAATTGAGTAAAACTTTTACCCAAAATAAGTTTATTTGAGATTAGTGCCTCGTCCATTTTTTGTAATCCTGAAACCGTTGAATAAATATCTCCGCAGCCTAGTAAATAGTTAAAATTTGGGATTTGTAATTGCTTCGGATCATTTTTAGATTGAATTAATGAATAACCTAGTGCACGATTCCTTATTTTATAAAAATCATTTCCTTGTCCAACTTCAGTCATATTCGCTTTATCGAAAATATGTGTTTTTATATATTCTCCATAAGAAATTCCAGTTACTTTTTCAATTACGTAAGCAAGTAAAACATAATTTGTGTCATTGTAATCCCATTTGTTCAACGGTTTATAGTGAGCATTTGATTTAACTATTTTCTTTATTAAATTAGTTGATGAAATTGGATTAAATAACTCTTTTTGCTTCTTAATCCCTGAAGTATGTGAAATTAAATGAAATAATGTTAATTTTGACCCATTTGGAAAGTCCGGTATATATTTTGAAATCGGATCATTAAATGATATTTTGCCTTCTTCTTTTAATTGCATTAAAAGCGTTGAAACAAAAAATTTAGAAATTGAGCCAACTGGATAATACGTATTCGATGTATTCAGTAATTGATTTGAGATATCTCGATAACCGTATCCACTATTAAGAATATTTTCTTTATTTTTCCTTACAAGAACAACTCCGTTAAAATGAATTTGATGTAAGTAGCGGTCAATCTCTCTAGCATTATTATTTTGATCATTCGTAATATCAACTTTATTCATCGTAGAGTGATTTGAAACTGTCACTGTAGAGTGATTCGAAATTGTCACTTTCGACTGGTCTTTATTCCAGATAAAACTACAATAAGGAGATATTATTAAAACAGTTAAGAAACTAGGTATCAATAACAAATAAATTTTCTTCATTAATTCACCAATCTCCCATATTGATGGGCCAAGAGGATTTTCCTATATTCCCTTTTTCCCATTTTTTTTACGTTCCCCTAATCACTATTCATTCTATATGAACCAATCACTTTTAGATTTGAACTAAAAACAATCGTTCACTTTACTAACTTATCCTAATTGTATTAACAATCTTGTCCATTAATCATTATAATTTAATTAAAAAAATTTTACTTAATCTTTAATAACTTATTATCTGTTTGTAATTTTAAAAGGTGTTTGGTTAATTTTTCATCTTTTTTTCGGTGTTATAATACGTCTAGCTAAAAATTAAGAAAGGTGAAAACAATTGGGTAAAATCCATATTTTCCGTTCAAAGACTTTAAGATTTTTATTTTATACTGCGTTTTATTTATCAATTTTACTTGCACTACTCTACTTATATGGATTTAAAGATTCATTTACAGGGACTTTTATATATAACGATTTTTAGGACGTGAACTGATGAATTCAATTATTGAACAAATAGATTATTGGGCAATTAACACCCCAGACACTATCGCATTTCAAAATAGTGATTATTCGTTAACATATAAAACTTTAAAGCAACAATCAGATGCGATTGCTAGCTGGATGATTAGAAATAATTTTACGAATAAGCCCATTATTGTGTATGGACATATGCAGGCAGAAATGATTTCTATTTTCCTAGGAAGTGTAAAAGCAGGTTGTGCTTATATTCCCGTTGATGAGTCTATTCCGTTTGAAAGACTCAAAAAAATGATTACAAATTCTGGAGCAACTTTATTAATTACACCAAAAGAAATTACTTTAGAGTTTGAATCCATTAAAATCATAAATTTTGGAGAACTACAGAAGATTATCGATTCTACAAATCTAGTCAAATCTTTAACTGATTTCAATGTGAAAGACGATGAAACATTTTATATAATCTATACTTCTGGTAGTACTGGAGATCCAAAAGGTGTACAAATTACTGAAAAAAACTTACGTAGTTTTACCGATTGGATATTGAAGGATTTTAATATACAAAAAGGACAACGCTTTTTAAATCAAGCTCCTTTCTCTTTTGATTTATCAGTAATGGATTTATATCCATCTTTATTATCGGGTGGCACACTCATCGCTGTTGAAAAATCTTTGATTGAGCGACCAAAAGCATTATTCGAATATTTAATGGAAAGTGATATCGAGGTTTGGACTTCTACACCTTCATTCATAGAGATGTGTATGATGAATCCAAATTTCAGCGAATTGTTACTACCAAACTTAAAGACTTTTCTTTTCTGTGGTGAAGTACTATCGAATAATAGTGCTAAACAGCTATTATCTAGATTTCCTAAAGCAGAGATTTATAATACTTACGGTCCAACAGAAGGAACGGTTGCTGTAACATTCGTCCAGATTAATGAGGAAGTCATAAACCAATATTCCCCATTACCGATTGGAACACCGAAAGACGATACAATTATCTACATTATGGATGAATTGGGGAACCCACTTCCAGATGGAGAAACAGGGGAAATTATTATAGCTGGTCCAAGCGTTAGTAAAGGATATCTTAATAATCAGTTAAAAACTGATGCAGCCTACTATCAAATAAATGGCATGCGCGCCTATAAAACAGGTGATTCTGGTTACTTTGATCACGGACTATTATTTTATAAAGGTAGGATCGATTTCCAAGTAAAACTACACGGTTATCGAATTGAAATTGAGGACATTGAAAATAACATTAGAAGATTACCATTAGTCCATTCTGCAGTTATTTTACCAGAGATGAAGGATGGTAAGTGTATAGATTTACATTGCTTAGTAGTCATTAAAGAACACGATTTCGAAAAGGAATATCATTTAACACGTTTTTTAAAACAAGAATTAAACAAATATATGCCGACTTATATGATTCCAAGAAAATTTAGTTATTTACAAACTTTACCAATGACGACGAACGGAAAAGTTGATCGAAAAAAATTATTGGAGCAAACTTACCAATGATTCCATACAGTAGTTTTACCTTTTTCGGTGTTTTATTTGTTCTGCTAATCCCAGCAGTCATATTAGGTTTTTTAGGAAGAAGATCAACTAACTACACGACATTTCTTTCTTTTGTGTTTTTATTATTAGTCTTTTCCTCTTCTAAAATACAAACCTTTTATCTAGTTGCTTATATACTTTGGGTAGTTATTTTAATAAAAGGTTATAGTGTTTATCGGAAGAATGCAAACCATTCAACTGTTTATTACTTATGTGTTTTGCTATCAATTTTACCTTTATTGATTGTAAAGGTTTCACCGATTTTTGAAAGTACTACACTTGTAGGCTTTTTAGGAATTTCCTATTTAACATTTAAAGCAACACAAGTTATTATTGAAATTCGCGACAACAGTATAAAGGAAATAAAGATTGTTGATTTCTTGAAGTTTTTATTATTTTTTCCAACGATCTCTTCAGGACCAATTGATCGTTTTAGAAGATTTCAACAGGATTGTCAAAAAAAGCTGACGTCTATTGAATACAAGGAGTATTTTCAAATAGGTGTTCATAAAATTTTTATTGGTTTTCTCTATAAATATATAATTGGTTATTTAATTAACGTTCATATACTTGAAACAAAGTTTACACTCGGGCATACATTTGTCTCAAATCTAACGTATATGTATGCATATAGTCTGTACTTATTTTTTGATTTTGCTGGTTATAGTGCATTTGCAATTGGCGTTAGTTATTTAGTAGGCATTAAAACACCCGAAAACTTTAATATGCCATTCATTAGTCGGAATATAAAAGACTTTTGGAATCGCTGGCATATGAGCCTATCATTTTGGTTTCGTGACTATGTATATATGAGAATGGTATTCTTACTGACTAAGAAAAAAATGATTAAAAATAGAAGAAATATTTCTTATATCAGTTACACTACCTTATTTTTACTAATGGGTGCATGGCACGGGATCCAAATAAATTACCTACTTTATGGTTTATACCAAGCCATATTGATGTGTAGTTTTGATTGGTTTGAACAATTCAATAAGAAAAAAAAGATTTGGAAAAATAATAAATTAACACATGTATTAGCGGTTATTATTACATTCCATTTTATTTGTTTCGGATTTTTAATATTTTCAGGACATCTAGTTAACTAAAGGAGAATTAGTATAATGGAAAATTTAAGAGCAGAAGTTTTAAAAATTTTAGCAGATTTATGTAATACAGATGAAGTGATTGAAAACCCAGATATTTTGATTTTTGAAGAAGGATTATTAGATTCATTTGGAACAGTTAGCTTATTAGTTGAAATCGAAGAACAAATCGGTATCAACGTGACGATTTCTGACTTCGATCGCGAGGAGTGGGCAACGCCAAATAAAATCATTTCGATTTTAGAGGCTAGAAAATGAAAAAAGTTCAATTTTTTGGGATGATAACAGCTATTTTCATTTTTTTACTAGCTTTGTATCTTCCAAATTCTTTTTACGAACTATTTATTACAAAAGAACGATTAAATAATACAGCAGCATCTTTAAACCCTGAAACATTTCAAGGGACCCTGCTTCAAGATAAAATGTTAAAAGACCCAAAATTCCTACCTATTTTTGGGTCTTCAGAACTTGCCAGAAGAGACCCTTTCCATCCTTCTAGATTTTTTATGGGAGAAAAAAATGAATTTACTCCCTATCTAATTGGTCGAGGGGGGTCACAAAGTCTCGTTCATTTTCTTGACTTAGCATCTTTAGGTGATGGAATAAAAAATAGAAAAATTGTGTTTGTTTTATCTCCACAGTGGTTTATTCCACATGGCATTGACGATACTCATTTTTCACCTAATTATTCTGCGCTTCAAACTTATTCATTCGTTTTTAATAATTCAATTGATATTTCAGTAAAGAGACAAATTGCAAAGAGACTTTTAACGCTATCAATTATAAAAAAAGACTCTTTATTAGTTACCCAATTAAATGCTTTTATTTCAAATAGCAAAAAAATTAAGTTCAAGGCTATGGCTGAAAAACCGTTAGCTTACACATATTTAAAAATACTTGAAAAGAAAGATCTTTTTGATACCGTTATAATGGATCCAGATAAAAACTTCCGATTAAAAAAATCAAAATATGAAGATTTATCCTGGGATCGGGTAGCTCAAGTTGCCGATAAAATTGGCAAACGCGAGTCAACTTCTAACCATTTCGGTATAATTAATAAATACTATATAAAGCACATTCAAAATCGTCTTCCAGCTTTAAAAAATTATAAACGAAATAGTAACTATGGTGTATCACCAGAATATGATGACCTTCAAATGGTATTAGCATTATTAAAAAAAGAGCACACAAAAGCGTTGTTTATTTCTGTTCCAGTAAATGGACCATGGTATGATTACGCTGGATTCCCTAAAGAAGGTAGAGACGTTTATTACAAAAAAGTAAAAAAACAAATTGAAGATGCTGGATTCCAAGTAGCTGATTTTTCTTCACATGAATACGATGAGTTTTTCCTAAAAGATACAATTCACTTAGGCTGGAAGGGCTGGGTATATGTAGATCAATCTTTAAATAAGTTTTATTCAGTAAAACGTACTCCCCCTACCGCAAGTTTAAATCATAGATATCAATGAAAAAAGCAGACTGTTGTCTGCTTTTTTTTCTAGCTGTTGAAAAACAACCATGTCAATAAATTATCAAATTTTCGTAAAAGGAGTCGAGCACCCCTTTCGTTCCAATCAACTAATTCATCAAAAAAAGTCTGTAATAAAAAACTATTCAAATATCCTTTACTTAGCGTAATCTAACAGCTGTATATTAATCAGTTTGTGGATCAATTAATATCAAACATTAATTTAAAAACTAAAAAAATAGCAATTGTTTTTCTAAAAATTAACTCGTAATATTTTTCAACCAAAGTACGGTGTACGTTTTCCCTATTGATCATTTTATATTTCAATACTCTGTGAAAAAAGCTGACTAGTGTCTTTTTTAAGTTGCTGACAGACCTTAAAAATAAATATATTCTTTAAACTGCCAAATACTAAATTAAACAAAAACTTGAAACTTCATTTATAATAAAAACATTAACATTCAATTATTAAACTGTTGAAAGAAGGTTTCTAATTTGGCACATATCTTGGTAGCGGGTAAAATCCCAGAAAAAGCTGAGCAATTATTAAAAGATCATCATGTCATTGTTTATGAAAATGAGCAATTAGTTACAGAAGATGAATTGTGTGAACTTGTTGGTGGAGTAGATGCAATTTTAAGTTTACTATCCACTCCGATCACAAAAAGAGTAATTGATGCTGCTAAAAATGTAAAAATTATTGCTAATTACGGAGCAGGATTTAATAATATCGATGTAGATTATGCAACTAGTAAGGGGATTCATGTTACAAACACTCCACTTGTTTCTACAGACGCAACTGCTGAGTTAACTTTAGGAATTCTCTTAGCTGTTTCCAGAAGAATAGTCGAAGGAGACGAACTTTGCCGTACAAAAGGTTTTGAAGGATGGGCTCCATTATTCTTTAGAGGAACAGAAGTATCAGGAAAAACTTTAGGTATTTTTGGTTTTGGAAATATCGGACAAGCAGTAGCTAAACGAGCTAGGGCGTTTAATATGAATATTATTTATCATCAACCAAGAAGATTAAGTAATGAACTTGAACAAGAATTAAATGCCACATACGTATCAATGGATGAATTATTACAGACTTCTGACTATATTACCCTTCATTGCCCTTACAAACCTGAGCTACACCATTTATTTGGAAAAGAAGAGTTTTACAAGATGAAAGATACTGCGTTTTTTATCAATGCAGCTAGAGGCCCTTTAGCGAACGAAAAGGAATTAGTAGACGCATTAAAAGATGGTGTTATTGCGGGTGCGGCTCTAGATGTATTTGAATTCGAACCAAAAATAACAGAAGAACTAAAATCACTTACAAATGTTGTATTAACACCTCATATTGGTAATGCAACATTTGAAACTCGTGATGCTATGTCTGAAATAGCAGCTGAAAATATTATTGAGGTTATGACTGAACGACCACCAATCTCACCTGTAAATCAAATCCTTGTGAAGAATTAAAAATAAAAAGGGGCTGTTTCATAAGTTAGATTCACTATCTTATGAACAACCCTTTTTTTATTATTAAAATTCATTTACGAGTACTTTGGTGTGGGAAGTATTTTCGTTCATTTGTTGTTTATAATCGATCTTTTTATAAATAATTAGCATATTTTTATTCGATTTAGAAAGGACTGGTCGTCTTTGCTAAACTTCCACATACAAGACTATATAATTGTACAATTTTTAGGGTCGCAATACCTTTACTGTCATAGGTAATTTTCTATTTTATTTGCGATTCCTTGGGATTTAATTGCAAATTCGCTAACTTTATTTGCGATTATCCAAATTTAATTGCAGTTTTGCCAATTTTATTTGCGATTTTTAAAATTCTTCTGCAGTGTATAGATTTTCAATAAAAAAAGAGGGTTCCCATAAAAGCACTTGGGATACCCTCTCTTTTCTTATTATTGACTTACAGGTACTACAGCACCTTTATATTTTTTAATGATGAAATCTTGAATTTCTTTAGAGTGTAATACTTTTACAAGCTCTTTGATTTCTTTTTTATCTTTATCACCTTTACGAACAGCGATAATGTTTACATAAGGAGATTCTTTACCTTCTAAAGCAATAGCATCCTTCATTGGGTTTAATCCAGCATCAATCGCGTAGTTTGTGTTAATTAACACTGCATCGCCTTCATTGTTTTGATACACTTTTGGAAGCATCCCAGCGTCTACATCAGCTTGGAATTTTAAGTGTTTAGGATTCTCAGCAATGTCTTTAATTTGAGCTGTAGTTGGATCTACTCCAGCTTTAAGTTTAATCAAACCTTCATGTTGTAATAAGCTTAACATACGACCATGGTCAGCTACTGAGCTACTCATGATAATTTTAGCTCCATCTGGAAGATCATCTAAGCTCTTATATTTTTTAGAGTAAACTCCGATAGGCTCGATGTGGATCCCGCCAGCGTTTTCAAATTTATAACCATTTTCTTTCATTTGAGATTCTAAGTATGGAATGTGTTGGAAATAGTTTGCATCTAATTCTTTTGAAGCTAGTGCTTTATTTGGTAATACATAATCTTGGAATTTAACAATTTTTAAGTTAATTCCTTCTTTTTTAAGGATTGGTTTAGCTTGTTCTAAAATAACTGCGTGAGGTACATTTGATGCACCAACCACTAATTCTTTATTTTTATCTTCTCCACCTTTATTACATGCTGCTAAAGATAATGCTAATACACCTGCTCCTAATAATCCTACGATTTTTTTGAATTTCACTGTCATTTCCTCCCTTATATGATTAAGCTCTTTTATCTATTTTTGTTGTAATTAAATCACCAATAAATTGAAGAATGAAAACGATTAATAAAATAATGACTGTCGCAACAAGAGTTACTTGGTTATTAGAGCGTTGGTATCCTTCCATAAATGCTAAGTTACCAAGTCCACCACCACCTACTACACCAGCCATTGCTGTATAACCAACAATTGCGATTGTCGTAACTGTTAAACCTGAAATAATTGCTGGTAATGCTTCTGGAATCAATACTTTTAGAATGATTGTAAAAGTACTAGCTCCCATTGATCTTGCAGCTTCGATTACACCTTTATCAATTTCACGTAATCCGATTTCGACCATCCTTGCATAGAATGGTGCAGCACCGATAATTAATGCAGGTAATGCTGCTTTTGCTCCAAGCATAGAGCCAAGTATAAAAATCGTAAATGGAATTAATAAAATAATTAAAATGATAAACGGTATTGAACGAAAAATATTTACAAACGCTGCTAGGATTGTATTAAAAAATTTATTTTCAAGAAGTTGATCTTTACTAGTTAAAAATAAGAATAAACCTATTATTAGTCCAAAAATGAACGTTGCAAGCGCAGCTATTACTGTCATGAATAATGTTTCTTGAGAAGCTAAAAGCATTGCATCCCAATCAACATTTGGAAAAAGTTGTGTCATCTTATGCTACCTCCACTTCAACTTGTTTTGATTCTAAGTAAGCAATCGCCTCTTTGATGTTATTTATGTCTCCAACAAGTTGAATCTTCATGGTCCCATAAGAGCCTTCAGCAGTTTGAACAATTTTTCCTTGCAAAATGTTAATCTCAATATCAAAGTGCTTAACTACTTCCGAAATATGCGGCTGATCTGCTTGACCATTCTTAAAGGTTAGCTTATAAGTATTATCCTTCCCATCACCTTGAGATATTACTTCACCTTCATCATTGCCTTTGATTTGCGTCACAAATTTCTTTGTAATTGCTTGTTTAGGACGAGTAAATACATCAACAACATGGCCTTCTTCTACTACATTTCCATTTTCCATTACAGCTACTCGTTGGCATATCTTTTGAATAACATGCATTTCATGAGTAATCAGGATGATGGTAATACCAAGCTGTTTATTAATATTAGTCAGTAAAGCTAATATCGAATCTGTTGTTTCTGGATCTAATGCCGAGGTCGCTTCATCACATAAAAGTACATCTGGGTTATTAGCAAGTGCTCTTGCAATTCCGACACGTTGCTTTTGACCTCCACTAAGTTCAGAAGGATAAGCATTTTCTCTACCTTCAAGTCCTACAAGTTTAATTAATTCTTTCGCACGATCAATGCTTTCCTTTTTTGGAACTTTAGCAATTTCAAGTGGGAAAAGTATATTTTCTAATACAGTTCTCGACCACAATAAATTAAAATGCTGAAAAATCATTCCTATTTTTTGTCTTGCTTTTCTTAACTGACTGGATGAGCATTTAGAGATCGATTGACCATTAATAATCACTTCACCTGATGTAGGGGACTCAAGTCCATTTAGCATACGTAATAACGTACTTTTCCCTGCGCCGCTATATCCGATCATGCCAAAAATTTCACCTACTTCAATAGTTAACGAAACATTTTGTACTGCGGTAACTGTGCCCTTTTTACCTTTGTATGTTTTACTTACATTATTTATTTGAATCATACACTTGATCTCCTTTCGAAACATTCTAACAACTTATCTTTCAATTTTTTGTAAGTAGGTATCTTTTTAGTCGCATAAAACAAAAAAACCTTTCAACTCACATGAGCAGAAAGGTTTAATATACAAAAAGTATTCCTTTCTCTCATCTCTCAAAGCATATGCTTTGCAGGAATTAGCACCATTTCAATGACGAACATTGACGGTTGCTGGGTTTCACAGGGCACGGTCCCTCCACCTCTCTGGATAAGAGTTAATCTTACGATCTATTAAGTTGTTTCACGTAATTTCTTTAACGTAAGTCCAATTCTACAAAGTTAGACACTAGTTGTCAACAATTTTCTAAAAGTTTTTTGTCGTTTTCAACACTTGTATATTGAAAAATCGTTTCCATTAGTAGTAATAACCGATAGTTCCCTTCAAAAGAAGCATCATTCAGTTTTAATAAAAGCCCTAACCTTTGCGAACCTGAATTTAGATATTCCCATCCATCTTTTGAAAAATTAACTCTAAGTTGTGGAATCGAACGATCAATTACCTCGATAAAAGGAGCCTTTTTACTTAACTTTATATAAACTTTTTCATTTAGACAGTTAAATTCTACAATTCTTTCTTCAATCGGCAAAATGATTTGTAAATATTCCTTTTTTATAAATAAGTTTCTTGCCTGTCCAATCCACTCCTTGATTTCCATAATAAACACCTCTCCCGAATTCTTTAATCTTATTTTCTCATAGATAAGAGGTGTATTCTTTATATTTCGCTCGACATTTACCTTGATAAAAATCTATATTTTAATTTTATTTCTACAGCATTCAACTCATTTCCCGAGAAATATGTCTAAAATCAGGAACTATTTTTAGGCATATAAAAAGAGTGCAACAAACAGTATGCACTCATCGTTTAATATATAAATTATATTTTTTTAACAATTCATGTAAATAAGGTACAGATTGAAAAGCGTAAATTTTTTGTTTCATTTCCCCATTCTCAAAAATAAGTAAACAAGGTACACTTTCAACCTTCCAGTTTTGAGCTTCTTCCACGATTTCATTAATATTTACCTTACTAATAGGTAAATTTGGCAGAATCTCATTTACTACTTCTAGCATTTTAGATGCTACTTGGCATGTACCACACATTGCGGTATAGATATAAATAACTGTCGTCTCTTTTGATTGAATTCTTTGCATTATTTCATTCTTTGTCCATTGCTGCATGATCATTATTCCTCTTTAATTTGTACGTAAATAATCTGTAAATACTAAAATATCGGCCCCTAATAATACACTAGCTAAATGTTGACTCGGAGCTGTTGCCACTTCTCGATAACTTCTATCAATGTACAGATGCTCTGCTTGTGGAAATTCTCTTTTTAACAGTCTTCTAAGCTTTTCACCGGCCTCATCTGCATCTACTAACACATAAATTTCTCTTAAATCTAACATTTCAGCAAGCTCATCTAGCTTTGAAGTACCAACTGTACCATTCGTACAGATAATATCTACAGGCTCCTTTATAATCGTCTGTATTTTTCTCTTATCAGTAGTACCTTCGACAATGATAACTTTTCTTTGATCTTCAATATTCACTGGGCATCACCTAATGTATAGGACTCAAAAACTTTTGACTAAAAATCTTTTGTATATAGTATATTCGATTTCCCCTTAGTTGTTTCCTTTTTTTCCCTAAATGAAAATGTCCCTTTAAATTATGTTTTATGTAAATAAGTTAAGCTTTATTACATTAATTATACACGTAAAATAAAAAAGCGCCCAAATTGGACGCTTAATGTTAGATAATTAATCTTGATTGATCATTTCTTCGTATTGACCAGCAGTCATTAACTCATCAAGTTGAGAAGCGTTTGTAGCTTCAACAACAACCATCCATGCTTTTTCGTATGGAGATTCGTTTACGAATTCAGGATTTTCATCTAGATCAGAGTTTACTTCAATTACTTTACCACTGATTGGAGCATATAGTTCAGATACTGTTTTTACAGACTCAACGCTACCGAATGGCTCATTAATAGTAAGTTCATCGCCTACTTCTGGTAGCTCAACAAATACGATATCTCCAAGCTCTGATTGAGCGAAATGAGTAATACCGATATAGTATTTATTACCTTCAACTTTTACCCACTCATGTTCTTCTGAATAACGTAGTTCATTTGGAATTGACATTGTGAAATCCTCCTCTGATTAATTACCTTAAATTATATAGTTATTTTATAACCAAACCTTTTCAAATACTTCTTCATTAAAACCAACTGTCGCTTGATCTCCATTAAAAAGTAGAGGTCTTTTTATTAATTTACCATCTGAACTTAGAAGTTCTAATAGCTCGTCCTCAGTTTTTGTTGGAATAACATCCTTCAATCCAAGCTCACGATATTTAACGCCACTTGTATTAAATAATTTATTTATAGAAATTCCACTTGCTTTATAAAGATCAGCAAGTAACTCCTTTGAAGGTGGATTTAATGTAATATCAATTGCTTCAACCGGAATATTATGTTCTTTAAGCCAAGAAGCGGCTTTTCGACAAGTTCCACATTTTGGATATGTATAAAAAATGATACTCATTTTAGCAACTCCTCCCAAACTCTATTTTATCACAGGGAATATGCGAGTTAAAATAGTTCCGTTCGAAAATTCTGTAATAAGTTAGTTCCAACAACATTATAGCAATATTCATTATACTAAACCAGTAGAATATTCGTGTTTTTCGACATATTCATACAAATAGCATAATTTTTTTAAAAAAATCAAAGTAATTTCCTAAATCATTCGATTAACCTCTTAAGTAGTACTCAACTTATACTAGTATGGCACAAGTCATGGCAAAATTATCCTTATCCATTTAAGAATAACTAGAAAAATATAAAGTTAAATGGAATTGTTAAGAATGCAAAAAAACCGGGTAAAATCCCCGGTCATTCTTTCGTTATCAAATATTTTATCTCTATGAACAAGGAATCGTGTTAGCGTACTGAATAAGCTTTAATTAAAGTTTGTTCAATCTGACTACCTTTATCATCCCTTGCCTTAATGCGTAAAGAAACAAAACCAGAATTTGGATTTTTCACCCATACTTTATAGTGGCCATCTTCTCTACTTTCGGCTTTTGTTTTGCTCCATGTTTTACCGTCATCAGTTGAAACCTCAACCTCGACTCCACGAAGGTTTGGAGTAGTATTAGATTGAGTTACAAATGATAAATCGAAGTGATCAGTATTACCACCGTGAGCTTTGTTCTCAGCATCTAAGTCAAAGTTATATTTCGGCCATAATAATGCTAGATTTTCTTTTCCGTTTGCAGGTCGCTGAGATTTGAATGTCCAAGCTGTATTTGTCGTTGTAGCCAGTGGGAACCATGCTGGATAAGCAGTGTCCATTGTAATCTTAAAGGTTGCTGGGTTAGGGCTAACCGGGATCTTTGTTGACTGTGAGAATCTTGCTTTTTCTAAAAGAAGTACTCCGTCTTGATAAAGCCTCACTGCCGCTTTGTCTTCAGCATTTGCCATATATGCCACACGAATTCCAGCTATTATCTTACTTTTGGGTTGTAGTATCCTATTGTGAATTTCAACAATGGCAGAAGGTTTTGTACTATGCAAAAAATTTGGAGCAAACGGCTGGAGAAGGAAAATACTATGCAGATGGCCTCTCGCTTCAAGCGTTTGCTTTAACAAGATTAGGTGGCCCACTAAATGAAATAATAGAACTAATAGATTAATCTGCTAAAGTAAGTGATTACTATGAAGATGTTGCCAAAGGAAATCGTTATAGAACTTATTTAAAATATGGAAGATTAGAGTATTTGGACGAATACCTCTCCTGGGCTGAAATCAGAGAAGACTTTTATATAAGTTTCACCTATATACTTGAAGTATTAGTAAAACTAGAACGTACAGCAAAGGTTGAACAACTGCTAAATCGCTATCAACATATATTTGAAGAATTTCCTACTAAGAATGAAGTATTTAAAGTAGAAATGTATTTGCATTACCTTTACGCCCTTGCCTTATATCGTTGTGCACGAAATGAACTGGAAGAGGGTCTTGATGAACTATTAAATGTAGCAAATAAAGCTTATGAATTAGGGTTTTTAAAAAGATTTAAAGAATGCATCCAGTTTTACTGGGAGCATAGAGATTATATTAACACTGAACATGAAAAAAAGTATATGGAGTTACTTAATAAAGCTTGATGAATAAAGACACGTAAAAAAATGCCACGAATTAGAAGTGGCCCTTATAATTTAGCAGGTTATTTCAATTAGGCAGCATGTTGGGCATGAACCCGGTATTTTACTGGGCTCTTGCCTTATTATTTTAGCCATAAAAAATGCACCTCCAAATATTAGACAGTGTCTAACATTTTAGGTGCATTTCAAACTGATCAGCAGTTATTGTTTATTAAACAGTATAACGCTCTTCATCTAATACATTAGCAGCAATTTCACGTTTCTTCGCAATGACATTAATTGGCGTATGACGTGTAAATTTACGAAGTGCTGAAGTCATCATTCTTAATGTATCACCAGACTCAACAGCAACAAGTGTTTCCTTTGTGTGAGCTTCGATTTCATTAAATGCTTCTTGGCAGAATACTTGAGTATAAAGTAATTTTTGGTTTGATTTTTGTAACCCTACTTTATTAATTGCTTTTTCAGTGCGTAGAACTGTCGATTCCATTGCGTAAATATTACTTACGATATCTGCAATATTTACTAGAATCTCTTGCTCATTACTTAATGCTTTACCGAATTTTTGAACTGCTAATCCAGCAATCATGATCGCAATTTTCTTCGCATTACGAACTAAATATTTTTCTTGCTCTAAAGGAGCATCTCCCACTTCTTCAGGCATTAACATCATTAATTCTTCTTGAATTTGTTGAGCTTGTTGAAGTAAAGGAAGCTCTCCGCTCATTGCTTTTCGAAGGTAAGTGCTTGGTACAATTAAACGATTAATTTCGTTTGTTCCTTCAAAGATTCGGTTAATACGAGAATCACGGTAAATACGCTCAATTTCATATTCAGCCATGAAGCCATATCCACCGTGGATTTGTACTCCTTCGTCAGCTACATAGTCTAATACTTCTGAACAGAAGAATTTATTTAATGAACATTCAATCGCATACTCTGCTACAGCTGCTGCTACTGCTTTTGGATCTTTTGCTTGCTCCTCAGTTAATTGACTAAAGCGATCCTCGAAAAGTCCTACAGTACGATATGCTGAACTTTCACTTGCATAGATTTTTGTAGCCATACTTGCTAATTTTTCTTGAATTAAACTAAATTTTGCAATTGGTGTTTTGAATTGTTGGCGTTGGTTAGCATACGTTGCAGATAATTCTAAAGCACGTTTTGATCCACCAACTGTACCTACAGCTAATTTATAACGACCAATATTTAAAATATTAAATGCAATAACATGACCTTTTCCAATTTCACCTAGAAGGTTTTCTACAGGAACTTTTACATCTTCTAATATCAATGTACGAGTTGAAGATGATTTAATACCCATTTTCTTTTCTTCTGGACCAGTCGAAACACCTTCATAATCTCTCTCAACGATAAATGCTGAGAAGTGCTCTCCATCAATTTTTGCATATACAACAAATACATCTGCAAAAGCAGAGTTTGTAATCCATTGTTTCTCACCATTTAAAATGTAATGAGTTCCTTCAGCATTTAATTTAGCAACAGTTTTTGCTCCTAATGCATCTGAACCTGAACCTGGCTCAGTTAATGCATAAGCTGCAAATTTCTCACCTGATGCTAATCCTGGTAAATAACGTTGTTTTTGATCGTGATTTCCAAATAATACGATCGGAAGTGTACCGATCCCTACGTGCGCACCTTGAGAAAGTGAGAATCCTCCACCACGTGAAATTTTTTCTGTAATTAATGCTGAGCTAATTTTATCTAGTGCGATTCCACCATACTCTTCTGGCACATCTGCAGCTAATAATCCTAGCTCACCAGCTTGTTTTAATAATCTTACAGTACGGTCAAATTCGTGTTGCTCTAAATATTCCAATTCAGGTAAAACTTCATTAACTACAAAATCTTCAGTTGTTTTTGCAATTAATTTATGCTCATCTGTAAAATCCTCTGGAGTAAAAACTTTATCAAAAGTCACTTCTGTTGTTAAAAAGCTTCCGCCTTTAAGTAAGTTTCCGATTGTTTTTTCCATCAAAAATTCCTCCTATTTTCTATTTACTAGTTTGAAGACATGATTCTAACAATCTATATTCGTTCATCTATTAAACTAATTCAAATACTCCGGCAGCACCCATTCCGCCACCAACGCACATCGTTACAATCCCGAACTGCTCTCCACGACGCTTCATCTCATGTAATAAGGATAAAGTTAGTTTAGTACCAGTACAACCAAGTGGATGCCCTAATGCAATCGCCCCACCGTTTACGTTTACACGTTCTTCATCAAGACCTAAGTGACGAATAATTTGAATTGATTGAGAAGCGAATGCTTCATTTAATTCAAATATTCCAATGTCAGATAAGCTTAATCCTGCTAATTTAAGCGCTTTTGGAATTGCTTCAACAGGTCCAATTCCCATAACCTCAGGAGCTACTCCAGCGACTGCAAAAGAACGGAATTTTAATAATGGACTTAGTCCTTCAGCTTCTGCTTTTTCACGGTCCATTACTAATACTGCCGCAGCTCCATCACTTGTTTGTGAAGAGTTTCCAGCCGTTACTGAACCTCTTACATTAAATGCTGGTCTTAATTTTGCTAATACTTCAGAAGATGTGCCTTCACGAACACCCTCATCTTGAGAGAAAGTAAAATTCTTTTCTTCTAATTTATTGTTTGCGTTAACCGAACGTAGCGTTACATCAACTGGAACGATTTCGTCTACAAAACGCCCTTCTTTAATAGCCGCTGCTGCGCGCTGATGACTACGCACCGCAAAAGCATCTTGATCTTCTCTTGAAATACCATAACGATTGGCAACTTGCTCAGCAGTATGCCCCATACCCATATAATACTCTGGTGCATTTTCTACTAATCTACTATTTAAACGAGCAACATGCCCTCCCATTGGAAGTAAACTCATTGATTCTGCTCCGCCTGCAATAATAGCTTCAGAATGACCTAACATAATTCGTTCACTTGCATAAGCAATACTTTGTAGACCTGAAGAACAATAACGGTTCACTGTAATTCCTGGAACTGAATGCGGTAATCCAGCTAGTGCCCCAATATTACGCGCCATGTTGAATCCTTGCTCAGCTTCCGGCGATGAGCAACCAAAAATTATATCATCAATTGGACCATCGTAATTTCCCGCACGCTTTAATGTTTCTTTTACAACTAATGCCCCTAAATCATCTGGACGAACTGTTGCTAGTGATCCTTTTTTCGCTTTACCTACAGGCGTTCTCGCACCCGCTACAATAACAGCTTCTCTCATGTTCTTCCCTCCATCTTTAGATTAATTACGTAACGGTTTTCCTTTTACAAGCATGTGTTGCATACGTGCTTGAGATTTCATTTCAGAAATTAAACTTAAAAATGCTTCACGTTCAATATTTAATAAATACTCCTCGTCTACTAACGTTCCGAATGGTACTTTTCCACCTGCAATTACATACGCTAATTTCTTAGCAATTGTTAAATCATGTTCACTAATATAGCCAGAATAGTACATTGAGTTTGCACCGGCTAATAAAGTTGCATAACCAGACTCACCAACTACTGGAACTTTTTCACGAATCGGAGCGCTATAACCTGCTTCATATAACTCAAGTACTCGTTGTTTTGCTTCATAAATTAAGTGATCTGCATTAAATACTTTGCGATCATCATGATTTAAAAATCCATTTTCAAATGCTTCTTGAGCAGAAGTCGATACTTTCGCCATTGCAACTGTCTCAAACACACGATTTGCAAGACCTTGCAAGTCAAACTCAACACCTTCTGGGAACTGTTTAAATTGTTTAATATAAAGCTCTTTACTACCGCCCCCGCCTGGAATTAAGCCTACTCCAACTTCAACTAAGCCCATATAAGTTTCAGAAGATGCAACTACGCTAGCAGCTGGTAAACAAATTTCAGCACCGCCACCTAGTGTCATACCGTAAGGAGCTACAACTACCGGCTTATCCGAGTACTTAATTTTCATCATTGCTTGTTGGAATCCTTTAACAACCATTTCAATTTCAAAATAGTTGTCATCTTGCGCTTCCATTAAAATCATTGCTAAATTAGCACCAACACAGAAGTTTTTAGCTTGGTTACCAATAACTAAGCCTTTATAATTTTTTGAAACTTCATCAACTGCGAAGTTAATCATTTGTGTAATATCCATACCAATTGCATTGCTCTTTGAATGGAATTCTAAACATGCAACTCCATCTCCAAGGTCAATTAAACTCGCACCTGAATTTTGTTTAATCATTCGACCTTGTTCTTTTAAAACACTTAATTTAACTTCTTTATCATTTCTTACTAACTCTTCAAATTGGCCATTATAATAGAAGCTAGTAACTCCATTGTCTTGCTTATAAAATGTTTCGTTACCACTATCGATCATATTCTTAACCCAATTCGGTACAGTTAGGCCTTCGCTTTCCATTCGTACGACTGATTTAGATACACCAATTGCATCCCAAATTTCAAATGGTCCTAAATCCCAACCAAATCCCCACTTCATTGCTTGGTCAATTCCGACGATGTTATCAGAAATTTCACCAGACAATTCAGCTGAATAGACTAATACCGGGCTAATAATGCTCCATAAGAAATTACCTGCACGATCATCAGCGTATACAAGCGCTTTCAACTTATTCGCTAAACCTTTAACTTGTTTGATGCTTTCAGTTGAAGCTGTTTTTAAGCTTTTTCTTTCTCCATATTCAAATGTGCTTGGATCTAATTCTAAGATTTCTTTACCTTGCTTTAAGAAGAATCCTTGCCCAGACTTACTTCCAAGCCAATTACGATTAGCCATTTCCTTCATAAATTCTGGAACTTTAAATACTTCCTTCTCTTCGCCTTCTACTAGCTCATAAACATTGTTTGCAACATGGATAAATGTATCTAATCCAACTACGTCCAATGTACGGAATGTAGCACTAGAAGGGCGTCCAATCATTGGACCAGTAATTGAATCAACTTCTCCAACACTGTATCCGCCCTTTAGCATTTCTTGTACAGTTACAAGTAATCCGTAAGTTCCGATACGGTTTCCAATAAAGTTTGGAGTATCTTTTGCTAATACAACACCTTTACCTAAAACGTCTTCTCCAAAACTTTTCATAAATGTAAGTACTTCTTCAGATGTATGTTTAGTAGGAATAACTTCTAATAATTTTAAATAACGTGGTGGGTTAAAAAAGTGAGTGCCTAAGAAATGTTTCTTGAAGTCATCTGAACAGTCTTCAGACATTGCTTCAATTGAAATACCAGATGTATTTGAGCTCACGATTGAGCCTGGTTTGCGGTATGCATCTACCTTTGCTAATACTTGTTTTTTAATTGCTAAATTTTCAACAACTACTTCAATAATCCAGTCGACTTCGCTTAAACGACTCATGTCATCTTCAAAGTTACCTGCTTGAATTAACGTTAAGTTTTTCTTAGATGCAAGAGGAGCTGGCTTTTGTTTCAATAATTTCTGAATAGCCGTTTGACTAAATCGATTACGAAATTCTTTGGAGTCAGTAGAAAGACCTTTTGCAGCATCTTCCTCAGATAGTTCTCTTGGAACAATATCAAGTAGTAATGTTGGAATACCTATGTTTGCCAAGTGTGCAGCGATACCAGATCCCATCACACCAGAGCCGAGTACAGCGGCTTTTTTAATTTTTTGGATCATATGCATTTCTCCTCCTCATATCTTTGAATGAATACTCATTCACTTTCTGGATAAAACAATCCATTATCAATGAGCCCTCTTCTTCCACTATATGATAAATTCTTATTTTTCGCAATAAACAAAAAGTTCAAATTAATAAAATTTTATTTCCGATCTAAATTCCTCTCTCTGCTTTTTTTATCACACTCCATTTTTTACTAATAAGTTTATTTAAATAGGTTAGTCTAAGAAATGGAGGTGATAAGATATGAAACGTGAAAGAAATCCATCAAAAGGTGGAGTTAGTGCAGCAAGTGTTCAAGGTAATGCAAGTCACGGAGATCAAAGAGAAGAAAAAGGTAGACAAAGTAACAATCAGCAGTACGGTAAAAAAAATATGGGTCAGTAAGCTTTTTCCACTCAATTTTAATAGCAAAACTAGGACCTTGCTGACTAAAGCAATAATATGAATAATGTTGTTTTACTAATAACTACTTATCACAAAAAAATCCTGTATAAAGAGAAAAAGGCTGACTAAAAAGGATCCTCACTCAATCCTTTTTAGTTAGCCTCTTTAATTTTCAAATTATTTACTGAACATACCTTTTAATACGAATGCAACGTTTGCAGGACGTTCTGCAAGACGACGCATGAAGTATCCGTACCAGTCAGTACCATAAGGAACATAAACTCGCATATTATATCCTTCTTTAACAAGCTCTAATTGACGCTCTGTGCGAATTCCGTATAACATTTGGAACTCAAATTGATCATTTGGAATATTATGTTCTTTTACTAATTGTTTTGTATACTCAATCATTGCTTCATCATGTGAAGCGATTGCAGTAAAGTTACCGTTTAATAAGTGCATTTTAATGATTTTTTTGAAGTTTTCATCCACATCTTTTTTCTCTGGGAATGCTACTTCAGCCGGCTCTTTATAAGCACCTTTTACAAGACGTAAGTTTGGTTTTAAACTGTTTAAATCTGCAATGTCATTTTCAGTTCTGTATAAATAAGCTTGGATAACTGTTCCGATATTGTCGTACTCAGATTTTAATTGCTTAAAGATACGAATTGTTTTTTCACAACGAGTGAAATCTTCCATATCGATTGTAACGAATACACCACTCTTTTTAGCTGCCTCTAAAATACGACGCATGTTTGATAAAACTAACTCGTCAGAAATATCAAGACCCATAGAAGTCATTTTAAGAGAACATTGTGAATTTAATTTTTCTTTTCCAATCGCTTCAATTGCTTCGATACAGTGATCAGCCATTTCATTTGCTTCTTCAACCGTGTCAACGAATTCCCCAAGATAATCAATTGTTACTTTTAAATTCTTTTTATTTAAGTCCTTAATAACTTTTGTAGCTAAATCGATTGTTTCGCCTGCAACAAAACGTCCTGCACCAAATCTTAGGCCATATTTTTTAGCCATTTTAGTCAAAAACTTATTTTTAGACATAAATAAAAAAGCATTCTTCATAACTTGTTCCATTACTCTACCCCCAAAATTAAACTTTACTTTTCTCTATATATATTACTAATGTATCATCTATTGAAATTTGTTAAAACAATTATTTAATAATTTGTCGAATTTTGTTTATTGAAAAATGTATGCCCTTACTTAATATTATATTATCATAATTTATATATATCGTCATCTTTGAAAATTATGGATAAATATTATTGCTTATTTTTGTTAGCCATCGCTTCTCTATGCTGGTCATTTAACGTTTTTATCTCTTTTATTAAATTAACAACTTCATCTTTAGCTTGAGGATATGTATCATTCCAATGTTTTACTAATGCGGGCATTGATTTTGATATGTATGTATACATAACCCACTTTTCCACTTTTGCTTGTTTTTCTTCTGACCAATCTCCTAATAACAATTCCGTATATTTTTTTAGTAGCGCATCAAATTTTGCTTCAAATTCATTTTCCAAACGAAATCACCTCTCCATTTATTAGTAAGTTTTCAAAATCTATTTTAAATTTTTCCTTTTACCTAAACTTGTTTACTATGAAATTATATTATATCTTCAACCAGTTTTACGGTGATTATTTAAAAATGTAAAGTAAAAATAATAAATAGTATATAACTTGTTCAATTTCATAATTTGTTCATAACTTCACAATCTTATCGGCATTTTTTGTTTGTATACTATGTATGTGTTAATCAAAGAGCGTATAGGGAGTGAAACCATTTGGAACGAGATAGTATCCAATATTGTATTGATTTAGCTCTTAAAAAAAAGAAAATACTAGACCAAAGCTTAATTAAATATTTAACTCGTGCTGCCTTAGCATCTATTTATATAAGCTTTATTCTCATTGTCTGTTTAAAATTAGCCGAATTATTTAGATTACAAAATTCACCATTTTCATCTGTGGCTTATCCACTAGTTTTCTCTACAGCATTAATTATGATTATTTATGGTGGTGGAGAGTTATTTACTAGTAATACGATGTATTTTACGTTTTCAACTTTAGCTAAAAAAACTACAAAATTAGATTTAGTAAAAAACTGGATTGTATGTTACTCTGGCAATATTATTGGAGCATTTATTTTTGCGATTATTTATTTTTTAACAGGTTTGGCAAAAGATTTTCCTGCCGATCATTTTTTAACAGGTGTAGTTGACCATAAAATTCACGCATCATTTTTCCACTTATTTTTTAAAGGTATTTTATGTAATTGGCTTGTCTGTCTTGCTTGCTTTTTACCAACAAGGTTTAAAGATGATTTAGCAAAAATGTTACTGATCTTTTTATTAGTATTTGCTTTCTTCTTCTCTGGTTATGAACACAGTATCGCAAATATAGCTGTCTTCACATTATCCTATATTATGCCTCATAATGTAGCCTTTACATTTGGTGATGTACTGCATAATTTAATTCCAGTTACACTTGGAAATATGATTGGTGGTTCAGTTGGAGTCGGAATGGCATATTACTTCTTGAATAATGAACAAAAAGTAGAAGTAAAAGAATTAAAACGTGCTTCATAAAACGAATCTACCTGTCTTCTTTTTTTTGAGGACAGGTTTTTTCGTGCAAATCTAATTTTATTATGGTAATAATGATTTTATAATGAAAATTTTTCCTTTTTTGGTGGTGTAAAATTTGAAATACAATCATTTTGTTCGGTTTATCATGTTCATTTCATTACTTTGTTTTCTTTTATTATCATATGGCTTCGTGAAAGGTGCTTATTCAGTTTTAAATCCTCAAAAGAGCAAACTAATCGTGAATAATAATGCACAGAAAAATAATCAAAATGACAGTGTTCACAAAAATAATAAACTGAAGATTGTTGCATTAGGAGATTCACTTACTCGTGGTGTCGGCGATGATGAAGGAACAGGTTATGTAGGAAGATTAAAAACCATTCTACAAAAAGAGTATAAACAACCAACAACGATCACGAATTTAGCTGTTAGTGGTGCAAAAACATCAAATTTACTTAATGATTTAAAGAAAAAAAATATACAAGAAACGATTGGCTCCGCAGACATAATCGTTCTTTCCATAGGAAGTAATGATTTATTTCCTGGCGCTAATCAATTAAACGAACAATTTTTAAAGACATATCGACCAGATGAAAAAACGTTTAAAAATAATCTACAATCAATTTTTAAACTAATACGTCAAAAAAATACTACAGCATCTATTTATGCGTTTGGATATTATAATCCATTTCATAATGTTCAAGGATTAGATGCATCGTCAAGCTTTGTATCTAGATGGAACAATCTACTTGAATTATCGGTACTTCAAACTACTAATGCATACGTCATTCCAACATTCGATTTATTTTTTAACGAAGAAAAGAAATATTTGTACACTGACCATTTTCATCCGAACAAAGACGGTTATATTGAAATGGCCAATCGCTTAACTAGTAAAATAGGAAGTCAGCTTCGAGGTGAGTCGAATGAATAAAGTGCTTAAATTAGAGGGTATTACAAAGAGTATAAAAGGAAAAGTATTAGTCGATAAAGTTTCATTTGAAGTTTATGAAGGTGAAGTATTTGGCTTTCTAGGTCCAAATGGGGCTGGAAAAACAACAACTATTCGAATGCTAGTGGGGCTAATCAAACCAACAAAAGGAACAATTGAAATTGCTGGTTATCCAGTTAAAACTCATTTCAAAGAAGCAATGCGACAAATTGGATGTATTGTAGAGAATCCCGAATTATACGGTTATTTAACTGGATGGGAAAATCTAAATCAATTTGCGAGAATGTTAGGAATTAAAGATGAGAAAAAAATAAGCGAAGTCGTAAATTTAGTAAAATTAACAGATCGGATTCATGAAAAGGTTAAAACGTATTCACTCGGAATGAAACAAAGATTGGGGATTGCTCAAGCATTACTTGGAGGCCCTAAACTTCTTATTCTAGATGAACCTACTAATGGATTAGACCCATCCGGTATTCGTGAATTACGTGAATTTATTCATATGCTTGTAAAAGAGCAAAATATAAGTGTTTTTATTTCAAGTCATTTATTAAGTGAAATCGAAATGATTTGTGATCGCGTAGGAATTATAAATAAAGGGAAAATGGTTAGAGTTTCAACAGTAAAAGAATTAGTAAAGGAAGCTGCTGAAAGAGTTGAATGGCGAGTTTCTCCAATACAGAAAGGGCTAGATTTATTAAAAAAGGATTCTACGATTCAAGATATCATAGTAAAGGATGAGCTTATACTATGCCGAATGTCTCCTCTTAAAATAAATGAGATCATTCAACAATTCGTAGCACAAAATATACAAGTGAATGGCGTTAAAACAATGTCTGAAACATTGGAAGATCTATTTATGGAAATGACTGGAGGCGAAGTTCGTGGCTGAACTAATTAGACTCGTCTTTAACGAAATTGAAAAAATGGTTCGGAAAAGAAGAATACTTGTTATCTTTTTTATTTTAGCAGTGTTAATCCCTATTTTTGTTTATGCTCAACTGCAGCAAACTGAAGAAACAATTAAAAGACTTGGTACTGATAATTGGAAGGTAGCACTTCAACAAAAAATAGTCGACCAGCAAAATAGATTAAATTCATCAGGAATACCTGAAGAATGGAAAAGTTGGTTAAAGGTTCAAATTGATCAAGAGCAATATTATTTGGATAACGACATAAATCCTACTACACCTGGTGCACCTACATTTATACGAAAATTAATTGAACAAAGTATTGGGTGGCTACTTCTCCCTTTATTAGTCATGGTCATCACAATCGATATTATATCTGGTGAGCGAAGTGACGGTACGATAAAATTACTATTAACCCGTCCCATCAAAAGATGGAAGGTCTTACTTAGTAAATACATATCCATTTGTTTATTAATCTCTTTTCTTCTCGTTCTATATGGCGTATTAGCATATGTCGTTTCAGGATTTGTTTTCAGTTTTAAAGGCTGGTCAGTACCTGTGTTAACAGGATTTATCATTAAAAATAACCAGCTACTAACGGATTCAGTTCAACTGATTCCTCAATGGCAATACATCATTATGGCATTTGGACTTGCTTGGTTTGTCTGTATTATCATTGGAACTCTTTCATTTATGGTATCCGTATTAGTTCGAACGACACCAGCTGCAATGGGTATTATGCTAGCCGCTTTAATAACAGGAAGCGTTCTAAGCGGACTAGCTACATCATGGTCAGGAGCAAAATACTTCTTTAGTGTAAACCTTGGCCTAACTGACTACTTAGCCGGTCAACTCCCTTCCATTGAGGGATTAAACATGCACTTCTCTATTATGAATTTATCAATATGGGGAATATCAGCATTACTAATCTCTTTCATCGTATTTATTAAGCAAGATATGAATTAAATTGAATGGGGATCGAAAAAATTCAAACTCTTTTCCGATCCCCCGTTCCTGTTTTATCCGCCTTAATCCTTTCCTGCTCTCCCTGACCTTAATGGCTCAACATGAATGTGTGTATATTGAATTCCATGTTGTTCACTTAAGATCATTTCGATTTGGTCAGTGATGCCGTGACTTTTACTCACATCTATTCCGCCGTCTACTTCAATGACTACATCTGCGATTGTTGTATTTCCGTACATTCTTGCTCTTAAATCTACAACTTTATGTACACCTGGTACTTTATCAACCGTTTCAGTAAAGAGATTCATTTCTTCTGGATCGAATCCATCTGTTAATAGAAGGGTTGCATCATAAAAAATCTCCCATGCTGTTTTGCAAATAATCGCACCTACTAAAATGGCCGCGATCGGATCGATAATAGGAAAACCAATCGAAGCACCTAGAACACCAATCGTCGTTCCAAAACTAACTAATGCATCAGAAAAATTATCTTTTGCTGATGCCTCAAGCCCTTTACTCTTCGTTCTCTTGGCAACTTTATTATTATAAAAGTAAATGCCAAACATAAAAATTCCTGAAGCAAATGCCACTACAGCTGCTAGTCTATTCGGAGTCTCATATTCTCCAACGAAAAGTGATCGAATATTTTCAATAATAACCTGTAATCCAACCGACATCATAATAAAAGACGCGATTAAAGTAGCTATTTGTTCTGCTCTTGAATGTCCATACGGATGATCTAAATCTCTCGGTTTTCTTGCGATTCTTATTCCGATAAATACAGCCAAAGTCGCACCAATATCAGTTACATTGTTAAGTCCATCAGCTAAAAGAGCACTAGAATTTGTATAAAAACTAACAAGTACTTTTACAGTCGCAAGAACTAAGTAGGAAATAACACTTAAAAAAGCAGCAAAGTCTAATTGCTTTTGAAGATTTTTCTCCATGAACTCACCCCGCTCTAATAAAAAATCATATGGCTTTATCATACCCATAATGCAATTTTTCCACTTTAAGTAAAAAAAAAACAGAATCGAATAATCGAATCTGTTTTTCCTATCATAACAATTTAATTAAAGTGGCTTTGGATTATAGCTTGATCCAGTTAAATCTGTTAAGTCACAAACCGTTTGCCATAATTCAGGATAAAATTCAAATCGTACAGCACGTTCTAATGCTTCTGCTGGAACTCCTTTTAAGCTCTTTGTATTCATACCAATCATGCGACGAACAAGTTGAATATGCAGTCTGCGGAATGATTGGAATCTTTCATCAAAGCAAGTTAATTCTTGCATTAATTGGAATAACTCAAAGTTTTTAGCTGCATCTTGATGTAATTGAACAGGTGTAAGTAAATTTTCATCTAATAAATCTTTAAAAGGCTGCCAAAGTGTTGGACCTAATTTTAAGATTTCATTAAATCCTGGAGAATCTTGACCGCTACCTCTTCCTAACGCTAAACGAATAATATGATAGTCACTTGGACTTACTAGTTTAACCATATCAAAAACTGCTGGTAAATGTACTAGGTGATTATTAATGCGTTGTAAGTGATGTGTTGCTTTTGTAACCTCTTTTGCACGCATATGTTTATCTGCAAAATGAATTGATTGGATGATTAATTTAAAATGTAACTCAGCAATTTGGTGAACCGTTTGAAACGTTAATTCATCTGGACAAAATAATTCTTCGTCAGGTTTTTGTAAACTTAATAATTCTTCTGTTCGAATATACTTCTCGTAATCTGTCAGTTTTTTTTGCTCTTGTGTCATATCCCTTTTCCCCCTAAACTAATTTACGTAAAACTGCTCGTACTGGACTACCATCTGCATCTGTTAATGGTAGCGGTAATGCAATAAGCTCATACTCACCTGGAGTTACATTTCTTAAATCAATCGATTCGAGAATATGAATACCTGCATGATGAAGAGCATGATGTGCTTCTAGTTCCTTACTATCAAGTGGGTCTACTGAAGGTACATCTACTCCAACTAATTTAACGCCTTTTTCATGTAAAAACTCTGCTGCATCCTTTTCAATATGTGGAATTCTCTCTGGGAAAACGCTATCATTTTTCCATGAATTTGTTTTAATTAATAAACGTTCTACACCATCGAATTGAAAAGCTTCTAAATCCGACTTCTTAATACTATCTACTTCAATCAGCTCGATTACTTTTGCAATTCCTACATATAAATTAGGATCTAAATCTATGACTCTCTTACCATTTTCATCAAAATGAAATGGCGCATCAATATGCGTTCCTGTATGAGTACTTAAAGTTAACTTCCCAACATTAACAGAGCCACTTTCCTCTTTTGTCCAACTCAATTGGAATGAAAAATTCGTATCACCTGGCCATACAGGCATACCATCTTCAAGTCTTCTTGAAATATCAATTAATGTCATTTTACACAACTCCTAAGCGATGATTTCTCGTTCATTCTTAAACTGTTCATATTGTTTCTCAACCATGATTTTCTTTAAGATCTGTACACTATTCCAAACATCTACATAAGAAGTATAAAATGCAATTGGTGCTAATCTGATTACGTTTGGTGCTCTAAAGTCTGGAACAATCCCATTTAACTTTAATGCTTTACAAATCCTTGCAGCATCATCGTGTTCAAGACAAACATGTCCACCACGATCTGAATCCTCGAGTGGATTACCAATTGTAAAACCAAAGTCATTTAATTCTTCATTGATTAAGCTCATTAAATAAGCTGTACTGTGTAAAGACTTTTCGCGAATTCTCTCAATTGTAGCTTCTTTATACAATTCAAGTGAACCAGCAAGCGGTGCCATGCTTAAAATATGCGGGGTACCGATTTGATAAGCACCAACTGTATCAGACGGAACAAATTCATGCTTCATATCGAACTGCTTTTCTTTATTTGAACCGAACCAACCAGCTAATCCAGGCATAGTCCCAAAATGTTTTTCGTGAACGAATAAGCTTCCCACTCCACCTGGACCACTATTTAAATACTTATAATTACACCAATAAGCAAAGTCCACATTCCATTCATGGAACTGATGAGGGATTGCGCCAACAGAATGACATCCATCAAAGCCAATAATGATTCCACGCTCATGTGCAGCTTTTGTTAATCTCTCTATATCGAATAATTGTCCGCTTCGGTATAAAACAGTTGGAAGAATAATTAAGGCAATTTCATCAGTCATTGCTTCTATAATATCTTCTTCTCTAATTGTTCGACCATCACGGCTTTTAACTTGAATTAAGTGAGTTGCTGGATCAAAGCCCTTTAATTTTAATTGACTTTGAATAGCATAAATATCTGACGGAAAGTTTAATTCATCCGCTAATATTTTCGTTTTTTGACCATTTGGGTGATAAAAAGATGCAATTAATTGATGAAGATTTGTAGTTGTTGAACCAGTTACAATTACTTCATTCTCTTTTGCTCCGACTAATGGTGCACTTAATGCTCCCAATTTTTCTGCAAAATAATACCATGGATGATCGCCCTGCATCCACCCATCGATTGCAAGTGTCTTCCATGAATCTAATAAATCTAGTAAACTTTGTTCTGCTCTTTTTGAAAGCAGTCCTAGCGAATTTCCATCTAAATAGATAGTATTGGGTTGTAAGTAAAACTCATCTCGATAATTTGATAATGAATCTTTTTGATCTAGAAATTCTGCAAATTCTTTTGTTGGTTGAAACATCCCCTTGTTTTACCCCCTTGCAAGAAATAACCTACTATATTAAAGGTATTGCGATTAATAATATATGTCAATATTTTCTGAATATAATATTTAATAAAAAAAGTGTCAACAATCCAAAATATTCCTATCTTAGATTTCGACACAATTTATTCTTCTATTTAAATGCTTTTCCCTACAAATGTAAGTCCCGTTTCTTAAACGAAACATACGTGACAATTGTTAATATAATGATTAATCCGATCGAAATAGTTGTATAAATACCGTTAAATCCTCCACCATACATAATATCTTTCGCTTCAAAGTACTTAAACGGTGTAAAATATTTCAAGCCTTCAATCCGATCGTTCAAATCAATTGCAATTGATATGATAAATGTGATTAGTAGAATAGCAGTCGCATAAGAGGCAGCCTTTTTAGAATTTTTACAAACTGCAGCGATAGCAGAACCAATTACTAAAAATAATAGCTGTAAAATAAACATCCCAGCCATTACCACTGCTATATCACCATTTACATTCTCACCTTTACTATACTTACCTACTATTAGTACACTGGATATCCACGTAATACCGTTAAAAATAAGAATGTTTACTAGAGCACTCATTAATTTAGAAGTTATGATCTTAATTCTAGAAATAGGTTTTACAAATAAAAACTCTGCTGTTTTATCTCGCTCTTCTTTAGCAATTATATTAGCGCCTAGCATTGCCGCGTGAATCGTTGCCATTAAATATAAATATAAAACTAAGATGCCAAAATATCCGCTTGCCTTTGATAAATCTAGTGCTCCAGAGCCCATTATAGCTTGAAGAGATTTCGGCATTTGATTAAAAAGATCGGTTATTTGGCCATTGGAAGCTGTAGCTTTATATTTTGCCATTCCACTACCTACTAAAAAAACAATTCCGATACACCAAAAAATAATCGATTTACGATATGTCTTCATTTCTCTTAAAAATAAATTCATTTCCACCCTCCCTTTCCTATAAGTTATACCGCGTGAATATCTCTTTTCTTATAAATCATGTAGCTTGCAATGATTGAAACAATAATAATTCCAAGCGACAAAATTAAAAATTGTGATTCAAATTTTGAATGAGCAATGATATATTTCGGTTCAAAATATTTAAAAGGTGATAGAAAACGTTTGGCATTGCTTTCGTCCGTAGCTACTACCATACCAACTACGAAAAATCCAAAAACAATCGCAAGAGAAATTGATAGTACCGCTTTGATTTTTGGAAATACAACTGATATTAAAATACCTATTCCAAAAAATAGTAACTGTGTAATAAACAGCGATACAGAGAGTAATATAATTGACTTACTACTATAATCAGCAGTTTTTACATGCTGAGCCATCATAATAGTTGCAACTAGATAGAATACATTTGTAATCGCTAATGAAACAATACCTGCAAAAATCTTTGAAGTCATAACTTTTGTTCTAGTTACCGGTTTTGTTAAAAGAAAATCGGCTGTTTTTTCACGTACTTCTTTTGAAATAATTGAAGTCCCTAAAACCATCGCTTGAATCGCTCCACATAGGGAAATATAAATAAATACATAGGAATAAAATCCTAAAATATTCCCAAAACTCTCTATTTCAAGTCCAAGTGCTTTTCTTACCCCTTCAGGATAACCCTCTAACACTTTTGAGAATTCTACATAGTCCTTTGCAATAGCTGGGAATAAAGACAAGAAAAAAACGACGATTGCCATTAAAGAAGCCGTCCAAATGAGGGTGGATTTCCGATAAGCTTTTAATTCGTGTAAAAAAATATTCATTGCTTATTAGGCCTCCTTTTCATAATAATGCAAGAAAATTTCCTCCAGGTCAGGCTCTTCAATCCATAAATTTTCAATTTCGATTTCCGCTATTTTCTTTAAAACTATATTTATATTGCCTTTAAAAATAAAGCTAATTGTTTTCCCTTTTGCCTCAATATTATTTACCCCCGGCATATTAAAGTAATTTGGATCCAGTCTATTTTGGATATCTATTTTAAATCGTTTGTAATTGTTTTCTTGTAATGTGCTTATTTTTTCTACTGTCACAATCTTACCTTCCTTAATAATTGCAACTCGATCACATAAGCGTTGAACTTCACTTAAAATGTGAGATGAAAATAAAATCGTTGCTCCTTTTTTGT
The DNA here is from genome assembly GCF_002564465.1 of Bacillus sp. AFS088145. Taxonomy (GTDB): domain Bacteria; phylum Bacillota; class Bacilli; order Bacillales; family Bacillaceae_G; genus Gottfriedia. The sequence goes on along the minus strand of NZ_NUUX01000021.1, from coordinate 298,495 downwards.
TTTCCTCCTCTAATAAGTCAAAAAATCTTTGTTGCATTAAAGGATCAAGACCACTTGTCGGTTCATCCAATATGATTAACTTCGGTTCATGAAGTAATCCTTGGACAATCCCTACCTTCTTTTTATTACCTAAAGACAAATCATCAATTTTCTTCGTTAAATCGAGGTCCATTACTTCCGCTAATTCTTTTATTCGCTTCGTGCAATCTTTTTTATAAAAACTAGCAGAGTATTTTAGCAAATCCATCACTTTCATATTGTCATAGTAAAAAACTTCAGATGGCAAATAACCGATTTCTTTTTTTATTTCTGGAGCAAACTGTATACAGTCCTTTCCAAATATTTTAGCACTACCGCTCGTAGGATAAATTAACGAAAGTAAAGTTCGAATTGTAGTTGATTTACCTGCACCATTTGGACCAATGAATCCGAATATTTCTCCCTCTTCTATATTGAAGCTTATATCTGTGATTCCCCTTGAATTGCCATAGGTCTTCGTTAAATTATTAATTTCAATCGCGTACATAGATGAACCTCCCGCTTTGTTTTGAAATATTCCATCGTGATTATTACAAAACTAGTATATACCTCAATTCTAAAAAAGAGAATATGTTTTGAAATAATTTTAATAAAACATTTCAAAACATGATATACTATTGTATAGATAATGACGGAGGTATCGATTTTGGACGGATATAAAAAACGAACTCTGCAGAAGATGGAGAGCATTGAAAAAAGTACAACTAAATTATTATCATTACCTTTAAATGATATAAAAATAGCAGATATTGCAAAATTAGCGAATGTATCACAAGTATCAATTTACAATTATTATGGTAGTAAAGAAGCCCTACTAAAAGCTACAATTATTCGATTAATGAATCATCAATACGAAGAAACAAAACAAATGCTTTCAAGTGATATTCCATTTAATGAAAAAATTAAGGAATTATTTATACGTAAGAAAAACGGTCTTGATATAATTAATCTTGAAATGTTTACAGCATTAATGAAAAAAGACCCTGAACTTCAAGAATTAGTTTTAGATTTTACAATGAACAAATCATTCAAATTGCTAACCTCGCTAATCGATGAAGGTCGTTCACTAGGTTTAGTTCGAAATGAGGTTCAAAACAAAACATTACTAATCTATATCCAAGTCTTAAGCCAAGCTTTTTTAAATATGGACCAAACAACCTCACAATATATCCAACAAAAAGAAGTAGTAGATGAAATTATGAATATATTCTTATATGGATTACTGAAACAAGAGGACTAAAATAGAATAGTTATAAAAAAGGCATCTTTGCTTGGGCAAAGATGCTTTTCTATTTGGAATATTATTCTAGTTAAACTTATCCATAGTTTTGTATTATCTTACCCTTTTTGTTCATAGAATGAATTACTTATATTTATTTTAAACTCTTGGAGGAGTATATGCGCAAATCTATTCTATGGCTTAAAGAAAATTGCGATGAAATTAAACGAGGCCTAATCGGTGGATTTACCATTTTCAGTCTAGCAGTTATTTTCTTCACAACTGATTCATCAGTAGAATACAACCAAAACGCATGTCTAAAATGGGAGTATAACAAATCTGCACAAGTCAACGTTTGCTCGATTTACAAAACATCTACTACTAACACTATTCCATACGGCTCAATGCTGAAGGAAAGATAAGAATAGGGAAAAAGGATAAGGCATGTACCTTATCCTTTTTTCTATTGCCCAGCAACATCCCTCTTCTTAAAGAGTTCGCCAGCAGTAACAAGAAATATCATAATATAAATGACCAATACTGCTATAGAAAATTCAATTCTCATGCCGTTTTCTATATTGATCCCCTTTGTGTAAACCGTTAAATCAGTATGCATAAATGGTAAGAACTTAGACCAGCTTTTTGCTTTTAATAATGTTGCGATCACATCTGAAGTTGCTAGTAGGATTATGCTTATTAACAAAGAAATACTGCTTGTCCTTAGAATAGTTGATAAGAAATAAGCAACTGCAACAAAGAACAAGTATGGTAGTAGATCAATTAAGTAATCGTTTAGTAAACTTGGTAAAATACCTTGCTCTACTACATGGTTATTTACATATTGTAATACCGGTTGTGCACTAAACTTTAAGCCGTTTAATGCACTACCTATAATAAATGAGTAGATGATGATTGCAAAAGAAAAGATGAAATATAATATTACCAAACTTAAAAATTTTGCATAATAGATCATTCGTCTTGTTGATGGTTTAACGAGCAAGAAATTAATCGTTTTCCATTGATGCTCTTTTGACATCATATTACTTGCAAAATAAATAAGAAGAATTCCTATAAACTTTGTGACGACCGCACCTTTTTTCACAAAGTCCAACACAGTATGTTGTTGAATTGGTGAAATATTATGTACAAGACGATACTTATTGATCTCATATGTTTCTTTTTGCTCTTTTGCAAATGCTGGTAAGTCTGAAGAGTTTTGTTCTGCTAAAACTTCTTCTATTTTTTTATTATCTATTTTTAATTCTGTTCGCCAATTTTCAGCCTTAGCTACACCACTTACTTTTTCTACATAATCCCATCTTCCTAGAACAATAATCGGGATAAATAGTAAAATTAACGTTATAATAAATGATTTTTGAACGAATATTTTACGTAATTCGTTCTCTATTAATCGTATAAAATTACTCAATGACATTTCCTCCTGTCAATTGAATGAACAAATCTTCTAACCTTTCTTTTTTGCGAGTTACATAATAAATCTCTATTCCTGCCAGTACCAACTCTTTCATTAATGCAGGAATCTCTTCCTTATCAATTTCAAAAATAATTGATTGATCATTAATAATGTCAAAATTGTACTTGCTATCTCTGTTTGTAAAGCTACTTTCAAAAGCTTTCGTACTTTTTACAACTATTTCTATAAATAACTTCTCACCACTTTTATCATTCAAATCAATTGATTCAACAAATTGACCATTTTGAATAATAATTGAGCGATCACAAATCAATTCTATTTCAGATAATAGATGACTAGAAAGTAGGATTGCTGTTTGTTCGACCTCAGCAATCTGTTTTAAATAATCACGGATTTCTCTTACCCCAGCCGGATCCAATCCATTAGTTGGCTCATCTAAAATTAAAATTGAAGGATTATGTAATAATGCTTGAGCAATTCCTAATCTTTGCTTCATCCCTAAGGAATAGGTTGAAAACTTTTTATGTATGGCATTCGAAAGTCCAAGTAAATCAATAACCTCAAGAACTCTCTCCTTTGAAACACCTTCTAACATTCGAGCAAAATACATTAGATTTTTATACCCACTATAAAAAGGGTAAAATGCAGGAGTTTCAATCATTGCTCCGATATGTTTGATCGATTCTTTAAAGTTCTCCTTAATTGAATTGCCTTGGATATAGATCTCACCACTCGTTATACTCATAAGTCCAACAATCATTCGCATTGTCGTAGTTTTTCCTGAACCATTTGGCCCAAGTAAGCCTAAAACTTCACCTTTATATAATTCAAAACTAATATCTTTAATAATCTCTTGATTACTAATCGTCTTATTTACGCTTTTTAGCTCAAGAACAATATCTCGATTCATCTTGAGGCCTCCTATATATGCAATAATCTCTTACTAACAATAATGTTTTCCCCTTCCTTTTCTCAATAATTAATGCTATTCTCATGGAAGGAATTGAAAGGAGAACTTTATGAAAAGAATACCATATTACTTAGTATTTGGCTCATTTATCCCATATTTATTAATCTTTGCTTTACCTTTTTTACCTGTTTCTGGGAGCTTAAAAGCTGGTCTGATCGCTCTATTAGTTATTCTTGGAGAAGGAATGTTTTGGATTGGTGGAGTATTTGTAGGTAAAGATGTTATGACGAACTATCGTAAAAAATTGAGCCCAGCAAAATGGTTTAAAAATAGAAGAAAGCAAGAAAATTGACTGATAAAGGGATGCTCTCATAAAGAGCCCTTTTTTTTTGCAAAATATTGGTTGTGGATAGAATGCAACATCATGTTAACTTTGTTGATAAAGCTGTGAACAATGTCTATAAAGTAGTGATTTTTATTCATAAAGTCATTGGATTCAAATTCAGGTGGACTTTATATGTTGATAACTAATGAATTCAGACTGAAAAGTACGAATTTATATCGAACATTGTGGATAAAGTTGTGAACTTCGTTGATCTAGAATCCCTCTAAATCTGCAAGAATTTGATTAAAACTCATAATAAAACGCAAAAAACCCACAAAATTGTGGGTAGACAAAGTACAAAAAACATAAATTACTTGCCTTCTAATTGCTTCCATTTATTTTGCATAACAGGTGGCTCATAGTTTTGCATTAGTTTTAATAGGTTGTCTGCATTTTCTGCAACAACAAATAATGAAAGTGTATTTTCGTTCATAAATCCTTCTTTTATAGCATGTTTAAGTAAATCTAACACAGGGCTAAAGAAGTTATCAACATTTAATAAACCGATTGGCTTATTGTGGATTCCAATTTGTGCCCAACAAATAATTTCAAATAATTCATCGAAAGTACCAATTCCGCCCGGCAATGCAATAAACCCATCGGACATCTCGTTCATTAAAGCTTTACGCTCATGCATTGATTCTGTCTCAATGAATTGCGTTAGCCCTTTATGGGCAACCTCTCCACGAAATAATCCACCAGGCATAATGCCAATGACATTTCCACCTTGTTTTAATACTTCATTTGCGATTTCTGCCATAATCCCTAGTCTTGATCCACCATATATTAAATCTATATTATTACTAGCAAATAAGGTACCTAGTTTTTTTGCTTGAAGACTAAATGACTCTCTATTCCCAAGATTTGAACCAGCATAAACACAAATTTTCTTCATAAAATGTCACTTCCTTCGATGTATTTTACTTTATTTTAACATATCTTTCGATTAGGATTGTAAAGATAAAGTTAACTAATTATTTTTTAGGAGTTGAAAAAATGAATTTAGGTACCATTGGAACAAGCTGGATTACAGAAAGTTTTATCGAAGCTTCAAAGGATAGTAAATTGCTTAATTTAACTGCGATCTATTCTAGAAATGAAGAAACTGCAAGAGCATTTGCTACAAAGCACAACGCTCCTAAGTTTTTTACGAATATTGAAGAGTTAGCAACAAGCTCTGATATTGACGTAGTATACATAGCATCACCGAACTCATTGCACTATGAACAAAGCATTTTACTATTAAAGAATAAAAAACATGTCATTTGTGAAAAACCAATTTTCTCAACAATTAATGAATTAGATCATGCCTTTAAAGTTGCAGAAGAAAATGGAGTTTATTTATTTGAAGCAATTCGTAACTTCCACTCACCAAACTTTACAGCTTTAAAAGAAGGTCTAGAAAAAATCGGCCAAATTAGAAGTGCTAATCTGCATTATTTACAATATTCTTCTAAATATGATGCATTCCTTAGAGGTGAGAATCCCAATGTTTTCTCTCCCGAATTTTCTGGTGGAGCATTAGTGGATTTAGGTGTTTATCCAATTTATGTAGTGATTGGTTTATTCGGAAAACCAGCCTCAGCAAATTATACATCTGTTAAACTGCGTACCGGTATTGATGGTAGTGGAACATTAGTGTTAAATTATGAAAACTTCACTTGTAGCATCCAATGCTCTAAAGTCTCTCAATCATATATTGAAAGTGAAATTACTGGTGAAATTGGAACTTTAGTTCTTGATAAACCATCTCCAATTTCAAAAATTACTTTGATTAACCATAAATCTAAGCAAAGAGAGTCATTGGAAGTTAGCCAAGTACTAAATGATATGCTTTATGAAATCCAAAATATTACTAGCATAATAAAAGAATCAAATCAAACAGAATATGAAAACTTAAAAGAGCTTAGCAAGCTAGTGTTAACAGTAACTGAATCTGCAAGAAAGCAAGGCGGAATTGTTTTTGGAGTTGAAAATAAAGAAAACTAGCCGATTGGCGAGCCTTAGGTGAAGACAGAGGCGCAGTTGCACTTATACTTAATTCCTAAAATTGGCAACTAACGTCGAGTTTTCTTCTGCGCTGCCAATTTATACTTTCTAGTGAAATTAGTAAAAATACCAGTTATCCACTTAGGTGGATACTGGTATTTTTTCTGAAGTTTTTTTCGATTAATTATGTAAGAGCTGATTAAAAAAATTAATCAGCCAATTATTTTTTATTATACAACAACCCATCCAACCCCTGGCACAAAGTACCATCTTCTACCATTCAGAATATAATACCCTCCAGACCAATAACCTCCATGTCCAGGAAATCCATGTCCCGGCCCGTATCCTGGTCCATGTCCTGGCCCGTATCCTGGTCCATGTCCTGGTCCATATCCTGGTCCATGTCCTGGTCCATATCCTGGTCCGTATCCTGGCCCATGTCCTTGTCCTTGACCTGGTCCATATCCTGGCCCATGTCCTTGTCCATATCCTGGCCCATGTCCCTGTCCTTGACCTGGTCCGTATCCTGGCCCATGTCCTTGTCCTTGACCTGGTCCATATCCTGGTCCATGTCCTTGACCTTGACCCGGTCCATGTCCTGGTTGAGCATATCCTGGTCCAGGATATCGACTATATAATTCATCAAAAACCATGTACTCACCACCTAAATAGAATCATATCCCTATAACTTATTAATTCTGATAAAGGTATGAGCAAGTACTAAGACATTTAATTAACTTTATTTATTTAATTGATGTTTTTGCCTATGAGTTTATATTAATCCTATATTTTAATTACTTACGATAATTTCTTATTCAATACATTCTTCAAGTTCTTTATATAAAGCAATACTTTTTAAGTCTAATTCTTCAAGTTCTCTATGATAATTCTGTAAAATGGTTAGATCATTTTCAAGCAACATTTGTTTATTGATTTCACTGACTGCTTCTTCTAAAGAATAGATTTCATTTTCAATGTCTTCGATCGTTCGCATTTTTGTTTTTATTTTTATCGGTTTAGCATGCGAATTTGTTTTAATTACTTTTTCTTTTTCTCTATTATTTCGATAGATTATCATTTTTTCTTTTGCAATTTGGTATTCATCAATAAATTCGAAAAGCCCACCATTGTCTAGCCAATAAATTTTTGAAAATAGCTTATTTATGAAATAACGGTCATGCGAGACAGAAAGAATGGTTCCTTTGAATTTTTCAAGAGCGTCTTCTAATACTTCTCTAGATTCAATATCTAAATGATTAGTAGGCTCATCTACGATTAATAAATTAATATCTTGATACATAAGTTGAGCCAATCTTAATCTCATTCTCTCTCCACCACTAAGTTGACTTACTTTGCGATAGACCATAAAGCCATAAAATAAAAAGCCAGCTAATATATTACGTGCTTCACCTTCTGTAACATGTACTTCCTCTCTGAATTCCTGAAGTACGGTGTGGTCCAAATGGACTGGTTCGTAATGTTGTGATAAATAACCGATCTTTACGTTACTACCCAGTTTAATTTTTCCTTCCTCGATTGATGACTGACCTAAAATCATCTTCAATAAAGTTGATTTACCTGTCCCGTTATCTCCTACAATAACTGCTCTTTCACCAAAGTATAATGAAAAGTTAAGTTGATTAAATAAAACTTTTTCTGAAAAGGATTTTGAAAGATTTTCTGCAACAATTACATCTTTTCCACTTCGGCCAGATTCCTCTAACTGAAATGCCATTTTCTTTTTTTGTAAGACCGGTCGTTTTAATCTCTCAATTCGTTCTAGCGCTTTTTCCATACTTCTAGCTCTTCTATGCAAACCAGCATTCGGTGGATTTGCTTGATTAGCCCACTCTCTTAAGCGCTTAATCGTTTCTTTCATTTTTTGTATTTTCTTTTGCTGCTCTTCATAAGCCTGGAATTCTTTTAGTAATCTTTCTTCTTTTTGAATAACATATTGTGAATAATTCGTATGGTAGACGTTAATTTCACCATCTTCTAATTCTAAAATATGATTGACTACCTCATCTAAAAAATAGCGATCATGCGAGATGACAATAATCGTTCCTTCATACTCCTTTAAGTATGAACCTAACCATTCAATAGCTGATAAATCTAAGTGATTCGTTGGTTCATCAAGTAATAGTAAATCAGGTTGTTGTAAAAGGACAATCCCTAATCCAATTTTTGTTTTTTCACCACCGCTTAAAGAAGCAAATTGTTTAGTAAGTAAGTCAGTGATTCCTAATCCATTAGCAATTTTCGCAAGTGAAGCCTCCATCTCATAACCACCGTTATTACTAAACTTCTCTTGTAATGATCCATAACTTACTAGCAATTGTTCTAAAGTACGTTCATCTACCGTATTAGACATTTTTATTTCTAATTGCTTCATTTCATTTTCTATTTTTCGTAATTCTTCAAAAACCGTTAATAAAACATCCCTACTAGTCATCTCATCTGGAAAAACAGGGATTTGAGCTAAGTATCCTGTTTTTAATCCTTTTTTAAAATGAAGTAAACCAGTATCAGGTGATTCTATACCCGTTAAAAGTTTAAAAATACTAGTTTTACCACTTCCATTTGCTCCAACTAAACCTACACGGCTACCTTGATGTATTTGAAATGATAAATCCGTAAAAAGTGAATTTCCACCAAACATTTTTGAAATTTTATCTATACTACATGCAATCATAATAATTCTCCTTCTATTTTCCGTACCAATCCATAGAAAAAAGCCATAGATTAATGAACCCATCCATGGCTTTAATAATGATTTAAATAGAAGTGTGTAATCACACGATTATTTTATCAATTGAAGTCGTAGGAAAGAGTACGTTTTCGTTTTATTTGAGTTGTTAAATTGTTAAAAATAGACAGACCTATCCCGTTAACAGCTAAGAACGCAAATTTTGCACGACAATAATATAAAAATTCTATCATTTGTGCGCAAACCATTTGAAAACGTAACATCTTTTCTACACCTCCTTTTCGAACTTAAATTTATTTAAATTATAAAATATTTTAACTTTTAGCACAATACCTATTCTATTTGGCTATACTTAAAACTGTGAGTTATTGTTCGCAATTCATACATAAATATTCAAAAGAAAGAGGAGAAAAAATGAAAAATATTTTACCTCATATTTACGTTGAAAACTGTAAAGAAGAACTGGAATACTACAAACAAATCTTTGGAGGAGAAATAAAAAACACACAAACCGGCGATGGTATGGAAATGTTTAAAGGGCACGAAGGAAAATACATACACGCTGAATTACATATCAATGAAAACTGTATAATTTATTTTGCAGATGCTTTTAGGTCATTAATAAAAGGTGATAATGTTTGGACAACGCTAGACATGAGTTCTGAAGATGAAATTAATTCAATTTATGAAAAGTTATCAAAAGACGGTGAAATTCATATGGAGCTTCAAGACACATTTTGGAATTCTAGATTTGCAGTTGTAAAAGATAAAAATGGATTTACTTGGGAGTTAAATTATTCTAAGTAAGTGTAACCGGAAAAATAAAAGCGAAGAACTTTAGTTCTTCGCTTTTCCTATTTTTCAAATCTGAGTTAGGATGATTGGCTCGCCTTTTGTTACAACAATGGTATGTTCGCATTGGGCAACTAAACTCTTGTCTGGCGTCACAAATGTCCAGCCATCTCCTGACTCGATAATGTGGTCAGCATTTGCAGAGATAAATGGCTCTACTGCTAATACAAGGCCTTCTTTTAATAAGGCTTTATCCATTGGGTCGAAATAACTTAAAATATGTTGTGGGCTTTCGTGTAGGCTTTTTCCAATTCCGTGACCTGTTAGATTTTCAATTACATTTAAACCATTTTTACTTGCTTCATTATATACTGCTCTTCCAATTTGGTTTTGCTTTGAACCTGCTTTTGTTTTTTTCATTGCAGCCCAAAATGCATCTTCTGCAACTTTACAAAGCTTCTCTTTTAGTAAATCACCTTTTCCAACTACAAAAGAGATTCCAGTGTCTGCATAGTATCCGTCTAATGCTGCTGACACATCGACATTAACTAAATCGCCATCTTGAAGTATTCTGTCTCCTGGAATTCCATGTGCTACTTCTTCATTAACACTAATACAAGTTGTGCCAGGAAAATCATACTCTTTTTGTGGAGCTGAAGTTGCACCATGCTCCTCTAGAACTTTTCTTCCGATTTCATCTAATTCTTTTGTTGTCATTCCAACGACAGCTCTTGCCTTCATTTCTTCTCTCGCTAACGCTACGATACGACCGATCTTTCTTAAAGCTTCTAAATCTTGTTCATTATTGATAATCATTATACTGCTCCTGATTCTATTTAATAATTTGACTTTCTTATATTATGCCATAATATTACTATGTTATAGTCTTTTAAGCACTTATACAAGACAAAAAGGCAGGATTAAATGCGGAGGTATAGATAAGAACGATTTTAAAAGACTAAAGCACTTAGTGAACTCCCTTATCTAATTTACTTACCCTTGAAATGTATAAGGTACAGATGACTCTAATAATTTTTCGATTCCCGACTTATGATATGGCATTAATTGATTTGCCGTTTGGAGATTCATCCATTTAATTTGTAGGATTTCCTCTTCACGTGAAATGACTAGATCTCCACCGATTATCTTTGCACTAAATGTAATTAAAATTGCATGATGCCCTCTGTTAGGAAAAAAAGCTTCATTAATCGCGACAATATTGCCTACTTCCACATCTAATCCAGTTTCCTCAAATGCCTCACGTACTGCTGCTTGTTTTAGCGTTTCATTTTCTTCAACAGCACCACCAGGTAATGTCCATACTTCATTTTCATTTTGTACCATTAAAACACTTTTATTTACTTCATCATAGATAAGCGTATAGACTACATTGACCTTTTTCATTTTGCCACCTCTATTAGATCCTTAATATAATTTTTAAATTTTAATAAAAAAATAAGCGTTCTTCTATAAAAAACGCTTCGTACTATTTGCATTATATAAAACTCTGTACAATCTTACCTTTTCCACCCTTAACATCTACTTCTGCAAATGCTCCATTAATGAATGTAATTTGAGGTGGCACATGACCGCAATCAATATCATAAATAATTGGGATTGCTAATTCTTCATTTAACTCATTATAAACATCTTCTATTGTATAGTTATCTACAGTTTGATTTGCCGCACTACGTCCAAATAATATCCCAGCACAATTTTCAAACCATCCTGCAAGTTGCATTTGTACTAAGGATCTTCTTAAATCTGTTGTATTCAATTCACAATTCTCGAGATACCAAATGATTGGTTCCTCTTCAATGTATTTACTTCTAAATGAACGTACATCTCCATAGGGAGTTCCGACAAGATGTCTAATCACATCAATACATCCACCTAGCAGTCTTCCTTTGATTTTCTCATCATTATTCGAGATAGTTTTCCAACTTGTTTTTTCAGTCAAATGAAATACATATGATGATGGATTTTCATGCTGCCATTTTGCTTGGAACAATTCGGATGAAGTTTGAGTGATGGAGCTACCGGATTTAGTTGCTAACACCTTCTGCCACATAGCAGTTGTCTCGTCAGAGTATTCTCCTCTTAAATCGATTAAATTTGTTCCGTGTGCAGTAGCAATCCCTGTTGTTAACGTAAATGCAAATAAAATAATACTCGTATCAGAATATCCTAAAATCCATTTTTCTTTATAGCTTTCAAATGCTAATTGATCAAGAATCTCGATTGCAAGCTCTCCACCCCACGGCGGAAAAATTAAATCTATTTTCTCATCATTCATCATTCGATTTAATTCATTTGCACGTTTATTAGCATTTGCTGATTTTGCTTTATCCTGCGTCCAAACAACATCTCCACATTCCACTTTAAATCCATCTCTTTCCATGCGGTTAATGGATTGCTTCATCAATTCGTGGAACTGCTCTTTTAAGCCTGATGATGGTGCGGTCACCCCAATTTTTGCACCACTTTTTAAAACTGGATACTTAATCATTTTATCACCCATTTTCTTTTTATTGATTCTAATAGGATACGATTGGATATACAACAATAATTTCTGAATTTTAGAATTTTACTAAATTACATACGATTTTCATTTTCCTTTCATAAAACTTGTTTACATTATATTTAAATCCAGTAAGGAGGATTATGAAATGGAATCAATTGAACAAAAGCATATAAATAAAAAAATGAATCCACCAATAGAAAATATGTTAAAAAAAGTTCCAGAGGTAACAATATTTTTCTGGATTACTAAGTTATTAACAACTGGTATGGGTGAAGTGTTTTCCGATTATATCGTAAAAACTTTAACGCCAGTAATAGGTGTTGCAGTAGCATTAATCGTCCTAATTCTGTCTTTAATTTTACAATTTAAAGTTCGTAAATATGTACCTAGTATTTATTGGCTAGTTGTTGTTATGATTAGTGTATTTGGTACTGTTGCCGCAGATGTTGTACACGTTGGTCTTGGAGTTCCATATGTGATATCAACGGTATTTTTTGCCGTTTCGTTGGCAATTATTTTTATGATTTGGTATAAGATGGAGAAAACTCTCTCGATCCACAGTATATACACACGACGACGTGAAATCTTATATTGGTCAGTTGTTATGGGAACATTCGCTTTAGGAACTGCTGCTGGTGATATGACTGCATCAACAATGCATTTAGGCTATTTTTCATCTGGTATACTGTTCACAGTTTTATTAGCAATTCCGGTTATTGGAAGAAAGTTCTTCAAGCTAAATGAAATATTCTCATTTTGGTTTGCTTACATTATGACAAGACCAGTTGGAGCATCATTTTCTGATTGGAGCTCTGTATCTCAAAAGCACGGTGGACTTGGATTCGGTGGTGGGCCGGTCACACTAGTACTGTCGATTATCATCATTATTCTAGTTGGATATCTTTCTTTTTCAAAGAAGGATGTAAAAATTGAACAAGAGGATATCTCCCAATCTACAATCGCATAGTAACTAAAAAAGAAAAGAGCTGATGTTGAATTACTGTCATCAGCTCTTTTCTTTTATCTTTTATTAAACAAGATTGTGTATTGCAATCAACACCAATATAATTCCACTAATAATGGAACTAAATTGTCCAAGCGACCATCCACCAATTTTCACATTAGCGACTTTTTTTCCTAACAGGACGCCTAACCAGATTGCTAAAAAGCTAAAAATACTGGCCGCTATCGATATTGCAAATGGTGAAAGTCCGATTAAACCAACACCTAAACCATTCGTAAGTGCATTCATTGAAACAGCAGTCCCTAGTATGATTGCTTCAAAACTACTTATATCCCCTGAACGATCGACATCGGCTTTCTCCGGTGAACTTAAATAATTTGTAACGATATTTGTAACTGATTCATCATCCTTATTTATTATGGTCTGTTTATCTTTTCTTGGAAAAGTAAGTAGAACAATTCTAATTCCAATTACCAGTAAAAAAAATGCACCGATTACATTCGAAAGTGTTCCTGGAAACACTTTTGAAATATATTGACCTGAAACAATACCTGCTTCACTGAAAATAAACGCTATGATTGAAATAATTAAATTCGCTAATAAACCAACCTTTATACCTCGAATTCCATAAGTTATTCCTACTCCAAAATTATCAATACTAGATGAAAAGGCAAGAAATAAAACAGTGATCCAAATTGAATAATGCATAATTTATGCTCCTTACTTCATCCTTTTTTGCGACAAAAGTTATTTGCCTAGCTTTTTATAACTTATGAAGAATTTATGATTAGTCAACTTGTTCAAAGTTTAAAAATTTACTAATAAAAAGATTATCAGAGTATAGACTTTTTAATAAACCTTATAAAAATGCTTTGAAACAAAAAGAGGTAAATGAGCTTTTACTCATTTACCTCTTTTTTTCTATATACCGATTTAGATGTTAATATACTTAGTTCATATAATAATATTAATGGAATCGAGACAGAAATATGTGAAATAAAGTCAGGTGGTGAAATACAACACGCCACGATTACTAAGATAAAATATGCATATTTTCTCACTTTCTGTAAATAACTAGGCTTCACAATGCCGATTTTTGTTAAGAACATAATCACGACTGGCATATCAAAAAATGCAGCAAATGGAACAACTAGATTAAAAAGAAAAGAGAAATACTTATCAACAGTATAGTTTTGTTCAAGCATACCTTGTCCCATTATCGTTAGGAATCTAAGGATATTAGGAAAAACAAAATAATAGCCAATAACTAGTCCAAAAACAAACAGAAAAAATAACGCGGGTATATAAAATCCTATCCCTTTCTGTTCAGAAGGATGTAAACCCGGTTTAACAAATAACCAAGTTTGCCAAGTTGCAACCGGTATCGTAAAAACGGCCGCAAAAACTGCAGATATCGAAAAATAGACCCATAATATATCCCCAGGACTTAGCACGACTAGTTTATATGTTAAATCCTTTGTTAAGAATTTATAAATTGGTTCTACATAAACGAGCCCAATTATAAATAGAACAATAAAAGTAACTGCTGTAATGATAATTCTTTTACGCAGTTCCTCAAGATGATCGACTACTTCCATTTCTTTATTCATATGAATTCTCCGCTTTGTCATTTACTAGAACAATTGTATTAAATACTTTTTTATCCCACTATGATTATTTCAAACAAATACAATTAGTTCAAATTAAAATTTCTTAATAAAAAACTTGATATAAAGATAGATGAATTAATGACAGTAAATTGATTTTTAAGTATGACTAAGTAAGCTAGAAAAATTAACTCAACAAAAAATCACTAATAAAAAAATAAGNNCTTATTTTTTTATTAGTGATATTAAACTAAAATCACAAGTTAACTATCCTTACCTAATGGAACGACTAGTGGTGTACCTGCAATTGGATCATCTATTATGATGCACTTTAAACCGAAGACTTCTTCAACTAGTTTTGCAGTGATAATCTCCCGAGGATCTCCTTGTGCAATAACTTGGCCATCCTTCATCGCGATAATATTATCTGCATATCTCGCAGCATGGTTCAAATCATGTAAAACAGCAACTAATGTATTCCCTTGATGATTAAGATCTTTAAATAACTCTAATAACTCAATTTGATGAGCAATATCAAGGTAAGTCGTTGGTTCATCAAGTAGGAGCATTGGTGTTTGTTGGGCAAGTACCATCGCGACCCAAACTCTTTGTCTTTGTCCTCCGGATAGTTCGTCTACGTATCGATGTGACAAATCACTCGTATTTGTAAGCTCCATCGCAGACATTACTGCTGCTTCATCTTCATCAGTCCATTGTCTTATAAGACTCTGATATGGATATCGACCATGTGCGATCAAATTCGCTACTGTTATTCCGTCTGGAGCAGTTGATGATTGAGGTAATAGACCTAGTTTACGGGCTACTTCCTTTGACTTATAAGATGTAATAGCTTTTCCATCTAGTAAAATTTGTCCTTCAGATGGCTTTAACAAATTTGAAAGTGTTCGAAGTAAGGTTGATTTCCCACATCCATTTGGACCAACAATTACTGTAAATGATCCGTCTGGGATTTGTACTGAAAGGTTTCTGGATATTACCCGATTATCGTATTTGATTGTAATGTTTTCTGTCCAAAGCCTTGACTCTGTTTGTATGGTCTTTTGGCTTTGAATTTCTGCCGCTGTTAACTTCATAATTCATTTTCAACTTCTTTCAATCAGAATATCGTAATACTTGAAACCCCTTGCGAGAAAGGTCCTACTAAACCTTGTACATATTTAATTCGTTTAAGCTGCTGATCTTGCTTGACGAAATAATAGCCACACTAAGTATATTCCACCTAATGATAAAGTTACCACACCTACTGGAAATATTGTTCCTGGAATTACTCTTTGCGCAAGAACATCCGCTCCAAGTAAAAGAAACGCTCCCATCATTGCTGATGGTAAAATACTTTCCTCTGATTTGGTGATACGTTTAGCGATTTGCGGTGCAACAAGCGCCACAAAACTAACTGGTCCAATAACCGCAGTTGGAGCAGCCGTCAATGCAACTGCAATAAGAATGAGTAATAGTTGGGATCGTTCAATTCGAACACCATGAGATTTCGCAGCATCCATGCCGAACTCCATTTCACGCAATGGTCTGTTCATGATCCCAGCACAAATAATGAGAACAATGACTGCAATTGCTGGAGGAACTAATTGTTCCCAATCAATCCCATTTAATGATCCAACTCCCCAAGCCGCTGCAGTTAACGCAACCTCTGCATCACTTTTAATAAGGAGCATCGAATTGATACTTCCTAAGATCGCCGAGACTGCTATTCCGACAATAATTAGGCGAAAGTTCTGCGTTCCTTTTCGAAAAGCAGCAAATAGATAAGGAGAGCCGTTGTGAATCCACCAATCAAAGCCCCACCAGCTACACTAATGTTAGAAGTCGACTTAGAGACAAGAAGCACAATAAGTGCTCCAGTATAAGAGCCTGAGGTAAAACCAATGATATCAGGAGACCCTAATGGATTCCGAGTGATTGATTGAAAAATCATGCCACTTATTGCTAAACCTGCACCAAAAACAATCGCAGCCACCACCCGTGGTAACCGCCATTCGACCACAACAGTTCTCGTCATCCCTGTCGCTTGGCCAATTAAAGCAGAAAAAACTTCGTGAACACTCAATTTCAGTGTGCCTACCATTAATGCAAACATTGCAATTGCAATCGTGGCTATAAGAAGGATTGCCGTAACAATCATGCTCCTCACATCAATTCGCGCCTTTACAGGCCATTTCAGTTGTAGATAGTGCCTGCCATAATTAATGGGGCGCATAATATTCACTCCTTCTTACATCCAAACCTTTGCCACAAATCATTTTCATTTTATAATCCACTCGCTTTACGTCTACGAACAAGAATCAATAGAATCGGTGCACCAACTAGTCCCGTGATGATTCCTACTGGAACTTCTGAAGGTAACAATACAACTCTACCAATAATATCTGAAAGGATGAGTATGATCGGTGCTGCTACTATTGAGTATAAAAAAATCCAGAATTGGTCTGGACCGACAAACCATCTTACACAATGTGGCACCATTAAACCTATAAAACCAATTGGTCCAGCTATTGCAGTTGCCCCGCCAGCTAATAGTGTAATTGCAATCAAACCTATTGCACGAGTCACACCAACATTTACTCCTAAAGAGGATGCACGATCATCTCCGAAGGCAATCGCGTTTAATGCAGGAGTAATAACAAAAGCTAATAATGCACCAACGATTAAAATGGGCAGAACAAGCCAAAGGTCATCAAGACTTCTCCTAGCTAATGTCCCTACACTCCAGTTCAGCATTCGTGCAAATGCCTTACTATTGATTAATGTCAATGATGTAGTAATCCCACTCAAAGTGGCACCTAGTGCTACCCCAGCAAGTGTAATTTGAACAGGGGTGGGAGCTTTTTTACCAGCTCCTCCACTTATAACGTACACAGCTATTGTCGCAATTAATGCACCGGCAAGTGCAAACCACATATAAGCAGACATCGATGTAACAGAAAATACACCAATTCCGATCGCAACTGCGAAGGCTGCCCCAGCATTTACACCAAGAATACCAGGGTCTGCTAGTGGATTTCTAGTCAGTACCTGAATTAATGCTCCAGCTAGTCCAAATCCAGGACCAACGATTAGTGCAATAAGTGTTCGTGGTATCCTAGTATTATGAATGATTGTGTGGTCATAGCTATTGTTTGGTGAAAACAACGCATCCCATACTACTCCAAAAGGTATGGATTTAGCACCGATCATTAAACTTAAAAACACTACAGCTACCAAAAGCAATAGTGCTACGATGAAGCCCAAAAATCGTTGCAACCGCATTGAAGTAATTGTCTTTTTATTTTCCCCAACTACTTGAGTTGTTTTGTTTTTTGGTTGCTTCATCGCTGTCACTGTTTTACTCCCCGCCTTCTAATGCTTTTTTAAACTGTTGTGGTAAATTATCGATTGCCCATAATAATGCAGGAACCGTTCCTGTTGAGAATGCGTTTGATGAATTTGTATCAAGAATAATTGATCTTCCATCAGCTACAGAAGGAATCTTCTGATAAAGTTTATTATTTGTTATCTCTATTGGATCAACAAAAATAGGTAAAACAATCGTAAGATCAGCATTTAATAGATCTAACTTTTCGTCAGCAACTTTAATAAAGAAATTACCTTTAGCTAATTTTTCAATCTCTTCCTTATTTTTGAATCCAAGACGCGTTACAAAATCAACACGAGAATCGCCTTTTACGTACGCACCAAAACCTGAAGAATCATAAGCACCAACTGCAACCGTTTTACCTGCAAATTCTGGATTTGACTTAGCCGCTTTATCAAATGCCACATCTACATCCTTAAGTAGTTCTTCACCTTTATCTACTTTACCAAGGGCTTGTGCAATCATTCGCACCTGGTCTGTAGTAGTCGTTAAATAATTATCTCCACCCTTAGGAACCCCAACTGTTGGAGCGATTTCTGAAAGGCGTTTGTATCGTTCTTCATCACCTGAAGATTTTACATCAAGAATTAAATCTGGTTTAAGAGAAGCAATTTTCTCATAATCAAGTTCCATTGTTCCAAGAATAGTTGGTGATTTTTTATATGCACCTTTTAACCAAGGTCCTACACCGTCACCACCAAAAGCAAGCCAGTCACTTGCACCGATTGGTTCAACACCAAGACTTAGTGCAGTCTCTGCATCTCCCCAGCCTAGTGCAACAACACGTTTCGGATGCCCTTTAATCTCGACTTTGCCGAATTTAGTATCAACTGTGACTGCAGATTCATTTGAAGAATTTTTATCAGACTTTTTACTTGAATCTGATGAACAGCCAACTAGACCAATCAATAAAAATAAAGACATGACAATCCCAAGCAATTTGGGCATTTTGATATTGGTAATCATTTCGTTCTCTCCTTAATTAACGTTGAAGTTGATAATCATTTTCAATCATTAATTATACTAAAGCGACTTTTATTGTCAATATATTTCCATCATAGTTACAGAACTTTCAGAATTATTCACTTATCAAATTTAATCATTTAATTAAGTGACACTATTCTTGTCTTCCATTTATTTACAACGCTATGTACTTTAGCATTAACTTTTCATTTCATCTCATTATATTATAATAACATTTTTTTAAAATAAAAGAATTAAAAATGCTAAAAAGGCTCCCCGATTATCTAATAAGAAGCATCATTTATTTTAGTATTAATTAAATAGTTAAGAACCGTTTAGTAAAAACGCAATAAAGACAAAAGTCAGTAGCTTGTCGGCCACTGACTTTTAAAAAACTATTGAATAACTCTTAATATCTTACTTTCCTTGCTTAAGTTTAATGAAGTTTTCTTGCAGTTGCTCTAAACGCAATTTACCTTGTTCACGTTGAATTTTATTTTCTTCTTCAATCGCTTTCGTTTCTTGCATCCCCTTCATAATGATATTCCAAGTTTCTTCCATCGTCTCGATCTTAATGCTAGGGGATCCTGATAATCTAGCAATATCCACACTTTGCTGTGAAATTGTATTAGCATTACGTAATAATAATTCGTTTGTTCTCTTATCTAATTCATTCATTGATTGAGCGACTAAATTTTGTCTCTTAGCTGCTATTGCATTAATTAATGCAGTTTTAAAAATTGGAATTGTTGTTACAAAGGCTGAGTTAATTTTACCAATCAGTTTAGTATTACCACGTTGTAATAAACGAATTTGCGGAGCTGATTGATAAGCAACTTGTTTTGCCATTTCTAAATCGTAAGTACGTTGTTCAAGTAACTCGATCGCATTTTTTAAGGAATCTAACTCCATCATAGCAAGTTGATTTCCTGATCCAGCTCGTTCAGTTAAAGCAGGAAGCTGTGTTTTTAACTCTTCTGCTTTCATTTCTGCAGCTACAATATATTTTTCTAACTCCATATAATATGCTACGTTTTGCTCGTAAAGTTGTTCTAATGTGTTTGTAGATGTTTTCATTTCGTGTTCATACTTTGTAATTTCTACATAGACTTTATCAATTTCTGTACCCATTGATTGATATTTATCAAATAATTTATCAATTAACTTTTGACCACGATTAAAAATTTTTGAAAGAAACCCTTTTTCTTCTGCAAAATCCTTCGCATCAAAGCGGTCCATAATTTTCCCTAATTGTTTTAATAGAACGCTAGACTCTTCCATACTTGAAGCCTTAATTGTATTTAATATTTTACCTGAGAAGGTTGAAATTTCAGTTGCTGGTTCTTTCCCGTACTCCAATAAAGCGATTTGGTTTTTATGGTCTATTGAACTTGCTAAACGGTGTACTTCAGGTTCATTTCTTAATTGCAATTTCATATCATTTGCATTCAAAATTTCATCTTGCTTTTCTAAACTAGAAAGTGCATTTATAGACATTTTATGTTCCCCTTTATTTAACTATTTTTCTAAATAGATTTTTAATTAGTGACTGTCCTGATGCTCGCAACACTTGAAATTCAGTATCAAAAGTAACTTCATCTAGCCAATGGGAATCGAATAATTTGTCATCTACGAATAATTCGATATCATTCTGACCCGTTGGATTAAGTAAAACTAGATCCACTCCAAACTCATTTAATAATAGAAGTAGTGCTGCGTCGTTTCTATTTAGTTCACCATCTCTTTCTGTATTATAAATAATTAATTTTGGAACTTGTTGTGTGTAATCAAACTGTTGTAGTAATCTTAATATTTCATTTGGTATATTCATAGATTGGCTAAATAAAAATAGTTGTGTCTGAGCCTTTGTTTCATTTGGTAGTGACTTAATATTTGCTCGGTCTACATATCTAGATATAGCAGAAGCTAGACCAAACTGTAATCCGCTTGGAAGTTCTTTATATCTCCACCAGTTACTAGCCAATATCTTATAGGGATCAAGTAGCCCGTCATGCCCTAATGCATTTTGATAATGATATTGTTGGTTTCCTTTAACCAATTGGGTAAATGGAAATTTATCTATTTTAAGTGTTAAATTACTTTCAGTTAATTGGCCAATCTTTTCCCAATATTCACGATGGTTTTTCGTCACACCTAAAATCTTCATAAAGAAAACCGGTATTCCAACACTATTGTCTTTTACTTGAAAATTAGGACGTAACATTGCTCTTTCTTTATGTAAAATGAATAGTTCATCAAAGGTTGTTTTTAACGTAATTGATCTTGGGGCATAATTTCTAAATTGCCATGGTTTAAATAATAGTGAATCCTCAGTATGCAATAATTTCTCAATTTCCTTTGTTGCTCTATGGGCAACTGTACTCTTCCTAACTGGCTTTTCTAGTGGAAATGGTACTAAAGATGTCGTTGAAGGTAGTATTTTAATTCCGTCGCTCTTGGTACCTAATAAATGAGATAATGAATCTTTTCCTTCAGGATGAAATATAGCAACATCAAAACCTAAAAGGATTAGCAAGTAAAGGAAATAACATTCACTTAATGTTGTGTCACCATACCATAAGATAAGTGGAGAACTATTAGGAAAACTCTCAATCCATTTATTTACATGGTTATGTAACCATTTCACGAGATCAACTATGATCCTTCTAAAATTACTATCAAGGAATCCATTTTTATGTGAATCTTTAAAGATAGATAATACGGATTTAATTTGCTCGCGAATATGTCTATGTATGTTCTGATTTTCGTGCTTCGGAATTAATCGCTCACCTTCAAGGAATGCAATTAGTCTGTTCACTGACAATCCATTTTCAGCAGTGTTTATTGTTACTATTCTTTGAACTGCTTGTAACATTTCATTCGAAATTGTCTTGTTTAAATCTTCGCTTAATAGAATGACATTTAAAGACTCGTCATGTACTAGTTCATATAAGTTTTCAAAATACTCATCTTCGTCAATGTTTGTTCCTAAAATTCTCCATGCAATTTGATTAAACTGTATGGTTTCTCCTTCTACTTGATAAGACTGTCTTAATTTAGAAGGTTGTTTTAAGATACTCAACCACTCATGTTGATTAATATCCATGGTTTTTGGGTTGATCGCAGACATATAGAGACTCCTTTCCGATGTTATTATTTCATTTTTGGTTGTCCGAAAACTGCTAACATACCTTCACGAGTTACTACCCAAGAGGAACCAAATTTACGTATCGTACCGTCTGGAAAATCATTTATTCGTTTCCGTAATGTTGAGTCATTGATCCCCCATTCTTGACACGCTTGACGCGAACTAAGTAAACTTGGATCATTTAAATTTATCGTATTACTTTGTTTATTCAAAATCCCACCCCGAACTTCCAAATAATGCAACATTACATTAGGAAAACATTTTAAACTTAAATTACAATCTAGGACATCTTTAGAAACCATTTTCTAAAGATGTGCTAAACGATAATAAAGGGGAAATAAAACACTTTCCCCTCTTGACTATCAAAATACTTTTTTTCTAGGTAAACTTAAGCGTCTAAGCCGTAATCTCTAACTAGTGAAATTAAACCGCCTTGGTAACCGCTACCAATTGCATTGAATTTCCATTCGCCGTTGTGACGATATAATTCACCAACTACTACTGAAGTTTCAATTGAGAAATCTTCACCTAGATCATAACGAATTAATTCTTCACCATTCGTTTCATTTAAAATACGAACATAAGAGTTGCTTACTTGTCCAAAATTTTGGTTACGTGCATCAGCTTCATGAATCGTAATAGCAAATGCGATCTTTTCTACTGAAGCAGGAACGTTTGCTAGATTAACTGTAACTTGCTCATCGTCACCATCACCAGCGCCAGTTCTGTTATCGCCATGGTGTTCAACTGAACCATTCCCACCTACTGTATTGTTGTAAAATACGAAGTCTTTTTCAGTAGCACATTTACTAGCTCCATTTAATAAAAATACTGATGAGTCTAAGTCAAAGTCATTACCGCCACTGTACTTATTAGTGTCCCAACCTAATCCAACAACAATGTTCGTTAAACCAGGATTTGTTTTCGTTAAATCTACCTTTTGCCCTTTTAATAAATTTACTGTCATTTTAAATGCACTCCTTTTCCATCATGTTAATTATTTATTGAAAACGTTGAACAATTTTATCTAATGCTATATCTTTTGTTCCCTCTCCAACTGCAGAGAACTTCCATTCCCCATTATGGCGATAAATCTCACCAGGGTATAACGCAGTTAATCCTGAATAATTATCAGTAATATTGTAGTTTACTAACTCAGCGTTTGCTGACTTGTCTACTACTCGAATAAATGCGTTTTTAATCATACCGAAATCTTGCTTACGTTGTACACAAGCATAGATATTTACAACAAATACAAGTTTATGTACATAAGATGGAACCTTATTTAAATTAACAAATACTTGCTCATCGTCACCGTTGCCATCACCTGTTAGATTATCTCCAGAATGAATTACGCTACCGCATAAGCTTTTTTTGTTTCCAAAATAGATTACATCACTTGCACTTCTTAACTTGTCATTTTCATCTAACATTAAAACAGAAGCGTCACAGTCAATGTTTTCTTGTTTACCAAATCCGAAGAAACCACCACTTTTTTTCACCGGATCCCAACCTAAACCTACAATTAAAGAGGAAAGTCCCGCTCTTCCTTTTGTAAGGTCGACTTTTTGACCTTTTTGTAAAGAAATTGCCATATGCTATTAACACTCCTTATCATGTATTAATCACGCTTGCGTGATTTATAGTTTCATATTATCATATAAACTTTGGAAATACTATCAACAACTTGGTGATTTGTGGAATATGTTGCATTTCTTGTCATAAAACATTTGGTGAGCTTGACCTGGGTAACCCCGTAGATTGTCTATCTCTTAAAAGAATGCAAGTTCAATTGAGGAAGAGTGGACTGCAATTAAGGAGTCTATTTGTGCTAATAAACTGTGGACTGCAAATAAATTCTGAAAACCGCAATTAAAAATTGGCAAAACTGCAATTAAATTTTGAAAATAGCAATTAAAATGAAATATTACCCATACCAGTTAAGGTATCAGGAGCTAAAAATGATAAAATGGTAGCTAATTTTAAATGGAAAACCTGCTAATATGTTCCAACTCTTACTAAATCGAAAAAAAGTCTGTTAGTTTCCAATAAAAAGGGCAATCATTTTAACTACAATTGATATTCTCAGCTGGATACCTCCCACTAACCGAGGCATACATATTATTTTTTGAATTAAAAAGGGGGCCGCCCTCATGTCAGTTATCCTGACTTATGAGACAGCCCCAATCTATTCCAGTACATTTTACCGATGAATATTATCTTTTTTATCGAAATTTAACTTTCCCTATTAAAAGTTAGATATAAAATCCTCTTTTTAAACTTTATTGAATTTGACAACAGTTATAGTAGTCGTAGGACTCACATTTCCACTCTTATCCGTGGATGTTATTGTTAAAATCGTTCCAGCTTTTAAGTTAGAATTAATTGTAATCGTAAATTTACCACTACTACTAGCAGTAGTAGTTACTTCCCCAAATTTAGTAGAATCATTCTTAACAACTACTACAGATCCTGGTTCAGCTGTTCCTGTAATAACATCAGTTTTATTCGTTACCGTATTAACAGTTGGTGCTGCTGGAGGTGTTTTGTCTATTACTGTTACTTCAACTTTTGCACTACTATTTCCTGCTGAATCAGTAGAAACAATTGTTAATACTGTTCCAGCTAATTGTTTTGCAATTAATACGTCAAAACTTCCATTACTATTTGTCTTTGCTGAACCAATAGCTTTATTTCCTACAGAAACGATAATTGTCGATCCTGCTTCGGCCGTCCCAGTTACATGTGTGTCAGAATCACCCACTACATTAACAACTGGTTTGATAGGAGCTGTTTTATCTACTACAATTACTTCAGTTATTGAACTATTATTACCTGCTTTGTCTGTTGAAAAAACTGATAATATTGTTCCTGCACTTTGTTTTGAAGATAATAAAATAGTGAAGTCGCCATCTTGATTTGTTACTGCTTGACCTAGAATGACAATCCCTTTTGAAACTGTGATTGTTGTTCCCGGCTCTGCTTTTCCTGTTACATAAGTACTATTGTCTTGTACTTCATTTACGACAGGAGCATTCGGTGCTGTTTTATCTACTACAATTACTTCAGCTATTGAACTATTATTACCTGCATTGTCTGTTGAAACAACAGATAATTTTGTTCCTGCACTTTGTTTTGTATCTAATAATACGCTGAAGTTACCATCTTGATTTGTCACTGCTTGACCTAGAATTACGATGCCCTTTGAAACTGTGATTGTTGATCCCGGCTCTGCTTTTCCTGTTACATACGTACTATTATCTTGTACTTCATTTACAACAGGTGCGTTTGGAGCAGTCTTATCACTTACAATTACTTCTACTCCATCACTTTCATTATTTGCTGAGCCAAGTGCTGTTACTACAATTTTCGTACCAGCTGCTTGTTTTGTAATTTTCATTTCAAAGTTTCCAGTTTGATCCACTATTGCATTAGCAATTTCATTACCATTTACTTTTGCAATTACTTTTGCACCTGCTTCAGATGTACCGGTAATTTTCTCATCTTGATCAGAAATAGCATTCACTACAGGAGCTTTTGGAGCAGCAGAATGAGTTCCAACTAATTCTTTCGTATCCCTTACTCGTATACGATTTCCTTCTGAGAATTTACCTGCTAGACCTGTTGCTTCTAATGTATCCCCAATATTCAGATTTGGTACCGGCCCGCTTTGGTTCACTACGTATCCATCTGTAAATACTAATGTAGGTCCTGAACCGTCATCAATGATATAAGAGTTATCGTCATACTTAGAAACAACTTTACCAGTTACTTTAATTAATTGACCTTGATTCTCTTCATTATTTGAATCCTTTGTACTAACAACCTTCGCTTCGATTGGCGTTCCTTTACCTAGCTTTACAACACTCTCTGTAAAACTACCAAACTCTAATTCGAAGTTATTTTCAAATACTTTTATATGACCATATATGCGTACCTTATCGCCAACTTGTAGACTTCCTGCTGGTACATCATTAAAGGCCATAATTCCACCAGTATCATCTTGAATGTAAGCAGCATCAAAGAATGAAGTAGCTGTTACAGTTCCTTCAACAACAGCGTTCGTTCCTTCTGCAAGCTTACGAGCATCACCAATCGACTTTACTTCTGGATCAAGATGAGACAACCAGTTTACAACGTTTACTGCAAACGGGTCATTACCTTTTGGATTATATGTCTGGTCCATTTGTTTATCATTAAAGATATTCATACCTGAAACGAATACTCTACCATTTCCAACTTGTTCAGAAGCAATGATCGGAATACTAGAGCCACCAGTGACTTGCTCTAATGCTGGACCATTTTTTCCATTCGAAGTTTGAACATTGTATTTTACAGTATCCGATTTAATAGTAGTTGTATCTTGGAATGTAGATTCATTTCCTTGAACTAGAACTTTTACAGTATCACTGTCTGTTAATGGAACTTTATTCCCTGAACCATCATTTTTAGCAAGACTAGATCCACTATAAAACTCAATCGGTTGAATGAAATCCGTTAAAGTTGTTTTTTGATTCGGCGTTGGGTGTAATCTAACCGCATAATTAGCAGTCAGTGGTGTTCCCCAGAAGTTACCGTCATGTGTTTCATCAAAAATTCCATCATTGTTCACTAAAATACTTGAACCCACACCTGATAAAATACTATTTATATTTTGATTTGTAGCACCAAAGTTACTCTTTTCTGTCAGTAATAAAGATCCACCATTTTTCACGAAATTATTAATCTCTGAAATTTCACTAGCAGAATATGCTGTAGCCGGGTGTGTAACGACTAATACACTAACATTCTTTAATACTTGTTGCGTAAGCAGTGAAGAGTTTTCTGCTACAGTATAACCTTGTTGCTTCATTAAGGTTGTAAATAGTTTAAAATTATCTTTATATGTGCCAGTGTCTTGTTTTGAATTCTCATTGTTGTGAGAACCATCAATCATAACCACTTTGTTTAATGGAGCTTTAATTGTAAATGATTGCTCGTATTTATTATTGCCGAGATCATGTCCATCAGCGGCTGATAAAACAACAATGATATTATGTGTACCTGGAACTGGGTTCGTCCATGTAACGCTAGCACTTGCTGATGAGTTAGATGGAAGCGAATCGATTGAAGCATCCGCAATAAAATGGTTTGCATCAATGCTGTCATAATAGAAATGAGCAGTTACTTGTTTAACATCTAAAGTTCCTTGGTTACTTATTCCCGCTGTTAAATTAGCTGAAAGTCCACCAATAATCGCCCCATCTTTCGTTGTAACATCACTTACTTTTACCGCTAAGTCTTTCTGTTGTGACCAAATTGGTGCTGAGTAAATTTGGTCTCCATCTTTTTGCGTAACTTTTACAACGAACCATTGTTGCCCGCCTACAACTGTAAAGCTAGGCTTCCAATTAAATGAAGTTGAATCATCTGTTGGAACATACTTGTCTATCACTGTTCCATGATTTGTAATTAATTCTACCTTTGCGATTGCATCGTTAGAAGCAGTTTTTATATAGCTATAATCTGGATCACTAGCTTGCTCTAAAACAGGATCTTTACCTGTTATATTAAAATCTAATGTATCGGTATCCACTGTAGACCCCATATAAAAGCCACTTGCCGATACATCTAATGAAAAGTTAGGATCCTCTGCCATATATACACGTTTGTTTTTCATTGCATCAAGTAGAGCATCTTGACTTAAATCTTTTGCTACGATTACAGTACGCTTCTTCGTCTGACCCCATGTTGCATCATGGTTATCTTCACCATATGTTGGTGCAACATGCCAGCCGATATCAAGAGCACTATAGTATTTATCTTCTGCGTTTGCATATGAATACTTTCCTGATCCATTCCCTACCTCAAGCATTGTGAATAGCTTGTCTAAATTTTTGTTATAAGGGATAAAGTTATCAAATGCATTTGCAGACATTTTTGGATGGTTGAATTGCGCTACGATATTGTCATATGTTAATACCCAACCATAATACTTTTGTAAATTTTGATAAGCACCACCATCTACAACGCGATCAATGAAATTTTCAGTTCCGAATACATTTGAGTGACCCCATGTAGTTGATGTCATTTCAAACGCAGGGAAAACTACGAATTGACCATCTTTCGTATATTGTTTTGCTAAATCCTTTGTTAACTGCCAATCAGTCCCACCTGTTCTCTCTTTAAAACCTTTATGATCAACAGTATCTTTATTAACAAGATCTGCATCGATATCGTGAGAGTGATCCGAGAAGGCAAAGAAATCATAATGATACTTTTCAGCAGCTTTTAATGCTTCTTCAGGACTACCTGCAGCATCATGTGAAATATTCGTATGGTTATGTGTTGTTCCACGGTAATGATTTCCACCAGTAAATCTTTCTGTAACTGTGAATTTCCATGTAAAGGTAGAAGGATTATTTAATTTATCCTTTGCAGAAACCGTTATTGTATGGTCACCTTCAGTTAATTCATTTGCAGTTGTAAGATTTACTTTAATTTCCGTGTCATTAATTGTTGCGATTGAAGTTTTATCTTGACCATCGATTGAAATAGCTGCTGATGAAAGATTGATTCCACTTGGATCATCCATTTTTACAACGATTTCAGGATGTCTTGAATCAGTTTTATCCCCATTTGCAGGTAACTCGTTAAAAAATCTAGGACCATCTTGATCATCTACTACTTCCACCGCTAAAGGCTTTGAAGAACTACCTACAGCTTGTTTGCCTTCTACATTTTCCGCTTCGATATAATAGTAGAATTTTACTTTTGGAACATCTGCTTCTAAAATTTTCCCATTGTAATTAATATGGTCTGCAGTGTCCATAATCACTGAACGATAAGTAGTGTCATTTTCTCCTTTATAATAAAGCGTAACTGAATCTGCATTCTTTGCAACGGCATTAAAGGCAGCATCCATTCCCGTATAAGCTTTTGTAATTGGAGTATGATTTAAAACTAATTGACCTTTTACATCACTTGCGTTTCTTGGTAAAAGTAGATAGCCACTTGTAAAAGGTGCAGCTTTTTTATATTGGTTGACAATACCTGTAAAGGTGTATGTCTGACCTTGTTCAATATTACCTAAAGAACCTTGAATACGGACGATTGCTAACTTTTCACCAGATTCGTCACTTACTGTAATATCATAATTTGGGCCTTCTGTAGGTACATTTGTTACTTTTCCAGTAAATGAAACTAGTTTACCTTCAGTTGCCTCATTTAGCTCACCGATCGTAATATTTGTAGCTGCCGGTAAATGATCGTTTCCAACAAATCGAATCGCCGTTGGAATAAACTGAGTCATCCCCGCTGTAAATACTACTCGTCCATCAATGCTATATTTATTTCCTGCTTGAATCGTAGTAGCAGGATTCATATGATTGATAACATTAATTGCACCTGCCTGATCTTGAATAAAGAAATTTGTACTTACATCGCCATTAGGCTGATTATCTGTTGTTGCTACTCCTTCAATTGTAGTGGAGTAACCATTGTTGATTGGAAATCCTATTTCATCATTTTTTCTTAATTCACTAATTGAAGTAACTGATTTATCCTTACCAGCAACATCTACTCTCGCGTAGTAACTTTCCTTTGGAGTAGGTTGAGTGGAATCAGTTTCTGTTAAGTAGATAGATGTCTGATCACTAGAATCCGTAAAACTTAATGTAAAAGAACCATCTGCTTCTGCAGTTACTTGTTGCCTGTTAGTTAATTTACCTTCACTCTCAAAATAGGCTTTCACAGTAGATGAAGCAGGTACTGATCCAGCTTGCCCCGTAACGGTAGATGTACCATTAGACTTTGTATAAGTTATCTTAGATCCATCTGGAGAAGGCATAAATTTTGAGTTATGTACGACCATTTCATCAGAATAGTTCGCACTTGTTGGTTTATTCAGAACGAAATCTTTTGAAGGATCTTTTGTAAACCAGCCATTTCCAAGTCCATATGCTGAACGTGGGTCTGTGCCGATATTTGTTTTACGTTGAATTGTACCTCCACCAATTGTAGAGTCTGAAATTGGACTTCCCCAATATAGAGGGTTTTTATAAACTGCTGTACCATTCGTATACGCTAGTAAATCAATTGCGTCTGGGTCATCTACTCCTGTAACAGCTGTCGTTTTCTTTGCAAGTACTAATGCGCCACCAGTTGAACCACTTGGGTTTAAAGTAGTCGTACTATCTGGAATTACTGGAAGTGCTTGTCCTGTCGTACCTGTACTACCTGCTACTAAGAAGTAACTATGCGCTTTAATAATGCCTGATAAAGCTTGCCCTGCTCCAAAGCTCATTGTTGATGCTGAAGTATAAGCAATAGACCAGCCAGTTAAATTAATATCTTTATCTGTATTATTGTAAAGTTCGAAATACTTTGTTTTGTAGAATGCTCCCCCATTACCA
Organism: Bacillus sp. AFS088145; assembly: GCF_002564465.1. Classification (GTDB taxonomy): domain Bacteria; phylum Bacillota; class Bacilli; order Bacillales; family Bacillaceae_G; genus Gottfriedia. The sequence continues at coordinate 268,032 of NZ_NUUX01000021.1, read as the reverse complement.
CCATTTACATAGATTTGGCTAAATACTACGTCACTTGGTGAAACTACTTTTGGGTTTTCAGTTGGACCAGTATAGTTTACAGCAGTTCGATCACTAGGAGTCTTTTCTGCTTCTTGAGCAACTAAATTAACCACTGATTTTGAACCAGGATTTGCAAATGTTACATTAAATGAACCATCTGCTGCAGCTGTTGTAGTTGCTACTATTGAATTGTCATCAAAATAGATATTTACGATTGCATTACCAGTAACTGCTCCTGCAGTACCTGATACATTTGTATATGAATTATAAGTAATTTTTGTAGCTATTGGAGCGGCCGTTTTCTGAACGACAGAACCTGAGAAATTCACTGAAACTTTATCACTTTCAGCTTTTCCATTTTCTTGTGCAGTAACATATACAACCGATTGTGAATTGGTAACTGTAGCGGTAAATGCACCATCCGCTGAAGCAGTAGTTGTACCAGCTAGTTTATTATTATCATTATAAATCTTTACACTGGAATTACTTGCGACTGCCCCAGCATTTCCAGTTACTGTTGAATTTGTAGAATAATTGATTTTTGTTGCGTCAGGTGTAGCTGTTTTTTCTAAAGCTGGTGATCCGTTTGTCTCACCATTAATAACAATATCAGCAATACGACTTGTACCAGTTGTCGTACTAAAATTAGTACCGTCATTTTTTGCAGCTAATGGTGAATTGACAATCCATCTTAAATAAACTAAATTCTTGTCATTTACCTCAGTTGGCAACGCTACATTATTTAATTGTCCCCCACTTGACCATGTAGCACTTCCCGTTGAAACAGAACCATTAGGAACATCAACCCATGAATTTTCATCCAAACTATATTGAAGTTTAAAATCTTTTGGCCCCGTTGAAGAACTATATTGTTTAGATGAAAGAGTTATATTTTCATAGTTTTTTGTTGATAATGAAACTTCCCAATATGAATTATTATTTGACCATGTATTTGCGTTAATAACTGTATTTCCAGAAGGACCGGCATTATAACCAGTAACCTTAGAACCAGTTGTCGTTATATTACTATTCATATTGTCAGGTATTCCAGCAGATGGTGTTGTTACTTGCCCATTACTAAAATCCCATTTTGCTAAAGTAGTTGAAGTGACTGCTTTAGCCATTTGTGGACTAATTGTTGATAATAGCAATAGTATCGTTGCAAAAAGACCAAAATACCTTTTGTACTTATGCATTATTTTGTGCATGAAAATTTCCCCACTTTAATTTTTTATTTCTAATTAACCAAAACCTTCTTTCAAAAACACAAGACTATTTTACTATTAGGTTATCCCTAAATAACCAAAACCTTTTCTCAAAAACATAGGACTATTTCACCATCGGGAAATAATTACAGAATACGCTCCTCTCCTCACTTAAATTTAGTTAACGCCAGTTAACTATATAATGTATATCATAGAAAATTCTACAATACTAGTCTGAATTTACGAACTCTTTACAATTCAAAAACAATTCTGTAACATTTACTTTGTACGATAATTATGTCTTTCTTACTTTTATTTCCCGGAGGAAACAAATGAATAATAGTATTTTTTACTTACAAAAAAATAGATTCAGTCGTGCTTTTCCCCTAGTTTTCTGCTTTCTCATTTTTTTTAGTACATCATTTCGAACTGCAGAAGCTCATTCATTAAGTGCTAGTTACACTACACTAAATCTCTTAAAATTAAAAACTACAATGAACTTTGCTTTGGATGAAGTTTCTGTCATGGAATTAACAGGCGGGGATGTAAATAAGAACGGAATGTTAGATCCAGATGAATTTAAGGCAATAAAGAAGAAAATAGAATCCACGATCCAGAGTAATCTTATTCTGAAAATGAATGGAGAAAAACAAAATTGGACAAAGGTAAATAAATTGGAGCTTAACCGCAAAGGTGATGCTACCCAGCTCATCCTTGAGGTTGATTACCCTGCAATCCAACCTTCTCAATCTATTAGTCTTGCTGATCATTTGTACGAAAAAGATACAAATACAAGTACAACCTATGTTGATTTGTTGAAAGTGAACTACGGAAATGAAAGTAGTACTGCTGCTCTTTCAGATCAAGGCCGTATGTGGTCTATGATTCTTAGTGACAGTGCTTATGAGGGATTAAGCAATGATCCGAATACAATTCAACCTGTAAAACAACAGCAACAGGCTGTAATAAAAAAAGAATCCCATTCGGACTCTACTACAAATACATCATCTAAAGGATGGGTAACGTTTTTAAAGCTTGGTATGAACCATATTCTCACAGGTTATGATCATTTGCTATTTTTACTTTCACTACTGATTGCAAGACAAAGTTTTAAGCAGTTTGCTAAAGTAATTACTGCTTTTACAGTCGCACATAGTTTGACTTTGACACTAACTGTTTTAGGCATCATTTCAGTTCCTTCTTATATCGTCGAACCTGCAATTGCGATTAGTATATGTTATGTAGCGATTGAAAATATCTTCCGTAAAAACATTGGTCATCGATGGGTATTAACTTTTATTTTTGGATTAATTCATGGAATGGGCTTTGCAGATTTATTAACAGCAATGCATCTTTCGAAAAGTGAATTAGCAGCCGATTTAGTTAGCTTTAACCTTGGAATTGAAGTGGTTCAGCTTTCGATTGTACTTTTATTACTACCACTATTAACACAATTACATCGCTCGAAGTATTCGAGGAATGCAATTATTTCAACCTCTACGATTGCCTTTATATTAGGTGGAATTTGGTTATATGAACGTATCATATCTTAAACAGAAAGAGTGAAACCTTTGCGAAGTATTGCTACCGAGAAAAGATCGCCAGTCAATTCAAATCGACATTTTCTAATTATTATTTGTTTACTATTTGTATTTTTATTATATATTTCATCTACAACAGGACTAAGTTCAGTTTTTTCAATTACTAAACTACAAGTCTTTAAGATGATCTTTATTAGTATTATTATCGAAGCTTTGCCTTTTATTTTAATCGGTGTATTCGTTTCAGCGATCCTTCAGGTTTTCGTTACAGATCAAATGGTCAGTCGGTTTATCCCGAAAAATCCTTTATTAGGTATAATCGCAGCAAGTGTTTTAGGCATCATCTTTCCGATTTGTGAGTGTGGAATGGTACCTGCTATTCGTAAATTGATAAAAAAAGGAATGCCATTATATGTCGCTGTCACTTTTATATTAGTCGGACCGATTTTAAATCCAATTGTCTTTTTATCAACAATAACAGCTTTTCGTAATCAACCAACTGTTGCATATTATCGGATGGGACTTGCTTTTGTAGTTGCACTAATCGTGGGACTGATTGTTTTTCAATTTGTTAAATCAAACCAATTACGAGAACAAGCCGTACCAACAAATGAAGATCATCATCATCACGATCATAAACACAATACCGCATCTCAAAATAAGTTCATTGAGATCGTCGGTCATGCAGTAAATGAATTTTTTGATATGGGGAAGTACTTAGTTTTCGGTTCGATCATTGTTGCTCTAATTCAAATTATCGTATCACAAAATAGTTTAATTGAATTAGGAAAAAGTGGTTCAACATCAAATGTCTTAATGATGGGATTAGGATTTATATTATCTCTTTGTTCAACATCAGACGCCTTTGTCGCTCAATCACTTCAAACGATTTTTACAAAAAGCTCATTAATAGGATTCATGGTTTTCGGGCCAATGATCAATATTAAAGGGGTCTTGATGATGCTTGCTGTTTTCCGATCTCGATTTGTTTTATTACTTAGTACGTTAGTTTTCATTTTTGTTTTCATTGGAACGCTTGTTTTACAGTCTATTAATTTATAAAGGCAGTGATCTATTTTGAAAAATAAAATCAACTCCACTTCGATTCATCATTTTATAAAAGCTGCTATTCTCTTAGGACTTGCTATTTATATCTTTCAATTGACACTTACAGACGAAATCCTGCAATTTATCGTTCCAGAGCTTGTCATTTATGTAAAAATTGCAGCTGCTATTTTGTTAAGTGTCTCACTCGTTCAAATCTATATAGCCGTTCTTTCATTAAAAAGACATGTCATTATTTGTGATTGTGGTCATGATCATAGTCACGACCAAGTTTTTAGTCATGAGCATCATCATCTTTTAAAAAAATCAGTCGTAAAAGATGTTTTTATTTACAGTCTATTTTTATTCCCTCTATTGCTCGGATATATTTTGCCAAACCATGCGAGTTCTAGTTCTCTTGCTAATAACAAAAAAATGAATTTTAAAGGACTAGCTGTTCAAGCTTCTACAAATGGACAGGCTGTTGAAGTGGAAGGTCATGAGGACCCTGCTTTAAAAAAAATGTTCAAAACAAATGTGTATGATCAAGATTACGCTAAACTTGGGATGCTACTGTACAAACAGAGCACAATCGAGATGAAGGACAAGTGGTTTATTGAAAAGCTACAATCAATGAATACGTTTGTCGACAATTTCCAAAATAAACAAATTAAAATTAAGGGATTTATCTATAGGGACCCAAAGTTATCAGGTAATCAATTTATTATTGCACGAATGGGTATGACTCATTGTATTGCCGATATTTCACCATTTGGTATTATTGCAGAATCAATCAATTCACAGCAATTTACTAATGATTCTTGGGTAACAATTACAGGAACCATCGGAAAAACAAGCTTTAATGGGCAAACGGTCATTAAAATAAACGTTCAACAATCAGAGCCAGCTAAATCTCCAAGTGTTCAATACGTGTATCCAGATTGGAACTTTGGATCGAAGCTGTAGCTTTAAAACTAACCTAGAGGTGTTTATATGGTATTGAAGTATGGAAGTCTTTTCTTAGTACTCCTTCTTACGTGTTATAGCTTTAATCATTTTTATCGAAATAAAGAGAGATTTCCTAGTACTTTAAAATCAACGATCTCTTTATTGGTCGGTGTATCCTCAGCTACAATTAGTTTCTTAATCATGTTAACTACAAATTATAATGTACGATTGGCTTTCGTTTTGAACCTTTTGTTAGTCATTTTAATTTTTGTTCTATCGAAGAAACTAATTGATAAAGGCATTACAGAAACGTTAGCATCTCTACTCGGAGCGTTTATCGGGTTTGTCATCGGATATATGACATTCATTTCAAGTAAAACGATTGTTATTGTGGATATTCTGTTTATTATTTTTATTTATCTATTGTTATTTCTCGTTGATCGAAAGCTAGTTTCAAATTCAAAACAAAAAAGTAAGAATAAGAGAAATCATGCCAAATCATCAAACAGTACTGTCGTATTAACATCAATCCTAATTATATTTGCCATCATATTTACCGTTAATATGAATAAAGTAAAAGTTGGTGTAATTGGGCAACCACAAAAGCAAGCTGCAAAACAAGATGATCAAAATGACCTTCAATACGCAACAATTCACGTAACACCATCAGGTTTTAGTCCGAAAAATACACTATTCAAACCTGCGACAATGACTAAAATTATTGTTGATGTTGACCCAGATGTCGGGGGCAATGCAAGATTGGCCTCTGCAGACTTAGGTATTAACATTCCATTGAAAACTGGAAAAAATATTCTCTTATTAAATAATCCATTAAAAGGAGAATATAACATCTCTTTGGAGCCATCTAAATCCGTTGGTAAGTTGCTTGTTAAATAAATAATGTATGAAGAAAAATCCACAAGTAATTGGTCTTACTTGTGGATTATTTTTTGTATAAAGAGTAATACACCATTGAATAATCATACGATCTAATCCCTAATCTTAATAAAATTTTAAAGTTTATCACATTTCTATCACAATTTTACTTTAGAATTTAGAAGTTGTTTTATTTTCTAATTTACTCCAATAGATATGAGGTGACATAAAAAAATGAAAATCCGAATTATGGGGTTTTCTTTCTTAATAATATTGATTGCTGCCGCTTTTTCTCCGTCCTTAGCTTCAGCACATGCCTATATCATCAAATCTACACCTAAAGAGAATGAAGTTTTTATAAAATCTCCTCAACGTATTCAAATACAATTTGATGAATCAGTACAGTCTGCATTTCATTCTTTACAAGTTTTAGATGAGGTAGGTAATCGAGTTGATTTGCGAAATGGCAATCTAAATAAGCAAAATCATTCAATTTTAGAAGGAAGCTTAAAACCTAATTTACCAGATGGAAATTATCATATTGTTTGGAAGGTAATTTCTAGTGATGGCCATTCAGTAAATGGTGTAATTCCATTCAGAGTAGGCAAAGTTGATACTACATCAAATATCTTGAATAAACCGAACCAATCCCTACCCAATACAGACTTAATGGGAACCTACTCGATTGAATACATGAGTTTACTTTTATTTGTAGGACTTTTATTTTTCAGTTTATTTATTTACAAAAAAGACCAGAAAAATAGAACTAATGTCTTTAAAAATACTAAAGTTTTACTGTTAATCTTCTATTTTGGAATATTATTTAGTGTGCTTTTCAGCCTTTTAGTTGAAACAAAAAACTATACAAATGGTTCATGGCAAAGTATTTTTCACAAAGATTTGCTTTTGGAAACAATGAACAGTACAAAATTCGGAAGTGTATGGGTAATCCAAATTCTCCTACTTATTGTTCTAGCTAATTCACTGTTTATGGCTTGGAGAAGTGAACAAAAAAGTTCTTTCTACTGGTGGTTAAGTGCCTTATTAATCGGCATTTTCTTACTAATCTCAAAAGCTTTTATTGGGCATGCATCTATGCAAAATGAATTTTTACCAGTTTTCTTTGATTTTATTCATTTGCTCTCTGTTTCGATATGGCTAGGAGGATTAATTGGCATAAACTATATACTTCCTAAAACGCATAAGAAACATGACACGAATGAAGTTTATTGGAAAACGATCCAACGATATTCTAGTTGGGCAACATTATCAGTCGTTTTACTTATGGCAACTGGTATTTACGCAAGCTTAAAGTATATACCCAACTTTTACTCTTTATTACATACAACCTATGGCAAGGTTTTATGCGGAAAAGTGATCTTATTTCTAGTGATGCTACTTTTAGGATTGATTCATTTTATCAAAGGAAAACAGAGAAAAAATAAATTAGGAAAGTCTGTTTGGTTTGAAATAAGTATAGGAGTAATCGTTCTAATCCTATCATCCTTATTAACAAACCTACCAACTGCAATGGAATCACCTGGTCCTTTTAGTAACACAAAGTTAAATAAAGGTTATTCAGTTACATTACACTCTACTCCGAACATAGTCGGTAAAAACAAATTTAAAATTAATATACGAGATAAAAATAATAAACCTGTGTCCTCTATTCAACAAGTTACGCTTACCTTTAAAAACACTGACATGAATATGGGGAATAACACTACTCAAGTTAAGAAAACTTCGGCGGGTGTTTATGAAACACAAGGTTTTTATACCGATATGGCAGGACATTGGAATGTAAAAGTCCACATTTTAACGAATTCTTTCGATTCTGTTGATGTAGATTTTAAATATATTGTAGGTAGTAAATGATTGAAGACATATAAAGGAGACCAACTAAAATGAAAAAATTCTTTTCAAAAACGACTAAAATTATCGCTTCAGCTTTCGCTATGACCATGTTCTTCACTGGGATTGCGAGTGCGCATGTTGTAGTTAATCCTAAAATTTCAACTCCTGGTGCTTGGGAAACATACACAATGAAAGTACCGTCTGAAAAAGAAATAGCTACAACAAAAGTTACACTTAAAATTCCTTCAAAATTTGAATTTGTTTCATATCAACCAGTCGCAGAATGGAAGTTTAGCGAAACAAAGGATGCAAACGGTGTTGTTACATCCGTTACTTGGAGTGCAGAAAATGAAGGTATTCTAGCTGGACAATTTCAACAATTCGTATTTATGGCCAAAAACCCTGACGCTGAAGTAAATGGAGCTTGGGATGCATATCAATATTATAAAGATGGCAGTATTGTTGAATGGACAGGTGACGAAAAATCAGAAGCACCACACTCAATTACGAATATCGTAAAAGACACAACTGTAAAAGGTGAAACTGTTAAAACTACAAAAGATGAAACGGTTAAGGCAGATACTGAAAAATCAAATTCTAGTAATACTCCTTTTGTTATGTCAATTGGGGCGGCTGTCCTTTCGGTGATTGCTTTACTGATCTCAATTCTTAAGAAGAAATAAGATAAAATGAGGGAGTCCTAGAGACCCCTTATTTTTTAATGGGGAAGATGTAGTTTGTTGAGGCTCAGCTGCAATTAAGTCTGTTAGGGCTGCAAATAAATGAAGATATACTGGAAATAAACAGTGAACTGCAAATAAAATCTGAAAATCGCAATTAAAATTGACAAAAGTGCAATTAAATTTAGAGAATCGCAATTAAATTTAGCAGAACTGCAATTAAACTCAAGAGAATCGCAAATAAACTTAATAATTACCCATGCTAGTAGAGGTATTATGACCTTGAATACACTACAATAGAAGCTCATTTCAAATGGCGAACTAGCAAATATGCCCTATAGAATAAAAACTTAAAAAAAATTTGCTAATTATCTATAAAAAAAAGCAATTTTATCAACATAAATTAAGAGACACTGTTTAAATAACTCATTCTTCGGCAACATTTCCAATTAAAAAGTGGGCTCCCATGTATTATTTAAATTGACTAATGAAACCGCCCATTTATCAATCAATCCCAAAACAAGAAAAAAAAATAAAACCTGTTCCCGATAAAATACAAGGAACAGGTTCAAGATAATTTCAATCAATTAAAAAATCTTCCGCTGTTGACGATCATCTTTCAGAATTTCTACAGCTTCTCTAAATCTCTGTGAATGAACAATTTCACGTTCTCTTAAAAATCTTAAACTATCATTTAAATCCGGGTCATCAGAAAGATCGATTATCCATTGATAAGTAGCTCTAGCTTTTTCTTCAGCTGCAATATCTTCATATAAATCCGCAATTGGATCCCCTTTTGCTTGTATATAAGCCGTAGTGAACGGCACACCATCTGAATTATGGTAAAATAGTGCACTATCATGTGATGCATAATGTGTATCTAATCCGGCAGCTTTCATTTGGTCTGGAGTTGCATCTTTTGTTAACTTATAGATCATCGTAGCAATCATTTCCAAATGTGCAAATTCCTCAGTTCCGATATCTGTTAAAAGTCCAATAACTTTATCTGGAATAGAATATCGTTGATTTAAGTATCTTAAGGCAGCAGCTAACTCACCGTCTGCTCCACCGTATTGTTCAACTAAAAATTTGGCAAGCATAGGGTTACAAGTACTCACTTTAACTGGATATTGTAGTTTTTTTTGATAAATCCACATGAATATTCCCTCCTTCTAAACCTGCCATGGCCATGGGCCTTTATGCCAGTTCCAGTTTTGATCTGAATAACTGCCACCAAATTGATATAGTGGTCCATATTTTGATTCGAAATTAGCTTCGATTTGTTTTTTATATTGGACGTATTGATTAAACTGGTTAATTGCATTTTGATCACCTGGATGAGTATCTAAATATAAGGTTAGTTCTACAAGGACGAAATCAACAGCTTGCAGTTCCTCTAAATCCTGATAATACTCTGGAGGAAGTTGCTCAGTCATTTTTAATCCCTCCTAGCTTTATATGGATTTTCGTAAAAGTCATAAAACACTTTCCATAAAGTGCCTTTTTTCAATGCCTCCTTGTATGAAAATTGCTCTAGTCCTGGTGGCTGAAATCCTAAATATAAGTGTGGAGGTGTAGAGTAATATTTTGTACCAATTGGTGGGCAAGGGTCATTTGGGCCATGAAAAACATTCCATGATTTCACAGGGGTAAATTGAAGTCCTTGATTATTTTCGTTCAAACTGATCACTCCCTCAAATAAAAAGACATCCACTATTTTTACTATATTCAATGGAAATATAAAAAATGAATTTTTATCGTTCAACGAAGGTTCGGCTATTTACTTCAAATGCTGACCGAATGCCAGATTCGATTGCACCCTCAATCCATGCAGGCGCAGAAGATGTATGTTCACCAGCAAAATGTACTCGCCCCTCAGGAGTGGAAATATAAGGCGTCAGCTCTCTATTTTGTTCTGGTTTGAACATAGAAAATGCTCCTCCAGAGTATGGATATAGAGCCCAACTATGAGTGTAACCTGTAATAAATTCTGTATAAACTTGATTGCCATGGATCGTTGCCAAATTGCTTAAAGCATTCATTATCCGATCATCTTCAGACATACTATCCCAAATCAATGCATCATCTTCCCAAGTATAACTAGCTAAAACAATACCCGATCCATTTTTACCATTATGATTACTTGGATAATATGCAAATCTGATTGGTAAATCTGTGGTTAATTTCCCACCTAATGTCCCATCTTTCTCCCAAAATCTACTTTTAAATTGAAGTCCAATTTTAGTAGAGGGAACATAGTGTAATTCGCGTATTGCCTTCCATTTATCATAAGAAAATGAATTTCTTGGAACGACTTCAATGAAGTTTAATAATGAAAAGGGGATAGTAATAATGGCATAGTCAGCAGTAGTTTGATAAGGCAGATGGCTTGTATAATGATCTGAGTGAATCGTTACTTGATTATTTTCCTGCACGATTTTATTCATTTTTTGTCCAAAGAATAGATTATCCTTCAATTGTGTTAAAAACTTTTTAGGTAGTTGATCATTTCCACCCGTAATCTCATAAAACTTAATATCCTTTGAAAATAACACAATGAACTCTCTTAAAATAGCAGTAAAGGCAAGCTCAGGAAATCCTTCCATCCCTTGAAGTACTTTTACTTTTTCTAAAGCACCAGGCGATAAAGGCGTTCCGATTGGGTTATATCTTAAAAAAGATTCCATCGAATGATGATCATAATTTTCAATAATGGTTTTCCAATTCTCATCAGGGTTTTGATGAATAAAATCCATTACTGATTTTAGCGATCTTTCAATAAACTGATCAACATTTATCCCTTTTTCATTAACCGCTACTCGATAACCTAAAATATCTGGATTCTGTTCATATTGCTTCTGAGTTGTTTTTATCCCGTTAACGTAGATAATATCCTCTGACTTTCCATTTACAAATTCATTTACTTTTAAGTTAAATTTATTTATATATTCAAGTACAAGTTTGTGATCAGAAGCAATACGCATTGCACCCAATTCCAAGTATTGATCATTAATAAAAGGCGCTCTTTTCGTAAAAATCCGTCCACCTACTCGACCATTTGCTTCTAAAATCGTCACTTCATGCCCTGCTTCCTTTAATAAAAAACCTGCTACTAATCCTGAAATTCCCGCTCCTACTATAACAATCTTTTTCGGATTATTTGTCCTCTCTAGTCCATTTTGTATTAAAGTAACCATTTCATCCTTCGATAAACGCCTACCTGATGTACTATGCATGTTCCCTCTCCTAAAAAATTATTTTAGTTCATAAGATTTTTATTCAGTGAAAAATTTCATTAGAATAACAAAGCGTTTTATGCATTAATTTTTTAGGTAATTTTTAACAGTTGGATAAATTTTGAATATTTGTCGCACCAATTTTTGATACATATTCTGTATCCAAACTTCCAGTAGGAGTAGAAATAACAAAACAACACCCACATAAATTGTGAGTGTTGTTTTATATAAAGTCCTATTCTTTAATAAATTCCTTCGTACTTCTTACAGTATCAATCTGACGAACCATTCCTTCAATTTCATCACGTTTTGGTTCTAAGAATGGAGGTAAAGATAACTTTTCACCAAGTGTTTCATAAGGTTCGTCTCCCATAAATCCAGGACCATCTGTTGCAAATTCGAATAAGATTTGTGGAGCAACTCTTGCGTATAATGACTCGAAGAAGTGACGATCTACATAGCCAGAGTTTGGTAAACGGAATGAGTCAAGACGTTTTATCCACTCTTTTAATACGGACGTATCTTCTACACGGAAAGCTACATGGTGAACAGTACCGAAGCCTTGGATGCTTTGAGGTAATATTTCATTATGCTCAGCAATAATTTGAGCACCGTTACCTCCTTCACCAACTTCGAATAAGTGGAATGAACCTTCTTTATCAATTTCTTTGAATAAAAATACTTTTTCAATTACTTCTTTAAAGAATGCGAAATTAGCTATTCGGACAAAAATTGGTCCTAGACCTGTAATTGCATACTCTAATGGGATTGGTCCTTTTTGCCATGGTGTGCCTGAAGCAATTCCTTTATTATGCTCATCTGAAATTAATTGATATTGCTGGTCATCGAAATCAACAAAAGATAATGTTTTCTTACCAAACTGTGTTTTTATTCCTGAGTGCTTTACTTCTAATCTGTCAAAACGCTTCACCCAATAATCTAATGCCGAATCAGTTGGTACTCGGAAGGATGTTTTTGAAATTTCATTTGTACCATGTACACCTTTTGGAATTCCAGGGAAATCGAAAAATGTCATGTCCGTTCCAGCACTTCCCTTATCATCTGCAAAGAATAAATGGTACGTTTGAATATCATCTTGATTGACTGTTTTCTTTACTAAACGCATCCCTAAAACATAAGTGAAAAATTCATAGTTTTTTTCTGCACTACTAGTTATTGCTGTTACATGATGAATTCCTTTTAAGCCATTCATACTAATTCCTCCATATAAATTATTTTTATATATTAACTTTTTTATTTTGTGAATCTATTGCTGAAGAATACTGAAAAAATTCATTAAAATTTATTCTGAATTCAAGATATCTCGAATTCGAGATAAATATATCATGTAAATCATTTTCCGTCAAACTGTATTTAGTATCTAAAAAAGACACTGGCATATTAGCCAGTGTCTCCTAATTAACAACTATTCAATTACTCTAAATGGTCGATCTAATTCAAAAAGGTTGCGATATCGGTCCTCGTTTTTGAAAAGTTCTTCATGTGAGCCTTTCATAGCGATTTTACCTTTATCTAAGAAAAGAATATGATCAGCCATTTCTGCACCGATTAAATGGTGTGTGATCCATAATACAGTCTTTCCTTCTAATACTTTAAAGATCGTTTTGAGTAGTTTTCTTTCCGTTATTGAATCTAATCCGACAGTTGGTTCATCTAAAATAACAATTGGTGTGTTTTGAAGAAGTATTCTGGCCAAAGCAATTCTTTGACGTTCTCCACCAGAGAATCTTACCCCGGTTTCTTGCATAGGTGTATTATAGCCTTCTGGAAGTGATGCTATATAATCATGCAGTTCTACCATTTTCGTAACCTCGATTACTTCTTCATCACTTGCTGCTGGATTTCCTAAACGAATATTATTTATAACTGTAGTATCAAATAAATATGGCTTTTGATTAAGTACAGACACAACTTTTGAAATTTGGTCTCCTAGAGCTATACTTTCGATCTCATTTATTTTAACACTTCCTTCAATAGGGTTCTCTACTCCTTCAATTAGCTTCAGAATAGTTGATTTTCCTGAACCACTCGGACCTAATAAAGCAGTTTTTTTGTTTTCCTCAATTGTAAAAGAAACATTATTTAAAATAGTTTCGTTTTTCGAGTAATGAAAAGATACATTTTCGAATTCGATTTTTCGATAATCTTCAATATCTCCTTCAATCGTTAGTGATTCCTGATAACGATTCACTTCTTTAATCCCTTCTAAACGATTAATTGAATCACTATATACAGGGACACTTCCAAGAGAACTCGATAGTGGAATAAAAGCTTCTGTTAAAGGAAATAAAACTAAAACAAATGCGGCGATAAAAGTTCTTGGAATTTCTCCAGCTAAACTTTCATTCCCCGCCCAATATAGCATCATTAAAACTAAAACCGCTACAATACATTGAGCAATTAGATCGCGCCATCTTCTAAATCTTTTTTCCTTGTTTTGAATATTTCTTACCGATTCATCCATTTCTCTATAATTTTTAATAAAGATATTTTGTTTACCACTAAATAGCCAATCGCTAATTCCCATAACTGCATCAGTTAAATTTTCATATAAATGACTCTTTTCCTTTTTTATTTCGTAAGTTCGCGCTTTTTCAACTAATAATGAAAAATACGGTAGGACACCTACTAAAACAAAGGAAATGACTGCAGTTAATATTGCAAATGGAACAGAGAAGAATCCAAGTGCTACCACCGATATAAAATAGATAAACAATGAAGCAATTCCAGGGAAAATAGTTTTTAAATAAATATCCTGTAAATATTCAATGTCATTAGCTAAAAGACCTAAAATATCACCTGTTTTAAACTTCGAATTGATCGTAAGTGCATACGATTCTAGATTACTAAAAAGTCTTGTTCTCATTCTAGATAAGATTTTTAAAATAGTATTGTGTCCGACTAATCTTTCAACATACTTAGAAGCCGACCTTAAAATACCAAAAGTACGTACAGCAACAATTGGTACATATATCATTAATATATTTTCAGGTCTTGTTGCTGCTTTAGAGATTAAATAGCCAGAGGTGTACATAAGAGAAGCCGCTGCAAATATAGTCAGTGAACTTAAGAAAATCACAACTATAAATAAACGACGATTTTCTTTTATATATGGTAAAATCCATCCATTTTTATTTAACATATTTTTACCTTCTAACTATGAATTAATCGATAATAATGACCTTTTTTCTTTAATAGTTCTTCATGGGTACCTACTTCAATGATGCTACCTTCATTCATCACAATAATATGATCCATTTCTTTCATCCAATGTAAGCGATGTGTAGCCAAAAATACTAATTTACCAGAAAATAATTGAAGCATTGTTTGTTTTAATTCAAACTCAGTTTCAATATCAAGATGACTAGTAGGTTCGTCTAACAAAAGAATCGGACGATTTTCTAGATATGCTCTAGCAAGCGCAACTCGTTGGCTTTGCCCGCCACTTAAAGCTCTTCCACCTTCGCCAATTTTTTCTTCTAATCCTTTTGGTAATTCTTTTATTAAAGAAGTTAACCCAGCTTGAACAGCTGCATTTTCAATTTCTTCTGTAGTGGCATTAGGTTTATAGAAGCTTATATTATCGTTTAATGATTTTGAGAAAATATAAGGGCTTTGTGGAATGTAGATTAACTGTTTATGCCAATCTTGTATTTGCAGATGTGATACCTCTTCACCAGAAATTTGAATAGTCCCATTTTCTGGCTCTAAAAATCCACCTATTAAATCAATAAGTGTTGACTTACCAGAACCACTTTCTCCAACAATCCCAATTTTTTGAAACCCTTTAATACTCATATTAATATTTGATAAAATCGTTTGACCATCTTTTTCGGGTCTTACTGAAATATCCTTTAAATTAATTTCGCTAGCATGATTCCAATCTGATATAGGTGCATTTTCTTGAATCTTAAATTCTTGCTCATCTAAAATATCTTGCATTGCTTTTCCAGCTTCTTGACCATTTAAAGTTGCATGATAATCAGCTCCAATTTCACGAACTGGTAAGAAATATTCAGGAGCTAAAATTAAAATTGTTAGTGCTGGGCCTAATAAAATTACTCCGTCAATCAAACGAAGTCCTAAAAAGACAGCAACTGTAGCGATTGACAGCATTGTGAATAAATCTAGTGCAAATGAAGATAAAAAAGCTACTTTTAATGTGCCCATCGTTGCTTCTCTGTATCTTTCACTTACACTTTCTATCTTTTTAATATGTTTTCTACTTAATCCTAGAAATTTTAGTGTTTCTAGACCACGTAATGAATCAGTAAAATGGTTCGATAAAATACGGTAAACCTTCCATTGATTATTTGATTTCTTTTTAGCTGCCAAACCGAGTAAAATCATGAAAATAATAATGATTGGAAATGTTACGATTAGTATAAGTGCAGAAACTTTATCAACAAAGAAAATATAGATCACGATTACTGGTGAGACAATTGCTAAGTTAATCATTTTCAATGGAACGATTTCTAGGTAATTTCTTAGTTGAGTAGTTCCTTCCATAATAAGCGTTACAATATTACCTGTTCCTGATTTCCTTGCAAATCTAGGTCCAAGTTTAAAAAGCTTTTCTAAAACTTTCATTTTCATTTCAGATGAAGCAATGTCTGCAAAATGCTCTGAACATTTCTGCTTAATAGTAGAAATAATATAACGACAGATAAATGTAAGGATGAAGAAAATAGTAGCGTATAATATATCGCTACTATTTTTCCCATTGAACAATTTGACAATAGCTTGTGAAAGCATATATGCCTGAATAATAATTGCCGTTACTTGTATAATTGTTAAAAAAGATAGGATTATTAATAAACGATTAATCCCTTTATATTTAATAAGATCTTTTCCCATTAATAAGTCAAATCCTTCTCATCCACTCTTTTTCTAAACACATAATAACTCCAAATTTGGTAACCTAGTACGAATGGTAATAATGTACATGCAACAATTGTCATTATCTTTAATGAATAAGGACCAGATGAAGCATTATAAACAGTTAAGTCATACGTATTTTTGATTGAACTAATCATGACTCTTGGGAACAGAGAAGTAAACAGTGTCCCGACTGTTAGTACAATACCAAGACCCGACATAGCAAATGACCAACCATCGCGTTTTTTTAAGATGAATATTGTAGCAAGAATATAAGATACTACGATTAATAAAATAAGTGGAACTGTTATATATGCTTTTACTTTAAACATATCCGTTTCAAAATATGCCATACCAGTAAAGGCAACTAAGAATAAGAACACTGGCATGATTACCATACGTGCTAGAGAACGTGCACGGTTTCTTAATTCTCCAACCGTTTTTAATGTTAAAAACATTAATCCGTGTAAGAGGCACAGTAATGTTACCGTTACTCCGCCAACTACTGTGAATAAATTTACGTAATCTGTAAAACCAGCAGAAATATTCATATTTTGATCGATTGGCATTCCTCTAAGGATACTTGAGAATAATACACCGAATAGAAATGGTGGTAATAAACTACCGAAGAAAATTACCCAATCCCAAGTCTGTGCCCATTTAGAACTTTCAACTTTGCCTCTAAATTCAAAAGCAACACCACGTCCGATTAATGCTATTAATACAAATACAAACGGAATATAGTATCCACTAAACATCGTTGCATACCAATTTGGGAAAGCTGCAAAGATTGCTCCACCTGCCGTTAATAACCATACTTCATTTGCGTCCCAAAACGGTCCAATTGTGTTTATTAAAATTCTTCTTTCGGTATCATTCTTAGCTAGTAGCTTTGTAGATATACCTACACCAAAGTCGAAGCCTTCTAAGAAGAAGAACCCGATAAATAAAACTGCTACGAGTAAAAACCATAATTCATTTAACGCAATCATACAATTGTCGCCTCCCTTTCAAACGGATCGACCGTAGGAACTTTTTCAGTTTCAACATGATGTGTTCCTTTTTTAATTTCTTTTACAAACAAGTAAACTAAAACAGCTGCTAAAATTGCATACATTGTTGTAAATGTTGTGATTGAAAAAATCAGTGATCCTTTTGAAACATTTGGTGATACAGAAGCAGCAGTAGTCATTAAACCGAATACAGTCCATGGTTGGCGACCTATTTCCGTCATAACCCATCCAGCTGTATTTGCAATAAACGGTAAAGAAATTAGTAAAATTGATGCCTTTAAGAATAGATTTTTTGATTCTAATTTTTTACGATAGCTAAAATATAAACCTAGCATCGACATTAAGATCATGACCATTCCTGCTCCTGCCATAATTCTAAAGCTCCAGAAAGTTGTATTAACTGGTGGAATATAATTTCCAGGACCATATAATTTCTCGTACTGCTTTTGTAATGTATTCATACCAGGTACTTTACCTTCAAACTTCTCATAAGCTAGATAACTTAATAAATATGGTACTTCTACCTCGTATTTGTTTTCTTTCTTTTTCGAATCAATCAGACCAAAGACCATCCAGCTTGCAGGGTCACCGCTGTCTTTCCATAGCCCTTCACTTGCAGCCATTTTCATTGGCTGAGTTTTCATTAAATGCTTCGCTTGAGAATGTCCGCTAAATGCAACACCAATTCCTGCAATTAGCGCGAACACCATTGCAAGATTAAACGCTTTTTTAAATAATTCTGTTTCCTGTTTTTTTAAGATTTTATATGCACTTACACCAGCAACAAATAACGCTCCAGTTGCTAATGCTCCAGCAATTGTGTGAGGAAACTCAACTTTAAGTTGTGGATTTGTAATGATTGCTAAGAAGTCGGTCATTTCTGCACGACCATTTTTAATGGCAAAGCCTACTGGTTCCTGCATGAAAGAATTGGCTGCTAAAATCCAAAACGCAGACATTAACGTTCCGAAAGCAACTAACCATATACACATTAAATGTATTTTTTTATTAAGTTTTTCCCAACCAAATATCCAAATTCCTAAAAATGTAGACTCCATAAAAAATGCTAAAAGTGCTTCAATTGCAAGTGGTGCTCCAAAAACATCCCCAACAAAACGGGAATATTCAGACCAGTTCATACCGAATTGAAACTCTTGAATAATACCTGTCACAACACCAACTGCGAAATTAATTAAAAATAAGTGCCCAAAGAATTTTGTTAACTTTTTATATTCTTCTTTATTTCGAAAAACATACAATGTTTCCATGATTGCTACCATAAATACTAAACCTATTGAAAGTGGTACAAATAAAAAATGGAAAATTGTAGTGGAACCAAATTGTATTCTTGCAAGCTCTAATACACTCACAGTTCATCCCCCTTAGGATAAAATCATTTCAAAAAAATTTCCATTAAGCTCGAGCAAAACTTTGAACATTTTTTCACAAACAATTCATTAAGTAAATTTTAGAGAACCACTCAATGGTACTCTTGTTACTTATAGTTTACTTTTCTAAAGGGGTTTTGACTTAATCTTATTTGTCTAAATCGTGTCTATAAATTGTCTATTTTGTGACATAATTCACATTAAAAGTTGAAATACTTTTTTATGTGTAAAATAATTGCCTTTTTTTTATTCTTTAGCTTTGAGCTGATTAAATAAAAAAACATTATTGAAAGCAACCCCTTAATGGTATTGCTTCAATAATGTTCCGATAAAACAAAAAAGTTGTTCATTGTTTAAGATAAAAATACTGCACCATAAACAAGTGCACCTCCGATTACATATGCGGGGTGAATTTTCCAACGTTCTAAAAATAATAAAGAAAGCACGCTAATAATAATTGTTTGCGTTACACCTACCCCATTATAAGAATCGTTAAAAAAGTCAAAGGCCATAATGCCAAGTAAAACGGCGATTAAAGGTCTAACTAATGAAGTCATCTTTTTGACTTTTGGTGAGTTTTTATGCTTCATTAATATGCTTAATAAAGCAATCATCAAGATTAGAGAAGGTGCGATTGATGCGAATAGTCCTACAAAAGAACCAAATACGCCTCCCTCAACATATCCGATATATCCAGCCATCTTTGTAGCAATCGGACCTGGAAGCGCATTGCCTAGCGCAAGTACGTTACTAAATTCAACTGAGGTTAACCATCCGTACTTATCAACAACTTCATTCTCAATAAGAGGGATCGAAGCTGGTCCTCCTCCGTATCCGAAAATGCCTGGTAAGAAAAATGCTAAAAATATTTTCCAATAAATCATGATGCCTTCACCTTCTTCTTCTTTTCATTTTTACTTTTTGAGAAAAAGGCATATCCAACTAAACATCCAATTAAGATAGCAGGATGTACATTTAAAAAATATAAAAGGATAAAACTAGCAACTACAATCAAACTAGTAATTTTCCAGCCAAGAGACTCTTTCGATTTCTCAATAAATTCCCAAGTTAAGGTTGCTAACATAACTCCCACAACTGGAACAACTGCATTCGACATGCCTTGTACCCAGGCAACACCTTTAAAGTGATTGAGTGTTGATAACAATAGCATTAGTAGGAAAACAGTCGGTAGAGTTGTTGCGATAATGGCATTTAACATACCTACCACGCCACCTGTTCTCCAACCTACATATCCTGCAAGCTTTGTCGCGATTGGACCTGGAAGAGCGTTGGCAATTGCTAGTACATCTGAAAAGTCATCCTTATTTAGCCATTTATACTTGTCAACAACCTCAGTGTGGATTAGTGGTATAGAAGAAGGACCTCCTCCGTAACCTAGCATTCCTACTCTAAAAAAAGCTAAAAAAAGTTTCCATTGATTTATCATTGAATCATTCCTTTACCAAACCGCAATTGCACCATCTGTTCTAGATTCTGTTCCTCCCATTAGCACCCCGGTCTCAGGATTGCGCCAAATAATTTGACCCCTTCCGAAGCTGCTACAATCTGTAGCCACTTGAATTTGATGGCCTTTTCTTGCTAGTGCTTGGGCAAGATGATTTGGGAAATGAGGTTCTACGACCACTTTTTTTCCTTCCATCCACTGCCATCTAGGTGCATCTAATGCACTTTGAGGATTTAGGTGGAAATCAACAGTATTCATGACAACTTGTGCATGACCTTGTGGCTGCATATAACCTCCCATTACGCCAAATGGCCCTACTGCTTCGCCATCTTTTGTTAAAAACCCTGGAATTATTGTGTGATATGTTCTTTTACCTGGCTTAAGTGCATTAGAATGCTCCGGATTTAAAGTAAAATCATGACCCCTATTTTGAAGAGCAATTCCTGTATCAGGAATTACAATCCCTGAACCAAATCCCATATAGTTACTTTGAATAAAGGAAACCATATTCCCTTCGCCATCAGCAGTCGCTAAATAAACGGTTCCACCTTTTGGAGGTGTATAGTTTTCTGGCTCTATCGCTTTTTCACAAATTAATTCTCGACGCGATCCGGCATATTCTTCTGATAGTAGCTCCTCTACATTAATATCCATATGCTCAGAATCTGTAATAAACGCTTTTCCATCAGTAAAAGCTAGTTTCATAGCTTCTATTTGCTTATGATATGTATCGACATCATCTTTTGCAGAAAAATTAAAACCTTTAGCAATGTTTAATGCCATTAACGCAACCAAACCTTGCCCATTGGGCGGAATTTCCCAAACATCGTATCCACGATAATTTGTCGAGATTGGGTTAACCCATTCTACTTTATATTCACTTAGGTCCTCTGAACTAAGGTATCCGTTATGTTCTTTCATAAAGGAAACAATTTTTTCTGCCAAGTTGCCACGATAAAAACTCTCAGCATTCGTTGCACCGATTTCACGTAATGTTTCTGCATGGGCTTTTGATGACCATAATTCGCCAATATCTGGTGCACGATCATTTGGAGCGAATGTTTTGAACCACTCATCAAATTCTGGTGAAGTAAATTGTTTTTTAAACTTTTCGTATGCTATATTCCAAAACTTCCCTAAAATTGGCGAGAGTGGGAAGCCTTCTTCTGCAAGCGTAATAGCCGGTTGTAAAACCTCTTCTAATGGTAATTTACCAAAACGTTTTGACAAAGCAGCCCATGCAGCAGGTACTCCAGGTACTGTAACTGGAATAACCCCATGGGTTGGCATCTTCTCGAGTCCTTGTTCCTTTAGCTTTTCAATCGAAATTGATTTTGGGGCAGGACCACTACCGTTTAAACCATGTAATTCCCCATTTATCCAAACTAGTGCAAAGGCGTCTCCACCAATACCGTTTGAAGTTGGTTCAACTACTGTTAAAGCAGCAGCTGTAGCAATTGCAGCGTCGATTGCGTTACCGCCTTTTTTTAATATATCTAACCCCGCTTGCGCCGCTAAAGGTTGTGAAGTAGCTACCATTCCATTTTTTCCAAATGTCGTATGGCGTTGTGCTGAATATGGATTATTTAAATGATCAAACTGCATCTGTATCTTCTCCTTTAAGCATCTACATGGTGACATGCAACAAAATGATTTTCTTCAATTTCCTTCCACTCTGGTTTTACTTGCCCGCAAATCTCTGTTGCTAGTGGACAACGAGTACGGAATGTACAACCTGAAGGTGGGTTAGCTGGATTTGGAATTTCACCTGTCAAACGGATTTTCTCAGGTCTTTTCCCTACCTTTGGACGTGGTATCGCAGATAGTAACGCTTTTGTATAAGGATGTAGTGGGTTATTATATAGCTTGTCAGCAGGAGCAAGTTCCACTGTATTTCCTAAATACATTACTAAAACTCGA
Source organism: Bacillus sp. AFS088145 (assembly GCF_002564465.1). Lineage (GTDB taxonomy): Bacteria > Bacillota > Bacilli > Bacillales > Bacillaceae_G > Gottfriedia. Next base: position 245,942 of record NZ_NUUX01000021.1, on the reverse strand, counting down.
TCACAAAAATATCGTACAACTCCTAAATCATGCGAGATAAATAAATAAGTTAAGTTATATTTTTCTTGTAATGATTTTAAAAGTTTTAATACTTGTGCTTGTACAGACACATCAAGTGCAGAAACTGCCTCGTCACAAATAATTAACGATGGGTTAAGGGCAATTGCTCGTGCAATACCGATTCGTTGACGTTGTCCACCACTAAATTCATGAGGATATCGATCATGATGATCTTCATTTAAGCCTACCTCACGAAGCAAACCGACTACTTTCTCTTTTCGTTCTTGTTTTGATAGATTCGTATGGATAACAAATACTTCTTCCAATGCATCTCCAATTCGTTGTCTTGGATTTAATGAAGCATATGGATCCTGGAAAATCATTTGCATTTGTTTCTTAAAATCATTTCGACTCTTATTCGATAAATGTTGGATTTCTGTATCTTTAAAAAATACTTTTCCGTCAGTAATATCTTCAAGACCTAAAATCGTTTTACCCAATGTAGATTTACCGCAACCTGATTCACCTACAACGCCTAAGCTTTCACCTTCTAATACTGTTAGACTCACTTCTTCAACTGCTTTGACGTGACCTTGAACTTTTTTTAGTAAGCCTCCACGAATCGGATAATATTTTTTAACACTTCGTAGCTCTAATAAATATTTACTTTTTGTTAGAGTCATATCGCATCCTCCTCACTCAGCCAACATTTAACTGTGTGTCCATCCTTTATTGTAATTTCTTTAGGGACTTCAACTTTGCAACGTGCTAATGCATGTTCACAACGTGGATGAAAACGGCAGCCAGTTATTTGTTCGTTTAAGCTCGGTGTAGAGCCTGGAATTGCTTCTAATTCAAAATCGGGATCATCTACATTTGGTACAGAGCTTAATAATCCCCTAGTATATGGATGACTTGGATGATTAAAAATCTCTTCAACTGGACCTTCTTCTATTTTTTCTCCTGCATACATGACCATCACTTTATCAGCAATCTCAGCTACGACTCCCATATCATGTGTAACCATGATGACACCCATTCCGAGTTGTTCTTGTAACTCATGGATTAAATCTAATATTTGAGATTGAATCGTAACATCGAGTGCAGTCGTTGGCTCATCTGCAATTAAGAGTCCAGGTGTGCAAGCTAATGAAATAGCAATCATAACCCTTTGCCTCATTCCGCCACTTAACTCATGGGGATATTGAGTCATTCTTTTTTCAGGATATGGTATTCCTACTTGCTTTAAGAGTTCAATTCCTTTTTGATTTGCTTCTTGTTTAGAAAGCTTTTGGTGGATCATAAGTGGTTCACGTAGCTGATAACCAATTGTGATTACAGGGTTTAACGCAGTCATCGGCTCTTGAAAAATCATCGATATTTTATTGCCTCTTATTTTTCTGAATTCATCAGTTGTTAACTTAGTTAAATCAGTTCCTTCTAATTGAATTGAACCGCTTTTTATCGATCCATTACTTGGCAATAATCCCATAATAGACAATGAAGTAATACTTTTTCCGCAACCTGATTCGCCAACTATACATAAAGTTTCACTTTTATTAACTGAAAAGGATACGTTTCGAACAGCTGGGATTTCTCCATCAGCTGTTCGAAACGTTGTTACTAAATTATTTACAGATAGAAGCTCTGTTGACATACTATTACCTACTCTCTGTGTACGTTGTATAATGACCATTGGCCAGTAGGATCAATTTCAATGCCTTTCACCGATTGATCAACTGCAGATGTTACTACACCTTGATTCATAACGATTACAGGAGCATCTTTTACTAATAATTCATTTGCTTCTTTTAATTTTTCTTTTCGAGCATTTTGGTCAATTGTTTGACGAGATTCATTAACTAACTGATCAAATTGCTTATTACTATATGAAATTCGGTTTGATGATCCAATATTGTCAGAGTGGAAGTTTGGATACAATAATTCACTACCATCAGCTGTACTATTTGCCCATCCTAAGAAGGTTACATCGTATTGACCTTTAGTTGCTGCATCTAGGAAAGTTCCCCATTCCATCGTTTCAAGCTTAACTTTCAGACCAATTTCCGTCATTTGAGATTGAGCAATTTCAGCCATTTTCATATACATATCTCGATTTGGTACTAGTATCTTTACTTCTTTTCCTTCAAATCCATTATCTTTAATCAGTTTTTTAGCTTTTTCTAAATCATAAGAATAGCCAACTTTTTCTTCAGATTGATCATATCCGAAAACTTTTGGTCCAATTACACTATTACCTTCGACGCCTAATCCGTTTAACTGATTAATATATGCTTTACGATCTAATCCATAAGCAACAGCTTGACGGAATGCTAAGTTATTCATTGGAGCTTTTTTCATGTTAAACCCTAAATAATAAACAGGTGTTCCTTCTGCTTTTGTCACTTTTACATTTTTAATTGATTCTAAACGCTTAATTTGTTCAGCTGGTAGAGCATCAATAAACTGTACTTTTCCTGTTTGTAACATTGAAATAGCTGTAGAAACTTCAGGTACTACTTTAAAAGTAACTTTTTTCAATTTTGGTGCACCATTCCAATAATCTTTGTTTGCCTCTAGAACGATTTGGTCACCAGGTGTCCAGCTAACAAACTTAAATGGCCCAGTTCCTACAGGTGTTTTCATTAAATCACTATTTTTATCTGCTTCAGGGCTTACGATTGAAGCAGCAGTATGAGCAAGTGCAGCTAAAAGTGGTCCATATGGATATTTCGTTTTAATTTCTACTTTGTAATCATCAATTACATTAACTGATTGAATTGGTTCTAATAATGAAGCACGTGGAGCAGCAGTTTTTGGATCACGGAATTTATCAAATGTGTATTTTACTGCTTCTGCGTTAAAATCTGTTCCATCTTGAAATTTAATTCCTTTTTTTAATGTAATTTCCCAAGTTTTATCATCTGGATTCGTATAAGATTCTGCTAATAAAGGTTCGATTTTCATTGTTTTAGGATTTCTTTTAAATAAAGTTTCATAGACTTGCATGATGACATTAGCTGATACAGAATCATTTGTTAAGATTGGTGATAAACCTACTACATCAGAAGTTGAAGCATATGTAAGCTCTTGCGAAACATTGGCGCTATTTGATCCAGTTGTTTTACTAGAGCATCCAGCAAGAAGTAGAATTGCACTAATTACGATAACCATCCATTTTTTCATTTACCCATCTCCTCAATCATTAATATTCATATTTGGATCTAAAGCATCTCTTAATCCATCACCTACGACATTAAAAGAGAAAACGATCAGCATAATTGCGATCCCTGGTACGATTGTCATATGTGGGGAAGAAAACATATAATCTTGCCCTTGAGAGATCATTGATCCCCATTCGGCTGTTGGAGGTTGTGCACCAAGACCTAAATAACTTAATGATGCCGTTGATAAAATAGCAGTAGCCATTCTCATTGTGGCAAAAACTATGATTGGTGCCATACAGTTTGGTAAAATATGCTTCACCATAATTCGTAAATTACTTGCACCTAAAGTCCTCATTGCTTGTATGTATTCTTGCTTCTTAATAGATAAAACCGAACCACGAACAATTCTTGCACATGAAGGAATGGACCAAATACTAATCGCAACTGCTACATTCACTAAACTTGTCCCAAGAATTGCGATAATTAGCATAGCTAGTAAAATTCCAGGAAAAGCAAATAGTAAATCTACTATTCTCATAAGCAAGCCATCTAATTTTGAAGAATAGCCAGCTAGCATGCCTATTGTAATACCGCCAATTAAGCCAAGAATCACTGCACTGAATCCAACAACGAGTGATACTCTAGATCCGAATACAATTCGGCTCCACATATCTCGACCATAATTATCTGTACCTAACCAATGACCGCTAGAGAATATTGGCAGTTCTGTTGATGCTAAATTTTGTTTAATCGGATCATGAATCGTAATAAGTGGTGCAAATACTGCCATTAAAATTTGTAAAATAATAATGATTAATCCAAAAACAGCCAATCTATTTTTGATTAAACGTTTAAATGTTTGGACAATAAATTTTTCTTTCTTTTTTGATATAGCTTGCTTTGCACTTATGTTATTAATGATGACTTCTGTAGACAAAATTTTTCCTCCCTTCTAGCCAATTAATCGTAGCTAATTCTTGGATCGATAAATACGTATAAAATATCAACAAGTAAATTCACGACTACAAACATAAATGCTACAAGTAATACTGCCCCTTGAACCATAGGAAAATCTCTAGCTGCAATTGCATCGATCATTAATCTGCCGACACCGTTAATCGCAAATACTTGTTCTGTAATGATTGTTCCTCCAAGAAGAAATCCGAAGTTTAAACCAATAACAGTTATGACTGGAATCATCGAGTTTTTTAAAGCATGAATCCAAACAATCGATTTTTCTTTTACACCTTTCGCTCTTGCAGTTCGTATGTAATCAGCTCGAATTACCTCTAACATAGATGATCGGCTCATTCTTGCAATCATTGCTGCTGAGGCTGTTCCCAATGCAATGGCAGGTAAAATGATTTGCTTAAATCCTTCTACAGTCCAAATTGGTGAATCGAGTCCCCCAACGGGAAGAATTTGTAGATTAACTCCGAAAATAAGAATAAGGATGGCACCTAGCCAAAAATTAGGTACTGAAATACCTGCAAGGGCTATTATTGTACTTGATACATCCATCCACGAGTTTTGCTTAAGTGCGGAGACAATTCCTGTTATTACCCCGATTATTACTGCAACTACCATACTCGCGATTGCTAAACTTAAAGTATTAGGAAAACGGATTGAAATTGCCTCTGCAACCGACTGTTTCGTTTGAAAGGAATATCCTAAATCCCCATGTAATACGCTTGATAAATAATGCCAATATTGGACAAAAAACGAGTCGTTCAGTCCCAAACTTTCTCGAATGGCATTTAAATCAGCTTTTGTTGCTGTAGGTCCGCCAATGATTGCAGCTGGGTCACCAGGTGCTAAATGCATAGAAGCAAAGACTAAAAAGGAGATACCTAGCAATAATAAAAACAATTGAAACAACCTTCTTAATATGAGTGACGCCATCTTTCCACCTACTCCATTTGTAAGTATATTAACTAAAATCACATACGTTTGTTAACCTCAATCACCGTATAACCTAACAATGTTAATTTTAATTATTTTCGATTATACCCCCGATAGACAGAATATTCTATATTTTTATGAATTTTTACAAAAAATAGTAAAAAAAGACGAGGGATTACCAATCCCTCGCCATGACAACTATAATTTTAAGCCATTTCTACTCTTAAATCTTCGTAATAAAATATGACTTTCTACCCTTGTTATTCCTTCTAAAGCATATAATTCATTATTTATAAATTGTTCTAAGCTGACAAAATCATCGACTAATACATGCATATGTAAAGTGCTTGGACCCGTCATTTGATAACAACTCGCTACAACAGGATTATCTGCAAGTGCTTCGGCTACGACTACTAAATAAGCTGGTTCACAATCTACTTCAAAGAATGCAGATACACCTTTGCCTACTTTTTCTGAATTAATGACTACTGAAAACCTCTCAATAACCCCGTTTTTAATTAATTGATTCACACGTTCACGGATCGAAACCCTTGATAAATTAAGTTCTTTTCCAATATCGGCGTATGACATCCGACCATTTTTAGTGAGCATCTCTAGAATTCTTTTATCGATGTCAGTTAGTTTCATTTATTCACCACTTTTCTATTAAATGAAAACGCTTCCTTGTTTTTTATATTTTATAGTACAATAGCAAGTATTAAGTGTTCATGATGTACAATTATCAAATTAACCACGTTAAAATTTTAACGATAAGTCCCTTACAATGTAAAGGGATTCTATACTATTTCCTTCATTATTCCCATATTCCATTACTAATTTTACAATAAAAGATTGACCTAAAGATACTGGATTTTTATTTCATTATTAGTAAAAAAGGATTGAAATCTTTTTTTATTAGACTTCAATCCTTTTTATTATTTTATCGTTTTAAGCCTCAATTTCACTTAATTGTTTTTTCTTTGATAATTTAACACGAACTGCAAAAGTTACATTTGTTAGGATAATGAATAACGCTGCAAATCCACATAAATAGTAGACTTGATCCCATACAAAGCCTTTGCTAACAGAACTAGAGATTAATTCTCTGAATCCTTTTATAGCATAAGTCATCGGTAAATATGGATGAATCGTTTGGAAAAATGTTGGTGTTAATGAAATTGGGAAAGTACCTGAAGTTCCACCAATTTGTAATAACATCATAACAAACACTAAATATTGCCCTATATTTCCTAATGTAACAGTTAAGAATTGTATTAATGAATAGAAGGTCAAGCTAGTGATAATTGTAAACACTACGAATAACCACACGTTTTTCACATCAAGACCCATACCATAAATTAAAACCATATCTGCTACGATTGATTGCATGATCCCCACGAAAATAAGAACGCTATATTTACTAAAGAACCAAGCTAAACCAGTAGTCGGAGCAATAGAGTTCTTTCTCATTGGATATACTGAAGTGAACATTAATCCACCAGCAAATAGTCCTATAGATAATATATACGGTGTTAAACCTACACCATATTCTTTTACATTATTTATTTTATGAGAAACTAGCTTTGTTGGTTCTGCAAAGAATTTATCAGTTGCTTCACTTGTTTTAACTTTGTTTACTTCATCTCCACCATCTTTTAGGGATTTATGAAGTTCAGTTGTTCCTTTTGTTAAATCAGTTGCTCCTTTTAATAAGTCTCCAGACCCACTATATAACTTATTCGTTCCATCAGATAGTTGTTTAGAACCATCATTTAACTGATTGATCCCTTGGACTAATTGATCCCCACCTGTATTTAATTTACCTAGGCCAATTGAAAGTAACGAACTTCCTTCACTTAATGCCTTTGTACCATTGTATAAATCATTACTTCCTTGAGCTAATTGATTTGCTCCATTAGACGCTTCTTTCAATTTACTATTAAATAAACTTAAATTTGTATTTAATTCTTTTTGTCCAGCAAGTAGATTATTTGAACCTTCATATAATTGACCTTGTGCTGCAGCAATTTGATCAACACCATTTTTAATTTGATTACTTCCTTTTGATAGTTGATCTAAACTGTTTGAGATTGCTTTTAATTTCTGTAAATCTTCTTTACTTAATGAACCATCTTGCAATCCATTAACGATTGATTTAAGAGCATCATTAGTAGCACCAAGATTCTGATTAAATCCTGCTTCATTTTTTTGCAGTTGGGTTGCGCCAGCATAAGATTGTTTTAGTCCAGCATTTAATTGGTTACTTCCTGTTTCTAGCTTAGAAGACCCAGTTTCAATTTTACTACCGCCTTCAGCAAGTTGCGAAAGTCCATTATTTAAATCACCAGAACCAGCTTTTAACGTACCCGTACCTTCTAGAAGAGTATTTAAACCAGAATTTAATTTATTAGCACCATCATTTGATTGTTTAATACCATCTGATAATTGTGTCGCTCCACTTTTCAGTTTTGTACTACCATTTTCAAATGTGATCATGCTGTCATTTAATTTTTTTAAATTTTTATTTAATACATCTGTTCCATCTGTAATTTTTGCAGCACCATCATTGATTTTACCTGCACCATCAGATGCTTTTGTCATGCCTTTTCCAATATCCTTGAAATTATCAAAAACTGTTTTAGCATATTGTTCTGTAATTTCTTTTGAGATAGTAGCATTTACTTCTTTCATTGCATTTGTACCAATTTGTGCGCCTACATAGTTTTTACCCGCATTTGTGTAATAATTTAATTTCATTTTCTGCGGTTTTTCGTCTAATAACGTAGCTGCATTTTTGGAGAAGTTAGAAGGTAATTCGATGACTAAATAATATTTTTCATCGTTTAATCCTTCCATTGCCTGTTTTTTATTTGTAACTTTCCATTTGAATGATTTATTATCTTTCAAACCTTCTACAAAATCTTTCCCAACATTAAGCTTTTTATCATTAAACTCAGTACCCTTGTCATTGTTAACAATTGCGACAGATAGTTTCTCTGTTTTATTATAAGGATTCCAATAAGCTGATAAGAAAATTAATGAGTAAAGCATTGGTACAAGACCAATCGCAATGATTGTTGCAATTGTCATTGGTTTCTTTAAAATATTTTTCCATTCTTGTTTAAACACATTCTCACTCCCCTTGTTAGACCAATTGACCAAATGTGTATTTCGGTCAATTTATTGCATTTAAATAGTTTAATACTCCCTTTAATAAAAAAATAAAAGGTAATACTAAACCATTCTCTAAGTTAAACTCATTTTCATGTTTATTCAGGACTTTTATTTCCTATTAATCCAAATAAAATTAATTGCACCATTTTATTTATAGCGTCATCTGTAATATGCATTGGATCTTTATCTAGAACACTCTTTTGTAGATTAAGAATCGAGATAATCGTCGTAATCATACTTAAACTTAGTATAGGAATTTCTAAATGGAAATTTGTTTCTTTTGCCAGCATTCTTGATTCTATTTCTTCTTCGATTGGTGTTTTCCGATAGATCTGTTGAAAGAAAATTTCTGATAACTCAGGGTGTCGTAAAGTTTCACTGATCAAGATCTCAATTTGATTTCGATTCTTTTCTACCCATTTAATCCTTTTCTCAACATATAATCTAAGCAATTCTTCAATTGAAAATTTACTAAAATCCTCTTCCATCCAAACGTCCTGAATATCTGGTTTTACACAGGTAATCAATACATCAAGCTTACTTTTAAAATACTTATAAATCGTCGCTTCGGAAATTTTACTTTCCTTTGCAATTTGATTAATTGTCGTACCATCATAACCATTCTTCGCAAATAGTTGTATAGACTTTTCTAGGATTTGATGTTTTGTTCTTTCTCCCTTATTCACTATTTACCTCCTTAAAAACCATTTTTAAAAAGGAAACAAAATCTTAATTTTAGCATGCTACAAAAAAAGTAAGTGTTTATTTACTTTTCTAGTATATGAATCAAATTGAATTTCGTCAACAAAAAGTAAGTGAACACTTACTTTTTTAATCTTTTTTTAATATTAACTTTTTTTAATCAACAATAATTAAAAAAGTGTTGCCTTTGTCAGCAGAATAATTTATTATTACATTTTGAAGTCAAAATTATCGGATAATTTTGCGAATATTCTTACAAAGGAGAGGGATTCATGACAGAATTGGTTACAGTACTCAACGACTATTTATGGGCTAAATTAATTGTTATTTTATTAGTTGCAATTGGCCTATTTTTAACGGTTTATTTAGGATTTATTCAGTTTAAATTCTTCCCTGAAATGATTCGATTATTAGTTGATGGACGAAACAGAGACAAAGACAAAGACAAAAAGACTGTTTCTTCATTACAAGCATTTATGATCGGAATGGCTGCTCGTATTGGTACCGGGAATATTGCCGGTGTTGCAACAGCAGTGGCATTAGGTGGACCAGGTGCAGTTTTTTGGATGTGGTTAATGGCATTAATTGGTTCAGCTTCAGCATTTGTAGAAAGTACTTTGGCTCAGCTTTATAAAGTGAAAGATGGTTCTTCATGGCGTGGTGGACCTGCTTATTATATGGAAAAAGCCTTAGGTAATCGAAAGCTTGGTGTTATTTTTAGTATTTTAATTACTTTATCTTTTGGTCTTATTTTTAACGCAGTACAAGCAAACACGATTGCTGCGTCTATTAATAATGAATTTGGCGTAAATACAAAAACAACTGCGATTGTACTTGCTATTATTACGGCATTAATTATTTTTGGTGGCGTACATTCCGTTGCAAAATTCTCAACTGTTTTAGTGCCGATCAAGGCTGGTGTATACATTATTCTAGCTTTATGGGTAATGTTTTCAAATTTCGATATTTTACCAGATGTATTTGGTGCAATTTTCTCTGAAGGAATTTTTTCGTTTAAACAAATGTTTGGCGGTGTCATGGGTGCTGCAGTTCTTCATGGAATTCGTCGTGGATTATTCTCAAACGAAGCTGGTATGGGTTCAGCTCCAAACGCAGCTGCAACAGCTGACGTTACTCACCCTATAAAACAAGGTTTAATTCAAGCATTAGGTGTAATTGTCGATACATTTATCATCTGTTCATCTACAGCTATGATCGTATTAGTTTCAGGCGTTTATAAAACATCTGAACTATCAGGTATTCCTTTAACACAGGAATCTTTACGTGTAAGTCTAGGTGAATTTGCTGCAACATTCGTTTCAATTTCAGTATTCTTATTTGCATTAAGTACAATTATGGGTAACTATTACTATGGTGAATCAAATATTAGCTTCATGAAGCATTCGAAAAAATCTATTTACGTATACCGTTTTGCTGTAATTGGAATGGTATTATTCGGAGCATTATATAGTGCTGATTTAATTTGGTCTTTAGCAGATATTTTCATGGGATTAATGGTATTAGTTAATCTTTACGCAATTACGCGTTTAGCTAAAGTTGTAAAAGCTTTATTAAAAGATTATGTTTCTCAAAAGAAACAAGGATTGGATCCAGTTTTCTCTGCTGATAAAATCGATAACTTACCAGGTCGTGATCAGTTAGAGGCTTGGGTTGATGAGAAGGACGTTAAGAATCACGTTGGATAATATATTCTGAGTAACCGCCCTTCATTTTTTAAGATGAGGGGTTATTTTTTATAACTCGATTTTGCGAAAATGAGAAGAGCCAAACAAATTACAAAAAGTATTTGTTTCAATTAAAAAATCCAAAACTAATAAAATATTAATATATTTTCAATGTATCATTTCAAACTTGGCAATCACCCCAAATAATCTGAAAACTTTATGTATATTCCATATTTTTCATAATTCTGTCACATTGAAGAGGTATGCCCCGCATTGCTAACTCTCTCCCTGATCAAATTCTAAAAAATATTTCAAAAAAATAAAAAAACCGTCCGAAAAATTTCAGACGGTCTTCCTTCTTTCAATATAAAATTCCCTACCTTAATAAGCAGTCCAACCTGCATCACCAGTAATTACAGTACCATTTACAAAGCTTGATTCATCTGAGGCAAGGAATAATGCTATTTCTGCAATTTCTTCTGGTTTACCTACTCGTGGATTAACTCCTAATCCTGCTTGAATTCGTCCCATACCAAAGTGATTGATATTTGTCATAGAAGAACCGATATTTGTTTCAACTCCACCTGGAGCGATTGCATTGCATCGGATTCCATTTGTTGCGTACATGAATCCAGTATTCTTCGTGAATCCAACAACTGCATGCTTAGAGGCTGTGTAAGCTGCTCCTGCTCTAGCCCCTTGAAGTCCACCTGCAGAAGCTACATTAATAATAACTCCCTGCTCTTTTTCTAAAAAGATTGGTAAGACTTTTCTTGTTGAGCGCATGACACTTGTTGTATTGACAGCAAAAACTCTTTCCCACTTATCATCTTCAATATAACCAGCAGGCTCAAAGTTATCCATAATTCCTGCATTATTAACTAGAATATCTACTGTACCAAAAGTATTTACGGCAGAATCGATTAAGTTTTGAATATCATTTTCGAGAGCAACATTAGCCATAACAGCAATTGCATCTCCACCGTTTGATTTTATTTCTTCAACGGTAACATTTGCAGCATCTACATTAATATCAGATACTACCACTTTTGCGCCTTCTTTTGCATAAAGGACAGCAATTGCTTTCCCCATTCCTGATCCAGCTCCAGTTACTACAGCTACTTTGTCTTGAAGTCTCACCTATATTCCTCCAATTAATTATGATTTTTACGCTTTAACTGTTACCTCTTTTAACTTAACTGTTGCCTCTTCAGAAGCCGCTTGTTTGACTTTCTTAATAAAGAAAGAAAGTAGTAATCCAATGATTCCTATTCCAACAATCACTAGATAAGCGTCGTTAATTCCATTAATAGAAGCTTCTTTTATTAACTGGGCCTGTGTTAATCCTTTAGTAGCCGCTGTAGGAATTAATTCCTGTATATGTGTTTTTGTACGATCTGTCATAACTGTAACTAGAAGTGATGTACCAACTGCTCCAGCAACTTGTCGAATTGTATTCGTAATTGCCGTACCGTGTGCATTTAATTGCTTTGGAAGTTGATTTAATCCAGCTGTCTGTATTGGCATCATCATTAATGCCATACCGATTCGACGACCAGTGGACATTAGTACCAGATTTGTGTAACTCGTCGAGTCCGTCAAGTTTGTGAAGCCAAGTGTTGTTGCAATTGTAATAATCATGCCGAAAATAGCTAGCCATTTTGCACCAATGCGATCGAATAACCTACCTGTAACTGGCATAAGGAAGCCCATTACCAGTGCTCCTGGAAGTAATAGAAGACCTGACTCAACAGGTGTATAACCACGGATATTTTGTAAGTAAAGTGGAAGTAGCATCATATCTGCATACATGACCATCGTTACTGCGATATTAATAACTGTCGTTAATGAGAACATACTAAACTTGAATGCACGCAGGTCAAGTAAAGGATTTTGTGAAACCATTTGTCTCCATGCGAAAAGTACAAGGGCCAATACCCCGACAACAATCGTACTAATTACTTCTGAATTCGACCAACCTAAACTTCCAGCTCGGCTGAAACCATAAAGCATTGCACCAAAACCGACTGTAGACAATGTAACGCTAAGAAGATCAAATTTTGTTTTAATACGATCAGATACATTTCGTAGATAAATGAAGCCAAGTACGATTACAAGAATAGCAAATGGAATCATTCCGTAGAACATCGTTTCCCATTTATAATTTTCCATAATGTAACCTGCAAGTGTAGGACCAATTGCTGGGGCAAAGATAATCGCTAGCCCAACCATCCCCATCGCTCCTCCGCGCTTTTCTGGCGGAAAAAGTGTCAAAATAACGTTCGTTAATAGTGGCATAATAATTCCTGCCCCTGCAGCCTGAATCAAGCGGCCTGTTAACAGAACAGGAAAATCCGTCGCAATAGCCGATACAATTGTTCCTGCTAAAAAGATAATCATTGAAGCTTGAAATAGTTCACGTGTGGTGAAACGTAGCATTAAATAAGCTGTAATCGGAATTAATACACCGTTTACTAGCATGTAGCCTGTTGTTAACCACTGTGCTGTTGCTGCCTTGATATGAAAATCAACCATTAGCTCAGGTATAGCAACACTCATAAGCGTTTGATTTAATGTTGCCAGAAAGGCACCTAAAATCAAAATAAACATAATAGGCCCTTTTTTTATCGAATTTGTGTCAATTCCAGAAGTTTTACTCAATCCCCCATCATTCCTTTCTCTCTTTATCATGGACATAATTTACAAAGTGTTTAATAATTAACATGATATAAATTACATTATAAATAGATAGTTAGTTCTTACAACCGACAATATTTAAAGAAATGTATTGTAGTTATCACTCTTTTTAGTTTTGTAGTGAAAACTAAATATATTAAACACATTTAATAAAATTGTAAATTTCATGGAAAAGGTGAGTTGATTTGAAGGGTAAAACAAAAAAAGTGGATCCTAGGATCATTCGTACACGTCAATTAATTAAAGATGCCTTTATCGATTTACTTCAGGAGATGGATATAAACAAAATCACGGTTAATCAAATTTCGGAGCGTGCAACAGTTAATCGAGTTACATTTTATCTACATTATCGTGACATACAAGATATGATGGAGTATATGGCTTTGGAAATGGGTGAAAAGCTTGGACAAATTATGAGGGATTCAACAGCTTATAAATCTATAGAAGAAACTGACTCGGTGAAGCTTTTAAACTTGCTTGAACATATAGCTGAGAATGCAAAGTTTTATAAAGTAGTTCTTGCTTCTACTAAAACCCCCATCTTTACTGAGCAATTATTAAAAATCATTACTGAAACAATAACGAAACGAAGAGAAGTTGACTCTTTACACATTAAGACAGATATTCAAAAGGATATAATTATCTGGTACGGGTCATCAGCACTGATTGGTACAATTGTATCTTGGTTAAGAAATGATATGCCCTATACCCCTCAGTATCTTGCTAAGCAGTTATCCCTACTTTTTAGAATTGGTAATAAGGTCGAATAATAAAACAAAGGAGAAAGGAACGGAAAGATATTTCCCTGCCTTCTCCTTTTCTTTGATTTTCCCTCCTTTTTCCTTTTTTACCTTTCCTTAACATATCTTTAAGTATTACTTCACATGCTACACGTGTTTTCTAAATATACTATTTTTGTTGTTAAATGTAGAATTTTAGTATTAGGTTCTATTTCTAAAATCTTGGATGGGAGGAGGACTTAGTTATGTATGAAGGAAAAATTATCAAATTTTATAGAGAAAAATACAAACTAACACAAGAGCAATTAGGAAAAAACATCTGCTCCGTTACCCATATCAGTAAAATAGAATGTGCACAAACAAAGTACGCCCCTGAAATTATTAATTTATTATCAAACAGACTTGGAATTGATATGGAATCAGAAGTAGCCAACTTTATGAATATTAAACAAAGATTACTTCACTGGCATGACGTAATAGTTATGCAGTTATTTGAAGAGATGGATCAGATTTACTATGAATTTGAAATGGAAGAACTAATCCAGATCTCTGAATATAATGATATGTATCAGTTGCTAAGAGCAAAATATTTTCTTGCGCATAGTAAGTGCAATGAAGCTTTTAAAATCATTAAAAAGCTTCAAAAAAAAGAAGACAAATTAGCACCATATGAAAGAAATTTATTAAAGCATATTTTAGGAATTTATTCTTTAGCAAAACAAGAATACGGTAAAGTAATCGAAATTTTAAAGTCGATTGATAATACAGTTTATAAAAATCCTGAATATTTTTACCATCTAGCATGTGCTTACCATACTTTAAATGCTCCTGTGTTGGCCTATTATTATGCTGAAAAATCTCATCAATTTTTTAAGCAAATTAATAACTATCTTAGAGTGATAGATGCTGAAATGTTAATGATTATACAAGTTCAAGGTGACACTTTAGAGGAAGAAATTATTAATCGTTTCAAAAATTTAATTAGAAGCTGTGAGTTATGTAATGCGCCTGATCGCAAGGCAAAAGCTTTGCATAATTTAGCCTATGAATTTTACAGAGGGAAAAATTATAAGGAAGCAAGTAAGTATTATAAACAATCAATGATGCTAAAGGATTCAGAATGTTCATCGTATTTACTTTCATTGGAAGGCTATATTCGTAGTTCTTTTGATGGAGATTTTTCTAACCTAGATGAACTTGTGCATGGTGCTGAAGAAGGCCTTTTCATAGCGAAAAAGAATAATTACAGTTTATATATCCATTTATTTAAACTACTACTTTATTTATTAAAATCAAAAGAGAAAGAATATCATCATTATTTAAATAGTAAAGCTTTACCTATGTTTGAAAAAAGTGGTTTTACTTTTTTAGTAGAACGCTCTAAAAAAGAATTATTTAATTATTATAAAAAGATGAATTTAAATGAGCAGGCAATGGAGATTGCACAGTTAATTGTAAATGCTTAAGAACTTATATATTTCATAGATGTTACTATTTTCGATAGAATGCTGGTTCTCATCTTTGAGTACCAGTTTTTGATTTTTTCAGGACTAAAAAAAAGAGACAAGAATACGAAGTTTGTATTCTTGTCTTTTATTTTTTTTAGGGAAAGTTTTTAATTTGAAAAAGCTAATCTTATCGTTTACTTTCAAAAAGGGTGTTTAATCATCTTCTAAATTTCATAAGCACCCTTTTTGACTTAATTACTTAAGAATAATCTGTACTGCTTGTTATTTCATTTCTTATAGCTTGATCGACATTACGCTTGTCCACTCGCCATAGTTTTTTTTTGATCCAACCATTTTGTAAGAACGGATTTTGTAGAAGTATGTTTTACCTTTACTTAATCCTTTGTTCGTGTAATTAGTTGTTGTCACGCTAGTTAGGTGTTTATATGATCCTGTTTTTGAAGTTGCTTTAACAATTTCATATCCTGTTGTACCTAATACTTTTGACCAAGTTAATTTAACAGCATCTTTACCAGCTTTTGCTGTTGTTGCATTAGATGGTTTACCTGGAACATTTTCCCACTTTGCGTAAATAATCGTATTTGTAGTAACTCGATCTGTTGCAAAGTTCCATGCCACTTTTCCTGCACCATCTTTGTACCATCCAATGAATACAAAGCCTTTTTTAGTTGGTGCTGCTGGTTGGCTAATTGTTGCATTGTAAATTGCTGTTTTTGAAGCAACTGTACTTCCACTAGATGTGTTAAATGTTACAGTATACGTGTTAATGTTCCATTTTGCATAAAGTGTAATGTTGCTAGTTAATGTTAAAATGTTTCCTACTGGCGTATTTAACGTAGCATCTTTATACCATCCAGCGAACGTATAACCCGTTTTTGTTGGTGTTGGTAAGTTTAAGATACTATTGTAATCCGCAGTTTGAGCAGAAACTGTCGAAATTCCATTGCTCACATAGTTCACTGTATACGAATTGATTTGCCATTTCGCATATAATGTAGTGTCGCTTGTTACTTTATCCGTTGCAAAGTTCCAAGGTATTGTATTTAAAGCATCTTTGTACCAACCAACGAATGTGTAACCTGTTTTTGTTGGTGTTGGTGCAGTAATTCCTGTGTTGTAATCTGCAACTTTGTCAGCAACTTGACTACCACCATTGCTATTGAAGTGAACAGTGTAAGAATTAATACTCCACTTCGCATAAAGGATCATGTTATCAGCTACTTTGTCTGTCGCAAAGTTCCATGGTGTTTTACCTTCTGCATCTTTGTACCATCCAACAAATGTGTAACCAGTTCTTGTTGGTTTTGTTTCATCTAGTAATGAATTGTATTCAGCTTTTACTGAAACTACAAGTCCAGCATCTTGTGTGTCATAGATAACAGTATATTTTGCTGGTTTCCATTTTCCGTAAATTGTTTTTGAAGAGTAGATTGAATTTGTGAAATCCCAAGGGATTGTACAATCTTGATCTGCAAACCATGTTAATTCGTATCCGTGTATTGATGGCTCTGTTATACGACGTGTTACAATTTGGTCATTTACTTCGAATGGAGCTTTTTCACCTGTTACGATAAAGTGAATGTTATAACCATTTAAGATTTTTTGAGTAACTGATACCTCCGCATACTCTTTTGCACTAATAATGATATTGAAATCGCCTACTTTTTTGAAGACGTTTTTATCAATTGTCAGAGTGCCATTTGTTGCATCAATTTTGTACGCTGATGGATCAATGATTGATCCGCCAACTTTGATGCCTGTAATTGCATTTGCCCAAGCTTTGTCACTAAATTCTAGTGTAATATCGTTACCTAAAGCGTTATCAGTTGTATCTGTCGTTACTAATGATGTTGCTAATGCATATTTCGCATATAGCGTCATCGGCTTTGTGACAACACAATTATGAAATCTAAATTCGGAATAATTGCACTTTCTGGAACAATATTAACCTCAACAATCTCACCAACTCTTTCTCACGCAGAAGTAATACCAACACCTACTGAAGAAAACTCAACTTTTGAAAAGGCCAAAAACGAACTAGATCAAATTCAACAAGATATTACTGCAAGTATTGATGAAGGAGTAGTTGAAAGTACATTCCAAACAACAGAACCTATTGATTTAGGCGATGGAGTGAGTTTAGTATCTTCAGAACAAGTAAACTATGACGAAAACGGGAATGTGATAGGTAAGTATTCGGTAGAAGTAAAACCTAGTATTCCTAATAAAAGAGCAGTTATTAACGAGGGAGGTTATAGTTGGAAATTCTTTTCTACCAAATATTCAGATACTGTAGTCGAACACGAAGGATATGTAATTGTTAGCAGATTGCTTCCATCAGCTATACCTTTTATGCCGACTAGGTTACAACAAGCAGCTGCGGCTACATTGCTAACGTATATTCAATATTATCCTAGACCAAAATTATATTATTTTACGAATCATACCTATACAGATTCAGATAATGTTAATAATTATATAAAAACCGATACGTACACTTATTCAGATAAAGCAAGGACAAAACTTGTATCTAAAAAATCAACAATTGTTAAAAGTAAAAAATAAAAGTTGAAAAAAGAAAGTTTCAAAACTGTGAAACTTTCTTTTTTTTATATCTTTTATCAATTAATCTAAGGAAGTAATTTGCAACCATTAAGAAATTTAATAACACAGATAAATATAGGACATATCTGTGTTTTGAAACAAATACTAAAATATAATCCAAGTTAAAGGAAAGTCCCCCCATAAATAATAGAATCAGGAAATACATAAAATATCTTAGAAGATTCTCCTTAAACATACAATTATCCCTCCTTCCTAATCATTAGAATAAAACAGTTTTTCATAAACCTAATTAAAGACAATTATATATTAGTTTCTATTATTAATTGCTTTATCTTGTTTCAACTTTTTGTCTGTATAATTATTTGAATAACTATAATTATTCCTAAAATAAAAAAACCTCCTAAAACATCATAATTCAATGTTTTAAGAGGTTTACATTTTCATTTTTAGACATAAAAAAACCACCAAACAGTATGTATTGGTGGAGACGGTGGGAGTCGAACCCACGTCCAAGAATATCGGCACTTAAGCTTCTACGAGCGTAGTCACTGTATTAGAGTTTCGCATACCATTCAGCCCAATGACAGGCTTCCTGATAGCTAGTCTGGTTAATCTCTTCCTTTCCCCTCAGACGGTGAGGTCCGGCGTAGCCCACTAATGAGTGAACCCCTCTAAGCTATGCACATGGGCGATACATAGGAGGAGCCTTTAGTGCAATTAAGCAGCTAAAGAGAAATTGTTGTTTTTGCCAGTTATTGGCTTTTGCGTTTTAACGAGGCCGACCCCTCGACTCGCAACTTAAGCTCGAACTACCCCTGTCGAATCCGTAACGTCCCCATATAAAATGCTCACAAAACTTATTCAGTTCTGTTCGCTATGAGTGACTTACGAAGCATAAAGCAAAGGCTTCATAATTTATAAAAACTGCACATCGTGCAATTTATGTTGCTGATTAACTTACAAACTTATTATAGCATATCCATCACAAGTTGCAATTAACAATTGTTTCTAAAAGAATAACAGAATTCCAGCGCTTCAACATTTATCCAGTTAGGTTCTTTGTCGATCTCGGAATGCACGTTCCACTTCACGTTTTGCTTCTTTTTTCTTTAAATCATCACGTTTATCATATTGTTTCTTACCTTTACCTAATCCAAGTAATAGCTTAGCATAGCCATTTTTTAAATAGATTTTTAAAGGTACTAACGTATAACCTGTTTCCTTTGTATAACCGATTAACTTCACGATTTCTTTATTATGTAGTAATAATTTTCTAGTACGTAATGGTTCGTGATTATAACGGTTACCTTGTTCATATGGACTTATATGCATATTATGAAGCCATACTTCTCCGCCTTGAACACGTGCAAAGGAATCCTTTAAATTAGCTTTTCCAGCACGTAATGATTTTATTTCAGTACCTTGTAAAACGATACCAGTTTCATACGTTTCTTCGATAAAGTAATCATGATACGCTTTTTTATTTTGAGCAATTACTTTCCCTTCACCTCTTGGCATAAATAACACCTCTCTATCTTTACTTATTTTACCATATATTTGGACGATATAAAAATAGACAATAAAGCAAAGCAGTGAACAAGTGATTTGTCCACTGCATGTTTTTTACCTATCGTTTCTTATTACCTTTTGCTACTTTTTCGTAAAAAGGTTTGTTCTTTTTGCTCTTGCTTTTGCTTTTCGTTGGATTAAAACGATCATCGCGTTTATTTCTCGATGATTTACCTCCACGTGCGCTATCTCTCTCGTCATTTCTAGGTGAACTATCTCCTTGGGAACTATCTCCACGTCTTCCACGAGAACGGCTACTGCGAGAGCTATCTCCATTTCGATCTGAAGCTGAAGAACCTCTTCCGCGTCCACCTCGTCCTCTACCACTACCAGAGCCACCGCCAAGATTAACCGGTCCTCTACCGCCGCTTCTACGAGGTTTGTTTGATTTCATGCCAACAATTTCAAAATCAATTGCTCGTTCTTCTTTATTAACATTAACTACTCGAACTGATACTTCATCACCGATTCTGAAGATTTTCCCTGTTCTTTCACCAATCATTGCGTACGTACGCTCGTCATAGTTATAGAAGTCATCTGATAAATCGGCAACTCGAACTAATCCTTCAATTGTATTTGGCAGTTCAATAAACATACCAAAATTTGTTACAGAGCTGATAATACCTTCATACTCTTCACCAATTTTATCAAGCATGTACTCTGCTTTTTTCAAATCATCAGTTTCTCTTTCTGCTTCAACAGAGCGACGCTCCATATTGGATGCATGTTCAGCGATTGCAGGTAATTTATCATCCCATTCACGTTTTGTCTCATTATCCATTTTTCCTTCGATTAAATATTTACGAATTAATCGATGAACAATTAAATCTGGATATCGACGAATCGGTGATGTGAAATGAGTATAATACTCCGCTGCTAATCCGAAATGGCCAAGATTATCTGCCTCGTATTTCGCTTGTTTCATTGAACGAAGCATAACTGTTGAAATAACAGTCTCCTCTGGTTGCCCATGAACCATATCTAGAACCTGTTGCAAAGCTCTCGGGTGAATTTCATTTCCAGCACCTTTTACTGTATAACCAAATGATGCAATAAAATCAAAGAATCGTTGTAACTTTTCTTCTTTTGGATCCTCGTGTACACGATACATAAATGGTACATTTAGCCAATGGAAATGCTCAGCAACTGTTTCATTCGCTACTAGCATAAATTCTTCAATTAGTTTTTCTGCAGTTGAGCGCTCACGAATAACGACATCAGTTGGATGACCATCTTCGTCAACTAATACTTTTGATTCTTTAAAATCAAAATCGATTGCTCCACGAGTCATGCGTCTATTACGTAAAATTTTCGCTAACTTAGCCATTTCCTCAAACATTGGGACTAATGGTTCGTAACGTTCACGTAATTCAGCATCTTGCTCATCTAATAGTTTATTTACATCACTATATGTCATTCGTTCAGTTGTTTTAATGATACTTTCAAAAATTTCATGCTTAACAACTTCACCTTTTTGGTCAATCTCCATTTCACATGAAAGTGTAAATCGATTTACTTTTGGATTTAATGAACAAATTCCATTAGACAAACGATGCGGAATCATCGGTATAACTCGGTCAACTAAGTAAATACTTGTTCCACGATCATGTGCTTCTTGGTCAATCGGTGAGCTATCCGTCACATAGTATGAAACGTCTGCAATATGTACCCCTAACTTATAATGACCATTTTCAAGCGCTGTTACTGTAACGGCATCATCTAAGTCCTTTGCATCTGCCCCATCTATCGTTACAATTTGTTCATCACGAAGATCGCGACGAGTGCCAATAGCTGATTCATCAATCTCATCTGGTACAGCATTCGCTTGATCCATTACTTCCTTAGGAAATTCTTGAGGTAAATCAAACTTATGAATAACCGAGAGAATATCAACACCAGGATCATTTTTATGTCCTAGTACTTGGACTACAATACCCTCAGCACTTTTGCCATTCTCAGGAAACTGAGTAAGTTCTACAACAACTTTATGACCTTCTACAGCTCCTTGAGAATTGCTCTTTGTAATAAAAATATCGCTTCCGAATCGCTTATCATCAGGAACAACGAAACCGAAACTTTTCTGAGCCTGGTATGTACCTACCATTTTCGTTTGACCACGTTCAACAATTTTTACGATTGTACCTTCTCTACGTGCATCACTTTTTTCTTTTGTAATACGAGCTAAAACGATGTCTCCATGTAAAGCACCATTTAAATCTGACGGTGAAATAAATACATCTTCTGCCCCTGCTTCTTCTGGAATGACAAACGCAAAGCCTTTAGCATGGCCAGTTAATTTACCTCTTACTAAATTAGATTGATCAGGTAAACTGTATTTATTGTTTCGAGAACGTACAATATAACCCTCATCTTCTAAAATAACGAGCGTTTTTACTACTTCTCGAAAGTCACTTGCATCAGTCAACTCCATAGCCTCTTCAATCCCTTGGATATTTAAAGGCTTATAATCTTCACTTTTCATCAATTCCAATAATTTTTCTTTCCATTGTTTATTCATACTTTTCCCTCCTTTTTCTAACTGTTAAAGGGTATTTAATTTAAGTTTGTCCAGAAAGGTTTCATTCTACCATTCCAATTCATTAAGAAATGCTAGAACATCTTCATGTAACATGTCTTTTTCCTGTCCAAGCGTAATAACATGTGTTGAATTTTCGTACCACTTTAATTTTTTCTGATCAGATTGCACTTCATTATAAATAATATTTGCGCTGTCTGTATTAATCATCTCGTCTACAGTAGATTGTACGACAAACGTTGGTGCATATACTGTATCAACATTTTCACGCACTTCTTTAATTAAACCTTGAAGAGCTTTTAATGTATTCATCGGAGTTTTTTTAAACTCTTCCATTTCTACTTCAATTTGTTCAGGAGATTTCCCTTCACGTTTCTTAAACTCTCTTGTATAAGCTAAGACACCTTCATACATAATTTCTTCACTTTTTATGTACATTGGCGAACACATTGTGACAATACCATTCAATGGAACAGTATAACCTAGCTTTAGTGCAAATACTCCTCCTAAAGATAGACCTACCGCTGCAATTTTTTGATGTCCTTTATCCTTTAGAAGTTGATAAGCTTCCTTTACATCCATCCACCAGTCCTCAGGTCCAGTATGAACAAGCTCATCTGGTGGTACACCATGTCCTTTATAGTGCGGTGCATGACAAGTATAACCTTGTTTTTCTAAAAAACGGCCAAGCATTCGAACATCCGCAGAATGTCCTGTAAATCCATGTAATAATAAAACTGCTCGATCTCCACCTTCAAACGTAAATGGCTTCGGCATTGTTACTCTCATATATACTCACTCCAAAACTTTTCTATCCATTTTTCTTTCGTTACTCTTATATTATCTATAAATGATTTTGTTTATTTAAATTAATAATCGATATCTTCAATATAAATAATTAATAATAATATTTAACTAATTTTACGTAAAGAAATTGTTCTTTTATTTTACCTTTCAATTGAAGAATTTACCAATAAACAGTTTTTTTAATTAACTAGTTATGATTTAATGAAAGGTGTGGTAATAATAATGTTGGTCATTTAACCAACAAAAGGAGGATACGTTATGTTTAATAATGTTGAAGAATTTATTACTGAATGGAAAGTGGAAGAAGCAAGCACAATCAAATTACTAAATGCTATGACAGATGAATCACTAGATCAATCAATTGGTGAAGATTTTAGCTCTTTGGGAGAATTAGCTTGGCATATAACTACAGCAATTAAAGCGATCATTTCACAATCAGGATTGCAATTCGAAGCATCTATGAGCAAGGAAGAGATGCCTGCAACTGCAAAGGAAATTACTGAAAAATACGCAGAAGCTAGTAAAGCTATGATTGAAGCAGCACAAAAAGAATGGAAAGAAAAAGATTTAAATCAAATCATTAACGCTTTTGGATTCCTTGAAATGCCTATCCATGCATTACTTCGCATGGCCATTTCACATCAAACGCATCACCGTGGCCAAATGACTGTATTAATGCGTCAAGCTGGACTAGCTATTCCAGGAATGTACGGTCCAAGTAAAGAAGAATGGGCTGCAATGAAAGGTTAATATTTAAGATATTGTCTACATACTAAAATACAGCCAAAAAACTGGCTGTATTTTTTTTAATCATTAAGAAAAATATCTTCCTATCCAAGAGAAATGTTTTAGCAAAATAAAAAGCCACCCTTTTAGGTAGCTTGTTTATTACAGTTTAAAATATGTTACAGCAATCGTTAGAATGAAGAATAAAACTGCTACAACAACTGTTATTCTTTGTAAAACTAGTTCAAAACCACGAGCTTTTTGCTTGCCAAACAGTTGCTCAGCACCACCAGATATCGCTCCTGATAGGCCGTTACTTTTACTAGATTGAAGTAAAACTAAAACAATCATAAGTACTGAAACAATAATTAAAAGTACAGATAAAAACGTATGCATTTCTTCACCTCCACAGTAAAGTACTGTTACTTCCTATTCTACTATGAAGAATACTATACTTCAATATGAGAGTACAACACTTATTTAATGAATTAAGATTGTTTCTTCTATCCAAGTTTTTACATCTTGATGAACTTCATCTTTATTTGTTTCATGAAGCATCTCATGACGACCTTCTTCATATAATTTCAACTTTACATTTGTACAACCAATGTTTTTATACAGCTCATAAACCTTCTTTACACCTTCACCATTTTGACCAACTGGATCTTTATCTCCAGAAAAAATATAAATTGGCAATGAAGTTGGTGTTTTCTTTATTTCCTCTTTACGATGTATAACTCCAATCCCTTTCAACAGTTCGCGATAATAACTTGAAGAACAAATAAATCCACAAAATGGATCTTTTATATAACGATCAATTTCAGCTTCATCTCTTGTTAACCAATCATATTTTGTTTTAGGAAACTTAAAATGATTATTGAAGTTTCCAAAAGTTAAAAAGTCTAAAATTTTACTTCTCTTATTGGCACCAATCAAAAATGCCTCTGCACTTGAAATAAAGACGCCTAATTTTCTAAGTATTCCTGGATCGTATCCGGTTCCAGAAATAATTAGCCCATCGTATAGTCCTCCATTTAATTGAACTACTCGTCTGCTCAAATAAGATCCCATACTATGTCCAAATAGAATTAAAGGAATATCTTTTATTTCTTTTCTAATCATCTTACTTATAAAAATGATATCTTTAGCAACTTCATCCCAGCCAATTTCTTCACCAAAAAAACCTAAATCATCTTCAAGCGCAGCTGTTTTCCCGTGTCCTCTTTGATCATGAATAAAGACTGCAAACTGATTATGAACTAAATATTCAATAAACTTATCATAAGCTCCACCATGCTCTGCCATTCCATGTACAATTTGAATCACAGCAATTGGTTCAGCAGGAATATATTTTCGCAAATAGATTTTTGTTCGATCCTTCGCCGAAATTAATCCTTCCCAATTATTCATTTTTATGCCCCTTCATCTCATATGTTGTAAAAGATACTAATAAGAAAAAACAAGTGAAATAGATTATTTCTAATCGTATGTATTTAAATGTAAATTCATCACCTAATAATCTCCAAAAAACAATTACTATTGAAACAATTACAATAATAAATGGAAGTAAATATGTTTTTATAGTATACCAAATATAATCTTTTAAGTATGCGAAAAAGTTCATAATTATCCTCCCAACTAATTGCAACTCATATCCATAATTCAATACTAATCCAAATTTCCTAATTCTATAGGTTAATTTTTAACAATTTTTCATCAATTTGATGAATATTTTGTGTCAAATTTAAGCTCATTTTTAGGATTTTAGACTAAGCATGTTTTGAAGTTTTGTATTGATGTATGAATTGAGATAAAAAAACAGAATGAATGGGGGATTCGAAATGAAAAGAAGCATACAAACAATTTTAAGTATTGTCTTTGCAATTGTAATGCTTGTGTTGTTCGTCATTTTCTTCATGAAAGACGATTCTTATCGGTATCCAATCGCACTAGGTGGCTTTGTTTGTGCACTCGTGCCACTCATATTAGATAAGTTTTTTAAAATTCGATTTGCATTTCCTTTTATTCTCTCTTATTTTACTTTTTTAATAGGGTCCCTATGTCTTGGTTCAATGCTTAGATTTTATAGCTTAGGCTGGTGGGATACATTTTTACATTTTCTAAGTGGTACGCTAGTCGCGTTTTTAGCAGTTGATTTAATGGGGAAACTGACAACCAAACAGTCTCGAAGTGAAATGTCCGCTGGATTCATTTTTCTATTTGTATTTTCATTTGGAGTATTTTGTGGGGCCTTATGGGAAATTTGGGAATTCAGTAGCGACCAATTTTTCGGAACTAATACTCAAGGCGGCGGTAATTTTGATACTATGACAGATCTAATCGCAGACTCAATTGGAGCACTCATTATCGCAATTGGGTTTGCTAGAAGATCGAAAAAAAATAATTAAAAGTATATTAATAGATAATAAGAAACTAAAGTATAAAAAACCTGATTACTCTATATGAATAATCAGGTTTCATATTTTAAATAAAATTTATGACTTCACTTCTACTACGACATTCTTCATAATCTTGAACATTGGTAGCATAATGATGATTCCAATAATGAATAATAATGCTGAAACTTGATAAATAGAGACTAAAGAAAAATGCTCCTTTAAAATCCCTGCCAAGCTCATTGTAATGACCATAGCTCCCATAAATAATGGTGTTAATATACCGTTTACCCTGCCTACAAACTTTTCATCAGTATTTTTTAAAATGATTGTATTAATACCAATGTGCAATGCAGGCATAAATAGTCCGATAAAGAATTCAGCAACAAGCGTTAGCCAGAACATCTCAGACCAACCAATTACAAATATTCCAATCGCATTGACCGCCATGCCGATTAATAATAATACATGCGGTGCCAACTTATTCGATATGACCATTATTAGGCCACCACCTATAATCATAGCCGCTCCATTTGCAGCGAATATCCATTGTAAATATTCCTTATCTAATCCTAGTCGTTCAGTTACTAAAAAAATAGCTAGAGGATGAATAAGACCTATACCTAATCCTGCCGCTGCAAACACTCCACCTAAATAGACGAGAATTTTTCGAGACCAAACGTATTGGAATCCTAACTTCATCTCTTCCAATAACGATGTTGTATGATCTGCCTTTGCTTCTTCTTCATCTTTAGGTAATCTTGTTAATACTAAAGCTGACATAAGAAAAGCAATACCTACAATTCCCATCGAAACATGCATACCAGCTTGTTGAAATACGAATGTACCTAGTACTGGACCTAAAATCATAAACACTGCCATCATCGTTTGAAAGATAGACATACCTGCTTGCATTTGCTCACCTGGTACATGAACTTTAAATAATTTCATATTGGAAGGCTGAGAAAACTGAGACAAGATTGCTGAAACTAATGTAGCAAAAAACACAAACTTCCAAGTTCCATATAATAGTGCTAACAAAATAACAAATATCGATACAGCACTTAAAAGATCGCACCATATCATTGTACGCTTTGGTTTCCAACGATCGGCAAACGTTCCACCGATAAAAGAAAAAATAAAAATCGGCGCAAATTCAGCAACTGAAATCAGTGATACGGCTGTTGCATCACCATTCGTCTTTTCCACAACAAATAATAAGATTGCAAAATTACGAATCCAAATACCAACTTGAATAAACAAACCCGCTGAAAGAATTGTCCGGATAAAAGGATTTTTTAACAAAGAAGCCATTGAAGGATTTGAAGCTGTTGGAGTAGATGTAGACATTTTTTCCCCTCTCTTATTTTTAATTCATTCCAAATTCATCTCAATTAAACAAAAGAACTAATGTTCGTGTATTCTTATTTTAACATTAGGATTCTTTAATAATCAATCCCAATTATTACTAAACGAAAACATTTTAAGCAATAAAAAAAAGAGAAGGTGACGATCCTTCTCTTTTTAACGTGTCTATAATGGATTATGTTTTTTTGTTAATGCACTTAGTTTTGATTAAATTATTTTCTTAAGTTGTAGAAAGATTTTAATCCTTGGTATACTGCGCTTTCGCCTAACTCGTCTTGAATACGTAATAATTGGTTGTATTTAGCGATACGGTCTGTACGAGAAGCAGAACCTGTTTTAATTTGACCAGCATTTGTAGCAACTGCGATATCAGCGATTGTGCTATCTTCAGTTTCACCAGAACGGTGAGAAACTACTGCAGTGTAACCTGCACGTTTAGCCATTTCGATTGCATCGAAAGTTTCAGTTAATGTACCGATTTGGTTAACTTTGATAAGGATTGAGTTTGCGATACCTTTTTCAATGCCTTCAGCTAATTTTTTAGTGTTTGTAACGAATAAATCGTCACCTACTAATTGTACTCGGCTACCTAAACGTTCTGTTAATAATTTGTGACCATCCCAGTCATTTTCATCTAAACCATCTTCAATTGAAAGGATTGGGAAATCATTGCAAAGTTGCTCGTAGAAATCAACCATTTCAGCTGAAGATACACCAGTGCGTCCTTCACCCGCAAGATCGTATTTACCAGTTTCTTTGTTAAAGAATTCAGAAGAAGCAACGTCCATTCCTAAGAATACTTGCTCTCCAGCTTTATAACCAGCTTTATCAATTGCTTCCATGATTACTTCTAAAGCTTCACGGTTTGAACCAAGGTTTGGAGCGAATCCACCTTCGTCACCTACAGCTGTGTTTAAACCTTTGTCATGTAATACAGCTTTAAGGTTGTGGAAAATTTCAGTACCCATACGAATTGCTTCTTTAAAGCTTTCAGCACCTACAGGTAAGATCATGAATTCTTGGAAGTCTACGTTATTATCAGCATGAGAACCACCGTTGATGATGTTCATCATTGGAACTGGTAATTGTTTCGCATTAAATCCACCAAGGTATTGGTATAATGGTAAACCTAATTCATCAGCTGCTGCACGAGCTACTGCCATAGATACACCTAGGATTGCGTTAGCACCTAATTTACCTTTGTTTTCAGTACCATCTAGCTCAATCATACGACGGTCGATTGAAACTTGATCAGTTACTTCGAATCCAACGATTTCTTCAGCTAAAATATCATTAACGTTAGCTACAGCTTTCTCAACACCTTTACCAAGGTAACGAGATTTGTCTCCATCACGTAATTCAACAGCTTCATATTCACCAGTAGAAGCACCACTTGGTACTAGTGCACGGCCAAAGCCACCATCTTCTGTATAAACTTCTACTTCAACAGTAGGGTTACCACGAGAATCTAATACTTCGCGAGCATAAACATCAATAATCATTGACATAATAAAATCTCTCCTTTTGTTGCGTTATACGCATAATTAAAAACTTTTTATATTAACTGTTCACTTATTTAATAAGTGATTTACCAGTCATTTCTTTTGGTTGTTCTACTTTTAATAAATCAAGAACAGTTGGAGCTAAATCACCTAAAATACCATCTTCACGTAACGTAATACCTTCTTCAGTAACAATAACTGGTACAGGATTAGTCGTGTGAGCTGTCATAGGTTCACCCTCAGGTGTAATTTCCTCATCAGCATTTCCATGGTCAGCAGTAATGATTGCTTTTCCGCCTTTAGCAAGAATTGCATCAACTACTTCTCCTAAACATTCGTCAACTGCTTCAATTGCTTTAATTGTCGGCTCAAGTTTTCCTGAATGTCCTACCATATCTGGATTTGCAAAGTTTAAGATGATTACATCATGCTTGTCTGCAGCAATCTCTTTAAGTAATGCATCTTTTACTTCATAAGCACTCATTTCAGGTTGCAGATCGTATGTTGCAACTTTTGGCGAGTTAATCAAAATACGTTCTTCACCTGGGAACTCTGCTTCACGGCCTCCACTAAAGAAAAATGTAACGTGTGGATACTTTTCCGTTTCAGCAATTCTTAATTGATTTAAATTATTTTGAGCAAGAACTTCACCTAAAGTGTTATCTAGGTTTGTTGGTTTAAATGCAACATAACCTTGTACTGTTTCACTAAAATGTGTTAAACAAACGAAATGAACATTTTTCGGGAACTTACTTCCACGATCAAAGTCACGGAAATCATCGTTTGTAAATACATTTGAAATTTGAATTGCACGGTCAGGTCTGAAGTTATAGAAGATAATTGAATCATCATCACTTATTGTTGCAACTGGTGTTCCATTTTCTTTTACCATTACAGAAGGTAAAACGAATTCATCATGGATACCGTTCGCATATGAATCTTCAATTAATTCATACGGACTTGTATAAGTTGGTCCTTCTCCATAAACCATTGCACAATAGCATTTTTCTACTCGATCCCAACGTTTGTCACGGTCCATGGAATAATAACGGCCAGAAATTGTTGCAAATTCTCCGACACCATATTCTTTAAACTTTGCTTCAGTTTGATCGATATATTTTTTAGCTGTAGTTGGACCAACATCTCGTCCATCAAGGAAAGCATGTAAATATACTTTTTTCAAACCTTCTTCAGCAGCTAATTTTAATAAAGCAAACATGTGATTAATATGGCTGTGAATACCACCATCAGACAGTAGACCGAAAATATGTAATGCTTTATCTTTTTCTTTTGCACTTTTAATTGCATCGATGAATGTATCATTTTTTTCGAATTCGCCTTCACGAATTGCCTTATTTACACGCGTTAAGCTTTGATAAACAATTCGTCCCGCTCCGATATTCAAATGACCAACTTCAGAATTACCCATTTGTCCTTCAGGTAAACCTACTGCTTCACCGCTAGCAGTTAATTGTGCGTGAGGATATTTATTCCAATATCTATCATAATTTGGTTTCTTCGCTTGTGCAACAGCATTTCCAAATGTTTCATCGCGCAAACCAAATCCATCTAGGATAATTAACGCTACTGGTTGTTTACTCATTACTTAACAGCCTCCAATAATGCAAGGAAAGAAGCTGGTTCTAAACTTGCTCCACCTACTAACGCACCGTCAATATCAGGTTGAGCCATATATTCTTTAATGTTTTCAGGTTTTACACTGCCACCATATTGAACACGTACAGATTCTGCAACAGTTTCATCATAAAGACTTGCTACAACATCACGAACAAATTTACATGAATCTTGTGCATCTTTTTCTGTAGCAGATTTACCTGTTCCAATTGCCCAAATTGGTTCATATGCAATTACTAAATTCTTTACTTGCTCATCTGTAAGACCTGCAAGATCAGCAGTTAATTGAGTACGAATAACTTCCTCAAATTTACCGCCTTCACGTTCTTCAAGCGTTTCGCCACAGCAAAGAATTGGAGTAAGACCATGCTCGAAAGCTTTTTTTGTTTTACTATTAATAAACTCATCTGTTTCGCCATAATATTCACGACGCTCAGAATGTCCGATAATCGCATAAGTTACGCCTAAATCTTTAAGTGCTACTGGGCTAATTTCTCCAGTATAAGCTCCACTATCTTGATTACTTACATTTTGAGAACCAATTTTTAATTCAGTTCCTTTTACACCGTATAACATAGGTGCAATAAATAATGCAGGCGCACAAACTGCTGAATCTACTGTATCAGATGATGGAATGCTATTTTTTACTTCCTCAACGAATGTCATTGCTTCGTTAAGCGTCTTATTCATTTTCCAGTTACCTGCGATAATTGGTTTACGCATGAGAAACACCTTCCTAACAATTGGTAAGACATAAAATCTTACTCTATTTCTATTACTAAATATTGTAAAGCTATTAGACTTATTTATCGTTTAATAATGCAACTCCAGGAAGTTCTTTACCTTCCATAAATTCTAATGAAGCACCGCCACCAGTAGAAATATGGCTCATTTTATCTGCTAGGCCGAATTTTTCAGCAGCAGCAGCTGAGTCTCCTCCACCGATAATTGAATAAGCATCTGAATCTGCTAATGCTTGCGCTACTCCTTTAGTACCTTGTGCAAATTTATCGATTTCAAATACACCCATAGGTCCATTCCAAATGACTAATTTAGAGCTTTTAATGACATCTGCATAAAGAGCAGTTGTTTTTGGTCCAATATCAAGAGCTTGCCAATCTGAAGGAATGCTATCAATATCAACTTCCTGAGTATTAGCATCTTCACCGAATTTGTCAGCTATAATTGCATCAATTGGCATATAGAATTTAACGCCTTTCGCTTCGGCTTTTTGGATAAATTCATTTGCTAAATCAATTTTATCCTCTTCTAAAAGAGATTGACCGATTTCATAGCCTTTAGCTTTTAAGAATGTATAAGCTAGTCCGCCACCAATAATTAAGTTATCTACTTTTTCTAATAAGTTTTCAATTACGCCAATTTTATCTCGAACTTTCGCTCCACCGATAATAGCTGTAAATGGGCGCTCTGGATTAGAAAGTGCTTTACCTAAAACATTAATTTCTTTTTCCATTAAGAAACCTGCTACAGCTGGGATATGTTTAGCAATACCAGCAGTTGTAGCATGTGCACGGTGTGCAGCACCAAAAGCATCGTTTACATATACATCAGCTAATGAAGCAAATTCTTTTGCTAGAGCTTCATCATTTTTCTCTTCGCCTGGGTAGAAACGAACGTTTTCTAATAATAAAACATCGCCTTCGTTCATTTTGCTGATTTCTTCTTGAACTTTAGGTCCATATGCTTCATCAGCTTTAATAACGTTTTTACCTAATTTTTCACTTAAACGTGTAGCAACAGCATTTAAACGCATGTCTTCATTTACTTGTCCTTTTGGACGTCCTAAGTGAGATGCTAAAATAACTTTTGCTCCGTTTTCTATTAAATACTGAATCGTAGGAAGAGCAGCACGAATACGGGTATCATCTGTTACTTCACCATTTGCCATTGGTACGTTAAAATCTACACGGCAAAATACGCGTTTTCCTTTTACATCAATGTCATGTAATGACTTTTTGTTCATAGTAGGTGCCTCCAGTACTGTTTTTATTCATCCATATTCAATTCCACTGGTCGATCCGTCTCATACAAAGTCGTATCTATTCTGTGATATTGTCACCGCAATTTTAACAGATTATGTACACCAATTGGAATTTATTTCTAGAGTATTTTTTAATATTGTGTTGGATTAGTGACAAAAGAGGATTTTTTCAAACAAAAGAGGGGAGGAAAATCCCCTCGCCCTCATATTAATTTATATTAAAATTATAGACCTTTTGAAGCGATGTGAGCTACTAAGTCAACTACACGAGTTGAGTAACCAGTTTCATTATCGTACCAAGAAAGGATTTTAACCATATTACCTTCCATAGTCATTGTAGATAATGCATCGATTGTAGATGAGTTTGTGCAACCGTTATAGTCGATTGATACTAATGGCTCTTCAGAGTATCCTAAGATACCTTTTAATTCGCCTTCAGAAGCAGCTTTAAATGCAGCATTTACTTCTTCAGCAGTAACTTCAGCATTTAATTCTACTACTAAGTCAACTAAAGATACGTTAGCAGTTGGTACACGTACAGCACCACCGTTTAATTTACCTTTTAATTGAGGTAATACTAATGAAACTGCTTTAGCAGCACCAGTAGTTGTTGGAATCATGCTCATTGCAGCAGCACGTGCACGACGTAAATCTTTGTGTGGTAAATCTAAAATTTGTTGGTCATTTGTGTAAGAGTGAACAGTTGTCATCATACCACGTTTGATACCGAATTTTTCGTCTAATACTTTAGCAAATGGAGCTAAACAGTTAGTTGTACAAGAAGCATTAGAAATTACATTGTGGCTAGCTGCATCGTATTTGTCATCATTTACACCCATTACGATCGTGATATCTTCATTAGAAGCTGGTGCAGAGATAATTACTTTTTTAACTGATCCACCTAAGTGTTTTTCAGCATCTTTTTTATCTGTGAAACGACCAGTAGATTCTACTACAACTTCTACTCCGTAATCGCTCCAAGGTAAAACTGCTGGGTCACGCTCAGCAATTACTTTAATTTCGCTTCCGTTAACAACGATTGAATCGCCATTAACTGTTACTTCAGCGTTTACTGAACCGTGAACTGAATCATATTTTAATAAGTGAGCTAAAGTTTTAGCGTCTGTTAAGTCATTGATTGCTACAACCTCTACGTTTGGGTTGTTTAAAGCTGCGCGGAAAACCATACGTCCGATACGTCCAAATCCATTAATACCAATTTTAGTTGCCATTTTTAATTTCCTCCTTTTAATAGGTAGAAGCTTATTTTATTTTAAAGGGTACATCCTTTAATTAACTCTTTTGCTGCTCCTTCGTCAGTGACGAGGATGTTTACATGACCTTTCTTTAAGAAAGAAGCCATTGCTTTTGCTTTAGAAGATCCTCCAGCTACTCCCAGTACATAAGGTATATTCTCCAATTCATTCAGTTGTAAACCAATAGTTCTTACCCTGTATACAACTTCACCATTTTCATTAAAGTAATAGCCAAATGCCTCTCCTACAGCTTCAGATTCAGTTAAGATTTCTAACTGTTCTGATGAAGATTGTCTTCGTTTTGCCATCGTAAATGCATCTCCAATGCCGTGTACGACAATTGAAGAAGATCGAATTAAATTTAGAACCTCTTTTACTCTTGGTTCTTCCATCATAGTTACATAGGCCTCTTCACTAAGTTCATCTGGCAAGTGAAGTAATCGATAATTACCTTTTGCCATTTCAGCCATTTTTGCACAAATCGTATTTGCTTGATTTCTTACTTCTTCACCTAAACCGCCTCGCGCTGGTACAAATAAGGTATTTAGATCTTTAGAGTCATCATTCATCATTTCAGCTACAGCAGCTAAAGTGGAACCACCAGTAACAGCAACAATATTATTTGTTTCTAGCCTTTGGTTTATACAGCCAACAGCTGCTCGACCCATCTCTTTTTTTACCCAGTCCAGCTCATCACTATCGCCTGAAACAACGATTACTTCTTTAAGATTAAATGTTTCCTTAAGCAAGTCTTCGATATTTTTCAAACCGAATAGTTCACGCATTGGTTCTTCTAGGTCTAGAAGTAAACTTAGTCCTTCATCCGTTAATGTCATGCCAGAAGATGCGACATTAATCAGTCTTTGCTCTTTTAATAAAGCAACTTCTGATCTAAGTACTCTTTCTGTTAATCCTACGCTAGTAGACAAATTCCTTCGACCAATCGGCTGCATAATTCGTATATATTGTAGGATTTGAAATCTCTTTTGGATAACCGGTATTAGATCAGGTAATAATTTTTGTTGTAGCTTTAAAATATGGTTCATTTTCATCTCCTCTTTCACAGAGTATTCACTCGGGTCTAATTATGTCCCACTATGACATATTATGTCCCACTTGTTTTAAAAAAATTACAGCGTTTTGCAACGTTGTTTTTTTGAACAAGATTTACTCCAGAAGTGAAATAACCCTGCTACATTTATATTGTAACAGGGTCATTCATTTCTTTCAACTGATAACTACCCATTTATGGCATTTAATATGTCAATCTTATGAATTTTTCCGTATGCAACAGTTTCCCCATTAATTTGAATAACAGGAATCATTAGTTGATATTCCTCTAATAATGCATCATCAGAATAAATATCAATTTCATTTACTTGGATTTCATATTCAGATTGGACCAAACGAATTGCATCTTTTGCTTCTTCGCATAATCCACAATTCTCTTTTGTAAGTAAAGTTAACTTAATCGACATTCCATTCTCCTTTTTAACTAAAGCGCTTTCGTTTTGATGAACCAGGAATTCTAAGGATATCTCTATATTTAGCTACAGTTCTTCTAGAGATTTCCACTCCATGTTTTTCAGCTAATAATTCAACTAGCTTTTGATCTGATAATGGTTTTTCTTTGTTTTCTTCATCTACTAGCTGCTTTATGAATACCTGTACACTCGTTGATGCAAGCTCCTCGCCGTCCACACTTACACCTTGATGGAAGAATTTCTTCATTTCATATAAACCAAACGGTGTCTGTACATATTTGTTTTTACAAGTACGACTAATTGTCGATTCATGTAATGAAAGTTCTTCCGCTATCTCTTTTAAAGTAAGAGTTTTTAAATTTGCAGGACCTTTTTCAAAAAAAGCAATTTGCTTTCGAAGAATACAATTCATTACTGCCAACATCGTTGATTTTCGTTCTTCCAAGCTTTTCATTAACCAGTTAACTTGTGTATTTTTATCCTTTAAATAAGTTGAAACTTCCTTCTCATGTTGACCATTTAATATTGAAGAATATTCATTAAGTATTTTTAAACGCGGCATAATTTTATCATTAATTAGAACAACAAATTCCCCGCCTATTTTTTCAACTGTTAAATCAGGAGCTACATAATTTACTTGGTCTTGGAAATAATTTAAACCTGGCCTTGGTTGCAAGGTTAAAATTAAGTCAATTTCTCTTTGTAAATCAGGTAAGCTAATCTTAAGTTTCTTCGCTATTTCTTTCCAGTTTTTATTAACAAATAGATCAAAATAATCTTTAATGACCTGTTTTGCAATTGTTGTATCAGCTTCAAGGCCATTTAGTTGAATCAATAAGCACTCTTTAACCGATCTTGCTCCAACTCCTGAGGGTTCAAAACGTTGAAGTGTATCAATGCAGATTTGTAATTGGACGAAAGAAATATTTAATTCATGTATAAGCTCTTCATCTGATTCCATCAAAAATCCATTTTTATCTAAGTTATAAATTAAATATTTTATAATTTTATATTCCTCATTATCAATTTTCAACTCATTTAACTGACTAACAAGTTCTTCTTGTAATGTTTCTGTTCTTAGAGTATATAACTCCATTCCTTGTCCGCTGGAAGTAGTTTGTTGTTTGATTTTTGAAGAAGTGTAATCGTTATAAGGAGTTTCGACTTCAATTAAGGGATTTTCTAATGATTGCTCAAATAAAAAATCAGTAAGTTCTTGGGCATTAAATTGAAGCATTGTAATGGCTTGTCGTAGTTCCTGAGTCATTGCAAGTTTCAATGATTGTTTTTGCATTAAATTCATTTCCATACTACTTCACTCCCTTATTACTATTTTACTCGATATTTAACTTTTTCATAGTACTTGACGAATTGTTATACTAATTTAAATATAGTGAAAACGTTTACTTTTTCCTGTATAGTTAAAGTATACAACTCTTTATGATGGGTGGGCCATTATGAACAGAAAAAACCAGATTTATGAAGTTTTTCTTCAAAGTAAGGAGCAAGGTTTTTCCGCTATTGAGATTGCTCAAAAGCTCGGTTTAGATAGAGCAAACGTTAGCAGTGATTTAAATAAATTAGTCAAAGAAAATTTATTAATTAAAACAAATTCTAGACCGGTTGTATTTAAACTTCAGTCTGATAGTATACAACAACTGAATAAATCTCAAAACAATCCAGCAAGTTCAAACTATCAATATGAATATTTTTATGAAGAGAATATTAGTCTAAGACCTGCCATCGAAAAAGCAAGATCAGCTATTCTCTATCCACCAAATGGTATGCATACGTTAATACTCGGTGAGACAGGTGTTGGTAAATCTGCTTTTGCTAAAAGAATGCATGATTACGCAATTCGTTCGAATGTTTTAGAAAAGGATTCTCCATTCATTATTTTTAATTGCGCGGACTATGCAAATAATCCACAACTATTATTAGGTCAGCTATTCGGTGTAAGAAAAGGTGCTTATACAGGTGCAACAGAACAAAAAGGCTTACTTGAAAAAGCAAATAATGGAATATTATTTTTAGACGAGGTTCATCGTCTTACTCCAGAAGGTCAAGAAATGTTATTTACGTTCATTGATTATAAGTTGTATAGAAGACTAGGAGAGACAGAAAACGAACGAACATCGAATGTTTTAATCATTTCAGCAACAACAGAGGATCCCGGGTCCACTTTATTATCTACATTTACTCGCCGGATCCCTATGGTCATTACATTGCCGGCTCTTCGTGATCGAACATATGAAGAGAGATTGACTCTGATTAAACGATTTTTCACGGAAGAAAGTGTTCGTCTAGGAAAAGAAATCGTTGTCAGTGCAAATACAATTCGCTCTTTTCTATTTTATCCGTGTAAAAACAATATCGGACAACTTAAAGCTGATATTCAATTAGCTTGCGCAAAGGCTTACGCAGATTTTATTACTCATAAACATGACAAAATACGAATTTATAGCACAGATTTGAACTGGTATGTGAAGGAAGGCTTATTCATTGAAAAAAAGGTGAAACATGCAGTCACACTTTTAAACGAGCATTTTGAATTTTCACCAACAAAGGGTATAACAAGTAACCAACAATTGGATCATTCTGCAGATACAATTTATGACCGAATTGATACGAAATATGAAGAACTAAAACAACGTGGTGTTGCTCAGGACGAGTTATCTTTACTAATGGAGAACGATATCGAAAGTTATTTTACGCATTATTTAACTTCTATTAATCGCAAACTATCTAGTAAAGAAAATATCCAAAAAATAATCAAGCCTGAAATCGTTACACTAAGTGAAAAGGTACTAAAACTAGCAGAAGAAAAATTAAGTAAGAGATTTAATGAAAAAATACTTGTTGCACTTAGCTTACATATACAAACCCTATTACAACGTATTCAGTCAAACAAGAAAATTTATCATCCAAATATAACGCAAATCCGAGATCAATATAAGAAAGAGTTTTCCGTTTCAATTGAATGTGTAAAAATGATTGAAGATTTTTCAAACGTTTCAATCCCATTTGATGAAGTAGCATTTATAACGATGTTTTTTGTATATGGAAACGAAGATTTTAAAGTGACTAGTTCTAATGTAAAAGTAATTGTATTAGCTCACGGTAATGGTATTGCTAGAGAAATGGCAAATGTAACAAATGAACTGTTAGAAAACGAAGAAGTTATTGGAATCGATATGCCATTAAGTGAACCACCACAAGATTTTTTAATTGGAGTAAAAGATTATATTAAATCTTTAGGTAAATTAAATGGAATTCTACTTTGTATCGATATGGGGTCACTATCTTATATCGGCGACATAATTGAAGCCGAATTTTCAATTCCAGTACGCGTGATTCAAATGGTAAGTACTGCACATGTAATCGAAGCCTCAAGAAAAGCGACACTCGGTTATAATTTAGACGAGCTTTATCAGGATGTACGAAACTTAACTACTTTCTTCATCAATTCTCATTCGAATAAAACGAAACAACCTGAATTTAATCGTTCTGTCATTTTAACTGCATGTTTGACTGGTCAGGGAAGTGCAATAGCCATTAAAAATATACTAGCGAATAACTTGGTCTATGATAAAGAGATGCTAGAAATCGTGCCAATTAGCCTTTTAAATAAAGACGAATTACAAAAAATGTTAAATGATATATCAAAAGAACGAAGTATCGTTTGTATTGTTTCGAATTTTGATATAAATGTTCCATTTAATACGTTTCATTTACAGGATGTATTAAATATGAAGGCTACAAAGACAATACAAGAATTGATCACTTATGAAGAAACGTATTTAAAAATGGCTGAAACATTACAAGAGACTATTTCTTTAAAGGATGCTAAAAAAGTAATTAGTGTGATTAGACGTGCCTTGAACGATATACAAGTCCAAACAGACAAATTTTTCAAAAATGAGGATTTAATGGGAATTGTTATTCATATGAGTTGCATGATCGACCGAATTCAAAACTCACAGCCTCTAATCCCATTTAAAAATAAAGAAGATAAAATAAATAGTGACTATATGCTATATTTAAAAATCAAAAAAATAATGCAACAAATTGAGGATGCTTGTGACATTATCATACCTGATGATGAAATATGTTACTTAATGGAATTTTATTCTAGAAATGATATTAGCAGATTAGATGAAGAATTTTATATAAAATAAGAAAAAGCCAGTTACTTCGATGAAGAAACTGGTTTTTTTCACTATATTAATACTTTACTAGCTCTACTCCCTCAGGAAGTTTTGAGTTCGTTAAGATATCTAGTTCTGTTAATCTCTCAAAGCAATATGATGTACCATTTTTTAAATGATTATCTACTAATGCAGGATGTACCATAACCTCTACTGACTCAACATTATTATTTATTCTGTCTTCTATTGTCTCAAAATAGTTTATTGGAATATCACTACCATAAAAATCGGTTAATAATTGATCCGTAAAAGGTTCGATTCCGTCTATTTGACTCTTTGGAGAAATTCGGACAGGGAGATCATACTTTTTAGATAATTTTGCAATGACTGGGTGTAGAATTGGGATCATGTGTACATGGTGATGACTATCTAGATGTGAAGGATTTAATCCATAAGAAAGAAACTTTTGAATTTGAGCATCCCATTCCTTTACAACTTCTTCAACATTAATAACTGGATTATCATACCAATAACTATTTTTAAGAAAAGCCCCATTTTGATCTACGATTGTTTGTAGACCTGTTAATAAAGGTTTGCCCGCAGTTAATACAAGATGTACACCTAATCCTAATGTAGGATGTAATTTTGCTAATTCAATTCCATGCTCCACAGCATACATATTCATCATCATAGTCGCGGAGTTCACTATTCCATTCAAATGTGATTCAATGATGCCATAATTTACACCTTTTGAATATCCGAAATCATCTGCATTTACAATAAGCTTCGTCATCATTCATTCCCCTTTTTTCTTTTAGTATGATTAAAAGGGATGCACTCTTTCATTCGAGCTACATCCCTCTTTTTATTCGTTAATTTGCTGCTACTTTTTCGTTTTTGAAGAATTGAGGTAAATGCTCTTTGTGAGCCTCTAACATTTCATCTAGAATTTGTTTTGCTAAATGATCAGATCCAACTAGTGGGTTGATACACATAGCAAGTAATGCTG
Organism: Bacillus sp. AFS088145; assembly: GCF_002564465.1. Lineage (GTDB taxonomy): Bacteria > Bacillota > Bacilli > Bacillales > Bacillaceae_G > Gottfriedia. The sequence goes on along the minus strand of NZ_NUUX01000021.1, from coordinate 205,403 downwards.
TTTTATAATCACCAGTTACTCCAGCTTCCGCAGCAACACGTTCGAATGATTTAATTTGTTGTACTAAACCGCGTACTGCAACCGGCAAGTCACCCATCGTAATTGGTTTCGGACCATCTTTTGTAATAAGTGCACTTACTTCAACAGCACAATCATCTGGAATTGATGCAATGGCACCATTATTCATTGTGTTAACAGGTTGGATATCACCTTTATTGTTATATAGAGATGAAATTAATCGGCATGCAGCATCACTATAATAAGCTCCGCCGCGTTTTTCTAATTGTGGTGGCTTAATATTTAAATTAGGATCTTTATATAATTCGAATAATGATTCTTCTAATTTTTTTACAACCTCAGCACGCGTACCATCTTTTTTCGCTGCATCAAGCTCTTCCTCTAGCATTACTTTCGTTTGATAGTAGTAACGATGATACGGACATGGAATCACTCCAAGTGCTTCTATAAAATCAGGATTCCAATCCATTGCCTTAATATTTTGCATCGTCATACTTTCAGCAGGGCGTGCAAACTCACTTACAACACGACTTGTTACATTTTCTCCATCTAATAATACTTTCGTTCCGTAAACCATATGATTTAATCCCATAAAATCAATATGCACACGCTCAGCTTCTACCCCTAGACCTTTTGCAATGTTCATGTGAATGTGAATTGGTACATTACATAAACCAACTACTTTACGGAAATTTGTATATCTTAAAATCGCTTCTGTTAAAATACCCGTAGGATTCGTAAAGTTTACTAGCCAAGCATTTGGACAAAGCTCTTCAATATCCTTAACGATATCTAAAATAACCGGAATTGTACGAAGTGCTTTAAACAGACCACCTGGACCATTTGTTTCTTGACCAATTACCCCATATTTTAAAGGAATACGCTCATCCTTCATACGAGCTTCAAGTAAGCCTACACGAAATTGTGTCGTAACAAAATCAGCATCTTTAAGAGCAGCACGACGATCAAGTGTTAAATGAATTTCCATTGGTACTCCTGCTTTTTCTACCATTCTTTTCGCAAGATTCCCAACGATTTCAAGTTTCTCTCTACCTTCTTCAATGTCCACTAGCCAAAGCTCTCTTACAGGTAGTTCATCATAACGTTTAATAAATCCTTCAACTAATTCTGGAGTATAACTTGAACCGCCACCAATTGTTGCTATTTTAATACCGTTTCTCATTTTCTTCACTCCTTCTATATGATAGGAGAAAAGTAGCCCGGTCATTCTATGAAACTACTTTTCTCTTTTTTCTTATTTATTTAATTTTTCATGTAAGAAAATTATTTCTGATACTAAATCTCTCATCGTTAATGCATTCATTAAATGATCTTGAGCATGAATTAATAAGATACTTAATTCAACATTCTCTCCACGCGCTTCACCTTGAATTAATGAAGTTTGTGCCTGATGCGCAAGATTCAATTCTTTCTTTGCTTCTTCAATCTTACTATTTGCTTCTTCTAAATTACCCGCTCGAGCAGCCTGCATACCTTCCATTAATGAGCTTTTTGCGTTTCCTGCGTGTAAGATTAATTGGAATGCTGTTTGCTCGATTGTCGTTAAAGTACTCATTTCGTATCCTCCTCAAACTACATTACATTGCAGCACTTTGATTATTTGCTGCTTCTCTCATTTTTTTAGATTCCATTCGTCTTTGTAATGCAACGAAAGGTAAATAGATGACCACTGAGATAACTAAGTTAAATGCCGCTAAGGCTGCACCTGTCCAATGTCCTCCTGTAATCAACCACCCACCTAAAATTGGTGGTGTTACCCATGGAATATTCGTAGTTACTGGGTGAACCATACCTAAAGAAATCGCTAAATATGAAATAACTGTTAAGATAATTGGTGTACCAATGAATGGAATTAACCACATTGGATTTAACACGATTGGTAATCCGAAAAGAACTGGTTCATTAATTTGGAATAAACCTGGTGCCCCACCTAATCCAATCATTTGTTTATTACGTTTTCGATTAATTAATATCATTGAAATGATTAACCCTAACGTAGCACCTGATCCACCTAAGAATACAAATGCATCAAAGAACTGGCCTGCCATTACATTGTATTCACTCCACTTTGTAACACCTTTTGCTGCTAAATCAATATTTTCATTTCCTAAAGCTGTAAATAATGGTGTCGTAATTCCACCCAGTATATTCGGTCCATGTAAGCCAAGCATCCAGAAGAAATGAATAAAGAATGCTATACCGATTGCAAACGGTAAAGAGTCTGCAGCATTCGTTAATGGCTTAACAAGCACTGAGCTTAACCAATCATTAAAATATACGCCATCCGATAAATATAATCTGAATAGTAATCCAACAATCGCGACCACAAAGATTGTCAACATACCAGGTAATAGCTTTGCAAATGCTTTTGAAACTGCTGGTGGTACACCATCTGGTAATTTAATAACTAATTGCTTTACTCTTGATAAGCGAACAAAAATTTCTGTTGCAATAATGGCAACGATTATTCCGGTAAAAAGTGCAGTTGAATTAGTATAAGTAGAGTTCACTAACCCCCAAACACTACCAGTAGCCGTTTTTCCATTTTCTAATGTAACCGTTACAGTGTTTAATGATTGTGGCACTAGTACAAAATATGACGCTAATGCGACAAGCATTGCTTCAAATCCTTCATCACCATAAGAACGAGCTAATTTATAAGCAATCCCTACAACTGCAAATACAGTCATAAACGCAAATGTTCCCCACCAAATATCACTGCCAAGTGTTTTCCAATTCACTCCAAAAAGAGCTTCCATCATTTTGTCGTAACCTTTGATCGCTCCACCTAAATTATTAAATAAAACTGCAAACGAGCCGACCATTGTAATGGCAATCATCCCGATCAACGCATCGCGTATTGCTAATAAATGACGTTGGTTACCGAACTTTGCTGCAGCTGGCATTATATATCTATCTACAAAATTCATCATTTTTTAAGACTCCCTTTTGTTTAAAATGTATGCAACGTACATGACTATTTTTTTAAACTAAGTGCCAATTCTAAAACAGCTTCACCATTCATAAGTCCATAATGTACTGGATTGATTACATCAACTGGTATCCCTTTTGGCTCGGCAACTTTTTTCATCTCAGCAGCTAAATAACGTACTTGTGGTCCTAATAAAAGAACATCTGCTTTATCTAAATTTTCCTTTGCAGCATCACCTGAAACTGCCCAAATTTTCACTTCAATCCCCTTTGCTTTCGCTGCATCCTCCATTTTAGTTACTAGTAAACTAGTAGACATTCCTGCTGAACAAGCTAATAAAATATTCATTGTTATTCCTCCAGTTTTAGAATTAGTGTAGCGCTTACAGGTTTGTTTAAAAGTAAGAAACAGTTCCTTGTAGCATCTACAAATTAAATTATTTTGTACACTCTTTATATAGCAAATGGCGTGCCAACTTTTTCTGACATTCTCAAAAAAATGTAATTTACACAATGAAACCTTGTCCTATAAGGACTCATCGTCATGAAATCTTTTTTTGTTTTAAAAGGAAAGTAACTTAAAACAGCTAGTGTGTTAAATCTAGTTTGTTAATCTTCTGAAATTGTTTTAGTGTGTTATTATCCTGTTAGTGTGTCGCGATTTAAGTACACTAAATTATAGTGTTTTAAAACACTTTTCGATTCTTACTTAAATTATACAATTTGTTCTATGTAATCTATGAAAAAAAGTGATGTAGAATTAGTCTACACCACTTTTTTTATCAATTATTAAAGTGAAATTTTTTCATGCAAATAAATAATTTCCTCTACTAAATCTCTTGTTGTAAGAGTGTTCATTAAATGATCCTGTGCATGTACTAAAAGAATATTAATATTGTATTGTTGCCCACTAGCTTCGCTTTGTATAAGTGAAGTTTGTGAATGATGGGCCAATCTAAGTTCCGCATTCGCCTCGGTTACTTTTCTACGAGCTTCCTCGAACTCTCCATCACGAGCTTGATACATTGCTTCCATTAATAAACTCTTAGCATTACCGGAATGCAATATAAGCTGAAATGCAATTTGTTCATTATTTGTGTCGGTAGGCATTTGAACTCTTCTCCTTCACATTCTATTATACATTTAATGAATTACTACTTGTCGTTGTTTCAGTTGACTTTCTAGCTTCCATTCTTTCTGCTACTATAACGAATGGTAAGTAAATAACGATTGAAATCACTACGTTAACAAGCGATAAAACTGCACCGCTCCAGTGTCCACCTGTTGCTAAATAGCCACCTATAACTGGTGGAGTTACCCAAGGGATTGTAGAAACAACTGGAAAAACAATATGTGATTGAACAGCTAAATAAGAAATAATGGTTAAAATAATTGGAGTACAGATAAATGGTATTAACCAGACTGGGTTTAACACGATTGGTAAACCGAAAATAATTGGTTCATTAATATTAAATAATCCTGGTGGTGTTCCTAAAGCAATCATCTGTTTATGACGTTTACGGTTAACTAAGAACATTGCAATGAGTAAACCGATTGTAGTACCTGATCCACCCATATATACGAATGCGTCTAAGAATGGGCCTGCTAAAACAGAATACTTATCTAGATCTGTTACACCTTTTGCATATAAATCGATGTTATGGTTACCTAGAGTTGTTAATAAAGGAGTTGTAATACCCCCTAAAATATTTGGACCATGTAATCCAAGCGCCCAGAAGAAATGGACAAAAAATGCAATCGCAACTGCAAATCCTAATGAATCTGCTGCATCAGTTAATGGTTTTACAAGGACTGAATTTAACCAATCATTAAAGAATACGCCATTCGAAATATATAATCTGAACAATAAGCCAACTAATGCAACGATAAAAATTGTTAACATACCTGGTAATAACTTTGCAAATGCTTTTGATACTGCTGGTGGAACGCCATCTGGTAATTTAATAACTAATTGTTTCACTCTAGCTAAACGTACAAAAATTTCAGTTGCAATAATCGCAACGATAATTCCTGTAAATAAAGCCGTTGAGTTTAATGAATTCCAACTAATAAATCCCCAAGTTCCGCCTGTAGCTGTCTTACCACCATTTAACGTAACAGATACTGCAGCTAATGATTGTGGAACAAGTACAAAGTAACACGCTAAAGCAACAAGCATTGCTTCAAAACCTTCATCACCATAAGAACGAGCTAATCTATGCGCGATCCCTACTACGGCAAATACTGTCATAAATGCAAATGTTCCCCACCAAATATCACTGCCTAGTGTTTTCCAGTTTGCACCAAAGACTGTTTCCATCATTTTATCGTAGCCGTGGATTGCTCCACCTAAGTTATTAATAAGTACAGCAAAAGCTCCAATCATCGTAATGGCAATCATTCCAATTAACGCATCACGAATCGCTAACAAATGACGTTGATTACCAAACTTCGCTGCGGCAGGCATTATATACTTCTCAGCAAAACGCATCATTCAAATACACCTTCTTTTCTCTCTAGATTTTTACTTCCCCGTTTTATTTTTTCAAATTTAAAGCCATTTCTAGTACAGCTTCACCATTCATCAATCCATAATGCACCGGATTAATCGTATCTACTGGTATCCCTTTAGGCTCAGCTAGTTTCTTCATTTCTGAGACTAGATAACGAACCTGAGGACCAAGAAGTAATACATCCGCTTTGACTAAATTTTCTTTTGCCTCATCACCAGCAACAGCCCATATTGTTGCCTGAATTCCTTTGGCCTTAGCTGCTTGTTCCATTTTTGTAACTAGTAGACTAGTCGACATCCCTGCAGAACATACCAATAAGATATTCATCCTACACCTCCTCAATTTTTCTTGTCGATGAAACGCTTACATTTTTACAAATAATGACAAAAGAATTACGCGTTACAAGGACAAGTTGTGTAATCAATTTAAATATTGCAAATTCTGTGCCAATATTCTAAAAAATCTATCTATTTAAAAACACAACAAAAAAACCTTGATAAATCAAGGTTTTCAAAACGTAACATTTATTCAAAATATTAGTGTTTTATAAGTGTGTACACACAATTGGTACTGTGTTTACAATTACTCAATAGTGTGTTGAGAAATACCCAAAATAGGATATCTCCTAAGCTGAAGTGTGTCATTCAATAACACATTAATATTAAGCTTCAACTGTTAAATGAGTTTTACAAAACTCGAATACTTCTTTTTCTTCATCTTCTTCCAAATCAAAATCTAAATACTGATTTGATTCAGCTTCATACAAGTCATATTTAATTAATTTCGACACGTCACCATTTACTCCAAAAAGAGCTTTTATGTATATACCTTTTTCATTATATAATTCATCATCCTCTGGTACATTGATATAAAGTATAAACTCATATCGATCCCCTTCAATGATACCAAATGGATCTTTTATTTCTTCTACAGTGTATTCTGTAATCGTTAACACAAAAACATTCCCTTCAATTATAATATGTACTATTATACACAAAGAAATGAACAAAAAGAAAGACGCCTGCCGCAGCAGACGTCTTGATGCGTTTGAGGCGAGAGACCGGGCGGCCACATCCGCGCGTTTAGCTTGCGCATATCTCTCGTCTTACTCAAATTAGCTCATCGCAAAGAGTAATATATCATATATTTAAGAAAAAGGATAGAGGAAAAAAATAGAAGGAGTAAAAAGAGCAGATAAATTTTATATCTTTGTACATTTTCTAGTTTAGAAACAGAATTTAATGATTTTTAAGTCGATGCAGTATTTTTTCTTTTTAGATGTTGAGTACAGTTTATAGGTTTCATTAAATTTTAATTCTCTTTCTATTTCATCTTTATTGATTTGTGCCATTTCTTCAAGAAACCAAGAATTCATATCCATTTGAATGACCTCCCTTTATTTACTTTAATTATATGATTTTAAGTTAAGGGAAACCATTCTTCATTGGACGGAGTTTTAGTACATCTTTAGTTGTAGGGTAAAAGTAGGATTTAGGGCTGATCTTCAGGGTTAACAGAGAAAATAAAAACCGAGCGATATTTCTGTTGATTAACAGATCTTATCACTCGGTTTATTTTTAGCGCGCTCGACAGGATTCGAACCTGCGACACACGGTACCGGAAACCGATGCTCTATCCACTGAGCTACGAACGCATTTTATATAAAGGTAAAATAAGTTTACTCTGTCCCACCCTTGCCTCAGTATGTAATTGCAAGTAGCGGCTCGGCAAGTGCGCTCGAAGTAGTTTCATGGGTGCATAATCATTCGTGCTCTATCCACTGAGCTACGAACGCATGTTATATAAAGGTAAAATAAGTTTAGCGTAATTGTCGCCCCAATCTCAGGAGGTAAATGCAAGGAGCAGCTCGATTGGTGCGCTGATGTTTCGCTATGTAGCTTATTCGTAAGTTTATAAGAAAATCTTATGTTTTATTATATCGTTAGAATGTTCTGACCGCAATGATTTAGGTTTCTTTTTGAGTATGAAAAAGAAGAAGATAACTTTGTAATGGTATGTGTGCATTTTCCTTCGTTGCCTTTGCCTTCATATATATCCGTAGCGTTTTTTCATTCCACTACTTGATCTGGTTATTTACGAATAATTTAGTTTTAATTTATATACTTTTTTAAACTAAAGGAGAAAAAAATAGGAGCTATTAATTTATTAAATTTAGTAATTATAATCGGAATTTTAAGTGCTATTGTTTATTTANNTTTATTTATTTATTTATTTATTAAATTAATAAGAAAAATTAAACAAAAATTCAATTTAAATAAATAAATATAATTTCACGGCGTCTTCTGTATATAATAGACGTTATGTTTCAACAATCCTATTACCAACACACTATAGTAATTGTTTTTTCAGAAGTTAAAACATATTTAGAGCAATTTTTTTAGATAAATAATTTCTAGTGGAAATCCACCTCACTAAACTCCTTTACGAAAACTTGGTAATTAAATTGACTAGGCTGCTTTTAAATAGTGTGACGTCCTCTGTATAAGGGGACGTTATTTACTTTTTACTCCTTCTTTTTCTTCCATTCTCATTCATTTCCAAACAATATCCGCTCCCGAAACATAATGTCTACTGTGACTACATTGTTGGTGTAATCTGGAATGATACGAAATGGTTCTACGTTCTAACCACTAGCCGAAAATATGATCCAATCATTTAGTTATTAGTTTTTTAACTTATCAAAAGAAAAACTACATAAAGTTACGTTTAATAATAGGAAAAGTCGTTAATGATGTTGAAGTATTAGATAAATAGATATGTTATAAAAGGTCAATATTTTTTAGTTTAAATAATACATTAAATATATCATCTCTTTTATTTGACCTTTTCTGACCTTAAAGGTATTATTGTATTAATCATTCATTTGTTTTAAACAAGGAGGAGAAAAAATGAATTTAATTCCTACAGTTATTGAACAAACAAGTCGTGGTGAGCGTGCGTATGATATATACTCTCGTCTATTAAAAGACCGCATCATCATGTTAGGTAGCGCAATCGATGATAACGTAGCTAACTCAATTGTTTCACAACTTTTATTTTTAGCAGCAGAAGATCCAGATAAGGATATTTCATTATACATAAATAGTCCAGGAGGAAGTATTACTGCTGGTATGGCTATTTATGATACGATGAACTTTATTAAGCCTCAAGTATCTACAATTTGTATTGGTATGGCGGCTTCAATGGGTGCTTTCTTATTATCTGCTGGGGAAAAAGGAAAGAGATATGCTCTTCCAAATGCAGAAGTTATGATTCACCAACCATTAGGTGGTGCTCAAGGTCAAGCTACTGAAATCGAGATTGCAGCTAAGCGAATCTTGTTCTTACGTGATAAATTAAACAAAATTCTTGCAGATCGTACTGGTCAACCATTAGATACGATTGAGCGTGATACAGAGCGCGATAACTTTATGACTGCAGACCGTGCATTAGAATACGGATTAATTGATAAAGTAATTTCTAATACTGCAGCTATTAAATAATAATAAAAAACTAGCCGTAATTTTTCGGCTAGTTTTTTTTATAGAAAAAAATTGGACATCCAACTTGTGAATGTCCAATTACATCAAATTTCTTCTCCAATAAAGTCCATTACTGCTTCCATCGCTTCAACTTCATCGTCGCCAGTAACAGTAATTACTATTTCTTCTCCATGAGGAACAGCAAGACTCATAACCCCCATAATACTCTTAACGTTTACTTGTTTACCTTTGTAAGCTAATAATACTTCTGAACGAAATCTCGTAGCAACTTGAACAAATTGTGCTGCTGGACGAGCCTGTATTCCAGTTTCTAATAGTACTCTCCCTTTTTTCTCAATCATTTTTTCTTCCCTCTTAACTTTTATTTTATTTTTATTGGTTCTCCCGCTCTTAGTTTATCAGCTATTTCATCAATTTTACGTAGTCGATGATTGATTCCTGATTTACTAATTGCGCCACTAGATACCATTTCACCTAACTCTTTTAATGTTACATCCTCATACGCTACTCGAAGTTCTGCAATTTCACGTAGCTTAGGCGGTAATATATCTAAACCAACTGAGCTTTGGATATAACGTATATTTTCAATTTGTCTGAAGGCTGCACTGATCGTTTTATTTAAGTTCGCAGTTTCACAATTAACTAGACGATTAACACTGTTTCTCATATCTCTTACAATGCGAATATCTTCAAACCTTAATAAAGCCGAATGTGCACCAACAACGTTTAAAAACTCAGTAATTTTTTCTGCTTCCTTTAAGTACGTAATATAGCCTTTACGTCTCTCCAGTGTTTTAGCATTTAATCCGAATTCATTCATTAGACGACAAATTTCTTCTGTATGCTCTTTATATAGTGAAAAAATTTCTAAATGATATGAAGATGTCTCTGGATTATTTACCGAACCACCAGCTAGAAAAGCACCTCTTAAATACGAGCGTTTACAACATTTCTTCGCAATTAGCTCTTTCGCTATTTCATTCGTAAAGGTAAATCCTTCACCAGTTATATAAAGATCATTTAAAATATGTTTCGCTTCTTCTTTTATTCGAACAATATATACATTGTTCTTTTTAAGACGCATTTTTTTACGAACGAGTAATTCAACGCCCACATCATAAACACGTTTAATTAATACATATATTCTTCTAGCAATTGCTGCATTTTCAGTAACTACATCTACAATAAATTGGCGATTCGCAATTGATAATGAACCATTCATTCTAATTAAAGAGGATAGCTCAGATTTTGAACAACAATCTTTGATCTCAATCGTTGTTAATTCTTTTTTCGTTTCTGATGCAAAGGACATTTGAATCACCCCCTCCTTCTAGCTCTATATATTTTTTCATTATTCTTTTATTTTTGTCGGAATTAGATCACATAAGATTTCAGCCAACTTTACTGTATCATGCCTAATCACATTATCATCATATTTAACGATCGACTTATGAACAATTTCTAGATTTAAAGATTCAAGCTCATTTATATCTAGTTTTACTTGTTGAGCATGTTCTTCCTTATAAAGTTCTAAAATATTTTTAGGCATTGTGCCTTCATTTACTATAATTGTATCAATAAAACTTGAATCTAAATGCTGGTATAGAGCCCTTACATGATCACTAGCTGTATAATACAAAGTTTCACCCGCTTGAGTCATCACATTACATACATATACTTTTTTAGCTTTTGAATTTACAACAGCCTTCCCAATTTTAGTAACTAATAGGTTAGGAAGGATACTCGTATATAAACTACCCGGTCCAATTACAATTAAGTCAGCACGATTTATTTCATCAAGCGCCTCTTTTAAAGGTTCAACATTTCCAGGTGCTAAAAATACTCTTTTAATCTTCTTACCGGAATAAGGAATTTTTGATTCACCTGAAACAATTGTACCATCTTCTAATTCAGCTTTTAATACGACACTTTGATTAGCTGCTGGTATAACTTTCCCTCTAACATTTAATACCCTTCTCATTTCAATGATTGCACGGTAAAAATCACCTGTAATCGCAGTCATTGCACTTAGCATTAAATTACCTAGAGAATGTCCAGAAAGGTCTCCAGATGTTGCAAATCGATGCTGGAATAATTCTTCCAACATCGGTTCCACATCTGATAACGCGGCAAGTACATTTCGTACATCACCAGGCGGTGGAATTTTTAACTCGTCACGTAATCGTCCAGAGCTACCACCATCATCTGCGACTGTAACGATAGCGGTAATATCAACGGGATGTTTTTTCAACCCACGAACTAAAACAGATAGTCCCGTTCCGCCTCCAATTATTACTATTTTTGACCGTTGACTATCCATTACTTATGACTCCTTTTTTCAACGTCACGATGACTAACATTCGTATCATATTGATCCTTATAGTAGTTAGCTAAATACTCCGCTAAAGTAACAGAGCGATGCTGTCCACCCGTACATCCGATCGCAATGATTAGTTGTCGTTTACCTTCTCTTTTATATTGAGGTAACATAAAACTAATTAAATCAATTAATTTCAGCATAAATTCAGTTGTCTCATTAAATTTAAGAACATAAGAGGAAACTTCTTCATCTAAGCCAGTTAATGGACGCATTGATTCAATATAAAATGGGTTTGGTAAAAATCGTACGTCAAATACTAAATCCGCATCAATTGGTATTCCGTACTTAAAACCAAATGACTGAATATTTACTGAAAAACCTTCTTGTTCATTTTCTCTAAATTGTTCAATTATTTTTTCTCGTAATATTTTAGGTTTTAAATCTGAAGTATCATAAATTAATTGTGCACGCCCTTTTACCTCGGCTAAAAGAGTACGTTCCAACTCAATTCCTTTTAATGGAGAGCCCGTTGGAGAAAGTGGATGTGAGCGACGAGTTTCTTTGTAGCGAGTAACAAGTGCAGCATTCGTTGCATCTAAAAATAAAATTTGAGGGATGATTGAAGGAGTAGACATTAATTGATCTAACGAATTCCCTAACTGATCAAAAAATTCTCTTCCTCGTAAATCCATAACAAGAGCAACTTTATCTGTTGTATTGTGATCCGGGTCCTTTAATAGCTCTACAAATTTTGGAAGTAGAGCAGGAGGAAGATTATCGACACAGAAATAACCGATATCTTCTAACGCTTGAACAACGACAGTCTTTCCAGCACCTGACATTCCAGTTATAATAACCATTTTTACATGTGATCTTGTAGGCATTTAACTCAACCCTTTCTAAAATTTTGGTTAACTAGGATTTAAACGATATCTTAATAATTCAAAATCCGGTGTATATACAAAGGTACCATGTAAAATTTCTTTACCCTTTAGTAAATAATCAATAATATGATAGTCACCTGCTGCCATAGGAAGATTTTTCACTTCATCTATTGCATGCCAGCGAAGAATTCCTTCTTCACACTCATCTTGATTTTCACCGTCAAACTCGGTAGCCAAAAATGAAAACATCATCCATTCATTCACTACCTTAGCATCTTCTTCTATAATAATTGTAAAAACACCTTTTAATTTTGGATTTTTTAAGTAAACACCTGTTTCTTCACGATATTCACGAACAACTGCTTCTCTAATGTTTTCACCTGGCTCCATCTTACCGCCGGGTGCAACCCACCAGTTTCTTCTAGGTTTTTGTAGCAAGAGGATATTATTTTCATTTACCAAAACACAATGTGTAACTCTTTGCATTTCTTATACCTCACTTACAATTTGGACTTGCAGTTGGTTGAAACTGCCCAATCTATATTATACCGTTAAACTAGTCAGACAACAACTTGTTAAGAGTGGGAATTAGGGTAGAAAGGTCCTGGCTAAAGGAGAAAAGATTTTGTGGGTTCGAACTACGGTTGGGGAACAAAATCGAACACTTTCGGAGACAAATAAAGAATACTCACTGTTTTACGAGCTTTAAAACGAAGACTAAAGGCGTAGTTGCACTTATACTAATTGCTACTACGTCAGATCCTCCTTCGTCGCTGCAAATTTATACTTTAATGCACAAAAAAAGGGAACATGGACAAGCGCATATCCATGTTCCTATATATATTAGGGGGCTCTCTGGTTATTGTCTATATTACAGTAACTATATTTCAGGAGAGTTACACCCTAATTACATATAAATTTCAGAATATTACAATTTCGTTCACAATTCTAAAACTTAATTTTATTAATCAAGATTAGTTAGTTTTAGATAATTCTTCTTTTAATTCTTCAATATAATGTTGTACTGCTTGAGCAGCGATACTTCCGTCTCCAGTAGCTGTTACAACTTGACGTAAAGTTTTTTCACGAACATCACCAGCAGCAAAAACACCTGGTACTCTTGTTTCCATTACATCATTTGTTTCGATATATCCATTTTCATTTGTAATACCTAAACTTAAGAATGGTTTTGTTAATGGCAGCATGCCAATATAGATAAATACGCCATCTGTTTTAAATTCAGATTCTTCACCATTTTGAGTATCTACAAGCGTTACGCTACTTACTTTACCATCAGTTCCGTTAACTTCTTTAATTGTTGAATTCCAAATAAATGAAATCTTTTCATTTGCAAATGCACGGTCTTGAAGAATTTTTTGAGCTCGTAATTGATCTCTACGGTGAACGATTGTAACTTTTGAAGCATAGCGAGTTAAATATACGCCTTCTTCTACTGCTGAATCTCCGCCACCTATAACTACTAATTCTTTATCCTTAAAGAATGCTCCATCACAAACTGCACAGTAAGATACACCACGTCCACCTAGCTCTTGCTCACCTGGAACACCTATTTTTTTGTATTCTGCACCAGTTGAAATAATAATTGCGCGTGCTTTGTATTCTTTTTTACCAGCAATGATTGTTTTATATTCTTTACCGTCGATAATTTCTTTAATGTCACCATATGCGTATTCAGCACCAAATTTTTTCGCATGATCAAACATTTTATTTGATAAATCTGGTCCTAAAATACTATCAAAACCTGGGTAGTTTTCAATTTCTTCAGTATTTGCCATCTGTCCACCTGGAATACCACGTTCCATCATTAATGTAGAAAGATTTGCACGAGATGTATATACAGCTGCAGTCATCCCTGCAGGACCAGCTCCAATGATAATAACATCATAAATTTTTTCTTCCATTTCTTAATCACTCCTTGTACTTAAATGGCTAATTGCCCTACTTCATTAACTATCACTATCCTAATACGCGATGACATAAAACAACAAATCATATGCTCATGATAAAGAAAACTCTTCGACTGACGAGCCTTTTAGGAGAAGTCAAAGGCGTAGTTGCACTTATACTTAATTCCTAGTATTGGCTACCACATCGAGTACAAATCCTTGCTGCCAATTTATACTCACCTTAATGAGAAATAAAGAAAGCTTGCATTAACACCATCTGGTATTAAAACAAGCTTCGAATGGCGCTAATGCCTTTATTTAATAAATAGGTAGAGATATTATAGTTTGCTGCAATTTTCTTTTGTGATACACGTTTTACTTCATTTTCAACAAGATAATGTGTAGCAGCTAATAAAACATCTTCACTTACAGGTAATTCTTTATATTTTAAAGTAAGCTCACAAATAGCGAAAAACCATAATTGAAGATGATTACGTAGTATTATATAATCTTCTTCCCAAGTTGTTTGTACTTTCTTCGCGCCGTTAATCGCAATATTCAATGACGGATGAGGCTCTAGATAACACATATTATTTAGAAGTACTTGTTCTAATTGTTCATCGAGACCAATATTTTCTAATGGATTTAAATCTTGAAGGATTGAACTAAATTTTTGTTCATAATAATACTCCTTCATAAAATAGATTAATCCCCATCTCTCACTATTCGAATTGGAGTATTTTGCTTGGTACTCTGTTTCAGCCATTAATTGCTCGATTTCATTCGATGAATGTTTTTTTTCAGCCCATGGAGCCAATTCCTCATGATCATCAAATTCACTTGTCATTTCAAAATTCCAAATACGCTCCGCCGTTTCAATTCTTCCAGATTGATAAGCTGCATCACAGAACATATAATAAAACTGTATTTCACGATCTGGTCGTTCCATGTAAAGTAGATTAAATAACTTATAAGCTTCTTCATACTTCTTGAATTGATAGAAAAGTACACCCAGCTTGTGACGGTGCTCTTCAGAGATTGGAACAATATTTGATAAGCCTTCAAGATATTGTAGAGCAATTTCTTGTTCATTTAATATTCTTTTTAGCATTGTTAAATGAATTAAAGCTGATAAATTACCTGGATTTTGTTCTAAAACATATTGTAATACTCTTTCAGATTCCTCAGGATTACCTAAATGAAGCTCTACTAAAGCTAAGTTATTATAAGCTGGCCAAAATTCTTGATACTTATCAACAATATTAAGTAAAGTTGTTTTAGCAGATTTCCAATCATGATTTGCCAAATAGCTTGTAACCCGCTCTTGAAGCACTAATAAATCATCATTGATACTTAAATCATCATCTTCTTCACTATGAATAATATCTAAATAGTCTTCTAGTTCTTCTAATTGCTCTTCATCCGTGCCAATTTCTAAATACTTTTGAGCATACAAATTGGCTTTTTGGAATAATCCTAATTCAAAAAATGCAAATGCTAATAAATAATATACATCCTCATTTGTTGGAAATTTATCTAAAATATATTCTAAAATTGTTATTGTAGTTTGATATTGATGTAATGATAAAAGCTTTCTAGAAATATCTATAAGAACTGTTTGATTTTCTTCATTTTCAGCAGCTTTTTTCAAATAATAAATCGCTTGCTCAGAATCGTTACTATTATAAGCTTTCATCCCTTTTTCGTAGAAGTAATCTTTAGGTAACGAGAACGAAACGACATTATGAAATTGATTTGTTTGATTCCCCAAATTTTCAGACATTCGATCCTCCAGTTTTTCAAGCTTATCACAGTATATCACATAAAAAGAGGAAATAGTCGCCGTCCAAATTATAAGAATTTTAAACGAACGTACAATTTCCACATTATCTAAATAAGTTGTCAAAGTATTATTTTAACCGAAACAAAAAATATTGAAAACCACTTTTTTAAGAGTTTAAATAGTAGTTTCAGATTGAGGTAATGAAATAATAACCATAGGATTACCTCCAACAAATGCACCAGCTGGAACATCCTTGTTGACAAGTGTTGCAGCTGAAACTTTCGCTTCATCACCAATTGTGATACCTGGGAGGATTGTTGTGTTTGCACCAACTAACACATTATTACCAATAATAACTTCTCCTAATCGATATTCATTAATTAAATATTCATGCGCCAAGATTGTTGTATTATAGCCGATAATCGAATTCCTACCAACTGAAATTAATTCTGGAAACATTAAATCAGGCGTTACTTTAAAAGCAAAGGATGTATACTCTCCTACTTTCATTCCAATGAGATTCCTATACATCCAGTTTTTCAGTCTAAAGAAAGGGATATAACGAGCTATTTCAATGACAATAGTATTTCGAAATGTCTTCCAAAATGAAACAGTCTTGTAGACTTGCCAAAGTGAATTTTCACCTTCAATTAGGTAGCGTTTCGTTTTTCTCAATTCTCATCAATTCCTAAAATTGGTAAGAGATCACTCATCTTCTCAAGCATAAAATCAGGTTTAAATGTAGCTAAAAATTCTTTACCTTTTAGCGACCAAGCAACACCTGCTGTTTTCGTTCCAGCATTTTGACCACCTTCAATATCATGGTAATTATCGCCCACCATTATACTCTCTTCAGGAATAGAATTTAATTTTTTTAAAGCTAATTGAATCGGTTCTGGATGTGGCTTTGCATTTTGCACGTCATCAATTGTGATAACAGTATCAAAGAATTGCTTTAATCGACTAAAACTTAAGCCCATTTCAACAACATTTCGTGCCTTTGTTGTTACAATCCCAATTTTATAGCCTGATTTGTGTAAAGTTTCAATCGTCTCATAAACCGTTTCATACTCCTCAACAAACTCATCATGCATCTCCATATTAAAACTGCGATATTCCGAGATTAACTCTTCAACTCTTTCTTTATCTACCGTAGAGAATGATTCAGTTAAAGTTGGACCCATAAAAGGTATAACATGTTCACGTTTATATTGTTCAGGATAATATTTATTCAAAGTATGCAAGAATGAAGCAATAATTAATTCATTTGTATTGATTAAAGTACCATCTAAATCAAATAGGATCGTATTTATTTTCATGAGAATTTCCTTTCTATTTCACTTCAGCTTTTAAACTTGATTCAGTTTTCCTACCTACTCTTCCTACGATTCTTGCAACTATACAAGTAACAACTAACGCGACAAAGAATCGAATTAAAAATAAGTATAAAACTGGAATCCCTAAAGGAATAAAGAGAAGTGTATCTTCTACTACAGCATGACAAGCTACTAAAAATAAGAAAACGAGGTATAAATCACGTTTCGAAACACCATCTTCTTTAACGGCTTGAATCATAACACCTGCTCCAAAAGCTAATCCAAAAAACAATCCCGCAGCTAATGTAACTCCAGCTTTTGCTTCAACACCGATTAATTTAGTAAATGGAGATAGTGCTTTTGTTATATAGTTCATCCACCCAAAATCTTTTGCAATTTGAATAACTAGCATTAATGGAAAAACAATTTTAATAAGGTTTAAAATTCCCATTAATGACGAGATGATGGCATTATAAACGATCTCCCATCCTGACTGGTTAATGCTTTCTGCAACAGCAATGCCTTTATGAACAATTTCTGTTCCACCAGACCAAAAGAAATGGATACAAATAGCAGATATAATTGCAAATCCAATCCTTACTAAAACAACAAAAGATGCTCGAACTCCTACAGCAGTAGCTACTGTCGTTTCAACAAATAGATTATGAGAAAAACTTAACATAACTGCAAGGATCAATGCCTCCTTAACAGTTAAATCCATCGGTAGCATTGCTCCAAGGGCTGCATATAGATTTAAAACATTTCCTAAAACTAATACTAATGCTGCATCTCCCTTTAAACCAATAAAACTCATTAGTGGTTCAAGAAGATTAACAAACCAGTCCATGAGTGCAGTTTCTTTAATAATCGTTAAAATGAAAGAAATAGGGAAAATTATTTTCCCTATTTTCCAAGAAGTTTGTAAACCAACTAGTAACCCTCTCTTTAAAGTTTCCAACGTGCTCCCCACTCCTGTTTTACAAACTTATGCGTCTAAATAACGCTCATTCGATAACCCTTTAACTCTACGATAAACAAGAATGATAATAGATAGTATGATAATTACGACTGAAATAAATTGAGCCATTCTAATTGTACTTGTTAACATTAAACTATCTGTTCTTAGTCCTTCAATAAAGAAACGGCCAACTGAGTACCAAATTAAATAAGTTAAAAACATTTCACCGCGTCTAAGATTCACTCTTCTTAAAATTAGTAAGAAAATAATCCCTAATAAACTCCATAATGATTCATATAAAAATGTTGGATGATAATACGTTCCATCGATATACATTTGGTTAATGATCCAAGTAGGTAAATGAAGACTTTCTAAAAATGATCTAGTTACCGGTCCACCATGAGCCTCTTGGTTCATGAAGTTTCCCCAACGTCCAAGCATTTGGCCTACTAAAATACTTGGTGCTGCGATATCTGCAAGCTTCCAAAATGAAATGTCTCTTTTCTTTGCAAAGAAGTAACTAGCAATAAATGCTCCAATTAAACCACCGTGAATAGCTAATCCACCATGCCAAATAGCCGGTATTTCACTAACATGCTTAGAATAGTAGCTCCACTCAAAGAGCACATAATAAATTCTAGCTCCTATAATTGCTGATGGTAGAGCTACTAAAATAAGATCCAAAAATGTATCATCAGGTATTCCACGTCGTTTACTTTCACGAATTGCCAACCACAAACCTAACACAACACCTAAACCGATCAATACCCCATACCACTTTATTGACAGAGGACCTAAGTGTAAAAATACTTTATCTAATGGCTGAATATTTGATTCCATTTCAATTTCCCCACTTTTTCATTAAATTAAATCACTAACATTATTACCGCCTTGAATTACTTTCTCTAAACGATCTGCAAATTGCTGAGCAGCATTTACACCCATATTTTTCAAACGGAAATTCATCGCTGCTACTTCAATAATAACAGCTAAATTTCGACCTGGTCGAACAGGCAAAGTGATTTTCGAAATATCTGTATCTAATATTTTAAGTTTTTCATCGTCTAAGCCAACTCGGTCGTAAACCTTTTGGGAGTCCCAAGTCTCTAAATCAATATTCAACGTAATGCGTTTGTAATTACGAACAGATCCTGCTCCGAAAAGAGTCATTACATTAATAATTCCTAATCCACGAATTTCTAATAAATGTTCAATTAATTCTGGCGATGAACCGATCAGCGTGTCCTCATCAGTTTGACGAATCTCTACTGAATCATCTGCTACTAATCGATGACCACGTTTCACTAACTCTAGAGCCGTTTCACTTTTACCTACTCCACTTTTTCCAGTAATTAATACACCGACTCCATAAATATCAACTAGCACACCGTGTAACGCTGTAGTTGGAGCAAGTTTAGCCTCTAAATAACTCGTAAGTCTACTATACATTTTAGTTGTCTTACTGTTTGAGAGTAAAATAGGTACGCCAGTTTCTTCACCTGCTTCGATTAATTCGGATGGAATTTCTAAACCACGTGTCACGATAATACAAGGCGTATCATCTGCACAAAGCTTTCTTAATCGATTATGTTTTTCTTCGTCAGTTAAGCTATGATAAAAAGTTAATTCTGTTTTCCCTAATATTTGTACTCGATCAGATGGATAGTATGTAAAAAAACCAGCAACCTCTATACCTGGGCGAGATAAGTCAGTCGTGTTAATCGAACGATTCAAACCAGCACTTCCACTAATGACCTCTAATTTAAAATACTCAACTAAATTCTTTGTACGTAATTTAGCCATACAAGCCTCCTAAGGATTAATAATTATGTATTATCTCTCATATTGTACCATTTTTAAACTTTGTGGGAAAATGTCGACAAGTCAGTAACTGCGCTAAAACGATTAAAAATCATTAATGTAAAAGTGAATTTATCACGATATTTAGTAACTTCAATCAGTTTTAGCATTTAATGATAATCAGTTAAGTAACAACGGAGTTCACAAAATGTTCGAAAATCCCATTAATATAAAAAACAAAAAAAGAGACTCTCAAAAGTACTTTAACTTAAGAGACGCCTCTTTTTCTACCGATGACTATGCTTTTTTTTGTCCTTTGAACCAAACACAAAATATTGAATTAACATACTGAATGTACTAATTAGAATCGATGCGATAATAGCAGTGCCAAAACCATTTACTCGTAAGGAATCCCCTAATAAATAATCAGTAATTTCAAGCGTAAATGCATTAATAATAAACAAGAATAATCCCATTGTAAAAATGGTTACAGGTAAAGTGATTAAAATTAAGACTGGGCGAATAATTGTATTTAAGATCGATAACACCAACGCAGCAATGATAGCCGTTGGAATATTTTTTACATAAAAATCTGGTTGCAGAAATCCTGCTACTACAATAAAAACTAAGCTATTAATAGCTAATGAAAATAACCATCTCATTTATTTCACGTCACCTTCTTCTGGAACAACAAATATCCAAATTAAATACACAAATAGAAGTGCTCCAAATCCTACGAAGAATAATATAACAAACAGTAAACGGATTAATGTACTGTCCAAATTAAAATACTTACCCAATCCACCACAAACACCCGCAAGCATAGAATCTTTAGAAGATCGATATAGTTTTTTCACAAAAATCTCCTCTCTATCGATACGCCCTCATTTTTTTATCATTACTAATTTTTCTATTTCATTATTTATTCTATGTTAAAACATTAAAGAAATGTGGACTACTTTTCAAGTAAAAGGAACTATGAATGACATAAAGTCCTAAAAACAAACACTACGAAAAAGAGGTTGTCTCAATTTCTTACACTGTAAAAAAACCATATCAATAAATTACCAAATTTTCTTAAAGGAGCCCGCGTGGTTGATTTCCACTACAGAACGATTTATATACCAACATTCTGACAAAGAAAAAGAAGAATAGTTGATTTCCGTTCCAGTATGCTCCCTTTCCAGCTAATTCAACTGGAGTTGAGCACCTTTTCGTTTCAATCAACTACTCTATCACACCAATATTTAATCACAATACACTTATAAAAATTAAGATTCCATTAATGCTAATCTTTTTTCCATTCTAGCTTTGTCACGTTCTAATACAGCTTTTAAATACTTACCTGTATGAGATGCTTCAACTTTACATAGTTTCTCTGGTGTACCAGTTGCTACGATCGTACCACCTTTGTCTCCACCTTCTGGTCCTAAATCGATTAGATGGTCGGCTGCTTTAATAACGTCTAAGTTATGTTCAATTACAAGTACAGTATCTCCATTATCTACTAGTCTTTGTAAAACAACTAATAATCGTGCAATATCATCAACATGAAGCCCTGTAGTAGGTTCATCTAATATATATAAAGTTCTTCCATTCGTACGTTTATGAAGCTCGGAAGCTAGTTTTACTCGTTGTGCTTCTCCACCAGATAAAGTCGTAGCAGGTTGACCTAATGTAATATAACCTAAACCTACATCATATAACGTTTGAAGTTTACGTTTAATCTTAGGAATATTTTCAAAGAAAGATACTGCATACTCAACTGTCATATCTAATACTTCAGAGATCGATTTATCTTTATACTTAACTTCTAAAGTTTCTCGGTTATATCGTTTACCATGACAAACTTCACATGGTACATAAACATCTGGTAAGAAATGCATTTCGATTTTAATGATTCCATCGCCTCGACATGCTTCACATCTACCGCCTTTAACGTTGAAGCTAAAACGACCTTTCTTATAACCGCGAACTTTTGACTCATTCGTAGCGGCATATACATCTCGAATATCATCAAATACACCAGTATAAGTAGCTGGATTTGAACGAGGAGTACGACCAATTGGTGATTGATCAATATCGATAACCTTCTCCAATTGTTCAATCCCTTTTATTTCTTTATGCTCCCCTGGACGTACTTTCGAACCATTTAATTTTTGAGCTAATGATTTATATAAAATCTCATTAATTAAAGTACTTTTCCCTGATCCTGATACACCTGTTACTGCAACAAATGTACCTAATGGGAATGAAGTTGATACATTTTTTAAATTGTTTTCTTTTGCTCCAACAATTTTAATTTCACGTCCATCGCCTTTTCTACGCTCAAGCGGTACAGGAATAAACTTCTCACCTAATAAGTACTTCCCTGTTAATGAATTTTGATCATTCATTACTTCATTTGGCGTTCCTTGTGAAATGACCTGTCCACCATGAATACCAGCTCCTGGTCCGATATCAATTAAATAATCTGCCGCTAGCATCGTATCTTCATCATGTTCTACAACAATTAATGTATTTCCGATGTCTCTCATATTTAACAATGTTGAGATTAAACGATCATTATCACGTTGGTGTAATCCAATTGATGGCTCATCCAAAATATATAATACACCAGTTAATCTCGAACCAATTTGAGTCGCTAAACGAATCCTTTGAGCTTCTCCACCAGATAATGTCCCTGCAGCTCGGTTCAATGTTAAATAATCTAAACCTACATTTACTAAAAAGCCTAAACGTTCTCTAATTTCTCGAAGGATTAGATTTGCAATTTTTTCTTGTTTTGGCGTTAAATCAAGCGATCCAAAGAAATCAAATGCTTCTTTAACTGACATTTTTGTTACTTCACCGACATGCAAGCCACCAATAAATACAGCCAGTGCCTCTTTTCTTAGACGATGCCCTTTACAAGTTGGACAATGTTGTTGAGCCATGTATTTTTCCATTTGCTCACGAATAAAATCTGAAGATGTTTCTTTAAAACGTCTTTCTACATTAGAAATAACACCTTCAAATTCAATCATCGCTTCACGTACGTGACCTTGCTCGTTATCATATTTAAAATAGATTTGTTCTCCATTACTACCATAAAGAATTTTATCTTGTAGATCTTTTGGTATGTCCTTAAATGGAATATTCATATCAATTCCGTAATGATTACATACACTTTCTAGTAATTGAGGATAATACATTGAGCTAATTGATTCCCACGGTGCGATAGCATTTTCTTTAAGAGTTAATTCATCATTTGGGATTACTAAGTCTATATCCACTTCTAATTTCGTTCCTAATCCATCACATGAATGACAAGCACCAAACGGGCTGTTAAACGAAAACATACGTGGTTCTAATTCCCCAATTGAGAAACCACACAGTGGACAGGCATGATGTTCACTAAATAGTAATTCTTCTTCACCTATTACATCAATGATAACTCGACCTTCTCCTAGTTTTAATGCTGTTTCAAGAGAATCAGCTAGTCGTGATGCTACACCATCTTTTACAACAATACGGTCAATTACAACTTCAATTGAATGCTTCTTATTTTTCTCTAATTCTATTTCATCAGATACATCAAATAACTCACCGTCAACACGAACACGAACGAACCCTTGTTTTTTAATTTCTTCAAATACTTTTACATGTGTCCCTTTACGACCAGATACCACAGGAGCAAGCACTTGAATTTTCGTTCGTTCAGGATACTCCATTACACGATCTACCATTTGTTCAACTGTTTGAGAAGAAATTTCGGTACCATGATTTGGACAAATTGGAGTTCCAATACGTGCATAAAGAAGTCGCAAATAGTCGTAAATCTCTGTTACAGTACCTACTGTCGAACGAGGATTTCGGCTAGTCGTTTTTTGATCAATTGAAATCGCAGGTGAAAGTCCTTCGATTGAATCAACATCAGGTTTATCCATTTGACCTAAAAATTGACGAGCATACGCAGATAATGATTCTACATATCTGCGTTGGCCTTCTGCATAAATCGTATCAAATGCTAGAGATGACTTACCTGATCCCGATAATCCAGTTACAACTACTAATTGATTACGAGGAATCGTAACATCAATATTTTTTAAGTTATGCGCTCTGGCCCCTTTAATAATTATTTCATTCATACTTTTCAAGTTCTTCACCTCTCAGACTTCAATTCTAATATTAAGTCACGAAGTTCTGTTGCTCGTTCAAAATCAAGCGCCTTCGCTGCGTCCTTCATTTCCATTTCAATTGATTGAATAAATAAATGACGTTCTTTTTTATTCATTTTCTTATATTTAGCACTAATACCGTTTTCATAAACTTCTTCTTCTTCAGCTACAGAAGTAGCTCGAATCACATCACGTACTTGCTTAATAATCGTTTTAGGAGTGATTCCATGTTTTTTGTTATATTCTTCCTGAATCTCACGACGACGTTTTGTTTCATTAATCGCAATATCCATCGAATTCGTCATTTTATCAGCATACATAATAACATGACCATTTGAATTCCTTGCAGCTCGACCAATTGTTTGGATTAATGAACGTTCAGATCGTAAAAATCCTTCTTTATCTGCATCTAAAATTACAACTAATGAAACTTCAGGAATATCTATACCTTCACGTAAAAGGTTAATACCAATTAACACATCATATTTACCTAAACGAAGATCACGAATAATTTCGATTCGTTCAAGCGTTTTAATTTCAGAATGTAAATAGTTAACCTTAATTCCTATTTCTTTCAAATAATCCGTTAAATCTTCAGACATTTTCTTTGTTAGAGTAGTAATTAGTACTCTCTCATTTTTAGCAATGCGATTACGAAGTTCATCGATCAGATCGTCAATTTGACCTTCAATCGGACGAACATCTATCGTCGGATCTAGTAGACCTGTTGGACGAATAATTTGCTCTACTTTCTCTGGGCACAGCTCTAGTTCATATGGTCCAGGTGTAGCAGTTACGTATATAGTTTGTTGAACTTTTTCCACAAACTCTGCAAATTTTAAAGGTCGATTATCCAATGCTGAAGGCAGACGGAATCCATGATCTACTAATACTTGCTTTCGAGCTTGGTCACCGTTAAACATTCCTCGAATTTGCGGAACCGTAACATGTGACTCGTCAATCACCATTAAGAAATCTTCTGGAAAATAGTCTAATAATGTATAAGGCGTAGAACCTGGTGGTCTCAGCGTCAGATGACGGGAATAGTTTTCAATTCCTGAACAAAATCCCATCTCGTTCATCATTTCTAAATCATATCTAGTTCGCTGCTCAAGCCTTTGAGCTTCTAATAACTTACCGTTATCTCTCATTTCCTTTAATCGTTCTTCTAACTCAACTTCAATATTTTTAATGGCGATTTTCATTTTTTCTTCACGTGTAACGAAGTGGGAAGCTGGGAAAATTGCAACGTGTTCACGGTCACCTAAAATTTCACCTGTTAATGCGTCCACTTCTCTAATTCTCTCAATTTCATCACCAAAAAATTCCACACGAATACAGTGCTCATCACGTGATGCTGGGAATATTTCAACAACATCACCACGAACTCGGAATGTACCACGTGAGAAGTCAATATCATTACGTGCATACTGAATATCTACTAGTTTATGTAATAGTTCATCTCGACTAATTTCCATTCCAATACGAAGAGAACAAACTAATTCACGATATTCTTCAGGAGAACCTAAACCGTAAATACAAGAAACACTCGCTACAATAATGACATCCTTACGTTCAAAAAGGGAGGAAGTCGCAGAGTGACGTAATTTATCAATTTCATCATTAATACTTGAATCTTTTTCAATATAAGTATCCGTTTGAGGTACGTAAGCTTCTGGCTGAAAATAATCATAGTAACTAACGAAATACTCAACTGCATTATTTGGAAAAAAATCTTTTAATTCGCTATATAATTGCCCTGCTAATGTTTTATTGTGAGCAAATACTAATGTTGGTTTTCCTACTTCTTTAATTACATTTGAAATGGTAAACGTTTTTCCCGTACCTGTTGCACCTAATAAAACTTGATGCTCTTTACCATTTTTAATACCATCAACTAACTGCTTAATCGCATTTGGCTGATCGCCTTGAGGTGAATAATTAGAAACTACCTCGAATTCCTGCTCCATCTTCCCCGCCTCCATTTCCAAAACATACCTATCCTTCTATTTTACCACAAAATTTCAAAAATCAATCAAAAACAGAACAAACGTACCTTTAAAAATAATCATCTTTACATATTATCGATGTTTAAGTACGAATTCAAGTAATTAAACTAGAACGTATATTCCTTAATTGAAGGATAAGGTAAATAAAAAAGAACAGGAATAAAGAGGAAAAGTAGATTGGACTGCAAATAAAATCCGGAAATTTGCAAATAAAATAAGCAAATCTGCAATTAAAAATTGAGAATCGCAAATAAAATTAAGTATTACCTATACCAGTAAGGGTATCAAGAGCTAATAATTGTACAATAACAGTAACTTTGAAATGAAAAACTACGAAATATGCTCTAATACATACTAAATCGTCCAAAAATCATCTAATAAGCATAAAAAATGAACGATTTAATTTATTACAGAAGAAATGTAAATTGAAATACCCCACTATTCGAATTAAAATCCAATATTTTAGCGAAAAAGAGGCGCCTCCTAGTCAATTTATCTGACTTTTGAGACAACCTCTAACCAATCTCTTATCTTTTTCCTGCCCTACTTATTCAACCTGAAAATCATATACTTGTAATTTTTTTAATGCTTTACCAGCATTGCCTTTACTATTCTTTACTTCTATCTTACCTTCGAAAACACTTTGTCCATTTGCTAAGTCAGTAATACTGAATTCTTTATTGCTCTTATCTGGACCTTCTACATTATTCGTAATTGCGTACAGTTTTCCGTCAATAATTTTATAATTTGAAAGATTATTACCCTTAATTTTAGAAGTAAGTACTGGTACACCTTCAACTTTTTTATTGTTAAGGTTATACTTTAATACTGAAAGATCTTTATCACCGTTCCTTATAAAATACAAGTTATCTTTATCAATGATTACATTACTCTGCTTCAATTGTTCTTTTTGTTCATTCGATAAATTTAAAGGTTCTTCTTTATCAGTTTCTAAATTAAATACGAATACTTCATTACTAATTTCTTCAGTTGTTGTTTCTCCATTCGTTTGAACCGTATCCTTTAGTTTTGCCTTTTTATAAACACTAAATTTAGAAGGAATCGTTTGATCTGATTCTGATATCGTATTTTGTAATTCAGTATGAGTGTGTGTCTTTTGGTCATTGGATGATTTATTAATCACTTTACGATCAACAATTTTCTTTTGGTTTACATTAATTCGATACATAACTAGTTCAGTTTCATCGACATTTACATCTGAATTTGTATTATTTTCTATCGTTTTATTTTGATAAGTAGTGACAATTAAATCCTTACCAATTAATTGTACATCCTCTACATCAATATATGAGTAGTTTTCTTCACCTGGGATATTAATATTAAATTTATAACGATCTTTATTTTGAAGATCAAGACCATCTATATACATTTTAAAATGATTATTTTTATGATCATACGTACCACCAAGTTTTCCACCTTTTACATCAGCATGCCATGCAAAATCTTTATCGATATAAAATTGAGAAGAAGAAATTTTTCCGCGCATAAAGTTTCTTTCTTTCTTTTTTAAATCATTTAATTTCTTTAAATCATAGTATTCACTATCAAGTTCACTAAGCATTGAATTACTGTCTTTATATTCACTTCCATCAGTAGTAATACTTAAACCTCTACCACCTTCTTGACCATATCCAGCGCTAATAGATAAATTTTTAACGTATTTCGAATCTCCATTTTCAGTCTTTAAGTAAAATTTAGGTAACTTACTTTCCGACATAGCTACCTTCGTAAAAAACGTACCTATACTGATTGTCGTGACAACGGCTATTACTGCCAAATTACGATATCGCTTCATTCTAAACTCCTCCTTACACCGATACTTTGTTTTTTAATAAATATTTACTAAATAAGATTGAACCTGTAATAATGATTGCCAAAAGACCTATTTCCATATAAATGACTTCGCTTGGATAAAATGAGAAATCATTTCCAAAAACGTAAGATTGAATAATCTCTGGTATAAGAATTAAAACTACAATCGCCATAGCGTATAAGATTCCAAATATTATACCTTTCCAACGATAGCTACGTTCTAATAGAATGAATGTGAAAAGAGTAAATACTAAGCCCATTCCAATAAGATATCTAAAAATAAAATCTACAAAATTACTTGGTAAAATCATTTGAAAAATAGTAGGACCCATAACAAGATCAACTGTATTCATTTTTCCTAAAAGTTCGCTTGGCACGATTTGTTGAAATACATTTATTTCAATTGGTAAAAGTATTAGTTGAAAAGCCAGTAAACTCAACACCATAATTAAGATCGTAGTCGCTTTAGCAAAGTAAATTGTCATTCTTGAAGTTGGTAGCATAAATAAACGGTAAATAAACGTATTTTTTCCGAAATAATCTCTATACCAAATGATAAAAATATAGAACATCATTAAAGCGATACTAATCACAATTGGACCAATAAATAATGCATGATTAGCAACGTGGTTAAAGCTTAGCAATCCATTTGATGCAATAAATTCCTTCGTTGCTTTCATAGAACTTGCGTAATTTGCATCATTCGCCAATTTCATATAAGAAGACTTTACTACAAATAAACTCACAAACTGCGATATAGCTACTATAATAAGTAACCCTATATATAATTTAAAAAATCGATTAACTTCAAAATTAACTAGTTTTAAATATCGTTTCAAGATTCATACACCTCTCTCATTACGTCCATCACTGATTTGCCTTCTTCTAATCGAATTTCTTCTGTATAAAACTCTTTCAGAATTTCACCGTTATCTAATAAAACGACCTTATCGATTAAATGCTCGATATCACTAATTTCATGCGTAGTTATAATCACGCCTCGATCCTCAATTAAGTGACTCGTAAACACTTTTGCAATTTGTTCTCTACTAAACATATCGATACCAGAAAAAGGTTCATCCATCAGAACATAATCTACATCTAGTCCTAAACCCAAAAGTAAATTTGCTTTTGCAGCATTCCCTTTTGAAAGCTCACCTAGTTTCTCGTCTTCCTTTAAACGGAAAAATCCAAGTAATTCTTTTGCACGCTCTGGATTCCAATTCACATAAAAATCCTTCATAAACTGCATTGCTTCTCCAACTGTAAAACTAGGTAGCATTGTAAGTGTGTCTGGAATAAACGTGATATTTTCGTACATTGTATGATTCATTTTCTTATCATCTATTAATATTTCACCGCGATCGATTGGCGTAATCCCCATAATTGCCTTCATCGTAGTAGACTTACCAACACCATTTATACCAATTAAACAAGTGATTTCTCCTTTATTTGCTGTGAAAGAAATATCACGTAAAACATTTTTACGGCCATATTTTTTTGAAACATTCTTTACTTGTATCATTTAAGCCTCTCCTTTCTTTTCTTCTTTTATCTTTTGTTCATAATTTTTTTTAACCATAGTAAGTAACTCTTCTACAGGAACATTTATAACTTTAATTGAATCGACAAATTCATTTACAGCTTCCATAATCAATTCATTTCGTACACCATTTAACACTTTTATATCAGTGGTAATCTTACTAGGGAAATTTCGTTCAGTCGTAATCAATCCTTGTTCCTCCATTTCCTTGTATGCTTTTTGTACAGTATTTGGATTTATATTAAATTGAACAGCTAATTCTCTTCTTGATGGTATTTCTTGACCAGCTTCTAATAGTCTTTTGGCAATTTGTTGTTTAAAATGCCTAACGACCTGTAAATAAACGGGTTCACGGTTATTCACTATAAATTCCATCAATCCACCTCCTCGTTCTATATACGATTTTTGTAGTACGTGTGTGTACTACTTAGTTCATACACTTAGTGCATAACGATGTGTATTACTTAATTAATACACCTTATACGTGTACTATACATGTAGTACACCGAAATTGTCAAACACAAATTTAAAAATACTAGACTAAATTTGAAATGAACTGTTCCAATTAGTCTAGTATTTTTACACTATCCTTAATTTAGTTTTTTTCGATCTTTTCGAACAACTAAAAAGTAAAAGAAGACACTAGGCCAAGGGAATTGAATCATTCCTAACAGCCCCCATAACCAGGCTGAACGATTTCTCTTTTTAGCTTTTGTAAAAAGTGTGATACTTTGAGTTATTAAAATTATAAAGACTAAAACTAATATGATAATATTTTCTGTTGTCCATTCCACTTTAGATCAACTCACTTTCAATTTTCTTTTTATCTCGTTTAAAAATAATCGGTAGTGCAATAAAGCCTAAACCTTGAATCATAACAATGCTTACTGGTGCCTCTAAAGCAACAAGAAGTGTTCCGATGAATAGACTGCATGCTACACAGATAAATACGATTAGTTCTTTAAGAAAAATGGTCTTCTTTTTTTCCTGGTGTATTTTAATTTTTTCTGTAATCTCATTGATTGAAGGTTCGTTAATATTCGTTATTTCATCAAACTGCTTAAATGCTGAAACAATTTCTTCTTTATCCATCTTGCATTAACTCCTTTCTTAATTCCTTCATCCCATTATGAATTCTTGATTTAACCGTTCCTTCTCGAATTCCCATCATATTTCCAATTTCTTCGTTCGTATAGCCGTAGTAATGCTTTAATAATATGGCCGCTCGCACTTCCGATTTAAGCTTTTCAAAACCCTCCATAATATCACTCCACTCAAACCCTTTATAAGCCAACTGCCAATTTAAGGAACGTGATAATTCTACAGACTCATTTTTTTGCCAAAACCATTCACGCTTTTTCTTTCTTTGTTGATCTAAATAAAGTCTAGTAGCGATTGTAATTAACCAAGTTGAAAATTTTGATTGACCATTGTATTTCTTTATATTGTCAAAACCTTTCAACATCGTATCCTGCACTAAATCTTCTGCAGTTTGTTGATTTAACGTCATCTTCAATACGTATCTATATAAAAAGGAATAATGGATTTGGAAAAGTTTGGCAAATGCATCTTGGTCACCTTGCTGAGCATATTTTATAATTTCTAATTCATCTAAATCTGCCATTTCTTCCTCCTTCCTAGCTAACTTATTCAATATTTATTTAGTTTTCATTTGTTATACGAATAGGTTCTACAAATCGTTCATTTTTCTTTAAATTTTTTTCAAAAAAAAAGAATGAAGGGCAAATTTCACTTTACCCTTCACTCTTACTAAACTTATTTAGGACGATCAATCGTAAACATTTCCCCAACTTTAGCATAGTCATTCCCTGCTAAACGACTAACTGCTTTTAAGCCATCTGCATCGATCCGTCCATTTTCATAAATTTCATCTTCTATATGAAAATAAACAACCTTGCCTATTAATAAGTCACAAGCCTCATTATCTTTACCTAATGGAATCGCCTGTTCTAAAATACATTCCATACGAATTTTTGACTCCTTCACTCCTGGAACTGAAATCATTACACTTTCTACAGGTGTTAAGCCGGCTAATTCAACTTCACTTTCAGTAGGTGACAATGCAGCTGCTGTTTTATTAATTGCTTCAACATTTGATTCATCAACAATATGGACAACGAACTCTTTTTTCTCAATCGCATTTCTAGCTGTATCTTTTTGTTTACCGTTTTGTCGCTGAACTGATACAGATATCATAGGTGGATTAGACGTTACGATGTTGAAATAGCTAAATGGTGCTCCATTTAAGACATTCTCATTTGATTCAGTTGTAACAAAAGCAATTGGCCTTGGAATAATCCCACCAATTAAGAACTTATAATTATCACGATCACTTAAATCTGATGGAGAAAAAGATTTCATCATTATTGCTTGCTCCTTAAAAGTTATTTTCGTACCAAACTGTTGCTGCTTCAATTTCCGATCTTGTTAGGCTATGCCCCATGTTTTCCCAATGAGTAACGACTTTTGCACCGGCACCCTCTAATAATGATGCTAATTCTTCTGTTTCTTGTGGTAAACAGATTGGATCATTTTTGCCTGCACCAATGAAGACTGATACATCTTTCATATTTGGTAATTCTAGATCACGAATCGGTACCATTGGATGCAATAGCATTGCTCCTTTAAATACATTTTCATAATGGAACAGTAGACTTCCAGCAATGTTTGCACCGTTTGAATAACCAATTGCGATCATATTGTTTGGATCAAATCCATGTTCTTTGGATGCCGATTCAATAAACTCTTTTAATTCTTTTGTACGGAAAACTAAATCTTCCATATCAAATACGCCTTCAGCTAATCGTTTAAAAAAACGTGGCATTCCATTTTCACTCACATTTCCTCTTACAGATAATACAGAAGCTTCATCATCGATCATACCTGCAATTGGTAATAGATCAAGTTCATTCCCACCTGTACCATGTAATAATAAAAATGTTGGTTTCGATGGATTACTTCCTCTGTTAAATACGTGCTTCATCGTCATTCTCCTTTCACTTCTCTAACAACAATAGGTTGTAAGTGTTTTTCTATTATTTCACGATGTGGTTCCTGCCACTTTGGTAGCATTAACTGTTCTCCTAAATGGTCTATATCCTCATCAATCATAAATCCTGGTGGATCAGTTGCAATTTCAAATAAAATCCCACCATTTTCACGAAAATAAATTGCATTAAAATAATTTCGATCTTTTACTTCAGTAACTCCATAATGATTGTCATATAACTTATCTTGCCATTTTACATGTTCTTCATCATTACTTGCCCTCCATGCAATATGATGGACAGTTCCTACTCCCATAGCGCCTCTTCCTACTGCTGCTAATTCAATATCGATAATATTTCCGATATCACCGGCAGCTTTAAAACGTAAATAGTTACCCTCTTGACCTAAGCACTCTAATTCCATTACGTTTTCCAACAGTTCAGCTGTTTTATTTGGTGCTCCAGAATATAAAACTGCACCACCAAACCCTTTAATGGCTACATCCTTTGTAACACCATTAAATTCCCAAGTATTTTCCTGGCCAGCTTCCCTTGCTACTAATTCAAGCTGTAAGCCATGAAAGTCTTCAAATTGAAGAAATGTTTCTCCAAATCGACTTACTTTTTTTGTATGAACATTAAATGATGCTAAACGGTTTTCCCAAAATTCCATTGAGTTAGCTGGGATTAAGAACGTTGTGATTCCTACTTGCCCACTTCCCACTTTTCCTCTATATGCATTTGCCCAAGGGAAAAAAGTCATGATCGTACCTGGTTTTGCAGTTTCGTCTCCAAAATAAAAGTGATACGTACCTGGATCATCAAAATTAATTGTTTTTTTCACAAAGCGTAAGCCTAATATCCCAGCGTAGAAATCCATATTTTCTTGTGGATCACCAACTATCGCAGTGATATGATGAATCCCTTTCATTTTCTCCATAAACTCTCCTCCGTTCTAATTCATTTTTTATTTAATTTCCTTAATAAAGTAAGTAATTGTAATTGCTCTTCTTCAGTTAATTTGCTGAATTGAGCTTGTTGAAACTCATCCTGTGTAGGAACGATTTCTTCATACATTTTTTGACCGATCTCTGTTAAAGAGAGATATTTGTTTTTCCATTCTACTTCTCTTTTAATCCATTGTAGCTCTTCCATTTTCTTTAATAGATGAGTCACATTTCCTTTTGTAACAACTAATTTATCGGCTAATTCTTGCTGAGTAAGACGCTTATTTCTCCCAACATGGACTATTACATCAAATTGAGCAGTCGTCAGTCCCCACTTTTTCAATTGATTATTTGATTCTCTAACATTTTTAAGATAAAAACGAGCTAATCGAAACCAAAGTAATACTGCTAAATTTTTTGATTTATTTGCAGAAGCTTCATTATGACTATTTAACATTTTTGCACCTCTTTGATCGATCTTGTTATCAGTTTAATACTAAACTGATAACTTTGCAAGTAGATTGTTTTATCTAAATAAAAACCAATTTTCAAAAATTACTTTCGAATTCATTTCTATTTCATACCTTAAAATACTGTATTACACTACTTCTTCTATCTCTCTTAAATTCCCTTTAATTTCCTTCTTTTATTCTTTTTTTAATTAGTGATGATATAATTATGTTTAATTTTCAATAACTAGAAAGACAGGTAAAATAGATGAAAAAAAGACTACTGAAAATAAGTGCAAGTATTCTAATTTTGTTTCTTATCTTATTTGGATTGTACAAGCTAATGAACGCAAGATCTTTTCAGCTTTTTGGAGGATTAACAAATGAAGTACATACTAACCAAAAAGTAGTCGCTTTAACCTTTGATGACGGTCCAACTAAAAATGTTGATGACATTCTACCACTTTTAGATCAATACAATGCAAAAGCTACTTTTTTTCTAATCGGGAATGAAATTGAAAAGAATCCCGAGGAAACTAAAAAAATTGTGAATGCAGGGCAACAAGTTGGAAACCATACATATTCTCATGACAGAATGGTGCTAAAATCACCTTCATTTATCAAAAATGAAATTGAAAAGACAGATAGACTAATTCGAAAAGCTGGCTATAAAGGAGAAATCGAGTTCCGTCCACCAAATGGGAAAAAAATATTCGGCTTACCGTATTACATGCATAAACATCACCGAGAAACAATTACATGGAATTTAGAGCCAGATACTTTTTACACAAATCCTCAAGACAAAATAAACTATGTAAAGAACAATATTAAACCAGGCTCAATTATTTTAATTCATCCGATGTATGATAAAACTGGTAAAGAATTAGAAACGATTAAGGGTATATTGGATTTATTATCGAAAGATGGATATAAATTTGTGACAGTGAAAGAGCTTCAGAAGTTACAAAAAGACAAGTAGCATTATGCTCCTTGTCTTTTTTATATATTGATTAACGATTTTCTTCTAATAGTCCTGGTTTAATAGATAATTTAGTACTTAAACTAAAGACTACGACTCCTAACACAGTGCCAAATGTATTTAATAATAAATCATCAATGTCGCATGATCGATAATTATATCCAAGAAAAAATCCAGTGGTTCCTTGGATTATTTCAATCCCTAAACTTATAGTAAAGTAAAACCAACTAATATCGTTTTACTTTTCAAGATCTTCGGATAAAGAACTTGCAAAGCAAATCCTAATGGCATAAATAAGAGAATATTTCCGCCAACTTGCTTTAGAGCAATTGAAAATGATCCATATCTTATTGAATCTACAACTACTTTAAAGGGGACAAAATTATTTGTATATCCCATGTGATCCTCAATCATGACTTGAATTAGATATTTTTGATAAGGAAATGGGAACAAAGTAAAATCGACGAGACATATTACTATTTTTTATATAGCACATCTAATCATTTTTGATGTTTTCCATATACAAATGAACTAAATGTAAAAACTTTGAATATTACTTAAAAAAAAATCCAAAATAATACTGGTACTTTTTGAAAACATTTCAAAGGAGACATCTAGATGAAGAAGCAATTACTAAAATTCACATCTCTATTTTTATGTTTTGCACTTGTTTTATCCCCTATTAAATCCAGTGCAGAGCAAGTAGATACACGAGTTCATGGAAGATGCATAAGTAACTCGGCATGTAATTTCAAAGCAGATATGAGAAAGCTTTGGATGGATCATTTAATTTGGACTAGTAAGTATATTGTTAGTGCTGTTGCTGGAATGCCAGATAAGGATGTAGTACTTGCAAGACTCTTAAGAAATCAACAGGATATTGGGAATGCAATTAAACCATTTTATGGTGCTGCCGCTGGAGATCAACTTGCTAAATTACTTACCGACCACATTGTAATCGCTGGTAAGATTATTGATGCTGCGAAAGCAAATGATATGGCAACTTTAAAAACTTTGAACGACACTTGGTTTAAAAATGCAGATGATATTGCAGCACTTTTAAGTAAAGCAAATCAAAATTGGACAAACCAAGCTTTAAAAGACTTACTATATACACATTTAAAAATGGTAACTAATGAAGCTGTAACTAGAATAAAAATGGACTGGGACGGCAATGTAAAAGCATTTGATGCTGGTCTTCAACATATGATTCCTATAGCTGATACAATTTCTTCAGGCATTATTAAGCAATTCCCGAATAAATTTAAATCTTAAACAAACGTTTGATTAATTAGCAAAAAAGATGAATTTAGCGAAACTAAATTCATCTTTTTTCTGCTTATTTTAAATCATGCAATCTTTCCATGATCCGTCTTTTTTTATAAAACATTCTACCAGCCTCGCCAACATCTTCAATAGCTTGTTTATTTACATATGCACCAAATATTAAACCTGCAATTGGAACCATCTGAAATAGCTTTTTCCATCCCATGTTATCACGATATGTATAAAAAACTTCTCTCCAACCTTCAATTTGAGAAAAGGCTTTTTTTCCTTCAATATTTGTTAATTCTTCTAATATCGCCTTTTTACCGACTATATCAGCAGATGTAAATTGTAAGCATTTAATAATGAATACTCTCTCCATTTGATCATTTGGATCATAACCATAAGAAATTGCTATTTCTTGAAGTGTCTTTAATGTAAGTCCTAATAAGATTGGGATATCGATCGCTATCGTAAACATTCCACCAAAACCTGTTGTCGCTCCTTGGACTTTTGCAAATTGTTTACGACTAGCAATAAAATCATTCGAAACACGATCCATTTGCTCAAGACTAAGTTGATTGACCATTTCAATTTCGGTTAGTTCTTCAATAGAAAGCTCCTTACCCATCCTAGTTAGAGTTGAAGGAACACTAACTAAATATTGACCACCAGCATTCACATACTTAGATAGCTCATCTAAAATAATTCCGATCTTATCGTGAACGAACTTAGGTGTAATTTTATCCATGATCATAAATGGAATTCTACCGATTTTCTCCCAAAAAAATACGCTTTTCTGATCCTTCTCCCATTTTTCAATTTCATTAAGCTGCGTTATTAGATACTCTTTCGTTTCCATAAACACTCCTATAATTTTTAATCTAAACATAGTAACTACTAAAACTATAAAGCTTTTTGTGAAAAAAACCAAAAATAAAAAGGGCTATCTCATAAGCCCTTTATGAGTTAAGATATTTCATCTTTCTTACACATGAATATCTTATGAGTTACTAAATCTCTTCTTTTTGCTGTTTTACTTACTCATGAACACCTTATGAGTTACTAAATCTCTTTTTTCCTGCTTATATAAACACAAGGAATCCCATAAAAAGTGGGATCCCCTGTTCTAATGTTTAAAATGTTCCTAGTACTCAACTTAAAAATCTTATTTTTTCAGGATTTCGAAGCATATAAATACTACGATAACGGTCTCCATCTATTTCAAAACAAATTACGGTTGGCTCGTCACCTTCACTTTTAACAATTAAACCAATTTGATTATTGATCAAAACAATATCGGTTTCGGATGGAGAGTTAATTTTCTTCCTAACACCAACAAGGAATGCAACAACATTTTTCTGTAGATTGATTGGGCGAAGAGCAGCTTTCGTTTTGCCACCGGCGTCTGTAATTAGTACGATATCCTCCGTTAAAAGTGATATTAGCATATCTAAATTACCTGTTTCCGCAGCTTCAATAAATCGTTTTGCAATGTCTAGCTCTTGATTTAGATTTCGTTTTTCCACTACATCCTTACTTTGAACTTTGCGCTTAAGTCTGCTGAATATTTTACGGCAATTCAATTCGGTCTTATTTAAAATATTAGCGATTGTCCGGAAGTCAAACTGAAAGGCTTCACGTAATACAAATACTGCTCTTTCGGTTGGATTTAACTGTTCAAGTAAAACTAAAAATGCATAGGTTATCGTTTCATCTAAAATCATCTTTTCCATCGGATCATCATTTAAATCTTCAGGTAGGTTTTGAATAATCGGTTCTGGAAGCCACGGTCCTATATAAACTTCGCGTTTATTTTTTGAGGATTTTAATAGATCCAAGCAACGATTTGTCATTATTTTACATAAGAATGCTTTTATATTATTCGGCTGTTCTTTTTTGATGGATTGATTCATCTTTTGAACTGTGAGAAAAGTATCCTGTACCAAATCCTCCGAATCCTCAACCGATCCTAGCATACTATATCCGATTGAAAATAAAAGTGGCTTATATTGAGAATATAGATAGTCTACTTCCATGAAGTATCTTCTCCTCTATTTTAAAATAGTTGAAGTTCAAGCTTCTCATTTATTAGTTTAGTAGCATTTTTAACACTTGTTAGAGATGCATTCAATAGAAGTTCTGTCTCACCCACCCAGTCTCCTGCAATATAAATGCCTTCCAAGCCAATATCACTATTTGATAAATGATTGTCTAATTTATGAAATGGCTTTTTTATATCGTTAGAAACGATAAGCTTAGGAAGATAGCGTCGTGAAATTACATAGTCTCTCCAACCTGGTTGAAGCAAATCAAGTAAGCTTTCTAGTTCTTCCTCATCTTTTCGAGAATCTGTTTCGTTGACTGAGTTTAAATATTTCATTAGATGAACTACAATTTCGCCTTCTTTATTCGATAATTTAGCTACTGATGAATGATTTGAAAAATACCATGGTTGATCAACACCTAAAGCAAAGTTAAGTTTTGGATTTGGTAAGCCTTTCATTACAAGGTCAAGGCATGCAGCTTTTACTGGAATCATTTGATTACATTTTTGCAAAAATGAATCAGAGATTGGCTCATCTATTAACTTAACTAAATCAATCGGATTAATTGTTGATAACAAACAGCTGGTGTTGATTCTAGTATCATTTTTCAAGATAAGATTTATGTTTGGATAAGAGCCAGTAATTTTAGACACTACTGTACTATTTTGAATCGTAACACCAAGTTGATTCGCCTTTTTAATGAGGTCGTTAACAATTGATTGCCATCCTTCGTTTATATATAATACTTTAGCACTACGAAGCTGACCAATTGCCACTCTTGCACTTATCAATTCAGAATTACTTGTAAACGTAGATACGCGAATAAAAGCTAAAATTAAATTCTTTACTCGACGACTTGTTAGTTTACTATTTAAAAATTCTTCTAAACTAATATGATTGATTTCATCCAAATCCATTTTACGAATATGTCGGTAAAATCGAATAAATTCCATTTTTTCTTTCCATTTTAAATGATTACCTAAAAATAAATTGAATGCCTCGATTATTTTCATTTGATTAGATTGATCGCCAAGAATAAATGCACCACTCAATTTTGGAAGTTTGCCAGAAACAGTAACACCTACTTCATTTAAAATGTCGATACAGTTTGTATATAATGCGTGTGCTCCAAGATTTAAATGTGCATCGCCAATTGTATTCGAAATACCTCTCCCACCTAATTTAGATGCTTTATCCAATAGAAGTACTTTTTTACCTGCTTGAGCTAAGTAGATCGCTGCAGTTAACCCAGCAATCCCTCCACCTAATACAGTAACATCCCATTTTTGATGACCATCTATTTGATTTAAATTCATAATAATCTCTCCCTTTCCTTTTCTTCACTAATTAAGACGAATGAAATACAAAAAATGTGACATATAGTAGAGCAGGACTAGGAAAAATAATTTTTTTTAGGCTTCGGACGGGCTTATTTCATTTCTGTCGAATAGTCATAAGCAGAATCAGATAAAATTACTTTGACAGATAGAGTAATCATTGTTAACATTACTCTATCAGATAGAATAATATTATAGAAGGGGTGAATTGGTGAATTATGGTTAGAAGTGACATCATACGCGGGCATCTGGACTCAATCATATTAAAACTTATTTCTGAGAAAGACCGCTATGGATATGAGATTTCTCAAGAAATTGGGTTACGGACAGATAATCGGTTTCAAATAAAAGAAGCAACTTTATATGCTGTATTTCAGCGCTTAGAAAAAAAGGAATTAGTGGAAGCTTATTTTGGTGATATTACACACGGTGGAAAAAGAAAATATTACAAAATTACTTCATTAGGTAAAGCATATTTAAGTGAATTAGTAAAAGAATGGCAAGAAGTAAAAGAAATTATTGATCTATTCATGGAGGAGATAGAATGAAAAAAATTAGAAATCATATTGAAGAACTATTTAAAGATGTTCCTAAAACTGAACAGTCAGAAATAGTTAAACAAGAGATCATTCAAAACTTAGAAGAAAAAGTCATGTTTTTAATGGAAAATGGTAAGGAAGAAGAAGATGCTATAAACAAAGCAATTGTAGAATTTGGAGACATCGAGGAATTAAAGAGAGAACTTGGTGTTAAAAAACCAGATAGCAAGAAAGCAAATTTTGCAAAACTAAATTTATCCTATTCAATTTGGGGTAGTGGCTTACTAATCGCTTTCTTCTTATTTATTAATTTTTACTACACTCCGAAGACTATATGGTTTGTGTATCCAACGTTTGGTCTATTGTGGTGGCCTCTTTCAATGTATTTCTA
Organism: Bacillus sp. AFS088145; assembly: GCF_002564465.1. Taxonomy (GTDB): domain Bacteria; phylum Bacillota; class Bacilli; order Bacillales; family Bacillaceae_G; genus Gottfriedia. The sequence goes on along the minus strand of NZ_NUUX01000021.1, from coordinate 164,940 downwards.
CTGGCAACGTAAAAAGTGAGGTGAAGAACAGTGAAAAATTATATCGGTTTTGCAACTGCAGGCTGTATTATGACGATGGTCTTTTTTATGCTCGTTAATTTTATTACATCTCCTAGCACGATTTGGTTCATTTACCCATGTTTTTTCATTTTATTTTGGCCAATTAGTTTATATTTCATTGGCAAAAGATCGATGAAGCAATTCTCACTCTTTAGTAGCATCGTACTCCTAGCTTTCTTGTTAACGGAGAACTTAATTCACTCACCTGATTATCTTTGGTTTTTCTATGCTGCTTTTCCAATTATTAGTTGGCCAATTCTCATGTATTTAGGTAAGAATGCAAGAACACGACCGATTGCTCTCCTTGGCAGTATCATTACGATCGCATACTATGGGTTTTTGAATTTTATCGCTTCTCCAGATTATCCTTGGGTCATATATCCGGCATTTGCAATTATTTGGTGGCCGTTATCCATTTATCATGCGAATAGAAATTCTTTTGTAGCATTTTCATTTACAGCTAGCATACTAATTAGTCTTTTCTTTACCATTGTAAATATCATTTCATCCCCAGATACAATTTGGGCTGTATATCCAATTTTTGCAGTTATTTGGTGGCCTCTAAGTATGTATTTTTATGGTTATCAAAAGAAACAAATATAAGCAATAGTTGGTGGACTTCATTCTATAGGGTCCATTTTATTTTTACAAATAAAAAAAGCGATTCTCATAAAGAATCGCTTCTTTGTATAGACAAAGTCCCAAAAACTAGATTTCATCGAGGCGTGAAGCCTGGTATGGAGCGGAGTTACCTTAGTAGGTAATGAGCACCGCTCAACAGCCGAAGCAACGCAGAAAGCGAGCGTTTGGCGGGCATCTGAAACTTATTCTGCTTCAGAAACCAAAGTAAATCGTTCATTAATATGCTGTGGATTTTCAATCTCGTCTAATAATGCAATTGCATAGTCAGCATAACTTACGTAGCTACTACCTTTTTTATTAACAATAAAATTGTCTTTTCCTTTTTGATAAGCCCCAGTACGTTTACCATTCGGATCAAAAAATGCCGCTGGACTAATAAATGTCCATTTAATATCAGTTGTTTTTTGTAAGTCGTGAAGACCTTTAGTCATATTTGATGCAGTAGCATAATATTCTTTTGGAAATTCAGGTGTGTCAACTAATTGAATCGTTTTTTCTTCATCAACATACAAGCTTCCAGCTCCACCAACTACGATTAATCTAGTATCGTTAACACCTTTTAAAGCATTTATTAAAACATTCCCAGCTTCAATATAAAGATTCTCGTGACCTTCTGCTGCTTTAAATGCACTTACAACAACATCAAATTGTTTTAAGTCAGCTGAATTTAAATCTAATAAATCCTTTTCCAATACAGATACTTCATTATTTGTTAATTTAGATGCATTTCTTACAATTGCTGTTACCTCATGTCCTCTTTCTACTGCTTCTTTTAAAATAAGGTTCCCTGCTTTTCCTGTTGCTCCAATAATACCAATTTTCATGTTTTTTCTTCCTCCTTAAATTTTTTAAAGTTGTTTTGAACTCAAAGTCGTAACTAAAATAGTTACAACTAGTTTAAAAAAATATAATTTATAGATGTAACAACAATAGTTACATCATTTACAAAAAAAATTGAATGATATTATCCAATTTTTTTACTTAATACTGTAACTAATTCTTCCATAGTAATTTCATCCAGTATTTTTTCCATTGCTTCTTGTGCTCGATTTAAAATTAGTTCTAGCACTGCTTGAATATTAGCACCGACTGGACAATTTGGGTTCGGTTTCTCATGAAATTGAAAAAGTTCTCCTTCTTCTACAACTTCAACCGCTCTATAAACATCTAAAAGAGTAATTTCATTTAAAGGCTTATGAAGTGAAGCTCCACCGGTTCCTCGACGGACTTGAATTAAGCCAGCATTCTTAAGTTTTCCCATTACTCTTCTAATTACGACCGGATTTGTATTTACACTTCCAGCAATCCATTCGGAAGTACAGAGCGCACTATTCTCAATCGTTACCAAAGATAAAATATGAACAGCAACGGTAAAACGACTACTGATTTTCATAGGATTCAACCTCCGATGTAACTATTATAGTTACAACGCTTATTAATTGTCAATACTATTTATTTTACACAAACTTAAAGGAAAGAAGCTACTAGTAAATAGATTCTTTCTTTACTTAATAAATGATGTAATTCCTAAACTTTTTATTAATAACATCTAAATCCCCTCTTACGCTTACTTTACATTAATCCATATAAAGCTATACCACCAAAAATAATAATAATAATACCTGATAAACGGTTAATTAATGTTAAAGACCGATCATTGATTCGAGATCTAAATAGTCCCACACCACTGCTTAATATTACCCACCACAAACTTGAACCACAAAAAACACCTAATACTAAAATGACGGAAGAAACAATATTGCTATTTGAATTCGAGATTCCTAATCCTGCAAAAATGGCGATAAATGATAGAATCGTCATTGGGTTTGTTAGCGTTAAAAATAAAACGGATAAAAACGCATTAATTATATTTTTCTTTTGCGTATCAGATTGAGTATAACTGGCTTTTGAAATAAGTGTTTTTACACCTAAATAGCAGAGGAAGAAACCACCGATTAACTGAATCCAAAAATGCTGACCAATTAAAAAATTCATAATAACAGTTAATCCAAAGCCTGCAACTAAACCATAAATACCATCAGCAGTAGCAGCCCCAAGACCAGAAACTAAACCAACCATTCTTCCATACGCTAGAGTTCTACGGATACACAGTACTCCAATCGGACCAACAGGTGCAGCAATTGATAAGCCAATTATTAATCCTTTAATATAAAATTCAAGATTCATGTTGCCCTCCCTACTCTATAGAAAATTTATGTTTTTGTAGTGGCAGTCGAAATGTTTCTTTCGTTGTATCCATTACAATTGTTGTTTTTGTTCTTATTACTCCCTTTAACCCTTTTATTTCATGGCTAATTACTCGATCTAAGTCTTTTGTATTTCTACTTCTAATTTTTAGTAAATAATCATCTTCACCCGCAATATGGTGACATTCCTGCACTTCCTCTAATTGATTAACAAGCTCTAAAAAAGGAGCTCGATTTTCGGGTCGCTCAAGCGAAACAGCTACAAACGCAGTTAATTCACTTCCAACTTTTTCTGCATCAACTAGCACACCAAACCCTTTAATCACACCTTGTTCAACTAATCGGTTAACACGTTCAGCAGTAGCCGGAGCTGACAAGCCAACCTCACTAGCTAAATCCGCCCACTTTATTCTAGAATTATCCATTAAACGATTAATAATTTTCAAATCGAAAGTATCCATCCGTTCTAACCTTCTTTTTATAAGTATTTATTTTATTTTACTTACTTTATGAAAGTTTTTCAATATTTCTTAATAAAAAAATCTCTAAATATTAACGTTTTATATACATATTTATTTACCGGTCATAATAAGATGAAAAAAGAAGACAATCTTTATTGAAGGGGGCGTCATTTTGTGAAAAGAGACCCGTTTGAATATCGAAAAAGGCTAAGGGAAAGAGAAAGAGAAAGAGAAAGAGAAAGAGAGTCTAATGAAGAAGTAGAAAAAGTATCAAACGAAGAGGCAGAAGAAAAACAGAAAGAAGAAAAACCTCAAACACATGTACATGAATTTGTAGCTAGTACTAAATTAGCAGAAGAAGATGACGATCGACATAATCATCGATTTGCTGGAGTAACAAGTGAAGTCATTCCCAAAGGAAGACACAGTCATATACACCGAATTGTAGTAAATACAGATTTTCTAGATCACCATCACGAAGTTATTATTGAAACTGGCCCCCCAATACCTGTAGGAAATGGTAAGCATGTTCACTTTGTCAAAGGGATGACAACGATCAATGATGGTCATGAACACGATCTTGAATTCGCAACATTAATTGATAGACCATTAGTATAGAGCTGATTTAATTTTCTTTTTATGTATATTTTATTAGATATAATATACATAAATTTCATTTCTCAATAAATTAGGGTCCTTAAATATAGGGTCCTTTTATCAACAAATTTTAACGATATATCAACTAAAACCTCTACTTTATAAGCAAAAAATACCACCATATCAACGAAGATCACAATTTTAGTGTTCGCATTTTTAATATTGAATACGTTATATAATCAACACGTTGAGAGGACCTTGCATAGAAGGTCCTCTCAACGTGTCCTTTTTATTTACAGCTAGAATGAAATCCTAAGTATTCCGCAATCCTTCAGTATTCATTAACACAATTCTCCATCCATCTGGGTCTTCAAATGTAATACTTTTTCCGAGCCAATAAGGATTCTCAGGTTCAACTTCAATATAACCCATATGATTTAATCGGTTTTTGACAAGATCTATTTCAGCTTTATGAGGATATAAAATACTAAAAGATTATCCTTTGTTGGGGCAGGGCATGGGCTTCCATCAATATGTTGAGTAAATTCTAAATGGTATTCAACATTAGGTAATCCAAACATGATTCCATCGTACCCATCGTGATTTTGAAAACCGCCCACACGTTTTAAGCCTAGCCCCTCTCCATAGAACTTACTTATTTCAGCTAATTGCTTTGTAGGTCTTGCAATTCTAAACTGAACCCAGTTTTTCATTGTCATCACCTGTTCCTTTAATAGTTTGATGCTGCCCATTCTTCATTTAGCTTTTTTGATATTTGTATATAGAGCTTCAATTCTTGAAATAAGCTATCTACTGAATAAGATGTATTTTCTTCTAACGCAGTACCTTCTGATATAAAATCTGAGGGATCAATCACAACTTGTTTCGATAAAACATTTGCATATAATGCTCTTAAAACAATTCTCATATTGTTAAGTGCATTAATGCCACCCTTTCCTCCACCGGCTACAGCCAATATTGCAACTGGCTTATCTTTAAAATGCTTACTACCTAAAAAGTCAAAAGCGTTTTTTAATGCTCCGCTCATTCCACCATGATATTCCGGTGTTGCAATGATCATAGCATCAGCATTTTCTAGCTGTAATCTTAGTTTTTGGATATTTGCTATTTCGGTTTGCTCCTCTTGACCATTGTAAATTGGTAAGACCAGTTCACTTAAATCAATTGTTTTCACATTGTATTTTTTCGAGATAATTGTAGTTAATTTACCTGTACGACCTTCTTTTCTTGGACTACCATTAATCATTATAATATTCATATTTTCCACTCCTTTAATTCGTACCTTTAGTATAGTCAATTAATAAAGTCCGAACTTCAGTCGTTTGATAGAACTTTTCTACACGTTTAGGAGTATATAAAAATGAAAAAAATCTACAACTAAAGTTGTAGATTTCATACAGATAAACGTTCGGTTTCTCGATTACTACGATCTTGATTCATTTTTTGATAAACTTTAATATTTTGATAAACTAATTCAAGTAATTTAGCAGCTATATCCTTTTTCTTTGCAAGTTCTAGTAAATACCCTTGCAAATGATCCCCCTCTACCGATGACCATTTTTCCATATCCCTCTGTAAAGAGGACTTCATATCATATCCAAGAGCATCGATTGATTTCATATGCTCATCCACAATATTTTCAGAAATAGGTGCACCATGAGCTCTCATAATATTAGCGCATTCTTCAAATAACTCACGGATCGTTGCTCTTCCACCGTCACTTTCTCTAATTGGACCGATTGGGGCACGCATAAGTGACGTAACGCCAGACATTACAGTAATAAACAAATATTTATGCCACATATCGCGTTCAATCTGCTTACTTTGGACAAAGTCAGCTTTTGAACCGCTAAATGCGTCAGCAATTGTTTTAATACGATCAGTTTCTTTGCTTAAGAATTCACCAAATACAAGTCTTGCAGCTTTACTTGTTTGAACAACTTCCCCAGCTTCATTCAAAGTTGTTTCGATAAAACATAAACCGCCTATAACCTTTTCGTCACCAAATGCCTGCTTTAAAGGATTTAGATGAGCAATACCATTCAAAAGAGGTAAAATAACAGTTTGATCACCTACGAACGGTTTTACATCCAAAATAGCGTCGCTTAAATGATATGACTTAGTCGAGAAAAGCACGATGTCAAAAATCTCGGCAGGACTCTTTGCAGTAATTAGATTCGGTTGAAATGAAAAATCACCATTCACACTACGAATAACTAAACCATTTTCCTCTAGCTGTTTTTTCCGATTAGCTCGTACTAAAAATGTAACATCTTCTCCTTTTTCTACTAAGCGTCCTCCAAAATAGCCGCCAATTCCTCCAGCTCCTAATACAAGAATTCGCATAACACTCTTCCTTTCTATTAATATCTAATTCATAATCCCATTTCGTACTGCATATAGTGCCAATTGAGTTCGATCTTGAAGCTGAGTCTTGGCTAATATATTCGAAACATGGGTTTTTACAGTTTTTTCTGTAATAAATAATGATGCTGCAATTTCTTTATTACTCTTTCCCCTCGTAATTTCCTTCAATACATCCATTTCTCGCTTAGTTAATTTGTCTTGAAATGACTCATCGTTCTTCGTTTCGATCTTCCCAGTTAATGCAGAAACTAATTGCGTCGTAACCTTCGAATGAAACTGTTTTTCCCCATCGTGTATCTTTCGAATCGCAGAAACGAGCTCATCTGGGTCACTATCCTTTAAATAATATCCGGCTGCACCTGCTTCAATTGCAGGTAAAATATGATCTTGATCATAAAAACTAGTTAAAATCATTACTTTAACTGTTAAGCCCTCTATTTTTATTCTTTTGGTTGCTTCAATTCCATCTAGAACTGGCATCGCTAAATCCATGATGACAATATCAGGTTTTAACTCTTTAACTAATCTTAATGCCTCTTCTCCGTTCGATGCTTCCCCAATAACTTCGATATCATCTTGCGTATTTAAGAAGAAAATAAGTCCTCTCCTAACTACATGATGATCATCAGCAATTACTATTTTAATAGACATAAAACGCTCCTTTTTAAAAAGGGATATTCGTCGTAATTTTTGTTCCTTTATTCAAATCACTTTCAACTAAAAACGACCCTTTTATCGATTCGACTCTTTCCTTCATGCTTTTCAAACCTAATGTTGGAATTTGTACATCCTTTGGGCATATAAAACCGACACCTTGATCTCGAATCGTCATTTTTACTTTCTTTGTACTGATTGATAATTGTAAATATACCGTATTTTGTCCTGAATGTTTTCTACAATTATTAAACGCTTCCTGACCTACACGCCATAACGTTTCTTCTATTTTAGAAGGTAATATCGTTGTTCCTTTTACATTACTAATTACTTTTAAGCCTAGCATTTCACCATAATTAATTAATGCACTAACTATTCCTTTTTCAATACCCTGTGGTCTAAGCTGCCATATTAAGGCTTTCATTTCTGCTTGTGCTTCTTGGGCAATTTGTTGAATATGATTAAATGTATCCTTTGATTTCAGATTGTCGGATACATTTGCACCTGCTTTGGCAGTTACATTAATCGAAAACAATAATTGACTAACTGAGTCGTGTAAGTCCTTTGCAAGACGATTTCTTTCTTGAATCACCTCAAACTCTTTTACCTGTTCTGTTAATTGAATTCGTTTAATTGCTGTTCCAATTTGCAACGCAACTGCACCTAGTAAATTCAATTCTTCCTGATCAAATTTTAATTTATTAGAAGCAGCAACATTTAATAAACCAAAAGATTCTTCACCTGCTTGCAGTGGTACAGTCGCATGATGAGTGACACCATTTGTTTCTCCCCAATTATGAATAACTGAGTCTTCTAATCTTTTACATTCCATAATGTTTGATGCCTTATTGAGTCTTCCGGTATTATATTTATCTACACACCAACAATCTCCATTGCACATTGGCTTAGCCTCTTCGTTCATAAGAGCAGGAGGTAATTCATGTGAAGCGACTAATTCGAAGCCCCCATTTTTATCAATTAAAAAAATCCATCCTGTATCTAGACCCGTAACTTGAATTAATTTGGCTAAGGCACAATTGAGGGTACTGTGTAAATTAGTACCCTCGTTTAATATTTCAGCAATTTCTTTTAATACTTGTAGCTCTAAAAGAAATGATTCTTTTTTCATACTTATGCTAATTCCTTCATTCGACGATCAAGTTGTTCAAGCACCATCGGCCATGCTTGCTCGTGTTGGTCTCTTGATAATTCATCTGGGAATCCTGCATGTGTCAATCTAATAACTGCAGCTCCACTTTCATTTGTTGAAAACTCCACAGTTATTACAGTCTCCGTTTTGGATCCAGAAGTGAACCAAGTAATCTCAACAAGTTGATTGTGCTCAAGCTTTAAAAAGCGACCATAATGTGGATGACGTTTATCCTCAAAATGCGTCTCAAAGAAAAATACAGAATTAACCTCTGCCTTCATAATCACTGAACCAGGCGCAGCAAACCAATCACCAAATCTTTTTGTCCAAGCTTCATACAACACATCTATAGAATTTTCCATTACTCGTTCCACAGTGAGACTATGTGGCCTACTTGATAAATCTGGATAACTAATAATATTCATATTAATCCCTCCAAAAGTTTTATAGTTATTCTTTTTCATTAATTATAGCTAGCATTTGGTGATCTTCCCATTTCCCATTTATACGAACGTTTTTCTTAGCAATTCCCTCTTTATGGAAACCTGCTTTTTCTAATACTCTTATTGAACCAATGTTATGCGGCATTACTCCTGCTTCAATTCGATGCAATTTTAATTCATTAAAGGCATATTCTACAACTAACTTTGCTGCTTCAGTTGTATATCCTTTACCATTTTGTTGTTCATCTAAAGAATAACCAACGAAACAACTTTGTAAGTCTCCTCTTAAAACCTCTGCTAGCATCGTAAAACCTATAAAAGCGTCTGTTTCCTTTAAAAAAATACCAAAGCCATAATACAGATCATTGTCGCTTTTCTCTTTATATGACTTAATGCGATCCTGCTGAGCTTCCAAAGTATAGAAACTCTCGTCTTTTATATATGTAAAAGGTTTAAAAAACTCTCTATTTCGAACTTCGTATGATAAAAAATCCTCTGCATCTGCAACTTCTAAATGTCTTAAATATATATTATTACCAACTAATTTCATCTGTTTCCTACACTCCCTAATTTCCCTGCTTTTTCCTGACCCATTAAACGCCTGTTGCCCATATTATTCTTGGATCAATCTTACGGACTAGACGATACGCTATCGGTTTAAAACCATTTTTTGGCCAGAATCTCGAGGATTCTAAATTCGTTATTCTCCAATCTGTTTCGCAAAGTTTATAGCCTTCTTTGTCAGCAAAAGTAAGTCCATGCTGTAATAAGGCCGTACTAACACCCATTCCACGAAAAGATTCGACCGTTGCTCCTACTACTAAACTAATGCAAAATTCAGGTGTTAATAAATTCTCATCAGATGCTGCCGCTGATTCAAATACTTGGAAACCTACAATCTCTTTTTGATAGAGTGCTAACCATAACGTTGCTGCTTCATCATTAATAATTTCTGCGTAACCTTCCTGATAGTCATCTCTTTCTTCAATAAACCCTGGCGCAAATACCGGTGATTTCGCTTGGTGTTCCATGATCACAGTTGCTAAATCACGTATTCTTTTTTCATCTTCACTAGTAGCCACTCGCATCTGTATATCTTTAAATACTTTATCCGAAGAAACCGACAAATCACGTATACCATGAACCTGCTCAAAGGCAAATCCTAAATGAAGCCAAGCATCTAAAGTAGACCTATTTCCACTTGGTACCATTACGTAATGATTAAACGAACCAAGCTCTACCATTTTCTTGGCAAACACTGCATATAATTCACGATATAATTCTTCATCTTCACTTTCTGCTATAGCCATTCCTGCATATTTAATCCAAGTATGACGTTCCCGATTTTTATCTGTTTGAATAGCGCCAATCATATAGCCAACTAACTCGGAACCATTCATCGCAGCAATACCAAAACTATCCTTTTCATTTAAAAGCGCCTCAATAGCTTTCTTAGCATACGTAGCCTCTTCAAATTTAGATGGTAATTCATGGTTTATACTTCGGTCATACATATGACGGATAGCCAAAAGACTAGCCGCTTCATCTAAATGTATATTTTCGAACGCGATAAATTTCATAACAAACCTCCTTGCAACTTTTACAAGTATAACTACTTAATAATTCTGACTATTTAAATTATCTTTTCATTTACTCATAACTAGTTCCATAAAAAGAGCACTACTTCCTGCTTATAGCTGGATAATGCTCTCTTTCATCAAGTAAAATTCAACAACAATCCCATGTGTATAGCACATTCGTAAAATCCTTTTTTAACAAATCCTCTTTTTTAATAAAGAAGTTCGCTACACCAACGTCGCCAAACATACAATCAATTTTATCATCACTATCAATTTGTAATAACAAGATAGAGTGATTTTCAGTTTTTTTAATATATTCTCTTGGATCTGATTGTGTAAAGTATGGATATCCTCCAATTCGATGACCATCTCCACTAAAATATTCAAAATAAAGCTCACCAAGTTCTTCATAATCGTCATTGTCAATTTCTGCGTCAAACGGTACGTCTAAGTTTATTTTTTCAAAGTCCATTGCTTCAGGGGATATTGGTTGGGCTGTTAATTCAAAATGCATTGCAGCTTCTTTCCCAATTGGAAATTCATCTTCTACAGTTATAAAAGAGAAGTCCTCAATTAAGTTTGTTTCATTTAAACTTTCATGATAGATAACTCTAAAGCTCTTTTGACTAGTTGGATGATCAAAATCTTGCCCATACAGATCATCAATAGCAATATAAAATTGAAGTAATCCTGATGTTGGAAAATTTTCTAATTTTGGTAACTCAGAAAAATTAATCTGAGCAAGTAATTTCATAGGCACATCATTTTCATCCTTTGGATACTCCATACTAACTGGAAAATAAGGGTGCCCTGAAAATTTACTTTCTATTAAAGAAGTCTTTCTTACGATTGGCTCAATTTCAACTGAATCTTTAACAGTAGACTCAATTGTTTCTTTATAAATTTGTAATTCTTTCGGTAAAATTAATTGTTTAACCATGAAGCACCTTCTTTTATATTTGTTAATTAAATCATATCAATTTTCTTAAAATTAACAATTTAATTTAATTAAAAATAAAAACCACTGTCAATTTACAGTGGTTAATCAATTATTGCTTAATGAAATTCTAAAAACTCGACTCTATTCCCAAACGGATCATTTACAAAAAATCGAGTACGACCTTCTATTGGTGGTTCCTCTTTGATTTCAAATTTGAGTTGAAGAAGTTGCTCTCTTAATGCCTCTATGTTTGTAACAATTATACCAGGGTGAGCTTTTTTAGGTGCTATAAAATCTTCTTGAATACTAATATGAATTTCTTGATTACCACAAATAAACCAGCATCCACCTCTGCCTTTTAAATTTTCCGGCTTTGGCAATTCCTTCATACCTAAAATTTCATTATAAAATTTTCTAGCTTCGTCCTCTCCACCCTTTGGACAAACTAATTGAATATGATCAATTCCTTTTATTTCAAATCCCACTGTTAACACCTCTCTCATTATGAAATGATACCTTTAGATTACCAGAACTAATACATAAGAAAAGCATTACTTCTATAGAAGTAACGCTTTTCCTAATATTCTTACATATTATACTAGCTCTAAGCCATTTGTAATAAGATTCTTTAAAGAATCCTCTTTTCTTAATGCTTCCAATTCAGCTTTTAGTGGCTCAACAATTTGCTCTAATTTAGCATTAACTGTTGCAATTTCAAGTAATTCTAAACGTAATAACCAATCACTTTGGTGTTCACGATTAAGCTCATTATGCACAGCAATTAATTTAGAAATACAGTCATCACAGAATGTATTCTTTTCTCTAATTACTCTAACTTCTTTATATAATTTTTCTAATTCAGTTAATGGGGCTGGTGCTTCCATTTTGAACTCTACTTCTTTAATTGAATCACTAAAGTAAGATGTTGGGTCAGCTGCACCAGGGTATGCTGATTCAATTCGAGAACCAACTGCCATATCAAAAGTTCCCCACTCTTTTTTGAATAATTCTTTTCCTTCGTAAGTAACAGTGCAGTCTTCAAATGAGATTAATGCAACTTTGTCTTCATTTTTAATGATATTTACAATCCTACCGGAAGCGCTTACATTGCTTAAGAATTCTAAATCAACAAAGTTCCCTACGACAATACCTAAATTTTCAAGTGCAGCATCGTCACATTCTTCTAATTCAATATTTCCTTTTAGAAGTCCAATTGGCGTACCAAATCCTTTAGCATGGTAGTCTTTTCCGTGACCTTCTAATTGCTTATTCTTTATTGAAAGTGCTGTTTCGCCAGTTGTATTAACGTAAATTGCTTCACCGTTTTCGTCTTTTACGATTGCATGAACAATTCCAGTTACACTTAATCCAGAATTTAATTCAAATGTAGCAACGCTTTTCGATTTAAGAGCTTTATCTAAGCTTTCTGTACCACCTACACGGAATGCCATAGTGCTTGCCAATTCTTCAGCACCTTGCATTAACTCATCGAAATCTTTGCATACAAATAATTGTGCTTGCATTTCAGTTATATTTTTCGGTTGTAATGTAGAAGCTTCAATCGAAAACGGTAGTCTTTCAACTGCATCTGTAAAGCAATGTGTGCTTTCACCTACTGATGATAATAAACCAGCACCGTAAATTTTTGGATTATCTAGTTCACCTATTAGACCATATTCAACTGTTCTCCAGAATACGCGTGAAATTTTTTCAGCTTCTGAAATTCCAACTATTGCTTTTTGTCTTTCTTCAACTAATTTTTGTGCAGCAGCTTTTTCTTCTGGAGTCGATTTTGGATCTTCCATTACAATCGTTAAATTTCTAACTGCTTCAAATAGTTCTTGTTTTTCTTTTGTAGCAAATGCCTTTGCACCAATTGAACCAATTTTTTGTACGTATTCTCTAAATACAGGATCAAATAATATTGGCGCATGTCCTGCAGCCTCATGAATAATATCTGGAGCAGGTGTATATTCTATATTCGTGATTTGTCTAATTTCAGTTGCGATTGGTAAAATACCATTTGCTAACAGTTCAAAAAATGCAGCGCCTGGAATTAATCCATTAACGATCCCTGCGCCCCAATCGATTTTTGAAAGGCACTCGTTCATTTCAGCTACATTTGGAATTTTTTCCGTTTCAATTCCTGACATCTTTAGTCCATCGACAAATGCAGAATGTGCTTTATCTTTTAATGCGTGATGATTTTGTCTCATTACATAGCGCCATACAGCATGATCAATCGGCGTGTAAAGATCATAATTTTGCTCCGATAAGTATTGTTTCAAATGAGGTGGTATTATTTTTGTTTCAAAAGCTGCTTCTTTCATGTCATCAATTCCCCTTTTTAAAATTATTTCACTTAAAAATCTATTACTCTACTTTCTTAAAAATACCCGTTCTATCTATATCTTGCTAAAAGCTTTTTTGAGCATTTTTAAGCAAGTTTCCATCATTTAACCATTTCTACTTTTTCCAAATTACTCCTTCTTTCTACAAAATCTTTTTTTATTCGGTATACATAGTCATAATCAACCAAACACATCACCCCTTTCAAACATGAAATGTGGAAGGCGTTTGCTAAAGCCCCGACAAGCATAAGACAAAGGCCGATAAAGGTTGGTTTTTACCTTTATTGGACTTTGGCTTATGACCTCGAGGGGCTAACGCCTGGAACTAGACAACTCAAAAAAAAGACAAGCATATATTTCACCTTAGTTCTTCTCACACTAGTAGCTTATTCCGTTACATCTATACATGAATCCAAGTTTTTTGAACATAAAAAAATCCCTACTGTTTGCACAGTAGGGACGAACTTTAAATTCGCGGTACCACCCTAGTTATTAGCTGTTTTACTAAAACTTACTAATATCTTCATTTCATAACGGCTCTTCACCGTCTTCCCCTCACAATTTTGTTTCGAAGAAGATGCTCGTGGATTGTAATTCATGTCGTTTTATGTACTGATTTGCAGCAACCATCAGCTCTCTGTTACAGGGAAAACTTCACTACTTTAGTTCCATTCATTGCTTATTATTTAATTAAATTATTTTCTTAAAATAAAAAAGTCCCTACTGTTTGCACAGTAGGGACGAAATAGTCTATTCGCGGTACCACCCTAAATTATTAGTATTAAAAACAATACTAATATCTTCATTTCATAACGGCTCTTCACCGTCTTCCCCTCACAATTCGTTTCGAGGAAGATGCTCTAGGATCGTAATTCATGTGTTTTATGTACTGGTTTGCAGCAACCACCAGCTCTCTGTTACAGGGAAAACTCCACTACTAAAATTCCTATCATTGCTTTTCGCGATTCAATTAATACATACTTTATTCCTATTTTCCGGAAATGTCAACACTAATACATATTATTTTTTTTTGAAGTTTTTATTATTTTAATATAATTAAAACCCTTACCTATAGAAATATTTAATTAGAAATATATACTTTAGACTCACAAACTAAATGTTAATTACGTATCTCGATTTTATAGTAGTAACACACTTTTTCTGTCTAGCCTAAACAAGGATTTGGCAATCAATAAAACGAAAAAATCTATTATCTAGGTTATTTACTAGTACCATAATCTTATTCATGCCAATGCTATTTTCGCTCTTTAATATTTACTTAATTTCCCATTGAAAATTTACACATATTCTATTTAGCTTCATCTTTTTGAAAGAAAAGAAGATAATGTTATATTAATAAAATTTACCCCTGGCATATTTACTAACTTCTCTAATAAATATCTAGATCTGTTTCCTTTTATTGAGTTAACTAACATATGGTATTGGTGTTTGAGTAAACATACTGCAATTTAAAATTACATGCTCAAAATGGGTCGATTAGTTTACATAGTTTTTTCAGATTTAAAAATTAATACATTTCTTTTGAATATTGAATACTTTGGAAATATTTGGTTTTGTATACTTAATTACTGAGGAATATTTATCCAATTATATATTAGAGTGAATGTTGCCTGTGATGAAAAAGATAATATAACAAAATCACCTATTCTTAAATTGGGGAGTAATAAAATATTAGGAATGATAGTAGTTTTACCAGTTGCAATTTTAATGATTGCTGGAATTATTTATGGTGTAATCAAATCAATTAAAAGAACTCGCTCTTAATTAAATTATGCAGAAAAAAATAATAGATTTAAAAGGAGAGTAATCGTATTCGAATTACTCTTTTTTTATCTATTCTTGCTCATCAAATCTTTTCGATTATTTCCCTTCATTTAAAACTTCTGAAAATTAATGATTTTATACCCTTTATATTTAATCATATTGACAATCTTCTTATATAAAATATAATTAATTTATAATATGTTAACTAACAAGTAAAATAAGTTAACATAATGAGAGGGAGATTTTGTAATGCAACAAGAAAGATTAAAAATGCTTATTAATTCAGCTTTATTTGCAGCAATTATTGGTATTCTATCTCAAGTATCTATTCCTTTGCCCTTTTCTCCTGTTCCAATCACAGGACAAACATTAGCAATTGGCTTAGCGGCTACGATTTTAGGTAAAAAATACGGAACAATCTCGTTACTTCTTTATTTAGCACTTGGCGCAATCGGAATCCCGGTTTTCGCAGGTGGTGCTGCGGGGTTTGGCGTACTAGTCGGTTCAACAGGTGGTTATTTAATTGGATTTATTCCAACTATTTTCATCATCGCTTACTATATTGAAAAAACTAAGTTCACAGTCTTAAATGCAATGATTGCAAACACAATCGGAATGTTTGTAACGTTAATTTTTGGTACTGTGTGGTTAAAAATTGCAGCTTCTCTAAGCTGGCACGATGCAATGGCTTTCGGTTTTTATCCTTTCATTATTCTTGGATTAGTTAAAGCCTATGTAGCATCTGCATTAGGCGTTATTATCGGAAAACGTTTAGCAAAAGCTAATTTATTAAAACGTGATGAAATTTCAGCGTAATACAAAAAGAGCTCACTCTTATGATGTGAACTCTTTTTTTTAAATGATATTTCATTGAACATCAACAGCTTTAACGACTGATCGATCTCCTTTTTGTTGGACTGTAACAATATACTTAGATCCGCTTCGATTGTATTTGTCCATTTGGCTTTCGGGAATGTAAAAACGACTTAGATTATGGTTGATTACAATTTCATTTTCTTCTCCAATATATGTGTACTGAATAGTTGCTTTAATATATTTTGTATGTTTTGGACGATGATCCGTTACATAATCTAATTGATAAATATCGTTTTGTCCCTTTTGAAAGACAATATAAACGTTTTCCCCTTCTTTCGGTTTACCATTACCTTTCCAATTCTTCATTGTTATAGAGTCAAAGTCATACGAAAGGGCTGCATAATGTCCTAATAAAGGTTCTACTGGGTCCAAACTCTGTGAATTTATTTTAAACGTATCGGCTGATTGCTTAAAGTACATTATGTTTCCAAGTAAAGCTAGTAATAAAACAAATTGAATGATTGAAAGCAAAAGTAATTTCTTCTTATTTTGCATGTTCATCACCTCTTGCTTTTTTCGATTGGGTATAGACGAAATATAATACTACTGCAAGGATAATAAACACTATTGATTTACTTATAAATGAAATGGCAAATCCTGTATAAATTCCAATTACGAGTGAAGCAAATGTTATAAAACCAATAATAATGCTTCCCTTTTCCTGGCCTGATACACCTTTAAATAAACGTATACATGAATAAGCAAATAATATTAATACACCTACGATCATATTGGCTAATTGATCTTTTACCCCTAATATTGGTAATACGAATATAAACAAGAAGATCCAAAGATAATTATTAAACAGTATATTGTCCTTCCACTTCTTGTACACAGTATAGATTGCTAATAAAAGGATTAATAGAATGATCGTATCAAACAGTGGCACTGCAATCGGCTTTAAAAATCCATGTGAAAATTCCTTTTGTAACTCGTGGATTACATCATATGATCCTCCAAATAATGAAGTGAAAAATGTGAATAGCCATATAAATATAGTAAATACAGGTAAAATAACATAATTAATCATCCCACGTTCATTTAAATACCAAAGAATAAACACTACTAGAATAATCGGCGTCATATATTGGCGATCTGAAAATGTCTGGAAAAACATAATGACAATATAGCCTAGAAATGTGTAATTAAAGCTAGCATTCCATCGATTCTTCATTATTTTCAAGAAATAAATGGAGCAAAGTAGCAATGGAATTTGAAGAAGATAAACATGGGACGTTTCTATTCCTGCACTATAACTTAAACTAAAAAATCCGATTCCTAAGAAAAGATAATAGAACATGTTATGTTTCAATACATAATAGTAGAGGAACGCGAGCATTGTCCAAGTGATCAAAAATACTGGACTGTCACTAGTAAATTGATACATTTGTACAATTAAAACAAATGCACATGCATACCCAATCACGTTAATAAAATTTAAACAATGTCCAAACAATTCTTTACCCTTTTGATAGCTTATAAAAGCAACTGCATGGAAAACTAATAGTGTTACAAAAATAATAACTAACCTCATAGTTTGACTAAATTCGTTCCAGTTACTACCCACAAGTGCTAATATTGAAAATGCTACAAGTAATGCAATTAAAAATGGCACAATATCTCCTAAAAATGATTGTTTTTCAGCTTTAGCTCGATGCCTTTCATACTCAACTATTCGATTTAATGATTCTTCATCTAGTAAGTTATGATTGTGCCATTCTTTTAGCTTCTGATCTATTTTACTCATGTAATCCCCCCTTTTAGTAGCAGTTTATAAAACTACTTCCATTACTATTATAATTTCTTAATAAAACATAAATTACTTTTAAATCTAAAATTTTAGGAGAATATGTTTAAATCTATATTTGATGGTTAATCAAACGTTTGTTTAAATTGTAAATTCTTCCACTAAGAGTTAAATATGCCCACCTGAATTTTCATTTGGATATTTTTGAAGTATGTCTTCTAATTAATCATTTCATTTTACATCGATACAAAAAACAGCCCTATCTATAGGGCTGTTTCATCATCTTTTATACAGGATAAACACCATGCTTTTTCGTAGCAGGAGTTTCATATGATTCTGAGTAATAAGCAAAACGCTTAATTAGCTCTGTACGTAGCTCTTCTGGCTGAATGACTACATCTACTACTAGCTCAGATGCTAAGCGGTAAATATCGATATCTTCAGCATACTCTTTACGTTTTTCTTGGATAAAGGCAGCTTGTTCTTCTTTTGGTAAGCTTGCAATTTTCTTTGCATACACTGCGTTTACTGCTGCTTCAGGACCCATTACAGCGATTTGAGCAGATGGGAATGCAATGACACAGTCTGTTTCAAATGCAGGGCCTGCCATTGCGTAAAGTCCAGCACCGTATGCTTTACGAACGATAACTGAGATTTTTGGAACAGATGCATTACTCATGCTATAAAGCATTTTTGCACCATGGCGGATAATCCCTGCACGCTCTACTTTTGTACCAATCATGAAACCAGGTACGTCCATTAAGAATAATAAAGGAATATGGTAAGCATCACATAAATTAATAAATTTAGCTGCTTTATCCGCTGAATCATGGAATAATACGCCACCTTTAACTCTCGGTTGGTTTGCGATAATTCCTACGCTACGTCCATCTAATCTAGCAAAACCAGTTACTAGTTCAGGTGCAAATAGCTTTTTAATTTCAAAGAATGAATCTTCATCAACTACTCGGTCAATAAATTCATAAATAGAAAATGGTACGTTTTGATTGCTTGGTATAATTTCTGCTAAAGACTTCTCCTTTTGAACAGGATTTTTAGCCTCAACAACAGGAGCCCCTTGCTTGAAATTAGTTGGTAAGTAAGATAAATAATCTTTTAACTTAGCAATTGCTTCTTCTTCTGACTCACACAATACATCTCCGCAGCCTGAAACTGAACAGTGCATTCTAGCTCCACCCATTTCTTCGAGTGACACTTTTTCACCAATTACCATTTCAGCCATACGAGGTGAACCTAAGTACATTGAAGAATTACCTTCAATCATAAATACAGAATCACAGAATGCAGGAATATAAGCTCCACCTGCTGCAGATGGTCCAAATAATAAGCAGATTTGAGGTACTTGACCTGATAGCTTAATTTGGTTGTGGAATATACGTCCAGCACCACGTCTACCTGGGAACATAAATACTTGGTCCGTAATACGTGCTCCTGCAGAGTCCACTAAATAAATTAAAGGTACAAGCATTTTTAAACATGTTTCTTGAATGCGGATGATTTTTTCTACTGTTTTTTCGCCCCATGAACCTGCTTTTACAGTTGAATCATTCGCCATTACACATACGGTACGGCCATTAATTTTACCGATTCCTGTTACGATGCCATCTGCTGGAAATTCGTCATTCATACAGTTCGCAAAGAAACCATCTTCCACAAAACTGTCTTTATCTAAAAGTTGATTAATTCTTTCTCTTGCAAAGAGTTTACCAATTTTTGCATTGCTCTCATGATATTTTTCTTTCCCACCAGAAAGTATTTGTTCTTTTCGAGCTTGATATGTTGCTTCGTTTGACATGCAATTACTCTCCTTTATATTGCGGCTTACGCTTTTCTTGAAATGCTACTAAACCTTCCATACGGTCGTTTGTATGCAGTAAAGTTTCATATTCATAAGTTTCTAATCTTAGCCCTAAATCTAAAGGAAGATCGAAACCGCGTTGAATTGCCTTTTTTGCTGCACGGATTGCAAGAGGACCTTTACTTGCGATTGTTTCGCATAGTTCAAGCGCCTTATTTTGTAATTCATCTATTTCAACAACATGTTCTAGAATGCCGTAGCCTTCAGCCTCATGTGCATTTAAACGTTTGCCAGTAAAGATTAGTTCCTTCGCTCTTCCAAGTCCAATTAATCGTGGAAGTCTTTGTGTACCACCAGCACCTGGAATAATCGCTAAAGATGTTTCTGGTAAACCAACGATTGCTTCTTTATGCGCAATTCTTAAATCACATGCTAAAGCAAGTTCAAGTCCTCCACCTAGGGCAACTCCATTGATTGCTGCTATTGTTGGCATAGGTAATCTTTCAACTTTTTCAAAAAGTGTCCCGATTTTTTCAACAGTTTCTCGAGCCTCACTCTCAGTCATGCCTCTTCTTTCTTTTAAATCAGCACCACTACAGAAGTAAGATGAACCACTACCAGTAAATATAACAGCACGTACAGATGATTTCTTTAACTCATCCATTTGGCTATGAAGAGCATCTAGTAACTCACGTGATAATGAATTAGCTGCATTTGTACGATTTAATGTAAGAATTCTAATATGACCGATATCACTTACTAATAAACTTGATTCCATTTAAATACTCTCCTTTGAACCATTCCATACGGAAAATAGCTTACTAACTGGTGTTAAGTTCATTTGTTCAGAGATATATGAAGTAGCCTGATGAAGTTTCTTTTCATCCACATTAGTTGTAATACCTAAATTATGAAGTAGTGAAACAACATCTTCAGTAGCTACATTTCCACTAGCTCCTGGTGCATATGGACAACCACCTAGTCCACCATTTGATGAATCAAATTTTTCAATTCCGAATAGTAAAGAAGTATATAAATTTGAAACAGCACGACCATATGTATCATGGAAGTGCATTGCAATTCGATTAACTGGTACTTCTTTAACTAGATTTTCTAAAAATTGATTTACCTGAAGCGGATTAGCAATTCCAATTGTATCGCCTAGAGAAATTTCATCTATTCCACACTCAAGTAATTGGTTTGCAAGTTGGATCACCTTCATTTGGTCTACAGCACCCTCATATGGGCAACCAAATACAGTTGAAATATATGCTCTTGTAGTCTTTTTATTATTTTTACATTCTGTAATCATTGAGCGAATATCGCTCATTGAATGCTCGATACTCGCGTTTTTATTTTTTAAATTATGTGTTTCGCTAGCAGATACAAAGAAATTAATTTCATCTGCATCTACTTCAAATGCACTCATTAACCCTCTTTTATTAGGAACAAGAGCTGCATAAGTAACCCCATCTTTTTTCTTAAGCCTTGTAAATAGCTCTACCGAGTCACTTAATTGAGGAATCCAGTCTGGTCTCACAAACGAAGAAACTTCAATATAAGATAAACCACTCTCTACTAATAAATTGATCCACTCAAGCTTCTTTTCAGTGGAAACAAACTGTTTTTCATTTTGCAAGCCATCACGTGGACCTACTTCTCTTATAAAAGCCGATTGAGGTAGCTTCATCACTAATAACTCCTAACCTAGTTTTTCAACTTGAATTAAAGAGTCGCCCTCGTTTACAAAATCGCCTTCGTTAACGAACACATTTACGACTTTACATTTATAAGGAGCAGCATGAGGAATTTCCATTTTCATTGATTCTAAGATTACATAATCTTGATCACTACTAATTTCGTCCCCTACAGATACAAGACATTTCCATACGCTTCCAGCCATCATTGCAGTTAAGTTTTCCATTTTTAATTACCTCATTTCACTTTTTGATATTCACTAATAAAACTTGTTGTATAGTCGCCTTCTTGGAATGCATTCGTTGAAAGAATATCAATCAAAAACGGCAGATTTGTTTTAATACCTTCAATTTCTACCTTTTTAAGATAATTGTGCAGTTGAATTACTGCTTCTTTTCTTGTATTAGCCGTAACAATCACTTTCGCTAAAAGTGGATCATAAAACGGTGATACAACCCATCCATCATAAAGATGCGTATCAATTCGTACACCAATCTCCTCTGGGAAGTTACAGTGTTGAATTGTTCCTGGTGATGGGAAGAAAGTTTTAGGATCCTCAGCATATACCCTTACTTCGATAGAGTGACCATTCATTTCTACATGAGTAGGACGAATTGGAAGTGTTTCACCAAATGTGATACGGAACTGCCATTCAACTAGGTCAATTCCTGTAATTCCTTCCGTTACACCGTGCTCAACTTGTAATCTAGTATTCATTTCTAAGAAATAAATATTTTCTTTTTCATCAACTAAAAATTCAATTGTCCCCACGTTTACATATTTCATTTGGTTAGCAATCGTAAGGGCATATTCTTCAAGTTTCTTTCTACCTTGTGGAGAAAGGAACGGTGATGGTGCTTCCTCAACAACTTTTTGGTTTCTTCTTTGAATTGAACAATCCCTTTCAAATAAGAAAACAGCGTTGCCATGAGTATCAGCAGCGATTTGTGCTTCAATATGTCTAGGTTTAATAATCGCTTTTTCAATGAATACATCATCATTCGCAAAAAATTGAAGTGCTCTCGTTTGTGTTGTTAAAAATTCTTTTTCTAGCTGTGCCTCGTTTTCGATTAACTTCATACCAATACCGCCGCCACCACTAGAAGCTTTTAACATAACAGGATAGCCAATTTGTTCTGCTATTTCTCTTGCTTCTTCAACCGATTGAATTGGATGAGAATTTCCTTTAATTAATGGAATGTTTAATTGCTCCATTATTTGTCTAGCTCTAATTTTTTCGCCCATCATCTCTAAATGCTCTGGCGTAGGACCAACAAATAAAATACCTGCTTCTTTACATTTTCTAGCAAAATCACTATTTTCTGATAGGAAGCCATATCCAGGATGAATTGCAGTTACATTATTTTCTTTTGCAATTTGTATAATTAAATCTGCGTTTAAATACGTGTCTTTCGTATGATTTCCTTTTAAAGAAAAAGCTTCATCACTTAACTTAACATGCAAACTTTCTTTATCAGCATCTGAATAAACTGCTACAGTTTGATAACGAAGCTTTTTACATGTTTCGATAATTCTACATGCGATTTCCCCGCGGTTTGCAATAAGTATTTTGATCATATTCTCTCTCCTTATCGGCATCCTAATTGACGTGCAATTACCATACGTTGAATTTCTGACGTACCTTCACCAATTTCAAGTAACTTAGCATCACGTACTAAACGCTCGATGCCATACTCTTTCATATAGCCATATCCACCATGAATTTGTAATGATTCATTCGCAATTTTGGAAGCGATTTCAGATGCGTATAACTTAGCGAATGCCGCTTCTTTTGTAAACGGTTTTCCATTGTCTTTTAACCATGCAGCTTTATGCACCATATTTCTCGCTAACTCAATTCCCATTGCCATATCAGCTAATTTAAATTGAATAGCTTGGAAACTAGATAAAGGTTGTTTAAATTGTTTACGTTCTTTCGCATATACTAATGCTTTATCAAAAGCTTTTTGTGCAATACCTACTGCAAGTGCTGCAATTGAAATCCTACCACCATCTAATGTATATAAGAATTGGCCAAAACCTTTATCAGGATTGCCAAGAATATTTTCTTTTGGAACACGTACGCCATCTAATACAATTTGAGTCGTATTAGAAGCACGAACACCCATCTTGTCATAAGGATCTGTAATTGTTAATCCTTCTGAGTCAGTTGGTACGATAAACGCACAAATATTTTTCTTTCCTTTTTCATCAATAGAAGTATAAGCAGTTACGATAATTGTGTTAGAATACTGAGCATTTGTGATCCAGCATTTTTCACCAGTAATCACATACTCATCACCTTCTAAAACTGCTTTTGTTTGTGTTCCACCAGCATCAGAACCTGCATTTGGCTCAGTTAAACCGAAAGCTCCAAGTGTTTTTCCTTGCGCCATTGGAACTAAGTATTTTTGCTTTTGTTCCTCTGTACCAAAATAGTAAATTGGAGAGGCACCTAATGAACATGTTGCAGCAAAACTTAAACCTGTTCCTCCACATGCACGCCCTATTTCCTCTACAGCTAACGCATAACTAATTGTATCGCCACCGCTACCGCCATATTCTTCCGGGAACGGAATTCCTAATAAACCTAATTCACCCATTTTTTTGAACGTTTCAATTGGGAATTTGCTATCACGATCAAGTTCCTCTGCAAAAGGCTCAATTTCCTTCGCTGCGAAATCTCGTACCATTTCTTGAATCATTTGCTGTTCTTTAGATAATAAAAAATCCATGTGTTAGTCACTCTCCTTTTAATATTTAGGTACGTTTAAAAAAACGTAAGAATGTCTCCAACTGCAGCATATAGCAGTGGAGTCTCATATTTCGTGTATAAGAAATAAATATTTTAGTCTTACAATTGATAATATTCGCTATTTTCTACCATTTCCCTTTAATCTATGTTCGACAAATTGAGACAAGAGAGGAAATGATAGGAAAATTTGAGGAGTGGTGGGAAGATAGTTGAAGTGCTACTGAACGGTGGACTTCAAGTAAGTATTAGGGGGTTGCAAATGAGTTCTGATTCACTGCAAATAAGAAGTCCGTACGTGAAATAAACGAGGTTACGTTGCAAATAAACGGCGTGCTGCAAATAAAAATGGCAAATCTGCAATTAAAGTTACGATATCTGCAATTAAAAATATCAAAACTACAATTAAATTTGTTAAAAATGCAATTAAAATGATAAATTACCTATACGAGTTGGGGTATTAAACACTAAAAATCGCACGATCCTTTCATACGGAAAACTAGCCAATTGTTCAAATTCTTTTTAAATCAATTAAAGAATTGATATGAATCTATGATTTATAAATAGATGCATGACAATCATGTTTTCCTCTTAAAAAACAAAAATCACTTCATTTTTTAATGAAGTGACTTATTTCTAGTTAGTAATTATTCCTTTAATGGAACAATAACAGAACCCATTAAATACTTTTGTCCACTACTATTCTTCTGAACTACTAAAACTTCATAGGAACCAGCCTCTTTGGTTGAACTAGTTGCAGAGTATTTAAAGTATAAAGTATTACTCTTTTCTTTAAATGTGGGAATTTCTACCACACTAAATCCTTTTAACTTTTTATATGCCGAATTTAACTCATACTTTGTTTTTTGAGAATTTTTCCTACTAAGATTAGCATCCATTTCAAATTTAAAATTATCTTCACCTGTGTTATAACTTTCTAAGTACCACCGGTAATCATTTTCTATATTATTTGCCAGATCGACCAATTCAAAATGATAATCGCCTGTTTTTAATTTTAAAAGTCTACCATTATTATTACTTAATTCGATACTATTAAAGAAAGGTATATACTCACGTAATTCAAATGTAAATATACCATTATCATGAATTGATGTATCAATTACTTTCGTTTTTTTACTAACTAATACATTATCACGAAATAATCTAACATTTGTAATCGGTGCTTTATTGTAATTATCGTAGAAATATAAAGTTATTCTTTTCGTATACTCATTTTTATTAAAGAATAAATAATTTTTTTCTTTTTTAATTTCTCCTTCTAATTTAGCAACAGCAGAAAGCATGGGATGCGTAGGGTGATTATTTTTCGGGGAGTTGCATGCTGTAAATATAGCAATGAGTGTAGCGGTTAGTATAAATAAACAAAGCTGTTTTTTCAATAATATTCCTCACTTCTTTTTTTCCTAATTTAAATTTCAAAATTAAAAGAATAAACTATTTGCGAGGATATCTGAAAAACCATTTATACGTTCCGTCACGATCATTCGCCCTGCTGTACAAAGTCTTTTTTGAGCCAAGTAAAGGTTTGTATGTGTATTTGTACTTTTCTACTTTAATTTTATTAGCACTCCATAATTCATAGATATAACCTTTTTGTGCAGTAAATTCTACAGTTGATGTTTTTCCCCAACTCTTACCAAATGTTCCTCCCAGATTTGCTTCGGCAATTTTTTTGATTCCAAATTCAGTAGAACCGGAAAGGGTATATGTAGAATTTGAAGTAGAAGATAATGTAACTGTCGCTTGTGCATTTACAGTTTCAAATGCATCTTTATCCCATCCATTATATTTATATGAGTATGCGTAATAATTCCACTTTGTATCTTTCCAGGGACCTAAAAGTTCAGAACTGCCAAATTCATTAGTCGATCCATAAGTAACACTAGGACGACTATTTGAAGGAACAACTGCTGCCAGTGCAGATAGTGGGCCGAATGTAGAAAAAATAATTCCATATGATAAAATTAATCCAAGTCTTTTTTTCTTAAATTGTTTCACTAAAATTCTACCTCCTTCTATATTTATTTCGGTATGTTTCAATAGTAATTAACAAATATTTTTGTATAATTTGTTACAGATGATATTCAATAAACAACATTGAAACGTTAATTTACATTAGTTAAGGACGGTTTAGAATATAGTAATTGTTACTATGTTTGAATGAGTATGTATAAAATACAAAAAGGGCACCTATCCATCAAATAACGATGAAAAAGACACCCTAAACATAATTTTATTACTTATTAACAAGCATACTCAAATGCTCAGCAGCCGATTTAATATCTTCTTTCCCTAATATCGCAGAAACAATCGCAACACCATCAATATTTGTTTCCATTAATTCAGAAACGTTTTTTTCATTAATTCCACCGATGCCTACGATTGGAATTTTTACTGCTTCACGTATTCTTCGTAACTCATCTAGTGCTAAATATTTTGCATCTAGTTTGGTACTCGTCGGATACACTGAACCAATACCAACATAATCCGCACCTTGTTCCTGTGCAATCATAGCTTCTTCTAATGTTGATGCAGAAACGCCAATGATCATGTCTTCTCCAACAATCTTTCTAGCTACGGTTAAAGGTAAGTCTTCTTGTCCGATGTGTAATCCATCCGCTTTAATTGCCAAAGCGATATCTAAACGGTCATTAATAATCAATGGAACGTTATATTTTGAAGTTACTTCTTTTACTTGCATAGCAATTTTGTAAAAGTCTAGACTACTACAATTCTTTTCTCTTATTTGTACGATTGTTGTTCCACCTTTAATTGCTTCCTCAACAGATTGAACTAATTCTCTTGATCCTAATACATCTCGATCCGTTACTAAATAAAGCTTATAATCTATTTTACTTTTAATTATAGCCATTCGATTTTCACCCCTGTTAGAAGTGTATCAACAGAAGCTTTAGATACTTCATCAAATAAGTTTACTTTAAATGTGCCAATTCCTTGTCCTTCAGTTAGGCGAGCCTTAGCAAACTCTCCACATAGGCCCATTGTAGTAATACCGGAAACAGCTGCTAGGAAATAATCATTCGTTGCACCAGCATAAGTTCCAATTAATGATGTACTCATACATCCAGTTCCAGTTACATCAGCCAGCATTTTATCTCCATTTGAAATGGTACATACTCGGTCTTGTTCTGCAATAATATCTACCGCACCTGTAATGGCAACTACTGAGCCTAATTTCGCTGAAAGAGATTTCGCAATTTCAATACCGTCTTCTTCGCCGGCTACAGAATCAACACCTTTAATTTGAACATTTAAGCCAGCAATCATTTTAATCTCTGACATATTTCCACGAACTACAGCAAAACGTACTTCTTTCAATAATTTAGCTGCCGTTTCTGTACGTAGAGTTGTTGCTCCTACACCAACAGGATCTAATATTACTGGTACGCCTAATTGATTAGCTTTTTTACCAGCTTTAATCATTGATTGAATTGTTCTTTCATTTAATGTTCCAATATTAATAACAAGTGCTGAAGCAAAAGATACCATTTCTTCTACTTCGGCTAAATCATCGGCCATAACTGGTGATCCACCTAGAGCTAAAACCATATTTGCACAGTCATTTACAGTTACATAATTTGTAATGTGATGAACTAAAGGCTTTTTCTCTTTCACGCTTTCAAGAATTTGACTCATTTCATTCATAGTTAACATTTTTTTCTCCCCCGATTCGCTTTGGAACAAGCTTATTAATAACAAACTGGACAACTATATAAATCACACAAATTAAAATCATACTTGGAACAGTAGCCCCAAGGAAGAAATCTAATTGGACAAACTTGCGATAAATGAAAACTCCTAAAATCCATGTAATAAATGCAAGCCAATCTATTTTCAACGATTTTCTTATATTTGTTCTTTTTAGAATAAAGTAATCTGTTAATAAAACTGCGTACAACGGTGCAAAAAATGAACCTATTGTATATAAGAATCCTTCATATTTCTCGATTGGGAAAATAACAGCCAATATTGTTCCAATGGCGGTAACGATAAGAGCTATCTGTTTTCCATTTAACTTCGGAAAAATGGTTGTAACTGATATTCCAGCAGAATAAGCATCCATGAAAGTCGTTGTAACAGTCGCTAAGACAACGATACCGACTGCAAATAATCCTAGATTTGCACTCATTAAAACAGCAACCGGGTCTACTTCATTAAATGCTAATGCTGCGCCTAATCCAATAATATACATCCAAGAGCTACCAAACATATAACCTATAAAACTACCAATTGCACCATCCTTTGTTGTCTTCGCAAATCGAGTATAATCACTAATTAAGGGAATCCAAGATAATGGCATAATCACCGACAATTCAACTGCTTCTCCAAAAGATAATCCAGAAGTGCTTGGTTGAGTTAAGATTTTATCACTTTTAAAAATGACAAAACAAAGCACAATTGTTAAAACAAATAGTAAACCAACCGCTAAACTATTAAGTTTTTTAGAAGCATTTTGTCCAAAGTACAACCAGATTGCGATTAATACTCCAATTACTAAACACCAAACCCATAGGTGGTCAAACCGATAATCTTTTATTGTAACTAAATTGATTGAGCGAGCTCCAGTTAAAATCATAATTGCTGTCCAGCCTAGTAACTGTAGAACATTCAAAATCGAAAACAAATAGCTACCATAGTTACCAAATGAAATTTTTGTAGATTCCATGGCTGACAATCTTTGCTGTGAACCAATGACTCCACCTAAAATAAGCAATAATGTTCCAAGTAAATGCCCTACTAAAATGGCCGTCAAACCTTTCTTAAAACCTAGTGGTGCTACTAGAGCACCAGTCATAATTTCTGCTACAGAAACTGCCGCACCAAACCAAAGTGTTGTAAAGTTCCACTTCGTCATTTTTGCATTTTGATTAGACATATTGAACTCCTGCCTTTTCATACAATGAGTAGAAATGATGTACAGGACCTACACCTTTTCCGATTGAAAAGGAATGTTGGATTGCTAATGTTATATAGTTTTTCGCTTCTCTAATTGCCTCATTTAATTCAAGTTCATTTGCTAAATTAGATGTAATGGCTGAAGATAAAGTACAACCTGTACCATGGGTATTAATTGTATTGATTCTCACGCTATTAAAGCTTGTGAGCTCCTCACCATTAAAACAAATATCAGTAGCTTCCCCTTCTAGATGACCACCCTTTACAAGGACGTTCTTAGCACCTAACGAGTGAATTTGAATAGCAGCTTCTTTCATCTCTTCAATCGTTGTAATTTTTCTACCAGTAATAACTTCTGCTTCAGGAAGATTTGGCGTAATAACAGTTGCTAACGGAATCAACTCTTGAATTAAAACTTCCTTTGCATCCGGACTTAATAAGTCAAATCCACTTTTTGAAACCATAACTGGATCAACTACGATTTGCTTTGGTTTATATTGCTTTAGTTTCTCAGCAATGACTTTAATCGTCTCTATTTGAGATACCATTCCAATTTTTACAGCATCGACTTCAATATCAGTAAAAATTGCATCTAACTGACTAGCAATCATCTCTGGTGTCATATCTTGTACTGCAAACACTCCTTGCGTATTTTGAGCTGTTACTGCCGTGATAACACTCATTCCAAAAACACGATGAGCTGAAAAAGTCTTCAAATCCGCTTGAATACCTGCACCACCACTTGAATCAGACCCTGCTATTGTTAATACTTTCTTCAATTTTCTTCCCCCTATTTCATGAATAGAACTCTTTGATCTTACAGATAGAAGATGAAACTTGATTTTAAATACAAAAAAGCACAAATCCCATAAGGACTTGTGCTCGAACAAATCAATGTTATGAATACAAAATATGCATTCTACCGTTCACTTTCCTACGCTGGCATTATCCAGATCAGGTTAAAGGGTCAAAGACTTCACGTGTCTTAATCTCAGCCGAACATTTACGGCACCCCTAGTACTATTCAATTATTTAAGTTGATTACTTTATCATCTTAATGAATCCTTCTACTTTATTCAAGTATTTAGACAGATTACTTTAAATTTAATCTTTTCTAGTTAACGCTATATTTCTATTTTCGAATAATTTGTATCACAATTTGAACTACAAGTTTTTGCGATTGAGCAAGAACCACATTTACCTTTTTTTGTTTTCTTTACATAGCGTAAAAGTGTCCACCCTGCATATCCAAAAATAAGAGCCCCTATTATAATATTGACAATCATAAGTAGATACCCCTTTCTTTAGTAGCCTAAGAGACTTCCAACTTGATAGATAATTAGCGCTAATATATACGCTATAACTAATGCATATCCAACTGAGAAATACGTCCATTTAGTTGAACCTGTCTCTTTACGAATTGTCGCAACAGTTGCAAGACAGGGTACATACAATAAGACAAATACCATAAAGCTAAAAGCAGAAAGTGCAGAAAACTGTGTAGACAATATTCCTTGTAAAGAATGTGCATTTGGCACATGATAGATAATATTCATGGCAGAAACGACAACCTCTTTCGCTAAAAATCCTGTTAGTAAAGAAGCACCTGCTTGCCATGTCCCGAAACCTAAAGGTGCAAGTATTGGTGTAAGTATTCCCCCAATCATTGCTAAAAAGCTATCATCCATCGAAACACCTAAACCACTTGGTCCCATATAAGATAATAACCAAATTACTACAGAACCACCAAAAATAAACGTACCTGCTTTTCGAATAAACCCTTTACCTTTATCCCATGTGCTTCTAAACAAAGCTTTACCTTGTGGCATACGGTACGGTGGGAGTTCTACGACAAATAATGAAAACTCACCCTTTAATATAGTAGATGAAAAGATCTTAGCTAATACTAATGCAACTACTATTCCGAGTATATACAGTGAAAAAACAACTATTGCTTGATTTTTCGCAAAAAACGCGCCAACGAAAAGTGCATATACTGGTAAACGCGCCGAACAAGACATTAATGGTGTTAACAAAATGGTGAGTAATCTCTCTCTAGGCTGTTCAATCGTTCTAGCAGCCATAACTCCAGGTACATTACAACCAAACCCTATAATCATAGGTATAAATGCCTTTCCTGTTAAACCAACCATTTCCATCGAGCGATCCATTACTAAAGCCGCTCGAGACATATATCCAAAATCTTCAAGGAATGATATTAGTAAAAACAAAATAAAAATTTGTGGAACAAAGACTAAAACTCCACCAACCCCGGCAACAATACCGTCAAGAATAACTGCTTTTATAAAACCTGATGCATGTATTGCATTTAAGCCGTTTGTTAGCCAGTCTGTTACAGGTCCTGATAAAAAACCATCTAATGCGTCAGATAAGGGTAACCCCAACCAATCAAAAGTAAGCTTAAACATTAAAAACATTGTCACTAGGAAAATAGGAATACCCAAAATTGGGTGTGTAACAAATCGATCAATGCGATCAGTTAAAGTAACTGCTTCATTAGATTCTTTCTCTACAGATCTACCAATTAAATTTGAAATCACTTCTTTTCTTACAGAATAAATCCATTTTGAAGGTGACACACCATGTTCACTGTTTAATTGTTCCTCTGTTATGTTAATTACTTGGTCAATTTTACTAAAATCGTAGGATGAAGCTATAAATTCTATTACCTCTTTATTGCCCTCTAAGATTTGTATTGCAGTCCATCTTTTAGGAATAGATAAAGTTGAAGGTAATAGAGTCATAATATTTTTAATACCGTCTTCAATAATTATTCCATAATCAATTACAAACTCAACTTCAGATTGAGGAATTGTCTCTATTAATTCATTTACCTCGTTTATTCCCTTACCCGATCTAGCATCAATTGGAATAACTGGTACTTGTAATATCTTTGAGATACTAGAAGGATCAACTGAAATTCCTCTCCTTTTAGCAACATCGACCATATTTAGACCAATAATCATTGATTTATTAAACTCTAGAAGTTGAAGAGTGAGCATTAAATTTCTCTCTAATTGAGCAGCGTCAACAATATTAATCATCCCATCAAATGTTTCATTTACAAAAAAATGTGAAACAACGGCCTCATCTTTTGAAAGAGGGCTTAGAGAATAGATACCTGGTAAATCAATTAGATTTCCAAGTTTATTTTTAATAGTCCCTACCTTTTTTTCAACGGTAACCCCACTCCAATTTCCTACGTATTGGTATGTACCTGTTAAATTATTAAATAGAGAAGTTTTTCCTGTATTTGGATTTCCAATAAGCGCTATATTTAACATATTTTTTCTACCTTTATCCCTGATGCATCTAGAAATCGAATGCCAAGTGATTGTCCGCAATTTTCAATCATACAAGGTCCCTTGAACGGCATTGTACATTGTAAGCAGACCATAGACCCTTCACTTATCCCTAGATCTAAAAGACGTCTCTTCACTGCCTCACCTAGTGATGACAAATCTGTTATTTTAGCTTTTTCGCCTTTTTTTAATTCTGAAAGTAACATAAGTGATTCCTCCGGATCAAAACTTATTATATATAAACAATCAATAATGATAATCCTTATCAATATCTTTATCTTAAGTTAAGTCAAGTTAATTGTCTACCTGCTTTTATGAAAAGGTTACCTTTAGAAAAAACCCCAAAAATTGAGTGAATAAAACCAAGAAAAAACCTACAAAGATCATTCAATGTAGGTTTTTTTGGAAAACAATGATTAATTAATTGTTTATTATTTTAGATCTTTAACTTCTTTTAATACACTTTCTAATTCGTCACCAGCTTGGTTAAGTGTATCTGCATTCAATGGGGTTACTTTTACTCCTGCTTCAATAATATGAAGTGGCGTTTCAACTTTTTCATAAAGTGATTTGTCTTTATCTTTTACCGAGTCTTCGAATTTTTCCCATGATTTTTCAAGTGCTTCTCCGCTATCTTTCGCTTTTGCTTCATCATTATTCGAAATTTGTGTTTTTAATTCTGAAATCGTTTTGATCATATCATCAGAACCAGTTTTAATTGCATCGTCTGTTTTCGTTCCACATGCAGATAAAGTTAAAGATAGTCCTAAAGCCATTGCTGCGACTAGTTTTTTGTTAGATAACATTTTTCGTTCCCCCCGAATTTTCACTACTTTTTTTATTGTTTTTATTTGAGAATCTATTATAAATCACTGCAATACAAGCTATTAATAACAAGATCATTTGGGGTATAAAGCTCTCCCAAGTTGAATAAATCGCAAAGAAATCAATTGTTGGAATAGGAGCCTGCGTCGCCGGAAGTAATCCAGATAGCTGTAAACCATGAATTCCCATACCCGCAAATTTAAAGCATAAATAGAACATTAAAATACTTGAGACAAGGAAAAACGGTCTCATTGGAATTTTCAGGCCAACCTTTAAGATTAAATAGCTTAGTATTGCTAAAATTGCGAATCCTAACCCAATTCCTATTAATAAAGTTGATAGCTTAATTGAAGATGCCATTCCAATAAAGAATAGTACAGTTTCAGTTCCCTCACGGAAAACTGCTAAAAACGCAAGAATTGATAAAGATAATAAACTACCCGTATTTAATGCTTTATCACTCTTAGTTTTAATATATTGTTGCCATTGCTTCGTATTAGATTTGCTATGTAACCAGTAACTCATATATAAGAGCATGACAGCAGCAAATACTCCAGTCCAGCCTGCGATTAAGAAGTTATTACTTCCAAAAGCACCTGCTGAGAATAAAATGTTTACGATAACACCTAGTATGATACTGACACCTAATCCGGCTCCAACACCAAACCAGATCCACTTACTTTTCTTTTCTTGTCCAGACTTTTTAATAAAACCTAATAATGCTACAACTACTAGTAATGCTTCTAAGCCTTCTCTAAGTAAAATTGTTATAGCATCTAACATTGTATAACTAGTTTTAGACGCTAATGGTAATAGATAATCACGCATATCTGTAATTGTTTTTGTAGCCGCTTTTACATCAGGCGTTTTAGCAGTTAGCATTGCATATGAAGTAACCATATCTCTTTCAGCGTCAGTGTAAACTGTTTGAGATTGTGTTAATACAACACCTTCAATATTGATCCAAGATTTTCTAAACTGATCAATCTCCGAAGTTGCTCCTGATACATTATTATCTTTTAAATCTGATAACGCTTTGTTTAATATTTCGATTAAATCTTCAACACTACCAGTACTTTTTGAATCTAATTTTGAACTAGCGAACTGATGAGAAATAAACTTTTCATTTACATCTTCTAATTCTTTAAGTGCAGTAACAAGTGCACTTTGATTCACTGTCTTTTGAGCTAGGTTATACTGAACCATTCCCATAGCTTCCTCGATTTTGCCATACGCATCAATCGATCTATTTTTTATTCCATCCTCTTTATCAAGCCACTCGTCGTTGAATTTTTTATATTCCTGCTCAGCAGATTTAAAATCTCCTTTTTGAGCAGATTGGATTGCACTTTCTACAAAAGAATTTGCATGTGTTAAATCCTCTTCAGGGCTTGCAGCAAAGGTTTTGAACGGTAAAACTAATAATAGTAAAGCTGTTAAAGTTACATTAATAAGAGCCTGCTTCATCGTTGATTTTCCCCTTAAATATAATGATAATCATTATCACCTCTTGATAATAAAGCTATTTCAGATTTTAGTCAATTATATTTTTATTAACTATTTTTAATATGACATTCCTTCATTTACAAAATCATACTGTCTAATTAAAGAATCACGGTCTACATAAATTCGTTCAGGATGTGGATGACTTAGAAAATTATGATGTGAGATTGCCCAGCCATACGCTCCCGCATAGCTAAACAGCAAAATGTCGCCTACCCGTAATTTAGAAATGATGACTTCTCTAGCTAATACATCATTTGGTGTACAAAGTTCTCCGGCTACTGTAATCTTTTCATCGATTACTTCAGGTCTTTCAAAAGAATATGGCCACTTTCCTACTGGGATGACGGTAAATGGATGGCTTTGCTTCCAAGCTGCAGGAAGTCTTAAATGATGACTTCCACCTCGTAGAATACAAAAATACTCACCATGATTTTGTTTAATATCTAGGACTTCCGCTGCATAATAGCCACACGAAGAAGTAAGATATCGACCGCACTCAAATAAAGTATTCCAACTTTTATCATTATGTTTTTCGAGTACTTTTTCCAATTGTTCCGTAAAATCTTCCCAATCAAATTGCTTATCTACCTGTAAGTAATTTATTCCAATTCCCCCACCGACATTTACGTATGTGATGTCTAAGTTCCACTTATTACTCCACTCTTTTGTTAATCCATAGCAATGATCTACAAAAGATGCATGTGATTTTGAATCCGTATTATTCGACATAGCATGGTAATGAAAACCTTCTAATTTCAAGTTTGGTAATCCCTCTATCAAGGAAATCGCCTTATCTATTTCTGTCTCATCAATACCAAATTGTGTTGGCACTCCAGCCATTTTTAGTTTAGCTGACGGTACAGAATGACGTAAATTAACTCGTAATAATATTGAAACAGAGACATGTTTTTGCATTGCTATATAATTAACAAGTTTTATTTCATGTAAGCTTTCAACATGAAGTAAGGTTACTCCATACTCTATTGCCATTTCGATTTCATGACGTGTTTTTCCAGGGCCACCGAATAGAATTGGTATATTACAATCAATATTCCTTACCTTTTCAATTTCTCCTAACGAGGCTACTTCAAAACCATTCACAATAGGTGCCAATGCTTTAAGAATCATTTCATCTGAATTTGCTTTTATTGCATAAAATAATCGACAGCTTGAAGGAAGAGTTGTCATTAATGAATTTACATGATTTCGTAATTTTGTTAGGTCATAAAGATATGCACAAAATGGACGATCTTGCTCTCGACTTTGTGTTTGCACAATATTTGCAATCATTTTCTTACACTCCTATGAATAATAAAGTTATACTTTTAAGATTTCTCTTCTTTTCAACACAATCATTAAAGTAGTTAAGATGCAACCAAGCCCCATTACACTTCCCGCCCAGAGAATTCCCAAACTTGATGCTATTGCTCCAATTAATAATGCACCTAATGGAATAAATCCACGATCCATTAAAGCAATACTCATAATTCTTCCCCTGAGATGATCTGGAACCTGCTTTTGCAGTGTAATTCGACTCAACGTTCTGTATGTTTGACTCGTTAAACCAACAAGGAACATTGCCAAACCTGCAACTAGATAATTATTTGTTCCAATAAATAATAGCAATGATAGACCAAATCCAATATTTGAATAAATTAGCCATTTACCCGTTTCGATAATCTCTTTCCCAATAGATAACCAGCTTGTCCCAATTATTGCACCAATGGAAGAAATCGATAATAAAACACCAAATCCTTCAGGACCGAGATGCAATAACTCTTTAGCAAACAGTGGCATCATTGTCGTATATGGAAAACCAAATACCATTGGAACAATTGCTAATATAAGCAATGATTGGACTGATGGCTTCTTCCTTACAAAATCGACAGCTTCTTTTATTGTTATTTTTTCATCTTTATCTTTATATTTAATCAATTGGTAGTCTGCCCGAATAATTGCTAAAGAGATTAAGACAGCAAATGTACCCCAAGCATTGATATAAAATAAATTTGCTATATTTATAATACCTAACAAGATACCAGCAATTGCAGGTCCAATAATTCGCGATAGATTAATAATCATTGTATTAACTGCAAGTGCGCTCGCCATTGAACTTTCCGGTACAAGGTTTGGTATAAGCGCATTTCGAATTGGTGGATCCATAGCTGCAAGCATCGAGCGTATCGCCACAATTAGTGCAAACAGCCAAAATGACGGACCTTTTGCGACAAGAAATCCGATCACAAATGTTAACAGCATCATTCCAACTTGAAGCCATATTAACAATTTTCGACGATCAAACCTGTCAGCCATTATTCCCGCTGGAACACTCAATAAAAATGTTGGAACTAATCTACAAGCGTTCATAATGCCTAAATGAATTGGAGAATTTGTAAATTGCAAGACAGCCCAATTTAATGCAACTAAATCCATCCAATCTCCAACTCTTGAAATTAAGCTTCCTGTCATAAAAATATTGAAGGATTTTGATTGAAAAGCAAAACGTGAATTTTTTTTATTCTGTACTTCAATTTGTGCCATTGTCATTTCGTTCCTTTTTACTTAAATTCATGAAGAGGATTTGGAACAATTGCGTAAGAATATCCTTTCTTCGCAGGATCTAGTCGCATTTTTGTAAGTGCCTTATGCTCAACTTTCATTTGATAAAGAGCTTCACGGTCACATGCCACATTTTCTGTTAACGTCGGGTCTGCCTTTAATTTGTCAAAAACTTTATTACAGATTCGATGGATTTCTTGCCATAGTTCTCTTTCATTAATACCGAACTCATTACAAACTTGTAAAATTAACTCTCCTAAATGGTTTTGAAATACCGTATAAAATAATTTATTGTGCACTTCTTTCAAGTCATCTGTCGCCGTTATCGAACCGGCGTAAAGCTCTACATGTAAATTGTTTTTCTTAAGCCTTTCTTTATAAATTCGTAGACCACCCCAATCACGGAAAAGCATCCGGACAGGTTGACCGTTCTTAAATACCATCACACTATTTTGCAAATGTCCCTCTAAACCGATGCCATATTTAACTAATAGTGTTAAAAATCCAGGTAACGCAATATTTACATATTCTGAAACAAATTGATAAGCAGCCTGTGTAATTGATTCATTTGTCGTTTTAGCATACTGTTCAATTAATTCCGAGACGATGATCTTTTCTGAAATTGGTGATTCTGAAAATAGAGAACTTCCGACAATTGCAACTTCATCATTGAAAGTAAATGACTCAATATTTTCGCGTAATACTGCAGATAAATTCCTATTTTTTTGCTTGTCATTTTTTTTTTTGAAATTGTAACCAGCAATCTCATAAACTGGTACAAACTGTTTACTTAATACTTGCTCAATTTCCATAATGGACTTTATTAATCTAGTAACAATCGTAGAATTATTCGTTGTATTTGCAGAAATTGTACGAACAGTTGAGGTCATTTGACTGTTAACTGCAACTTTAATTGCATAGTTCATGCTCCCTTGGTTCCCGAGTGGTACAACAGTTCGGAAAGAAGATGTTGATCCACAAGGAACGTGAAATGATTGGATTGGAACAATAGTCTGATCATTCAATTCTTGCTTATAAACTACAGAAATAGCGTTTTCTAGTTGCCATGGATGCACTGGAACGATTACATATTCTTCTAAACGATGGCCTTGTAGCTGAAATTGTTGCTCAACTACATTTCTTAATTCAGGGTAAACCTTAAATAGTAATTTATTTGCATCTTCTTCTAATTCATCTTTCACACACCATTCAACACGTTCTTTTAAAATGCCGACAAATTGAATTGCAGCTACTCCATCAAACTCAGGTGCATATTGAAAAACATCCTCAGCTTTCATATCGATTTTCGTCTTTGTACCTGGATGAAGATTATGCCCTTCAACCGAAAGTTGTTCAAAAAATAAGCTACTGTCGAATGCTGAATTTAATTTTTTCTCAAACAGAACCCAGTCTAAAACATTCGTAATCTTAAATTCTGAAGCTCTCTTTTGAAGCTCTTTTTTCTTTTGATCCCAATACGCGTAGGATAATGCAAGATTCGCACTTCCATTAATTAGTTCCTTTGCAAGCTGCTCCCAAGCAAATTTTTCACTTTCGTATTGGAACTCTTTTTTGTGACGAACAATTTCCAACAGTTCAACCGAGTGATTTATTGGTGTTACTTCTTTCTCAGTAACAAATAATATTTCACCGTCGACCTCAATTCGATTAAACGCATAAGTACGACTTACCGGAATAACCAAACATTCATCCTCATTTAGAGAATATAGTTTATAAGTTTTGCCTGATTGTAGGTTATAAGATTGAATCTGTTGAATAACCATTCTCCAAAAACTTGTAATAGCTGGTACATTTAGTGCATAGATCGAGTCAATAACGTATAAATCATGTGAGTTTGTAGAAAAATTAAGTATGTTTTCTCTTAACATTGAACCTACGAGACGGTTTAAAATACCACGTCTTCCTTTTTCCAGGTTTACCATATAATTTGGAATTAGATTTGGCATATTGCCTACTAAAAAAGTAAGATTCGCAGCTTCATCTC
Organism: Bacillus sp. AFS088145; assembly: GCF_002564465.1. Classification (GTDB taxonomy): domain Bacteria; phylum Bacillota; class Bacilli; order Bacillales; family Bacillaceae_G; genus Gottfriedia. Next base: position 125,634 of record NZ_NUUX01000021.1, on the reverse strand, counting down.
CCAATAGTTCTCCGTTACGTAGTTTTTCAAATGATTCATATAAAAAATCTTTTTCTAATAATACTTGGCTTAAACTTGCGCTCATTCTCCGATTTCTCCTTTCCAGTACTTCATTGGATTTGGAACTTTCATAAATGAATAAGCAGTACTATCTCCTTGTAATCGCATCGTTGCTAAAGCTTTTAAGTTAATCATTGGTTGGAAAAATGCTTTTTCATCCAATGATGCTTGTACTTTAATCAAGGGATCCTTTTTTAATTCCTTGAATATCTCTCTACTAATGTTAACAATTTCTTCCCATAGCTCTCCTTCATCGAACTCTAATGTACGTACTATACAAGTTATTAGCTCAGCAAAATGATTCTGCATAACTGAATACGAAATTATATTATGTAACTGGCTTTCCTCATCTGTAACAATAGATGAACCAGGATAAAATTCTGCTTCAAAACCTTGTTTCCACATTCTTGACGGAAGTATTCGAATTCCACCAAAATCTCTCACTAAAATGCGTACTAGCTCACCTTCTCTAAAGACCGTGACACTATTTTGCATATGACCTTCCAGACTAATTCCATAACGTACCATCATTGTTAAAAAGCCAGGTAATGACGTTCTTGCATATTTACGAATAAATAGTTTAGCAGCATCGTTCATATCATCTAAACGATTTACACTAGCTAATTCTTCAATTAACTCGATTACAATTGGCTTTTTACTTATTGGGGATTTTGAAATTAATGACGCTGCCGCCATTGGAATTTCATCCTCAAGTAGGACATAGTTTTCGGGATTTTCTCTTAAAATAGAAGCTAAATTTGCTTGAAGTTTCCATTGCTCTTCCTCAGAAACATTTAAACTTTCGTGCTTAAAATGAGTTCCCGCTCGTTCTTCTAGCACAATAAATCTCCCATCAAATCCATATTCTTTTTCTTGAATTGCTTTAAATATTTTTGAAAGCATTGGACCATTTACGACAGAATTAGGTGATACTGTACGTATGGCACTTGTTGTTTGCACGTTAACTGCCGTTTTTATATGATGTTTTTTCTCTCCTAAATTTTGAATCGGAGCTAAAGAACGAAATGACACTAATGATTGAGTTGGAATTACAAAATCACTGATTGGAATTATTTTTCCTTGCTTAAACTCTTTTTCATAGAATACATTCAGTGTATTTTCAAATTGCCATGGATGAACTGGTATCAATTCAAAATCACTAAGCTGTAAACCTTTATTATGTAAAACCGCTTCAACAGCAGGCTGTAAACTTTCATACTCTTTATATAGCCAATTTGTAATAGTAGTTTGATCAAAAGATGTCGTTCGACAAAGGTCTTTTGATACTGCAATAACGACTACTTCTGGTTTGCCACCCCATTCTGGTGAGTATTGAATTACCTCTTCTACACTAAGGCCAAACTTTGTTTTTGCACCAGGGTGTAAAGGATGCCCTTCAACTACACATTGTTCAAAAAATGCAAGTGGACTAAATTTTTTGTCCTGTTTCTTTTGATGTAGAGCCCATTCTATTGAAGAATGAACCGAAAATTGTTTAGCCTTTTCCGCTAATTCATGATGATTTAACGTAGCACCAGTTAAAGCCAACGTTAGATTAGCAACACCGTTTTGAATTTCGTGTTTAAATTGTTCATACTGCTCTGTAGTTGCATCCTCCAACATACCTTCATTCTTTAATAACTCAATCAGTTCAACAGGATGCATTAGTTCGTTATACAATGTTTTGTCAATTACAATTACATCACCAGTTAGATCGAATCTTCCAAGTGAGTGTAATTTGCAAACAGAAACTTGCAGAAGTCTTCCACTAGGTAGATTTACGTTAATTTTTGACACTTCGCCATTTATCCAAGTAATTCTTTCATCTGGTATTAATTTTTCTCTTATAAACGCTTGGAAAAGACGTTGAAAAATTCCTCTTCTTCCTGCTTTCACATTAGAAAGATAGCCTACCAATAATTCAGGTTTTTCGCTTTTAAGATAATCCAAAGTTTTTAACTCTTCCTGATCTAAGTGATCATAATTTGTTAATCCATCTTTGTTCTGAATATTAATCATTTCTACACATCCTCTAATGATTTTCATTTAAGTCCAAACAGATGATAATGATAATTATTATCAACAAAAACACATTTATTATATTAAGTGATAATGATTATCAGTGTCAATAATTTTTATTCCAATATTTTCTAATTTATGCAAAATAAAAAAGCAAAAAGTATATAACTTTTTGCTTTAAGTGTGTAAACTAAATTCAAAAATCAACGATCCGATTGAGTGAAAAACTTTGCTTTTTAAGGGGGTCTTAGTTAAATGAAGTAGCTAAAACCTTCTGTTCAATATTTAAAATCTTATAAAGTTCATCAAGTTTTTGAATTTCATAGGTTGGAATTATATCTGATTCATTTGAAAACATTTTTGGATTGACCCAGCAAGTATCAATTCCTGACCCTGCCCCACCAATTATATCCGCGCTAAATGAATCTCCAATTATCAATGTCTTATCTAATTCAAAATTTGGAATTCGATCAAATACATATTGGAAGTATTCATTCATCGGTTTTTGATAACCAGTATCCTCAGAAACGAAAATGTCTTTAAAGAAAGGATAAATACCCGCCGCATTCAAACGTTTATATTGTGTCTTTGAAACTCCGTTTGTGACAATATATAATTCGAACTCATGCTGAAGACTTGTAAGTAATTCATATGCACCTTCAACTAATTGATTTCCCTCTCCTAAATAACTTTGGTAAGATTGTTCCAGCAGAAAACCGTCAACTTCAATACCAAACTCTTTAAATAAGGTTGAAAAACGTATGTTAACCACATCATCCCGACTTATTTTACCTTCTTCAAATGACTTCCAAAGTCCATGGTTAATCTCTTTATACCTTGATTTGATTTCATCTGTTAATGGTATATTTTGATCTATAAATAGAGATTGTAATGCTACTTTTTCCGCTGCACCAAAATCTAATAATGTATCATCTACATCTAATAATAATGTTTTGTATGTTTTCATAACATTTCCCCATCTCTATTTATTTAATTCATATTTTACTAGATTGATTTTTAACTAGCTTAATACGTTTCAAACTTATTCCGCTTAATTTAAAAATTAATATACCACTTATAATAAGCAAAACACCAATTAGATGCTTAGGAGAAAACGGAACTTTCTCAAGACCTAGCCATCCCATAGAATCAAATAACATTGCAAAAAATAATTGAGATGTGAGAACAATTGATATCGCATAAGTTGGTCCAAGAATTTTAGTACTATTCGTTAAGCAGAAAACAACACCTACACCGACTATTCCGCTAATCCAATACCAATTTTTCATATTATGCAAAACAAATAATTCCTTACCTTCAAATAAAAGCCCCATTCCGAAAGAAGCTAAAAAGCCCATTCCTAATACAAATGTAGTTGTTACCCATATTCCCGCCCGTTCATTAACTTTACTATTGAATATATTTTGTAAACCAATTAGTGATCCTGCTATTAAAGATAATATTAATCCATAAAGCATAAATTGCACCTCCCAAAAATTTCTGTATGATTCCTAAAACTATCATTCGTATATATTATTACTTGCAAGAATACTCAAACCGGCTCGATCTTTAATAAGGATACTCCCTTTTTTTCGCTCTACTAGGTCATCCTTACAGAACTGTTGAATAACTCGATTAACATGTCGATAACTCGTTCCGATTAGATTTGCTGCGTCTTTAAGATTGATTGGATTTAAATTATCGTTTTGTAAAGAATTCGCTTCATGGTATGAAACCGATAATAAGTAACTTGCTAGTCTAACTTCTACTGGATACATTAAATTAAAGCTCATTGAATTCGACTTAATAAGAAACTTTTCCGTTATGATGTCTAATAAGAATTGAAGAAACGGTGCATAGTCTTTACCAAATTTTTTTAGCCAGCGATAATCTACAGCAATCATCTCAACCGCAGATATGGCTTCAACCGTATTTATATAGTTAGAGCCTCTTACATATTCAATGTCGCCAATTAATTCAAGAGGCGTCTTAAATGATAGAATTAATGTTTTACCCTCCGCTGAAGAAGTATAAACTTTGATTTTCCCTTTTACTAAAATAAACAAATTTTTTGGTGAGTCTCCTTGAGAACAAATAAGGTCTCCTTGCATGAATTGTTTAAGAGTCATATGAGCTTTTAAATCCTCATTAAAAACTGCTTCAATATTATGTTCAGCTAAAAAATGATTAATTTGTTCAATATCACTAGTGATTTTCAAGTTAACTTCACCTCCTGTAAATTTACTTTTAAGAACCTAACACAATCACACCGATCAACATCATACCAATTCCAATAAATTGTGACGGACTAATAGTAAGCTTTTTGACTCCGAACCAGCCTCTACTATCAATGATAAATGTTAAACTTAGCTGTGCGATTAAAAGAACAGAAATTGAAAATGTCACACCAATAATATGAATTGATGTCACATTACAAAAGATAACAAATGCTCCAAGTGCCCCACTTAATAAATAAATTGGATTCACTTTTTTAACTTCAGCTAATTTTTTATCTTTTATTAAAAGTAGTATGAATAAAGCTACAATAAAACCTGTAAACTGTGTAATTGTAGCTGCTTGCCACGTGCCAATATCACTACTAATTTGCGAATTTGCAACTCCCTGTAGTGTAATGAATGCTCCGCCGATAATTGCTAATAAAATTCCTTTCATATTTTTCTCTCCTGACATTTTGATTTCTTCATTATTAAACGATATTGGATGGTTGTTTGGGAAGGACATATGTCCTAAAGAGAAAAAGCGCGTACTTTGCAATTGTGGAAAACTTTTTTAAATCATATAAATTTCTGTGGATAGTTTGTAGTTATATTTTTTGGGAGTGAATTTTTTGTGGATATTCCGCTATTATGTGGAAAACTTCCCATAAAAATGTGGAGAACTGTAAAATTAGTGGATAGTTTGTAGTTGAGTTTTTTTAGGAACACTCCTTTATTTGTGGATACTTTTGGATCATTTTGAAATATTGAGGATCTGAAAATAAATTTCGATAATCGCAATTAAACGATAACTATACCCATACCGCTTACCGTATTTATGATGAAATCCACTAAAAACAGATGATATTATTTATCCTAATCAATCTTTTCATCTAAAAAGCTTAACACAGACTAATTATTAACTAGATTCCGTTATATTTCAGAGCTTAGCAAGGCTAAGATCAATAATATACCCCAAAAATTACATAAAAAAATCAGGCCACTAATTAATATAGCCTGATTCGCTTTTTATTAAATTACTTCTTCACTTACTAAACTTGATTCCATTAAAAGTTTTATTTCATTGATCTTATTTTGATTAAATAAATCAACAATTTTACTACCAACAATGACTCCATCACAATCTTGGCTTAATTCCTTTACTTGTTCTGGGGTAGATACACCGAATCCAGCTATGACAGGTTTATTACTAATTTCTTTAACACTTTTTAAAAAGGATGATAGGCTGTCTTCTAGCTCATTTCGAACACCAGTAATCCCTTTTACTGTTACTGTGTATAAGAAACCTCTTCCTTTTTCAGCAATTTTAATGATTCGATCTTTTGGCGTAGCCATTGTGACTAAACGAATTAGTTCTACTCCAAAGTCTTCAAGTTGATGAATGATAATTTCTTCTTCTTCGATTGGTAGATCAGGAATAATACAGCCGTCTACTCCTGCTTGCTGAAGGTCAGATACGAACCTGTCAATTCCATAAGCTAAAATGGGATTCATATATGTCATGACGATTAAAGGTACAGAGATTAATTTACGAACTTCTTTTATTTTTTCAATTACAGCTTGTAATGTTGTACCAGCTTGTAATGCTCGAATTCCTGCTTTTTGAATTACTGGTCCGTCTGCTACTGGGTCTGAGAATGGAATACCTATTTCGATTGCCGATGCGCCAAATTTTTCTAGTAAAGCAAGTCTTCCCCCTAATACTTCAAGACCACCATCTCCTGCCATTACATAAGGAATAAATAGCTTTTCACCTTTTTTAAGTCGTTCTGAAAATTGGAATTCAATTCGATTCATTATTATTTCCCCTCCTTTAATCTCTCACGAACGGTATGAACATCTTTATCGCCTCTGCCAGATAAACAAATGACTAAATTTTCATCTTTCTGCATCGTTGCTGCTAGCTTTATTGCATAAGCCACTGCATGTGCACTTTCCAATGCTGGGATTATTCCCTCTAATCTTGCTAGTAATTGGAATGCTTCAAGTGCTTCTTCATCTGTGATTGATTCATATTTTACTCGCTCAATATCTTTCAAATAGCAATGCTCAGGACCTACCCCTGGGTAGTCAAGTCCTGCAGAAATTGAATGGGCTTCTTGTATTTGACCATCTTCATCTTGAAGTAAATACATTAATGCACCGTGTAATACCCCTGGTACGCCTTTAGTTAAAGATGCTGCTTGCTTATCTGTATTGATTCCATGCCCAGCTGCCTCTACTCCAAATAACTTTACACTTTCGTCCGTTATAAATGAATGGAACATACCAATTGCATTACTTCCCCCGCCAATACAAGCTACTACCGCATCAGGTAGTTTGCCTTCCTTCGCTAAAAATTGTTGTCTTGTTTCTTTTCCAATTACACTTTGGAAATCTCGTACCATCATAGGAAAAGGGTGTGGCCCCATTACTGATCCTAATAAATAATGAGTGTCATCTACATTTGCAACCCAGTAACGAAGGGCTTCATTTACTGCATCCTTTAATGTCGCACTTCCGGATTCAACACTAATCACTTTTGCGCCTAGTAATTCCATTCGGAAAACATTCAGTTCTTGTCTTCGAACATCCTCAGCACCCATGAAAATAACACATTCTAAATTTAATAAAGCACAAATTGTTGCAGTTGCTACACCATGTTGTCCCGCTCCTGTTTCAGCAACGATTTTTCGTTTACCCATTCGAATCGCAAGTAATGCCTGACCTATTGCGTTGTTAATTTTGTGGGCACCAGTATGATTTAAATCCTCACGCTTTAAATAAATATTAGCTCCGTTAGCATGCTTAGTTAAATTTTCTGCAAAGTAAAGAGGTGTTTGGCGACCGACATAATCCTTTAACAAGCTTTCAATTTCCTCATTAAACGCTGGATCATCTTTAATAGTTGAATAAGCCTCTTCTAATTCTGTTATGGCTTGAACAAGCGTTTCAGGTATATATTTCCCTCCATACATACCGAAATGACCTTTTACATCTGGAAGTGTGTACGTAGACATTTAAATTCCTCCTAATTTAACTTTTTTTATAAAACTTTTTATTTTTTCTTCATCTTTTTTCCCGTTCGTTTCGACTCCACTACTTACATCAACCATTATTGGTTTTACGAGGCTAGTTGCATGTATTACATTCTCAATTGTCAATCCACCAGCTAAAATCAAGTTATCTGTTTTCCTTGATTTAACAAGGCCCCAGTTAAATGTTGTTCCATTTCCGCCACGATATTTTCCACTCGGGCTATCTACTAAAATATAATCACAATCATATTCTGCGATTTTTTCAACGTCCTTTTCCGATTGAACTCGTAATGCTTTGATTACTGGAAAGGATAATGAACGACAAAATTCTGGCGTTTCATCTCCATGTAGCTGAAGATGTGTTAAACCAACTTCCTCGTAGATTGATTCTAATGTCTCCTTTGTTTCATTTACAAAAACGCCAATCTTCAACACCGAATCTGGCAGTGACTCAATGATTTTTTTCGCCTCAGAAACTTCAATTTGACGCTTACTTTCTGCAAATACAAATCCAATGGCATCAGCTCCTGCATTTATTGCACATTTAGCTGTTTTTAAATCGGTTATGCCACAAATTTTCACTTTCACTGCTTAGCCTCCTTTAGTATAGGAACCATCAGCTCGCTCATGTTTGATGATAATTCATTGCTCCTCATTAATGCCTCTCCGACTAAAATTCCGTTTGCCCCAACATCTCTTACGCGTTTTGCATCATACTGATTGAAAATTCCACTTTCACTAATAATGAAACCTCCATCTGCTTGAATAAGTGGTGCTAGCCTTTCTGTCACACCCAGATTCACTTCAAATGTTTTTAAGTTTCGGTTATTAATTCCGTATAGATCGGGCCTAATTTTTAGTGCTTTTTCTAAATCTTCCTCGTCATGTACTTCCATCAATACTTCGAGATTTTGCTGCTTCGCATATTGATATAAATTAGTTAGTTTTGTAAAAGGTAATGCAGCAGCAATTAGTAAAATAATGTTTGCTCCATGCTCTTTTGCGATATCTATTTGAACTGGATCGATAATAAAATCCTTGCATAATATCGGAATATTAACGGAATCACGCACGATTTTCAGATCTTTAAAGGAACCTTTGAAGAAAGTCGTATCAGTTAAAACAGATATTGCTGCTGCTCCATTTTTTTCATATTTTTTTGCTTGTTCTGCGGGATTAAGATTTGTATTAATATCACCTTTTGATGGTGATGCTCGTTTAAACTCTGCAATAATCGTTAAATGGTCTGCAACTTTTAATTTTTCAATTAATGATAAATTCTTTGCTTGGTCCGTTATTTTCTGGCTAATCGCTCTTAAACTTTTAATTTCGATTTGTTTTTGAGAAATGATTCGATCTAAAATGGTTTCCATTTAAATAACCTCTCTTTTTAGTTTGCTAGTTTTTTCAACTAGTTTTTGTAATTTCTCATAAGCTGCACCAGAATCGATGCTCTCTTCAGCCTTCCTAATACCATCTGTAATTTGATTGACAATCCCTGAAGTATAAATTGCTAAACCAGCATTTAATAAAACCGTATCTCTAAAGGCTCCTTTTTCTCCTTTTAATACTCGAAGAAGAATATCTGCATTCCTCTTTGCATCTCCACCTTTGATTTCTGTATTTGGATAATAAGTTAATCCAACTTCTTCTGGATGAAGTGTCATCTTTTTCATCTCATTATTTTCTAGTAGGACGATATGATTCTCACCAGCTAACGATGCTTCATCTAAATGCCCTGCACCGTTTAATACAATCGCTCGTTTACGTCCTAATTTATTTAGCACTTCTGCAAAAACTTCTAAATAATCTCTTCTGTAAATTCCTAATAGTTGGGTCTCTAATTCAACTGGATTTGTTAAAGGTCCAATTAAGTTAAAAATGGTCGGAATTTGCAGCTCACGTCTAACCTTCATAACTTTTTTCAATCTTGGATGTACATATGGAGCAAATAAAAAGGTAATGCCTATTTCATCTAAAAGCTCCTCGGAAGCTTGTGTTGGGATCGATAACTCCACACCTAATTGTTCTAATACATCGGCGCTACCTGTTTTGCTAGACATGCTACGATTTCCATGCTTTGCAATTGGAATTCCACTTCCCGCAATAACAAATGCTGATGTTGTACTCACATTAAAGCTCGATGAGTTATCTCCACCTGTCCCGCAATTATCAATGACATTATGAAACTTCCTAGTAAATCCTACCGTATGATTTCGAATTGCATTTACTAGTCCTGCGATTTCGTTTACTGTTTCACCTTTTGTTCTTAAAGCAACTAGAAATGCTGCGATTTCACTATCTGATATTTGATCATCCTGTAAAATCCTACCGACAGCTACTTGCATTTCTTCTACTGTAAACGACTCTCGATTAGCTAAGCGTTGAAGGTACTCTTTCATCTTTTAATTCCTCCCTTATTTCATTTAAAAAGTTTAATAAAAGTTGTTTTCCGTATTCTGTTCCAATAGATTCCGGATGAAATTGCATACCGTAGATTGGATATTTTCGGTGTTTAATAGCCATGATTTCTTGATCGTCCATAGAGAATGCTAAAGTTTCAAATAATGGCGGTATCGTTTCTTTTTCAATTACCAGTGAATGGTATCGCATAACTTCTAACGGTTGGGACATATAGGCAAATAAATTACTGCCATCATGCCTAATTTTCGATGTTTTTCCATGTTTGATTTGTCCTGCTTTAATAACTTTTGCGCCGAATGCATAACCGATTGCTTGGTGCCCTAAGCAAATGCCTAGTATTGGGACAGTCTTATGAAAAGCTTGAATGAGTTCATTCGTTTCCTGCTTCTCTTCGGGCTTACCTGGCCCTGGAGAAAGAATAATTGCTTTTGGATTCATTTGTTTTATTTCATCTATCGAAATTTTGTCATATCTAGCGATTTTCATTTCTTCGCCAAGCTCTCCCAAAAACTGATAAAGATTGTAAGTAAAAGAATCATAGTGATCAATTATTAAAATCATGATTTTCCTCCAAAAAGGCTTTTAGTTTATTAATGGTTTCTTCATATTCGTGTTCGGGTTTGCTGTCATAAACAATACCTGCTCCTGCTTGAATATAGGCCATTTGATTTTTTAAAATCATCGTTCGAATAGCTAATGCAAAGTCAAGGTTTCCATTAACGGATACATAACCGACTGCACCGGAATATACCCCTCTCTTTGAACTCTCTAATTCATTAATGATTTCCATTGCTCTAATCTTAGGTGCACCAGATACGGTTCCAGCTGGTAAGCAAGCAATAAGAGCATCAAGTGAGGTATGTGGTTTTTTTAATTGCCCGCTAACTTCGGAAACGATATGCATGACATATTTGTATTTTTCAACGGTCATATATTTTTCTAATTTGATTGTTCCAAACTCGCAAACTTTGCCTAGATCATTTCTCCCTAAATCAACAAGCATTTTATGTTCGGCAAGTTCCTTTTCATCCTGTAATAAATCCCTTTCGATCATTAAGTCTTGTACATCCGTTTTCCCTCTTCGCTTCGTACCGGCAATTGGATTCGTTATAACCTGATTATCCTTAACTTTTATTAAACTCTCAGGGGAAGTACCAGCAACAACGCTATCACCAAAATCGATATAATACATATATGGTGACGGATTTTGGATTCGTAATTTTCGATAGTAATCAAATGGATTGCCTTCAAATTTTGCTCCCATTCGATGTGATAGAACGACTTGAAAAATATCTCCTTTTTGAATAAATGACTTTGCCTCTTCTACTTTGGAAATGTAGTCAGATTTACTAACTTCAGACTCAAAAGTAGAAAATACAACTGGTTTTACTTCCTCCTCTTGGTTTGAATTAGATAGAATTACTTGCTTATACTTCTGAATTTCGCTCTTCAAATCTTCTAATGTTGTTTCATCGGAAAGCTTTGTTCCAACCAAATGAATTTTCTGTTCCAAATGATCAAATACAATAATGACTTCAAAAAACATTAAATGAAGATCTGGCATTCCGATAACATCTTCTAGCTCATCACCGATCTCTTCAAACTGGCGAATCATATCATATCCTACATACCCAATTCCCCCACCAATGAAAGGGATATCCAATACCTCTAAATAATCCTGCTTTGGTATTAACTCTTTCAGTTTTAAAAGAGGATTTCCAACAAACTCTTCTTTTTTGCCATTTTTATAGATGATTTGACCACTTTGATTTGTCCCAATCAATTCAAAAGCAGGTTTTGAACCAACAAATGAATAACGGCCAGAATCTTTATGCTTAAATGAGCTTTCAAATAAAAACTTTTTGCTAGCGTTCAATTTCTTAAATAATGAAATCGGTGTAAACAAATCCCCCATTATCGTTTCAATGACTATTTCTGCTTTGTTTTGTACTGACAATTTGTTCGACCTCCAAAAATTTAATGATGAATATAAAAAAAGTCCCCTATACGCACAAAGATTGTGCATATAGAGGACGATTAGTTGCTACCGCGGTACCACCTCAGATTGGATCAGATTGATCTGAATCCCACTTTTCGGATACGGGAATAAGTTACTAAAATAATTCCGATACCCTATCCTTTTAACGGTGGAAATCCGTGCATCCCTACTTTAATGTTCAAGATGCCTCTCGTAAGTCCATTCGATAAAGGTTCCTGTATTAGACTCCCACCATTGTCTAACTCTCTGTGACATTCACCAATATTTACTCTTCTTACTCAGCGATTTATTATTATTAAATTTTAAAGAAATACAAAAAGGGCCCCCCGTCTTAAAAAAGGACGAGAGACCCGTGGTGCCACCTTCATTAGCTGATTTAACAGCTCACTTTGTCGGTATCCAATCAACTTTCCAATGAATACCCGTCTTTTGTAACGAGAAGACTACTCGCCAAAGCCTACTACTTATTTAAGGTTCGGTTTGGATGCTCGGAAGTCCATTCGCGATTACTTTCACACTGATTCGCACCAACCATCAGCTCTCTTTAGTTTCCGTAATCGTTACTACTCTTCGTCAACGCAAAGTAATTATGGATTTTTATTTAAATTAATTGTCCTTATATTATTATGCAAAAAATAAAAAGTCAACAAGTTTATTTCTACAAGATTCGATTTTTCTACCTTTTAGAAAACGAATATTATACGTTTTTGTAAATCTAAAAAACGGAATCTTAAATGATTTTCATTTAAGTCTTCATTGCATACACAACCTAATTTTGGAAAGAATAAACCCAATTAGACCTTCCATCAAAGAGGTATCAATATGAGAACCAATACAACAACAATTACGTCAAATAAAGAAGAAATTTTATCAAATAATCTTAAAAATAATATTGAAATAATTCAAGAATATTTAAGTCATACAGAAGATTTAGTCGTTAAGATTATTCATAAAAATACTCAGATTTTTGCCGTTTTGTTTCTTGAATCGATGATAAAAATTGAGGCACTCCAATCATTTATTATTGAACCCATTTTAAGAGAAACAAAGGATAAGACAGACAATATCGTCAAATCATATGAGATTAAAAATTCAACAAATATCTCTGAATTAGGAGATAGTTTATTAGACGGATTTTGTCTAATTTTAGAAGAAAATTGTTCAAATGGAATTCTAGCGGCAGCTTCAGATGATAAGGAACGTACAATTTCTGAACCGGCTAATGAACAAAACATTAATGGTCCTCGTGATGGTTTTGTTGAAAGTATAAATACAAATATACAATTACTAAGAAAACGAATTCGTAACCCTGAGCTAAAGGTTAAATATTTTACGATTGGTAGGATTACGAATACAAAGGTTGCTATGATTTATATCGATTCAATTGCAAATCGAAAACTTGTTGAAGTTATAGAAAATAGAATATCAGTTGTCGAGGTAGACAGCCTGAAATCTACAGGACATCTAGAAGAATTAATTGAGGATAATACTTTTTCGCCTTTTCCACAAGTACTAAATACAGAAAGACCAGATAGGGCTGTATCTTATCTTTTGGACGGAAAAATAAATTTGCTTGTAGATGGGAATCCTACTGTGTCAGTCTTACCAATTACCTTTTTTGCTTTTTATCAAGCTCCTGACGATTATAACCACAGATGGTTAATAGGCTCTTTTTTTCGGATTATTAGAGTTTTTAGCTTTATTATTGCAATCTGTCTACCTGCAATCTATATCGCAATTGTATCTTTCCATTCTGAAGTACTACCAATCGGAATTCTTTATTCAATTAGAGTCTCTTTAGAGTTTGTACCTTTTCTTCCTCTTGCAGAGGCATTTATGATGCAAATCATATTAGAGCTGTTAAAAGAAGCAGCTATTAGACTCCCATCTCCTATCGCTCAAACAATTGGTATAGTAGGTGGATTAGTTATTGGTACGGCTATTGTTGAAGCGCATTTAGTATCAAACACGATGATTGTTGTGATTGGTTTTACAGCGATTGCATCATTTGTAGCCCCGGTCAGTGAAATGGGAACTAGTATGAGATTATTAGGATTTCCAACTATGATTATGGCGTCGATATTAGGATTTTTTGGGATTACTTTATCATTAATGTTAATCTTTATGCACATGTGTAAATTAAAATCCTTTGGTATGCCGTACTTTTCACCAATGGCACCTTTTAGAAAGGAAGATATTAAGGATACATTTATGAGGCTTCCTATATGGAAACAAAATACAAGACCAACCGATGCACTTCCCCAAAAACTTGACCGGCAAAGAATATCTAGGGTGTGGAAGAAAAAATGATAACGAATAGTAATTCGATTTCTAAATTACAGCTTTATTTTTTTATTGTCCAAAGTCAAATAGGTATTGGATTACTCTCCTTGCCAAATGCGGTTGAAAGCACTGCTAAAGGTGATGGTTGGATTTCCACATTAGTTGCTGGAATAGCCGTTCAAATTACAATAATTATCTATTGGCTATTACTAAGAAAATATCCAAATGCAATCTATACAGAAATCACCAAAAAAATTTTAGGTAGATACGTGGGTAAGTTATGTAATTTTTTTATCTATATTTATTTTATTATGATTGGAAGCTTTGCTTGTATACTTTTTATAAGAACCATAAATCTTTGGTTACTGCCACTTACTCCTATGTGGGTATTATCACTAATTATCATTTTATCTAGCATTTATTTAACAATTAGTGACTTAAGAATCATTTCAAGATTTTTTGTTATATCATCCGTCTTAATCATCTTACTTTTTTTTCTGTCCTTCTTTACCTTTTATTTACCAAAGGAATTTCGCTTTATTCTACCAATTGGACATACCGGTGTGAAAAATATATTACTGGGAAGTCATAAATCTTTACTTTCAATGTTAGGATTTGAAAGTCTTTTACTAATCTTTCCTTTTATTCTTGATTCAGAAAAAGGAATATTAAAAACTGCGAGTTTTGCCAATATTACGGTGACACTATTCTATACATATTTCACCATACTTTGTCTAGTAAGCTTTAGTCCAACACAAATTTTGCAAATTCGGGAACCAGTTTTATATCTTTTTAAGGTACTTTCTTTTGAAATGATCGACCGTTTAGATTTGATTTTTTTATCAGTTTGGATTGTACCAATGACAACATCCGTAATTATCTACATGTTTTTAGCATCGAAAAGTATTAGTAAAGAAACTACATTCATAAAAAATGTTGTTATAAGTGGAATCCTTATTTTTATAATTACACTTTTGCCAATCGATGAAGAACAATTAGTTACCTTTAACAAATATGTAACTTATTTAAGTTATGGGGTTGTATTTGGGCTTCCGTTCATTCTCTTTTGCCTATCCTTCATCATCTCTAAGACTGAAAGGAGTGAGCAATTATAAGAAAATCCTTCTTGATTACTTTATGCTTGTGTACCTTTTTCTTAGCTAGTTGTTGGGATCAAAATCTATTAGTAGATAAAAAAATGGTGAATGGGATCAGTTTAGACTTAGATAAAGACAATAATATATTAGCCACAGTTAGAGCATTAAATATCGAAAATAAAGGTGGCGGCCAATTTGAAGTAAAAGACGAACTTGTCAAAATAAAGAATTCTAATGTATCTGGAATGGGAATTGATATTAATAATAAACTACCTGGTCAAATTGATGTAAGTAAAGCTCATATTATCTTAATTGGAAGAGAACTTGCTAAAAAAGGAATTTACCCTTTTTTAGAGATTTTTTATCGACCTAGACAAGCCTCCGCTTCTACTAGAATTGTCATTGCAGAAGATAAAGCATCAGACATTATTTCACTCGATCCTGGAACTAGTCCAATTGCATTCGAAATCTTAAAAGGATTAGAAGCTGCTGAAGAAACGACAAAAATTCCGAAAGAGACTGTTTTTATAGCTTGGAAACAGATTACTGATGAGGGCAGTGATATGGTTTTACCTTATGTAAAAAAAGATGAGAATGATAAAATTACAATTGGTGGAATAGACTTATTTGATGGCGATCGGTTCTCAGGAATTAGCTTACCTGATGAAAAAGGAAGCCTGTTATTATTAATGATGGACCGATTAACTAAGTATAGTGAAATGGCTATAAAATTAGGACAAAATCGTTCAGTCTCATTTAGGGTAAAAGATATAAAGAGGGATTTAGATTTAAAAATAGATAAAAAAACGTCAAAAATAACTTGTAAACTAAATCTAAATCTTGATTTAACAATTACTAGCTATTCAGGTAAGGTAGGAGAAAAACTTAACAAGGACAAGTTAAATAAAGAAATTTCACGATTGCTTACTAATCAAGCTAATGAAATCGATAATTCATTACTGGAAGCTAATTGTGATGCATTTGGAATTGGAAGAAGAATTTCAAGTTCTCATCCAACTTTATGGAAAAAATTAAATTGGAAAAAAGATTATAAGGATGTTAAGTTCAAAACTTCCGTTAAGGTAAAAATTAATCAAACTGGACCTGTTTTTTAAAAGTTAGTATTTATAATAGATCATTCTCTTGAGCAACATAATGTAATGATATGAATTAATTTTGTTTTTAGGAGGAATCATACTTGAGACTAGGTAAAAAAAATGATACATTCTTTGAAATGCTCTTAAATATTGCAAATAATGTAAATGAGTGTTCGATTTATTTTGATGATTTTAAAATAAAAAATGCTACTGATTTAAAAACATTCTCTGCAGAAATGAAGGCTTATGAAACAAAAGGTGATACATTTATTCATCAAATTATCGTTGAATTAAATAAAACATTTATTACACCAATTGAACGTGAAGATATACTAGAACTTGCTAATAAAATGGATGATGTACTAGACGGAATGGAACAATGTTCAGCAACATTTGAAATGTACTCCATCATTCAAATCGATGAATTCATGGTGAAGTTTGTTAAAAATATTCGCAGTGCTGCCAATGAAATATTAAAAGCAATTCAGTTACTTTCAAGGAAGAAATTATTAGAAATGCGCGTACATGCGATCCAAGTAAAAGATTATGAGTCACAGTGTGATGCGTTATTACGCACTTCCATTAAAGAGTTATTTAAAAATGAAAAAGATCCAATCAAAATCATTCAGTTCAAAGAGATTTATGAAATGCTAGAAGCAGTTTCTGATAGTGCACAAGATGTAGCTAATACACTTGAACAGATTATTATGGGTAATGCGTAATTAAATAGTAACTAAAAAATACAGCCTAATTAGACTGTATTTTTTTATTTCTCTTCTAATAGTTTCTTTGCAAGTTTTCTAACGATTGATCGTGGAATGAAGCGAACAGATTGCGCCAAAATTTTATTATTAATACCTGTAATAACAACAGTTTTCTTCTTACTAACTGCCTCATAAGTCAACTTCGCAACTTTTTTTGGTTTCATAATTTTACCTTTAAATAGCTTTGAATTATTTCCACCGGATGAATTTATAATTCCCGTTCTAGTTGGTCCTGGACAAACAGCTGTTACGGCAACTCCTGAATGTCTTAATTCCTCAGAAAGAGCTTCACTTAATGATAATACATAAGCCTTTGAAGCTGCATAGACAGACATTTTTGGCCCTGGTTGAAAAGCTGAAGTAGATGCAATATTAATAATATGGCCCGATTTTTTTGAAGCATATTTGGTAAGAAGTATTTTACTAACTCTGTTAAAGTAACAATATTTAACTGAATCATCTTTAACTCTTTATTTAAATCAGTCCGACCAAAATCTCCGTATAGGGCAACTCCAGCATTATTTACTAGAATATCAATCTCCATTTGGGATTTTGTAATTTGATCAAAAATGGACTTAGCAGAATTTACTTTAGAAAGGTCTTCTGTAATAACTAGTACTTTTATATTGAATTGCTTCTTCAATGAATTAGCCATTTCTTCTAATTTAATTTTATTCCTAGCAACTAAAACTAAGTTGAAATGATCTTTTGGAAATAATTTAGTTAACTCATAACCGATTCCTTCCGTAGGCCCGGTAATTAATACTGTTTTACCCTTTTGTTTTTTGACAGTCATTTGGATTATCCTTTATCTTTTTATCGTTTGAACACTTTTCGTTTTACTATATGTTCAACTTAATAAAAAAAGGATTCCTACTTTATTTCTCGTA
The DNA here is from genome assembly GCF_002564465.1 of Bacillus sp. AFS088145. Taxonomy (GTDB): domain Bacteria; phylum Bacillota; class Bacilli; order Bacillales; family Bacillaceae_G; genus Gottfriedia. Next base: position 107,747 of record NZ_NUUX01000021.1, on the reverse strand, counting down.
ATATTTCTTAACTAACTCAATAAATATTTCCATCGATTTCGTTTGAAGTTCGATTTTATCTGTGATAATTGAAAAATTCCGTTGAATAGGTGTCCCTTCTACTTTTAGGTAATCAATGGTATGTAACTGCTTTTCTTTTTTTATTGCTAACTCAGATAGATAGGTAATTCCCATGCCAGCTTCTACAGCTTCTTTAATTAATTGTGTACTACCAAATTCAATTATATTTTTAGGACGTATCTTTAATAATTCAAATAATCGTTCAGTCGCTTCCCTTGTTCCAGATCCTTCTTCCCTAACAATCCAAGTTTCATTTTCAATTTGATTCAATGTCACAGCTTCAATAGTGAATATTTCACTCTTAGTTCCAGCTATTATATACATTTCATCATTTGCAAAAGGCTGTATATTTAAATTTGTATGAATTGCTTCCCCTTCAACTATTCCAACATCAATTTGATAACTTAATGCAGCCTGGACGATTTCTCGAGTATTCCCTATTTGCACTGATGGAATGACATTCGGGTAAAGTCTCTTCATTTTAGCTAAAATTTGCGGTAATACATATTCACCGAAAGTATAACTTGCACCTAACTTAAGATGACCACTAGCCTCATTCATTAGATCATTCACAAGTGTCGACATACGCTTGTATAAACTAGTTATTTCCTTAGCATGCAAATAAACAATTTCTCCAGCCTTTGTAAGCTGAACATATTTATTTGTTCTAATTAAAAGCTTTGCACCGATATGCTTCTCAAGTAATTGAATTTGCTGACTAACGGATGGTTGAGTCATATGTAACTCCTCAGCCGCTCTTGAAAAGTTTCTTTTTTCAGCAACCGCCATAAAAACTAAAAGAATTTGATCCATACTCTATCTCCCAGTATCAGATTTACTTATTATCAATATTATAATCATTTATTTTCCTTATAATAGGAAATATGATAAAACAGGTAAAAAAGAAAAGACTGATTCTTGGTGAATCAATCTCTGAGCGTATACATATTTCAGACTGATTGAAAACGCTTGTCTTTCGAGGCGCGAAGTCTGGTGAGGAGCGGAGTTACCCTAGACAGTAATGAGCACCGCAGACAGGCGAAGCAACGAAGAAAGCGAGCGTTTGTCAATAGTCTGAGACTGATTCAAAATGAATCAGTCTTCTTTGATGACTTAACTTTTCGAATTAAGTTAATTGCCAAGTATGCTAAAACCATAAAAACAAGATAAATTGTTGCATAAAACCAGTACTCTTTATTGGTAAGTTTATTACTTAGAAGACTTAAAATGAAGAATGTTGTAAATGAACCTATTAATAGCCCAATTAATGTTTTTAACCTCATTACAATGCACTCCCATTGAAGTAATTTTAAGTATTTTAAAGAAACCCATTTAAAGTCTATATAGTTCATTATTGGTAAGAATATTCCATTCTAACCTTTCTAAAGCAAAATTAAGCTCTTTCTTTACACTACTTCCCTATAAAAAAGACTGATTAAATCGGTCAACAGTCTGATACTCTTTTACTATTTTGAACTCCGACATCAATTAGTTCACTTATAAACTCTTTAATATTTCCTACTAGGACACCTCCATGTCCAGTACACATTACACTACTATCAAACTGATTTATTTTTTTTAGTCCACCTAGAAAATGATCTAATTGTTCTGTTGAGACTCCGCCATCTCTCAAATATTTTACCCACTCATTTCTAAGGTCATCTCCTTTAGAGACCAGTCCATCCTTTGATAAAGGATCACCGAAGAAACATAAGAAATCACCTGTAAAAACTACTTTTGATGGGCGATGGTAAAATACGACCGAACCTGGAGTATGGTATCCAACTAAATCATATTCAAACTCCTTTATTACTTCAAAATCTTCCAGGTCATTACTAAATTGACTTAATTCATGTGAATCAATCAAATTATTATCATTTGAATGGATAAATTTCTTAGCGTTTTTAAAAATATTAGAACCTTCAATATGATCTTCATGTCCATGTGTAGCTAAAAAGAGATGGACGTCTTCTGGTGTTTTCCCTAATTCAACCAGAGCTTTCCTAATATATTTAGAGTGGATCCCCTTTCCTGAATCAATGAGAGTAACTCCATTATTTTGAATTATAATATAAAGTAGCAATTATTATATGACTTCCATTCGGTATCCCATATCGCTAAAACGTATATGTTATCTACCACACGTTCGAAAGAAACTTCCACGTCTTCACCTCCAGAATAGATAGCATTCCATAATTAACTAAAAATCGGTCTGAAATACCTACAATATAGTGTTCTATCTTTACGACTAATAACCTTTTATCAATATGTTATCTAGTCATAACGAATATATATTATGAAAGATTTATGAGGGTTAATAGGTCTTATCCACTATATCAAAAATACATAAGACATAAATTTAATTATTCAGAAAAAAATAGATTAGAAAATTAATATGCTATAATCTTTCTAATTTTATAAATATAGTCCTGGAAGGAGTGTATAATGTGGAAAAAGAAGTAAATTTAAAGAAAAATATTGGCTTTTTCGTATCAACGTCTTTAGTAATCGGTACAGTAATTGGTTCTGGAATTTTTATGAAACCTGGGATCGTGTTGTCTTCAACCGCTAATTCCACTATGGCTCTTTTAGCGTGGATTATCGGTGGTGTTATTACACTAGCAAGTGGATTAACGATCGCTGAAGTAAGTGTAAAAATCCCGAGAACTGGTGGATTATATGCTTATATAGAAGAGGTTTATGGTGAGAAGTGGGGATTTTTATGCGGTTGGGTACAAACCCTCGTCTATGGACCAGCTGTTATGGGTGCTCTTAGTCTTTATTTTGGCTCTTTGTTGGCAGATTTTTTCGGTTTTCAGGGAAGTAGCAAAGTTATTGCTATTATCACGATTATATTACTTGGTGGTCTAAATATACTAGGCACTCAACTTGGTGGATTTATTCAAACAATCTCTACTGCTGGTAAACTAGTTCCTATTATTTTAATTGCTGTTTTTGGTATCCTTCAAGGGGACGTATCAGTTTTTAATGCAGAGAGTGGTAGTTCTACTCAAGCACTTAATATGGGCGCAGCAGTATTAGCGACTTTATGGGCATATGACGGTTGGATGAATGTAGGTTTTATGGCAGGAGAAATGAAGAATCCTTCAAAGACTCTTCCTAGAGCAATTATTTCTGGTATTGTTATTGTTATTTTAGCTTATCTTTCTGTTAATATCGCGATGCTACATGTTTTATCTGCTAGTAAAATTGTTGAATTAGGTCCTAATGCAGCTACTGCGGCAGCTTCTTCACTATTTGGTAGTATTGGTGGAAAAATTCTTGCCATCGGAATTTTAGTTTCTATTTTTGGCTGTTTAAATGGCAAAATTCTTACATTCCCAAGGGTTACATTTGCGATGGCAGAACGAAACTTCCTACCTGGTTCAAAAGTATTATCTAGTATTCATCCTAAATTTAATACACCAGTAGGCTCAACAGTTTTTCAAATTGTTTTAGCATTAGCAATGATGATATTCTGGAACCCAGATCGACTTTCTGATATGGCTATATTTGCAGTTTTCTTATTTTATGGACTAGCATTTAATGCAATCTTCATATTACGTAAAAAAGATAAAGGTGGAAATAAATTGTATAAAGTACCTTTATACCCTATCACTCCGATTGTGGCAATATTAGGTACACTTTACATCATCGGTAGTACGATTATAAATGCCCCAATAGATGCACTTGTATCAATTGGTATTGCAATTGTTGGTTTACCTGTTTATTGGAGACTAAAATCGACTATTAGAAGCGAAGAAAAATATAAAGCAAGTTAATATATAGATTAATAAAAAACAGGTAAAAGACTTCAATATCTTTTACCTGCTTTTTTATGTCTCTATTATTTATGTGCAAAAAATACTAATTGAACTAAGAATAGTACTGCAAATATATATACAAATGGGTGTACGTCTTTAAATTTACGTTTAACGATTTTCATGATTGGATAAGAAATAAAGCCTAAAGCAATACCGTTTGCAATACTTGATGTTAATGGCATACTAACAATGACTAAAAATGCCGGGAATGCTTCTTCAAAATCATCCCATTTAATCTCCGAAATACTCTTAATCATAAAACAGCCAACAATAATTAAGCTAGGCGCTGTAATTGCGGCAACTTCTGATACTGAACCAATCATTGGGCTAAAAAATGCTGCGATTACAAATAGGACTACAACAGTTAATGATGTTAAACCAGTTTTTCCACCAGCACCAACGCCAGCAGAGGATTCTACAGTTGCTGCAGTCGGACTTGTTCCTAACATTGCACCAACAATTGTTCCAATTGAATCAGCAGAGAATGCACTTCCTCCCTTTTCTAACTTACCATTTTTGATAAGACCTGCTTGTTTAACGATTGCTAGTAAAGCTCCTGTTGTATCGAATAACATGACAAGTAAGAATGAGAAAATGACACTATAAAGTCCATATTCAATAATGTCTTTCACTGAATCAATTGGGTTGTATACTAAAATTCCTTTTGGTAAATGTGGCATAGCAACAAAACCATTTGCAAAATTTAACTGACCTGTAAAATATGCAATTAGACCTGTCGTAATCATCCCTAGAAATAACGCACCATTTAAGTTAAGTGCCATAAATACAATTGTTATTAGTAGACCAATCAATGTAAGTGCAACTTTAGGGGAACTAAAATCACCAATTTGAACTAGATTAGTAGGATGATCTGCTACAATACCTGATAAACGTAAGCCAATAAAGGTAATAAACAAACCAATTCCAGCAGCAATTGCATGCTTTAAGTTAGCAGGAATTGCTTGAATCAATTTTGTTCGGAAAGTTGTTAAAGAAAGTAGTAAAAATAAAATTCCAGTAATAAAAACAGCAGAAAAACCTACTGAATATGGGAGATTATGTCCCCCAATTACAGAATAAGTAAAATAGGCATTTAACCCCATTGCAGGCGCTATAACGATGGGATAATTAGCTATTAAAGACATCGTTAAAGTACCAATAATGGTTGCTAGAATAGTAGCTAAAAATGCCTGGTTAAACGGTACACCTGCGTCCTTTAAAATCATAGGATTGACAATAATGATGTACGCCAAAGTTAAAAATGTAGTTAAACCAGCTAATACTTCAATTTTAACTGAAGTATTTCGTTCTTTAAGTTGAAACATATGAAGACTCCTTTATTATATTAAAATAAAAAAACTGCCCGCTTTTCATGAGAAAAAGCAGGCAGTTTTACATTGTAAAGAAAACAAAAATCCAGAGCTCTTCCTCATAGTCTAGCAGTTTACGGGCGCTAGGTAGAAACTCTTGAACCTTATTTTCAAGTTTATATGAGAAAATATTAATATATTTTTTCTATCATACGACCTGCCTTACAGTCTGTCAATAAAAAACATTTTTGTTATATAATTTAGAAAATAATATAATGAATGTGGATAAAATAGTAGTATACAACAATTATTTAAAAGTACTTTTTAGTAATAGCCGAATGGTGTTCTCATTAAAAAGCTATCTATGTTATTCTGAAAGTATAATTTAGAATTTAAGGGGTTGTTTAACATTCGTTTAAATAAATTTATTAGTGAGTCTGGAAAGGCTTCGAGACGTGGAGCGGACAAGTTAATTAGTGAAGGAAGAGTAAAATTAAATGGTAGAGTAGCGAAAGTCGGTGATCAAGTTGAACCTGGTGATGAGGTAATTGTAAATGGTGAACATATTAGATTAGCTCGAAACCATGTTTATATAGCCTTGAACAAGCCAGTTGGTATAACAAGTACAACTGAAAAAGGTGTTAAAGGGAATATTGTTGATCTCGTAAACCATCCACTACGTATCTTTAATATTGGAAGACTTGATAAGGATTCTGAAGGTTTGATTCTCCTTACAAATGATGGGGATATTGTAAATGAAATTTTACGAGCTGAAAATAGGCATGAAAAAGAATATATTGTATCAGTAGATAAACCAATAACTCCTGACTTTTTAACTAAAATGTCTGAAGGGGTAAAAATATTAGGTACAAAAACATTACCATGTGAAGTTAAACAGCTTTCAAAATTTGATTTCCAAATCATTTTAACACAAGGTTTAAACCGTCAAATTCGTCGTATGTGTGAAGCGCTTGGATATGAAGTATACCGATTGCAAAGAACTCGAATTATGAATATTAATCTAGGCAATCTACCAATGGGTCAATGGAGAGACTTATCTAAGAAAGAAAAAACTCAGCTATTTAGAGAATTAAATTATGAGCCAAATGAATGGTAAACTTAAAAAAAGACTGATTCAATTGAATTGAATTAGTCTTTTTTTTGCTCAATAAAAAGTTTGAGTTTATTCTCCACCAAAAAAGAAACCACTATTAAGGAATATTTAATAGCAGCTTCTTTGGGATTTGAAATTATAAGCCTAATTGACTCTTAATTGTTTCTAATGTTTGGTTTTTATAGATTGTTTTCGGAGTTGGTGCATTTTGAACTGTTGGATTTTGTTGTAAATAATTTTTCTCTACAAATGCGAAATCTTTTGCGTCTACAGTTCCATCAAAATTGATATCAGCACTTCGTTTATTTGTTCCCCAGTAAGTTTGGACATAAAGTGCATCTTGTACATCGATTACGTTGTCTTGGTTAACATCTCCACCAACTAAGTTAATGTTTGTTGATTCCGATTTTCCGTATAATACGCCTTTGTATTCAAAACCGAATTTCTGTGTTTTCTTTGAAATAAAATGTCCTGGTACATTTACTTCAAATGTATATGCATCTTTGCTTAACGCAAGTGGTTCAAGATTAAATTTACCTCTACTAATCAAATTAGTAGCTTCTAAACTATAAGCACCATTTGTTACTTTTAATGTTGCCCCCACTTTTGTCCAATCGCGAGAGCCTAAATAAGGTATTTGACCTTCTTCTTGTACTAAATACCCTTCAGGAATTATATTTCCTTGAACTCGGTTAAATTTTGGTTTTACTTGGAATCGTTTACCTGCGTTTAACAACTTAACGGTTTGACCATTAGCATCTACGATCGTAGCTGATGGGTTAATATATCCGATTGGGTAAAAAAGTTGATCTTGTACTTTTACTTTTACATTTACTATTTCTGCACGGTCAAATACCATCGCTTCTTTAAAAGTCACTTTAATTTTATTACCAGTTACTTGAATTTCTGCTTTATCCTTAAATTTATTTGTTAAAGACGCCTCTACAAGATTTACGTAAGGAATACCTACAGCACCAGCATCATCAAAATTCCAAGTTGCTTCTTTTATACCTTGTACGTTGTCTAGTACTAAAGATGCAGATAGGATATCTCCTGATCTAGCTAGCTGTACGTTATGCTTAGCATATGCAACTGATGTACCTTCTTTAACAAAGTAGTATTCTTTCCAATTTGCTTGATTTCCTGCAGCATCATACCCAATTAAGTTGAATGACAGTGCTGGAGTACTTTCATTCATTTGTACTTCATCAACCCACTTACCGTTCTTGTCCATATGGATTGGACCGTTAGGAATTGGGAATCCATAAGTATATACTGCAAAGTTTGATGTTTCATCTAGACCAATACCAGCTTGTTGCATATCTGTTAAAGCAGTGTCTTTTACTTCCATTTCAAAAGGATAAGTCTCTTGTCCTGACTTGTACTCAATAAAAGGTGAATCTCCATCTAGGGAACTTTTTACTGTTGGTGTGTCAATATCAATAAAGATATCATCAAATTTAACTTTTTGTTTCCCATTTGGTAATGTTGTTATGAATTTCAGTTTATAATGTCCAGGTTTAGCCTGACTTTCTTCTGTTGATACTGGTTGTTTTTTATCACCTGTAAACTTGTAATATGATCCATAAAATGCTTGTTGTATGAAGCGGTCTACATCTGGCGTTGCACTTTTCAAATTAAGTGTACCAACTAGTCCTAGATCTTCATTTGTATTACCGTCTTGTAATACAACATCTAACGTGTTAACGGGAGAGCCTAAATTGAATTTTAACGATGTTGCTAATGTTTTAAACGCGTCATATGTTCCATAAAATAATGGAGAGATAGCATGCGATGAAATGCTAAGTGTGTCAAAGCCCTCATCCGATTTCTTAAAACTAAACGGTATACGGTATTGTTCTGAATTATCCCCACTATTTGTGATTAAAACATACCCTTCATAAAAACCTTTTTTAGCAGTAGACGGCACAGTTAATGTTGCTTTTATCGTTTTAGTAGAATTTGGATTAAGTTTAATTGAGTCACCTAAATCTACTACTACGCCATTCTCTTCTAATCCGTTTGCTCCTTGTGTGTTATCTACAACCTTGACATCGAATGTTTGCTTTTTATTACTATTGTTTGTAAATTCAATCTCCTTCTTTAACTTCAATTGAGAATCATCTTTAACAAATTGTCTACCGAAACTTAGTCCCCCAGTTTCATTCTTTGCTTTTAATAATTTGTTACCAACTGGGATTAATGTTTCATCTTGTACTTTTATTTCTGTTTGAGTGTGAAGAGCTTGATAAGGATCTACTCGACCTGCTCCTACTTCAAAAACGCTATAGTCTCCATTAAGTTGATCAGCAGTGTTCATCATAATTGATTTAACGTCTGCTGGCTCAAGGTTTGGATTCTGTCCAATTAATAATGCCGCCACACCAGCTGCAAATGGTGATGCCATAGACGTTCCATCCATTCTTTGGTAAGCATATCTATAGTCTTCTGGTGTATCATGATTTGCAATATAAGAAGGAACCGTAGATAGAACACTTACACCAGGTGCTGTGATTTCAGGCTTCATTTGGTAGTTTCCATTAACTGGTCCTCTTGAGCTGAAGTCCGCTAGCTTATCACCCTCAGTAGACTTTTCCTTTAAATTTGTAAAAGTGAACGTTGTATTTCCATTTGCAATTTTCGCCTTTAATTCTTCTCCTGCTTTCTTTGTCATTGAGAATGCAGGAATATATTCCATTGATTCACCTAAGTTATATCCAACATGGCCGTCAACATTGTTGTACATAATGACAGCTTTTGCCCCATTTTGCTTTGCAAACTTCACTTTATCTACTAAAGCAAAGTTTCCACGCTGAACGAAAGCAATTTTTCCTGCAACATTTTTATTTTTGTAATCATCTAATGTTCCTAATCCAACATCTACTAGTTCAAGAGATTTTCCTTCTAAACTATTAAAACTATCAGCGAAGCTCCTAGCCATACTTACAAGATCAGTTGACCATCCGCCTTCCACTTTTCCTTCAAATGTTGAAATTGTCGTTGGTACATCACTTGCTCCTACTGTTAAAGCAAATGCTGCCGTACCTGGTGAGCCTAAAGTATAAGCATTAGGTCCACTGTTACCTGCTGAAACCACCGCTGTTACGCCATTTAATACTGCATAATTTATTGCCGTACTAGTTGGATAATATGGATCATTGATTCCTGCTCCTAATGAAAGGTTAATAACATCCATACCATCTTGAACTGCTTTATCAATCCCAGCAATTACATTTTCAGATGATCCGCTTCCGTAAGGACCAAGTACACGGTACATATATAGATCCGCGTCAGGAGCAACTCCTTCTACCGAAACTTCACTATCATTTTTATTTTGTCCAACAATTGTCCCTGATACATGCGTACCATGCTCTGTATAGTAAGTGCCATTACCATTACTTTCAGGTTGGTTTGATGCCTGCCAGTCTTTGTAAGTAGCTTCCATTGGATCATTATCATTATTTACAAAATCGTATCCGCCTTTAAAAGCGTCTTTTAAATCAGGGTGGTTATAGTCAATACCAGTATCTAGAACCCCTACTTTAACACCTTTACCTGTTATTCCCTCTTTATGTAGCTTGTCCACCTTTAAATAAGGAATACTATCTACTGATGTAGTTGTTTTTCTTGCAACATTGGTTGGAACATCTTCTTTAATTGGATCAATATTAAAAGTTACATCTTTATATATTGTTTTAACAGCATCTGATTTTAAAAGTTCTTTTACTTGATTTGCAGGAAGTGTAATCGCTGCACCGTTAAATGCTGTTTCATACGTTTTTGTAATGACAGGAGCGTTTTTCTTTTCCTTAACCTTAACGATCTTTCCTACATCTTCTTTAAAAACCTTGTGCTCTTTATCAACTTGTGCTTGTGCTGATGTTTTCGTTAATGACTTTCCATCAACTGCAGCTTCTAATACTGCAACATTACTAGGATCTGAATTAAACTGAACGATGACAGAGACTTTTTTATCAGAATTCAGTTCACCTTCTTGAAAGCCTTGTAGTCCCTCTTGATTATTTAATTCTAGTTGGTTTAATGCTTCTCTTTGTTCTGGTGTAATTGAAGCTAAAATTTCTTCTGCTTTAGAAGTTGCTGCTTTTGCCGTTATGTAAGACTTTGCACTGAAAGGTGAAATAAGCAGACTTGTTGAAAGGGCAAGTACTGCCGAGTGCTTTGCTAATGTTGTTACCTTCATAGACTTCATCCCCCGTTTTTCTCTTTATTGTTAAAAAATTCTTACTATTACAATCAATAGTAATAGCATTTAGGGAAAAAGCATATTGTGTTATTTTTTATCGGAATTTTGGTCATTTTGTAGGATATTTTTACTAAAAAGTATTGAAAATTGAAAGGAAATTTCATTAAATATTAAAAAAGTATGAAATTTTGCTGAAAAATTTGTGTTATTTTTAATTTGAAATGAAAGTATTTGACTTTAAAAATTTCTAGTTATAATAAATGAATAGGTATTTCAAAGTCTTTGTACTTTCTAGTTTCTTAGATTTGCGTTGCAATCGACATTCGCAAATTGTAGGAATGTAATCTTGCACTGACGCAAAAAACTTCATAGTTAATCATCTGGAATTAGAAAAGGAGAGAACATATGCTTGAAGGCGAGATCATTAAATTTTATCGTAAAAAAGCGGGATTGACCCAAGAGGAATTAGGAAAAGACATTTGTACCGCTACCCATGTAAGTAGAATTGAAAGAGGGGAAACTCGATATTCTGAAGAAATCATTCAACTGTTCTCACAACGTCTTCAAATTGACATTAAAAATGAGATAGCCACTGTTCAAAATATCGAAAAGAAACTACAAAAATGGCATAATGCAATTATATTAGAGCGAATGAAGGATGTCATAATAATCAAGGAAGAATTAGAAAGCATTCACTATATTAACGCATCCAACTATGCTACCTATTATCAGCTATTATTAGCCCGCTACTTTATTTTAAGTAAAAATACAGATAAAGCAGATCGCATAATTAAACGGATCGAAAAAGATTCTCCTCCTATGTCAACATATGAAAAGAACCTACTCCATCACGTTAGAGGAATCTATTATTTAAATCAGTATACACGACTAGAAAATGTAAATAGACAAATTGCACTACAAGAATTAAAGAAGGTCAATATAGAGGAATATGGAAATAAAGAGTATTACTATCATCTAGGATCAGCCTATCATTGGACACGTTCTAAAGTTATGGCATATTTTTATGGTGAAAAGGCATTTCGATATTTTAATAAAACAAATAATTACGCAAGGGCAATCTTGGCTGAATCCCTGATGTTGGTACAATTAAAAGACAGTACACAACTAGATTTTGAAGAAATTGTAAAAAGGTATGAGAGTTTAATTGAGCATAGCGAAGCTTTAGGACTTTTAGATAAAAGAGGAATGATCTTACATAATTTAGGTCTAATGTATTTTTGGAAGAAAGACTTTAATAATGCTCATATCTTTTATAAAAAATCTGTTGAAGAAGCTGATAAACAATCATTGCCATATTTAAATCGTTTATACAACTACTTAGATAATGCTGGGGAAGGCAAGATTCTATCAACAAATGAATTGCTAGAAGAAGCATATGAAGGACTTACTCTTTCAGAAAAAGCTACAAATGATTTATATAGAATTCTCTTTAAGCTTTTAATTTTACGTTTTAGCGAAAATTTTGATGAATATTATGATTTCATGGAACAAACTGCATTTCCTTTCTTTAAGGAACACCACCATGTTACACATTCAAGTAAGTATGCAAAGTTGCTCTACTCGTACTATGTTAAGACTAAGCAATATGAGAAAGCAGTTCATGCTGGAGATATGTTTATTAATGGTAATTAGATAAAATGAATAAGAAAGAAAGTTAAAAGGGACTGATTCTATTGAATCTGTCCCTTTCAATGATTATGGAGAGTCTATTATTCTAGTAAAATTAATGTACAAGTAAGTCTTTCTCTAATTGATTGTATTCATCAAGAATTAAACTAATTAGCCCCTTGAAATCTGATAATTCTGAATATTTTATAAGCAACTCTTCCACAGAATGATCTTGGAGGAAGCTTTGTAGTTCAACTGCTTCTTGATCATCATTATTTTTATAGAATAGCGCAACTGCAATTGCTTTAACTAAATAGTTAGGTGTTATCCCAAAGTTTATCAACTCTCTTGCCGGCTTAATAAAACGGTCATTTGCTCCTAATTTACGAATTGGAGAACGAGCAACACGAGATAATTCATCTGAAATATATTCATTATCGAATCTACCAATTATTTTATTGATATAGGCGTTATGTTCGTCTAAATCAAAGTTATATTTTTTAACTAATAGCTTACCTGTTTCATCTAAAATAGAACTAACAGTATTTCTAATATTCTCATCAGAAATTGCTTCTTTAATCGTTTTATATCCATAGAAATTGCCTAAATATGCAGTCGCCGCGTGACCAGTGTTTACGGTAAATAGTTTTCTTTCAATATAAGGAAGTAAATCCTCTACATAAGTCACACCATTAATTGTTGGAACTTCACCTATCATTTTTGATTGGTCAATTACCCATTCATAAAATGGTTCTACTGCTACTAATAATTTATCTTCATGACTTTGAATTGGTACGATTCGATCTACTGCAGCATCTGGAAAACTGACCGACTGTTCAGTTTTTTTCTTCTGAGATAATGTCATATTTAAATAAACTTCGTCTCTTAAAAAGGTACTTCCACCTATCATATTTTCACATGCAATTATATTTAACGCTTTATCTGAGTTCTCAACTCTTTCAATTAATCCCTCTGCAATTAGCTTTGCTATTTTAGGAAGAATTGAGGGACCTACTGCTGTTGTTACAATATCAGCCTGTGAAATTACTTTTACAACATCTCCTGGATCTTTCAGGCTGTTAATACCTCTTACATTTGTTATCTTTATTTCTTCTTGAGTACGATCTGCTAGCATGACAGTGTAAGATTTCTTCTCATTCAGTTCATTAATAATCTCTTCGTTTACATCAACAAAACAAATCTCGTACCCTGCCTTGTGTAATAATTGTCCTATAAATCCTCTTCCAATATTTCCGGCGCCAAAGTGTACAGCTAACATTTTACTCCTCCTCGCTAAACATTAAAATTAGTTCCTCTTTTGATGTGGCTGCGACCAATTTATGTACATTTTCTTCCTCTGAACAAAGGATCGCAATTTGAGATAACAGATCAAGATGCTCATTATCTTTGCCTGCAATACCGAATACTACCTTTACAATATTTCCGTTCCCAAAGTCTACTCCATTAGGAATTTGAAGAATCGAAATTCCAGATGAGATTACCTCTTGCTTTGACTCCTCAGTTCCGTGTGGGATCGCTATAAAGTTCCCCATATAAGTTGTTAAAGACTCTTCTCTTTTAATCATTTTTTCAATATAACTTTCATTTACATAACCGTTTTTTACTAAAAGATTTCCGACTAAACGAATAGCTTCATCTTTTGTTTTCACATCTACATTTAATAAAACATTTTCTGTTGGTAATACTGTCTGAATCATTTATTAATCCCTCAATTCTTAAATCTTTTTTGTAAATTTTCATATAATGCATAGCTTAATTTGTTATAGATATCTGTATAGTTATTAGATGTAAAAATCCGTGTTGATTCTTCATCTTCAATAATTGTTGAACTAATTGTACTCAACACTTCTAATTGACCTGTTTGCAAATCAACTGGAGCTAGTAATAATAATAATGTATTGATTTTTATTGACGAGTGGTCCATTGCTTTGACTACTATTGGCTCATGAAGCAAAAAGGATAAAAACACTGGTTGCATAACATATTCTGAACGACAATGATAAAGTGCTATGCTAGTACCTGGTATTCCTAGTCCACCCATCATTTCTCTTTCTGAAAGTTGATTAGTTACCTCAAAATAATCACCTATTAATCCCCTAACATTTGCTTGTTTGCATACTTCCAATAATAAAATAGAAGAGGTTGGAATAAATGGTAATGAAATTGTCTCAAATGTATTCAAAATATGGAGTACAGTTTCTGAGTACTGATGAATCACTTCAAGATTTTGTTTAATTAATCCTGGCGTTTCTATCTTTATCTGCTTTTGAAACTTTTTGTTTTGGAGCTTTCTTAATAGAGTTGCTTCCGTTGTAAGTGAGTTGCGTCTTATTTCATCACGAATCTGCTCAGCCTCTTTCTTTGGCAATAAAGGATTTACGGTAATATATTTTTTGGAAAATCCCGGCATCTCAACTGTAGATAAAATAATGTCATATTGTTCAATTTGAATATTTCTTAAGTTCGCTAAAGACGATACTTCGATCTCCGTTATTTCTTTTATCTCTTTTTTGATTCGACTCGCTAACATTTTAGAAGAACCGATTCCACTTGAACATAATACAAGTGCTCTAACCTCTTTACTGTTATCATAGATTACTTGAGATGATCCAAAATGTAGGACAAGATAAGCGACCTCTTCAGTTGGAAAAACAATCTTTGGAAGAGCTTCTTTTAATCCTTCTTGTATGATCTTAAACATTGCAGGATAATCCTCTTGAATTTGACTTGCTAAAGGATTATTTGCATCTAGTTTTTTTTGAATTCGATAGATTGCTGGTTCAATATGAGTAATTAATCCTTCAAATAAGGCTTGGTCTTCTTCAAAATTTATTTCAAGTTCCTTCGATACATAATTGATTAACTTTTTTGAGCCTGCGACTATTTCCGTACTGCTCTCTTCTAGCCAATCATTTTTCTCTTGACGCTGCCTTGCACCTAATAAATGCATGGTAATATACCCTTTTTCAGCATTTGGGATATTAACTTTAAACACTTCTTCTAATTCATTAACAATCTGACTTGCAATATTAAATTCTTTAGTGGTACTTAATTCCTCAATAACCACTTGATCCATTTTTACTACTTCACCTTGAATAATTCTTTCGATGGCAAGAGATAAGTGAATTGTAAATGTCATAAACGCACTATCAGCTAGAGAATAAGGTAATTGTTGTTCAATATCCCGAATCATTTTTCCAATCATGGTGAGTTTTTCTAGTTTTATTATTTCTAATAATCCATTTGAGAATCTATTCTTTGATTCATACTCATCTTCCACTACAGATAAAAACTCATATTCATTTAATTGCTGTGCGATTAGATGTCCTAGGGCTCTTCTTTTTTTTCGTTCCGAACCTAGTAAAGCAATGCCGTACCCTTTCTTTCTTATAAGATCCAAATCGAAGTCTTTTAACCATTCTTCTACTTTATTGAGATCGTTACTAACCGTAGCAACGGTAACATGCAAATCATTTGCTAGTGAGCTTAGTTTAATAGATTCTGGTTCTTTCAATAAGGAACATAGAATTAACTCCTGTCTTTCTTTTTGAGTAAACTCCTGCCCACTTTTTAATAATGTAATTTGGAGCTCATTTTTTTGCTCAGGTGTCCCTTCTATATACATTCCAACACCTAATACCTTTTTTAAGGAAAGGTTATGAGCAGAGGCAATACTTTCGACTCCTTTTAGTTCCCGTTGCACGGTTCGGCTACTAACATTTAAGTTCCCTGCAATTTCCTGAACATTGATTCCGTTTGGATGATCCAACAACAAATTAATGATTTCTCTTTCTCTTGCTGATATATACATATATACCTCTTTAAATTTTTTATTTTACTAAAGAATTCACTAATTCATCATACTTTGGACTGTTTAAGAAGTTCTCTACTGAGATATGAACTGCATTTGGTACTTTTGCTTTTGCTCGATCAGTTAAATCTTTATGAGTTATGACAACATCCACATCATTTGGTAAATTATTAATTGCTACATTCGTAACCTCTAATTCTATCCCCGCTGTTTTTACCTTTTTACGTAATATTGATGCTCCCATCGCACTTGATCCCATACCAGCATCACAGGCAAAAATAATTTTCTTCACTTCTTTATCAATACCAAGAGAACTAGCAACTTCTTTTTCAGTCTGTAATAGACTAGTACCTTTTAAATCTTGTGTTTTTTGAGCTGCTCTTTCTAAATCTTCATCTGATGAAACTGACTTAGATGATTTGAGAACTACTGCTGAAACAATAAATGAAACAGCTGTTGCAACAAATACTCCTGCAAGAATTGGTAAGTATCCTCCTTTTGGAGCCATTGCTAATATTGCAATAATACTACCTGGAGAAGCTGCTGCTACTAGACCTGCACCTAATATATTAAAAGTAAATGTACCAGCTACACCACCAGCGATAACCGAAAAGATTAACAAAGGTCTCATTAAGATATATGGGAAATAAATCTCGTGGATTCCACCTAGGAAATGGATAATCACTGCTCCTGGCGCTGTTTGTTTCGCTGTACCTTTTCCGAATATTGTATATGCTAATAGTACGCCTAAGCCCGGTCCAGGATTGGCTTCTAGTAAGAATAAAAGTGACTTCCCAGCTGATTTTGCTTGCTCAAGACCAATTGGACTTAAAATCCCATGGTTAATAGCATTGTTTAAAAATAAGATTTTTGCTGGTTCAATAAATATGTTTGCCAAAGGAATGACATTTGCTCTTACCATCATATCTACGCCATTAGCTAATGCTTCTGTTAGCGTCGAAACAACTGGATTAACACCTATTAAGGCAATTATTGCTAAAATTGCCCCTAAAATACCCGCCGAGAAATTATTAACTAACATCTCAAATCCTGACTTAACTTTTCCTTGTATAGCTTGGTCAAATTTCTTAATAGCCAAACCGCCAAGCGGTCCCATAATCATAGCGCCTAAGAACATCGGCATCTCTGCACCAACAATTACCCCCATTGTTGCAATAGCACCAACAACTCCGCCTCGAATATCATGGACCATTCTTCCGCCAGTAAAACCAATTAGCAATGGTAATAAGTAAGTAATCATTGGACTTACTAATACCGCCAACTTTGCATTAGGTATCCATCCAGTAGGTATAAACAGTGCCGTTATTAATCCCCATGCAATAAAAGCACCAATGTTTGGCATTACCATACCGCTTAGAAAGCTACCAAAGCGTTGTATTTTTACTTTTATATTACTGTTTTTAACTGTATTCAAAATCTTACCTCCCCTGTGAAGCTTATATATAAATGATAAAACGCTTACAGTATCAAAACAATGAAATGAATATTCGTATTTGTCGCTTACTAATGTGACAAAATTTAAAAGAGTTAAAAAAAGAAATAACCTTTTTCTATATTCTCTACTTTTAATAGAATGCTAGATTCCATCTACCTGAGCAATAGGTCTCTAAACACACTCAAAACCATGACATACTACCTATAAAAACACTCCTGCAATAGACCCATAAACCAGAATTAAAAAGGAACATATTCAAGTTATGAATATGTTCCTTTTTATTTTATAATGTAGAAGTTAAAGCTTCCAACCTACTACTCTTATCCGACCTGTCCACTATATTTAGATTCTTCTTCTGGGAATAAAAATCCTAACTCATGGTGTTCACCTTCATAAACTGAAGATTGAGTTATACGAATTTCAGAATTCAAATCAACTACTTCTAATTTACAGTATGCACGATTAATTTGTAGTGCTTCATAAAACTCATTAACAGTAGAGACATTTTGTCCATTTACTTTTGTAATGCTTTCGCCTACTTTTATGTTCATTTTATCCGCTACAGAGTTTGGTAAAATCCCTAAAACAATTAGGCCAGTTGATTTAACTGTAAAGTAAGATGGTGTATTAATATCCTTATTTTTATGAATATAGTTTATAGCTTCTCGTCCAACTACTGCGATTGCTACAGCTATAAATGCTGCAAAACCAATGAAATGACTTAATATTCCACCTGCACAAACTATAATTGCTAAAGCTACTATTTGTTTACCGACAAGCTTAATTGATTCCTTTGGTAGCATTCCTTGAATTAACTGGTAAAATCCAATTCCAAATGGTACACAAAGAATCGAATACCCACTATCACCTAAAGCAAGTGTAGGCCACCATGAATAGTCACTAACGATCGAACCACTTGGTATTAGTAAAAATAATGGCACCATCCATAATCTATTTGCCTCATGTGCCCCTACTTTTTTTCCACGTTTACTCTCAATGAACAAAGGAGTTGTATGATTTGCAGCATTACGTTGAACTAAAATTCCTTCAGCCAATAAAAGTAAAGCCAATAGAATTGTTATAGCAGGAAGCATCGCATTCAGATCATTAGGTATAAAGTTTTTCAACAAAGGTAGTGAATCTTGCCCTCTATTTAGTAATGGCAGAGCTACTAATGCTAGTCCAAAAAGATAAGCAGGAGACATCCATCTGAATTGTAAAATTAGTGCACAAATAATCGTTAATACACTTAATAAATAAACCATTTCAATCGGAATGCTAATTCCAGCTACCAATGTGATAACTGAAAGAATTAATCCAATCAGTAATCCATACCATAGTGAAGTTTTCCACTCGAACGTTACATTAAAATTTCGAACCGAAAAATGCTTACGTTCTCGTTTTACACGTAAATTGCCACAGAAAATTGATGCGATGAAAAATATATAAGTAAATGGATTTAAAAATAGTTTACCTAATCCAACTAATAGTTCAGATAATAAATTTGACCACATAACATTCACCACCTTTTTTATATAATAGATTGATATTCTTATGTTATCGGTTTATTAATGTTTTTTCAAAGAGAATATGCTACAAAACAATAAAAAAAGCACACTTCTCCATAAAGTGTACTTTCGACATTCTAAACTAAAACTCCTGCATGGATTGTAATTTCAAATCTATTTCCCGGGAATTATGTCAAATGAGGACGAAATTAATTTTGTCCTCTAAAACTGGACTTTGCTATACAAGGAGGACAATTCAAAATTGTCCTCTCTGTGTATTATTATTGAGCTACCATATCTAAAGCTTTTTCTAACTGAAGATCATTCTTTTCATCTTTAATTTTATCAATTAATGAGGATTCAAGTTTTTCTGAAGTTAGAGGATCAATCTCACCGTTAACAGTAATCCCAACAGCTTTTTGATAGTTCTTAACTGCTGTCTCTGTTTGCTTGCTGAAATAACCATCTTTACGACCTGGGTCGTATCCTAAACCTTTTAACATGATTTGCGCTTGTTTAATATTTTCATCATTGTCATCGAATTTAAATGTTTTCTTTTTATCAATTGGTGTAGCGTAGAAATAATCAGGTTGTTTCACAGCAACATCTGGTTTAATACCTTTTTTGTGAATCCAAGTACCATCTGGAGTTAACCATTTAAATTGTGTTAACTTAATATTACTACCATCTTTGAAATCTAATGTAGATTGTACAGTACCCTTACCATAAGATTTTTCCCCAATTAATTCATAATGTCCTGCTTCACTTAATGCCGCTGCTAAAATTTCAGCCGCAGATGCACTTCCTTTATCAATTAATACATCAATTGGATATGGTTTCGCTTTATTTAATTTAGTATAATACTTCTCACGTTGGCCATTTCTATTTTCAACCTGTAAGTATGGCTCACTTTTTACAACTAATTCTCCTAAAACGCCTTCTACAGCTTGTAGGTACCCGCCAGGATTTCCTCGAACGTCAATTGTTAAACCTTGGATATTTTGATCCTCTAGTTTTTTCAATTCTTTCTTGAACTCGTCTGCTGTTTTTTCATTAAATGAGGTAATATGAATATAACCAATTTTTTCGTTGTTTACGTCTTTCACTGAACTAAATACTGTATACATTGGAATATCATCGCGTTTAATTGTAAATTTAATTGGGTCCGGAACTCCTGGACGTTTTACTTCAATCGTAACATTTGTTCCTTTTTTACCACGGATTTTTAATACCGCATCATATTGAGATAATCCTTTTACGCTCTTACCATCAACTGATAAAATCTCATCCTTTGGTTTCAGACCAGCCTTTTCCGCAGGTGAGTTCTTAATTGGAGATACAATAATTAGTTTATCACCATCTTTAGAAACTTCCGCCCCAATTCCTTGGAATGATGAACCTAATGATTCATGGAACTGTTTAGCTGTCCTTCCATCCATATAAGTAGAGAACGGATCATCTAAAGTTGTTACCATCCCTTGGATTGCACCTTCAGTTAATTTATCAGGATCAATTTTTTTCACATATTGATTTGCAATAATTTCGTAAGCTTTTTGTATTTTAGCAATATTTTCATCTTCAGAAGCTTTTACTTCTTTACTCTCAGAGAATTTTGAAACGATTGTACTTGTACCGTCACCAATTGCAAATGTACCCACCCCCATACCAACAACAAATGTTGCTGTTGCAAGTAGAGCTGTTGTTTTACGATTCATACAGAACCTCCTATTTTTCGTTCCTTAAGAACGTACCAATCTATTAAATAGTATATGTACCTTAAAAAGCATCACACAGACGTGCGATGCCATTTCTGTTCTATTATATGATAAGCCTGTATTACTTATGTTTGCAAGTAGAACACGATTTAATAAATTTTTATTAGAAGAGTTTAATTTATTTTGGTAGATGTTGCAAGTATGGTGTAAGATTAATACCTATTTTACTCGCAAGTCTCTCACCTAATTTTGCATCTGCACGATAGAAATTACAAACTGCACGAAGCTTAGTTTTTTCATCAACATCTGCTAAATCAGCACTAATATTTTTAATAACAGCATCCTGCTCCGCTTTACTAAATCTATTCCACACTTCTCCCGCTTGGCCAAAGTCATTTGTTTTTTCTATTTTATTGCGCTCAGAAACACCACTTAATGGCTGAACTACATCAACATATTCTGTATCTTCTTTTGGCGTATCTGAGTAGCTATTTGGCTCAAAGTTAATTTGATGTGTTTGCTGACTAAAAGGCATATGACCATCTCGTTGACCATTCGCTACTTTCGCAAAAGGACAGTTAATTGGAAGTTGTAAATAATTTGCTCCAATACGATATCTTTGGGTATCTGAATAAGAGAATAATCTTCCTTGTAGTAACTTGTCCTCAGAAGGTAATATACCAGGAACTAACACACCTGGATTAAATCCAACTGATTCAGTTTCTGCAAATACATTTTCAGGGTTTCGATTAAGGACCATCGTTCCAACAAATTGTCGAGGAATCACATCTTCAAACCAATCTTTTGTAGGGTCTAATGGATCAAAGTCGAAATCATCCATATCTGCTGGATTTAATACTTGAACATATAAGTCCCATTCTGGGAAATCCCCGTTTTCAATTGAATCGTATAAATCTCGGCTTGCATGGTTAAAATCTTTCCCTTGAACTTCACTAGCTTCTTCCATTGAAAGATTTTCAATTCCTTGCTTTGGTACCCAACGAAGTTTTATATAAACAGTATTACCATATTCATTCACCCATTTATATGCGTGAACACTTGAACCTCTCATTTGACGATAGTTCGCTGGAATACCTTCATCAGAAAATACATGTAATAACATATTTGTTGACTCAGGTGTTAGAGACATAAAATCCCAATATCTGTTAGGTGCTTGTAAATTAGTCCTAGGATCCGGCTTTAATGAATGAACCATATCGGGGAATTTCATTGCATCACGAATAAAGAATATAGGAAGATTATTACCTACAAAATCATAGTTACCATCTTCAGTATAGAATTTCACAGCAAATCCTCGAGGATCTCGTAATGTTTCAGGAGAATGTAATCCATGAATAACTGTTGAGAAACGAGCAAATACTGGTGTTTCTGTTCCTGCATCTTGTAAGAACTTAGCTTTCGTATATTTTTTCATACTATTTTTAGTTATGAAAACACCGTGTGCTCCAACTCCACGTGCATGCACAACACGCTCAGGTACTCTTTCACGGTCAAAATGAGCTAGTTTTTCAATTAATTGATAATCCTCTAATAAAGTTGGACCTCTACGTCCCGCTGTAAGAGAATTTTGATTATCTCCAATTGGTACGCCTTGATTTGTTGTTAGCCGGTTATTTGTCATATCATTTCTCCCTAATTAGAATTATTATAATTTAGTAATAATTATATAATAATCTAACCAGTAATGAAAATCAATATCAAATTATAATAATTATAATCTAGTAATTTGTTAAATTGAATTTAATCTCCTCTTAACTATGTAGGTATGACTTGTAGTTATATAAATCATTTGGGATTTATATAGCAGAAAATGAAAAAAACCTATCCTAATGTTTTAGGATAGGTTTTTAGTAAATTAAAAGTTAATATATTTCATAGGATCTACTGCATTTGATTTAGCATAATTCCATTCACCTTTATGCAATTCAAAGTGTAAATGTTGTCCAGTAGAATGACCTGTACTTCCCATATAACCAATTTTCATACCTTTTGAAACAGTTTGTCCAGTCGATACATTAAAACTAGCTAAGTGAGCATATACGGTTGTCCATACTTGTCCATCAATGTTATGTGTAATAAATACACAATTACCATAAGTAGATGAAACATAAGCACGAATTACAACCCCATCACCTGCCGCTACAACTGGCACACTTCCTGCTGAGGCAATATCAACACCTTCATGGAACTCTCCACCCTCAAATGAACGTTGTCCAAATCCAGAAGAGACATAACCGTTTGCTGGTCTTGTAAAGTTGCCACTAGACACGGTTGGTGTATTATCAGAACTACCAGTACTAACTGAGTTACTAGAATTACCTGAACTACTAGAGCTTCCAGATTCACTTGAATGACTTGTACTAGTAGATTGCTTTTTACTTTTTGCAGCAGCTTCTGCTTTACGTTTAGCCTCTGCTTTCCGTCTAGCTTCTGCCGCAGCTCTTTCAGCAGCTTGTTTTTTAGCGATTTCAAGCGCTTTTTGCATTGCAGCCTGCTGACTTGCTAATAATTGATCTTGTTCTTTTAAATTTAAAACATCTTCATGAGCTTCGCTTTCTTTAGCTTTTAATGAATCCATTAATTTGTTCTTTTCGCTAACCTGACTTGCAAGTTGATTATTTAGACTCTTTAAGTTCGCTAAATCTCTTTCGATTTTTGCTTGTTTTATAGTCAAGTCATCTTTTTTAGCACTAACTTCTTCTAAGTCCAAGTTTTGCTGCTTAATAATGTCCTCGTCAGCCTTCATAATAATTTGTACGGCACTCATTCGTTGAATTAAATCTCCGAAACTATTTGCGCCTAAAATGACATCAATGTATGATACCATTCCACCAGCTTTTTGAAGAGAACGCATACGGTTTTTCAATAATTCTTCACGAGATTTAATGCGTTCTTCAATAAACTTAATTTCTTCCTTTAGTTTTGAAATTTGCTTTTTCCCATCACTAACTGCATCTTCAGTTTGGTTAACCTTTTGCTTAGTCAATTTCATCCGAGCATCAAGTTTCTCAAGCTCCGCAACAACTTCTTGCTGGTCATGCTTTATATCAGCAATTTTGTTGTTTGTTGCATCCGTCTTATCCTTAACTTCACTACGCTTCTTTTTAATGCGGTCAATTTCTGATTGGTATTTACTTTCAGCAAAAGAAACGGATGGGATAGCACCGATGATGAAAGTACTGCATAACATAATTGTTATTACTTTCGATGATTTTCTCTTATTCATCTAAGATCCCTCCTTGTATGTATATAGAAAAGCCCTAGTACCTGTATCAACTCAGACAGACGTTAAATTGGGAACTAGAGCTTATCAATCGAATTACACTATTAAAACAATAGAACTACAAATGAAAAATTTAATCTTATTTACGTAAAAACTTACGAATTGACATGACAGAACCCCACATCCCGATTATTGCACCAATACCTATTAATATTGCAGATAGCTGGTACACAAACGGTGAAAATGGTAATAATGTAAACATTGTTCCTGCTAATTTTGGCATCAACATATTATAAATAACCTTATAACCAGTTAATAGTAAAACAATCGGAATAACCGATCCTAACACACCTAGCAGTAAACCTTCTAATAAGAACGGCCAACGAATAAAGTTATTAGTTGCCCCTACCAATCTCATAATCTCAATTTCACGTCGTCTTGCCATGATCGTAATTTTGATAGTATTAGAGATTAAGAACATCGCAGTAAATAATAGTCCGAAAATCAGTACTAAACCGATATTACGACCTACCGAAACTGCATTAAATAATTTTTGAACTTGTTTTTTACCATAAATTACTTCATCAATATATTTTAAGCCTTCAATTTTTTTGGCTACTGGTGCGATTTGTTCTGGAGAATCTGTTTTAACAATATACGTATCATTTAATGGATTTTGCTGTTCAAACAGTTTGAATGCTTTACCATCTTCTCCCATACTTTTGATTAGATTGTTTAATTCTTGATCTTTCGACGAGAACTTTACAGTAGTTACATGATCTAATTTTTTGATTTCTTCTTTTAAAGTAGCTTGTTGCTCTTTGTTTGCTGTTAAATCAACTAAAACACGTACTTCAACATCTTTTTCTAAAGTTGTTCCAATGTGATTAACATTCAAAATTACAGTTAAAAATACGCCAACAAGCATTAAAGTAACTGCTACAGCACTTATCGATGCAAACGTCATCCAACCATTTCGTTTTAAACTACGTAGTCCCTCACGAACATGTCTTCTTGCAGTTCTAGCTTTCATAACCGTACACTCCTCTCGCTTGGTCGCGTACAATTTTTCCAGCTTCAATTGCAATTACACGTCGCTTTATCGTATTTACGATCTCTTTATTATGAGTTGCCATTACTACAGTTGTTCCACGATCATTGATTTCTTTAAATATATCCATAATCTCCCATGTGGTTTCAGGGTCTAAGTTACCCGTTGGCTCATCGGCGATTACTACTTGTGGTTTATTTACAATAGAACGGGCAATCGAAACACGTTGCTGTTCACCACCAGAAAGCTCTGTTGGTAAGAATCGCGCTTTATGTTTTAACTTAACAAGGTCAAGTACTTCCATAACTCTCTTCTTTATTGTTTTCGGATTTTCTTCAATAACTTCAAGCGCAAATGCAATATTTTCATAAACTGATAAAGTCGGTAATAATTTATAGTCTTGGAAAACTACCCCAATATTTCTACGTAATAAAGGAACTTTTTTATCCTTCATATGGCTTAAATCAATTCCATTAATTAAGATTGCACCCTTTGATGGTCTTTCTTCACGATACATCATTTTAATGAATGTCGACTTTCCGGCACCACTTGGTCCTACGACATACACAAATTCACCTTGGCGAATTTTTACATTAATACCATCTACCGCAAGAACACCATTAGGATAAGTCTTATAAACATCTTTTAACTCAATCATGACATTCTCCTTAGTTTTTTGTTCCGTTTTCTTCTATCAAACTATATAAGATCCATTCTGGATGAAATTATACTTAACTTTACTTGATCTTATTATTTCGCCTGCTATTTACATATTTCGATAAATTCAGCTAAGCTCCTCTATTATACCACTTAAAAAATGTCAAAATTGATAAATTTATGTTACATTTTAATAATAGTCAAGATTATTTCCGAACGATTTATAGGTTTGTTTAACAAATTATGGAAAAGTGTAACTAAAATGAAAAGAAACAGACCTTTTCTAATTAACAGAAAATTGTCTGTTTCTTTAATTTTTTTCTTTAAAATTTAAAACATTCTATTTTTTAGTCGCAAGCCATTTCGCTACACTTTTCGCGTCATTTCCTTGAACAACTCCACTAGGCATTGAACCTCTTCCATCATGGATAATATTTTCTATTTCTTTTTCAGAATATTTCGCTCCGACCTTTTTTAAGCTTGGTCCAATTATACCTTCTAGTTCTCCACCATGGCAGCTAGCACAGCTTTGTTTAAATAACTTTTCCCCATTAGCAACTGAAACCGGTTCACCTGAGTCATTATTTTTACTTGAATTATTATTTGAACCACATGCTGTAATCGTTAACAGCATACCACCAGTTATAAAAGCAAGAAGTAGCTTTTTCACAAAAATCATCGCCCCTTTAAAAATCCCACAACTATAGTCTACTACTAATAAAAATATTTATTTTACCTTTTTATGTCAAATTAGTGAAACCTTCTCCAAGAACTTCAGTTGCATCTACAACTGTAATGAAAGCATTTCGATCAACTGATCGAACGATATCACGTAGAGAAGAAAATTCAGTTTGATCAAGTACACACATTAATACTAAACGGTCTTCATTTGTATATCCACCAACACCGGTTAGTTTTGTTACTCCACGATCTAATTGATGAACAATTGCTGCTGTTACAGGCTCTACTTCTGAAGTAATGATTAGTGCCATTTTTGATCTAGCAAGACCAATTTGAACTAAATCGATTGTTTTACTCGTAACAAAAAGTGCAATTAGTGCATACATACCACTTTCAAGATTAAACACGATTGCAGATGTAAGAACAATTAATCCGTCAATAAATGCTACACAAATCCCAAGTGATAAACCAGTATATTTATGAACAATTTGAGCTGCTAAATCTGTTCCACCAGTAGATGCTTTGCCACGGAACACGATTCCTAGACCTAAACCAATAAATAGTCCACCAAAAATTGATGCTAAAAGTGGATTATCAGTGGCAGGTTTTATATTGTATAAATCAACTAAATAAACAACAAGTGGAATAAAGATTGTTCCAACTAATGTTTTAGCGCCAAATTGTCTACCTAAGAAAATTACACCTGCTATAAACAATGGAATATTAAATGCCCATTGTACAAATGCAGGATTAAATCCCATTGTACTCTTTAGAATCGTCGAAATTCCGCTTACCCCACCAGAAGCAATATGATTTGGTAATAAAAACACACAAAACGCGACAGCAATAATTGCAGAACCAACTAATACAAAAAAGTACTCAAAAAACGTTTTTCCCCACCCTACAGTTAGAGCAGTAGAATATCTGACCTTTTTCAAACTTATCCCCCTCAATATTTCACACTTACAGACAACTTTTCTATTTTATATCCTTATTATCGGATACTCTCTCTATTTTTTATTATGAAAAAAACAATAAGATTTAATTACATATAAACAAAATTTACTTTCTTCTATTTGTAAAACAACTTAAAAATAAATATGATTCATGTAACCCCTTCACATTAGTAAGGAAAATCCTTATTAATCCCCTAAAGAAAAAAGCTCAAAAGAATAACATCTCCATAATTTGAAGATGTCCGTTTAGACAAAGTCCAAAGAACTTGATGATCAGACTAATTGCAGTCTGATAGTAGATGTTTTAGGTTAAAAAATGGATTTACACTACCGGAATTAAAATATACCTCTTTTGTCCCCAAAGATTAGGGCTGGTAAGAAAGAAGTTTCCCCCAATCTTATCAGCCCATTTTTCAACATTAAATCTTAGAACGTAAGTAAGCATCAATAAATGGATCAAGATCTCCATCCATTACTGCATGTACATTACCAACCTCTGTGTTTGTTCGATGATCTTTAACCATTGAGTATGGGTGGAAAACATATGAACGAATTTGACTTCCCCAGCCAATTTCTTTTTGCTCTCCACGGATTTCATCTAGTTGAGCTTGTTGCTCTTCTATTTTACGTTGATATAGTTTTGCTTTTAACATTTTCATTGCATGTTCACGGTTTTTAATTTGTGAACGCTCTGTTTGACATGTTACTACAGTGTTAGTTGGAACATGTGTAATACGTACTGCTGAGTCAGTTGTATTAATGTGCTGACCACCCGCTCCACTTGCACGATACGTATCAATTTTTAAATCTTCTGTACGTATATCGATTTCAATTTCTTCATTAAACTCAGGCATTACTTCGCAAGAAACGAACGAAGTATGACGACGACCTGATGAATCGAATGGAGATATACGTACTAAGCGATGAACGCCTTTTTCTGCTTTTAAATAGCCATAAGCATTATGGCCTTTAATTGCTAAAGTTACGCTCTTAATACCAGCCTCATCACCTGGTAGATAATCTAAAGTTTCGACTTTAAATCCACGTTTTTCAGCCCATCTAGTGTACATACGTAATAACATTGAGCCCCAATCTTGAGACTCAGTTCCACCTGCTCCTGGGTGAAGCTCAAGAATTGCATTATTTTTATCATATGGCTCGCTTAATAATAATTGAAGTTCAAAATCATTCAGTTTTCCAGTTAAAGATTTTACTTCAGTTACTAGTTCTTCAAATAGTTCATCGTCATTTTCTTCTTTTACTAACTCATATGTTACTTCAAGATTCTCAAATCCATCATTTAAATCATTGAATTCATTAATGACCTCTTTTAAACCATTTACTTCACTAATTACTACTTGTGCAGCTTTTTGATCATCCCAAAAATCTGGCTCTGACATGAACGCTTCAAGCTCATCTAGTCTTGCTTGTTTTGTTTCGACGTCAAAGAGACCCCCTAAATGCTTGAAGGCGTTTCGCCATCTTTTCTAGTTCTTGCTTTACTTCTACTAATTCCATTACATAACACCTCGATTAAATTTTACGAACAATAAAAAGCAGGTAAAGACAAGTAGTAAAGTAAGAATAACCTTTGAAAGTCACTCCTCTTTTCTAATAACTACTTGCCCTTGCCCCTTTTCATATAGTTTCTATTATATTAGATTCCTTTACCGTGGCAATTTTTATACTTCTTACCTGATCCACAAGGACAATCTTCATTACGGCCAGTTTCTTCGCCTTTTACGATTGGTTTTTTCTTTACTTCACCTTCACCATCATTACTTACATGAATTGCATCGCCTTGTACAGCTTCACGCTCTACATCAGCTTCAATTTCCGCTTTCATAATAATGCGAGATACTTCTTCTTCAATTGAAGCAATCATCTCTTCAAACATTGCGAAGCCTTCCATTTGATATTCACGTAGTGGATCGATTTGTGCATATGCACGTAAATGGATTCCTTCACGAAGTTGATCCATTGAATCGATATGAGCCATCCACTTGTTATCAACAGTACGTAATAGTACAACTTTTTCAAACTCACGCATTTGTTCAACTGGTAAAGCCACTTGTTTTTCTTCGTAACGCTCGAATACTGTTTTTTGAATTAATTCAACCATTTCATCCGGTTCAATTACACGTAATTGTTCAACTGTGATTTCATCTTCATTTAATAAGTTTGCTTCTAAGAAATCAATGATTCCTTCTATATTCCACTCTTCTTGAAGCTGCTCGTTTGGAGTATGGGCTTGAACTACTCTGTTAATAGTACCTTCAATCATATTCTTAACGATGGGTTGTAGATCATTTGAATCAATAACTTCAGAACGTTGAGCATAAATAACTTCACGTTGTTGACGTAATACATCATCATATTGAAGTAATTGTTTACGAGCATCAAAGTTATTACCCTCTACTCGTTTTTGTGCAGATTCAACTGCACGAGAAACCATTTTACTTTCAATCGGTTGAGAATCATCTAATCCTAAACGGTCCATCATAACTGATAAGTTTTCTGAACCAAAACGACGCATTAATTCATCTTCCATTGATAAATAGAAAGTTGTCACACCAGGGTCACCTTGACGACCAGAACGACCACGTAACTGATTATCAATACGACGGCTTTCATGACGCTCTGTACCAATAACAGCTAATCCACCAAGCTCACGAATACCTTCACCTAATTTAATATCTGTACCACGACCAGCCATGTTTGTCGCAATAGTAACTGCGCCACGGTGACCAGCTAATGCGATAATATCAGCTTCACGTTCATGGTTTTTCGCATTTAATACTTCGTGTTTAACACCTTTACGTTTTAACAATTGAGATATTAACTCTGAAGTCTCGATCGCTACTGTACCTACTAGAACTGGTTGCCCAGCTTTGTGACGTTCAACGATTTCATCAACAACAGCATTAAATTTTCCAGTCATTGTTTTGTATACTAGATCAGGTTTATCCATACGAGCGATTGGTCGGTTCGTAGGAATAACTAGAACATTCATATTGTAAATATTACGGAATTCTTCTTCCTCAGTTTTAGCTGTACCTGTCATACCCGAAAGTTTTTTGTACATACGGAAGTAGTTTTGGAAAGTAATTGTCGCAAGCGTCATACTTTCGTTTTGAATTTTTAATCCTTCTTTAGCTTCAATTGCTTGGTGAAGACCTTCACTGTATCGGCGGCCTTTCATTAAACGACCAGTAAATTGGTCAACGATTACAATTTCACCATCTTGAACTACATAATCTACATCATGAGTCATCGTCACGTGAGCTCGTAATGCCTGAGTAATATGATGGTTTAAGTTAACATTTTTCAAATCAAATAGGTTTTCAACGCCAAAAGCTTTTTCTGCACGTGAAATACCATCTTCGGTTAATAAAACTGATTTTGTTTTTACATCATACGTATAATCTTTGTCTAGCTTAAGCATTCCAACAAATGCATTCGCCGCAATATATGATTGTGCAGACTGTTTTGCTTGTCCAGAAATAATTAATGGAGTACGTGCTTCGTCAATTAATATTGAGTCAACCTCATCGATAATAGCATAGTTTAGTGGACGTTGAACGCGTTGTTCAGCGTATACAACCATGTTATCACGTAAATAGTCAAATCCTAATTCATTATTTGTACTATACGTAATATCACAAGCATATGCTTCACGCTTTTCATCTGGTTCCATACTATTTAAATTTAGACCAACAGTAAGTCCTAAGAACTCATATAATTGACCCATTTCATGAGCATCACGACTAGCTAAGTATTCATTGACTGTAACAACGTGAACACCTTCGCTACTTAATGCATTTAAGTAAAC
Source organism: Bacillus sp. AFS088145 (assembly GCF_002564465.1). GTDB lineage: Bacteria > Bacillota > Bacilli > Bacillales > Bacillaceae_G > Gottfriedia. Next base: position 76,674 of record NZ_NUUX01000021.1, on the reverse strand, counting down.
AGGTAAAGTGGAAGTTAAAGTTTTACCTTCCCCAGTTTTCATTTCTGAAATATTACCTTCATGTAAGGAAATTCCACCTAATAACTGTACAGGATATGGAGTCATACCAAGCACACGAGTAGCACCTTCACGAACAACGGCAAATGCTTCAACTAAAATATCATCAAGAGTTTCGCCTTTTTGAATACGCTCTTTAAATTCAAATGTTTTACCTCTAAGTTCATCATCAGATAATTTTGCATACTGATCCTGTAAAGATAACACTTGATCAACTTGTTTTTGCATTTTATTTAATTGTCGCTGATTAAGATCAAAAACCTTTTTTATCATTCCAAGCATTCGTAACGCTCCTCTATTATAAAGTCATAAACTAAAATGTCATTAAGTTAGTAGATACTATTTCTAATTTTATCATTAAATGAAGATACGTGACAACCTTATGTCGAGAATGTTCTATTAGAATTAATTAATATTTTAGAAAATAAGCAAAGAAACCAAAAAAGGACTAAGCTAATTGTTCAGCTCAGTCCTTTTATTATTGTTTTATTTAATTTTTATTTGGCTTCAATTAAACCATAACGCCCATCTTTTCTAGCGTAAACGATGTTCGTTTTATTCGTTTCTCCGTTTAAGAATACAAAGAAGTTATGACCTAACATATTCATTTGTAGCACTGCTTCTTCTGCATCCATAGGTTTTAAATCAAATTGCTTTGTTCGAACTAACTCAATATCATTTTCGTGCTCCTCTACTGCAACAGCTGATTCAGTAGTTGATGGTGCAAACATAAATTTTAATGAACCTTTTTCTCTTAACTTGCGATTTACTTTTGTTTTGTGTTTTCGAATTTGACGATCTAGTTTATCAATAACTAAATCGACAGCTGCATACAAATCTGCATGCTCTTCTTCTGCACGTAATAACATATACGTTCCAGGAATAGTTACTTCAATTCTTTGCTTGTCGTGGAATACCTTAGCATTAACTCTCGCCGTTAACTCTTCATCAAAATAACGATCAAATCGCGATAATTTTTTATCTACGTAATCACGAATTGCTGGAGTAATTTCAATATTTTCGCCTCGGATGTTTAGCATCATATGGGTTTCCTCCTTCATCAAGCTCCAAAAATGAAAGCTGTCATACTTATATTCTACACTTCTATTTCAATTTCCTCCTTGAAATTTTTGTCAAATATGAGAAATCTCTGTGTCCATTTAATGAACTTTTATGTTTTATACCGGATTATATTTTTATAATAATTTAAAAATACTCAAAAATTTCCAAAACAAACAAAGGCTTACTCAAATGAGTAAGCCCTCGTGGTCCGAATCTATATAAGCAAATACTTACTTATTAACGGAAAAAATTAAATTTTAGTAACATTAGCAGCTTGAGGTCCACGGTTACCTTCAACGATTTCGAAGCTAACTGCTTGGCCTTCTTCTAAAGATTTGTAACCTTCTGCGTTGATAGCTGAGAAATGTACGAATACATCGTCTCCATCTTCACGCTCGATAAATCCAAAACCTTTTTCTGCATTAAACCATTTTACTTTACCTTGCATTCAAATCCATTCCCTTCAGTCGAAAACTTGTGAATTTTCTCCACAATTCAACTATACATCATAAAACTATGACAAGTCAAAAGTAGCTTATCGCCTTTTTTTTCACGAATTCGACAAATAACGAAAAATTCTAATTATTTTTCCTTACCTATCATATTCGCTTACCTTCTGACTTGTCCCATTATTTTTTTCCTATTTATATGAAAAGAAAATTTATATCATTTTTCCTACTTCTAAACCTCTACCCTCTACACCTTAAATCTATAAGGTACAGTAGTTACAATAACGCTTCGTTTATGAAGTAAATACGCTCGTAGTAATAAGCTTGATTGATTATGTAAGACATTATGCCAATTTTTTCTCGTAATAAACTGTGGTATTAAAACTGTAATTTCAAAGCCTTGTTCATGAGCTTTAGCTTCCATTTCATCTATTACTTTTAAAAGTGGTCTAGTAATTTCTCGATACTCAGAATGTTCAACAATTAGATTTACGTTAGGATTCCATGCTTCCCACTTTTCTCTCATTTGCACTTCACTTTCTTTATCAAAAGAAATGTAAACAGCATAGACTTCATCAGCAATCCCTTGAGCATATTGCATTGTACGTTCAACTACTTTTGTAATCCCAGCAACAGGAACAACCATGATATTTCCACTAATTTTTTCTGGAATATCATTATTTAATCTTAATTGGTCACCTACCGCTTCATAGTGCTTACGAATTCTTAAAAATAGAATAACAATCAAAGGTAAGAAAACAAATATTGACCAAACTTGATTTAACTTAGTAGTTAAGAAAATAATCGAAACTATTGCTGAGATAAATGCTCCTACAAAGTTTGCAGTTAATTTTGGTAACCAGCCAGCCGGTTTTTCTCTAATCCATTTAATTACCATACCTGTTTGAGAAAGTGTAAATGGTACGAATACACCAACAGCATATAATGGAATTAATGCTTCTGTTTTACCTTGGAAAGCAATAATTAATAAAATCGAAGCTATACCAAGTGTAATAATACCATTTGAATATCCTAGACGATCTCCTCGAAGTAAGTACATTCTTGGCATAAATTTATCACTTGCTAAGTTATATGCAAGTAATGGGAATGCTGAAAATCCCGTATTAGCTGCTAATACAAGGATTAGCGCTGTTGTCCCTTGTACGAAGAAATAGATTACATTTCGTCCGAAAATATCAGAACCTAATTGGGACATTACCGTTTCTTCTGCATTTGGTACAATTCCATACCAGTAAGCTAAAAACATTATTCCTGAGAATAGTACAGCTAAAATCGAACCCATCATCAATAGTGTTTTTGCCGCATTTTTATCTGAAGGCACTTTAAAGTTCGGAATAGCATTTGAAATTGCTTCTACACCAGTTAAGGCTGAGCAACCAGATGAAAATGCTTTTAATAGAATAAAGAGTGAAATCCCTGGAACCACAGTCCCAACTGCTGAATGTGCAGTTTGTGGTGCATGGCCTGTAAAGACATTATATAAACCTACGATAATGATAATAACAAGTGCTACAACGAATAAATAAACTGGATATGCTAAAATCGAAGCAGATTCAGTTAGTCCGCGTAAGTTTAAAATCGTAATACATATAACCAAAATTACAGCAATAAAGACTGTATGAGCGTGCAAGGCTGGAAAGGCGGACGTAATGGCGTCCGTTCCTGCTGACACACTAACAGCTACTGTCAAAATATAGTCAACTAGCAAAGATCCACCGGCAATTAAACCAGGAATAACACCGAGGTTTTGTTTAGATACGACATAAGCGCCTCCACCATGAGGATAACTAAATATAATTTGACGATAAGATAAAATTAATGCTAATAATAAAATCAGAACGCCTATACCTATCGGAACCGAATACCAATACGCTACAGCCCCAACCGTAGTTAAAACGATCAGAATCTGCTCTGGACCGTATGCTACTGAAGAAAGCGCATCTGACGATAGAATTGCCAAAGCCTTCGTATTCGATAACTTTTGTTCACTTAACTCTGTTGACTTAAGTGGTTTACCAATTAAGTATCGTTTTAAAATCGATAACATATGTACACCTCTACATAAAAAGTAAAAAACTAAACCATTTGAGTTTATCACATTATTAGAAAAAATTGTGTGATATATTAAGAAAATCTTTCCATAATTTTATTAAGTTTTTTTCAAAATAATTAATATTAACTTCCCTCTAAATCAAATTAAAATACAATAAATCGAAAGACCACTTTAAAAATTTCACGATTCAAATAACAGAAGGTTTTGTTTCCTTTTTTATTTCCTTGCCTATACACAGAAAGAACTTAACATTTTGCTAAGTTCTTTCCTATTTTCTTCTTATATAGTTTAACAATTTTAGTAACAACCCGGTTCGATTGTTAACCCTTATTTCTTCTTAAAATAGCTAAGCATTTTTTCTGCCACTTTCATTGGTTGAACTTTGTATGTTCCCTCGTCAATTTGTTTTTTTAATTGCTGAATACGTTCATCACGTTTTGCGATTATCTGATTGGCGTTTTGATTATCCTTCGCTTGAGGGGAGATTTCTATTTTTCCTTCTTGTTCTCGTTTATTTTGTTCGATTTTTTCTACGTTGTTTTGATGTAAATGAACTTTATCCTCATCAGATGTATTATCCATCATTTTTCTCACCTCATCGCTAATCGTCTTATACCTCGGCTTTATTATTACGATCCTTTATCTATATTTTTGTTTTATTCTGTCCAATGACCATTATTTATATCGGTAAAACTCGTAGTAAAATTTAGTTCTTATATAATTAACAAGCCGCCAAGCTTTATGCCCGAATTAATGTGAGAGAATGTACCTCAGTAGCACCATTTTGTAACAATATCGCTGCGGCATCTTGCACCGTTTTACCAGTTGTATACACATCGTCAAGTAATACAATCGGTTCGTTATCGATTTTTTCCTCACCGCAAAAAGAAAAAACTTGTTCTCGGCTTAGTCTTTCATAACGGCTTAACTTACTTTGTTTTTCAGTATGAATTCTTTCTAAACATTTTGTTAAGTTTAAACCTGCATATTGTGCGAGCACTTCAACTTGATTAAAACCTCGTTCCTTTAGTCTCGCATCACTTAGTGGTACTGGAACTATTTTATAATTTTTGAAAGAATTTTCATAGTATTCCCTCAAATCACTCGCAAATATAGATGCTAACTGAACATCACCACAAAATTTAAATTTATTGAGCCACTCTTTAACTTCATTTGTGTAATGAAATATCGACTTATTAATAATTAAAGGCATATCTAGCTTTAAACTCATATACTCTTTACAATTTTCACAATGCTTTTGATTCTCCAGAATGTAACCACAACAAATTTCACAAACAGGAACAATAATTTTTTTAAATTTCGCTAGACATTGTGAACAAGCTGATTCATTGCTTAGAAAAAACAATTTATGCAAGGAAAACTTCTCAACAAATCGAACACCACAATAGACACAAATCACTTATTATCCAACCAGCCTTTCTCGCTACCTAAATGATTCATTAGAAGTATTTGCTTTTTAGCTTTGACCATTTCTTCGCTAATTCCATTATGAAAGAAAATCACTTCTCCATTTGCATAATTAATATGCCTACCAGCACGCCCAGCAATTTGAACTAGTGCACTTTCAGTAAAAATCTCTTCATCAGCTCCTAGTACTGCAATTTGGCTATTCGAAATCGTAACGCCTCTCTCTAAAATTGTCGTTGTAATTAAAACTTGAGTATCACCATTTCGAAAATCACTCACTTTTTCATGTCTTTGTGGATCTTGACTATGAACTGATGCCGATTTGACTGTTATCTTTTTAACAGCCTCTTCTATAAAAACACATTCATTTATTGTAGGGACAAACAAAAAAATAGGGCAGCCTTTTTGAATAAGTAATTTTATCCATTTTTCTAAGGAATTTGGAAGTTTTCGTGATTTACGGATCGTTTTACGCCAGTTACCAATCCATACAAAGCTCGGTACTGGCAGGGGTTGCCTATGGTATCTTGCGGGGACCATTACATTTTTGATTTTATTTTTTAGCGCAAGTAGTTGTTGTTCACTAGAGGGAGTAGCTGTCATTTGCACTGTAGAACCTTTAATTGTTCTTGATTCATTTGCAACCCAATGCAAATGTGTTTCAATATTATAAGGAAAAGCATCAACTTCATCGATAATTAATAAGTGGAAGGTATGTCTAAATTTCATTAACTGATGTACTGTACAAATCGTTATCCTATTTCCATCCCATATCTCTTCACTTCCTCCATAAAGTACTGCAATTGAAATAGTAGGGAAGGCTTTTCTGAATCGAATCGATAGCTCTAAAACCACATCTACTCGAGGAGTTGTGATACAAACAAATTTTCCTTGCTGTAGTGCAGCTTCAATCCCTTCAAACAACATTTCCGTTTTTCCTGCACCACAAACTGCCCAAAGTAGCAAATTCTGATTTTCGTTCACAGCTTCAACTACTTTAATAGATGCTTCTTTTTGCTGTGGTGAAAGTTTACCATCCCATTCGAGTCCAGAAATTGAGGGATCGAATTTCATATCAACTTCATTAATAACTAGCTCAGTGCATGTCGACATCTTTCCCATCGTGATACATTTTCGACAATACGTACACTGTGATGAACATCTAGCACAAAAATGAGTAGCGAAAAAGTGTTGATTTTGATTACCACAACGAAAGCATTGATAGCGATTTTTAACTTTTTGAACAGCTTGAATGATTAGACTTGTTGAAGGGATGTCTTGAAGGTTTATTGTGGGGGGAAGTTGGAGTTTTCTACCGTAAAATTTGTCCATTTTTAACCTACTTTCTTTTAATAATTATTTCGAGGGATCAAATAAATATGGTCATCTTCAAATAGTACATCCGATCAGTCAGTAACGACGTAAAATCCAGTGAAATTTCCTTGTCAAATATATAGATATATTGTGACATTTTTTAGGAACACATTTTAAAAATCCCCTTTCAATAATTTTACAGTTCGTTTGTAAAGTAGACTAAACTAATTCATTTCGAGTAAAAAAATGAAGCATTTTTGATTATTTTCTATTTTTAATTGCGATTACTAGTTTTTATTTACGATACTCACTTATTAATGACGATAACTCTCTTTTACTACAAAACAAAGAGCCCCTAATCAAAGGAGCTCCTACTCAAACAACATACCAACCCAATCCTAAAGCACCTTCACCAAGATGCGTTCCAATTACTGGGCCAAAATATGAAGTTTCTAATTCAACATTCGGATATGTTTCACTAAGTTGTTGGGCTAACTTTTTTGCATCGTCTTCTCGATTTGAGTGAATAACTACTGCTTTCATTTTTTCGCCTTTTGATGAAACTTCGCCAAATAAATCTGTAATTCGTTTCATTGCTTTTTTTTCAGTTCGAATTTTTTCAAAGGCAACAATTTGTTTGTCTACAAATGTTAGAATTGGCTTTACTTGTAGTAAACTTCCTACAAATGCTTGTGCACTTGAAAGTCTTCCACCGCGTTGCAGGTGATCTAAATCAAAAACCATAAAGTAAGCATTTGCAGATTTTTTTATTTCATCTAGACGCTCAATAATTTCAGTTGGTCCAGCACCGCTCTTTGCCATTTTCGCAGCTTCAATGACATAAAACCCTTGGACCATGCAGCTAATTTCTGAATCGTAAGCGACTACTTCTAAGTTATCAATCATTGAACCAGCTGATACAATACTTTGATAAGTTCCACTAATTCCACTTGATAAAGTGATAGCAACAACAGCCTCATATTCTTTTGATAGCTGTTCAAATTTTTCAATAATCGTGCCATATGCAGGCTGTGAAGTTTTTGGAAGCTCCTTTTGTTCACGGACCTTGAGGAAAAATTGTTCAGCTGTAATTTCAACTTCTTCTTGGTAGGATGCATCTCCGAAGATTACATTAAGAGGCAACATATGTATATCTAAAGAATCTCTTACTTCCTTTGGGATATAGGATGTACTATCTGTAACAATTGCAGTTCTCATTGTCGTATCCTTTCTTATATATATAGTAACGTTTAACTATGTATTTATTGGTTTAATTTTACACAACTAATTTAGTAAAATCATTGTATTTCATTCTCTTTACTCTGAGCCAATTCGACAATTCAGTTAGACTTAGAAAGACTTATTATACTTAAAAGCCTATTTATTGAAAAGAAAAATTGGGCATTTTATTGATTCTTCGTTTCAGACTAAAAGTGAAAAATCAACTATATTGTTCTTCGTTTACAAACTAAAACAGAGTACCGATTATCCGATACTCTGCTTTTTGCACCTAACTATTTGACTTCTACCCAAGCATTTCGAATTGCCGTTACTACCGCATGAGTACGGTCATTTACTTCTAACTTTTGTAGAATATTACTTACATGGTTTTTGACAGTTTTTTCACTAATAAAGAGAGCTTCACCAATAGCACGGTTACTTTTACCATCTGCTAACATTTGAAGTACTTCACATTCTCTTCTAGTAAGTAAATGTAATGGACGGCGCACTTCTACTTCGCGAGATTTAAATAACTGTTCTTTAAGTGATAGTCTTCTAAATTCTTCTACTAGGTTGTGAGTAATCTTCGGGTGTAAATAACATCCACCTTTTGTAACGACTTTAATGGCTTCAATTAGTGTATCTGAGTCCATTTCTTTTAATAAATAGCCTCTTGCACCTACTTTTAGCACATGAGTCACATACGATTCATCATCATGAATTGATAAAATAATTACTTTTGCATCAGGATGTTTTTCTAGTAATGCTTTTGTAGCAGTTACTCCGTTCATTATCGGCATGTTTATATCAACAATAAATACATCTACTTCATGTTGATCCATGATATTTACAACCTCTGTGCCGTCTGAACCTTCAGCAACAACTTCAAAACTCTCTTCAAAGTCTAGGATTCTCTTAATTCCTTCACGAAACAATTTATGATCATCTACAATTGCAATTCTAGTTTTCATTTCATTACTCCTCTGTTTATTTGTTCTAGTTTGCTAATCTATCGAAATTTGTAAAAATTGGTATTTTTTTCTAAATTATAGTATATTTTAACATATTTTATTAATTGTCACGACGCAAATCTCCGAAAAGCGTGAAATAAAATTTTACTTTTAGAAATTTTCAGACGTTTATTTTTGCAATGACATTTCTAATTTATTCCCAATTTCTACATCTAAAGTGATCCTAATTGTCGTACCTACGTCTAATATAGATTCGATTATAAAATCTCCATTTAATAACTCAACGCGTTCTTTCATTCCTATTAATCCGAAAGAGTTTTCACTTTGGCCTTCTCCAACAGGAAAACCAATTCCATCATCTTGAACGAAAACATTAATTTTATTTCTTAAAAACTCTAATCTTACATAAATTGTTGATGGATTGGCATGCTTACATGCGTTTTGAACTGCCTCTTGGATGATCCTAAAAATCGCAACTTCTATTTTTGAATTAAGTCTTTTTTTACTTTGACCATATTCAAATTTAATTTCAATATGCTTATACGACTCAAGCGATTTTAAATATTTATTAAGGGCTGGAACTAAACCTAAATCATCTAATGCCATTGGGCGTAGATCGTATATAATTCTTCTAACTTCCCCTAATGCACTACGGACTTGTTCCTTTATATCACCTAATTCTTTTCTTGCATCTTCTTCTGGCCTTTGGCGATATGTTTTTATTAAAAAGTCTGACTGCATTAATATACTGGCTAACGTTTGGGCAGGTCCATCGTGAATTTCGCGTGATAACTTTATACGCTCTTCTTCCTGAGCTTGTATCAGTTGAAATCCGAACTCTTGTTTTTGCTTTGCATCTTCAAGTAAATGACTAACTTGCTTAAAGTCTGTATTAAGGTAGTTTAAAACAATTGAAATACGGGCAACTAATAATTCGGCTTTTTGTAGTTTCTCTAACAAAGTTTGAAGTCTATTTTCTAATTCTTTTCTACGATGATTTAGAAGTTTTTCTTCCTTTAATGAAAGAAAATGCTGTTCCTGAATATTTTGGGCAGTTTCATATACTTCCTTTACTTGAGATTCCGTATACCGATTAAAATCCCCATCAACTTCAGTTAATTTTTGGCGTGCTGCTCGTGCTAATAAATCTAATCTAACCGTATTTTCAATTTTTTCTACTACTTGTACTTTTACTTCTTCAAGCTCTACTCTTAATTTCTCATATTCTGAGCGAGTATCTTCAACAATTCCAAACACATGGGACTTACTATCTATAACAGATGAGAGCATATTATCCATGATTTCGTCTAGTGTCTGATTGTCCATTTTCCTAGCTGTCATTCACCTTTTCCCCCATTAGCCTATTACTAAATGACTAATAAATTTATGTATATCTAATATTATAATGTAATTAGGATTATAATTGTACAAAAATTTGAAATAAGCAAAAATTTAAATTTTTCCGATTCAGACCTTATATTACCAATATATATTGGTATTTTATTATAAGTTTTAAAAAATACACACCCTTCTATAACATCCTTAACATAATGTTAACAAGTATTACAAAGATATTACGATTGACCCAATAAAAAAGCTGATTCCTGTAAAAGAATCAGCTTTCAGCCTATTTATTGATTGGTACTATTTTCATTTTCAGAACTACTATCTGAATTAATTGTATTAGTTGTAGATGGTTTTTCTAAACCTAAGTGAACTCGGAATTTGCTAGTAATTTCTCTTACACTTTCCTCTTCAGGAACATAATAGTAAATACCGTGAATCGTATCATCGTGACCTTTTAATTTTATTGTTTCTAAGTCATTTTCAGTGATATTAGGTAAATGCTTCGCAAGTGAAATACCACCGCTTATTTTCATGTTTGTACTAATATTTTTACTGAACACTTTCGCGTATTGATCCATTTTCATGATTGTTTCAGGTGATTTAATTTCATTTAAGATCGCTTTAATTACTTGTTGCTGTCTTTCTTCACGTCCAAAATCACCACGAGGATCACGTTTACGCATACGAGAGTATGCTAATGCCTGTTGTCCATTTAAATGCATCATACCTTTTGTAAAGTAAACCTTTTTCCTTGGTGTAGTATCTGTATTTTCCCAGAAATCAAATGGTACATCAACATCTATTCCACCAACTGCGTCAACTATGTTTTTAAAGCCATTAAAGTCCACTGTAACGTAATAATCAATTGGTACATTTAAGAATTGTTCAACTGTATCAACTGTTAATTGTAAGCCGCCATATGAATATGCATGGTTTATTTTAGTTTTGTCTGCATGTCCTGGGATACTTACATATGTATCACGAGGAATACTCATTGTTTTAATTGTCTCCTCTTTTGGATTAAAGGTAGCAAGGATCATCGAGTCAGTTCGTCCACCCTTTCCACCAGTTGAATAGTTCTCAATCCCTAAGAAGAGAATAGATATTGGATCTTTAGATATAGCAACTTTTTCATTTCTTAAGTTTGAAGAAATATCTTCTCCTTTTGTTGCTTTATTTAATTCAAGATATGTTCTAACGCCTTTATATCCTACAAACACTAAGGCTATTATAATAATAAGTAATAATACTCTAGCAATTAAGCCTCTCTTTTTCTTTCTTCTTTTCTTGGCCATTTTTCGAGAATGATTCTGATTCATATGTTCGAATAGACCTCCTTTAAAGTTAGTATGATTGTTCTATTTGAAATTAGTCATAAATTTACTATTTATCAAGCTAGACTACTACATGTATTTAACAATACTTTCATTTATATGGCAACTACCATTTGTTAACTCAATCATCCAGTTTTTGAAGCTATCTACTTCATCAACCTTAATCCAAAGTTCAAAGCTTACTTCTTCCATGTGGTTAACATTTTCTAAATGATAATGTGAGTTCCGTAAAGCGAACTCTACTTTACCTAACAATTTATAATTAATCTTTACGTTCATTACTTTAACTAATGAACGCTCAACAATTCCAACAGCGTTTAACCCTTCACTGACTGCCTGTCCATAAGCACGAATTAATCCTCCTGCTCCAAGCTTTTTACCGCCAAAATACCTTGTTACAACAACAACGGTATCTTTTAATCCTCTCTTTTTCAAAACTTCTAACATTGGAACTCCAGCCGTACCACTCGGTTCACCATCATCATTGGCTTTTTGAATTTCATCATTTTCACCGATTAAATAAGCTGAGCAATTATGAGATGCATCAAAATGCTTTTTTTTAATTTCTGAAATGAATCGTTGCGCATCAACTTCAGTTTTCGCTTCATTTATGTAACAAATAAATTTCGATTTTTCAATCTCAATCTCATGACTACCAAAGCCACAAACAGTGAAATAATTCGCTAGCATTTAACACCTAACCTTTCGACTAAATTAAACAAAATTTCGACTCACTTCAATATATTACTACAATTATTCATTCCATTCCTTAAAAAACACTAACATTCTTCAAAAGTAAGTATTTACTGACAAGATTTTATACAGTAACATTAGTAATAATGCTTATAGATTTGGGTTTAAACTTTAAGCAAATACAATATAATTAGCCAATATGAACTAATCATTTCATACGAAAAAGTAAAGTTTTCATTCACACGATTATCAAACTGTATATCCACTATGCATAAAAAAATTTATATCAATACTGATTCCACATCAAGAGATTTCTTCTCAATTTAAATTAAATTTAACAATCTTGAATACTAAGTGATAAATCCATTCCATCTTTAGTCATATCCAGCCATATCCCCACTAATTTATTTGTTTTTTCATTGAAAAATTAAAGTTTACGCTTTTTTGAAGAAGAAGATTATCCTAAATGATCAAAAATATTAGAATCATATTTCTTCTGCGGTAATAAGTTTAATAATGCGGTAATGAAAAAGCAGTTAAATAGAGCATTTTCAATACTCCACTCTAAATATTAAATATAGTCCTTAATGGAACTACATAAATTATAAATTGCGCCCACTTAAATCTAAATCAAATATAACAGCAATAAAAAGTGCTAAAGGGTTTGCCATAAGTAAAAAAATTCTTGAGCAATTACGAAGAGGGAGTTGATTTTTGGAGAAACAAAAAAACAAGGATTTAAAGGAAGGATAAAATAACTAAATTTATTCATAATAAATTATAAGGAGAATCATCAAAATATTGTTATTACATACCCAATTACAAAACCAAGGTTATAAAAAGGATTAATCCCTCACAAATTAAACAAATTTAAATGTTATTTTGGGAAAGTGCATTTTTAACGTGACGTATTTTTCCACTTACTTTATGCTAAAATAATAATACCTAAAAAGTCGACCTGGACAAAAGTTTGATCAATTACTAATTATTGTAATGCCGATTAATAAATCATTCTTGCACACACTATAAGTGTAAGGTACCCTTGTGAACTTTTTATGTGGAGTAATAAGCTTGTAACATAAAAATAATTTGATTTTTTTCTGCGAACATTTATAATTGTTATGATGTTATAAAACGTAAACGTTATACATTAGGACATGTTGCAATGCACTTGCAAGGATGGGCCTAAATTATAAACTGGGGTGTTTAAATGGCCTTACAGAATACTCAACAAAAGGTTGAAAGCCGCTACTCAATTCAACAACTTGAGTCATTAAAAAAGAAAAGTATTTTTTATTCATTTATAAAAAGAACATTGGATGTAGTCTTTGCGTCGCTCGCGTTTGTCATTTCTTTACCATTTGTATTGTTCTTTATCGCATTAATTAAAATTGATTCTCCTGGTCCTGCTCTTTTCATCCAAGAACGCGTTGGATTAAATGGGAAGATTTTTAATATTTACAAGTTAAGAACAATGCGTATGGATGCAGAGATAAATGGACCACAATGGGCTAGTACGGATGATCCTCGTATTACAAAGCTTGGTCACTTCCTTCGAAAAACTCGTATCGATGAATTACCGCAGTTCGTCAATGTCTTACGTGGAGATATGAGTCTTGTTGGTCCTAGACCAGAAAGAGCGTTTTTTTTAGTAAAATTTAATCATGAAGTACCAGGCTTCACTAATCGCTTAACAGTCAAACCAGGGTTAACTGGCTGGGCACAAGTGAATGGCGGGTATGAATTAACACCGAAAGAGAAGTTAGTCTTGGATTTACACTATATTGAACATCAATCAATCATGTTGGACATTCGAATTATGTTTAAAACAATTAAAGTTGTCTTGACTGGTGAAGGTGCTCGTTAAGTAATGTAAGACAAGTTTAAAATTCTCTTTATCAAAAATAAGAATAATTTAACTAAAGGCCTTTTCTCAATTGGGAAATGGCCTTTTAATTTCTTTAATAATAAGTAGTATTGATCATTCAAATATTTGTAAAGGTAAAAAACATTTTAAATTCCGAAAATTACCCACAATTTCAGAAGTTTATTAACAATTTGTGGATAACATATAATACTTATCCACAAACCGCTTGTTTATAAATTAATTCAAGTAGCTAAGAAATATAAAGATACGACAAAATTCTACCAAAATGAAAATTGTTAATCTTTTCTTCCTGTCGATAAGTATAAATTTTATTCACAAGTTATCCACATATTAAAAACAGATTGCATCCATCTTAAAAATATTTTGTAAAAACAAATCCTCGTCTACTTAATTATCGAGCATTAGAAATGAAGCAATTGAGTTCGAAACAAATAAATTCACTCTATCCAATAAGAATTTAAAAAATAAAAAAAATACAATGCAATAAGCAAAAAACTTATCGCATCGTATTTTAACTATTTTACAACTTTAATTGTACGAACACTTTTGTTTCCCGATTTATCAATGACATAAACCTTTAAATATGTGTTTGCTTTCTGTACTTTTATTGATACAGAAAATTTACTACTGGAATTAACCGAGCTTTGACCTATTAATGTACTTCCTCGATAAATCTTCACTGAAGCATATTTCTCAGCACTACCTGTTACAGTTTTTGATTTTGAAGTAACTTTATTAACAACTGGAAGAGCTGGTGGTGTTTTATCTAATACCTTTAAAGACTTTGTTGCACTTACATTTCCAGCTTTATCCGTAGCACTTACACTAACTGTCGTTCCACTTTTTTGCTTTGGAATTGTAAATTTATAGCTTTTATTTGAAGCAGCTGTTGTGCTTTTTTGAAGTTTGCTATTAATATATAGTTTAACTGTAGAACCTGCTTCTGCTGTTCCGGTAATAGTAGTTGATTGATCTGAAACTGTATTCATTGTTGGTGTTGTAGGTTTTGTTTTATCGATTGTAAATTTAATAGTTGTTGTATTCGCCACTGAACTATTTACAACAAGTGTATAGCTACCTACTTTTGAAACCAAATAGTCATTTTTAATACGAGTTCCATTTAATGTAGCGACTCCCTCATTAACATGGATTTTTACGTCTTTATTATAGAATACTCCATTAGCAACCCCAGTTACCATAGGATTAAGGTAAGCAGATGGTATAAACCCTATCTTTCCATCCGGACTTTTTACTTTAAACCAAACGAATTGGTTATGGTCGTTACCTGTATCAAACTTAAATTCATCATAAATTGTTACTTTTGTGTATTTAGCAAGTGTTACTAATTCCTTTTTCAAAGTATTTGAGTCAGGTCGTAATTTAACTTTATCCTCCGTGACGTACGCTATATCTCCCTTTTTCATAAAATATGGCGACTCATGAAGGCCTTCATTTATTGTATAAAGCGGAATTTTGAACAAAATATCCTCGTCACTATCAGGACTGTAATCAAAATCGCTAGTCGTAAACGGGAATTTTGCTAAAATATTTGGACCATCTTTATCTCTTAAGTAACTCTGCATTTCAAGCAAATTTAATACAATTTCTTGATAGGCGGCAGTATTTATTTTGCCATAGTTAGCTCCCTGTGTTTTAACTATTGGACTATTAACCCGCTTTATTCCATTATAGGCCATAATTGGAAAATACCAGTTCTCAATAATATGACGATTCGCATCTTTAATCCTTGGTAAAGTGTATGTGCCATCTGCTTTTTTCCAATTATATTTCTCGTTTAAAATCTCAACACCAGCTTGAATATTATATGCAATATCGGTTTTTAATCTCTTCTGATCATATCTAGGTTGATTTGTAATTTGCATAATACCAATTCCACCGTCAGATGACAATTTTGATTGGTTCCACCCTGATTCCCTCCACGCAACTGTCTTAACGACCTCTGGCGGAATATCAGAGTTGATAGCAGCGTATGTCAGCAAACAATTAATTTGTTGAAGTGATGGTGATTTCACTTTACTAGCGTCGCCACACTTCGAAGTCCAATTTGTGTTTGTTTCTGCACTAGCTTTTCCATTAAACAAACTTACTGTTAAAGCTGTTATTAAGCCAAATTTCAGTAAAAAAGATTTCATTGTTTATTCTCCAATCTACCTAAATATGAAACAATGTATCTATTTTATCATATTTCATTTCTTAACTTTCTATTTCTCTATAAAACTCATAAAAAAATGGCTCAGTTTTTCCTGAACCATCAAAAAATTATTTTAATTCTTGTTTGACATAACTTGAAGATACCCATCCAAAGCTTCCATTCGCTAGTTGGATTTTATACCATTTTTTTGTACTATCCAATGTTAAAGTACCATCTGTGTTTGTAACAATACTTAGGTAAGTATTAAGGTTTAATGTACCAATTACATTATTTACAGTTGTAGTTGCGGCTGAGCGCACGTTTAAACTATCTGTTGTTCTACCTAAGTTTTTAACAGATAAAGTTTGGCTATATGCATTTAATTTGATACTGTTTGTCCAAAAAACATTCCCATCAATTGATAATTTAATCCAATAATCATTTGTTTTTTCAAGAAGAAGGAAGGCAGTACCAGCTGCTATCGATTTCACTTTAGCCGTATCTCCCTTTGCGGTGTATAGATCTATGTTTCCTTTTGCAACTGCTCGGATATTAGCAGGGAAAACATCACTACCAACAGGAGTAGATGGACTGCCTGGAATTGTAGTATTCGGTTGTGCTTTATCATAGTACGCTTTATCAAACGGTAGAATCTTTTCCATATGTTGAGCAATCAATTTACCCCAGTTTGGATCAGTCGCGTAATAAAAATTCATCCCTTCACTCGCTGCATCAATTCTTACATTGCTCATATCTTTTGTACTAAAACCAAGATATGCACCTTTATATTTCCAGTTACTTGGATTTAAGTAAGTAGATTTAATCGAGCGTGCAATATACTCTACATTTTCTTTTACACTCATAAATTTGTATGACGCTATATATGGCGTTGAATCATATGAACCAAAGCCAAATAAGTTATTTTTTCCTAATGAAATTTGAGAAGTACCAAATCCACTTTCATGAATGGCATGTGCTGCTAAATAAAGTGCATTTACACCATATTTATTTCCAGCATCAATAAATAATTGTCCTTGATCAGTCAGTATACTCTTAACTCCACTTTTCACATTACTAGCAATATAGGTATTAATTTGCGCAGCTGTTACAGGCGAAGGTGTACGCAGATCGATAAACTGGTAGCTATCTCTTGATGTCATTGGGTCACCAGTTTTAACTTGTTTGATATATGATCCTGATACATATCCCGTTTTCCCATTGTAACTAACCTTATACCAATTGTTAGAAGCTTTATCAGTCGCAATTAAAATCATATTAACAGGAATTACTGTAAGCAATGGTGAAGAAGCATCATACGTTTGACGTATATTTAATTCTGAAGTCGTAATATATGTCGTATCTGTTATATTAGTTATTGTCACGACATCACTTTTTCCGAAATCCAATGCTCTTACATATCCATTTACACCGTTATAAGACACACTATACCAATTACCAATTTTTTTGCTAATCGGGATAACTGTATCTTTTGGAATTTGAATAAGTTGTTTTGATGCATTGCCGAACGATTCATATAAATAGGTTGAATTAAGCGCTTTATAATTTGTAGTAGTAAATGTTGTGAAGCTATTTGCAGTTACATCTTCACTCTTAACATAAAGATTTTGTCCATTGTAATTAATTCGATACCATATCTTTCCTACTAAATCTGTCGCTTTTTGAGTTGAAGTAAAGCCATTATCTCCATTAACTGTAGTTACTACAGGTTTTGTTGCATCTGGAGTTGCGTATAAGTTAGTGACTGCTTTCGTAAAATAATATGCAGGACTTGTTGTTTCATATTTTATTTCATTTACTTTTGTAAAATTATTAATATAAACATACCCTGTTTTACCATTAAGCGTGACGTTATACCAATTACCAACACGTTTTGATGATGTTATAACTGTACCACTTGGAATACTTGATAGTACTTTAGAAGATACACCATAGGTTTGATATAAACTTGTATTTTTAATTGCTTTATATTTTGTTTGGGCAAATGTAGCTACAGCACTTTTCGTAACATCTGCACTATTTACATACAAGGTTTTGCCATTATAACTAACGCGGAACCATGTTTGGCCAATGCTATTTACAATGTTTTGAGTACTATAAAATCCATTATTAACAACTACAGAATATACTGCAGCTTTTTTTGTATCAGGCGTTGGATATAGCTTAGTAGTTTTATTTGTAAAATAATAAGCGGTCGCTTGAGTAGTATATTTATAATATTCCTTTAAATACGTACCACTTACCCAACCAGTTTTAGAACTATAAGTCACTTTGTACCAATTACCATTTCTTTGAGTAGCGGTAATTACTTTTCCTTTTGGAATAATCACAATTGATTTATAAGTTGTACCTGCACCCTGTCTTAAATTTAGATTTGCGCTCGTTTGATACTTCGTTTTTATATTTACGATCGCTGCACTCGCTTTTGAAGTTTCCAAACCGATATTAGGACAGGAAATGCTGGAGGTGCCTACTAATATGCCTGTTGATACCAAAAGTACTCTTCCCATTTTTTTCATGTATCAAATATTCCTTTCCTACCATTTTTACATTTAAACCGTAGAATAAAACAATCCAATTCTATTAAACTAGTAAAATTAAAAAACTATAATTTTTTTTAAATGACATTAACAAAAAATTAACACTAAAATTAAGTATAAGTCATAAAATGTCGGAATTTGAATTGTTTTTTCAATAATTATATCGGTAAAAAAAGGAAATTGTTTTATTTTATCGAAACGACAACCATTTTGTAATAAAAATGACACAATTCTAAAAAAAAAGTTAAAAAGTCCATAAAGAAGACATTTATCTCTTCTTCATGGACTATGGATTTCCTACTATATTCTGTTTAAGTGGGACTAAAATCTCGAAGTACTTTGTTTTCTTCATTACTTTTTGACTATATGTGAAGTCACCATAACAATATGGATATCTGAAATTTTTCTTATTATTATTACACGTATAAAGCTCAGGGTTCGTCTCCACCATCGATAGAGAATAAGTTTTAGCAAGTTGAACTGTATGTTTACCTCCGTGTGTTTTTACAAAATCAATATAAGCAATCCCCATATTGTAACTTTGTATTATGGTTTGTAAATCAACGCCTTGCTTTTTACCATAGGAATACACGTCTTTAAAGTGTGAGACCCCTTGTTGTATGCTTTTTGAAGTATCTTGAATACTATCCTTTGCTAGTCCTAGTGATTCTGAAGCCTGCATTGGATCTTTTCCTTTCCCCTTCGTTTCTTGCATTATTAGTCCTAGTAATAAAGGTGTATATTCTTCTAAATTAAACGTCTTTAATTCAGTATAAACTTGTGTTTCATACTTCAACACATCTTGGAAATAGTAACGATAGATCGCAAATAACCCAATAATTGACATCAGAAGTGTAAATAAAAGAAGTCTTTTAATAAATTTCCACATTCTATTCTTTTTCATTACCTCCAAACATTTCTCTTTAATACATTATAACGAATATTCCTATTTAGAAAAGCAATGTGCAAAAACTACATATATTTGACATTAAAATGTGAAAAAAGAAATATTTCTTATAATTAACATTTAATAAGAATTGTGCCCTTTTAACACTAGCTTAATAATTGCGGACTCCTCTAACCCTGAATCAACAAAAAAAGAGTCCAACCTAAATTGGACTCTTTTCTACAATTTACTTTATCTCTTTTACTTCTAAAATACGATCCATTTTTAATTCATCATTTTCTCTTGAGAAGTGGTAAGTAATTTCAAATGATTTCATTTTAGTTTTACCATGTTTATCAGTTATCTCATACGACTCATTTGTTGTAATGATCATACCTGAATCATCTTGCTTTGAATCTTTCATAGAAAAGCTTGTGAGTTTTTGCGTTGTATCCTTTTTCTTAATTTTGTCTTGATATTCCTTAGACTGTAAGAATGCTTGGCCATTTTGATTAAACAAACCATTGATTAGTTGCTTTTCTTCTAAATCAGAAGAAGGCTTAGGACTTGGTAAATACTTATCAAAAAAGCGTTTAAGTCCTGCAAAGAAACCATCTTTTTGATCAGTATGGTCCTGATTTTCAACTGGCGTATCAAACATTAAATCTACATATCTTCCTGTAACTGGAATATCATCCGTTTTAAATAATTCACCATTTTTTTCAATTTCAGCGTGAACTACTGTTTTACCATTTAATAAAAACGGACCAAAGCGATCTAGTTCACTTACTTTTTGCCCAGTATCTTTTCCATTTACAAAAAGTTCTGCCTCAGGTTCGTTTGAATAAATTTGGACATAACTAACATTAAAAGTTAATTCTTGTGATAACTTATTTTTCGAAGCAGAAGAAAAATCTATATCAACTGCATCCTTAACATCACTATAAACACCTTTATATGATACAGCCAAAGTGTACTTTCCAGGTAATATTTTGTGATATGTTGTTTCGTACTCGTCTTTATTCAAATGTGTAATATGATTGTTTAATTTTAATTGAATGTCGTCAATTGGAGAAGAAATCTTTAATTCGAATGGTTGGACACTTATTAAATACGTTTGATAAATTCCTAAAAATTTACCGCCCTTTTTAATTGAAAGCACATAATTGCCACGACCATCTATTAACTTACTATGAATTACTTTATTATTTTGAATCATATCGTCTAATTTATCTAAAACATCATAGCTATTTAAGTAATCCATAAATGCGATTACTGAGTCTTCATCTAGGGACGCCTCGGTACCGCCTTTTTGTAGCATATGTGTGACTTCTTTATAATTATTATCTGACACAGCTTTATCAAAAATCTTCACTAATCTTTTAGGTGAATTTAAGTAATTTAATGTTAAATGTGTAATTAATATCGCGATAATTGGTAGTAAAATAAACATCCATTTTCTTTTAAAACTAGGTATTCGTTCTTTTCGCATTGTTCGTATACCCGCTCTTGACAAGGAATTTTTTTCTCTTAACTGAGTTTCCATTTATTTTTAACTTCCCCTTAAATTTTCATTCTATATAGTACATGTTTTTAATATATAAATTGAATCTAAATAAATACTGAAAAAAGTAAACTATAGTCTATCATACTATTTTTTATTTAAAGGGTAAAAAGAAATTTTTTTATTATTTAGTGGAAGTAATTGGTTTCATTTCTCTTAAATATATGTATGACATCCTTTCCATTTACTTGTTAAACTATAAGAATTGAGAGATAGGAGGAGAGAGATTGAAACCTTTAGTTAATCGGAAAGAATCGATTTATTTTATATTACTTTTACTTATTAGTATTCCAATTTATTTATTACTTATTTTAAGCGTTGTTGGTCTTATTATTTTAGGAATTTTAATCATTTTACCACTCTTTGCCCATTTAATTTTCACTGCCCACATACGTATAAATGGCGTAAAGATTACTGAAAAACAATTTCCAGAAGTATATTTCAGAACAAGAGAAATTTCAAAGGAAATGGGCTTTTATTTCCTACCAGATGTTTATGTAGTCCAATCTGGGGGACTGTTAAATGCCTTTGCTACGCGTTTCTTTGGACGGAATATGATTGTTTTATATTCAGATCTATTCGAAGAGATTGAATCAAACCCAAAAGTAATTGATTTCGTGATTGCACACGAGCTTGCACATATTAAACGAAATCATATTCTAAAACAGGCTTTAGTATTACCTGCAAATTGGGTTCCTTTTTTAGGCTCGGCATATTCACGTGCATGTGAGTATACAAGTGATCAAATGGCTAGTCATTATACAAATGATTTTGAAGCATCGACTCAAGCACTTACAATGTTAGCCGTTGGTCGCAAATATTATCAACAAATTGATCAGCGTGAATATTTATTAAATAGTAGCAATGAAAAAGGCTTTTTAATTTGGTTAAGTGAACGATTAATGTTCCATCCAACTTTACCAAAACGTATTAACGCTTTGCATCATTTTAATAATGTAGAAAGCGATATTAAATTTAAAACACCAAAACGCGTATACGGAATTGCTGTAATTGTATTTGGGTTGTCATTCGGGGTTATAGTCGGTGCAAGTTTATTAATTGAAAAAGCGATTCCACTAGCACAATCATTCGTTGATGGCTATTTAGCTGCGGAAACACCATTAACGCAAGCAGTGCTTGATAACGATATTGAACAAGTTAAAGAGTTAATTGACGAAGGGGCAGACGTAAATGAATTGAACGATGACTACGAGTCTCCACTTCTCAAGACTTCATATACTGATGAAGACCATCTTAACTTAGAGATGTTAAAGTTATTACTTGATAACGGAGCTGATCCTTCTATAGGAGATGCAGATGATTGGACAATCTTACATGCCGCTGCTTCTATGGGGGACAAGCAAGCAATTGACTTACTACTAAAATACGGAGCAAATATTAACCAGCAAGACAGTTCTGGGGAATCACCTATTTTTGATACAACATATGAAGTAGATGATGTAAAAACATTCCAGTACCTTATTAAAAAAGGTGCAGACTTATCAATAAAGAATGTAGATGGAATGACAGTAAAAGAAGTAGCAAAGGAAAATGGAGCAACGAAGATAGTAAAATGGTTAGCTAGTCAAGGAACCGAGATTAACCTTTAAGACCTTCACAAGTATCTATTTTCTCATCAAAAGCATTGTATGATAGCAAATAAAAAAGCAAAGTTCATTAATCACTGAACTTTGCTTTTTTTAATAGCTCGTATATCCTATTATTCCTTTGATTTAATTAAATTTAAATTATATTGTTCTACATCATTAAGCTGTCCGCTATATGCTGGATTAGGTTTATACCAAGACTTCGAGCTGAAATAAATCGTCAAGTCACTAGATTTAAATACTAAACCATGCCTAGCATAGATTTCATTTCTGGCTAAACGTAAATCATTTGGAGCTAATTTAGTTAGATCTGCATTCGTTAGTTTTCTACTATTACTTTCCGGTAAAACATAATCATTTGATTGTTTTTCTTCATCGGAAACCTTTGTTTCCTTAGTGGTTGTTTCTTTAGCAACTTCCTTAGTTTTTGTTTCAGTCGCCTTTTCACTCTTTGTTTCTTTTTTTACATCCTTATCTGCTACTGCCTTTGTAGAAGCACTTTCCGGATGAATATTCCCTTCATTCATGATTTTAGGGTAGACATAAAAAATTGCTGTAGCACCTATTATTAGTACTCCAGCTATTGAGAGTATTAACGAAAAGTATCGTTTACTACTAAAAACATCTTCCTTATTCTTAAGTTTTCTATGTTCTGAACGACTTTCAACTTTATTTTCTGCCTTTTTAGCCAAATCCTTTCACTCCCCTAATACAGTTATAAATAAATACACTTATCATATTATCTAATCTATTTGCTTAAAATCCAATTCTTTTAATAGAAGTTTAATACGTTATTAACACAATTGAAAAGACTATATCAAATTAACAAGAAATCCCTAGCTCCTCAAACGGAATTAGGGATCATTCATCACTATATTTATTGTATATTGACGCTTATATATTTACCTCCTCTAGTTCCAACAATTACTTGTTGTCCAACTACAACTGGAGACGCCTCAATATTGGCACCTAGGTTAATCTTATTGATAATTTTTCCGCTACCACTTATTAAGTACAAGTTACCAACAGAATCACCTTGAATTAAGTAAGCTTTATTATCCTTTGTATATACCGTTACTGTAGATGACCACGCATAGTTTGGTAAGTCTAAATGCCATTTTTCTTTTCCAGTAACAGTATCATAACTAATTAATAAGCCCCCATTCATCGTTTTATATCTTGAAATATTAAAAATAACCTGCCCTTTTAATGGCCCAGTTCCAACAATTGGAGTCGCTAACAGTCCACCATTAACAGGATGATTACCTTTTATCGAATAACCCGGTATTTTCTTCTCCCAAATTACTTTCCCAGTAAGCCCATTTAACTTTTGAATGCGTGCATAGCCTTTAGTTCCTTGTTTATCGATTTCAGAACCTGTGTATAAAAACGGTGTACCATTGGAATTCTCAATGACAATTGAGGCATCTGTATCATCATATGCATTATTTGCCCAAATTGGCCTTTTCTTAATAATATCCAGCGCTTGAATACCACCACCGTTATCGGCGAAGTATGCAATATTTTTAAATACCGCTACTGAATTTTCAATACCTTGGTAAGAATTATTTTTAAGCTTATATCGATATTTTGAAATTACTGGAGAAATTTTTATCTTTTTAGCCTTTGAATCATATTTAGTATTTAGTTTGATAAAATAAACTAGTCCATTTTCCCCGCCAACTAACATAGCATCATCTTCTCGGTTAAATAACGCTGAACCATCAAAAGCTCCCCAACCACGAAAAGAATAAGAATCAATTCCAGGAATAAATGCTAATTGAGATCCATCAATTAGACTAAAAATCCTCATACCTATTTTTCCTGTTTGTGGTATACCTTGTCCAACGTATAAAAGAGGATAACCACGTGGATCAAGAGCCACGCTACCTTTAATTGGATTTTGAATATTAATTGGATTTCTTGTTTTCTTACCTGTTGCTAAGTCTAAAAAGTAAACTCTTCCATCTAAAGATCCATAAACTACTTCTTTAAAATTTGACTTTGTTTTAAATTGAGAATATAAATTCATAATTTTTTGTTCTTGTGGTTTCCATTCAATTACACTAGGTTGGCCAGTCCATCCTGAGCCCCCGCCCCATCCAGATGAAGAAGAAGTTTGAAAAGACCAACTCTTAATTAACTTTTGCTTTGAAATAACTGTCGTTCCCATCGGACCATTATTTCGGAAAGGTCCGCCTCGAAAGCTCAATATTCCATTAATAGTTTGATACTGCTCTGGGAAAGGCTTTGTAAACACTTTTATATTATTACTGAAACTATATGATAGGTTTTTACTACTTGGGAGTGGATTCAGTTGTAGTGCTTCCCATTTTTTTTGTTGATTTGTCTCATCCCTTTGAAGTGCTGATTGCGCACTACTCTTTTGATTTGTTGCAGCTTTCACTTCATTATTGATTATTAATTTGGTCTCATGTTTAGTGCCTCTATGTTTCAACGATGGTGAACTAAATATACTTGTTAAAAGTATTGCAGCAGAAAAGATTATACCGATCTTTGTCTTCAAATAAGCTCTCTCCCTCATATCTTAGTAGACTATTAATATGAAACTACTAAGATTATATATAATAGGAAGTAAGCAATTTGTCACATTTTGAAATTAACTAGTTATTTTTACTTAAAGATCAATCGCTACATTTTGATTCCTAATAATTTTTACTTTAGTATTAATAATATATTTTTCAATCTTTTCTATAAATTCCCACTATTTACACCTTGAGTCCCTTAAAACTTATGATACATTTAAACAAGAGACATGATAGATTACCAGCTCAGGAGGGAACACCCTTGATCCAGACTTTGCAAAAAATTATTGGCAATCGGAAATTAAAGGAGTATGAAAAAATTGTTCAGGAGATAAATACAAAGGAGCCATTCTTTGAAAGTCTTCTAGATGAAGATTTGCGTAAATTTACTTATCTATTAAAGCAAAAAATTTCTAATAACGAAGCTGTAATTCATGAAATTATAATAGATGCTTTTGCTCTAGTACGTGAAGCATCAAAACGTGTTTTAGGGATGCGCCCTTATGATGTTCAATTAATTGGCGGACTTGCATTACTAGATGGAAATATTGCTGAAATGCCAACTGGGGAAGGAAAAACATTGGTTTCTTCATTACCTGCCTATACTCGTGCGCTTGAGGGAAAAGGCGTACATATTATTACCATAAACGAATATTTGGCCCGACGAGATGCGGACCAAATTGGGCAAATTCACGAATTTTTAGGTCTTACCGTTGGTTTGAACATTCCAAATTTACCTATGGAGGCTAAAAAATCTGCATACAATGCAGATATTACTTATGGAATCGGAACCGAATTTGGTTTTGATTATTTACGCGATAATATGGTTAATTCTTTAGTTGAACAAGTTCAACGCCCATATCATTATGCAATTATTGATGAAGTTGACTCAGTATTAATAGATGAAGCAAAAACACCATTAATTATTGCAGGAAAAAAACCCGCACAATCACACTTATACACGCTTTGTGCACGCTTTATTCGTACGTTTATAAAAGGTAGGGATTATTTTTTAGATCAAGAAACTAAAGCAATTACTTTAACTGAAGAAGGCATTTCAAAGATTGAAAGAGCCTTTATGATAGAAAATTTATATGACCTTGAACATACAACGCTTTTCCACTTTGTTCATAACGCATTGCGAGCCGATTTAATATTTCAACGCGATGTTGATTATATTATTCACGAAGGTGAGATTAGACTAATTGACTTATTTACTGGCCGAATTATGGAAGGTCGCTCATTAAGTAACGGTCTCCATCAAGCAATCGAGGCAAAAGAAGGATTAAAAACAACTGAAGAAAATCATACCGTTGCATCTATAACAATACAAAATTATTTCCGTATGTACCCAATTCTTTCTGGCATGACTGGTACTGCAAAAACGGAAGAAAAAGAACTCCTACATGTTTATAACATGGAAGTTATTCGAATTCCTACTAATAAACCGGTAATTCGGATTGACCACGAAGATATTGTGTTTGAAAAAACAGAAGAAAAACTCAGAGCAGTACTGGCTGATGTAAAATTACGACATGAAAAGGGACAACCAATTCTAATTGGAACAAACTCCATTCGTCAATCTGAAGTATTCGCAGAATTATTAGAAAAAAAATCGATAAAGTTTCAGCTCCTTAATGCAAAAAATGTTGAAGAAGAGGCAAAGATGATTGCCATAGCTGGTCAAATGGGTATGATTACCATTTCAACCAATATGGCGGGTCGAGGGACTGATATCTTATTAGCTGAAGGTGTATCAGATTTAGGAGGTCTTCATGTAATTGGAACAGAACGTCATGAAAGTGAGCGCATTGATTTACAATTAAAAGGGCGTGCAGGGAGACAAGGGGACACTGGTTCATCTCAATTCTATCTGTCATTAGAAGATGAATTATTTGTAAAATATAATACAGAAAAGCTAGATAAATTATATAAAAATTTACAGACTGATCAATTTGGTAAAGTACTAAATTCTACGATTCAAGACCTTGTTTCAACTACACAAAAGCTCTGTGAAGGAAATCAATCTTCAATTCGTGAATGGCAGCTTAAATTAGATGGTGTTGCAAATGAACATCGCCGTATTATTTATAAATTAAGAAATAACTTTTTACAAAGTGAAACTGATTTAGGCTGGTTTATTGGTCAAGCTGAAGAAACGGTCAATCACTTATTAATGCAATTCTATCCTAAAGATAGTACACCTGAAGATTGGGATCTACTTGAAGGAAAAACAGCACTTGAACAACTTATACCACCACTTCGAATAGATATTGAACATTTTAATACTGAACAAGAGATTTGGAAAAACGTAAAAGAAGCTTTTTCAGTATATAAAGATGTATTAAACGGTATAGAGGAAGAGAAAAAAGTAAAACTTATTAGTATTTTAAAAAGCACGGTATTAAGTACTATAGATTTATATTGGACTGAACATTTAGAGCATTTACAACAATTGATTGAAGGGATACACTTAAGACAGTATCAACAAGAAGATCCAATTCGACTATATGAATTAGATGGATTTACTCTGTTTGAACATACTTATAACTCAATACAACAAGAAATATCAGCAAGTCTTGCTTCAACATTCCAAGAATTATCTTGTCCACAGGGGGTAGAAAAACAAAATGTTATCGTCGATTAAGCGTTTATTACAAAAGGGTAAAGATTCAACAGTTTCATCGAGTGATTTATTGCAACAAACATCTACTGATCAAGTAGTTCAAGTTGAAGGAAATGAAGTGGCTGAAATTTTTCCTAAAATTTCATTCCATCCATTAATGCATATTGAAGATGAAAAGCGTTATGTTTATCAATTTTTAAATAACGAGCTTTCTCCTTTAAAACCAAATCAATTATCATTATCTGCAATCGAACTTGAAACTAATGATGACGGAAGTGTAACTGTTACAGCATTCGTTCGTAATAGTTTAGAAAAATTAGTTCGCTTAGAAGATGCTATTTTATTATTGATTAGTGAAGAAGGAGAACTATTAGCTAAAAAAGGCTTTAGATTGGAAGAGCTTGGCGAAATGCCTCCTTGCAGTAGCCGCCCATGGCGCTTTGTATTTGAACGAGAGTATTTACTAAAAGAGGACTTGCCCGAAAAAGGTTTTGAGTTAGCATTTGATTTATCAAAAACTATCCACCGATTAGATATAGATCCAACATGGGAAGGCCGTCTTACTGAAGAACAAATTACAGAATTAAGCAATCTTGTAAATTCTTTACCTAAATTACGTATAAATGAAGTGAGCTTACATGCTTTGCGAGCAAGCTATAATGAAGAAGGAAACTTAGGCGTTAACATTTTAGTTCGAAATGGATCAACACAAGCCGTTAGTCTAGAATTACTACCACTAGAAATGTTAAATGAGAATGGCGAAATAATTGCGAAAGGTTTATTCACACTACCTCCATTAACAATCCAAGCAAATACGAGTAAACCATGGACATTTATCTTCCCTAAAGAACTAGTAGAAATAAATGCGTTCTCACAATGGACAATCAGAATACCTGAACAAGAAGTTATTTAAGGCATAATTAAAGAATAGATTCACTAAGTTTAAAAGCAGGATTTATGATCAATTAAGATCTTAAGGCCTGCTTTTTGTCTTTCCTTCCCCTGCTTTCCTAAAAACACCTTGCCTCTAGCCTACCCATCAGAAGAATATCCTTCTATTAATTCCTTAATCATCATTAACTTTTCTTCATCTGATTTTAGCTTATATTCTACTTTCTGACTTAAATACATACTAATAATCTTTGTGGCTTTACTAATTTGTTTATCAAAAATGTAATAAGAAATTGGGAATATCCTCTCTTCTCCATTCCTAAACTGTATTTTTGTTTTTCTTTTTTCTTTTATATATTTATTTATTTGGATAAAATTTAGCCATTTGCAAGATAAGTTATTTTGCGAAGATGTAGGAATCATAATAATTGATAATGTGGGATTAATCATAAGAGGAATCTTTTTCATAGTTGGATATTTACTTTTTACGACTTCGAGATGGCCTTTAATAGATTGATTATGGTAGAGGGCGGATTCTTTCAAGATTGCTTTCATTGGCCGCTTTGAATAGATTACTCCTTTGTTTTTATCTGTTATTTTGGTTAAATACTCTGGATGATCCGCAGCTTCAATCAGCATTGTTTCATACGATACAACATAATCTAATTTTGACATATGTGCCTCCTTTGAGGATTTTTTACATATCGATTATATCAAAATTATCTTTCCGTATTTTTGAAACTTCTATGACCGTTTAACCTGTGTTTTAGTAAACTTTACTTCTTTTAAAAATATAAATAGATAAGGTTTCATTTAATTATTTCTGGCAAATTTAAAGTTTTAAATTCAATACTCACCTTTCACTCTATTTTTATTATTCTTAATTGATGTTTCCAAATATGATATATATCTTATTTTTTTATATAGTTACTTCACCGCGGAATACACACAAGGGCATGCCTTTAAGAAAGGCAGTAAGCATGAAATGTAGTGAAGAACATGTAGATGATCAAGTTGTTTCAGGAAAATTGAAGCCAAGTACATTCGAGCAATGCATAAACCAGTATTCCCGAATGATAAAAGCAACTATGAAGAAGTTACATATATATAAAAACTTTGATGAATATTATCAAATTGGTCAAATAGCATTATGGAAGGCTTATCAGCAGTATCAAACCGAGAAAGGGGATTTTTCAAGTTATGCTTATATTACTGTAAGAGGCTATTTATTAAACGAGCTATCCAAAGCAATTAAATACGATGAACGAAACGTATTCTCCGAGCAAGGTATAGAAGATTTAATCTATTTTGATGAGGTATTTTCACTTGTTAATTTTATGAGTTTTCTAGATGGAATTTCCCCCTTACAGAAGCAAATTCTTATTGAACGTTTTTATTTCAATCATGACTTTCAACAAATTGCTAAAAATTTAAATATGAAAGAATCTAGTGTACGCTCTAGTTATCGTTATGCATTAAAAAGATTGAGAGAATCAAAATAAAACTAAAAAATACAGTAATCTATTTATTGATTACTGTATTTTTTTATTAGTTTCAATCTGTACTCCAATTCAAACCAAATAAACCATTACTTTCCTCCTACTTTTACAAATTTCAAAACTGTGCCATTTCGAGTAGAACTTCACACGTTTTTTAACATTCTCTTCTATTTTGGCCTGGTCTAGAATATTATTCTAAAATTACTAAATTCTACCAGTATTTTTTTGTAGTTTCGACATTTTTTTTACGAATGTCGAAATGTTTTCTGTTGAAATTTTTCCAATTGTTTCAAATATGAAAAAACGCCTTGATTTATCTAAAGCTTTTAATATAATTGAAATATTAGTAATACTATTGTTTTTTTTGAAACTACAAATTACTACAAACTATGTATTGGATTCATTATATAATTGTTATATAAATTTTTTAAAAATTGTAATAAATCTACCAGAACTCTCTCTAGAAAAAGGCAAACCAATTGAGAGATTGGGACGCAAAGCCACTGATCTTAGTTGTGAATATAGGGAAAAAGCACTAGTTCACTGTATTTTTTAACTATTAAACGAACTAAGATAGCAGGGTTACCTAGGTATCTTATACCTTAATTTTAGGAGGCATTATCCATGTACAGTGAATTGAAAAAACATTCTGCAGAATTAAACTGGATCGACTTACTACTAGAATGCATTGAAGTAGGCATAAGTCCTGATGAAGTGCGATTATTTCTTTACAATTGCGTTAAAGATTCATGTCAAAACTAGGAGAACTACTCCCTACTATGATATACTTTTTGTAATAGTCAAAAAGATATGGAGTAGCTTATATGATTGGAGAACGAATTAAAAAACTACGTTTACAACATGGAATGTCACTTACAGAGCTTGCAGAACGTGCTGGTATCGCAAAATCCTACATAAGTTCGATTGAACGAAATCTACAAAGCAATCCTTCAATTCAAGTACTTGAAAAAATTGCTGGCGTCTTCAATACAACGGCAGAAAGCCTCCTGAAAGATGATATTGATCCAACAAAAATTATTGATTCTGAATGGATGGATATCCTTCAAGAAGCAATTAATTCAGGTATACCAAAAGATGAATTATTAAAATTTATTGAGTTTAATAAGTATAAGCAAGGCAAATAAACCTTCGAATTAAAATGTAACCATTTTAATTTGAAGATTTTTTTTCCCACGATAATAAGAAGGGCGTTCTTCAAATGAAGAGTGCCCTTCTTATCATTTATTTACGCAAATCATATTTTAAAGAAATGTTATCGATATAACCAGCATCTTTACTAGAGCTGCCAGATTTATCTTTTGCATACGTAAGTTTTAACACATGTTTGCCTGGTTGAATAGTAAGCTTCTTATTTGTCCAATGGTTATCAGTACCTGATTCACTAACTAGTACACTGCCATCTAATGAAATCGTTAAGATATCTTTATTTAGTTGCGAAAGAACTAAATAATCAAAAGATAAGAATGCGTTGTATGCGTTATCTGGTACATTAATTGTTACCTCAGCAGTAGAAGAACTATTATTAGAAACGTTATTGCTGATTAAATAATAGTCAGCTTTCCCATCTACTTTTGAATTAATTCTTTCCCAACCACCAGCGATTGTAAATGGTGAACTTGCACTTTCAAAGTCTGCTAGATAACTATTTTGAGGAGTATATAATCCACTAGCTAAAGAATCTAAATCATTAAGTGTATCATTTTTTATATTTGTTGCCTTAGTAGCTAATGCTTTTGATTTTTTGAATTCTAAATCGCTTGTTGCATCATTGATAATTTGTGTTACTTTATCAATTTGATCTTGTAAGTAAGTTTTTACTTGTTGATCAGCTGTTTGTTTTTGCAGATCAATTAATTGGCCTAAAGTTACTTTAGCCGCATTTATTGCGTCTTCTAAATCATTAAGCGCCTTAGCTTGCTCAGCAGTAATTTTTTGTTGCCTATTTGTAACTTGTGAACTAAAGTCAGGTTTTAATCCGTTAACTTCACCTTCAACTCCAGCAGTAGTTTGAGCATTTAATTGTGCTACTAGCTGCGAAAATTGGTCAGTAGTATTTTGATTAATTCCAGGTAAAGCATTGTTGATTGCGTTAATATGCTCATCTGATTGACCGTTAATTTTATTAACACCAGCTTGTTGTAACTCGCCTTGTTTATTATTAACGCCATTTTCTGTATCAGAAGCATATGCATTTAATTTATTCTTTAATGCCCCAATCATATCTGAAGTTTTTGAACCTAATGTGTTACTAACAGTTGACTTCGCATCATTTAATAATTGAGCGGCATAATTTGTAAATAACTCTCCGGCATTAGTAGATGCAAATGCCAAACTAGAAGATGTTAGGATTCCAGCAGCCAGTATTCCAACTGCAATTTTCTTTTTCATTGATTTTTTTTCCATTTTCTTTCGTGCCTCCATTAGACAGATTACACTTTAAGTGGTTTTGCTATTTTATGAATAGGTAAGATTGAAACTAGTACATAACCTTTTATGTCATTAATAGGTATAAATCCAAATTCTTTACTTCGACTATCGAAACTTATTCCCGGCTCTCGATTATCACCAACAACAAATACCTTGTTTTTAGGAACCGTTATTTTTTCCATATCTTCAGAAGTCCCATTTGTAGAGATTTCTGGAACCGGTTGGTTATTCACATAAATAATTCCATTTTTTATAAAAACTGCGTCCCCAGAAACTCCAATTATTCGTTTTACAACATCAAATCCTTCAGCTCTTAATTTCATAATCGCAACATCTCCAAGTTCAGGATCATGAGTAAAACGAGCTAATTTATTCACAAAGACTACATCCCCATCGTTTAAAGTAGGGTACATTGAAAATCCGCTAACTTTTGTAAGTCCAACTGTGTTTAGTAAAATAACTAAAAGAACACCTAAGATTAGAAAGAACTTCATCCATTCAACTAATGACTGACTAAAAGTTTGTACGTTTTTATCTTCCATCGCTTTTTGTTCTTCAATTTTTGAAGCATTCATTACTGTTGACCTTCCTCACTAGACTGATCTTGGCTGTTTGTATTTTGTGAATCCTCATTTTTCGAGTTAGATGTTTCATCGGAATTATTCCCATTATTTGAGTTCACCTTAGGAACCTGCTGTTTAATTTCTTCTTTTGCTTGTTCCTGAGCGTTTTGTATAATTTTATCAATTCTCTCTTTTGCTTCTTGTACATCTTTTTCGTTCTTACTATCAATTTGTTTAATCAATTGATCTCCATACTTTTGAAGCTCTGCTTGTGATTCTAAGCTTTTTTGTGTCGAATATTTTTGTATTTCATCAGCAGATTCCTTCGCTTTTTCTTGCACCTCTTGAATTAAGCGTGCTTTTTGCTTAGTAGACTCTGCTTCGGTCATTCCAATAATATAATCACTGGCTTGCTTAGTTTGTTGGCTTGTCCATGCAGTCATTGCTGCAGGTAAATTTGTATCGGCAAATGAAAACGTCGTTGCGATTAGCAAACCACCACTTAACGTAACAGATCCAATTAAAAGCTTTTTAAATTTTTTGGAGACCCATGTTTGTTTTTCTGTTTTTTCAGTACGATTCTGCATAATTTACCTCCTAATGACTACATGAAAAAAACAAACTCTTTAATTTTATGAATTTAAAAGTCATGTTTACTGTTATTAATGGAAATTATCTAAGTTATTTCTTATTTATTAATCGCGTCAACTAAATCTTGCATATCTTTAATCGCATCATTAGTAGTTTTTGATTGTGTATCTTCTAAAGTTTTAAATGCTGCTTCTTTTTGCGTGTCAATTTCAGTTTTTAATGAAGCTTCAATACGGTCAATTTCTGAAGATAAGTGCTCTAAAACAGCTTTTTCAGAATCAGATGCTTGAGTATTAATTAATGTAGTAATTTCAGCTTTAGCATCTTGAATTTTTTGTGTTAAAGTGTTCACAGCTGTTGTACGAGAAGAATTTAAATTAGATTGAAGTTTTGAATCCGCACTTTTAGCAACCGCTGAAAGCTGTGCATTAAAGCTACTATTTAATGTATCTGCTAACGCATTCAAATCAGAAGTTGTTTGACCATTTGTTGTTGAAACATAGTTAGCAAAATCAGCAGGTATGCTCATGTTTAAAGCTGCCATAGCTTTAGAAATTGCAGCAATATGCTCATTTAATGCCGCACTAATTTGTTGATTTGCCAATTTTGTTTGAGCATCTCCTACTGATTCAATCGTGTTTGCAGCATCAACTTTGTAATTATTTACGTTAGTTTTCATATCTGCAACTGAAGAATCATATTTTGGTTTGTATGATGAAGAAAGCTCTGTTTTTGTATCAGAAGTTTTTGAATTAGCCCAGTTTGTTAATAACTCCCCCGCATTAGTACTTGCGAATGCAATCCCTCCAGAAATAACTAAACCAGCAGATACAATACCTATTACAACTTTACTCTTAACCTTTTTCATTTCTTTCTCTCTCCCTAAATTGTATATATTTTGTATTCTGTTCTCCCGTGAGAACGTATACAATTTAACTATACAAAAGACTAAATAATCTAACAATTGAGTTGAACCTTTATGAAAAGTGTTATTTTGACAAAAAACGACGTGAACATTGTTTTTTTTAATCGTTTTTTGATGAAAACTGTGTTTATTTGTAATTTTCTGTTGTCAAAACAGAACTTTACTAACTATTACTCTATTAATTAGTACTTTTTACATATAAAATACAAAATTGATTAAACGTAAATACTTTGCATTCTCTATTTTTTTCATATTTTAAAGGAAAAAACAGGATTAAGTACTAGGTCTTTAGTAACTCAGAGATTTGCGAGCGAATATCAATATGTAGAAATTTGTAGAAACCACAGAGGATAAATGGGAGGTGTAGTCTTTTCGTTCAGATTAAAGATTTAATCACTAAATAGATCAAAGCAAAAAAAACCCGATCCGTAATATAGATAAACTATATTACAGATCGGGTTTTTTTCTATTCACGCTTATTGTGTTAATCCTAACTGATCGCGTAGTTCGTTTGAAAGTGCTAAACGATTTTCTTCCGGTACTAAATAATAGTAGATTCCCTTAATCATTTTCCCACTTCCTTCTAATTGCTGTTGTTCAATACTGGCCGTGGCACCGCGGTAGCTTTTCTGAATATCGAACATTTCATCTAAGGTTAAATTAGTTTCAAGGTTTTTACTAATCGAATTTAATATATCCTTATAACTAACCAAACTTTTAATTTTTGTTCCTTTGTTAATTACTTCCTGAATAATTTGACGTTGTCTAGCTTCTCGTCCAAAATCTCCTTGTGGATCCTCATAACGCATTCGAGAGAAACTTAATGCCTTTTCTCCATTTAAAGTCAATAATCCCTTTTTAAAGTGATAACCATCATTTGTGAAGTCTAGAGTATTCATAACCTCTACTCCACCAATTGCATCTACAATACCCTTAAATCCCTCCATATTGACCTCTAAATAGTAATCAATAGGTATGTTTAAAAATTTCTCTACGGTGTTTACACTCATCTGTATACCACCGAATGCAAATGCATGATTAATCTTATCAGTACGATTTTTCCCTACTATTTCAGTACGAGTATCGCGTGGAATACTAATAATTTTCGTCGTATGTTTTGTAGGATTTACGGTTATGACCATTAGCGAATCAGAGCGCCCTTGGTCACCTGGCCGTTTGTCTACTCCTAGGAGTAAAACTGAGAATGGATTTTTTTCCTTAACGCTGACGGGTTCGACCCTTTTCTCCGTCTTTTCAATTGGGTGATAGATCACGCTTGTCGTTTTCGTTACTTCATGATAAATATAAAATCCAGTAGCCCCGGCTATAACTACCAGTACGGTCAAAACAATTCCAATGCGCAACATTATTTTTTTCCAGCTCACGGATATTGCTCCTTTTAGTTAAAATTAAAATGTAGTTAGACTATTTTTTTTGTTTTAATGTTAAAACATTAATTTCAGGTGGGTTAAATAAACGAAACTTTAGGAACCGAATAAAATTGCTACTTCCAAGACCTGTACTCACATATTGTTTAGTATGTTTGTACTCCCAAAGACCTTTAACGCGGTTTTGTGGAGGAAACAGACCACCCCACTTATACCATCCCTCTGGAACGAATGGGGCTCCTATAAAGGGTAAGCGAATTTGTCCTCCATGATAATGTCCAGCAATTATCAAATCGTATTTCCGATCTCTAAATTTCAGACTAGAATCATTTAAAAGACTATCAATTCTCGTGTCAACTATAGGATAGTGATTAAGCGCGATTAAGACATCATTCTTTTTTAAATGATTAATACTAGACATCTCTTTAATTAATGATTTACGGTGCTCAATATACTGCTTGGTTTGTACATACTCAGGTAAGAAGATTCCATTTGTTTGTTTTTCACTTTGAGTAACGTTCAGAATCGACGTTTCAAAGTCAACGAAGTTAATTGTGGAATTGTTTTTTTTGACTGAATAAACAGATTCCAAGAATTTGACGCCGCGTTTTTTAATTCCTTTTATGAACTTACTTTTTACTAATACACCTTTTGAATTTACATAATATGCCTCTGGATCTTCATTTCCAGGTATATAAATGGCATTCTCTTTGTTATGTATTCCTTCTAATAATTGATAAAAAGGCTTAATATT
This sequence comes from Bacillus sp. AFS088145, assembly GCF_002564465.1. Classification (GTDB taxonomy): domain Bacteria; phylum Bacillota; class Bacilli; order Bacillales; family Bacillaceae_G; genus Gottfriedia. Next base: position 39,838 of record NZ_NUUX01000021.1, on the reverse strand, counting down.
AGTACTTTGGCTTTTAAGAATCATATCCCCAGTAAAAACAATGGCATCATAATCCGTGGAATTAATGGATTTTAACAAGCGACTTTGATTTTTACCAAACTCTTTACTATGCAAGTCTGTAATTTGAAGAATTTTATATCCCTCAAATTCTTTTGGTAAGTGGTCTACTAAAACGTCTTGTTTTGCTATTGTAATTCGGTTATTATCCCAAATTATATAAATTACTAGGGCACAGATAAATAATATGATTAACCCGGCAACTACTTTCGCTAGTTTATTTTTCAAAGTAACCGCTCCATTATCCACTTTTTATACAAAGTATTGATAACCCGTTCAAATTAATACTTGATCGTCTGCTTTAATTCCAAAAAATCAAAGAGCTCCTCAACGCTTTCAGTTACATAAACATTCTTACATTTACTTGCGTCAACTTTACTTTCAAACCCGTAACCATAAGTCACGGCAATAAAATCAATTCCCACTTTCTCTGCACCGATTGCATCATGCATGCTATCACCGATCAATACTGCTTTTGATAAATCATTTTGACCTATCTCTTCTAAACACATTAAAATTAAATCTGATTTACTAAGCGTATCGGCATCATCAACTCCGAAAATAACATCAAAGTGCCTGCTTAATTCGAAATTTTCCAAAATTTCTTTTGCTAAATCATCCCTCTTTAGTGTTGCAACTGCCGTAGTACATTTTTTCTCTTTTAATGAAAATAGTAATTCTTTAATATAGCTATATTGCTTAGCTTCAAATTTACCCTTTTCTTTGTATCTACTTCTATATATTTTCACAGCTTCTCTTGCCTTCTCTTCATTAAAACCGCACTCTCGCATAAATGATTCGACAGGTGGTGGACCAATAAATCGTCTCTGCTGTTGAACTGTTAATTCGGGTGCCCCCATTAGAATTGCAGTATGATTCGCACCAATCATGATTCCTTCCGCTGTATCTAATAATGTTCCATCTAGGTCAAAAATAATTGTAGAATATTTCATATGCCCTCCGCTTTAATATGTCTTACTATATAAATGAACATCTTTATAAATCGTGGACGTTACATAGTGAATTCCCATATGATTTTCTATATTGGCTAAGTAATTTTTTATTTCTTCATTCTTCTTAACAAGCTCAACCATTTCAATATGATTGATTAATTCTGTTGAATAGTAGTTTTTAGCCTTGTTTAAACTGAATCCATCAAATCCCGCAAGATACACATGATCAATAAATAAACGATTTAATAGATTAATAGCCATTAATCCTGCGTTATCTGAAATTAAGGAGTTTTCTAGCAGTAAATCAGAATAATTAACGACTATTGATGAATCGACTTTTATGTTTGTAATGTTAGATGTTGTTATTAAGGTTGTTGTAAATGATAAATCTTTTATCACATCTTCCATACTCTTAAATCTCTTACTATTGCTAATAAAAATGGCATTACAGTTAAAAGTACTTGGTAAAAAATTTACACTAATAATAAATGGATCCTCTTCGTTTATAAACGTTTTAATATTCTCTAATTCTTTTTCGATTGATTTACCTGGTGCTATAATAAGTACTTTTTTATTGCCAATTAGCTTCCTTAATCTCTTCAAACTTTCTGTATCGTCTACCAATTGCATTTGATGACTTATGTATAAATCTTCAATATAATTTTCATCATAGAGTTCACGTTTTTTGTTCGGGATTTGCCTCAATATTGTATTGATTGACTTAACAGAAATCGTCTGTTTATTCATTAGATATGATGCGTAGTTAGGGTGACAATTATTGATTGCCGCTATGAAATAGGGAACTGAATAACCCCATTTAGGCTCATTAAAAAATCTACTCAAATGTTCATCTACAATTTCCAATAACGGTACTATATTATATTTTTCCTCAATATTTTCATTAATGTACTCGGAAATTAGCTCCGTGCATAAATTTCCAGCTCCTCTTCCCATACCAAATACCGAAGAATCTATTATTATATTTCTTTTAGTGTGCAGTGTTAGCAATTCTTGGGCATTTGAAAAAGATAATTGCAAATTATTATGAGAATGGAATCCGATGTTAATTGTTTTATCAAGATTATGATCTAGTAGGTGGTACATTCTTAGTAAATTATTTTTGTACATGATTCCAAGTGTATCTACTAGGTAAAATGCATATGGTTTTAACTCATTAACTTTTTCAATCAAAGCTAACAGATTTGCATCAGTGTAACTAGTAGTACCAACTGGTTGAATAAACACTTTATACCCTTTTTCAATTAACATTTTTCCATATTCTAATGCTTCAGCAATTTCTTTTTCATTATCATGGAATGTTAATCGAATTCCATCAATTGAAGTACCATCATATACTTTTATTTTATCGATTGAGATGAATGGTTGATCAATCATAGCTACGTAAATAGTATCTTTATTTTTTGGCTGAATCAGTTCTTTGATTTTTTCAATATCATTGAAAATTGTAGTATCATTATCATAATCCACATTTCTAAGAAATCCACATTCGATAATGTCTATATTAGATTGCGTCAACTTTTCAATTACTTTTTTAACCGTCCTCTTACCAAAATTCCAATCGTTGATGTATCCACCATCGCGTAAAGTACAATCGAGTAGCTTTATATTGTTCACTCAAATACCACACTTTCTAAACGACTTTTGATGATATCTCGTACTTTATCTAAATCTTTTGGAGTATCTACGGAAAGAGTCGTCACATTTGCTTCCACAAATTTTATCTTTTGACCATTCTCAATAAATCTAAACTCATCAATGTCTTCGGCTGCTTCCAAAGGGCCTCGTGGTGCTGAATAACAGAACTCCAATGCACTTTTTGTAAAACATTGTACTCCAACAAACTTTTTATAATAGAAATCGTATGTCCCTTTTGGATAAGGAATTGGACTTCTAGCTAAATATAATCCATATCCAAAAACATCTGTTGCAATTTTTATTTTAGAGAAGTCCACAGCCTCTAAAGGATTCTTTAATTCTGTCATTAGATTTGATACATATAATGACTTCGAATCAACCCCATTAGGTAGAATTCTACTAATCGCCTCAGTTTCAATTAAAGGTTCATCACCGTTTACATTAATATAAAAATCAGCATCTACTATTGTAGAAACTTCGTATAGACGATCTAGATGTGTTTTATGATTTTCAGAAGTCATAATCGTTTTTATTCCATAACTTTCACAAACTTCTTTAATTCGTATATCATCTGTTGCTACATATACCTCATTTAGTCCCTCTAATCCTTTTAATCGTTCGTGAACCCACCAAATCATTGGCTTTCCACAAATATCTGCTAATGGCTTACCTGGGAATCTTGACGAATTATATCTAGCTGGAATTATTCCGATAATTTTCATTTTTACCTCCATTTAATAAAAATCAGTTTTGAGTACAACTATAAAAAATAGTAGACTTACTTGTAAATCTATCTAAACAAAGGAATAAACCTTTTACGTTCATTATAGTGAACAACGCGTTATTATAATAGCTATAGCTATATAATTTACCTATATTTATTCAACTTGTGAATCACTAAATCTTTCACCACTTTTTACGTTTTCATAAAATTTAAAGAAGTTTATTTTGGAATCTAAATAGGTGAAAAAACTTTGATCTTTTAAAGGGTTTACTTGTAATTCTAAAAGTATAAATTCTAAATAATACAAATACCTGTATATATCAGAGTCCGTTAAATCTTCATTAAACACTGAATTACAAAATGTATCATCTAAATAATCACTTATAAACCTATTAAAAGCTAAATCTATTTCTTTTGATAGAACATAAACATCTTTTTCAACCATATTAGAAACTTTATAGAAAGTGTTATAGAAAGTTATAAAATAGAAATCAAAAAAATAATTTCTCTTTTCAAGCGTGTTCCAGTCAATCACTTTTGTTTGATTCTTACTTTTAAGGATATTTCCTTCCCAAAAGTCTCCATGTGAAAAACCTAGGAGAATTACCGATTTTAAATTTTTCCCTATTTTTTCATTTAAACTTAAGATAAAATCCCAAATATTCGTTAAGCTGTTTTCTAAATAAAAACCTTCTTTTAAAAATGATTCAAATATTTCTCTTATTTTATTCAATACATCTTGGAAATATTGACTTAATAAAATTTCCTGATACGTATCACTTAATATAATATCTCTTAATATTGGAAGAATTTCCGAGTAAAATTTGTTTAGATCATTAAAGTCAAATGCAGATGTTTTTAAATTTAAGTAGCTCTCCCTCATGTATCTTTCATCAATATTCCAATCTAATATTTTGGATGACAATTTACACTTTTGGGCCTCTTTAAGTTTAAAAATTTTTTCTTCAATCTTATTGATTGGATAATTTTCAGGAAACACTGTTAATACACTTTTTTCCCGAAAATTTATTATCTTGAATTCTCCTTGGGTTGCTTCGATTAAAATATGTCCTAAGTAGGATGAAGATTTTATTAGAGAAGAATCTTGATTTTTGTAGTAAAGTATTTTTTTCCTATAAATCAAATAAATAAATTGTCCTACACGGATTAACCTAACGATTGGTTTAAAGAAATTCACAAAATGACTATTAGTCTTTCGATCAAGAAAATTAAATGGATTTCCGCGAAAAAAAAGAAAATATATAAGACTTAATAAATTTTGATCTAAATGGACATATAAAGAGCTATATAAAAATTTATCGATATAAAGATATTTATACACTTTTCCTTTTTTAAGCTTTTTGCTTCCTAATTTATTTGTTAGCATATGCACTACCCCGTTTAAAAAATTAAATTAACTATATTATTTATAAGTTTTATTACTTTAGTGTTTAGCTAAAAAAGAAGACAAATAAGTTTAATTTAATTCATAACTAAGAATATCTTTTATCCTATATAATACTAGCAATTGCTTAATTTCCCTTCATTACAAATCTCTAATATTTTTCTTATTTAAAGGTCGTTAATTTGTGACTATATCTATTTAAACTTTAATTTTTCACTCTCAAAAAAAGCAAATTAATCTAATTACTTGAGGACATTAACATCTTCTTATTATTTTTCTTTCCCAAAACATTATCAAGATCTACTCTTTCAAACACCTCTAGCATTCCTCCCCTAGTAGCATTAAATATCTTAATATTATTTAGATCAGCGTATTCCTTTGCAACTTTGAAAGCATGTATCATTTTATTTCCAGCTACAGAGTAAGACGGATCAAAGTAGTCGTAATTTTTAAAATGATGATTTAAGTCTGTTGTATAATTACAATCAGTACCAAGTAAATAGATTTCTTTAATTCCCATATAAACTGCAATTTGAATAAGTGAATATGTAATTGTATAACCATCATAAACGGTGGCAAAAGCGTCATTACTAAATTTAGTATTATATTTCCTATGCAACCAATTATGGTTGAGCATGTTCATAGGATATATATAAAACTCACCCGGTACCTCTGTATACTTTAAAATAGACTCACCAATGAATTTACATTCTGAGTCCAATTCTTTAATTTCTTTTTCAAATGTAAGATAGTTTCCTATATCCTGAATACCATAATACGTCGGTCTCCAATCTGTTTCGTCAAACGCGAGACAAATTGAATTCATACTAAAGGTAATTTCACCTTGGAGCTTTTCTAAATCCTCCATTTTTAGACTCGGTCCTGTTGCAACAATAAAACATCTTTCATTTAAATGTCTATTTTTTATGTTCTTTAATCTTTCATAACGGCTATTTCTATAAATTCGTGTTACTCTGAAAAGCTTTTTTAAGTTAAACAAAATGTTTGGTATAATGACCGGTCGAATCATAGGTATAAAATCATATCGAAGTCTTCTAATACAATCATAAAAGTAGAATGTTACCCTATTACTTTTTAAGATGTCCTTAATTGTCATATTTCCCCAACCTCTTTATTAATTACTCAATTCATTATCAATAACTTAATATTGAGTCCCCGTTTTAGATGATATTTGATCATTATCACCATATATTTCCTTTAACTTACTAAGTCTATTTAGTAAACGATAATCTGTTATTTGATTATTAGACAAATTGATTTTTTCTAAATTGCTTAAGTATTGAATGCCATCTAAATTAGTAATATTCTGACCACTTAAATCTATTTCCTTTATAGAGTTTAATTCAGAAATGGTGATCCATTTTACATTTGGATTTATAAGTTGATTTCTGATACAACGTTCCAAATTAGGATCAATAAAAGTAGCTACTCCTGCTATTTCAGCAGTTGTATAGAATTCGAATCCTAATTTTCTAGCCTCTTTAATAATTACTTCTATCATGTTAGGAGAAGTTCTCCATGTTCCAGCAAAGTTTGATTCTTCTCCCCATCCAAAATCTTCCCACCTTACTTCTTCTGGTAGTATTGAGTGGGACATTAAAATTAAGTTTAATCCAGTTTTCTTAGCAACTCTAAGAACTTTCTTTATATATTTTTCACTTTTTAAAAACGTGTCATCGATACAAATAGAAGGAGCAAATCCCGTATGATTAAAAGGCGTTAAATGCTCCTCAGACATATTTCCTCCTCTTACAATTTTAAAGTACTTCGATACTAATGCGGTTATCATCTCATCATTGTATGCTGCAAATGGAAATGCATGCGATACGGGTACCTTAAACTTTTCTCTTGTTTTGGAGTGGGCTTGTTTTTCCATCCATTTAAATAAAGGTTCGATTTCATCTTCAATCCATTTTGATAAATTATATTCTGTGATGTACGCTTTAGCATTTTCGTGCTTTAATCCATGATGAGCAAGTTCATGACCGTTTGCTTGTAATTCGAGTAATAGATCAATTTCTCTTTGTGTATGCTCCCTTTTACCTTCATAATGGTGAAATGCATTTATATTAAATGTGACTTTGACATCATAATAGCCAAATAGATCCATACCATATTTATGCCACTGCTCCACTCTAAAGCTGTCATCGAAAGAAAATGCAATACCAGGTTTACTTACAAATGGAACATCTGAATTAATTTTAATCAATTTATTATTTGAGTGAATTTTCTTTTCCATTTCCTTAATTAATTTTGCGTAAAACCTATGCCAATACCAAGTTTGAGCTGCTTTCAGTCTAATTTTTCTATATACTTTCTTAATCATCACGTTCCTCCCTTAAAGAATAATATAAATTAGATATTTTCCTATTATTAAATAACTGAATGCTTCAATTTATGATCCACTGCAACTAATTTACCTTTATTCATTTTGAAAACAATATCACAGTTCTCAATTGTGCTTAGACGATGCGCTATAATAATTAATGTTTTTTCACCTTTTAAGCCATCGATAGCTTTCATAATTTCTTTTTCTGTTTCATTATCCAAAGCAGATGTTGCTTCGTCCATAAAGATTATTTCTGGATTATGGTAAAGTGACCTAGCAATTCCGATACGTTGACGTTGTCCACCAGAAAGCCTTACTCCTCTTTCACCCACAGTCGTATTTAGTTGATCTGGGAGTGACTCAACAAATTCTTTTAATTGCGCTTGCTCTAATGCCCTCCATACTGCATCCTCATCAATTTGGTCCTCATCTAATCCAAATGCAATATTTCCTCGAATTGTATCATCTGATAGGAAAATCGATTGTGGGATATAACCAATTTTTTGTTTCCATAGTTCTTTTTGATTGTTTAAATCATTCCCATCAATTAAGATTTCACCTTTTTCTGGATGGAATAACCCAAGAATGATATCAACTAGTGTTGTTTTACCAGCGCCGGATTCACCAATAAATGCCACAGACTGACCAATTGGAATCGTTAATGATACATCCTTAACTGAAAAGTCTCGCTGATTAGGATATCTAAAGGAAATATTGTTCAATTTAATGGATTGAGTGAAAACTCGCTCATTAAGACCAACCACTACTGAATTTTCCTTGCTAATTTGATTATCACTATTTACTAGATGATCTTTATTTAAGAATAAATCTTCATAAATAATTGATAACGCAGGTTCTGAATAACGTATCGCAGTTATAAACCCTACAATACGGGTAATTGAAGGCATTAGACGAAATGCTGCCATAGCAAAAAGTGCCATTGTTGAAACTAGACTAGTAGTATTACTACCTTTAAAAACTATGATTAGCATCGTAATCAGCACAATTGTAACCATAATTGTTTCAATAAAATACCTTGGCACTTGGTTTAACATATTTAATTGTCGGCTGTTTTTCGCGCTAATCAGATTTTGACGAGCAAAGGCATTAACAAAGAAATCCTCTTTACCTGAAACCTTTACCTCTTTACTTGCACCTAATCCTTGATTTACCCATTTAATCATTGCAGCATTTACTATTTGTTGTTCCTCACCTAAGCGGCTAATCTTTTTACGAAAAAACCTAAAAAATAAAAATACACTCCCACCTAATAATGTTGAAGCGACTACTGTTGCTAAAGGAGCTGTAACAATTAACAATACTAAAATAAACGAAGTCACTAAAATTTCCGTTAGTAATTGAAAACCAGATATAATAATCCCCTGAAAAACTTTTGTAATCTCCGTATTTATATTTCTTAGTAGTTCAGATGTATTTCTTGATAAATGAAATACATAAGGTTTTGTTAAATACTCTTTAAACAAACTACTAGATAATCTTACTTGCTGATTTAAAATTACCCGTACCTGTATATAGTTAAAAAATAATAAATAAATATTTTTTATAAAAAAGACTCCAAGTAATGCTATACCTGCAAGTACCACAAATCCACTTACTGAATGAAAGTGAAAAAATTTGTAAATATATGATAAAATAGCCTGTTCTTTTATTACTGAAGGGTCAGTTAAAATACCCACAAAAGGAAAGATTGCTCCAATTCCTATTGTTTCAAATATTGCTGCTACGATCATCATTAACAATAATATGATTAGTTTTTTCTTTTCTTTTTTGTTAAAAAGCATTAGTAATTTATTTAATGAAGACTTCAAATTTATCACCCTTTTAAAAATTAAAATAGACTTGTAGCACCTAGTTATAAAGGATTACTAAGTCTTTTTTGAACTAAATTATCAAACAAGTTCGAATTAACCATAAAAATAAACCAACCTATTTTTTCTTTTTTTATAAAATATGGGTTGTTTATAAACGAGAATAGACTTAAGCAGAATTCCGACTTTAATTTTTTCAACTCTTTGTTACTATTAGGCACTTCATTTTTTGCTTTATAGTAGTACCTAAAAAATAGTGGTATATAACAATACTCCGCTTTTTTTTGTAAGTCAAACTGCTTTATTGATTCAAAAAAATCTACTCTTTCTTTATAAGCTTTAATAAAGTCAAGATGCTTAATATTAAAACTAGATTGTGTAATACTATTTATTCTTTGTAGATAAAAATGCAATTGAATAGGTAGGTATGTGACTTTCGAACTTCTATAAAGTAATTTATGAGCAATAAATTCATCTTCATGGATCCTATCTTCTTCAAACGCTAGATTGTCAAATAAGGATCTTTTGTACAATTTATTCCAAACAACTACAAATTTAACTCCATTTTCTCCGTATAATTCATTTAAGGCTTCGATGTTAGTATAATGTTCTTCCTTATATCGAATAGTAGGTTCCTTTGAGTTGATGCCTTCACCTTCACTCACTTCCAAGTAGTCACACATAACAATTTCAGACGAATATTTCAAAGCATAACTATGTAATATTTCATACATTTTAAAATGGATGAGGTCATCACTATCGACAAATGCAATAAATTTTCCCTGTGCTATTTTTAGACCAGCATTTCTTGCTGAAGATAACCCACCATTTTCTTTGTGAATCACTTTTATCCTCCGGTCACTGAGGGCAAAATCATCACATATTTCCCCACAACAATCAGGTGACCCATCATTGACTAGTATCAGTTCAAAATCTTTAAATGTTTGTGCGAGTATTGAGTTGATACATTTTTTTAAATATGGTTCTACTTTATATACAGGGACGATTATTGAAATCTCACAAGGCATCCAATGTCCTCCTATTCAAAAGTTAAGATATTCTAGTGACTATTTCATTTTCATATTTAATGTCATTAATCCCATGAACTTCTGTACCATCTGGAACTTCACCAACATACTTATTTTTAATAGCTTCCTTCTCCACCGCGTTATTCAAAAACCATTCATATTCAATATCAATATGACCTATGTCAACTGCATGATAGCCAATACTAGCTAAATCATAAGCTAAGACTGTGGCTGTAGGACCAAGTGCAATTAATACTAACTTTGATTGACCATGCTTTTTTACTTCTTCTAATATTTGATCATACCTCTCAAATGCATTAGTTACTGGGCACAATATTCTTTTTATTGATTTTGCATTGTCGAACAAATTATTTCCAATTCCTAATCTACTTTGTTCTCCTTCGACAATAATGACTTCCCTTTTATTCCACAACTTTTTAATAGTCTTAAATCTAAATTCAGACTGACTCTTATCCTTATGGTCTATATAAAGACGCGTAACTAACGAATCGTAATAGATTTTATCTCTTTGGAGTAGTTTATAAATCTTACTACGATTTAAATTTAAATATCTAACCCAATAATTTCTGGACCTTTCTGTACACCAATCAACATTATTAAAAATATTTGGAATCAATACTTCATGATTTTCTTGATTACTCTTAATAATTTCTCTTAGTCTAAGACTTAACTCTTTTGAGTATGGCTGAAATCGTAAGCTTTGGCCATTCATTAAATTAAACTCACCATCACCATATCTACTAATAGAGCACTTTTTTTGAACAATTAAATTTAAACTTTCATCTGTTGTTTTCACAGAAGGTTGGCTAGTAAATAAAAAAACCATTCTATTAAATAGAGTGGTAATCTGTTCAATACTTTTTATTTTAATCTTTGAACCTAACACATACATTCTTCGGTAAATGTTCATCCTCTTTTTCTCCTTGATAGGATATTAATGATTAACTTATAAAAAATAGGGTGAATGCGAGTTGCAAATAATAATATTTTTACATTTGCTACATACTCTTTTAGCCTAATTGTTTCTGTGAAGTAATTGTTTAAAATTGCGGTTACTTTTTTATATTCTTTTTGATATAAAGTACTATTTGGATCTAGAGAAATGGTGTTTAAAACCGCCATTGCGTTATTAGCTAGTTTTAATGTTACGATTGGTTTTAGTTCTGGATAATACTGACTAACATACCTATAAATTTCGTCGTAAATTAGAACTGCATCAATACTTTTATTTTTTACTGCTAGATCCATCGTACTATTTTCACGTTTAATATAATGATATTTTGGTTCACCAATATAACATACTTTTTCACTCTCATTGATTACTTTATAAGTAAATGCTGTATCTTCATACATGATTCCTTCTGGAAATCTAAGATTTTCCAAAAGCTCTCTTTTTATTAATTTCGACCAAACGACTTCATCGTATAATTCACCTTCAAATAATGCTTCCATTGCTTGACTCTTATTATGAATCGTCAATGGTTGTGATCCATTTATAATTGTCTTGTCATTGTAATGAACGATGCTTGTACAGTTTGCTATTTCGCAGTCATTCTCGATACACATATTATAAAGAAGCTCATACATATCTGGTTCAATCCAGTCATCACTATCAACAAATCCTATATAATCTCCCTTTGCTATGTTTAAAGCTGCATTTCTTGCACTTGCTTGCCCACCATTTATTTTATGAATTACTTTTATTCGTTCATCCTTTTTAGCATACTCATCACATATGACTCCGCATTGATCGGGTGATCCATCATCTACTAAAATAAGTTCAAACTCGGTTAATGTTTGTGCTAAGATTGAATCCACACATTTATGTAAATATGGTTCAACTTTATATACAGGAACAATAATACTAATTTTTGGATTCACTTACTTCAACCCTTTCTATCACTAGTAGTTTTCGGCATGTAGAGTATGATCTAAGAAGGTAATTTAACCCGCTAATATAATTTATAAATATAAAGTTAAACTTGCTAATATTTAATTTAGAAGACCTTACCAGTGGATAAAACTTTTTTAAATTTGGATTTACTAAAAAATCTTGATAATTTCTTACGATTTTATTTTTCAAATCATTGCGATACTTTTTTTCAGGATCAACCTCTTTATTTTTAAGTAGTAGTTGGTAATAATTTAAAATTTCAGTGAAAAACTGTGATTCTGATAGGGTAAGTAAAGACTGTTCACTAACTCGTTCTCTTAGAAAATGGTATCGCTCCTCTTCACACTCTAATCCATCTAAATTTCTTAATGTGAAATTTTCCTGATTTGACATCGTACTACCGTTTCTTTGTAAATAATAATATTTACTCTTTCCGATGAAAACGTATTTCTTAGCCATATAATAAATTTTAAATGCTAAAAAACCATCTTCGTATAATTTATTTGGAAATCTGATAGTTTCGAAAATTTCCTTTTTATACAGTTTATTCCAAACACAATTTCGGTATCTATTATTTAATAATCCCATTAACGCTACCAAATGGTCTCCAATTTCAAACTCATTATTATTTTGAATTGGTTGTACTTTACTTCCATTGACAATATTTATGCCGCATTCAACAACGTCCGCTCCGTATTTCATTGCATTTTGAAATAACAATTCAAACATATCTCTTTCAACATAATCATCACTATCAACAAAACCTATATAATCTCCCTTTGCTATATCCAATCCCATATTCCTTGCGCTAGCCTGCCCACCATTTTCTTTATGAATTACTTTAATTCTTTTATCTTTAGAGGCATAATGATCACAAATTTCCCCACTTTTATCTGGTGATCCATCGTTAACTAGAATTAATTCGAAATCAGCAAACGTCTGATCCAATAGTGAATTTATACACTTATGAAGATAGGGTTCTACTTTATATACAGGAACAATAATACTGATTTTTGGATTCATTCATTTCACTCCATCTTATCCAATATATTGATATAACTTATCTATTTCAGAAGTAGTATCTACAATTTTGTTTAATAGATTTCTAGATAATTCCTCGCTTTTTCCGGGGTTGTTAATTAAATATGCTATTTTTTCATATAACTCATCTTGGTCAAATTTTACAATTAACCCATCATAATTATCAGTGATTTGCTCATACGCCCCTGTAAAATTTGTAGTAACGATTGGTTTATGCAAACACCTAGCTTCAGCTAAAGTAAGACAGAAACCTTCATGTCTAGAAGTTTGTACATAAAGATCGGCATTTGCTACATAAGGATATGGATTTTGTTTTGCACCTAATAAGATAAAATTGGATTCTAACCCAAGTTTATGAATTAACGCCTCGTATTCCTTGCGATCCTCACCTTCACCAATGCAATACCATCTCACGTTATATCCATTTTCAATTAATTTTGATAATACTTTTATAGCCATATCTTGACCCTTTTCCATCGAGAGCCTTCCAACCGTCAAAATTTTCATTCCTATGAAACTATTATCAAAGTCAACCTCTGCTAAAGACATATTATTAATTACACTTGATGAAAGTATATTTTTAAATACTTCTGTTTTCTTTACATCTTGTGGTAATTTTTCAATTAGCCTTTTCTTTGCTTCCTCTGAAACGACAAAGATCTTATCGAACTTTTTATGAAGCTTTTTATATAATTTAGTATTAATTAGATGTTTTGAAACATCGAAGTGAACCCATGACACCTTTTTTTTAGCAGTTACTCTGTTGGCGATATAATAATCAATGATGTCAGTAGGACCTTGATATGCAATAGCTACATCATACAAAGTAAAATCTTTTGGAACATCCTTAAAAATATGATGATAATAAATATTTCGATCTGCAGTTTTTTTGGAAATTAAGTATTTACTCAAAAAAGATAGCATTTTTACGTATTGCTTATTATCAAAGTAATCTTTCAAAGTTTTGTGTGGAGGTTGTAATATAATATCTTTAATTGTAGCAAACCATGTAGCTTCTACTACTTTAACCCAATCTGGGATATTACCGAAAAATCCGCCTTTTTTCTCTAAAAGTAGGAGCGTTATATCATATTTATCTTTTGGAATTACTGATAATAATGATAGAAAAGATTTCTCCACACCGCCTATATTCATACTACTAAGCATAAATAAAATTTTTTTCTTCATATTTCACCCCAAAAATGAGTATTAAAAAACCAGAATATCGATCTAGATGACTAATGAGGTAAATTTTTTATACATTGAGTAAATTCAATTTCTCTATTTCCTTTGTAGTATCTACAGATTCTTTTTGTAAATTTATTTTTATTTCATTTCTTAAAATCTCATTATCTAGTAATTCTTTCACTGCCTTATACATTTCCTCTTCATCAAAATTAACAATTAAGCCTGTTTCCCGATTTATGAGCTGTTCGTTTGCACCGGTAAAATTTGTTGTTACGATTGGATTATTAAAGCATCTTGCCTCAGAAAGAGTAATGCAATATCCTTCGTGTCGTGATGGCTGAACATATAGATCGCATTGCTTCATATAAGGATATGGATTTGTTTTCGTACCTAATAAAATAAAGTCTTCCGAAACATTATGCTCATCTATTAATTTGAGATACTCTGCTTTACCTTCTCCATCTCCAATGCAATACCATTTAACATTGTATCTAGCTTTCTTTAGTTTCGATAATACTTTGATTGCTAAATCCTGACCTTTTTCAATTGAAAGTCTTCCAACCGTTAGAATTTTTATTCCTTTAAAATCTTCATCAAATCCTGACTCTCTTTCCGCCATCTTTTCGATTAAACTTGAAGAAATAATATTTCCGAATGTATTTATTTTGTTTTTTATTCCAGATAACTTCTCTATAAGTTTTTCTTTCCCTTCATTTGATACAACGAAAATTTGATCAAACTTCTTATACAGATTAATAGCAAACTTGTTATTAAAGGAAATTTTAGTTACATCAAAATGAATCCACTGAACTTTCTTTTTGGCGTTTATTTTGTGCATAACAAAATAGCTTATTAAATCCATTGGACCTGCATAAGCTACCGCTATATCATATTCTTTTTCAAATTTGCGATAATCCTTTAATACATATTTAAAGTATGAACTTCGATCTTTCATAATCTTTGAAAGTAAGTGATGAAAGATTAAATTAATAGAGCGAATCGGTTTACCATCTTTTAATATTTCCATTGCTTCAAATAATGGTGGATTATTTAGTAAAGCTTTTATTTTGTCGTAATCTTTTACATATTCAATTAGAATATTACTTGGTAATTTATTTAAAAAACCACCAAACTCTTCTAGCATAAGTACAGTAATTTCGTATTCATCTTCATTCATCTCAGATAACATATTTAGTAGTGCTTTTTCAGTTCCACCAATATTCATATTAATTATCATAAATAATATCTTTATTTTCATAGGCTTCACTCTCTCTTCTTACATTAACCTATTAACTCATAAAATTTTGCTAATTCTTCTACATTGCCTTTTTTCTCAACTTGTAAGAATTTTACTATATTCTCTTTTAGTTCATTATCCGTGATTAATTTCAATATCCCGTTTGTTACACCTTCAGCCGTCATATCAACAACTAAACCATTCTTCCCATTAATCATTTGACTATAAACTGCGTCAAACCTTGTAGTAACTACGGGAATATTTAGCATACGAGCTTCAGCAATTGCAAGACCAAATCCTTCAAACTTCGATGTTTGAACATAAAGGTCAGCATCTTTTATATATGGATAAGGGTTTGATTTTACTCCTAACAATATAAAGTTTGAGTGCAACTGATGATCCTCAATATACTTTTCAATTTCTTGTTGTAACGGGCCCATTCCTAATACATACCATCTAAAGTCAATGCCCTGTTCTTTCAGATTTTTGCATGCTTCTAAAGCTAAATCATAACCCTTTTGGTGGGCCAACCTTCCAATTGTTAAAATTTTAATGCCATTAAAATTATCTTGATAACTATCTCCACTTAATGCCATTTGGTTAATAAATTCTGGATTATTTATATCAAAAATAACCTCCACTTTACTGGTATAGCTAGGAAAGGTCTCTATGAAGATTTCACGTGTAGAATTTGATACAGCTACAATTTTTTTATATTGATCATAAAACGGTTCTTGATAATTCCTTTCATGATCAGTTAAATGATAGCTTACGTTTACCCATGCATATTTTTCCTTAGCTATAACTTTATCAGCGACATAAAAAGTAGGAATACCTTGTGCATAGCTTATTGCAATATCATATACTTTTTCATTTTTCTCGATCACATTGGAAACACTTTCCCAAAATATTCTTGCTTCTTCCGCTATACTATAATTTTTTCTCCTTATTTCAAAGGAATACTTTAGCCTTGAAAATAGCATATCAAATTTAAATTTCTTTAATGAGTAGAGAACTGAGTTAGTCATACTTAGTTCAGTAAATTTGGTGTATTTAAGAGGGGGTAAAATATTTACATCCTTAGGAACCAGCTTCTCGAATTCACCACCGTGTGCGAATAACATTAGATCAACGGAGTATTCTTCTAGATTTAATAAATTCAATAGTGTTGTTAAACTTTTTTCTGCTCCTGCTATGTGTAAGGAATCAATTACAAAGAGTATATTTTTTTTCACTAGAAAAACCTCCCTTATACTGGTTTATATTTAAGCAAAAGCTGTTGCAAATTATATTAAGCTATAAAGTTTGTTTAGTTCATTTAAATTACTAAAAACTGTGCCTTTACAATTGTTTACTAATTGCTCTCTCATTTGGGAATCCAAGTAAAGTTTTTCAATGCCATCTGCAATACCTTTAACTGAGAGCTCACAAATTGAACCATCAAATCCATCTTTTACTTGGCTTTTAGCTGTTGGATAATTTGTTATAAGAACCGGCTTCGAAAGAACTTGCGCCTCGACCACTGTAACTGCTTTTCCCTCATACCTAGATGGTTGTACATATAAATCAGCTTCTTTTATAAATGGATAGGGATTTATTTTTTTTCCTAAAAGAATAAACTGATGCGTTAAATTATTTTCCTCTATTAAATCTTTAATTTGTTGTTCGTCGCCCCCGTAACCAACTACATACCAACATATGTTTTTGTATCCTCGATCATTTAACATTTTCAATGCTTTAACCGCGGAATCAATTCCCTTTGCGTATGATAGTCTGGCCACAGTTATCATTTTAAATCTAGTATCTTCCATCATTGGATTATCGACTTCTTCATTTGCTAATGTGTTAATCAATTCAGGAGTTGTAATATTTTCCATTACGATGACTCGGTCCCCTAATGCTGAATATTTACTTATGAATGCATTTTTGCATTCATCTGAGACTGCTACGATATAATTGAACTTACTCCACATTTTTACATCCAATGCAATGTCTGTTTCCACTGTTGAAAAATCTGTATGAATCCATGCAATTTTGATCTCAGCATCTACTTTCTCCGCGACAAAATAGTGTGGCCATAAGTAGCTAATTGCCACATCATATTTCTTACTTTGCTTTGGTAGTAAAGGGACTGAGTACTTCCACATATATTGCATTTGTTTATATCCATTTTCGGAAGAGTGGTTTTTATTTGCCAAATACTTTGCTAACAGTCTAGAAAGCGCAAGACTTATTTGCCCACTTTTGATTACATCTAGGACTGGCATTCGAAATGTCTTATATGCCTTACTTTCTGCGAGTAGATTTGCCTTATTCGGCAAAAGCTTCATAAATTCACCTGTATGACTATAAAGCATTAAATCAACTGTGTAACTCTTAAAATCAAAGTTATTTAACATACTGATTAGGCTTCTCTCAACTCCTCCAATCTCTAGATCAAAGGATGCCACTAATATATTCTTCTTCATTTAGTTCACCTGTCGAATATTGGTAAATAGCCAATAAATTTGATATTCCTTTAGTAACCGAATATCCCTCAGTTTCGAATCCATTAATTATTCGGTTAATATTTCCTTCTTTATTCCGTGAATTCATTAATATTGTATTTGCCCAAAGTTCTGGGCCTTCGCTTAACATGAGCTGTTTTACCAGTCCGATCTTTAAGTCTGCCTCAGGCTGTATTGCTTCAGATACAATACAAGGTATACCACTTGCTTGAGCTTCTAAAAGAACAAGCCCTAATCCCTCGTACAAAGATGGAAAAACAAATAAATCCATACTATGTAATAGTGTTGGTATGTCTTCCCTAACACCTACAAATTTTATATTCTCGTCGATTCCAAACTTTTTAACTTCTTCTTCAATACTTGCTCTTAATTCCCCATCTCCAACTAATAACAGGGTAATGTTTTTTTGCTTTTTTAAAATGTTCTTCATTATCTCAATTAAGAATAAATGATTTTTTGCATCCATAAACCTACCGATATGTCCAATTACAAAACTATGTTCTAAATCCGCTTCCTCTTTGAATTTCTTCACTTCTTTTAATGGCGGTTCTAGAAATTTTGTATAATCTATTACATTCGGATAATAGGAATATCTTGTTTTTACTAATTCTTTCTCTCCAAATAAATATCGTCCGGCACCATTACTACATGCCAATAATTTTGTTGAAGTTACATTGATGAGTTTTCGCATTATTCCTTTATAGATTGTTCTAACTAAAGATTGATTAGTATCTAAGGTTGTATGTGCATGTGATATTCTAATCTTTACACCTACTAATTGAGCCGCTAAATTGGCTATACCACAATTAAATAAAGTATGTGCATGAACTACATCATACGGACCGTACTTTTTAATCGCAGCATAAATTTCTTTTACTGAGTATGTTTTTACCAATCTTATAATGCGTCCGCCTAATCTTTCTATTTCTTGATCATAGTGTGCTTCTTTTTGACTATAAGAAATAAAATCAAATTGAATTTTGTTCCGATCTATATTTCGATATATATTCATTAGCATTGTTTCGGTCCCTGCTCTATTCATTGCACCAACAACATGAAGGACCTTTAAGGGCTTTGTTTTATCCATACATAACTCCCTTTAGCATTACTTATCAATAATTTTTAGAATTCTTCCATTTTACAAATTCAAATACCTTTTTATATTCTCTTAATTCTTCTCTTCCAATGCCAATTTCAACTAATTCCTTTATAAGATCAATATAGTCATTATCGAGTTTATTATTTTCTGTATTAGTCCCCAGTAAGGTTCTAAAATCAACTCCTAATACCTTTGAAATCTTTTCTACAACTTGAATAGACGGATTATCATTTAATTCACGCTCAATATTGCTTAAATAAGACTTAGAAATATTAGCTTTTTCTGCAAGTTCTGATAAAGTAAGTCCCTTTTTGATACGAATTTCCTGAATGTTTTTTCCTATCATTTTTGGCACCTCAGCTGTTCTTTCATAGAATGCCCTCCCTACAAGCTACTTTATAAAATACTTTTTTGATACAGCTTATTACTCTACTTTGATCGTCAAACGATAGATTCGATCCTGAAGGTAAACAAATTCCAGTTTCGAACATCCTCTCTGCAACATGGTTATTTTCTTCGTGAGGATAATAACGAACTCCATTGAATAGAGGTTGCATATGTAATGGCTTCCACACTGGTCTTGCTTCAATATTTTCCTCTTCTAATGCTCCTAATAGAGTATTTACTGATAGCTTAGATTCTTCTTCTTTAATCGTTAATGCTGTAAGCCATCGGTTACTGCGTGTATTTGCTAACTCTGGCATAAAAGTTAGACCTGGTAAATCCTTTAGCTCTTCAAAATAGCGTTGGAAAATCCTTCTTCTAGCTTCAATTCGCTCCTCTAATACTTGCAATTGAGCCCTGCCAACCCCTGCCAAAATATTACTCATCCTATAATTGTAACCAACTACACTATGTTGGTAATGTCGCGCTTCATCCCTAGCTTGAGTGGCTAAAAATCTTGCTCTTTGTATTAACTCATTATTATTTGAGACAAGTGCTCCGCCACCAGATGTCGTGATAATTTTATTTCCATTAAAGGAAAAAATACTAAAATGACCAAATGTACCACTAACTCTTCCTTTATAAGTAGAACCAAGTGATTCAGCCGCGTCTTCAATAATGGGTATTTTGTATTGGGAGCATAAAGTTTGAATTTCATCCATTTTTGCAACTTGTCCATAAAGATTAACAACAATAACAGCTTTTGGAAGAGTTCCTTCTAAATAAGAATCATACAATGCTCTTTCAAGTGCTTTTGGTGACATATTCCATGTTTCGGGCTCCGAGTCTATAAATATTGGTTCGGCTCCTTGATAAATAATTGGGTTAGCACTAGCCACAAAGGTAAGACTGGAACAAAATACCTTATCGCCTGTTGTAACATTTAATAAAGAAAGAGCCAAATGAATTGCAGCTGTTCCTGAACTAACAACTAACGCCTCATTGGCTCCTACATAATTAATAATATCTTTTTCAAATCCATCGACATTGGGTCCAAGTGGTGCAATCCAATTCGTATTAAATGCTTCCTGTATATACTTCATCTCTTCTCCGCTCATATGCGGGGGAGATAAATAAATTCTTGATAAGGTCAATTCACTTACCACCTTTTCGAAAAAATTTAATCTATAAACTTAAATTTTTAATAATTCTAGCTGGGCAGCCTACTACTGTACTAAGCGATGGAATATTGTGAATAACCGTTGAACCCGCCCCTACAATTGCCCAACCCCCTACTTTAATTCCAGGAATAATTGTCGCTGATGCTCCGATATGTGCACCTTCTTCAACTAAAACATTTCCTGTTAAAGTAGCATTTGGAGAAACATGCGTATAGTCTCCGATTTGATTATCATGTTCAATGATTGCCCCAGTATTAATTACACAATGGTCGCCAATTTGCGCTTGTGCATTAATAACTACATTCGGCATGACCACTGTTCCGTATCCAATTCTAGTCGAAGTGCTAACAACCGCTGAAGGATGAACAACTGTTAAATACTGTTCTTTTTTTATATCAATTGAATTAACAATATTTTTTCTAAGCTTGTTGTCTCCTATTGCAATGACTACTTTAGCGTCTTGATCTAGAAATTTTTTTAAAGAAACAAATGGAGCATATATAATTCCATTCTCAATTTTTTCAACTTTATATTTGTCATCTAATATAGCAATAATCTCAATTCCCTTTATTGAATAAATAATGTCTTGAATTACTTTGCTATGTCCCCCATTACCTAAAATAATTACCTTCATATTACATCACTTCATTAGAACCAGTGAATTTTTCCATTGTCACTTGCCCCTCCTGTGAAATTCCTTCTTTCTTTATAACCTTAATGGCTGTTTTAATAAGGATTTTTAGGTCTAAAAGGAGATTATTATTTTTCACATACCATACGTCCATTTTAAATTTTTCCTCCCATGTAAGTGAATTGCGTCCATTTACTTGGGCCCAACCTGTAATTCCGGGTTTTACATTATGTCTTAACATCTGTTCTTCTGTATATAAAGATAAATATTCCATTAAAAATGGTCTAGGTCCAACTAAACTCATATCCCCTTTAACCACGTTTATTAATTGTGGAAACTCATCAATACTATACTTTCTTAAAAACATCCCGAAGGCAGTTAAGCGTAATTCATCCGATAAAAGGTTTCCCCCTGCATCATGCAAATCACTCATTGTCCGGAATTTATACAAGTAAAATGGTTTACCATTTAAACCAGGGCGCTGTTGAGAAAATAATATAGGAGCACCCATTTTTAATCTAACAAAAATTGCTACAACTATTAGAGGTAGCGATAGCAACAGCAATATTATCACTGAAAATACTAAATCTATTACTCTCTTCATTTTTAGTTTACTCCTAAAAATTAATTACTTCGTTTCTACTAAATTGTTTGTACTAATCATTAAGATTGTTTTTTTCATATCATTAATAAAATCAATCGTATTTAATTCATTCGAATGGCTTCCTCTATAGTAAAAGAGTTTTAGAATATCTATTAATTGTTGTTGTGATAAATTAATTGATTCCATTTTTTCCTCCAAAACAAAAAAACACTGCATTATTGCACTGTAACTTGTTCAATTTCTTCAGAATATCCGTTCGGATTATTTTTTTGCCATCTCCATGTATCTTCACACATTAAGTGAATTCCCTTAGTAGCCTTAAAGCCAAGTTTTTGCAAAGCCTTTGTTGGATTCGCATAACAAACTGCCGCATCACCAGGACGTCTTTCTTTAATTCTATAAGGAATTTTTTTACCAGATGCTATTTCAAAAGCTTCAATCATTTCTAGAACACTATAGCCAGTGCCTGTACCAATGTTATATGCTTCAATTCCAGTGTTGCTTTCTAATTTCTTAAGTGCTTTAATATGACCAATTGCTAAATCTACCACATGGATGTAATCCCTCACACCTGTGCCGTCTTTTGTTGGATAGTCGTTTCCAAAAATATTTAATTGCTCCAATTTACCTACTGCTACTTGTGATATGAACGGCATTAAGTTATTCGGAATGCCATTTGGATCTTCACCAATTAAACCACTATGATGTGCACCGATTGGATTAAAATATCTCAATAATGCTATCCTCCAAGTATGGTCTGATTCGTATAAGTCCCTAAGGAATTCCTCAATCATAAGCTTGGTTCGTCCGTATGGATTAGAAGCGCCTAATATACTACTTTCTGGTATCGGTGATTCATTTGTTGAACCATAGACTGTGGCAGAAGAACTAAAAACAAGCTTTTTCACTTCATATTTTCTCATCATTTCGCAAAGGTTAATCGTTCCTGTAATATTGTTATAATAGTATTCAATAGGAGTTTGGACTGATTCACCTACAGCTTTAAGCCCAGCAAAATGAATGACAGCTGTTATTTTATTCTGAGAAAATATAATTTCTAACTCATCTCTATTAAGTAAGTCAATATTATATGTTTTAAATGACTTACACGTTATCTCTGACACTCTTTTCAATGCTTCTGGCTTACTATTTGAAAAATTATCTAGAACAATAATTTCATTGCCACTTTGTAACAACTCTACGCAAGTGTGACTCCCTATATATCCTGCTCCTCCAGTTACAAGAATTGCCATTTATTTTCCCTCCTATAAAAGACTAAAAAACGATCAATTTTACCAGTTTAAATTAATATAATCGCTGAAATATTGTATTTGCAGACTAATTACATTTTCATAGTAATAATAAAAAAAGTAGCAAATTAATATGCCATAATAGATTAACTTTTGATCTCTTACTCTAAATAATTTCACAATCCATGAAATTAAAATTAACTGATAAAAACTAAAATAAATTGAAATTCTTGCAAATATCCAATTTTGCGTTGAAATAAGCATAAAAACAAATCCAAGTAAAGCCATATTGACTACAATATCACTCTTTGGATTAATTTCTCTTAACTTCTCTCTTCCCATAAAAGCAATTAATAGTGGAATCCCTGTTACTGCAACTCTTATAACACTAGCTCCACCTTCTTGAAAGTTTTTATAGACTGCATACTGGGTATCTTGAATAGCGTTAAACAAATAAGTTGAAAGTTGATTAAATCCAATTATGAATACAATTGAAAATAATAATAGAGCAATTGTTACTTTTGACCATGCTTTAAAGCGCACAAGAAAATAAATTGGAATTAAAATAAGTGCAGTTTGATGGAATAAAGAAGCTAATAAAATAACGAGTAGATAGCGTTTAAAACTACCTTCCAGCAATAGTCGTATACCTGCAAAAGCAATGGATGCAGCAAGTACTTGTCTGATTCCATTCATGGAGACAAGAAACAAGCCACCAGTGATATACACATAAACGCTCAATTCAAAAATTCTTGAATAATTATATAAAGTAAAAATAACTAATACATTTGTGATAATTGCCGTTGTAATTAACATTATTTGAGGATTTGAAGAAAAATATTTTAAAATCATTTGCAGAACGCCAAATCCAATATCCTTAGACTCTAAAATATAGTTCCATGTAAAGTCATGTCTTTTATAGATATCCACATATGCATATGTGTCACCGATATTTGATCTAAGTCCCGATACGCAAACTAGCGTTATTAATACAACAAATGCCAATGTTTTATTAGGTTTTATATAGACTGATGATAAAGTTGCGGTGCTAGATATGCTGGCCCTTGAGGCTATTCGTGCCATGAAAGAAAAAACAAATACAATTGCTAAATTGAACCAAAATATAGTCATACCAATATCCTTCCAAAAAACAAAACCACTTTTAAGCGGCTTTTGTTTTTGTCGTAATATAAATATATAAAGTTATCCCAAATGGAATCGCTAAGATTGTTAAACCTTTTTTAGGCGTCTCGTCTAAAAAACTCCAGTTTCTACTCATAATGCTACTAGAAACATAATGAATGGCTTGTCTGAATTTAAACAATTGACTTGCAAAGGGCAATTTCATCATTTCTTTACGATAGAAAGCAAACCCATTCGGATTTTTAATATATTGACTGAACATATTTAACGATGATCCATCCGCAAGGTACTCTACATAGCATAAAATTTCATTCATTAATAGCATTTCGTATTGTTTATCAAGCATGTGATATTTGTATGCTAGACCAACATAGCGTTCATTTTTAAATAGTGGATATGGAAATTCTTTTGTTAACTCTGTCCGATAAACAAGCTTTTTATCTCCAGTTACTCCATATTTATTATATAAATCAAATAATCTAGACTGTTTTCTATTAACCGGCAACTTTGTACCAATAATTTTCCCATCTGAATATGCATCTAGCCCTATAATTCCACTCACATTATCGTTACCAAATTGATTCCAGTACTCAATAATTTTTTCGACCGCATCTAAAGGCATATAATCATCTGAATCAATACAGAGATTAAGTTCTGTGACAATTTTCTGGTAAGCGGTATTATGGGCACCATGCATTCCTTGATTTTTCTGCCAATAGTACATAATTTCGATTGTGTTTTCTTCAATCCAACCTTCAACTAATTCTTTAGTATTGTCAGTTGAACCATCGTCAATAATTAACCAGATAAATTCATTGCATGTTTGATTCTTTAAACTCTCGTAACATTTGTGAAGGCAGTATGCTCGATTGAATGTTGGAGTAAATACAGTTAACTTCTTCATATCCTACCTCCCTAACGAGATATATGTCTTTTGGGTATTCTCAGCTGTTTTGCGAATATCATATCCTTTTTGGCTCAATGCACTTTCCGCATTTCCTCTATTAATATTTCTTTTTGCTTCCTTCAAGATTTTCTCAACCCATTTTTCACTGTCATTTAAAGAACAGTATTGGATTAGTCCCATCTCCATATCCACTTCTGTTGTAATCGCATCTGAAATAACACAAGATAAACCTGCACCTTGTGCTTCTATTAACGTTACGGGTAAACCTTCATGCAAAGATGGGAAAACAAATACATCCATTGCTTGTAAAAGTTTATGAATATCATCTCTAATTCCAAGTAACCTTACATTTTTCTCTATTTGAAGTTCTTTTATTTTCGATTCTATTTTAGCTTGAAGGGAACCTCCTCCAACTAAGATTAGAACTGCATTCGGCATTTTTTTTAATAGTGAAGCAAAAATTTCTAGTAAAAATAGATGATTTTTTTGTTGATTAAATCTTCCAACATGGCCAAGTACGAATGCTTTGTCTGAGATATTTAACTGATCCCTAATTTGTTTTCTTAAATTTAATGAAAATTGAAACCTCTCACTTTCAATTCCATTTTTTAGGATTAGAGATTCACTAGAACGTTTAGTAAATAGCCACCTACTTGCAGACTCCGAGCAAGCAAATAAATGAGTAGCATTGGGTTCAATGTATTTACCGGCATACCATTTATATACTTGTGAAGCCAATCCACCTTCACTTTTTGTATTATGGCTATGGGCAATTCTTGTGGGAATATTTGCTTTTTTTGCTGCTCTTAAAACTAAGCCACTCATTTTATCCATATGAGAATGGACGATTTTATAATTAGGATTTAGCCTAAAAAACTTATCTAGTTTTCTTATATAACCTAAATGACCAACGTCCGTTATATATGGAATTCTATGAATCTTTCCACCCATTGCAATTATTTCAGAGTCATATGCCCCTTCTTTACACGTTAAAAAATCGAACTGTATTTTCGTTCGATCAATATTACGATATAAATTCATTATTAATGTTTCCGCGCCACCTCTGTTCATATTAACAACGGTATGTAAGATTCTTAAAGGGTCGCCCACATTGTATCCTCCATTTCGTTCATATAGCTCTTATATACCTCACTTTTTTCCAATATTACTTTATCAATGCTATATTTTCTCATAATGATCTTTCTACTATTAGACCCAAGCCTCTCTTTGAGACCCTCACTTTCAACAAGGTCCTTTATTGTGCTTGAAAAACCAATGGAGTCATTACTCTCAACAAGCCATCCATTTTTATTATTAGTTACAAGCTCTCTATGCCCCCGGTTATCTACTGCTATAATCGGTAAGCCACAAGACATTGCTTCCATTATATTGACTGGCAATCCTTCACGCAGACTGGATCCAACTGCAACATCACACATAGGTAGAATTTCTTTAATATCTTTTCTAAAACCTAAAAAATCTACCATATGTGAAATTCCAAGTTGATTTGCTAACTGTTTAGATTCATTAAGTAAAGCACCTTCACCTGCAAGTAGAAGTTTTACATTCGGCAATTCATCTTTTATTAAGGCCAATGAATTAAGTAGAAATTGTTGATTTTTGTTTTTATTAAATTCTGCTGCATAAAAAAGCAAAAAGTCATCTGGTTGATATCCATATGACTCTCTTATTACTTTTTTATTTAATTCATCAATTGGCTTAAAATCCTCTGTATCTATTCCAACCCCATGAATATGTACGATTCTTTTAACATTAAAACTTCTATTTGATAACTCATAATCTTCTTTATTAATCGTTATTAAACAATCTGATAAGGGAGCTATGATTTTTTCAATTGGATAATATAATAGCCAGTTTAATATAGGGGCACCTTTACAAAAATGGAATCCATGTGCTGTGTAGATTAATTTTGTTGTTCCTTTAACCCTGGACTTACGAGCCGCAAGGCGAGCAAGTATCCCCCCCATAGGTGTATGGCAATGTATGATCTCATAATTATTTTCATCTATTATATTTTTAAGGTCTTTTAGTGCCTTTATATTTTTAAAATTAAAAGGCGATCTTTGGATAGGTAGATTAAACTTTTTGTCCACATAATGAATATTATTTTCACCATTTGCAGCTATATGTACTTCCCAGCCATTATCCTTGAACCACTTTATATATGGCATATGAAATGCCGTAAAATGATAATCCACAGTTGCACAAAAAAGCACCTTTTTTTTCATTTTTTTCACCTATCAACATTATTTTCTAATCATTTGACCCGCTAATTAATTCTTTTTTCATTAGTTCCGTTAAATAATCTAGAACATTTTTTCTCAAGTCCTCTCTTTTAAGAGCAAACTCAAGAGTAGTTTTAATAAAGCCTAATTTCTCGCCTACATCGTATCTTGTTCCTTCAAATTCATAAGCATAAACTGCTTCTTGTTTATTAAGTTCAGCAATTGCATCAGTCAGTTGAATTTCATTTCCAGCCCCTGGCTTCTGATTACTTAAAATATCAAATATTCTCGGCGTTAGTATATAGCGGCCTAAAATCGCTAAATTTGAAGGAGCTTCTTCTTGCTTTGGTTTTTCTACCAAACTATGGACATTATAAAAATGATTATCTATTAAACTTCCGTCAACAATTCCGTATCTAGAAACCTCAGCTTCATTTACAGTTTGTACACCTAATATAGAAGCATTATATTGATTAAATTGCCCAATCATCTGCTTTAAACACGGTGTATCGGCTTTAACAATATCGTCGCCCAATAACACTGCAAATGGTTCATCACCAATAAATTTGCGTGCACACCAAATTGCATGACCTAAACCACTTGGTTCTTTTTGACGAATATAATGAATATCTACCATCTTTGATGATTTCTGAACCTCTGATAATAATTCAAATTTACCTTTTTCTAATAGGTTTTGTTCCAATTCAAATGAATTATCAAAATGATCTTCAATCGCTCTTTTTCCTTTTCCGGTTACAATAATAATATCCTCTATTCCTGATTCAATAGCTTCTTCAACTATATACTGAATAGTAGGTTTATCTACAATTGGCAACATCTCTTTTGGCATTGCTTTTGTTGCTGGAAGAAATCTAGTTCCTAATCCAGCAGCAGGTATTATGGCTTTTTTAATTTTCATTTTTTTCTCCCTTAATTTAAAATTGGCATCGTAGCGTTCGTTTGAGAAATAACTCTATTATTAGCCAAATTCAATAATCTTTCTCTAAGATCATCCTTCTCTAAATCTGAAAAGTTATCAATAATTTCATGTATTTCATTTATGCGCAAATCTGTCGTTTTTCCAATATAAATCTTCGGATAAATTTGTTCCTCATGAATTTCTTCATCTTTTAACAATTCCTCAAATAGCTTCTCTCCCGGTCTCATTCCTGAGAATTCAATCTCTATATCATCAAGTGAATTACCTGATAATAAAATTAAATTTCTAGCTAGATCTACTATTTTTACCGGCTCACCCATATCTAATACGAAGATTTCGCCACCTTTTGCTAATGCCCCTGCTTGTATCACTAGCCTCGATGCCTCGGGAATCGTCATGAAATAACGCACCATATCTGGATGAGTAACAGTGACAGGGCCTCCATTTTCGATTTGCTTTTTAAATAGTGGAATAACACTTCCTCTACTACCTAACACATTTCCAAATCGAACAGCTACAAATTTTGTATCACTATTTTTATCCATATCTTGAATAATCATTTCTGCAAGTTTTTTAGTTGAGCCCATTACACTTGTTGGATTGACAGCTTTATCAGTTGAAATCATGACAAATGTTTTTACACAATGCCAGCTAGCTGCTTTAGCAATATTCATCGTACCAATTACATTATTTTTAATTGCTGCCTCCGGATTTCGCTCCATTAAAGGTACGTGCTTGTGTGCTGCTGCA
The DNA here is from genome assembly GCF_002564465.1 of Bacillus sp. AFS088145. GTDB lineage: Bacteria > Bacillota > Bacilli > Bacillales > Bacillaceae_G > Gottfriedia. The sequence goes on along the minus strand of NZ_NUUX01000021.1, from coordinate 10,813 downwards.
TGGTAGACAACATCCGGACTATATTGTTCCATAATTGACATCATTTTCTTTTCGTCTTGTAAATCAGCAATCTCTGTAATAAATTCAATACTAGAATCCTTAAAACTATTCTTTAATTCCATTTCAATTGAATAAATACTATTTTCACCATGACCAAGTAAAATTAATTGTTTCGGATTAAAGTTAGAAATTTGTCGCGATATTTCTGAACCGATTGATCCTCCCGCACCTGTAACTAATACAACATTATTTGTAATCGATTCAGAAATGCTGCCCATATCCATCACAACAGGATCCCTTCCTAATAAGTCCTCTACTTGAACATCACGGAATTGATTGACTGAAACCTTACCAGTAATTAGATCTTCTAACATAGGTAATATTTTAGTACTAGCGTTTGTTTTAGAGCATTCTTGAAAGATTATATTTAACTCCTTTTTACGTAAAGAAGGAATTGCAATAATAATATTTTCAATTGAATACTTATTTACAACACTTTCTATTTTTTCAACCCCTCCTAAGACGGGAATACCCAGTATATCTAAATGATGTTTTTTTACGTTATCATCTATAAAAGCAACAGGATGGAGATGACTATAATTATCGTTACTTTTTAAAAGTTGTCTCGCAACCATAGTGCCTGCTGCGCCAGCACCAATAATTAAAGTTCTCTTCTTAATAATATTTTTTCTAACGAATGAATCTCGATATAACCGCCAAGTAAATCTTGAACCACCTATTAATAACATATGAAGTAACCAAGCGACCGCGAATAACCTGAAATACGTTTTTTGCATAATCATTTGCTGGATAATTAAAGATGTAAGTATTGAAGACGTTACAATGTTAAAGATTATAATTATTTCACCTATACTTGCATATTCCCATGCCTTTTTATAAAGTTTAAAAATTAATGAAAAAATATGATGGCTTAATAAAAGAAAAAGTGAACTAATAAAAACGGGTTTAATAAATATATCAATTGTTGCGTCTACCAAAAATCGACTAATAAAAATGGATGTGAGTACAATACATGAATCAATAATTATAAATAGAGATAATCTTTGCCTATAAGTCACTTGAATGCTCCTCCCATAAACCATCCTACGTTACATAATTCAAGCTTTTTTCTTCCATCGTCTTTTATTTTATTATTTGGAATCCAATTAGCTTCACTTAGCCGTTCAAATTGTTGAATGAATCTAATTTTATTCTTTAGTGTTTTAGGTGGCGTATCCTTATTTTTCATATTCACATCTCCATACTTTAGTAATAAAGTGCTTATTTTTATACTCTCTATAAAAAGCACATAAATAAACACTTTATATAAAAAACGGGCATTCAACCCACCCTCACACCACACTCTTGACGACTTGCGTCTAAGGTATATTTCAACCCACAGCATGATCGAGTGCCTACATTGATAAAGGAAAGTAGACATTACCTAAACTATTCTATTAAACACCGTTCTTAATTAAGAACAAGAAATTAAAAATTTTACTTACTTTTCATTTATAATTGCACCGATCAATCTTCCATGTGATAGTTCAATTACTCTACTAGCCTCACTCGTCTTCTCTAATTCAGTTTTACCACGATTAAGTACTAGAACTACACCATCACATTGATTTGCAAGCACTCTTGTCTCTGTATAGTCTAATATTGAAGGCGAATCAATTAGTACAATATCATAAGAGATAATCAATTTTTTAAATAACTCTTTAACCGCTGAATTCGCCAAAAGTTCTACAGGATTAAAATTAATTGTGCCACTAGTTAATACATCCAAATTTTCAAAGTCAGTACTTGTTACTACATCTTTAAGCTCTATACGTTTTGTTAACAAATCTGTTAATCCTACATTGTTCTGTAATTTAAAAATTGTATGTATTGAAGCTTCCCTTAAATTAGCATCTATCAATAAGACTTTCTCTTTCTGCTGAGCCATTGATACAGCTAAATTAGCGCTAATTGTTGAATTTCCTTCACCTTTACCAGTTGAAGTTATTAAGAGGATTTTATTCTTTGTTTCCTCAGTTAAAAAATGTAAATTTGTACGTATTGTTCGAAATTGGTCAGATATAATTGAATTTGGATTTGTAAACGTTACTAGATTTCTTTTTTTAAAGGCTGTGGTTTGTTTTCTTTTATTAAATATCAACATTCTCACCTTCATTTTTTAATAATTTATATTTCTTTTTCTCAGTTAATAACTTTTTCTTATTCATATTTGGAACAATGCCAATTACAGGTACCCCTAAGATTTCTTCAACTTCGCTTCGTCTTTTAATTGTTTGATCCAAAGAGTCTAGTAAAAATATTAATGCAACACTAATTACTATTCCCATCACAAATGCAAAAATAATAACTTTATTGCTTTGCTGATTAATCGGCATTGAAGCTGCCTCTGCTGGGGTTAATAATTGAACGTTTTTAAAATTTAATAAATTACTGACTTCATCTTTATATGATTTCGCTGTTTCATTCGCAATATTTTTAGCAATAATCGGATTTGTATCTTGTACTGTAATACTAAAAATAGTTGAATCACCTATTCTTTGCACGCTTAATTTTTGTGCCAAAGTGTCTTTAGAAATACTAAGGTGTAAGTTATTAATGACCTTAACCAAAACAGACGTATCATCAATCATAACCGCTAATGTACTCAAGTCATCCTTTGTATTAAGCATTATCCTCGTAGATGATTCATACACAGGAACATAATTATTATAAAATTTTTGATAAAGGTAACCCATTGATGTAGTTATTATAGAGAAAACAATAATAATCCAAAATCGACTTTTAATTACATCAAAATATTCCTTTATATCAATCTCCTTAGGTCTTACACTATTCATCCATTCACCTTCATTTTTTAGTATTTTTTACTGGATATAAAACATGACTAAAGATTCTATATAACGAACAACATTTTAAAAAGCTATCAAAATAGTATGTAAACATATAATTATGCATAATAATTACTCTTATGACTGATTAAAATCTGAAAATTAAGGTAATTATGAACTTAATTTTAATTCTTTATAATGAACTAGTCAATAACATTTTCGCTCCAATTTATACCTATTTTACTATGCTTTAATAATAGTAGATTCTAGTAAATTAATTATAAATTCCTAGTAAATTTATTGTTAATAAATTATGTTCAGTACTAATCATAAGAACAAAGATGTTCTTTTAAACGAACAATTACCATACTTAATTACTAGGAAGAATTAGGATTTTTTAATAATTTCCCATTTATTTACTAGTTAGTTTCACCATCTTTTATGCTTTATCTTAATTAGTACAAGCAGTTTGGACTGAAATAAATATACTACTCCTATAAATATACTAAATTATAAGGAGTGTCATAATATTTGGCAATTAGTAGTCCAAAGATTAATAGTTTACCTGTTGTAACAAGTATAAACGCAAGCTCCTATACCGTAAGTGGTAGCGGGATTGCAAATGCTACTATTTTTTTAACGTTCAAAGATCCTAATAAAAATACGATTTCTACTACCGTTAAAGCAAATTCAAGCGGTACCTTTTCTACAAAATTAAATCTCATTACTCTAAAAGACGGCCAGTTAAACTTGGAAGCTTATCAAAAGGACGCAAAAGGTAATACAAGTGGAAAGGTTAATAAGACTGTTTTAAAAGACACCATTGGACCAGCGATTCTTTTAAATGTCTCGAATATTACATTACAAAATCAAAGTGCTTATCCTTTAACTGGAAAAGTGGAAGCAAACCAAAAAGTAACAGTAACTGTGAGTGATGGTATTCATAGTCCACTATCTAAAGTAACTACATCTGATACAAGCGGAAATTTTTCAGTGGTATTTAATATGAGTTCATTAAATAACGGAAGTATTACAATCACTGCTGTCTCGAATGATCAATATGGCAATCAATCTACGAGTTCCTCAGTTGTCACAAAAGATACTACGGTTGTTTCACCTCCGGGAGGAGTATATGAATTGACTTCACAAGAAAGAACTAAATGGGGAATTTATAATGATAATTCTCATCCAATTGAAACAACGAATGGATTTAACCAGGCATTACAGTGGGCAACTAGCAACGGGTACACTACCTTTCATGTATTAGGTGGTACGTACTTAATAGCTAAGGGCGTAGAAGATAGAGATAATAATGCTCAAATTAATATGGTAAGTAATATGACATTTTTAATGGATAGTGATACGGTACTTCAAAAGGAAACAAATAAATGGGAACAATACGCTATTATTTCGCTAAGTAAAGACATTGTAAATGTGACTATAAAAGGTGGTACCCTGAAAGGTGACCGATATACTCACGATTACACTTATGTTGGTCCTTACACTTCGGGTACACATGAGTGGGGATTTGGAATCATAACAGAGGGAGCAAGTAATGTCATTATTGATGGTATTAATTTTACAGATTTTACCGGTGATGGTGTTCAAGCTGGTGGTACAACAGTCACAGGCGAGTGGATTGATTCAGCCAACCTAGAATTAGGTGGATTAGATGCAATTGGAAACCCTATTAGCCAATCAGGTAAAATTCGCACTAAACCTTATACCCTAAGTGACCCAGCGTATCAAAATCCTCATTTTAGAAATATTATGATGTGGAATCCTGATGGAGTAACTGGAAAATACGATTTATATTATTACCGCTCAGATGGAAGTTTAGTTAAAACTGATAAAGATCAAGATTTCAATTCATCATTTGGATATTCTAAGATTCCAGATGAAGCAGTTAAATGGCGTGCTGTTTTTAATGCTACTAGTACAGCAAATGTTGGTGTTCAAATGATGTCTGTTGCAGTTACAGAAAATTTACTGATACAAAATTGCAATATAGGCAATAACCGTAGACAAGGTATAAGTTTAGTAGGTACAGATGGCGTCAAAATATTAAATAATAAAATTCACGATATAAGTGGAGTCGCTCCTGGAAGTGGAGTTGATTTAGAGCCTGGATTTTACCCGGGTATAAATACGGAGATAAGCGGAAATGAATTTTTAAATAATAAAATTCATATGGTACTCTCTTATGGTGGCCATGCGATAGCAAATAATAACCACTTTGGTCCTGATGCTGCTTTTGCTTCAACTAGCTGGGGTGGCGTTTCTGCTTCCAATAACACCTTTGACAATTCATCATTTGTAAGTTCTGACGGCTCTTCTAATATTACTTTTATAAATAACAAACTAACAAAAAGTGGAGCAGTTTTTGACGGTGGAGAAAATATAATTGTAGATGGTCTCGTTGGTGTTGATTCAGATGTCAGCTTTACTCAGACTGTTGAAAATGGCATAAACGCATTCAATATTTCTCTTACATCTTCTGGACAAGATTCAGAATTACATGGTTTTGCTATATGGGGAGACAAGCCAATAACATTGAGTACTATTTATCTAGAAGGAAACAACGGTCTAAGTGGCAATGGACTCGCTTCGAATGTATACTCGAATGTTACATTTAATAATACTACTGAATCTCGATTAGCTTCTGGAAACTATAACAATCTAATGGTTACAAATGGAAAGATAAATTTCTATCCTGGAAAAGTAACTATTAACCAGGGACAGTTTAAAAATAGTACTGTTATACTTGATAACGACAATGGATATCCAAATGTTACTATATCAAGTTCAACATTCGACTTTGATAAATCTGTATCTGGTAATATTATTTTAGTAAATAATGCAACAAGTTTTGCCTTTCTTAACAATACAATAAATGATAGTGTAACAACTTCTGCGGATCATCCAATAATTCAAATTGGTCGTGACGCATGGAAAGATTCTCCTACTCAAATTAAAGGAGCAGTAATTAAAGGAAACAAAATAACATCCAAAATTAAAAGGGTTGGAATTGACACAACTAACGGTGGCATCGGTGCGCCTCCTTATGATATTGAAGACAACACATTAATCAATAATACTCTTGCATTAACATCTAAAGATATTAATAAAAACAATACAGTCACTTAAAAGAAATAGTTGAAAGAGTATGAACTAAGTCTCAATAGGAGCATTAATTATTTATTAAATTCAACTACCATTAATTTATTTTATATAAATAGACAAAAATATTCATTCTAACGATTACACATATTACTTCTTACACAGTTTAAAACTTTCTACAAAGTAAGATCCAGTTATGCATAGGTGGTTGAATCGATAATGGTCTAATCAATTTGTTTACATGGATTGATTAGGCTTACATATAAAAGTTTAATTATAAGAAACATAATTGTTTAACAAATGTAGTTTCAAATCATGACCTAATCGTTAAATAATCAGTTATATAGATAATATTTCCATTTAATTTTGGGGATTCTACTTATATCTTATTTTGAAAGGAAGCTACTAAATGGAACAAACTCTTTATGAAAAATATGGTGGAGAAGAAACAGTTGGAAAAGTAGTTGATTATTTTTACGATGAATTAGTCCTAAAAGATGAAACAGTTAATCATTTCTTTGATCAAACAGATATGGACAAGCAACGTCGTCATCAAACGAAGTTTATTAGTTTCGCTTTAGGTGGCCCTAACAAATATACTGGTAAATCCATGTCAAAAGCTCATGAAGGAATGAATATTCAACCTGAACATTTTAATGCAATTGCCACCCATCTCCATGATGCACTAGCTCACTTCGGGGTGAGCGAGGCAGACATTGATCAAGCCCTAACAAAGGTAGAATCACTAAGAGATGACATACAATATAAATAAATAATTTAATAAAAGCTACTATCTGTTGATAGTAGCTTTTAAACTTCTCCGTATTATTTCCAAAACGCACCCTCAAATTCAACTAAATCATGATATGGGTACAAAGGTTTCAATAATCTTGCTTTTGTCCATAAATCTGTTGTTTTTTCTAAAGCAGCTAAAGACGTTTTATAATTCTCATCAACTGTAATATATTTGACATTACCGAGATGCTGGAGTGAGTACCCAGTTATTTGTTTAAAGAAGGTTTTATTGGCGTAGTCCAATGGGTCACCCTTTACAATGTAATTTGTAAATAGCGGTTTAAACGTTTTTTGGACTTTTTGTGACTTTGCATGAAGTTTTTTCGAACCATCATCTAATAGTACACCTAATGAGTTAAATGTAACGCCCTGTACAAATAGATGATTTTTCAATTTTTTATCATTCTTAAGCTGATAACCTACAAATTGAGCCAAATAACCTCCAAAGGAATGACCAGTAACATATACACTTGAATGATTGTTCTCTTTTTTATTTAATATTGATGTAACCCAGTCATATGCTTGCTGAGCTTGTTGATCTACGACAATTGGTGAACCATTCTCAGGAGTTTCAAATTCAACTAATCTTTGGTAAATATCTTGTATATTAATTTTCTTTAATCCACTAAAAGCAAATAGTAAACTATTATTTTTTTTGTTTTTTAGTGCTATTGCAGAAAAACCAATATTACCAGATGTAATGGAAACAAGACTATAATCGCTAAGATTCTTATGAACTTGAGTAAGTAATGGATCAGCAATCCCTTTATGTTCTCTTAAGCTTTTGCCTATTTCTTTACTTAGAAATGCTTCATAAGAAAGCTCAGATGCTGCTAGAAATACGCCATCGGGAAGTTTCTGTAGCTCTCTTTGCTCTTGTTGGCTACATCCGGTGGTCGTTGTAAAAAAAGTAAGTACTGTAACGATAAAAATAACTACACGAAAATTCATTAGTAACCTAACCTCCTTTCGACAGTCTCTTTCTTCATATTATGTCCACGACCATATGACATGTTCATCCTTTCCCCAAAAAAGTAAAAAAATATACATAAAATTATTGACAGTTTTATTTTACAAATGTTATCATATAAATTTGATATTTCATTTATTAATGTTATACTTAAGTTATAAGAATTTTCGGAGGTGGGTACATTGTTCAAAATTGGCGATCAAATTATTTACCCAATGCAGGGAGCTGCAGTTATTGATTCCATCGAAGAGAAAGTTATACAAGGTGTAACACAACAGTACTACATAATCAACATACCATCCAGCAATTTAAAATTGATGGTCCCTCAAGGGAAAGTGTCAAATACGAAAATTCGTTTAGTCGAAGACAAAGAACATTTAAGTAATGTATTAGATGACTTTTCAAATGGTCTTCCCGACGATTCCTTATCTTGGAAACAAAAATATGATTTAAACATGAAAAAATTAAAGTCTGGCGAATTACTCGCTGGTGCTCAAGTGGTACGTGATCTAACACTTCAAAGTAGGGAGAAACCTTTAAATCCTAGTGAAAGAGAAATGCTAGACATGGCTAAACGCATGTTTGTTGGTGAACTTAGCTTAATTAAAGGCATATCGCAGCTTGAAGCAACCGAATTAATTGATTCTGCATTAAAATAAAGATTTATTTAGGAAAAGGAGCTTACTTTAGGCTCTTTTTTTTGTTGATTTTCGAACTAATTAGTTACTTTCATGAATATCTAGGAGGACCAATTGTTCAAAATAAATATAGTTTCGCGTCCACCTTTTGTATTTTTGGGTATGATTTACAATTGCACTTACGAGTTTTAATACCATTTGTTGATTTATTAATACAATTATAATAAAAAAAAATGGAAGATATTTATAGTTTTATTTTTTTTTTCAGATTTGCTTTTTTTTTAGTTTATTTTAGATTGTGGACATTTTATTTCCAGGCGACGCCATTAACACTTCTCCACAAAAATAAAAAAAGACTGCTAACAAAAATGCTAGCAGCCTTTTATTCACTCAGAAGTGAAATTATAATTTAACTACGTTTTCAGCTTGAGCGCCACGGTTACCTTGAGTGATCTCAAAGCTTACTTTTTGGCCTTCTTCAAGAGATTTGAAACCGTCGCCTTGGATAGCTGAGAAATGTACGAATACATCGTCTCCACCTTCAACAGCGATGAATCCGAAACCTTTTTCTGCATTAAACCATTTAACTGTACCTGTGTTCATTGTACGAACCTCCATATATACCTGTTTTTTTACACTTAATGAGTATTGTTAAGAAAAAATACACACATTAGAACAGGATGAAAATTCGTCCCTTTTAACACATGAATTGAATTAACCAATTTCTTATTAAGTATGTACCTATAGTAACATAAAATGAAACGAAAAACAAATTGTGCACGAAGAATAATTAAATTTAATAATTTTAATATAAAAAATGCCCTTATTATTTACTTTTCGTTAGCAAGTATTAAACCAACTGGTAAGTTCTTCTTCATAATACTATTAAAGTAACTATTTGGAACTGGTTTGTTCCCTACATAAGGAGAAATTTCAATAGTAAAACCAGGTCGTTTTTTTGCAGCGATATACCAGTCTTTATATCCACCGCCTCCACCTTTTGCAGGAGCGACCAAACTATAGCCTGTTTGTTTTGATAATTTTGTAGCAATTGCCTTATCTCTAGCCATTTGAGTTCCTGATTGATTATAATGCCAGAAAATAATATTTCCTGATGAGTGGTATGCGACTGTATTTTTGAATGAATGTTTATTAGTGAAATCATATAAAGCTTTAGCTTCTGGTTCACTTAGAGCCTTCGTACCTTTATAGTTATCGGGGCCAGGCTTTGACTTGTTACCAGAAATTGTATTCCACCCAGCTGGATATTGACGATTTAAATCTACGCCACGTACATTTGCCTTCCAAGCTTTAAAATTCTTGCTACCATTATTTAATTTAATGACCTGATTTGGATTCTTTGCACTGCTCGCACCTTTTTGTACAAGCATTACACCATCAGGATTAACCATTGGTACAAAATAAATAGACGTTTGAGATAATGTTTTTCTTACATCAAAACCAGATATTTTTGTATTTTTTTCATACGCACTAGCGTATTGATCAAGCATTTCCATTATGACATTCGTTGTCATATGCTCACGAGCATGATGCGAACCATTTATACTAATTTCAGATTTTCCAGTCCCTAGCTTAATCGCATATAAATTTCTACCATCTACCGATTTACCAATTGTTTCAACTTTAGTAAATCCAGGATACCAAGCACTCAGTTCCTGTAAATCCGCTGTCAATTCGTCATATGAGTAATCACCATTTGGGTCAACATAGTTATATGTTTTTAACGAAATATCCGCTTTAGGGATTAGCCCTTTAAGTCCTCCAACTTTAACAACATAATAAGAGGAATAAGCTGAATCAATTACTATTTTTTGTTTAGCAGGTATGTTAACCATTGTTGGTTTCGGATCACGCGGTAAAACAATTTTAGTATTTCGTACTGCAACCCCCGCCGTAATTTTAACAGGCTGCGTCACAATACTGATTACAGGCAAGGTCCCATTTGGTAAAGGAGTTGTTTTATTTTTATCAATATAAGCAGTTTGATTAGAATATTGGATCATTAAATAATGATCCTTCTCACCTGTTTTACTAAAAATCGTATTTGCTTTAACTGTTCCCCTATTCACTAATTTACCATTTTCATTTAATAATAGAGGTGTATCGTTTGTTACTTTAAAGACTTTCGCCGTTGGGTAGATTTCCCATGGAGTTGCATTTCGGACCGCACTTTTCAATATAGTCCCAGCATTCCCATTATAAGTAACATAGTAAAGGTCATTCTCTTCTTTATCTACTTTTAACTTAACGTTTGCTGGTATTGTTATTGTAGTTGTTGCGTCAGTTGCTTCTCCAGTTGTTGCACCGCCGGTTGTTCCTCCAGTTGTTGCACTACCGATTGTTTCTCCAGTTGTTGCGTCGCCCGTTGTTTCTCCAGTTGTTGCGCCGCCAGTTGTTTCTCCAGTTGTTGCGCCACCGGT
>NZ_NUUX01000020.1 GCF_002564465.1 Bacillus sp. AFS088145 | reverse complement strand
CATGGTAGACATCCATGCCGCATCTGCGGCACCATCAAATGAATGAAAATGTTTTGTATACTAGTCTATCTCCCGACCACCCTGTCAATCCTGTTAATACGGCTGGCGAAGGAAGGTCGATCAACTATGGTGCTTTAAGCCCGCATGGTAGACTGATTCACTACGACCAGGTGCACCACAAATTGTTGCTCTCAATGGAGAAGCACGCAGGATAGATTAATCTAATATGGTTGTTGCACCAGCCTTAATTTTTATTCAGCCTAGGAAGGATAATATGAATGGACGTTGTTAATAATCACTGCTGTGGACTTGATGTTCACAAAAAGAGCATTACTGCTTGTGCAATTACACCAAAAGGTAAAGAAATAAAAACCTTCGGTACAATGACACATGACCTATTTCAAATGGTGGATTGGATTAAAACTAAACGTTGTACTCAAGTTGCCATGGAAAGTACAGGTGTGTATTGGAAGCCAATTTACAATCTACTTGAACTTGAAGAAATACAACCGATGGTTGTAAACGCAGCTCATATCAAGGCTGTACCAGGACGAAAAACCGACGTAAAAGATGCAGAATGGATTGCGAAGTTACTTCGTCATGGTCTTCTTCAACACAGTTATGTCCCTAATCGGGAACAAAGAGAACTACGTGAGTTAGTTCGTTACCGTCGCAGTCTCGTTGAGGAAAGAGCTAGGGAGATTAGTAGAATTCAAAAAGTTCTTGAAGGTGCAAATATTAAACTGTCCTCGGTTGCATCTGACATAATGGGTGTCTCAGGTCGTGCGATGATTGGAGCAATTATTAACGGTGTAAATGATCCTGAAATTTTATCCAGTTTAGCTAAAAGAAGTTTGAAGAAGAAAAAGGATCAATTGGAACGTGCATTAGTAGGTTCCGTCGGACCGCATCAAAAAATGATGTTAAAAACCCAACTCTCACACATTGAATTTATTGACCAACAGATTGAACTCTTAAGTGTAGAAGTCCAACAACGTATGCAGCCTTATGAAGAAGATATTGAATTACTTGATACGATTCCTGGAATAGGTAGAGGTCATGCGGAACAACTTTTGGCTGAAATCGGAATCGGTATGGAAATTGCAAATCAATTCCCTTCAGCTCCGCATATATGTTCGTGGGCTGGGATGGTCCCTGGAAACAATGAAAGTGCTGGAAAAAAAAAGTCTGGAAAAACAAGAAAAGGTAATAAAAAATTACGCTCAGCACTTGTCGAAGCAGCTCATTCAGCAGCAAAGACTAAAAACACCTATCTTTCTGCTCAGTACCAGCGTTTAGCTGTACGAATTGGAAAAAAGCGAGCAGCAGTCGCGGTTGGACACACTATATTAACTATTGCTTATCACATTTTAAACAGAAGAGTCCCCTATATTGAATTGGGCGCAGATTACTTTGATAAACGGAAGAAAGAAATTGTTATCAAGCAATCTATTAAACGATTAGAGACTCTTGGATGTAAAGTTTCAATTGAAGCAATAGCTTAATTTGATCTAAATAAATTTATTAAAAAAAAGACCCGTTTTTAAAAATGAAATGGACAGGGTCTAGTTTCGTATTGCCAAAAAAGTGTAATTATTAATTTATATTTTCAGGATAGTT
>NZ_NUUX01000019.1 GCF_002564465.1 Bacillus sp. AFS088145 | reverse complement strand
TGGAAAGCGAGCATCCTGTAGTGGAAATCAACCTCAATCAACTCCTTTACGAAAATTTGATAACTAGTTTACAAAAGTGTTTTTCAACAGAGTGAAACCACAAAGAGTACATTAATTACTTTGTGGTTTTGTTTTGGTCTATTCTATTGTCAATTATCTTGTAATTAGCTTTTTAAAGAATGGGATTCGGATGATCTCATCTTTCTTAACTAGGTTAAATAATAGAATTAATAAGATATACATTAATGTAACAACAGAAATACTAGCTAAGGTTTGTACTAATAATGAAGATGAAAAAACTACATATTCTTTGATGAATTTTCCGACATAAATACAAATTCCTAAAATGATTAGACAATAAACGTAATCTTTAACAAAAATTGAAAAGTTGATCGCCTTTAATACAGTGAAATAGTGAAGAACTGTTATCGTTACAATACTAATATTCATAGCTAAGGCAACACCGTTTATACCGAACTTTGGATTTGTAGCTAGTAATAAAATACTAGCGATTTTAACGACTGAACCGACAAAGCTATTAATCATAGCTGAATTTGCAAGATTAAGTGCCTGCAATACAGCTTGTAGTGGTCCCTGGAAATAGTAAAAAATAAAGCAAGGTGCTAAAAGTAATATAAAATTCGTAGCTTGGTCACTTTTGTACATTAGTGTTAAAATCGGGGAAGCAAATACATATAAAATAACAACTGACCAACCACCAGCAATCATTGAGTAGCGTAGTGCTTGCTGCAATCTTCTTTCAACAGTTACACGATCTTTTTTGGCCATTGCTTCGCTAATCGCTGGCACAAGTGAAGTAGATAGTGCATAAGTAATAAACGCTGGTAAAAGTAATAGAGGTAAAGCGTAACCTGCAAGTAATCCATATTGTTTAGTTGCAACAGCTGCGGTTACCCCTGCAATCGCTAAACTTTGTGAGACAACGATTGGTTCTAAAAACATTGATATTGAACCAATTAAACGACTTCCAGTTGTTGGTAATGCAATACTTAATAGGTCGCTAAGCGTTTTTCTTCCATCTTTAATATTGTTCTTAAATCCTGAAATGAACTTTGCATTTTTTTCTTTCTTAAAAACATAAAGCATAAAAATTAAAGAAGCTAATTCTCCTAATACAGAAGAGATAATGGCGCCACTAGCGGCAAATTCAACTCCATATGGTAAAAAAGTTTTAGTACAAACTGCAACTAGTACTATACGAACAACTTGTTCAATAACTTGGGAAAAGGAAGAAGGTCGCATATTCTGTACGCCTTGAAAATATCCTCGTAAAACTGATGAGATTGCGATAATTGGAACAACTGGAGCGATGGCAATTAATGGGTACATAGTCCTTGCGTCCGTTAATAAGTTTTTAGCAATGAAAGGGGATAAAAAGATCATTGCTGTTGTAAAAATAATACTTAATATGCCAGTTATTGACATTGAAACAGCTAAGATCTTTTTTATCCGATCTTGTCTATTTTGAGCAACTGCTTCTGCAATTAATTTTGAGATGGCAATTGGTAGGCCAAGCTGTGTAAGCGTCATGACCAAAAATAGTGTCGGGACTGCCATCATAAATAATCCTACGCCTTCTTCACCCATAATTCTTGCTACAACAATGCGATTAAAAAATCCTAATATTCTTGTGATGAGCCCTGCAATAAGTAAAAAAAACGTTCCTCTTAAAAACGTTTGCTTTGTCATTACTTTTACCACCTTCTCAAACAGCCTAGAATGATTTACAATTATATATATGCTAGAAATGTAGGCAAGCATGACAAGTTAGTTCAACATCTAGGAAATGAATATGAAGGTCTAAAGTCATTTTTCTAAAAATACAGAAAATTAGGAGGGAAGAGTATGTCGACTTTTCATCAACAAGCTGCAGAATTTAAACCTAAGCTACAGGTAGTAATTGAAAGTAAATTGGATGAATTTAGAATGCTTGGATTCGATACTGTCAGTGAGGATGATTTATGGGAATGCCTCGAAAGAACCTTATGGCGAAAGAAAGAGGATGAACCAAAGCTTTTTCAACTGGTAGAAGACATACTCTCATTAACTGTAAACGATTATATGAATTATATTCGAATCGAAGCATTTAAATCACCTACTTGGCAGTTTGGGGAGTCAGTTTAACCATTAATTGACAATAAAAAAATTGCATTTGTATAATATAAGAATGAAAACATACCATTTTCGTACTAGAACTTGAACTAGTTAGAGGAGGAAATTCACAACATGGTGAAGCGTAACAGGATTGTTGCCTTCTTCTTAATTATTGCTGTATTAGCAGCAGTAATCGGCACAACTGTATTTGGTACTGCGAAAAATATTAAGCTTGGTCTGGATTTACAGGGCGGGTTTGAGGTACTTTACAAAGTTAAGCCGATTAAGAAAGGCGACAAAATAAACAAAAATGTATTAGTAAGTACAGCAAAAGCTCTTGAAAAACGTGTAAACGTTTTAGGAGTAAGTGAACCAAACATTCAAATCGAAGGGAAAGATCGTATTCGTGTTCAATTAGCTGGTGTAAAAGATCAAGCTAAAGCACGTGATATTCTTTCTACGGAAGCGAACTTAACAATTCGTGACGTAAATGATAAGGTTCTAATGACTGGAGCGGATTTAAAAGAAGGCGCTTCAAAGCAAACATTTGACCAAATGGGTAAACCTAGTGTATCAATCACATTTAAGGATGCTTCTAAGGTTAAAGATGTTACAAGTAAAGTGTTAAAAATGGGTGCTCCAAATAATATGATGGTTATTTGGTTAGATTTCAAAGAAGGACATGACTCTTTCAAAAAGGAATCTGCAAAAGCAAAACCTAAATTCTTATCTGCAGCTAGTGTAAATCAAGTATTTACAGACGATTCACTTTCTATTGTAGGCTCAACATTTACGGTTGAAAGTGCAAAAGAACTATCAGACCTATTAAATGCAGGGGCACTTCCGGTACACCTTGATGAAATGTATTCAACATCAATTGGTGCAAAATTTGGTACAGATGCTCTGCATGAAACAATTTTTGCTGGAATAATTGGTGTAGCAGTAATTTTCTTATTTATGCTTTATTTCTATCGCTTACCAGGTTTAATCGCAAGCATCATGTTAATGGCATATACTTATGTAACATTACTAGTATTTGACGGCATGAATGCTGTATTAACACTTCCGGGTATTGCTGCATTAATACTTGGTGTTGGTATTGCGGTTGATAACAATATTATCACTTTTGAGAGATTGAAGGATGAGCTAAAACTAGGAAAATCAGTTGCATCTGCGTATCGTGCAGGTAATCAGCGTTCATTTGGAACGATTTTTGATGCTAATATTACAACTTTACTTGCTGCTGTAGTATTGTTCTCATTCGGTACAAGCTCAGTAAAAGGATTTGCTACAAGTTTAATTGTAAGTATTTTAGTAAGCTTTTTAACTGCAGTATTCGGTACACGTTTATTACTTTCTTTATTAGTTCAAAGTCGTTATTTAAATAATAAGAAAACATGGTTTGGTATCAAACAAAGTGAAATTCTTGGTTTAAATCATAACCTAGCACATCCTCCTACAAAATATGATAAAATCGATTTTGTAAGCGTAGGTCGAAAATTTGTTTATTTTTCAATTGTTACATTAGTTGTCGGTGTTATCCTACTTTCTATTTTCCGATTAAATTTAGGAATTGATTTTGCAAGTGGTACACGTGTAACATTTGAATCAAAATCAGCAGTTACAAAACAAGTCGTTAATGATGAAATTTCAAAAATGAACTTGAAGCCTGAAGGTATTACTATTTCAACAAATGATGCAAAAACAGGTTCAATCGTATTTAAAGGCGTATTAACAAAAGATCAAATTAATGATTTGAAAAAAGATTTTACGACTAAATTTGGGGTAGAACCAAACGTAAGTACTGTTGATCCAGTTGTTGGTAGAGAATTAGCAGGTAATGCCATTAAAGCATTGATTATCGCGTCAGCAGGTATCATTCTTTACGTATCATTACGTTTCCAATTCTCATATGCAATTGCTTCAGTAATTGCCCTACTACATGATGCATTCTTTATTGTTGTAGTGTTTAGTATTTTTAGATTAGAAGTAGATATTACTTTCATCGCAGCGGTTCTAACGATTGTTGGTTATTCAATTAATGACTCGATCGTTACATTTGACCGAGTTCGTGAAAATATGAAGCTTAAGAAGAAAATTCGTTCTAGAGAAGAATTGAAACAAGTTGTAAATGAATCAATTCGTCAAACTTTAGGCCGATCTGTTAAAACAGTTCTTACTGTACTATTAGCAGTACTTGCATTGCTTTTATTCGGAAGTCATGCAATTCTTAACTTCTCACTTGCATTATTAATAGGTTTAGTTGTTGGAACATATTCTTCAATCTTTATCGCTTCACAAATTTGGTTATTTATTAAAGGTCGCCAACTTGATAAAAACCAAGTAATTGATGTTGAAGAAGCTAAATAAATTAAAAAGAGTATAGGCTCATGCTTATACTCTTTTTTTGTATTAAATTCATTATGATTTGAAGATACTAATATAATGTGTTAATAATGATTAGTGTATTTTTTAGAGTTAGAAAAAGGGAAGTAGGTAAAGTATATGGAACAAGAAGAGCGTTATAAGGAAGCCAAGAAGGGGGCTTATATCGGAATATATGGAAATTTACTTCTAGCAATTGTTAAAGCAATTATCGGATATATTGGAAACAGTAAAGCGTTAATGGCCGATGCAGTACATTCAGCGTCAGATGTGGTCGGTTCGATAGCGGTTTTATTTGGTTTAAGAGCTGCGAAAATGCCACCGGACGAGGATCATCCTTATGGCCATGGTAAAGCTGAATCAATCGCTGCAATTATTGTTGCCGTACTTTTATTTATCGTTGGAATTGAAATAACTAAATCCTCTATAACTGCGTTTTTTAAGCCCGTGCATCCACCAGAATTAATCGCTTTATTAGCAGCTTTCATATCTATATTTTTAAAAGAATGGATGTTTCGTTATAAATATGCTTTAGGGAAAAGGTTAAATAGTGACGCAATCATCGCTAATGCGTATGAACATCGCTCAGATGTATACTCATCTGCTGCAGCTATGGTTGGTATTGGTATTGCAATTCTAGGTACAAAATTTAATATGCCAGTACTATTATATGCAGACCCAGCGGCTGGTCTTATTGTAGCAATTATGATTTTAAAAATGGCCTGGGATATTGGAGCAGAATCAATACATACGACAATGGATCATGTCCTTCATGAAGAAGATATTGAACCATATAAAGAAATCGTTAGGAACGTAGAAGGTGTTAAAGAAATAAATTCTCTCTATGCAAGGGAACACGGCTATTATGTCATAATCGATATAAAAGTCTCAGTAGATCCATATATAACGGTTGAAGAAGGACATAAGATCGGTAAAAATGTTAAAGCAAAGTTGATGCAACAAAAAGATGTGGAAAATGTTTTTGTCCATATTAATCCATATAATGATAAAAATAACTCTTTCATCCAATAAGTTTACTTTAGTATAATAGTACAGTTAGGGGTGAGAGTATTGTTAAAGTCAAAAGCACGTTGGAAACCGAAATTATCGAATCACCAAGAAGAGCAATTATTAAGTAAAGAATTACAGATTTCCCCTCTATTAGCTAAGCTACTTGTTACTCGTGGATTTAATACAGTAGATGCAGCAAGTAAGTTTTTATATGAAGATCAAATGAGCTTTCATGACCCGTTTTTATTAGAGGGTATGGATATTGCAATTGACAGAGTATTTCAAGCGATTGAAGAAAATGAAAAAATATTAATTTTTGGCGATTATGATGCAGATGGAGTTAGCAGTACTTCAGTATTGTATTTAACATTAATCGAACTAGAAGCAAAAGTAGATTTTTATATACCAAATCGTTTTACTGAAGGGTATGGTCCAAATAAGAATGCATTTAAATGGGCGAACGAACAAGGTTATTCATTAATCATTACTGTAGATACAGGTATTTCTGCAGCTGAGGAAGTTAATTTTGCAAATGAACTAGGTATGGATGTAATTATTACAGACCATCATGAACCACCAGAGGAATTACCAAACGCTATTGCAATTATTCATCCAAAGCTAAGTCCTAGCTATCCTTTTAAAGAATTAGCAGGTGTAGGAGTTGTGTTTAAATTCGCTTCCGCATTATTAGGTAGGGAGCCAGAGGAATATTTGGAACTAGTTTCGATTGGGACGGTTGCTGATTTAGTACCATTAGTTGATGAAAATCGACTAATCGTAAAAAAAGGTGTAAGGCAACTGAAGCAAACTAAGCGTGAAGGTTTAAGAGCTCTTTTAGAAATTAGTGGAACTACAACAGATTCAATTACGGAAGAAACAATTGGATTTGCAATTGGTCCTAGAATTAACGCAGTTGGTAGACTTGGTGATGCTAAGCCTGCAGTAGATTTAGTTTTAGAAAATGATAGAGCACTTGCTAAAAAAAGAGCAGAGCAAATTGAAATCCTAAATAAGGAACGACAAGAATTAGTTTCCCGTATGACAGAAGAGGCAATTAAGCAAGTTAACGAACTTGATTCCTCTTGTTCAAATAAAGTGATTATTGTCGCAAAAGAAGGCTGGAATGCAGGGGTAGTTGGAATTGTTGCTTCGAAATTAGTTGATCGCTTTTACAAACCAGTAATTGTTCTAAGTATTGATCACGAAAAAGGAATAGCAAAAGGTTCTGCGAGGAGCATTGAAGGTTTTTCTCTATTTGAAAACTTAACAAAATGTAAAGATATTTTACCTCATTTTGGAGGTCATACACTTGCTGCTGGTATGACATTGGCTATTGAAGATGTCGAGCTATTGAGACATCGTTTAAATGAATATGCAGATCAAATTATGACAGATGAAGATTTTATCCCATTAAAAGAAGTCGATTTAAAATGTCAGGCTAGTGAAGTTTCAATCTCATTTATTAATGAATTAAATATGCTGGCACCTTTTGGTATGCATAATCCAAAACCTGTTTTAGAAATAAACGAGGTTGATGCTCTAAATATTAAACAAATCGGTAATGAAGGTGCACATCTTAAAGTACAACTAAAAGATGACGTTACATTCCTTGATGCTGTAGGATTTGGATTTGGACATGTTGCGAATGAAATTGCAAGTGGATCAAAAATATCATGCTTAGGAATGGCTTCTATAAACGAATGGAATGGTAAACGAAAGCCACAGTTAATGATACATGATATTAAAGTAAATCATTGGCAGTTATTTGACTTAAGAGGTCAAGAGCCACATCGATTAACTTTACCTCATACCGAAGAAAAATTTATATTTTTACATCAATCATCAAACGAATATGAAAATTTAAAGACTAAATATCCTATTTCTACGTTTGTTGCATATGAAGATGTACTAAACTTAGATATTAATATACAAAATAATTATGTGATCCTACTTGATTTACCTAATTCTGAAAATGATTTGAAAGAGGTTTTTCGAAAAGGGTTATCAGAACGAATCTACTTAATTTTTAATCAAGAAGAATTACATTTTTTCTCACCAATTCCGAGTAGAGAAAGTTTTAAAAAATTCTATTCAATCTTAGCAAATACCAATCCATTTGATATGAACATGTATGAAGTGGCTTTATGTCGTAAGATGGGATGGAAAAAAGAACAAGTCGATTTTATGACAAAGGTGTTTTTTGATTTAGAATTTGTTACAATAGAGGATGGAAAAATTCGTTTGTTGCCACAAACTGAGAAGAAAGATCTCTCTTTATCTAATACGTATGCAAAAAAATTAGCTAGTATTGAACTAGAACGTTTGTTTCTGTACTCAAAATGTGATGAATTAACTACATTTTTTCAAAATATGAAAAGTCATTTTTCCGAAAATGGGGAGGCACTTATTTAATGAATTTAAAAGATTATATAACGATCGTACCGGACTGGCCAAAAGAAGGCGTTCAGTTTAAAGATATTTCATCATTAATGAATGATGGAAAAGCTTATAAAGAAGCAACGGATCTAATCGTAGCTTATGCGAAAGAAAAAGATGTTGATTTAGTAGTTGGACCAGAAGCTCGTGGATTTATCGTTGGTTGTCCAATTTCTTACGCTCTAGAAATAGGTTTTGCACCTGTTCGTAAACCAGGTAAATTACCTCGTGAAGTTATTAGCTACAACTACGATTTAGAATATGGTACAAATACGTTAACAATGCATAAAGATGCGATTAAACCAGGTCAACGTATTCTGATTACTGATGATTTATTAGCTACTGGTGGTACGATTGAAGCTACAATCAAACTAGTTGAAGAATTAGGTGGAATTGTAGTAGGAATTGCTTTCTTAATTGAGCTTTCTTACTTAGAAGGTCGTAAAAAATTAGAAGGCTATGATATATTTACACTAATGACATATTAATTTTTAACATATGATAATGTTAACTAAACAGGGTACTCTGATTAATCAGAGTGCTCTTTTTCTATCAAAGATCTGCAAAAAAAAATGAAATTTGACGACTCCTGCTTTACAAAAAACGAAATTTTCATGATAATAAAAGAAATAATGATTTAAGGTGATTAGATGGCTACTGAGCAAGTTTTGACAGCAGAACAGGTTTTAGAGCAAGCGACCCATTATTTAAAAGAAGATGATGTGGCGTTTATTAAACGTGCTTATGAATATGCTCGTGACGCACATAGTGAGCAATTTCGTAAGTCAGGTGAACCATATATTATACACCCGGTTCAAGTAGCAGGTATCCTTGTTGGCTTAGAGATGGATGCTACAACCATTAGTGCTGGGTTTCTTCATGATGTAGTAGAGGATACTGAAGTATCTAAAGAGGACTTAGAGAACCATTTTGGCAAAGAAGTATCTATGCTTGTAGATGGTGTAACAAAGTTAGGTAAAATCAAGTTTAAATCGAAGGAAGAACAGCAAGCTGAAAATCATCGCAAAATGTTTGTAGCGATGGCACAGGACTTGAGAGTAATATTAATTAAATTAGCCGATCGCCTTCACAATATGAGAACGTTAAAACACTTACCTCAAGAAAAACGTATGCGAATTGCAAATGAAACGTTAGAAATATTTGCACCGCTAGCTCATCGACTAGGGATTAGTAAAGTAAAGTGGGAGCTTGAAGATACAGCATTACGCTATTTAAATCCACAACAATACTATCGAATCGTTAACTTAATGAAGCGAAAAAGAGCAGAGCGTGAGCAATATTTAGAAGAGGTTATAAACGAAATCTCAACTCAACTTGAAGATGTCGAAATTAAAACAGAAATTTCTGGACGTCCTAAGCATATTTATAGCATTTATCATAAAATGGCTAAGCAGAATAAACAATTTAACGAGATCTATGACTTATTAGCCGTACGTGTGATTGTTAATAGTATTAAAGATTGCTACGCTGTATTAGGCGTAATTCATACATGCTGGAAACCAATGCCAGGTCGATTTAAAGATTATATTGCAATGCCTAAGGCAAATCTGTATCAATCTCTTCATACGACTGTAATTGGTCCAAAAGGTGAACCACTGGAAGTTCAAATTCGTACTCAAGAAATGCATCAAATTGCTGAATATGGTGTTGCAGCACACTGGGCATATAAAGATGATAATGCAAACTTTCCTTCACAAAAAACGTTAGAAAATAAATTAAGTTGGTTCCGTGAAATTATCGAATGGCAAGATAATTCTACAAATGCAGAGGAGTTCATGGAATCAGTAAAAATGGACTTATTCTCTGATATGGTTTTTGTATTTACTCCAAAAGGTGATGTTTTTGAATTACCACTAGGATCTGTTCCAATCGATTTTGCTTACCGAATTCACTCTGAAATCGGAAATAAAACAATTGGTTCAAAAGTAAATGGGAAAATGGTACCACTTGATTATAAACTTAAAACCGGTGATATCGTTGAGATTATGACATCGAAGCATTCGTATGGACCTAGCCAAGACTGGTTAAAGGTCGCTCAGTCTTCACACGCTAAAAATAAAATACGTCAATATTTTAAAAAGCAAAGAAGAGAAGAGAATGTTGAAAAGGGCAAGGAATTAGTTGAAAAAGAAATTAAAGCTCTAGAATGTGATTTAAAAGAAGTATTAACGTCTGAAAATTTAAAACGCGTCGCAGAGAAATTTAATTTCTCTAATGCAGAAGATATGTATGCAGCTGTTGGATACAATGGAATTACTGCAACACAGATTGCTCACCGTTTAACAGATAAATTCCGTAAACGTACTGAAATTGAGCTAGAAGACCGATTAAGAGAACTTTCTTCGGATCTTAAAAAAGCTCCATCACGTCGTAAAGATGCTGGTATTTCTGTAAAAGGTGTAGATAATTTATTAATCCGTTTATCAAAATGCTGTAATCCTGTACCTGGTGATGATATTGTTGGCTATATCACAAAAGGCAGAGGAATTTCAGTTCATAGAAGCGATTGTGTAAACATGTTAAATGATAGTGAAGAAGATCGCTTTATTGAAGTTGATTGGGAAGAAAGCCCTACGTTTGAACGTGATTATAATGTTGATATAGAAATTTTCGGTTACGATCGTCGCGGTCTTTTAAATGAAGTTCTTTCAGTAGTAAATGAAACAAAAACTAATATCTCTTCAGTAACTGGAAAAAATGATCGAAATAAAATGGCAACTATTACAATGAGTTTGTCTATTCGTAATATAAACCACCTGCAAAAAGTAGTGGATAAGGTTAAACAAATTCCAGATATTTACTCTGTGAGACGTATTTTCCACTAATAGGAGGTGCCACTTATGAAAGTATTATTACAGCGCACAAAAGAAGCAAAGGTCGTAGTGGACGGACAAGTAGTAGGTCAAATACCTAAAGGGTTATTATTGTTAGTCGGAATAACGCATGAAGACACTATAGAAGATGTTAAATATTGTGCTGACAAAGCAGTTAATCTAAGAATTTTTGAAGATGAACTCGGAAAAATGAATTTATCTTTAAATGATGTAGGTGGCAAGATTCTATCCGTTTCTCAATTCACCTTATATGGCGATACGAGAAAAGGAAGACGTCCAAGCTTTACAGATGCAGCCAAGCCAGAAATCGCAAATGAATTATACGAATATTTTAATTCATATCTACGTGAACAAGGATACGAAGTACAAACAGGCATTTTTGGTGCAGATATGGATGTAACATTTACAAACTGGGGACCAATTACAATTATGATTGAAAGTAAATAAGCCCATTCTTAACCTCCTTTTCCAAAAAGGAGGCATTTTTTTTGGATAGAATAAATTATTAAAATAATAACTTCATTTAGCGAATATACTGAAGTACACGGGTTCTTATAAAGAATTTAGAGGAGGTTGCTATTTGGACATAATTACAATCGTGTTAATCCTTATTGCTGGTGTAATTTTGTTTACAATCCTCAAAAGTTTCTTTAAAGCACTTTTATTTGTTATATTAATCATCCTAGTTTATTACGGATTAATCTATTTCATAGACGGATCAGTTGAAAGCATTCAATCTAGTTTAAGAATATTTCATTAGACCATGGTGTGTACCATGGTTTTTTTAGTTGTAATGAGAATGTCGGATGTAGTAAATAATAACCAGAATGGCAAATAAAAACGTGGGATCGCAAATAAAAACCGAGAATCGCAATTAAAAATCGTGGGATCGCAAATAAAAACCGAGAATCGCAAATAAAAACTGAGAATCGCAATTAAAAATAAGAAATCATAAATAAAAACTGTTATTCACCATTAAACTTAATAGATTTATGAAATTATCAATAAAATCATCATATTGTACTAAATAAAATCTACTCTCAATAAAATCCACACCAAAACTACTTAAATTTAATCAAATTCCACCTCGTTTTGTCTGAATCCATAGAACCAATTTAAATTGCTTAATCCAGCATAAAACTTGCCTAAGTTCAAAAAAGTATTTTAATTGTTTAATCCATTAATTATTTGGACATCCTATATAACAACATACTTGGAAGGAGACTGCAGCATGAGAATAAATAATCGTAATAGTCTAGGATCAGGTAGAAAAGGTGTCTTGAATATGGATTTTCATGAGTTTCAAAATAGGGGACAAGAATCCAATTCATTAGAGATGGCAAGTGAGTTTGGTTTAACTTTAAGAGAAGTGCGTGATTTAAAAAGACAGTTGGAGCGTTCGTAAAAAAATTTTAACTGTTCTTGACATTTGTTGTATCCGAACGTAAGATATTAAATAACATATTGATACATAGTAACATTCCATAGACGGAGAAAAGTAGGATAGGATCTCTTGTAGAGAGAGGAAGTGCCGTGGCTGAGAGCATTTCCACAAGTAGACTATTTGAAAGACACTCCTGAGGCTTTATTCTGAACGATTT
The DNA here is from genome assembly GCF_002564465.1 of Bacillus sp. AFS088145. Lineage (GTDB taxonomy): Bacteria > Bacillota > Bacilli > Bacillales > Bacillaceae_G > Gottfriedia. Next base: position 72,590 of record NZ_NUUX01000019.1, on the reverse strand, counting down.
CTAGTAAGGATAAACGTAATCGGCGTTAACGATGAAAGTGGGAGAACAGTTTATTGTTCTTCAATTAGGGTGGCACCACGGGCTTATAACTCTCGTCCCTACTGTTTTTATTTCAGTAGGCACGAGGGTTTTTTGTATTTATAAAGGTTATTATTTAGGAGGATTTACAATGTCGATTAATATCCCAAGAGGTACTCAGGATCTTTTACCTGGCACGATTGAAAAATGGCAGTATATTGAAAAGTTTGCAAGAGACTTATGCAAACGATATAACTATAACGAAATTCGTACACCAATCTTTGAACATACTGAATTATTCCAACGTGGTGTTGGAGATACAACGGATATTGTTCAAAAAGAAATGTACACATTTACTGATCGTGGAGATCGTCAATTAACATTACGTCCAGAAGGAACTGCTTCAATCGCTCGTTCTTATGTTGAAAATAAAATGTACGGAAATAGCAATCAACCTACTAAGTTGTACTATATCGGTCCTATGTTCCGTTATGAACGTCCACAGGCTGGTCGCTATCGTCAGTTCGTACAATTCGGTATCGAAGCTTTAGGTAGTAACGATCCTTCAATCGATGCAGAAGTATTAGCTCTATCAATGGAATTATATCGTGGTCTTGGATTGAAAAATGTTAAGTTAGTTCTTAATAGTTTAGGTGACTTAGAAAGCCGTAAAGCACACCGTGAGGCTCTTGTGAATCATTTTAAACCGGTAGCACATGAGCTATGTAGTGATTGTAATAATCGTTTAGAAACTAATCCATTACGTGTTTTAGATTGTAAAAAGGATCACGATCATCCTTCGATGAAGACAGCACCATCGATTTTAGACTATTTAAATGAAGAATCTATGAACTATTTCGAAGCCGTTCAATCTTACTTAACAGCTATGAAAATTCCGTTTGAGATCGATGCAAATTTAGTACGTGGTTTAGATTATTATAATCACACTGTTTTTGAAATCATGATAGAAGGTAAAGGATTCGGTACAATTTCAACTTTAAGTGGTGGTGGTCGCTATAACGGATTAGTTGAAGAAATCGGCGGTCCTAATACTCCAGGTATTGGTTTCGCATTAAGTATCGAGCGTTTAATATTAGCTCTTGAAACAGAAGGAATCGAACTTCCAATTCAACAAGAAATGGATGTATTCCTAATTGGACTTGGAGAAGAAGTGAAAAAAGAAGCGACGGCTATTTTATATCAATTGCGTAAAGCTGGTCTTGTTTGTGAGAAAGATTACCAAGATCGTAAAATAAAAGCGCAATTCAAAGCAGCGGAACGTTATAAAGCAAAATATGTAGCGGTTCTAGGTGAAGAAGAATTATCTCGTGGAGTCATTAATTTAAAAGACCAAGAGACTGGTGTACAAGAAGAAGTTGCATTAGACATCTTTGTAAAATACGTAAGCTCTAAATAAACAAATGGGGGAATTGAAAATGGAACAACGAACGCATTTATGTGGAGAACTAAGAGAATCACATATCGGTCAAAGTGTAACGCTTAAAGGATGGGTACAAAAAAGACGTGATTTAGGTGGATTAATTTTTATTGATTTACGTGACCGTTCTGGACTTGTACAAATCGTTTTTAATCCTGAAACTTCAGGTGAAGCTTTAGCTCTAGCTGAAACTGTACGTAATGAATTTATTCTTCACGTTCACGGGAAAGTAGTATCTCGTGGTGAAGGTACAGCTAATACAAATCTTGAAACGGGAGCCATTGAAGTTACTGTCGAAAAGCTTGAGATTATTAATAAAGCTAAGAATCCTCCATTTGCAATTGAAAATAAAACGGAGGTAGCAGAAGACCTTCGTTTAAAATATCGTTATTTAGATCTACGTCGTCCAGTTATGTATGACACATTTAAGTTACGTTCAAAAATTACAAAATCAATTCGTGATTTCTTAGATGGTGAAGACTTCTTAGAAGTTGAAACCCCGATTTTAACAAAGAGTACACCAGAAGGAGCTCGTGACTATTTAGTACCTAGCCGTGTACACCCAGGTGAGTTCTATGCATTACCACAATCACCTCAAATTTTTAAACAATTATTAATGGTTTCAGGATTTGAACGCTATTTCCAAATTGCACGATGCTTTCGTGACGAAGATTTACGTGCTGACCGTCAACCAGAATTTACTCAAATAGACATTGAAACAAGCTTCCTTTCTCAAGAGGAAATAATGGAAATGTCCGAAAGAATGATGGTTAAAATGATGAAGGAAACAAAAGGTGTTGACCTAGTTACTCCACTTCCTCGTATGAGCTATGATGAAGCGATGACTCGCTACGGTTCTGATAAGCCTGATACTCGTTTCGGATTAGAGTTAATTGATGTTTCTTCTTTTGCAAAAGAAAGTGGATTTAAAGTATTTACTTCAGCTGTTGAAAACGGTGGCCAAGTAAAATGTTTAAATGTAAAAGGTCAAGCAGCAAATTATTCTCGTAAAGACATCGATGGTCTTCAAGAATATGCTGGTCGTTATGGAGCAAAAGGTCTTGCTTGGTTAAAACTTGAAGAAGATGGTTTCAAAGGTCCAATCGCTAAATTCTTTAGTGAAGAAGAATTTGCTACATTAAAATTAGCTGTAGAGGCAGAAGCAGGAGACTTAATTTTATTCGTAGCTTCAGATGCTTCAGTAGTTGCAAATAGCTTAGGAGCACTTCGATTAAAACTAGGTAGAGACTTAGATTTAATTGATCAGTCTAAATTCAATTTCTTATGGGTTACAGACTGGCCATTACTTGAGTATGATGCAGATTTAAATCGTTATTTTGCGGCACATCATCCATTCACTTCACCTGTTCGTGAAGATATTGATAAGTTAGATACAGATCCAGGTAGTGTAAAAGCTCAAGCTTATGACTTAGTACTAAATGGTTACGAGCTTGGTGGAGGATCAGTTCGAATTTACGAAAGAGACATACAAGAAAAAATGTTCAAATGCTTAGGATTTTCTGAAGAAGAAGCACAAGCGCAATTTGGTTTCTTAATGGAAGCATTTGAATACGGAACTCCACCACATGGCGGAATTGCGCTAGGTTTAGACCGTATTGTTATGCTACTTGCAGGTCGCTCAAATTTACGTGATACAATTGCATTTCCTAAAACAGCATCAGCAAGTTGCTTATTAACAAATGCACCAAGTCCAGTTTCTTCTGCACAATTAGAAGAATTAGCGTTAAAAACAACTGTAGAAGAGTAAAATAAAAAGGAAGGGTGAAGGAATTAATTTTCTTAATCCTTTCCTTTTTCTTGTTGAAGGATTAATAAAAATTCTGTTTTTCTTTAATTCAAGCTTGATGTAAATAGCTTGCATCATGTATATTTAAATCATTGTAATCTGATTAAGATAGTGGGAGTTGAATAAATGTTACACCAATTTTCTCGTAATGAGCTTGCTTTTGGTAAAGCGGGTTTAGAGCGATTACAAAACAGTACGGTAGCTATTTTAGGTATTGGAGGCGTTGGCTCATTTTCTGCAGAAGCTTTAGCGCGTTCTGGAGTCGGACGTTTAATACTAGTGGATAAAGATGTTATTGATATTACAAACGTGAATAGACAAATTCATGCTTTATTATCAACAGTTGGAGAGCCTAAAGTAGAAATGATGAAGCAACGTATTCTTGAGATTAATCCTGAGTGCGAAGTAATTACACATAGAATGTTTTATACAGAAGAAACATTTGAAAAGTTTTTCGAAATTCCATTAGATTATGTAATTGATGCTTCTGATACAATTACATATAAAATTCACTTAATTAAAGAGTGTCGTCGTCGTGGAATTCCACTTATTTCAAGTATGGGTGCTGCTAATAAGATGGATCCAACTCGATTTAAAATTGCTGATATATCAAAAACAACTCACGATCCTATTGCAAAGGTTATTCGAACTAAACTTCGCAAAGAAGGTATTCAAAAAGGAGTAACAGTTGTCTATTCAGATGAAAGTCCTATTGTTATTCGTGAAGATGTACGTAAAGAAATCGTACCAGATGAAAATACAAAAATTCGTAAGGCAAAAATGCCACCGTCTTCAAACGCCTTTGTACCATCAGTTGCTGGATTAATCGCAGCTAGTCATGCAGTTCGTGAATTAATAAAGGACATTGAAATTCAGCGTGTAGGAAAAGAATAACGAATACTCAAACATTGCTGACTGTAGGAATTAATTTCCTACAGTTTTTTTATTTATTAATGTAAAAACTACCTTCAATAGGAGGTGTTTGAAGTTGAATAGAGCCTTGAAAGTATTTTGTACTTTCGGATTATCATTATCAATATTAACTGCTTGTAATAGTACAAGTGACGTGGAAAAAGATTCAAAACAGCATCATGTAGATAATTTATCCAATCGGATTAATGTTAAGTATAAAAAGAAAAATAATGTTGTCGAGAAAAATGGTAAGGTTGGCAAAGATGGCGTCGTTAACGATATGGAATCGATTGAAATGAATAAACGTAAGCCTAATAAATAAAAAAAACCCCCAAATTATTGGGGGTTTCAGTCTGCTCAGACACATTGCCGTATAGGGTAAAAGGGAATTACATATTTAAATCATTCTCATTTTTAGCTCTATTATGTCTTCTCACAAATTGACGTCCAATTAGAGAAATAACTAATAGTCCAACTACAAGAAGGAGAATTTGGAGAAATGATAAGTTAAAGTATTTAGCACCGGTAACAATTAAAAGTGTAGATAACGTACCTTTAATAATAAAAAATATAATAATCCATAAACCGCCTTTTTTCCAATTCATTTCATTATACTCCTTACTATTGCTTGCATTTTGTTACTTCATTATACAATAGTACAAGTGTTAATATACTGTGAATGTTTTACATTATTTTGTCCAAATTTACTCTGTTAGATTGATCAATACATTTTGTTTCTTTTGGATTAATGTTTTTAGATTAACAATTTTTTTATTTAAATTTTCATTTTCAAATTTTAATTTAACTACTCTTTCTTTTAACTGCTTATTTTCCTCCGAAGCTTGATGCTTTTGTTCGAAATTCATTAAGAATTGGATGACCATTTCAATATTCAGTGAAGGAGGATTTATAGGCTTATTTAAAACTTCTTTAGGTTTGTTCATTTCTCTAAATTGATCTTTTGATAGTTTTCGGTACCTAGAAGCACATGCTGTCTTTGTCCGATTAATAATATTTGCTACCATTTCAAATGCTTCTTGTTTCGATTTACCTTTACTTTCGTATTTTTCAACTAGTTCAATTAATGTGTTTTCATCTTCAAGTGACCATTTTGTTTTTGGGGCATTCATTTTTTTCACCTTCTTTATTTCATCTATTATTATCTTCACCAAATAAATTGTTAGTAAAAAGAAATATTTACGGGGTGCAGATGAAAAATGTTTCCAATTCAATTACAATAGTAAAAAGAGTTATAAAGGAGGGAGAAAAATGAGTCATGAACCTCTAGCATATCGTATGAGACCAAGGACGATTGATGAATTAATTGGTCAGGAAAAAATTATCGGAAAAGAATCAGCCTTATATCGATTAATACATAACGGACGAGTTCCTTCAATGTTAATACACGGGGAACCTGGAATAGGTAAGACATCATTTGCCCATGCAATAGCTGGTACTGTTGATAAACGTTTTGTCACTGTAAATGCGACTACTTCTGGTAAAAAAGAACTTGAGGATATCGTTCATGAAGCGAAAATGTTCGGTGAGATCATTCTTTTTGCAGATGAAATTCATCGTTGGTCAAAGCTGCAACAGGATTATTTATTATCATATGTAGAAAGCGGGTTTATCACGTTAATTGGGGCAACAACTGAGAATCCATACCACGATGTTAACAGTGCAATACGCTCTCGATGTAACCACATTTTAAAATTAGAACCGCTTTTACCAAAACATATTTATAAATTATTAGATAAAGCCTTAAGAGATGAAGATAGAGGATTAGGGAATTTGCAAATTCAAATTTCAGAGGAACAAATTTTAAAAATTGCTCATGGAGTAAACGGAGATGCAAGATCATCATTAAATATTTTGGAGTCAATTGTATACGGATCAACAAAAGAGTCTGATGGAACAATTGTAGTACAAGATGAAATTATTGATGAATTTCTTCGTTCAAAAGGTTTTAATCATGATAAAAATGGAGACTTTCATTATGACACATTGTCTGGTTTCCAAAAGAGTATTCGTGGAAGTGATGTAAATGCAGCACTTTATTATTTGGCGAGGCTCATTGAAACGGGCGATTTAACTAGCATTATACGAAGATTATTAGTGATTGCTTATGAGGATATCGGATTAGCCGGCGATCCATGGAAGGTTGTCCTGGCTTGTGAAGCCGCAAAGCAAGTTGGATTTCCTGAAGCAAGGATTATTCTTTCAAATGCAGTAATTGAGCTTTGTTTATCATCCAAATCTAATTCTAGTGTAACATCAATTGATCGAGCATTAAATGATGTAAGAAGCGGACTACATGATGATATCCCAGCACATTTAAAAGATAGTCATTATGCTGGAGCGAAGGATATGGGGCATGGGATAGGTTATATTTATCCGCATGATCATCCTTTAGGTAATTTTGGCGGGTGGGTAAATCAACAATATCTTCCAGATCGATTAGTAAATCAGGTTTACTATAAACCAAAAGAAGCAGGTAACGAAAAACGTTACGGGGCTATTTTTGAAAAACTACAGCAGTTTAAGAAAGATCGAAAGTAATACTTTAAAAAAAGAGAAGGTAGATTCAAGCGAGATTTTTCGCTTATTCTACCTTCTTTTTTAAAATGATCCACTCAATTATGATTAAATTTATTAGTAAACCTACCCATATATTAACATTTAGGGCTTCCTCAACCATTCGCTCTCTTCCACCAGGTATATGCAATCCATTTAGTAAAAAGTAGGCTAATAATATAAATGGCACTAAAACTCGACCACTTACTGCTACTAAAGTGATCCCAAAACTTCGAGTCATCCAGAATTGGTGAGCAATGTAATTTTTCTTCTTAGCGCTATGAATACCTTTAATTGTAGTGAAAATCCAAAGTATAGCTAAAACAAGAAAAGACATTACTTTTGAAAAATTTTCAATATAAAATATTACGATCAATGACAAAATGCCACTTATAAAAATGCTAGTAAAGTAAATAGTTCCAATTATTCGATGGATTCTCGGATAACGAGATCTAATCTTTTTTACAAACTGTAAGAATCCTGCAATTAAAGCAATAAATGCAAAAAAGATATGTGTAATTAAAGCAGGGTATTGAATTGAAGTTGAACTAATTTGGATACGACTTTTCTCTGGATCTATAAGAAAATAAGGAGCCATAAATGGAACAATAACACAAAGCGAAATAATTAATAAAATCCACCAACTTTTTTTAGAATTCATAAATTAACCTGTCCCCCGATATTTAGTTTGATATTAAATAATTTAGTTTGAAATTTAATATGTAATTTAGTATCAAAACCTTAAAGTAATATCATAACAACCTAATATGAACGGAACATGAATAAAAAAAGTCGAGATTCGAATCTCGACTTTTAAGCACTAACATCATTTTCAAAAACTTCAATAGTTGGAGAATCAACTAAATGACTAGTTAATAATTTTATCTCGAGGAAAAGTAAGTCGGGTTTAATAAAAGTTGAAGGGATTGATAAAATCTCTTCGTCATCTTTATCATAGAAAACAATATAATTTACTTTTCGTTGATATGCTGCCATTTTACCTTCGTTTTTACCCCATTTTCGGAGTTCGATCGTCATCCGATTTATCTTATGAAGCTCAATCGACTTCAATTCATTTCCTTTTTTTAAGGTTAGCTGTCTACTTGTTAATATTAATTTAGACTCTTTTCGAAGTTGAATTGTTGCATATACTTTATATAAGAAAATAATCCATAGTAAAGCTAGTAATAAAAAATAAATAGGATCGTGATTTCCAAAAGCAGTACCTGTTCTAACAGCAGTTAGAAATCCGAGAAAATAAGTACCAAAATGCCAGCTTGGCTTTGATTCCAAAATGACTTCTTGACCTAATTTATCGTTTTCTTCTTTATTTAATAATTCAAGTTGGGCTCTATGTTCATCCTCAGTATATTTATCCCATTTTGTAAATGCCGTAATTGTTTCATCATAAAATCGTGGACTTGGAATTTGTTCAGAAATATAAGCCCCTACATATGCAGCCATCCAATCATTTTCTTCCCAATTTTCTTGCTGACTACGAAATTTAGTTAAATAATAAGTTACTTCTTGTTCATAATAGTTTGAAGTATCATAACGCTTTATAATTTCGATCTCGTCGGGAATCACACCAAAATCTTCATGGGTAATTAAATAAAGAAACAGTCTGTTTTTCACAAAACTATGTTGATGCTCTTCCGTAAATGTGTATATATCTTTCTTTGAAAATTCATTTAATTTTGTATAAAACCATACCGCTGATTCAATATTATGCGCACAATAATCAAGGATTTCTTTTTCAATTTGTACGCCATGTTCCATCAGTGATATAACAGCATCCACTTTTAGGTAAGGATCTCTATACTCAAGTGCTTCATTTAAATATTCATGCATGCTATCGTCAAAATAATATTGCATTAATTGAAGGTAAATACCCATTTCTGTTCGAACGATGAGGTAAGATTCCTTCCAAGCCTGGTAAACATATTTTAAGTTGTAATCTTGATTATAATTTAAATATGAATCTCGTTTAAGCTTATATAAAACTTTAATTTGTTCGATTATATAATCGTTCTCTGCGGATGAAAAAGGTAAAGAAATTGAACTTCTTTTACACAATAGAATCAGATGGAAAATTGCAACTGCAGTTTCTTCATTTTCGATTAAGCGTATTAGTTTTTTTACAAGTTCTGGAGCCCAATCTGTCTCTTCGAAAATGAATTGAACATCGATATCAAGCGAGTACCGTTTACTATTTTTTTCAATGATTCGTATATAAGCATCTCTAGCTAACTCTGATTTCAGACTTATTAATAAATAAAGAGCCTGGAGTTTTGCTCGTTCACTATAAGCTTCAAAATTCTTTTCGATTGGAGTTATTAATTCTTGGAGTTCAAACTCTGAACAAAATCCAACTAAGTGATAGCTTCCATCATCCCAATCTTCTATTGATTTCGGGAAATTACTTCCCGCTTCTTCTAATAAATAAATTAATGATTCAATAGAAGCACCTGATCGAAGAGACTTTCTAAGTTGGTCTATGCCTTTTGCGCGCTTATATAGATCTTGGTGGCGTAATTGATTTACTATTTTCTTGAATTTTCTTTGTACAGCCAACTTAAAACCTCCTCTAGCTTCTTTTTAATTCCAATATATCATAATAAGGGTAATGAGAAATAGTTAAATAGTCTTGTAGTGTATTTGTTTAAATATATATTCAGGTCTTTTAACTTATTTTTTGTCACAATTGGATAAATTTTACAAATTGTTTTGATAATTTATTTTTATGCTTTTATAATAATAAGAACAAGCTGTTCATATTTTATATAGAACTTGTCCAATCCTAGCGATCATTTCGATTAACTTATTCTCGAAACGAAAGTAGGAATTTTTTTTGTACCTAAAATTAAGAATGGAGGATGAACATGGTTAAGCTCTATGTCCTGGCGGTTGTCATTGGTGGAGTGACCGGATTTATTTTTCACATCCTGTTTAACAAAGGTACGATTATGCTCCCGGTGAGACGAAAGAAAGGCTTTTATTTAGGTTTTCTTGCAGATATTTTATTTGGAGCAACAGCCGCGACATTATTTGTTTCTTTATTTATACCAGAAAACATGTTAAAAGATATGCGTATGGTAATCGGATACTGTATATTAGCTGGTCTCTCATCGCAAAGCTTTCTTTTAAGCAGGGCACTTAACACTGAACGGGAAAGGGTAAGTTCGCTGCATAATATTTCTAAGCAAATTGTGTAGTACTTTCAATAATTTACTTGGCAAAAGATGAAGGAGGCTTGTAATGAGGCTAGTGCTAACACCCGAAGAGAAAGCCATTTATTTAGATTTATTAGAGGATTTATTAAATGCTGATACTGAATACGAAATTAAAAGTATCGAATTCCAAGTCATAAGCTTTTTAAACAACATAAAAGAATCTAGAAAAAATGTTGAAGATTTCGATGAAAAAGCGGCAGCCGCTCAATTCGTACGTGCTGGTAAATTGAAAAGTTAAGCAATCAAAAAATGAAAACACTTTTAATGTCGTATAGTTAAAACTATATAACATTAATGGTGTTTTTTTTGAAGGTTAGGGAAATCTTTGTCCTGTGGATATTTAGATTACTAGATAAATAGCGAGAATGAAAAATGAACTGACTAGTTAATTATAGATGGATAATGCACTTTTCCAATTGGTTTAGTGCATTTTTTTCCTGGCATGTGAATTTATAGGATAAATAGTGTACAATAATTGTATTACTACAGTTTAAAAATAGGATAAATCTGATAAGAATAAGAGATACAGTTTATTGAACGGAGTGAATTAATGAAGATTTCAACTAAGGGAAGATACGGACTGACAGTTATGATTGAATTAGCTAAAAGATATTGTGATAAACCAATTTCACTCAAGAGTATTGCGAAAGCACAAAATCTTTCTGAGCACTATTTAGAACAAATTATTTCATTATTACGTAATGCAGGATTAGTTAAGAGTATTCGTGGAGCATATGGTGGGTATATTTTAACAAAGGAACCGAATGAAATTTCTGCAGGTGAAGTGATAACTGCACTTGAAGGATCACTATCTCCAATCGAAAATCTTGAAGATGAAAATCCTGCACAAAGAGAGTTATGGACTCGTGTTCAAAAAGCGATTAATGAAGTGTTAGACCATACGAGTCTTGAGGATTTAGCAAAATTAGAATCTGATGATTTAAATGGATATATGTTTTATATTTAATTTTAGTGCGTTCAAAGATAGGTGAACGCTTCATAAAGAAAGGGTTTAATAAAAATGGAACGTATTTATGTAGATCATGCTGCGACTTCTCCAATGCATCCAGAAGTAATTGAAAAGATGGTTGTAGAAATGCAAGAGACTTTTGGAAATCCATCTAGTATTCATTCATTTGGCCGACAAGCTCGCCAAAAGATTGATACTGCACGCATGGTTTGTGCTAATAGTATAGGATCAAAAGTTAACGAAATTATTTTTACAAGCGGTGGAACGGAAAGTGATAACCTCGCTGTGTTAGGCGCTGCTTATGCGAATCAAAAATATGGTAAGCACATTATTACCTCTAGCATCGAGCATCATGCTATATTACATACATGCCAGGCTCTTGAAAAGGAAGGCTTTGAGGTTACCTATTTACCTGTTGATCATACAGGTCGTGTGAATGTAGAGGATGTAAAGGCTGCACTGCGTGATGATACAATTTTAGTATCAATTATGATGGTTAATAATGAAATCGGCACAGTTCAACCAATTAAAGAAATAGGTGAACTTCTTAGTAACCATAAAGCTCATTTCCATACAGATGCAGTACAAGCTTACGGCTTAATTCCAATTAATGTTGAAGAACTTGGTGTCGACTTTTTATCCATTTCCTCACATAAAATTAATGGACCTAAAGGTGTAGGTTTTCTTTTTGTAAGTGAAAATGCAATTTTTACACAATTACAATATGGCGGACAGCAAGAGCGTAAACGTCGTGCGGGTACAGAAAATGTTCCTGGTATTATTGGATTAGCTAAAGCAGTAGAAGTAATTCACATTGAAAGAGCTGAACGTATAGAAAGCTATTTGCATTTCCATGAAATTTTAATGAATGTTCTAAAAGAAAATGGAATTCGTTTTGAAAGGAATGGAAATGAGTCGTTTTTTGCACCACATGTGTTAAACTTATCATTTGAAGATATTTCAATTGAATCATTTTTGGTAAACCTCGATTTATCAGGTATAGCAGCTTCAAGCGGATCTGCTTGTACAGCTGGTAGTATAGATCCATCACATGTTTTAGTTGAAATGTTTGGAATAGATTCACCTAAAATACGTTCTTCGGTTCGATTCAGCTTTGGTTATGGAAATACAGACGAACAAATCCGTATACTTGGAGAACGTGTATCTTCAATTGTAAAACGATTAGTTAAAATATAAATTTTTAAGTGCGAGGGGATATAATTTATGAATAAAAAAGATCCAAAAGACACTCGCGTAGTAGTAGGAATGTCAGGTGGTGTAGATTCATCTGTTACAGCATATTTATTGAAACAACAAGGATATGATGTCATCGGTATTTTTATGAAAAACTGGGATGACACAGATGAGTTTGGCGTATGTACAGCAACTGAAGATTATGAAGATGTAATTGCAGTTTGTAATCAAATAGGAATTCCGTATTATGCAGTGAATTTTGAAAAGCAATATTGGGATAAAGTATTTACCTATTTCTTAGATGAATATAAAAAAGGTAGAACACCAAACCCAGACGTAATGTGTAACAAAGAAATTAAGTTTAAAGCATTTCTTGAACATGCAATGGAGCTTGGAGCAGATTATGTAGCGACAGGTCATTATGCTGGAGTTGAGTTCCGTGACGATGAATATAAAATGTTACGAGGAATTGATAGCAATAAAGACCAAACTTATTTCCTAAATCAACTAGGTCAAGAACAACTATCGAAAGTTATGTTTCCACTTGGAGGCTATTTAAAGCCAGAAATCCGTAAAATTGCTGAAGAGGCAGATTTAGCGACAGCTAAGAAAAAAGACAGTACCGGAATTTGCTTCATAGGTGAACGTAACTTTAAAGAATTTCTAAGTAATTATTTACCTGCACAACCTGGTGAAATGAGAACAATGAACGGGGAAGTTAAAGGTAAACATGATGGACTTATGTATTATACAATTGGTCAACGTCATGGACTTGGAATCGGTGGAAATGGAGACCCTTGGTTCGTTGTAGGAAAAGACTTAAAAAATAATATTTTATTAGTTGAACAAGGTTTTCATAATGAGTTACTTTATAGTAATGAAGTACTTGCTTCTGATATTAGTTGGACATCAAATAAACCGAAAGAAGGTTCATTTACATGTACTGCTAAATTCCGTTATCGTTCTGAAGATAATGAAGTAACAGTTCACATTTTAGATGATAACTCAGTAAGAATTCTTTGCCACGAAAATATTCGTGCAATCACTCCAGGCCAAGCTGTTGTATTTTACGACGGGACAGACTGCCTAGGTGGAGGAACAATTGATCGTGCATTTATCGATGGTAATGAATTAACTTATTTAAGATAAATCTATTTACCCCAATCATAATGGTTGGGGTTGTTTTTTTGAATGGAAATACTAAATTTATCGTAGAAATTTTGAAGAAACGTTCCTTTGAAATGTATACTATGGTGTGATAGTGTTAAATAGATATATTAAGTTTCTTAAACTGATTTGTATAGAAAATGGAGTCTATCAAAAATAATTGAAAGAAAATACATAGAGGTGTCATATATGAATAATTTTGAACGTGGAGTAGCAGCTCTGCAAGAGGGTAACTTAGAGGATGCAGCTAATTTTTTAACGAAAGAAATTGAAGAAAATCCTACTAATTCATTAGCGTATGTTAATTTTGGTCAGCTTTTACTATCGATGGGAGATGTCGAACGAGCTTGTCTTTTTTTTGAAAAGGCTTTAGAAATTGATCCGGAATTGGCAGCAGCGCATTATGCAGTTGGAACAGTGTATTTTGAAGATGGAAAGTTTGAATTAGCTAAAAAACATTTTCAACATTGTGTGAAACTTGGCATGAATGATAGTGATGTCCATTTTATGATTGGTTTATGCTGTGTTAATAATGGAGAAGATCGTTTTGCACTTCCATTTTTTCAACGAGCGATTGAGCTAGATGAGAAAGATGTAGACGCATTATTCCAATATGGCCTTACTTTAGCTAAATTAGAAATGTTAGATGAAGCAAAAATTAGTTTAGAAAAAGTTTTACAATTAGATGAACTTCATGCTGATGCACATTATAATCTAGGCATAATTGCGATGTTTAATGATCAAGTTACAACTGCGAAAGAACATTTTAATAAAGCGATTGAAAGTCAAGATGATCATATGCTTGCTATGCATGCTTTAAAAGTAATTGAAAATAAAGAGTAGAATGAAGCTAGTTTAGATCGGGGAGGTGGAGAAATGCAAACCCAAAGTGAAATGGAATTGTTTGTTGATGAGACACCATATATTAAAGGGCATATCACAACAATCATCTTTTATAATGCAGAAAATTTTTATACTGTTGCAAAGGTAAAAGTAGTTGATACAAATTTATCAAATTGTGAACAGGAAATGACCATTACTGGGAATATACCAAGAATGAATGAAGATGAAACATATACATTTAGGGGGATTGTAAAAGACCATCCGAGGTATGGTAAACAATTTCAAATTTCATCATTTGAAAAAGAGCTTCCATCTACTAAAAAAGGTGTTATTCAATATTTATCATCAGATTTATTTAAAGGAATTGGAAAGAAAACAGCTGAGAAAATCGTTGACCATTTAGGTGAAGGTGCAATTAATAAAATTTTAGATAATGCTGATAGCTTAGAAGGTGTTCCCGGGCTGGCAAAATCCAAAGCGAAAGAAATTTATGAAACAATACTATCTCATCAAGGTCTTGAAAAAGTAATCAGCTTTTTAAGTAGCTACGGTATAGGAACGGGTTTATCGATTAAAATTTATAAGACCTATAATGAATCAACTCTAGATATTATCAGAACAAATCCATTTAAGTTAATTGAAGATGTGGATGGGATTGGGTTTGGAAGAGCAGATGAAATTGGTCGAGCAATCGGTATTACAGGAAATCATCCAGATCGGATACGAGCAGGTTGTATATATATTTTAGAACATTTATCGATGCAAGAAGGACATGTTTATATAACGCAAGATCAGTTTATTGATGAAACTAGACAATTATTAATGAAACAGGATAAAGAGCTTGTCGAAGCAGTCGACATTTCTCGGGAAATGAAACGATTGGTAGCAGACGGAAAGCTAGTAATGGAAGATGAGAGAATCTATTTATCTGCACTTTATTATGCTGAGAAAGGCATTGTAAATGCAATCCAAAAATTATTAAGCAGTGCTCCAGATTTAGGAGAAATGACTGAAACTAGTTTTGCAAAAGAGCTAGAAGACCTCGAATCAAAAATGAATGTAAAATATGCCCCTTCACAAGCGAAAGCAATAAAAAAAGCTATGGAGTCAGCTATGATGGTCCTTACAGGTGGACCAGGTACAGGTAAAACGACAGTTATTAAAGGAATCGTTAATCTGTTTTCAACAATCCATGATTTATCATTAGATCAGCATTCTTACCCGAAAGATGATCCATTCCCTTATTTGCTTGCTGCACCTACAGGTAGAGCGGCAAAAAGAATGAGTGAAGCAACCGGATTACCGGCAGTAACAATCCATCGTTTACTTGGTTGGACAAGAGAAGGGGAGTTTAGCCATCATGAGGAAAATCCTTTAAATGGAAAGTTACTGATCATTGATGAGTTTTCAATGGTCGATGTTTGGTTAGGGAATCAATTACTCAAAAGCATTCCAGAAGGATGCCAAGTCATTTTTGTAGGGGATGAGGATCAATTACCTTCTGTTGGCCCAGGTCAAGTCTTAAAGGATTTATTAAACTCTGGTACAGTTCCAACCGTACGATTAAAAGATATTTACCGTCAATCAGAAGATTCATCGATTATTACGCTTGCACATTATATAAAAGATGGAACAATATCCGAGGATTTATTTGAACAAAGAAAAGATCGTTCATTTATCGGTTGTTCAAGTCAACAAGTTGTTGAGGTCGTCAAAAAAGTGTGTGAAAATGCCAATAAAAAAGGTTTTCCTGTAAGAGATATCCAAGTATTAGCGCCGATGTATCGTGGTCCAGCAGGAATTGATGCTCTAAATGAAGGGCTACAAGAAGTGTTTAACCCTAAAAAAGAAAAGCAACGTGAAATGAATTTTGGTGATACAACTTTTCGTACAGGTGATAAAGTTCTCCAACTCGTAAACGTTCCTGAAAATAATGTTTTTAATGGAGATATGGGTGAAATTGTAAACATTTTTTTCGCCAAAGAAAATGTTGAACAACAAGATATTATTATCGTTTCATTTGATGGAAATGAAGTGACTTATACTAGACCAGACTTTTCTCAATTAACTCTCGCTTACTGTTGTTCAATTCATAAGTCTCAAGGTAGTGAATTTGATATTATTGTGCTACCAATTGTCAAAAGTTATTATCGAATGCTTCGAAGAAATTTAATTTACACTGCAGTGACAAGAAGTAAGAAGTTCTTAATCATGTGCGGTGAACAAGATGCATTTATTCAAGGCATTGGAAGAACAGATGATGGTCAAAGACAAACTACGCTATGTATGAAACTAAAAGGGATTGAAAATGGTGAAGTACAACTAAACGAAGATTTACCATTTCAGCTTTCAGACGAATTACCAAATCTTTCACCTTATGATTTCATGTAAATGACTAAGAATATATAGTGCAAGACGATTCCTGTACTAACGTATATTTTTATGAAAATTTGGTCACAATGCTTAGAAACATTGCCTTTTTTAGGCTAAGGGAGCGAGCGTTGTGATTTGTCCAAATTGTCATAGTAAAGACTTAGGGAAAATAGGTGTAAATCAATATTATTGTTGGGGATGTTATATTGAACTAACAATTAATAAAGGTATAATTTATACCCACCAAGTTGAAGAAGATGGTACGTTAAGTTCGTTAGATGATTTGTTTGACGAAGAGGATCGAAAACTTAGTATGTAGGAGTGGGTAATTGATGGCTAGAAAAAGCTCTTTATTAGGTTTAGGTTTAGGTGCAGGTGCACTTGCGATGAAGTTAATGTACGATAACAAATGGCTTACTTCAAAGAACATGAAACGTATGAGAAAGTCATTGAAAAAAATGCTTTAATTTTTTGAGCACATGTCTATAGGGCATGTGCTTTTTTATTGCCGAAAAAGAGTATTACCAAATTTTCGTAAAAGGGTGTGGTTGATGTCCACTACGGGGTGCTCCGCTTTCCATGGGGCTAGATTCTTTAGCCTCCTCGGCGAGCCTGCGGGGTCTTTAGCCTTCCCGCTTATCCCATAGGAGTCGAGCATCCTTTTCGTTTCAATCAACTTATTCATAAATAATAGTTACACTAAAACCCCCTAATTTAATATCCTTTACTTAAAAGTAGCATAACAAATTGTTAATCAGCTTGTAGGTCAATTAAAATCGAACATCAACTTATTGTAATAACATGAATTATATTATCAATAAGATTCATTTAATATTTTAAATCCAATACAATCCTAATCATACAATCCTAATTTATTTAAAGTTTTTTCATTGAGAAAATGGTCATCATCTTTTATCATATATAAAAACATGGAAAAGAGATGGTAAATATGGGAGTGGGAGTTAAGCTTGTTAAGAATGATTTAAAGTATGCAGAGCAGGTATTTAATTTATCATCAGATTCAGGTGTGAAAGATGTTTTAGGAATAAAAGTAGATCATATTGATGATACAATCGGATTTATTAGCTATATTGTTCAGCAGGAATTAGATGGTAAAATAATAAATCGGATAATATTGAACGAACAAGATGAGGTAGTCGGTATAACTAGTTTAAAGCATATTGACCGAGGTGATGGAATTTGCCATATTGGCACCTGGATAGGGGTTCCATTTTGGGGGCAAGGGTATAATGAGGCTTCAAAAATAGAAATTTTAAAAATTGCTTTTAACGAGTTGAAAATGGATTATGTTTTTGCTGGAGCAAAAGAGTCGAATACTAGATCAAGGCGTGCACAAGAGAAATTAGCTTATATGACAATTGGTGTAGAGAAGGAATTTCCAAATGAACTAACAATCGTTGAAAAAGAGGCAAAAACGAAATGTGTATTGAATGTTGTTAAGAGAGAAGACTTTGTAAAATTTTTAACGAGTCACATAATTTAATTGAAATTCTCCATACTATTATCAGTATGGAGGTTTTTTATGGACGGTTTAAAGTTAAAATGGATATACCGATTATGTTTAATTTTGCTAATTGGATTAGTTGGAATCGTTTTTTATTATTTAAAACCGGTTTATTTGCATATTGTAATTGGTGTTTTAAAATCGATGGTTCCATTTTTGATTGGTTTAATCATTGCCTATTTGTTACATCCAGCAATTGAATATATTCATAATAAAGGGATAAAACGAGTAATTGCGATTTTATTGATCTATTTATTATTTTTTGGAGGGTGTGTACTAGGGCTTTATTTATTACTCCCTATTTTTAAACAACAGTGGCAAGATATTTTAAGAGCTTTTCCTAAAGTCATGGCATTATATGATAATTTCTTATCCAAAATCGAACGAAAGACTTCGAGGATGCCAATTTTTCTTCATAATCGTGTTGATTTAATGATTAATGGTGCTGAAAAATCGGGATTATCATTATTGAATAAATCTGGTGAATGGATGAAGCAATTAGTAAATAATATTATTTCACTATTTATCATTCCGTTTATCGTTTTTTACTTTTTAAAAGACTATAAGGTCTTATCGAATATGTTTTGGAAAATTATCCCTTACAAATGGCGATATGAAGCAAAGGGTTTAGCAAAAGAACTTAATAATACATTTGGAAAATATATTCGTGGTCAAATATTAGTTTGTTTTTTACTATTTGTATTAGCAACAATATTTCTATGGATTGTTCGAATGAAATATGCGCTAGTATTAGGAGTGGTCATTGGAATAACAGATATCATTCCGTATTTCGGACCTGTTATTGGAGCTGTACCAACTCTGTTTCTAGCCGCTTCGGAAGGGACAAGTTTATTAATTAGAGTAGGTATTACATTAATTATTTTACAATTGATCGAAGGTAACGTCCTTTCTCCGATGATAATTGGAAAGTCAATTCATATTCATCCAGTTATTATTATGTTTTCATTATTAGTTGCAGGGGAAATAGCTGGTTTTATTGGCTTGTTAATTGCCGTACCATTATTAGTTGTCATCATTTCTGTTATTCGCTATTACAGTAATAGAAAAGAACGTCTCTCAACTTGACTTTCATTTTTGACAATGATACTATTTTTTCATACAATTTATATTTGCAAAATTTTGAAGGAACAAGTATGTCACTAAACCATTTAAGCGTATGCAAAAGAGAGAAGTTTCCTAGGCTGAAAGAAACTTTAATGAAGGGTGACAGAAAAGCTACTCCTGAATGCAGCTAATCACTGACGCGTCAGACCACGTTACGGTCTCTTGAGGTGATGAATAGACTTCGAGGCATTTTGTCTAAGCAATAAGCTTTCTATTCATAATCAGGGTGGTATCGCGAGTAAATCTCGTCCCTGTTTTAGGGACGGGATTTTTTTGTTTTTATAACATTATAAATTTACTAAATGGAGGTTAATATAATGAAAAAGCTAACTGCTGCTCAAATTCGCCAAATGTACTTAGACTTCTTTAAAGAAAAAGGTCACTCTATTGAGCCAAGTGCATCTTTAGTACCAGTAGAAGATCCAACTTTATTATGGATTAATAGTGGTGTAGCAACATTAAAAAAATATTTTGATGGTCGAGTAATTCCAGAGAACCCAAGGATAACAAATTCACAAAAATCTATTCGAACAAATGATATTGAGAATGTTGGGAAAACAGCTCGTCACCATACATTTTTTGAAATGCTAGGTAATTTTTCAATCGGAGATTATTTCCGTGAAGAAGCTGTAACATGGGGTTGGGAACTTTTAACTTCATCTGAATGGTTTGGTTTTGAAAAAGAAAAATTATTCGTTACTGTTTATCCTGAAGATAAAGAAACGTATGATTTATGGATTAAATTAGGATTAGATCCTGAGCATATTATCCTGTTAGAAGGTAACTTCTGGGAAATTGGTGAAGGACCATGTGGACCATGTACAGAAATTTTCTATGATCGTGGAACAAAATATGATCCAGAAAACATTGGAATTAAATTATTAAAAGAGGATTTAGAAAATGATCGATATTTAGAAATTTGGAATATTGTATTCTCTCAATTTAATTCAAAAGATGGTTTAGACCGTAAAGAATACCCTGAATTACCAAACAAAAACATTGATACTGGCATGGGCTTAGAGCGTATGGCAAGTGTACTACAAGAAGTAGACACAAACTTTGACACTGATTTATTTATGCCGATTATCAATGTTGTTGAAACAATTTCTGGTCAAAAATATCGAAATGGACAATTAGATCAAGATACTGCTTTTAAAGTAATTGCTGACCATATACGTACAGTATCTTTTGCTGTTGCAGATGGCGCTCTTCCTTCAAATGAAGGTCGCGGATATGTATTACGTCGATTAATCCGTCGTGCTGTTCGTTTTGCTAAAAAATTAGGTATTGAACGTCCATTTATGTTTGAACTTGTTCCAGTTGTTGCAGAAATTATGGAAAGCTACTATCCAAATGTGAAAGAAAAAGTACCGTTCATTCAAAAAGTAATTAAAAATGAGGAAGAGCGTTTCCATGAAACATTACATGAAGGATTATCACTTCTTACAAATGTAATGAAGGATGCGAAAGCAAAAGGAAGTTCTGTAATTAAAGGTGAGGATGTTTTCCGTCTTTATGACACATATGGATTCCCGATTGAATTAACAGAAGAATATGCAGAAGAAGAAGGATTAACAGTTGATCATGACGGTTTCGAAGTTGAAATGGAAAAACAACGTGAGCGTGCTCGTTCTGCTAGACAAGATGTTGACTCAATGCAGGTACAAAGTGAAGCACTTCGTGAAATCAAGGAAACTTCAGCTTTTGTAGGTTATAGCGAAGGTTCGGTTGAATCTACAGTTCTTGTTCTAGTACAAGACGGAGAAAAAGTTGAAGATGTAGCAAATGGCGAAGAAGCTCATTTAATTCTTGATGTAACTCCTTTCTACGCTGAAAGTGGAGGTCAAATTGCAGACCGTGGAACTTTAACTGCTCCTGGTTTAAAGGTAGAAGTGCTTGATGTTCAAAAAGCTCCAAACGGACAAAATTTACATCGAGTGAAGGTTGTTGAAGGTGCGTTATCAGTTGGTGCTAAAGTTGAATCAACAATTAATAAAGCTAACCGTTCAAGTATTGTCAAGAACCACACAGCTACTCACTTATTACACCAAGCATTAAAGGATGTACTTGGAACTCATGTAAATCAAGCTGGTTCATTAGTAAACCAAGAACGCTTACGTTTTGACTTCTCACATTTCGGTCAAGTAACGTCTGAAGAACTTGAAATAATTGAAAAAATTGTGAATGAAAAAATTTGGGAAAGCATTCCAGTTCAAATTTCTGAAAAAGCAATTGCTGAAGCAAAAGCAATGGGAGCAATGGCATTATTTGGTGAAAAATATGGTGATGTAGTACGAGTAGTACAAGTTGGAGATTATAGTCTTGAGCTATGTGGTGGATGTCATGTTGATAACACAGCATCTATCGGTACATTTAAAATAATTTCTGAGTCAGGAATTGGAGCTGGTACGCGCCGTATTGAAGCAGTAACTGGCAAATCAGCTTACGAATATATGCAAGAACAAATTGGTCAACTTAAAGAGGCAGCTAGCCTATTAAAATCAAATACAAAAGACGTCGTTACTCGTATTGAAACTTTACAATCAGATTTAAAACAAGTACAAAAAGAGAATGATTCACTTTCTTCAAAATTAAGCAATATTGAAGCAGGAAATATTAGTAATAATGTGAAAGAAGTAAATGGAGTAAAATTCGTCGCTGCTAAAGTAAATGGAGCAGATATGAATAGTCTTCGCACAATGGTTGATGACCTTAAAAATAAAATTGGTTCTGTTGTTGTATTACTTGGTTCTGCTAATGAAGGTAAAGTAAACTTAATTGCTGGTGTTACAAAAGATTTAGTAGGTCAAGGATATCATGCAGGAAATCTAATAAAAGAAGCTGCTTCAATTTGTGGCGGAGGAGGCGGAGGCCGTCCTGATATGGCTCAAGCTGGCGGTAAAGATCCTTCAAAATTAGACGAGGCTGTTGCTTTTGTTGAAAAATGGATGAATACGATTTCAAAATAATACAAAAATCGTGTACAATAACAGATATAAAAATTTTTAGCTGATTCGTAACTGCGTAATAAAAATGGTACAATGTAATTAGCTAAAAATATACGGATAAGTGGGGTGCTTTGTATGGATTCATTTGATAAAACGATGAAGTTTAGTTTGCAAGATGAAGGTCAAGATATACGAGTTAATGAAGTTTTGTTAAAGGTTCATGACGCGTTACAAGAAAAAGGCTATAATCCAATCAATCAAATAGTAGGATACTTATTATCAGGTGATCCTGCATACATTCCTCGTCACAATGACGCAAGAAGTATGATGAAAAAATTAGAACGTGATGAAATCATTGAAGAATTAGTTAAATCTTACTTACTACAACATCGTGGAGAATAATTAATGAGAGCACTTGGGCTAGATGTAGGTACTAAAACAATTGGTGTAGCTGTAAGTGATGCTCTTGGTTGGACAGCTCAAGGTATTGAGACAGTCAAAATTGATGAAGAACGTCAGAAATTTGGACTAGACCGACTAAAAGAAATCATCGACAGCTACGAAATCGAAAAAATAGTTGTAGGCTTACCTAAAAATATGAACGGAAGTATTGGAGAACGTGGTGAAGCTTGTACGCGTTTTGGAAAAATGCTTGAAGAAGAATTCAATCTTCCGGTTATACTATGGGATGAAAGACTTTCAACAATGGCTGCCGAACGTTTTCTAATCTCTGCTGACGTAAGTCGTAAGAAAAGAAAACTAGTAATCGATAAAATGGCAGCAGTAGTTATTTTACAAAACTACTTAGATAGTATAAAGTGATAAAGAAGAATGGGGAATGGCCGACAATACTTGCAGTATAACTTATTTTTGCGGCCCCTCCAACTATTCACTTATACATAAAAGGATTAAAATAATTGAGGTGATATAAATGGAACACGGTGAAGACAGACAAATTACAATCGTCGATGAGGAAGGTAATGAGATACTTTGTAATATTATCATGACTTTTGAATCAGATGATTATGGTAAATCATACGTAATTTATAGTCCAGTTGGACAAGAGTTTGATGAAGATGGAGACCCAATCTACCATGCATCAAGCTTCATTCCTGCAGAAGATGGTGAAGATGGAGAGTTATATCCAATCGAATCTGACGAAGAGTGGGAAATGGTTGAAGAAGTATTAAACACTTTCTTTGACGAAGAAGAAGGAGAATAATATCTTTGGATTTAAAAATGCTAAGCGCTTATAAAGTGTTTAGCATTTTTTTTATGTAGAAAATTGCCGATTTAGCACATATTTGTAGTATACTATAACGTGGAAAAGGAGGTAGATAAGTTTGTCATTTAATGATTTTAATAAAAATGGATACAAGAATACAAATAAAAAAAGCAGAGGTATGCTTATTTTTACATATTTAATTATTGCTTGTATTGTCGTAGTTGGAGCGGGTTTTGCAACTTATAAATATATGTTAAAACCTGTAAATTCAGCAAATAAACAAATTAAATTGGTAACAATTCCTGAAGGAAGCTCTGTTGATAATATTGCAGCAATTTTTAAAAAGAAAAACTTAATAAAAAATACATCAATTTTTAAACTATATGTGAAGTTGCATAACAACGCTAGTCTAAAATCTGGGAATTATCATTTTAGCGAAAACCAAGGGGTTGCAACGATTGTAAACCACTTACAGGTAGGTGGTAAATATCAGGTTGCAGTAAAGAATTTAATGATTCCTGAAGGTTCTCAATTAAACGAAATCGCAGCGATTATTGCAAAAGAATTTAAATTAGATCAAGCAACTGTACTAAAACAGTTGAATGATAAAGCATTTATTCAGGGGCTACAAAAAAAGTTTCCTCAATTAATAACGAATGATATTTTTAAACCTGGGATTCGCTATCCATTAGAAGGGTACTTATATCCTTCAACTTATATGTATGGGGATTTTACTCCGAGTTTAGAGGAAATTATCACACCGATGCTAAATGAAACAGTGAGAATTTTAGACCAATATAAAGCAGAAATGAGTAACAAAAAACTTACGCCTCATCAGACATTAACAATGGCCTCGTTAATTGAGGAAGAAGCAACTGGTACAACCGATCGAAAGTTAATTTCAAGTGTATTTTATAATCGACTTAAAATAGGAATGCCATTACAAACGGATCCTACAGTTTTGTATGCATTGGGTAAGCATAAAGAACGTGTATTATATAAAGATTTAGAAGTTAAATCTCCTTATAATACTTATTACGTTAAAGGGCTACCGGTAGGACCAATCGCAAGTGCTGGCGTTGATAGTATAGTAGCTGCTCTGGAGCCTGCCAAATCAGATTATTTATATTTCCTTGCTGATAAAACAGGTAAAGTAATCTTTACAAAATCGTTACAAGAGCACAATACTGAAAAAGAAAAGCATATAAAATAAAAAGTTGGAAATACTTGTATATTAAATATTAAATTCCTCAGTAGTATAAATAGTCTACTGAGGAATTTTGTAAATTAAAAAATAGTGAAAGCGTTGCAACTATTCTTGGTACTAGCCAAGGGTCTTTTTTTTATGTTAGAATATTACGGGTCTAAAAAAATTCAGATACACAGAAATTTTACTTACACCTTGTTTTTAGACAAGGTTGTATTTCTATTGGAGGCTTTATAAGCAATGGATGACGTTTTAGTTCGTCAATACTTGGCGAATTTTTATAAACATAGAGAACCTTTTATAGAAGAAATGGAAACTTATGCATTTGAGCATCATGTGCCGATAATGGATAAAGCAGGCATGGAATTTATGCTTGGTTTACTTTATTTAATACAGCCAACTTCCATTCTTGAAATTGGTAGTGCGATAGGCTATTCAAGTATTCGAATGGCAAAAGAGTTTCCAAATGTGAAGATTGTTACAATGGAGCGAAATGCTGAGAGAATTCGAAAAGCAAAAGAGTTTATTGAGCGAAGCGATTATAGTAATCGAATTCTAATTTTAGAAGGTGATGCTTTACTTTTAAAAGAAAAGTTGCCTGAGAACAGACTATTTGATGTTATTTTTATCGACGCAGCTAAAGCTCAGTATAAACGATTTTTTGAATTATATGAGCCTTTGTTATCGGACAGAGGTGTAATCATTTCAGATAATGTTCTATTTAAAGGCCAAGTTGCTGAAAGTGCGGATTTAGTTGATGATCGACGAAAGAAAGCTTTAATAAAAAAGATTCAAAATTACAATGAATGGCTAATGAATCACCCTAAGTATGATTCGACAATTATACCAATTGGTGATGGAGTTGCTATTAGTAAGAAAAGGGGAGTTAATAATGATCAAGCCTGAATTATTAGTTACGCCAACTAACCTAAATGATATAGATAAATTAGCTGATGCTGGTGCAGACGCAGTTATTATTGGTGAACAACGTTTTGGATTACGCTTAGCGGGCGAATTTAAACGTGAAGCTGTAAAAGAAGCAGTAGAAATTGCACATAAAAAAAATGTAAAAGTATATGTAGCGATGAATGGCGTTTACCATAATGAAATTCTTGACGAAATTGAAGATTATATTGCTTTTTTAAGAGATGCAAATGTGGATGCAATCGTATTCGGAGATCCTGCAGTTCTTATGTCAGTACGTGCGATTGCACCTAATATGCAATTACATTGGAATACAGAAACAACGGCTACAAACTGGTTTACTTGTAATTACTGGGGTAAACGTGGATCTAAACGTGCGGTATTAGCTAGAGAATTAAGCTTTGAAGCTGTTGCTGAAATTAAAGAAAATGCTAAAGTAGAAATCGAAGTACAAGTACATGGAATGACTGCTATGTTCCAATCAAAACGTTCACTTGTCGGTAACTATTTTGAATACCAAGGAAAGAATTTAGAAATCGTTGAACAAAAGAAATATGAAGAAAATATGTTCTTAGTAGACCACGAGCGTAATAATAAATATCCAATTTTTGAAGATCAAAATGGAACGCATATTATGAGTCCAAATGATATTTGTATTGTTAACGAGTTAGAAGAATTAGTTGATGCAGGTATTGATTCATTCAAAATTGATGGTGTCTTAAAATCTTCAGAGTATATCATTGAAGTAACAAAACTATACAGACAAGCTATAGACCTATGTGTAGAAGACCGTGAAGCTTACGAAGAAATCAAAGACGAACTTTTCGACAAAATCGAAGCAATCCAACCTGTAAACAGACCACTGGACACAGGATTCTTCTTTAAAGAAACAGTGTATTAATAGAGGTTAGATTAATGAAGGAAAAGCAGGAAAGCCAGGGAAATCTAGAAATCAGGAAAAGCTGTATCTTAGAACTTTGTACCTTACCTGTATTAAAGAGGAGGACTAATAATGGCAATTGGACAATTAGATAAAATAGTTGATGGCAAACGTGTAATCGTGAAAAAACCTGAGCTATTAGCACCGGCTGGTAATTTAGAAAAATTAAAAATTGCAGTAAGATATGGCGCAGATGCTGTATTTATTGGTGGTAGAGAGTTTGGTTTACGTTCGAATGCAGATAACTTCTCTATAGAAGAAATGGCTGAAGGGGTAGAATTTGCAAACAAATTTAATGCGAAAATTTATGTAACAACAAATATATTTGCTCATAACGAAAACATGGACGGATTAGTTGAGTATTTACAAGGAATTGAAGCTGCAGGCGTTACAGGTATTATTGTAGCTGACCCATATATTATTGAAACATGTAAAGAAGCTGCACCTAAATTAGAGGTACATTTAAGTACACAACAATCTTTATCAAATTATCGTGCTGCACAGTACTGGAAAGAAGAAGGATTACATCGAT
Organism: Bacillus sp. AFS088145; assembly: GCF_002564465.1. Taxonomy (GTDB): domain Bacteria; phylum Bacillota; class Bacilli; order Bacillales; family Bacillaceae_G; genus Gottfriedia. The sequence goes on along the minus strand of NZ_NUUX01000019.1, from coordinate 45,635 downwards.
TAGTACTAGCACGTGAGACGAGCTATGAAGAAATAAAGGAAATCAAAGAAAAAGTAGACGTCGAAATTGAAACATTTATTCATGGAGCAATGTGTATTGCTTATTCAGGCCGTTGTACTTTGAGTAATCATATGACTGCCCGTGATTCAAACCGTGGTGGATGTTGTCAATCATGTCGTTGGGATTACGATTTAGTTCAAACTGAGTCACAAAATCCAGATGCTTCAGAAAATGCTTTATTTGCTGAAGAAGATGCACCATTTGCAATGAGCCCGAAAGATTTAAATTTATTACGTTCAATTCCTAAATTTATTGAAATGGGTGTAGATAGTTTAAAAATTGAAGGACGTATGAAATCGATTCATTACGTAGCAACAGTTGTATCTGTTTATCGTAAAATAATTGATGCATATTGTGCTGACCCAGAAAACTTTGAATTTAAAGAAGAATGGGTTGAAGAACTAGATAAATGTGCGAATCGTGACACTGCTTCTTCATTCTTTGAAGGATTCCCAGGAATGAAAGAGCAAATGTATGGAAATCATAGCAAAAAAACAACGTATGATTTTGCAGGTCTTGTATTAGACTATGATGATGAAACTGGTATCGCAACAATTCAACAACGTAACTACTTCAAACCAGGTGACCAAATTGAATTCTTTGGACCTGAAATTGAAAACTTCAAACAAACAGTTGGTGTAATTGTTAATGAAGATGAAACAGAAGTAGACGCTGCAAGACATCCATTAGAAATTGTAAAAATTAAAGTGGATCAAAAAGTCTATCCTTACAACATGATGAGAAAAAAGTTAGTTTGATAAGAAAGAGGGATTGAAGTATGGGGAATAAGCCCATTGTAATTGGAATTGCTGGAGGGACTGGCTCTGGTAAAACTTCTGTAACAAAAGCAATCTATGATCAATTTAAAGGTCATTCAATTTTAATGATTCAGCAAGATTCTTATTATAGAGATCAAACGCATTTACCAATGGAAGAAAGATTGAAAACAAATTATGACCATCCATTAGCATTTGATAATGATTTGTTTATTGAGCATATAAAAGATTTATTGCAATATAAAGCAATTGAAAAACCTGTATATGACTATACAATTCATACAAGATCTTCAGAAACAATCCCTGTAGAGCCAAAAGAAGTTATTATTTTAGAAGGTATTCTAGTATTAGAAGACGAGCGTTTACGTGATTTAATGGATATAAAGATATTTGTAGATACGGATGCTGATCTGCGAATACTTCGTCGAATACAACGAGATATAAAAGAACGTGGAAGAACAGTCGATTCTGTGGTAGATCAATATGTAAATGTTGTACGCCCTATGCATAATCAATTCTGTGAACCATCTAAGAAATTCGCAGATATTATCATACCAGAAGGCGGTCAGAACTTTGTGGCTATTGATTTAATGGCTACAAAAATTCAGACTATACTTGAAAGAGTAAGTGTATTATAATACGTTCATATGAGAGAATAATTCCTAAATATAATTTTGGAAAGATGGAGAAGCAATCACTTCTTCATCTTTCTATATAAAAGAATGCGTTTTCATAAGTTGAATGTTTCATTAATTATTCTCATACACTGTTTGTACAACTACATTGTATAAACATAAATTTAGAAGTTCTACATAAAAGAAACGGTGGATACTAAAAGGAGTGTACAAAATGGCTAACGAAAAAAAATTCCCTATGACTTTAGCTGGGAAACAAAAATTAGAACAAGAATTAGAAAATTTAAAAACAGTAAAGCGTGCTGAAGTAGTAGAGCGTATTAAAATTGCTCGTAGCTTTGGTGACCTTTCAGAGAACTCTGAATACGATGCTGCAAAAGATGAACAAGCATTTGTTGAAGGACGTATTACAACTTTAGAAAATATGATCCGTAATGCTGAAATTATTACTGAAAATAATGATGCATCAGATACAGTAACTTTAGGTAAATCTGTAACTTTCTTAGAATTACCAGCTGGTGACGAAGAAACTTACACAATTGTAGGTAGTGCAGAGGCTGATCCATTTGAAGGTAAAATTTCAAATGATTCTCCAATCGCAAAAAGCTTATTAGGCAAAACTGTTGGTGAAGAAGTAACAGTTAATACTCCAGGTGGAGATATGCAAGTAAGAATACTTGCTGTTAAATAATTTGATTTGTTTAACAATTTAATTGTTTGAAAAAAGAACACCCCGTCTACACTGTAGATGAGGTGTTTTTTATATGCATAGACGGATAAAAGCCATATTAATTATAATTTCGTTACTATTTTCTTTAATTGTGTACAGATGTTTCGATATTAGTATACTTCATCAAAAGAATTTTGGCCCACAAAAGGTAAATTTAATTGAAAGAAGTGTTGCTCAAAGAACATTTCAGTTTCGGATTGATAATGGACGTGGAAAAATACTTGACCGAAATGGAAAATTATTAAGTGCAGCTTACACTCCAAAAGTTATTTTATTTCCATTTTTAAAAACAATCGATTGGCCGATTGATAAATTATCGTCGATTACAGGAGTACCGGTTGCAAATATTAAAAATCAGTTTAATGGTAAAAAAGAACCTTTTACATTAGAAGGAATGAAAAAAACATTAACATCGGAAAAAATTGATGAAATAAATAATTTACATGTTTCTGGATTAATTTCCATGTTGTCTCAAGACAAAGACGACAAACAATTGGCAGAACACCTAATTGGAATAGCCAGAGAAAATAAAGAACAATATGAAAAACAGTATGAAAGTGATCGAGATTTTAAGCCTAAAGAATTTGGAGTAATTGGTTTAGAAGCTCAGTTTGAAGATTTCTTAAAATCTGATGGCACATCTAATTTAATGCTTCACGTAGATAATTTAGGTAAACCGATGTTTGGAAACGAAGTAAAATATGCAAAACCTAGTAATCCATTTTATCCAGTTTCCCTTTCTACTACACTAGATAAAGATTTACAACAAATTTTAGAACAAGCTGTTGACCAAGCTAAACTTCAAAAAGGTGCAGCAGTGCTAATTGACGTAAAGACGAACAATTTATTAGCAATGGTTAGCCGACCAAATATGAATTTCCAAAATTTATTTTCTTCGAATGATAATACGGCGACTAATTATGCACTATTAGCTAGTACACCTGGTTCCGTCTTTAAAACAGTTGTAGCGGCTGCTTCAATAGATCAAGGTATTGTTAAAGAAAATCAAATGTATAATTGCAATAATAATCTAGTCGGTAAATACGAAGATGAAGAGAAAAAGCGAAAAGGTAATTTAACTTTTCAACAAAGTTTCTATGAAAGTTGTAATTACACATTTGGCCAATTAGGTAAGCAATTAACTTTAAAAAATAAAGATATGTTTCAAACATATGCCAAAAAGCTAGGTTTAGATGGTCCAGTAGGATGGACAGGATCTGTCTATCATGAGTCTAGTTTTAGTCAATTTCAAAATGAAGGGAAACCAACTTATTTTGTAGGAAACTCTTTAAGTGATAAGCTCTTAAATACATCCATTGGGCAACAGGATGTGAAAGTATCCCCTTTAGCCGTAGCTAATATGATGGCTACCATTGCGCGGGGTGGAAGCCCAAAACAAGTAAAAGTAGTAGATTCTGTATTATATAAAAATGGTACAGAAATGTTTAAATTCCCAGAACAGACATTGGCTGATGATTATCTAGCTCCAGATTCAATGCAACAATTAAGAGAGTTACTTCGAGGTGTAGTTACGAATCCGAAAGGAACGGGAAATCGATATACTAGTTTGCCTTACCCTTTAGCAGGGAAAAGTGGCACAGCGGAAACAAAAGTAGTAGATGGTAAAATAGTCGAACAAAACAAATGGTTTGCAGGTTATTTTCCATATGATAAGCCAAGGTATGCATTCGCAGTAGTTAGTTTAAATGTTTCAAACGAGGTTACATCTACTTCTGACACTGTTACAAGTTTAATAAAATCTATCTATAACTTTGATAAAAACCACACAAAATAGCTATTTTTAATTAATTAACTCTATGTTAAAATAGGGAAAAATTAGTTGTTTTTGGAGGATTTTGTCAATGTCTTCGATTGAACCAAACAAAAGGGTCCAAAAATTAAGACGAGTACGAAGAGGAAATTATTTTTACAGAATACTACTTATTCCACTTCTTTTTGGAATCATCTATTTAGGGATAAAAATAACTTTACCAATCGTCAACCAACAAAAGATAGAGCCTAATACTGCAAAAGCTAAAATTACTACGATTGCTCAAGAACCAAAGCAAATGACTGATATACCGAATCCATATCAAGCGAAATATCGTGAAAAAGTAAATGAGATTATTAAAGATTCGATAAATGATGAAAATATTATCGAATCGACTGTAAAAGAATGGACACCTAACAAAACAAGACAAATTGAGCCTCATACAGTTCACTATAGTCATAAGTCTCAAGACTTTTATGAAATGGAAGAAGCGGTATCAAATGCGATTTCTTTAACAAAAGAAGATTATTCAGTTTGGCATATTGGTCAAGGATACGATCCACAAAGTATAAAAGTATACGTTGCCACAAACGACTTAAGTTATAAATATGTCGTATACTTACACTGGGTTGTAAAAGAAGGCTGGCTCCCTATTTTGGTACAAGAAGTAAAAGAGTTAAAGTATTAGCGGTATTAAAATTTGAGTCCCTACAAGAGCAAACAGAAAGCTTACGCCACATAGAAAGCGAGCTCCTGTAGGGTAAATAACGCCTTTCTTTTTAAGAATTAAAGTGTTTTTTGTTGTACGTATTCTTAAAGATGAATGATATGTCGCTATATGGTAAAATGATTAAAGTTTGAAAGAGAAAGTAGGGAATTGAAAGAATGAAAATAGCTATTATTGGAGCAATGGAAGAAGAAGTACATGTATTACGTGATAAATTAGACAACCTAAGAAAAGAAGAAATTGCAGGTTCAGAATATAACATAGGTACATACGAAGGAAAAGAAGTAATTTTATTAAAGTCTGGAATTGGTAAAGTTAATGCAGCAATGGCTACAGCAATTCTTTTAGAAAAATATCAGCCAGATGTTGTTATTAACACAGGATCTGCAGGCGGACTTCATACTGACTTAAATGTTGGCGACGTTGTTATCTCAACTGAAGTGCGTCATCATGACGTAGACGTTACTGCATTCAATTATGAATATGGTCAAGTTCCAGGTATGCCAGCAGCATTCCCTTCTGATGATAAATTAAAGTCTATCGCTAAAAATTGCGCTGAAAAAATTAATGGTATCCAAGTTGTTGAAGGATTAATCGTAACGGGTGATTCTTTTATGAACGATCCAGTAAGAGTTGACTTCGTAAAAGAGAAATTTGGTGATCTGTATGCTGTAGAGATGGAAGCAGCTGCAATCGCTCAAGTTTGTTATGCTTTTAAAGTGCCATTTGTTGTAACACGAGCATTGTCAGATATTGCAGGTAAAGAATCAAATATTTCATTTGATCAATTCCTTCATACTGCAGCTGTTAATTCAACATTAATGGTTGAGGAAATGATTAAAGCGTTATAAATCGTTTAAAGAAAGATGTCTTATAGGCATCTTTCTTTTTTTATTAAAATACAATTGAGTGAGTACTCACTTTTTGTTGACTGACAATAAAAAGTGAATTAAGATAAAGGTATAAAGTGAGTACTCACTCATTTTGGGTACTATAAAAGAAATAGTCTTGAACGGAGGAATAAGATGAACAATGTTGTCCAAATCCAAAAGGTTGACCGTTTATTTGGAAAAAGAGCTGTGCTAAAAAATATTTCAATGAACATTCAAGAAGGAGAGATATTTGGGATTTTAGGTCCATCAGGTTCTGGTAAAACAACGTTAATAAAATTGATTGCTGGGATCGATAAAAGTTCAAAAGGAGAAGTATTAGTTTACAATAATGAAATGCCTAATTTCACAGTCCTTCCGTCAATAGGCTATATGGGACAATCTGACGCTTTATATAGCGATTTAACAGGTGCTGATAATCTAAGTTTCTTTGGTGCCCTATATAATCTAAAAGGTAAAGAACTTAAGTCGAGAATTCAAGAAGTAGCCCAAATCGTTGGGTTAGAGGATTCATTAAACAAGCAAGTTAATCAATACTCTGGGGGAATGAAAAAACGACTATCTCTTGCTATCTCAATCCTCCATAAACCTACATTACTAATCCTTGATGAACCAACAGTCGGAATTGATCCAGTACTAAGAAAGCAAATTTGGAATCAATTTTTTGAAATGAAAAAACAAGGTACTACAATAATCATTACAACCCATATCATGGAAGAAGCTGAAAAATGTGAACGAATCGGATTAATTAGAGAAGGAGAATTTATCGCTTTAGATACTACTGAAAATTTAATCTCGCAATCAAAAACAGGTAAAATCGAAGACCTATATTTTAATACTGAGGTGAGCTCATGAGAGTCTTTGCTATTTCTAAACGAATAATTAAACAATTTTTAAAAGATAGAAGATCTCTTGCGATGATTTTCGTTGCTCCTATCGTATTATTGTTTTTATTTTCTTATATCTTAAAACAAGATGATACAAAACCAACTTTAGCACTCGTAGATGCCCCTCCAGCATTCGAGCAAATTGTGAAAGATTATGCGAAAGTAAAAAATGTAAATCCTTCAGACATTGAAGATAAATTGAAAAAAATGGATCTTGATGGTGCAGTTTTGTTCAAATCAGGAGAGATAGTTGTACAGTTTGAAGGGACAGATAAAGCAAGAACAACTGCAGTAATGGATGCTATTCAATCTGCAGTTAAAGAAAATACACCTTCTAATCTTAAAATTGTAATGGACCCAATTTATGGTAGTAAAAATATGGAATCATTTGATTCAATTGGACCAATTTTTATTGGATTTTTCTCGTTCTTATTTGTATTTATCTTATCAGGTATTTCATTTGTAAGGGAAAGATTAACAACAACACTTGAAAGATTACTCGTCACGCCAGTCAAAAGATGGGAAATTGTTGTTGGTTATATTTTAGGCTTTGGATTTTTTGCTTTAATCCAATCGATCATTATAACAGTCTTTTCAATCAGTGTATTAGATATGTATAATGTAGGAAGTGCATGGGAAGTCTGCGTAGTTAATATTCTATTATCTCTAACTGCTCTTACACTTGGTATGCTGTTATCTGCATATGCAAATAATGAATTTCAAGTTGTACAATTTATTCCAGTTATTGCTGTCCCACAAATACTTTTTTCAGGTATATTCTCAACGGCGTTTTTACCAAATTGGTTTAAATTTATCGGGGGTATTTTACCACTGACATATGGAGCAGAAGCACTTAGAGGTATTATGATAAAAGGGCAGTCGCTTTCTGATGTTGTATATCAATTATTGATCCTTCTTGGATTTTCATTAGTATTTATTTCTTTAAATATAGTTGCATTAAAGAAACAGCGTTCAATTTAAGGAGTGTTACCAATTAAATTAGAAGAGTTTTTTCCAGAAGAAAAATTACAAGAAATGAATGAAAAAGAAATAAAAATCCTTGAAGCTGCAATTGAAATTTTTGCAGAAAAAGGTTTTGTTAGTACATCTACCAATGAAATTGCAAAAAAAGCAAATGTTGCTGAAGGTACTATTTTTCGTTACTTTAAAACAAAAAAGGATTTATTAAAAAGTATTATCAAACCGACATTAGTAAAAACAATTGCTCCTTTTGAATTGGATCGTTTTTCTAAAGCAGTATTTCATTTAGAGTACGAAACATTTGAAGATTTTCTTAATGCGCTTATAAAAAATCGCATGGAATTTGCAAAGAAAAATAAGGCAGCTGTAAAAATAATCATACAAGAAATGCCATTCCAAGACGATATGCAAGAAGAGCTAAAAAGACTCTTTAAAGATAAAATGTACCCTAAAGTAGCCACTGTATTACAATCGTTTATCGATAAAGGGCAAATAAAAGAACTTCCGATACCGACAGTACTAAGACTAATTATCTCAACAGTAATTGGTCTAGTTATCTCTTCAATCGTCCTAGAAAATACACCTTTTTGGAACGAAGAACAAGAAACTGAACGTACGATTGAGTTTATTAAGAATGGATTGAAATAATCTATAGCTAAGATAGTGAAAACATTCAAAGAAGAAAGTGATTTTAAATAAATAATCCCTTTCTTCTTTGTGTTGAAATTTACACTGGTAATACTTTAGTAATATAATTTTAGCGAAAAAGATAAAAGGGAAATCTACAAGACAATACTTATTTTATTGACAAATTGTACTTACTAATCTCTACATATAATGCCTTTAATTACCTTCACTTTTCTTGTATAAAGTATGTTAAAGTTATTAAGTCAACAAGAAGGGAAGGTGTAGTATTCGTGAATTTAAAAAAGCTACAGGCGAAGGTTAATGATTTTAAAACATTTGGAGCAATAACAACAGCATTGGCTACTTTTTTCTATATCGGGACTCTCCTTCCAAAGGACGGATTAACCCAACATAAAATATTAATGGTCGAAAGTATCGTTTTTACAATGCTGATTTTTGCATTAGGTTTCTTTCTGACATCAAATTATTTTAAACGCAAAATGCAAAAAGAAGAGCAAGCATAAAACCACTAAAATGAATGCACTCCAATTGTTAGATAAGACTAACAATTGGAGGTCATATTCATCTTTAGTGGTTTATTTTTTATCTTTTTTCTTTTCTTTTTCAGCTCTTAAAAACTCGTGGTACATTTTCATTAAAGCACGTTTTTCAATTCTCGAAACATAACTTCTTGAGATTCCTAATTTTTTTGCAATTTCACGTTGAGTTAGTTCTTTATCCATATCAATACCAAAGCGTTGAATAATTACATCCTTTTCACGGTCATCTAGAATTTTAATATATTGCTTGATTTTTTCTAATTCCATATTAAGTTGAATTTGATCAACTACATCTTCTGTCTCAGTTTTTAATATGTCTAATAGTGAAATTTCATTGCCCTCTTTATCCTGACCTATCGGATCATGTAGGGAAACGTCTTTTTTTGTTTTCTTTAAAGCACGTAAATGCATAAGTATTTCGTTTTCAATACATCTAGCAGCATATGTGGCTAATTTTGTTCCTTTACCTTGAACAAAGCTCTCAATTGCCTTTATTAAACCTATTGTGCCAATCGAAATTAAATCTTCAGCATCTTCTCCGGTATTTTCAAATTTTTTGACGATGTGAGCAACAAGTCTTAAATTATGTTCAATTAATAAATTTCGTGCTTCTCCATCCCCATTTGCCATACGATTTAAATAGAGCGTTTCTTCGGCTTGTGAAAGAGGTTGAGGGAAGGCGTTATTTTTAACATAGGAAACAAACACAAACACTTCTTTTAAGAAAAGACTTAAGGCGGTAAATAAACCAGGCATATAATCACTCCTAAGGAAGGTAAGGTTAGTTGTTATTTATATATTTATGTAATGTACAAATTCTGTGTGTCTGTACCATAAAAAAAATGTAAGCTGTGTAAAAAAAATGTTGAAAATAGTAAGCGCTACCATTCCAATAACGATGTATCTTTTATAAAAACGTTACATATTCTAGAAAAAAAATGCATTGACAGCCTATTTAAAAGTGCTTTATAATCCTCATTAATAACTTTTTTAATGAATCTTTTGAAAATTAAATAGATTGCGTTGATAAGGGCACAGTAGGCATAACTTCCCTGTTTAAGAGAGCTGACGGAAGCTGCGAGTCAGTACATAAGGTATGCTGAATTACATTCTTGGAGCAATTTCTATTTCATTTAATGAAAATAGAAACGGTCATTTTGATCGTTAACAAAATGAAGGTGGTGAACAGAGTTTTTGTTCACAACTAGGGTGGTACCGCGATTAAATAATTCGTCCCTACTGTTTATTCAGTAGGGACTTTTTGTTTTCATTTTTTACATACTTACTTCTTGATAAAAGAGGTGGTATTGGAATAGACATTAAAAATTTGAGGAGGAAAAAGAAATGAGTACAAATAATGAGTTAGTGCAATTACGTGATAAGGTTGATGAGATTAATTTGAAAATCGTTGAATTATTAAACAAGCGTGGGAAAGTTGTTCAAGAAATTGGTCAGCAAAAGATTAAACATGGTATTAAGCGTTTCGATCCAGTTCGTGAGCGTGAAGTTTTAGATATGATTGCAAATGTAAATGAAGGTCCATTTGAAACTTCAACTTTACAACATATTTTCAAGACGATTTTCCAAGCAAGCTTAGAACTACAAGAGGACGATCACAGAAAAGCTCTTTTAGTTTCAAGAAAGAAAAAGCCTGACAATACAATTGTTAAAGTGAAAAATGATATTGTCCTTGGTGATGGTTCTCAATCATTTATTATGGGTCCTTGTGCAGTTGAAAGCTATGAACAAGTACGTGCAGTAGCACAAGCTATGAAACAACAAGGTTTAACAATGATGCGAGGCGGTGCATTTAAACCAAGAACATCTCCATATGATTTCCAAGGACTTGGATACGAAGGACTACAAATTTTAAGAGAAGTGGCAAATGAATTTGATTTAGCCGTAATAAGTGAAATACTAAATCCAAATGATGTTGAAAGATCTTTAGAATACGTTGATGTAATTCAAATTGGTGCACGTAATATGCAAAACTTTGATTTACTGAAAACGGTTGGTCAAGTAAATAAACCAGTTTTATTAAAACGTGGATTGTCAGCAACAATTGAAGAATTTATTAATGCAGCAGAATACATTATTTCGCAAGGAAATGACCAAATTATTCTTTGTGAAAGAGGAATTCGTACTTACGAGAAAGCTACAAGAAATACATTAGATATCTCAGCAGTACCTATTCTGAAGAAAGAAACACATTTACCAGTTGTTGTCGATGTTACACATTCTACAGGTCGTAAGGACTTACTATTACCGACAGCTAAAGCAGCATTAGCAATTGGAGCAGATGCAGTAATGGCTGAAGTACATCCTGATCCAGCAGTTGCTTTATCAGATTCAGCTCAACAAATGAATATCCCACAATTTGAAGAATTTATGTTTGAATTAAAAGACTTCCGTGCAAAACTACAATCATAAATAATATTACTTAATGAAGGATAGGCGGTGAATGCCTTGAAAAAGAACGTCCTTTTAATTGGCACAGGATTAATCGGAGGCTCAATTGCCTTGGCAATAAAAAAAGTTCATGATGTAAATATAATTGGATATGATATAAACGAAAAACAACTTGAAATTGGTAAAAGAATTCAAGTTTTAGATGAAATCTCGGTACAGCTTAAAGACTGTGCCGAGAAGGCTCATCTAATCATTTTTTCTTGTCCTGTAGAGGAGTCAATAAAATATATACATATGTTAAGTGAATATGAACTAAAGCATGATGTCATATTAACTGATGTAGGCAGTACAAAAAGTGAAATTATGAGGCATTCGAAGACTCTTACAGGTAAAGGTTATTGCTTTATTGGAGGTCATCCGATGGCAGGCTCGCATAAAACTGGCATCGAGAGTGCAAAAGTTCATTTATTTGAAAATGCATATTTTATTTTGACACCAAGTGAAAATACTAAAAATGATCAAATTGATGAATTAAAAGAATGGCTTAAAGGAACAGGTTCACATTTTGTTGTAATTGATGAAGAAACACATGATCAAATTACCGGAGTGGTAAGCCATTTTCCACATCTAATTGCTTCTAATCTTGTGAAGCAAGTTAAAACTTACTCCAAGGACGAGCCATTAGTAACAGCCTTAGCTGCCGGAGGGTTTAGAGATATTACTAGGATTGCATCAAGCAGCCCAAAAATGTGGACTGATATTGTGATTCAAAATAAGGATACATTGCTTTCATTAATTTCGAATTGGATTGATGATATGAAACAAATGTATCAGCTTGTTGAAAGCCAGGATAAAGATGATATTTTTCACTATTTCAAGGAATCAAAAGATTTTAGAGACAACATGCCAGCAAAAGCAAATGGCGCCATCCCAAGTTATTTTGATTTGTATGTAGACGTTTTAGATCGAGTCGGTGAGCTTGCCAACATTACGACAATCTTATCGATTCACCAAGTAAGCATTACGAATCTAAGGATCATAGAATCACGTGAAGGGTTACCAGGTGTACTAAGAATAAGCCTTCAAACAGAAAATGACAGAGAGAAAGCTGAAAAATTCCTAAATGTTAATGGTTATGAGACATATATTGTTTCATAAAAAATTTCAGACTTATTTACACATTAAAAGCACTTCTGAAGGGTGCTTTTTTTGGGTTAAAGAGCGACAACGTGATCAAGTTCTTCGCTTGTTTGCAAAAGTCTATCTGACATTTCAAATAAAAATGAATAGTCAGTCTCTTTTGTGTACCAATTTTCTGAACTTTATATTATAATTTAGTAGGTTAGGTTTTTAAATCGTTAAACATGGAGGGATATCAATGTCTCAGTTTGAAAAATCATTAGAAAAATATGCTGAACTTGCGGTAAAAAGTGGTGTTAATATCGTACCAGGACAAACATTACAAATAAATGCACCAATCGGAGCTGCAGAATTCGTTCGTAAAGTTGTAAAATTCGCTTACGAAGCTGGAGCTAAAAATGTAAACATCGATTGGAATGATGATGTAATTACTCGTACTAAATATGAACTAGCTCCTGAAGAAGTTTTTGGAGAATTTCCAGGCTGGAAAGTAACAGCAATGGAAGAATTAGCTGAAAATGGAGGTGCTGTTTTATCAGTCATTTCACCAAATCCAGAATTATTAAAAGGGATCGATCCAAAGCGTATTGCAACTTTTAATAAAACAGCTAGCCAAGCATTACATAATTATCGTGAATACATGATGGCTGATAGAATTCGTTGGTCAATCGTAGCTATTCCATGTGTTGAATGGGCTGAAAAAGTTTATCCAAATGAACCAATTGATAAAGCGATGGAATTACTTTGGGACTCAGTATTCAAAATTTGCCGAGTAGACAATGAAAATCCAGTTGAAGCTTGGGTTAAACATAACGATTTCTTACAAGAAAAAGTTGTTCAATTAAATGACAAACGTTATAAAACATTACATTACACAGCACCTGGTACTGATTTAAAACTAGATTTAGTAGATAATCATGTATGGAAAGGTGGCGGGGCTAACAGTGAAGATGGAAAATGGTTTAATCCTAATATTCCAACTGAAGAAGTTTTCTCTATGCCACATAGCCATGGTGTAAATGGTACTGTTCAAGCTACTTTACCATTAAATTACGGTGGAAATTTAATTGAGAACTTCTCTTTAACATTTAAAGATGGTAAAGTTGTCGATTTCACAGCTGAAAAAGGCTATGAAACTTTACAACATTTATTAGATACTGATGAAGGTGCTCGCCGTCTAGGTGAAGTAGCATTAGTACCACATGATTCACCAATTTCAAATACAGGTTTAATTTTCTTCAACACATTATATGATGAAAATGCTTCTTGCCATTTAGCTTTAGGTAAAGCATATCCAAACAATATGAAGGATGGAGAAAAATTACCTTCAGAAGAGCAAGAAAAATTAGGCATCAACCAAAGTTTAACTCACGTTGATTTTATGATCGGATCAGCGGAATTAAACATCGATGGAATTAAAGAAGATGGTACAGTTGAACCAATCATGAGAAATGGTAACTGGGCATTTTAATAGTAAATAAAAATAGAAGGGGTGCCTCGAAAGATTTTTTGAGACACCCCTTTATTTTTACTTTTCTTAAATTGTTTGAAATTGATCGTTACTTCTTAAAACCGTTATAAAATCATCTAATATTGTATGACTCACAGAGAATCCCTTACGTTTATAAAATTCTAGAGCGTCTTCATTTCCATTTGAAACATAGATAAAATAATCCTCTACATCATCAAACTGTTTTAGCCAGTTCATTGACATTTTGAATAGTACGGAGCCTACTCCATATTTTCTATATTCCTCTTTAATGTAAAATTGAGATAAACAACCAACATTCTTTTTATGGACGGATGAAAGGTCAAAAAAAGTTGCAAATTCGCTTACGTATACTTCCTTTGGAGAAATATTTGAATAAACGTAACCAACGATTTGATCTTCATCTTTCACGATAACAATATAATTATGTATAGCTTTTTTTACTGAAGGAACCATACGTGTTTCGAAATTCATACTATCAAACAACTCGGGTTTTATCTTCGCTTTTGCCTTTTGAAATGTCATTAATTCATTACATAACTCTCTACATAATCCAATTTGATCCTCGTCAATCACTTCATAAGTTAAATTCATCTTGTCACCCCTCATTAAAATTGATTTTTTTACCTATAAATAAATTTCGTATGATTTAATTTTATAATATAGGTTCTTGAAAACAAATGAAATAATAAGTTGATCCGTTTTTGGTATATAATGGAAGTGTCATCTAGAATCAATTCATCATTCTACACATAAAACAAATGGAGGATGAGAAAATGGAAGATCTTAAGTATGAGTTTTATATTGGAGCGAAACCAGAAGAAGTGTGGAACATATTTGTTTCGCCAGAAGGAACTAAAGCTATCTTTTTCGGTTGTATCTTAAAATCAACATTTGAAGTCGGAGCAAAATATGAATATATTGGACCAGGAGAAGCTGGTGATCATACAGTGCATGTTTATGGGGAAATTCTAGCTTTTGAGCCGCATAAAATGATGAGTTATACAGAACATCCAGGCCCCGTTTACCGTGAAAATCATGCTGAATTAGAAACTAGAATTACATTTACACTTGAAGAGATGGGTGAATGCACAAAATTAACACTAGTAAACGACCAATGGCCAGAAAATCACCCTTCATATGAAAATACAAAATCTACCTGGCCAATGATTTTAAGTAATGTAAAAACATATGTAGAGACCGGTAAAACATTAGATTTTGGTTGGTAAAATTGAAAAAATAAAAAAACCTCTGGGAACAGAGGTTTCAGACTGTTGACAAACGTTCGCTTTCTTCGTTGCTTCGCCTGTCTGCGGTGCTCATTACCGTTTAAGGTAACTCCGCTCCTCACCAGGCTTCGCGCCTCGAAAGACAAACGCTTGCAATCAGTCTGAAAATCAAGTTTTTTGTAGTTTGTCTACACACTGAAACCTCTGGGAACAGAGGTTTTTGTTTTAGATTTAAATTTCTCGGTTCATCTAAAAATATGAAAACCGACATATGCACTACAAATACTAATAATAGTAGATAAAATGATATAAGATAACGCAGTTTTATACTTTTTTGCAAGCAATAATTGAATCGATTCGTAACCAAATGTAGAAAAGGTTGTAAACCCACCTAATATTCCTACCCCAATAAACAGCCACATTATAGTAGAAATCGATTTATCGAGATATAAATGGTTTATTAAACCTAAAATAAACGATCCGAGTATGTTTATAACGAAAGTTCCAAAAGGAAAATTTGTTTTAACTTTTTTATTAATGTAGTTTCCAAGGGCATAGCGAAATATTGCTCCGATTCCCCCACCTATTCCAACAATAACAATCATGATGAGGTTTCTCCTTTTACTTTATTGAATTTAACAGCCGCTTTAAAACCAAGATACGCCAAACTAATTCCGATAACTAAACTTGAGATGATATAGACTAGACTTACTAGTAATTTTTTTTCATCCATCAGAGCTATATTTTCAAGTGAAAAAGTAGAGAATGTAGTGAATGCTCCAGTAAATCCAGTTCCGATTAATAAAGTATATTCAGGTTTTAATTTAACTTTAGCCATCGGTAAAAAGAAACCTAAAAAGAAGCATCCTATTATATTAATTAAAAACGTTTGAATTGGAAATCCATTTGAAAGTGGATGGATTGATAGACCTATTATATAACGAAGAATTGCTCCAAAAAATCCTCCGATTAGTATTAATAAATAATTCATAATACACCTCATAAATACATTATAAAAACGCCCCTAGGAGCGTTTCAGACTGTTGACAAACGCTCGCTTTCTTCGTTGCTTCGCCTATTGAGCGGTGCTCATTACCGTCTAGGGTAACTCCGCTGCTCAACAGGCTTCGCGCCTCAAAAGACAAGCGCTTGCAATCAGTCTGAAAGTCAAGTTTTTAGTACTTTGTCCACACACTGAAACGCTCCTTAGAGCGTTTTTTTGTTAGTTTACAATAAAAAAAGCAATAATTGAAACTAAGTTATTTAAAAAATGGGCAAAAATCGTAACTTCGATTTTTTTTGTTTTGATATAGATAATACCAAAAATTAAACCAGCTAAAGAATAAGATAGCAATGCATAGATTGAAAAACCAGCAAGCATATGCAATAAACCAAACCCAAATGAACTTACAATTAAACCAATAATCGGCGAGTTTTTAAAAATCGAGCCAATAATTAACTTACGTGTAATCCATTCTTCTTTAATAGGTGCAAGAATAACCGCAGATATAATCATAAGGACTGGATTAGTTCGCAATAAGCCTTCCACTGCTTTTTGGTTATCTGGTGTAGCAATTGAATAATTGAAATGTTGAAAAATAACATCAAGAAGTTGTGAAGAAGCCATAAGAACCACGTATGCTCCTAAAACGATCACAACGTCAATCACATTTATATTTATACGTCTTAAAGTTAGAAGCCCTTTTTTCTTCGTATAATAATAGAGCCATAATAAGCTGAGGACACCAAAAATTGAATCCGAATAAATTGATACGGTATTTACAAGATTATCAAATTGTTTTTCAGTAAGGTTTATATCCGCAACACTAACAAAAATCATACCCCATATTGAAGCAATTAAGATTAGTAAGTTCAAGCCAACAATAAATATTAAAAAATAGTAGCCAAGTGTTTTTAAGGCGGACTTACGTTCATTCGGAATATTTTCTGGAATAATTGTTTTATAGTTTAATTCATTATCCAAATCGGCTCCTCCAATTTTTTGATCTATGTTCATAAACTTTCTAATTTACATTTATACTAACATATCCTATTTTATCTTAAATTTAAAGCTGAAAGAACTAGAAATAGAATATATGAGCCTAATTATTTTAGTAACTTTGTTATATAATATATGAAAGATTGAGTGCATTATATGAGTTGAGAATGTACTAAAACATACTTAAAAAAACAAGGTATGTTAATATACCTTGTTTTCTTAAGTTCTTATCCAAACTCCTGCGTAAATCAATTCAACTGTTCTACTTGATCTCTAATCATTTCCATTTTATAGTCTAATGAATTTACAGTTGCGGAAGCTTCGTTGAGACTTTCGATAATTGCTTTTGGGACCTTTTTATTGTATTTATAAAAAATCTTGTGTTCAAGGCTTGCCCAGAAATCCATTGCAACTGTTCTAATTTGGATTTCCACTTTAACTCTTTTCGTTTCAGAAGCAAGGAAAATTGGAATTTCAATAATCATATGAAAGCTTTTATAGCCATTTGGTTTTGGATTTTTTATATAATCTTTTATTTCTATTATATGAATATCGTCTTGTTGTTTTAATAGTTCATAGATCATGTAAATATCACTAATAAATGAACAACTAATACGAACTCCAGCTATATCACTCATATAATTTTCCAGATTATATTGTGTTAGTTCTAAACCTTTTCGCTCAAGCTTTTCTATTATACTGTCAGGTTTTTTTAAACGTGATTTTACGTGCTCTATTGGATTATGATTATGAGTTAAAGTAAATTCTTCATTTAAAATTCTAATTTTAGTATTGATTTCATCTAACGCAAATTTATAGATTAAAAGTGTGTTAGTCCATTCACCTAAGCTTTGATCTTTCAACATAGGCAACCTCCTAATGTATATTACATTAGTAATTGTACCAGTTTAATGTGAACTCAGTGTGAAATCTTGGTGAACAGTTAGTGACAAGTAAAATACAGGAATTTTAAGTGTTTAGATTAAAGGGAATAGTAAAGGGTAGCAATGGCAGGATCATTAGAAAAGGATTAAAGAAGTAGAGAGTGCAAGTTATAATAAAAGAATAAACAATTTATAGCAGCGACAGTAAGGTCATTTAGGGTTTTGTTAGTTTTGGAATAATATGTTATAAATTTATATATATTATTTTAGTTAGGAGTACATTGATGAAACAGAGTTTTTATCGTTTGTTTATAGAGTTGACGAATAATCGTTTTACTTCGGGTCTTTTGCGTAGGCTTGCTACTTCTAGATTTAGTAGGGTTTTTATTAATCCTTATATTAAAGCGTTTAATTTAAATATGGATGAAAGTAAAGAGACTGTTTTTCCTACTTTACATGCCTTGTTTACTAGAGAATTAAAGCAAAATGCTAGGCCGATTCATGCTGGTGAAAGTGAATTAGCTTGTCCGGTAGATGGTGTATTAGAGTCTTGTGGGAAAATTGAAATGGATATTAAATTTGTCGTTAAAGGAAAGACATATAGCATTATTGAGATGTTAGGTTCAAAGGAAATGGCAGATAAATATGATGAGGGTTATTATATGGTATTGTATTTAAGTCCTAGCCATTATCATCGTATACATAGCCCAATCGAAGGCGATATTGTATCACAATTCGAGTTAGGTGCTAAATCTTATCCCGTGAATAAAGCAGGATTAACGTATGGTAAAGATCCACTTTCAAAAAATTATCGAGTTATTTCAGAAGTATTTTGCTCTGAAAATAATAAACATGTTGCGATGATTAAAGTTGGTGCTATGTTTGTTAACACAATCGTAGTAACCAAAAAAGAAAATCGTTTGAAAAAAGGTGAAGAAGTAGGGTATTTTTCTTTCGGTTCTACAGTTGTTTTACTTTTTGAAGCTAATAGTTTTTCACCAAATTTGAAACTTCAATCTGGCCAAGCAATCAGAGTTGGTCAAAATCTTGGTAAATTACACTAAGTATGCACTTTTTTTCACGAAATGAGAGCCATCGTATAGAAAGATGGTTCTTTTTCTGTTATTGTAAAGAGTACTTGTATTTTAATTTCACTTGTATTATTTGCATATATTGAAAATAATAAAAATGTTTAAGATGTTTTTTTTATATAGTAATCTAGACCTCTTCGTTTAATTTCTTTTTCAATTAAATAAATGAAGGCAGGATCAAGCTTTAAACCTAGTGCTTTTTTGTATGACTCAAGTAACAACTCATCATTTAATTTGTACATATTTTTTGCCCGGTTGGGCATTCACCTCCGAGTGAGAAAAGTTTTTTGAATTTCTTCGTAAACTTAATGTATCAAATTTTTAAAAATAGAACAATCGTTCGTTTATCCACAGAAATAGGTGGATAAGTTGTGGGTAATTTGTTTATATATTCTAAAAAAGATAGGTTCTTGGACTAAGGATAATGTGTATAAGATTTATCCACAGTTAGAATGATTGTAGTTATTTGTCGAACGATTTTAAGAATATATTGAGGTGTAATAATGTTTAATAAATTTTTACCGAGTGAAACTGTTAATAATGTTTATGCAATTACGCCTGAGCATTTAAAAGGCTTAGGAATAAAAGGAATCATTACTGATTTAGATAACACGTTAGTAGAGTGGGACCGTCCATTAGCTACTCCAGAGCTAACGAAATGGTTCAAAAGCATGGATGATGCAGGGATTAAAATTACAGTTGTATCGAATAACAATGCTGAGCGTGTTGGAAAGTTTTGTGATCCTTTAGGAATTCCATTCATTCATCGTGCGCGTAAGCCACTCGCTACATCATATAAAAAAGCATATAAACAAATGAATTTAAAGCCAAATGAAGTCGTGATGATTGGAGATCAATTGCTTACAGACGTATTTGGTGGCAATCGTCAAGGCATTCATACAATTTTAGTTGTTCCGGTTGCAAGTACAGATGGAATTTGGACAAGATTTAATCGAATGGTAGAACGTAGAATTCTTTCATCCTTAAGGAAGCAAGGATTGCTACAATGGGAGGATAAAAAGTGAGTAATACAGAAGTAAGATGTATTGGTTGTGGAGTTGAAATTCAAACAGAGGATAAAGACAAGCTTGGATATGCACCTCCATCTTCATTAGAAAAAGAAGAGATTATTTGCCAACGTTGTTTCCGTTTAAAAAACTATAATGAGATTCAAGATGTAGAGTTGACTGATTCTGACTTTATTCGTATCTTAAATGGGATAGGTTCTAAGGACTGTCTTGTTATTAAAGTAGTTGATGTTTTTGATTTTTCTGGCAGCTGGTTAAATGGAATTAATCGATTCGTTGGAAACAACAAAATATTATTAGTTGGAAATAAGGCAGATTTAATTCCGAAGTCAGTTAAGAAAAATAAACTTACGCAATGGATGAGCGGAACTGCAAAACGTTGGGGACTTAGACCTGTAGGTGTGCATTTAATTAGTGCAGTAAAAGGCACTGGTATAGACGAATTAGCTGAAAGTATTGAGAAGCATCGTGAAGGTAAGGATGTGTACGTAGTAGGTTGTACAAATGTTGGAAAATCAACATTTATCAATACAATGATTAAACGTTATAGTGAAGAAAATAGTAATATCATTACAACATCGCATTTTCCGGGCACAACACTTGATATGATTCAAATCCCACTTGATGATCAGAGTGATCTAATTGATACACCAGGTATTATTAATCATCATCAAATGGCTCATTTCGTTGATAAAAAAGGTTTAAAGATTATTACACCGAAAAAAGAAATTAAGCCTATGGTTTATCAATTAAATGAAGGACAAACATTATTCTTTGGTGGGTTAGCTCGTTTTGACTATTTAGAGGGAGGAAGACGTTCTTTTACTTGTCATTTCTCAAACGAATTATCAATTCATCGTACTAAACAAGAAAATGCTGATGATTTATATGAAAGACAAGCTGGGGAATTATTAGTTCCACCATATGGTGAACAAATTAATGAGCTTCCTAAATTAGTGAAACACGAATTTATGATAAAAGATGCAAAAACTGATATAGTTTATTCAGGGTTAGGATGGATCACAGTGAATGAACCAGGTACTAAAATTGTTGCTTATGTACCAAAAGGTGTAGCTGTAACTCTTCGTAATTCTATTATATAAGAATAATTTGGGGGCTAAGAGAAATGAAAGACCAATATTATGTAATCGGTCAACCGATTGGTCATTCAATGTCACCAACTATGCATAACGAATGGTTTGGCTCTAATCATATTTCGGGTCACTATTCTGCAAAAGAAGTTGGGATAACAGAATTAGAATCAGTTATGACAGAATTTCGTTCAACTGTAAAAGGATTTAATGTTACAGCACCACTAAAAGTAGAAATTATGCAGTACTTAGATGAAATTGATCCATTAGCAAAAGCAATTGGGGCAGTTAATACTGTCATCAATAAAAATGGAAAACTGTATGGTAAAAATACTGATGGAATCGGTTATTGTAGAGGCTTATCTTATGTTTTGAAAAATCCGATTGAAGATGAAAAGATTTTAATCATCGGTGCAGGCGGTGCTGCTAGAGCAATCCTTTATAGTTTACTGCACTTGGGTGTTAAGCATATTACAGTCACCAACCGAACATTAGAAAAAGCAGAAGATCTACTAGATGGTAAGCTGATGAATGAAGTTAATATTATATCTATTTCAGATGCTGAAGAACATTTAGGTCACTTTTCTCTTATCATTCAAACAACGTCTGTTGGAATGAAGCCAAGTGAAAATAGCTCGCCCTTAGCACTAACTAATTTATCACCAGATGCAATTGTATCGGACCTAATATATAGCCCATTTAAAACAGTATTCTTAAAAGAAGCTGAAGAAAGAAATGCAACTATACAAAACGGGTTACCGATGTTTATTTATCAAGGAGCATTAGCATTTCAAGAGTGGACGGGAATTTTTCCAAATACGATTGATGCATACTCATTATTAGAAAGAAAACTTGGAGGAACAAAATGTTAACAGGTAAACAAAAAAGATTTTTACGTTCAAAAGCTCATCACTTAAACCCTATTTTTCAAGTAGGTAAAGGTGGAGTAAATGAAAATATGGTTAAACAAATTTCAGAAGCGCTTGAAGTACGAGAACTATTAAAAGTAAGCATACTTCAAAATTGCGATGATGATCGTTATGATGTAGCAGATCAGTTAGCTGAAGGTTCAAATGCTGAACTAGTACAAGTAATTGGACATACAATTGTTTTATATAAAGAGTCTAAAGAAAATAAAACAATCGTACTACCTTAATATGTTAAATACCGTTAATTAGAGGAGAAGCGGATTAATGGATAAACAAAAAGCACTTTCACTTGTAAAAGAAAAACTAACAAACGGGCGTTTTACACATACTATTGGTGTGATGGAAACTGCAGTTAGACTTGCCGAGAAGTACGGTGCGGATGTAAAAAAAGCTGAATTAGCTGCAATTTTCCACGATGTCGCAAAATGTATGCCGATAAAAGAGTTAAAATCTATTATGGAAGAAAATAAACTTTCCTTAAAGCTTTTAAAGTATAATAAAGAATTATGGCATGCTCCTGTTGGTGCATTTCTTACTGAACATGAATATGGGATTGATGATAAAGAGATTTTACAAGCAATCACATATCATACAAGTGGTCATAAAGAGATGAATTTATTAGATAAAGTAATTTATGTAGCAGATTATATTGAACCTAATCGTAGTTTTCCAGGTGTAGAGGAAGCTCGTGAATTAGCGGATCAAGATTTGGATCGAGCTTTATTATTTGCATTAAAAAATACAATTACATTTTTGATTGATAAAGAACAAACAGTCTACCCATTAACGGTTAAAACATATAACTCAATATTAAAGCAAGTTAAAAGCCAGGGGGAATAAAAGAATGAATGAAAAAGAATTAATGATGCTAGCTGTAAATGCTGCTGATGATAAAAAAGCTGAGGATTTAGTCGTATTAGAAATGACAGGAATCTCTGCGATTGCAGATTATTTCATTATTTGTCACGGTAATTCAGATAAGCAAGTTCAGGCTATTGCAAGAGAAGTGAAAGATCAAGCTCAGCAAAATGGTAAAGATGTTAAACGCTTAGAAGGATTTGACGAAGCTCGTTGGGTTTTAGTAGACATCGGTGACGTTGTCGTTCATATTTTCCATCGTGACGAAAGAAACTATTACAACTTAGAAAAACTTTGGGGAGATGCACCTTCTCTTGATGTTTACGGAGAGCTTCTTTCATGACATACAATCGCTTCGCGTATTTGTATGATCAATTAATGAATGATGTCCCATATGAAAGATGGGTTCAATTCCTAGAAGATGTATTTCAAAAATATGAAATGCTTCAGCCGTCAATTTTAGATATAGGTTGTGGAACGGGTACATTGCCCATCTCATTGGCAAAATTGAATTATTCAGTTAGCGGGGTTGATTTATCTGAGGAAATGTTAAGTGTCGCAATGGCTAAAGCAGAAATTGAAAAAGTTAATATCCCTTTTTTTCAACAAAATATGGTGGAATTAGAAGGGTTTGATCAATTAGATTGTGTAACAATTTTCTGTGATTCACTTAATTATTTAGAAACAGAAGATCAAGTAAAACAAACCTTTTTAAAAGTAAATGAAAGCTTAAAAGATAATGGTTTATTTTTATTTGATGTACATTCTCCTTATAAAATTGAAGAAATCTTTGGTGAAGAGACATTTTTTATTGATGATGCAGAGTTAAGCTTAGTCTGGTCTTGTACGCAAGGGGAACATCCTTTAAGTGTTGAACATGATTTAGTTTTCTTTATGAAAGAGGAAAATCGTGATTTATATGAACGCTTCGAAGAGTATCACAATCAAAGAACATTTCCAATAAATACGTATAAAACATTGTTAAATCAAACTGGATTTGAAGTGAAAGAAATCATAGCAGATTTCGATGAAGTTGTAGATGATACTTCTGAACGAATCTTTTTTATAGCAATGAAAAAATAAAAAACCCTTTTAAGAAAATTCCTTTTCTTAAAGGGTTTTTTACTTTGTTAGACGTACAAAATTGAATTTTGTATTTTTGTTGCGAATGGATTAAAGCAGTATAATCATTTATAAGTTAATCAAAATTGTTCCTTTACTCGCTCAATTTCCTTATCAAACTTATCATGTGTTTTTTCAAAAATTTCTTCGAATAAATCTCCTATTCGTGCTTCTAATACTTTAATACCTTCTCCAGTTATACCGCCTTTTACGCATACCTTTTCTTGAAGTGTCTCAAGCGTAAAATGTTTTTGTTCAATTAGTTTTCCAAAACCAATAATCATTTCTTCTGCTAAAATCGTTGCTTGCTCTTTTGAAATTGAAGTTTGACAAACAGCCGCATCGATAAATTTTTGAAGCAAGTAACTAAAAAATGCGGGTCCACAGCTTGCGATATCTGATGAAACTCTTGTGATATCTTCTGTAATCATGACTGGCTTTGATATGTTCGAAAAAAGCTCGATTATTTGTTCCTTACTTTTGGCCGTACACCTTTTCCCAAAATTAACTAAAGTTACCCCACTCAAAGCTTGATTCGTAATACTTGGAATAACTCGTGCAACTTGACATGGTAATATTGCTTCTAATTGTTCAACATTAATCGGACTGGTGATCGATATAACGCAATGTTTTTTAGTGAAATGTTTTTGTAAAGATGATAATAGTGGCTGAATTTCTAAAGGTTTTACACACACTAATACAACGTCTGAAGCCGTAATTACTTCTTTGGCTGTCTCAACAACCTTTAAATCAGGATATATATTTTTTAGCTCATAAGCTTTATACATTGAACGGTTTGTAACAGTCAATTCGGAGGGCTTCACGGCATTTGATCTTATAAATCCATTGAGCAAAATGGTACCCATATTTCCTGTACCTATGATTCCTACGTTCATTAGTACATCCCTTCCTTTGCATACATTCTCTCCTACACTATATGAAGCAAGGTCGAAAATAATGATATAAGTTAAAATGGAGGACTAATAATGAAAAAATTAATTCATAATAAACTAGTTTGGATTTGTCTCGTAATTGTCTTTATTTTAGTCGTAAATTTTTATCAAACTGAGCGTAAAAATGAAGTAGTTTTTGCAAAGAAATCACTTGAAGAAGAGATTGTAAAGAAAGACGATAATCAGAAAAAAGAAGTTAGTATGGCAGTGAATTCGAAAGTATTTATGGTAGATGTAAAAGGAGCAATACAAAGACCGGGTGTAATCCAATGTAACGAAGGAGAACGTGTTTATGACGCGATTAGATTGGCGGGGGGATTTAAAGAAAAAGCTGATGTTAATAAGGTTAATTTAGCTGAAAAAATTTTTGACGAGATGGTCATTTATGTACCGTTTATTGGAGAAGAAACTGATCGAACTATAATGACTAATAAGGGGGATGAAACCAAAGAAAATGAGACGATTGATATAAACCATGCATCACAGTCAGAATTGGAAAAAATTCCGGGTGTTGGTCCGGCAAAAGCAAAAAATATTTTAGATTATATTGATAAAAACGGACCATTTACTTCAGTAGAGCAATTAGAATCTGTAAATGGAATCGGAAAAAAATCCCTTGAAAAAATGACTCCGTTTATTGTCATTCGTTAAATTAAATTAAGATGAGTATTTATCTGGCTTATATTGTATTTGTTCAAATAATAACAATCGTCTTTTTTAAAAGCTATAATTTAATCTTTATATTAATATTACTGGTTTTAATGATTTTATTAGTCGGAAAGAAAAAATGGCTACTTTTATTAATTTGTATTATTTCGCTATGTAGTACGTCTAGTATATGTTACCTTCAAAACAATAAATTGAATTCCCCTAAACCAAAGCCCTCGCAAAATTTTCAAGGTGAGATCGTCTCTACCCCAATAATAGATGGTAATAAAGTTACGTTTACATTTAAACTCCATAATCAAGAAATCTTACTAAATAGTTTTGCTAATACAAAAGAACAATTAAAAGTTTTTCAAAAAAGAAAAATAGGTGAAATTTGTGATGTAAAAGGTGAGGTTACTTTGCCTTTAGAAAGCTCGAACCCATACTTATTTAATTATAAGAAGTACTTATTAAATCAAGGGATTCACTGGATTATTACAGCTAATCCAAATAGTTTAGGGGATTGTGAAAATGGAAAACGAACCATCATTCAATCAATAAATTATAGTCGTCATGCCTTAACTAAATATGTAGAGGTAAATTTCAATTCAAATACAGAAGGGTATATTAATGCTCTACTATTTGGGGAACGTTCAAAAATGAATGCAACTACAGAATCTCAATATCAAATAGTAGGAATTGTGCATTTACTTGCGATTAGTGGTTCTCATATTAGTTTATTGAGTCTTGGCATCTATTTTTTATTAATTAGAATTGGAGTAACGAAGGAAACCAGCTTATTTATAACGATTTTGTGTATTATGTCGTATGGTTTTCTAGCAGGTGCTTCAGCATCAGTTGTCAGGGCAGTTATTATTGGTGTTCTAATTTGCTTCTACAAGTTGGCAAAAATGAAAGTTGACATTACTTCACTATTATTCACTTCCTGTATAATCATGTTATTTGCAAAACCAAATTATATTGATGATATTGGATTTCAATTTTCCTTTGTAACTAGTTTTGTACTGGTTTTAACTTCTGAACAAATTTTAAATTATAAATCTTGGTATGCAAGGGCTCTTTATACATCGAGTATTACCCAATTAGCATCAATACCTATATTACTTTTTAATTTTCACGAATTATCACCATACAGTATAATAATTAACCTACTTTTCATTCCTTATATTAGTTTTATTATTATGCCACTATGTATTTTTTGTTTTGGTTTAAGTTTTATTAAGTTAGAAATCAGCGAAATGTTAACTTTACTGCTGACATTCTTTATTAACATATCAGATAAATTGCTAAGTATATGCATGCAATTACCGTTTATTAAGTTGATTTTTATACATCCTTCAAAAGGAATTCTGTTTATCTATATCGTACTAATATTTTTAATTTTATACTATATGGAAAGTCAAAAAGGGAAGAAATTATTGATGAATTGCCTGATCGGATTTTTTATTCTTATTTTCGGGCATTTATTATATCCCTCTATTAATCCAGTTGGAAAGATTATGTTTATAGATGTAGGGCAAGGTGACTGTATACTTATAAAATTGCCTTTTAATAAAGGGAATTATGTAATTGATACTGGGGGTAAGTTAACTGGAAAAGAAGAAACATGGATGAAGCGTAAAAAACCATTTTCAACTGGAAATGATCTATTGATTCCAATATTAAAAGGAGAAGGAATTAGTAAAATAGATAAATTAATATTTACACATGGTGATATTGATCATATTGGAGGTGGAAAGGAGGTACTACAGTCATTTAATGTAAAGCAATTAATCGTAGGTGACAAGACGAAATTTACTTCAGCAGAAAAAGAAAGAATGAATATAGCTGTAAAAAAGGGAGTCGAGATTAAAAAAATAAGCGAAGGTATGAGTTGGAAAATCGGTACAAATTATATTCAAGTGATTTCACCAATTAAAGACTATGTAGGTGAGGAAAACCAAGGGTCAATTGTTTTAAAGGCACATATAGGCGGGAAGAATTGGCTATTTTCTGGTGATTTAGATGAAAATGGAGAAAGTCGGCTGATCTCTAAATATCCTGATTTAAAGGCAGATGTTTTGAAAATAGGGCATCATGGGAGCAAAACTTCTACTTCTGAAAAATTTATTAGAGCAGTTATGCCTAAAATTGGCATTATTTCAGTTGGAGAAAAAAATCGATATGGTCATCCAACAAAAGAAGTACTTGATCGATTAAAAAAGTACAATGTTAAAATCTTACGTACTGATGAACTTGGTGCAATAACTTATGAATTTAAAAGAGGACAAGGTACCATTTATACATTTAAAGCATATCGTAAAACAAATAACAGAAACCAAGAAGAAAATTAAAAAGACTGCCGAGGCAGTCCAATCATTTGATTCTATGTATTATCGCGTAACAAACTCCACAATAGTTGCGATGATAAATAGAGTTGCGAAGAAACCAAATGAAACAGCAAAGCCAACGCCAGAATCTGTTGAATCATTACGTTTGCTTTGAACATTTTTTTCAAAAGTATTCACAAATAACCCCTCCTAATTCAATTTTAGTATAAATCAATATAACTAAAAAATCCATAGTATGTTTGTTTAGTTATACCGTTTTAAATGAAGAAACCGGGTCTTTATTTAAAACGTTAATATAAATTAGAGATTAGTATTTACTAATCTCTTCCTTCTCATGTAGGACATGTTATACTATACTAAGAAAATTAGTGTAGAGGAGCAAAACATGATTAATGATTTACATAAAAAATTGAAAAAGAATGTATCGCCAATGTATTTATTGGTAGGTACTGAAGATTTTTTACTTCAAGAAGCAGAAAACTTAATCGTGAAAGCAGCTTTACAAGGAGAAATTGATGATTTTAACTATCAAACATATGATTTAAAAGAGTCTTATTTAAGTGAAGCTCTTGAGGATGCTCAAACACCGTCCTTTTTCGGTGGAAACAAAGTTATCATCATAAAATCATGTTTGTTTTTAACAGCTCAAAAAGAAAAAATTGTACAAGATATAGAACCATTATTTGATTATATTGAAAATCCTGCGCCTTTTTCTACTGTTGTTTTTGTTGCTCCTTTTGAAAAATTGGATGAACGTAAAAAAGTAACAAAAGCGATAAAAAAACAAGTAGAGCTAGTAGAGTGTCATCCTGTTGAAACGAGTAATTTAGACGGCTGGATTAAAGAGCGGTTCAATGGAAATGTAACGATTACTAAAGAAGCAATTGAAAAATTAAAATTACTCGTTGGAAATAATTTATCAATCTTAAAACTTGAATGTGAGAAGCTACAATTGTTTATTGGGAATGAAGGAGAAGTTGATGCAGACCTAGTAGAGATGATGGTAGCAAAAACCATTGAACAAAACGTTTTTTCTCTTATCGAAAAAACAGCAGTAAGACAGACAACTGAGGCACTTAAAATTCTTCATGAATTATTATTTATAGGTGAAGAACCGATAAAAATAGTTGCATTGTTAGCTAGTCAGTTTAGATTATTGTATGGAATAAAACAATTATCAAGTAGTGGATATTCAAATAATCAAATTGCCTCTTCAGTTGGTGTATCACCAGGAAGAGTGTTTTATGGGCAAAAGCAAGCGAATAACTTTCAAGCAAGTGAATTGAAAGAAGCAATACGATTAATTGCTGAAGTTGATTACAAAATGAAGACTGGTCAAGGAGATAAGGTTATGATCCTTGAAATGTTGATTCTTCAATTAAATAAATAATTGTAAGAAGTTTAGTATTAAATGATTAGATTAAAAAATTAAATAACAAATCAAATGGCAGTCCGATCGCATTAAATTGGACTGCCATTTTTGTGATATAAAAAGGCAGCAATTTTCCGTCTATAACTTTTTACAATTTGTTATAATGTAGTAATTGTGAATGTTTACCAAGAAGTGGTATTTGGGAGATGGCTGAATGGAGGAAATTCCTAAAGAAATAAACGTTGTATTAGATACATATTTTCATTATTTTGATTTAAAATTACCTAATTTAATTGAATCTTTTTATCTTTATGGGTCGATTACATTAGGTGCTTATAAGATTGGATTTAGTGATATCGATTTTATGGCTGTTGTAATGCGCAAAGTAACTGATGCCGATTTAAAAATATTGAAAGAAATTCATAAAGATGTGCAAAAAAAGTTTCCTAATACAATTTTGGATGGGTGGTATATTCTTAATGAAGATATCGAGTCCTTAAATAAAGAAGGAAATTCAAGTATTCGTTTCAATGATGGGAAGTTTCAAGGTTTAAATAAATTTCAAAAGAACTCCTTAGATGCTTTTCAATTAAAAAAATACGGCATAACTGTAAGAGGGATAAATATTGATAATGTGGATCTTTTGGTAAACTGGGATACAATACTATCTAATATGGGTGATAATCTTAATTCGTATTGGCTTAGCTGGTTAAACAACTGTAAGAAGTTCCCTACAGTTAAATACTTGAGTTTATTTGTAAGTTTAAGAAGTATTGAATGGGGAATTTTGGGAGTTTCTCGACTTTATTACACATTTAAAGAAAAAGATATTACATCGAAAGTAGGAGCAGGTGAATATGTTTTAGAGGTTGTTCCCAAAAGATGGCATAAGATTATTAATGAGTCAATGAGATTGCGAACTGAACATAAAAAATCATATTACAAATCAATTTTTACAAGAAGAAAAGATGCGATTGATTATATGGAGTTTATGATTCGAGAAATTAATAAACTTATTTGATAAGCGATCCCGTTTTTTAAAACTAACATATATGGTTCGATTGCAAATATGTATTAAAAAAACGCTAGTGAAAAACTTTATTGCACGAAAAAATGGTGTCTCAAATGAGACACCATTTAATTCATTACGCGTTCATAGCGTTAACTTTTTTAGCTAAACGAGACTTTTGACGTGAAGCAGCGTTTTTGTGGATTAGATTACTGTTAACAGCTTTATCTAATTTTTTAGAAGCAGTTAATAAAGCTTCTTGCGCTTTTTCAGTTTCGTTATTAGTAACTAAAGCTTCAACAGTTTTCACTGCAGTACGCATTTCTGATTTTAGAGATGCGTTGTGAGCACGATGAGCTTCAGCTGTTTTTACACGTTTAATAGCTGATTTAATATTTGGCATACCTTTCACCTCCCGAATGCAGTCGAGAAATTTGCCTCGAATACAAATAGAACAAAACTTATTTTATCAAAACAAGTCCCATTTGGCAATAGAATTCATAAAGCTATTTTCGCCTTTTCAAAAGAAAAATAAACAATTCGTTTAGAATTGGTAACATCTAGCTAAACTAGTTAAGAAGAGAATTGTTAAATTTCGATGAGTATTGTGGAGGCTAGATAAATGAGTGAGTTAGATTTAAGTCAATATAGTGTTCGAACAGATTTAGCAGTAGAGGCAAAAGAGATGCTTGAGGAGCGTGAACAGACAAAGGAAGAAATTACCGGCGTAATCGTTAAAGAACGTGAAGCAGATGGTGTAAGTATTTCTCATGTTCATATTAAAGAATCGGCATCTGAAAGAATCGGTAAAAAGCCAGGAAATTATTTAACACTTCAAGTTCAAGGTATTCGTGAACAAGATACTGATCTTCAAGAAAAGGTTGAAAAAGTTTTTGCAAACGAGTTTTCTGCATTTTTAAAAAATTTAGGCATTACGGAAGATCAAACTTGTTTAGTAGTCGGATTAGGAAATTGGAATGTGACGCCTGATGCACTTGGTCCAATGGTTGTTGAAAATTTAGTTGTTACGAAGCATCTTTTTGAATTACAGCCTGAAAGTGTACAAGATGGTTATCGTCCAGTTTGTGCTCTATCTCCTGGGGTAATGGGGATAACTGGTATTGAAACGAGCGATATTATTTCAGGTGTTATTGATAAAGTAAAACCAGATTTTGTCATTGCGATCGATGCACTTGCAGCGAGATCCATTGAGCGAGTAAATACAACAATCCAAATTACAGATAATGGCATTCATCCAGGGTCTGGAATAGGGAATAAACGTAAGGAATTAAGTAAGGAAACACTAGGTATTCCAGTAATTGCTATAGGCGTTCCAACTGTTGTTGATGCTGTTGCTATAACAAGTGATACAATTGACTTCATTTTAAAACATTTTGGACGAGAAATAAAAGAGGGAGACAAGCCTGCTAAAGCGCTAATCCCCTCAGGAATGGCATTTGGAGAAAAGAAAAAGTATACCGACGAAGATATGCCTAGTGAAAAGGAACGAATGGCTTTTATGGGGATTGTAGGAACACTTGAAGAGAATGAAAAACGGAAATTAATTCATGAAGTACTGTCACCACTAGGTCATAACTTAATGGTTACACCAAAAGAAGTGGATACATTTATTGAAGATATGGCAAATATTATTGCTGGCGGTATGAACGCTGCTCTGCATTCTAAAATTAATCAAGACAATATGGGCTCATATACTCATTAATATTTCATAAGTGAGGAGAAACAAATGAAATATATGGTTCGGTATTTTACGCTAATCATCATTTTTTCGATAACAATCATTACTTGTATGCAAGTTGCGAAAGATGGAATAAGTAAAGTTACTTCAACTGATTACTATCATGTAGACGATGTAGTGAAAATTTCAAAAGAAGATGGGAAAGCTGGTCCAGTACTTTTTGGAAAAGATTACACGAAAGAAGGACTAGCAATTAGAGAAGATCATTTAGAAAGATTAGGGGCATTTAATTATTTTACAGTTGTTGGTAAAGGACTATCCCATTTTGTTACGTATGTAACTGAAAAAGGGGTTAAGATTGTTGAAAAAATTCCTTCTATTATTGATAGCTTTAATTAGACCTTCTAAACTTCATTCGACATATACTGCTAATAGAGATTGAATATTTCCCTATTTTTTTGATATAATCAAAACTATCTATGCTGTCGAGAAATTTAGGAGTGATGAAATGAATAAAGAGTCAAGATCAGAAAGACAAAAGAGAATTAGAAACTTTTCAATCATCGCACACATTGACCATGGAAAATCTACATTAGCAGATAGAATTCTTGAGAAAACAAATGCACTAACTCAGCGTGAGATGAAGTCTCAGCTATTAGACTCAATGGATTTAGAGCGTGAACGTGGAATTACCATTAAATTAAATGCTGTGCAGTTACAATATAAAGCTAAAAATGGAGAAGAATATATTCTTCATTTAATCGATACACCTGGACATGTCGACTTCACTTATGAAGTTTCACGTAGTTTAGCAGCTTGTGAAGGCGCAATTCTTGTAGTTGATGCTGCACAAGGTATCGAAGCGCAAACATTGGCGAACGTATATTTAGCTTTAGACAATGATTTAGAAATCTTACCAGTTATTAATAAGATTGACTTACCGAGTGCAGAGCCTGAACGTGTAAGACAAGAAGTTGAAGATGTAATTGGATTAGATGCTTCTGAAGCGGTATTAGCATCTGCTAAAGCAGGAATCGGAATAGAAGATATTCTAGAACAAGTTGTAGCAAAAGTACCAGCTCCAACAGGTGATCCAGATGCGCCTTTAAAAGCACTTATTTTTGATTCATTATTCGATCCATATCGTGGTGTTGTAGCTTATATTCGTATCGTAGAAGGTACTGTAAAAGTAGGTCAAAAAATTAAAATGATGGCTACAGGTAAAGAGTTCGAAGTAGTTGAAGCTGGTGTATTTACTCCTCGTACTACACAACGAGATGAATTAACTGTAGGTGACGTAGGTTTCTTAACAGCTTCTATTAAGAATGTTGGAGATACTCGCGTTGGGGATACAATTACCCTTGCTGAGAATCCAGCAACTGAACCACTACCAGGTTATCGTAAATTAAATCCTATGGTATTCTGTGGATTATATCCAATTGATACTTCTAAATATAATGATTTACGTGATGCACTTGAAAAGCTTCAATTAAATGATGCAGCTTTACAATTTGAAGCAGAAACTTCACAAGCTTTAGGATTTGGTTTCCGTTGTGGATTTTTAGGATTATTACACATGGAGATCATTCAAGAGCGTATTGAACGTGAATTCAAAATTGATTTAATTACAACAGCACCAAGTGTTATTTATAGTGTTTACACAACAAAAGGCGAAACGATTACAGTTGATAATCCAGCTCATATGCCTGACCCTCAATCAATTGATCGAGTGGAAGAGCCTTACGTAAAAGCAAAAATCATGGTTCCAAATGATTTTGTAGGAGCAATCATGGAGCTTTGTCAAAAGAAACGCGGTAACTTTATCGATATGCAATACTTAGATGCAAACCGCGTAACGTTAACTTATGAAATTCCATTATCTGAAATTGTTTATGATTTCTTTGACCAATTAAAATCAAGTACAAAAGGCTATGCTTCATTTGACTATGAGTTAATTGGCTACAAAGCGTCTAAACTTGTGAAAATGGATATTTTATTAAACGGTGAACAAGTAGATGCTCTATCATTTATCGTTCATAGAGACGCTGCTTATGATCGTGGAAAAATTATCGTTGAAAAATTAAAAGAACTTATTCCAAGACAACAGTTCGAAGTACCAGTTCAAGCGGCAATCGGACAAAAAATCGTTGCTCGTTCAACAATTAAGTCAATGGGTAAAAACGTATTAGCAAAATGTTACGGTGGGGATATCTCTCGTAAACGTAAGCTATTAGATAAGCAAAAAGAAGGTAAAAAGCGAATGAAAGCTGTTGGATCTGTAGAGGTTCCACAAGAGGCATTCATGGCTGTTTTACGTATGGATGATTAATAATTAATTTTGGAAATCATCAATTATAGAATGGATGATTATCTAAAGATGCCACCGTAATTTATTTGCGGTGGCATTTTTAAATTTTAGATAGATAATTTTTTACTCAAATTGTTATGAATAAAAAGTAAGATGTAAATAATGATTAATAATAGTAAAGCGATTAATTAGACAAATATCATAAGAAAATATACAATCATAAAGTTGAAATCAACAAGAGTCCCTGAATCTGCACCTTAGAAGGTATTGGATCAGGGGCTTTTCACATAGAAAAGAGGAGAAGGTATGGCATCTTCCGTTTATATTCATATACCATTTTGTCAGCAGATTTGTTACTACTGCGATTTTAATAAATTTATGATGGACCGTCAGCCGGTTGATCAATATTTAGACTATCTAGAAAAAGAAATTGTTGAAAGTTTAAAAAGAAATCCGATTTCAGATTTGAAAACAGTTTTTGTAGGTGGAGGAACTCCAACTGCATTAACATTACCCCAAACTGAGCGCTTAATAGAAATAATTAATAAACAGATCATTAAAGGGAAAAAAGAAATCGAAATGACTTTTGAAAGTAATCCTAACGAAATTTCAAAAGAGAAGCTACAGATTTTAAAAGATGGTGGTGTGAATCGAATTAGTTTTGGAGCACAAACATTTGATGAAGGTTTACTGAAAAAGATTGGAAGAACACATTCACCAAATGAAATAGAAGAAGCAATTCAAACCGCCAAAGAAGTTGGAATTGATAATATTAATCTTGATTTGATGTATGCATTACCTGGTCAAACAATGGAACAATTCGTTGATTCTTTAGATAAAGCAATGAAGTTACCGATTCAGCATATCTCAGCATATTCATTAATTATTGAACCAAAAACGGTTTTTTACATAGAAATGAATAGGGGCAAGCTTAAACCAGCCCCAGAAGAAGATGAAGCGGCTATGTATGACTTTTTAATGAACTATTTAGAGAAAAAAGGCTTTCATCAATATGAAATCAGCAATTTTGAAAAGAATGGCTTAGAAAGTAAGCATAATCTTGTTTATTGGAAAAATGAAGAGTATTTTGGATTTGGTGCAGGAGCACATGGCTATATTAATGGAATTCGATATTCAAATGCAGGACCATTAAAGAAATATTTTCAGTTGATCGATGATACTGGTGTCCCAATTGTTCATGAGCATACAGTAACGAAGCAAGAAATAATGGAAGAAGAAATGTTTTTAGGGCTACGTAAAATGAAGGGCGTTTCGGAAAAAAAGTTCCAAGAAAAATTTGGTTCAAACTTTAATGAAGTATTTCCGAACGTAATTGAAAAACTAATGAAAGATGGATTAGTCGAGATGAATGGAGTATTTCTTCGATTAACCCACAAAGGAAAGTTATTAGGAAACGAAGTATTTCAAGCATTTTTACTTTAAAAGCAGTAAGTGTGAACAAAAGGAGAAGCGGATTAGATAAGGGGCAATAGATAGATCTGCTTTATTTAATGTTTCCTAATCCACTAATCCTGCACTTCTTTATTCCTTCCCTTAACTTCTTGACATCGTATAAAGGATTTGTTAAGTTAATAATATATTTAGCACTCACTAGATAAGAGTGCTAATAGAGGTGATAAACATGTTGACTGAAAGACAGTTATTGATACTCCAAATTATTATCGATGACTTTATTCGCATGGCACAACCTGTTGGTTCAAGGAGTTTATCTAAAAAGGAAGGTATTTCATTTAGTTCAGCAACGATACGAAATGAGATGGCTGATTTAGAGGACCTTGGTTATATTGAAAAGCCTCATAGCTCTGCAGGTCGAATACCTTCTGAAAAAGGGTATCGTTTTTATGTAGACCATCTGTTATCACCACAAATTGTTAATGACGATGATGTTCGTTCGATAAAAGGTATTTTTGCCGAGCGTATTTTTGAAATAGAAAAGCTTGTGAAAAATTCAGCCGATATACTATCAGATTTAACAAATTACACAACAATTGCTCTAGGACCAAAAGTTACTGAAAATAAGCTTAAAAATATTCAGCTTATTCCAATAGGACCTAATACAGCAGTATCAATTATTGTGACAGACACAGGTATTGTTAAAAATCGAACAGTAACCATACCACCTGGTGTGTCTATGAGTGATATTGAGAAAATGGTAAATATATTAAATGAGCGACTAGTAAATGTTCCAATTCATCAAATAAATGACAAGCTTTATAAAGAAATTGCAATGATTTTACGTACGCATATTTCGAATTATGAAAGTGTTATTAAGATGATTGGTGGCACTATTGACGTACCGATTGAACAAAAGCTGATTTTAAGTGGAAAAACGAATATTTTAGCTCAACCAGAATTTCATAATGTTGAGACAATGAAAGTATTGTTAAACATGATTGAAAAGCAAGATGAACTAAAAAGTATTATTCCTTTTGAACAGATGGGTTTAAGTGTCAAAATTGGTAAGGAAAATGAAAAGTCTGGATTAGAAAATGTAAGTATCATTAGCGCAACCTATTCTTTAGGTGAAGATCAAATTGGTACAATCGCAGTATTAGGACCAACTCGAATGGAATACTCCCGAGTAATCTCATTAATGCATTTAATTACAGGACAATTGAATTTATTATTTTCATCTAAGGATGTTGAATAAATCCATTGTGAAAAGAAACAATGGATTACATATAAAAAAATAGGAGGTGAAGGTGACATGACAGAACGTCAGGAAGAACTTTTAAATGAAGAAGTAGTGAATGAAGAAACTACTGTTGAAGAACCTTCAATCTTTACAGAAGAAAATACAGAAGAGAAAACTGACAATGTGAATTCTTCTGAAGAAGAGCTTCAAAAACTTCGTGCAGAAGTAGATGAGAAGGAAAATAAGTACTTACGCCTACATGCTGATTTCGAAAATTATAAACGTCGTGCACTTTTAGACCAACAATCTTTAATGACTTATCGTGCTCAAAGTTTAGTAACGGATTTATTACCAGTACTAGATAATTTCGAACGCGCATTACAAGTTGAAGCAACAGATGAGCAAACTGCTTCATTAAAACAAGGGATGGAAATGGTTTACCGTTTACTTGTTGAAGCTGTGAAAAAAGAAGGAGTAGAAGAAATCCCAGCACTTGGTGAACAATTCGATCCGAATGTCCATCAAGCTGTAATGCAAGAAAGTGATGATTCTAAACCATCTAATGAAGTTTTACAAGAATTCCAAAAAGGCTATAAGCTAAAGGACAGAGTAATTCGTCCATCAATGGTAAAAGTAAACGAGTAATTCGTTAAGCGTCTATTTAAATCGCTAACATAAAAATAAAATATTTTAAAAAAAACTAAAATATAACTTTTGTAAATTTTAGGAGGAACATGCAATGAGTAAAATTATTGGTATTGACTTAGGTACAACTAACTCTTGTGTCGCAGTATTAGAAGGTGGAGAGCCAAAAGTAATTCCGAATCCAGAGGGTGGACGTACAACTCCGTCAGTTGTTGCGTTCAAAAATGGTGAGCGTCAAGTTGGGGAAGTAGCAAAACGCCAAGCAATTACAAACCCTAACACAATCATGTCAATTAAACGTCATATGGGTACAACACATAAAGAAAACATTGAAGGTAAAGATTTTTCTCCACAAGAGATTTCTGCAATTATTCTTCAAAACTTAAAGGCATCTGCTGAAGCTTATTTAGGTGAAGCAGTAACGAAAGCAGTTATTACAGTACCTGCATACTTCAATGATGCTGAGCGTCAAGCAACTAAAGATGCTGGTAAAATCGCAGGTTTAGAAGTAGAACGTATCATCAATGAGCCAACTGCGGCTGCATTAGCATACGGTTTAGATAAAATGGATGAAGACCAAACAATCTTAGTTTACGACTTAGGTGGCGGTACATTCGACGTTTCAATCCTTGAATTAGGTGATGGAATTTTTGAAGTTAAAGCTACAGCTGGTGACAACCGTTTAGGTGGAGATGACTTCGACCAAGTTATCATTGATTACTTAGTAGCTGAATTCAAAAAAGAAAACGGTGTTGATTTAAGCCAAGATAAAATGGCATTACAACGTTTAAAAGATGCTGCTGAAAAAGCGAAAAAAGATTTATCAGGTATTACTTCAACTCAAATTTCATTACCATTCATTAGCATGGGTGCAGCTGGTCCATTACACTTAGAGTTAAACTTAACTCGTGCAAAATTCGAAGAGCTTTCTCACAACTTAGTAGAAAGAACTTTAGGCCCAACTCGTCAAGCAATGAAGGATTCTGGCTTAACTGCTAGTCAAATTGATAAAGTAATTTTAGTGGGTGGTTCAACTCGTATTCCTGCTGTTCAAGAAGCAATCAAAAAAGAAACAGGAAAAGAACCACATAAAGGTGTAAACCCTGATGAAGTAGTAGCATTAGGTGCTGCAATTCAAGGTGGAGTATTAACTGGTGATGTAAAAGACGTAGTATTACTAGACGTAACACCATTATCATTAGGTATCGAGACAATGGGTGGAGTATTTACTAAGTTAATTGAACGTAATACAACAATCCCAACAAGTAAATCTCAAGTTTTCTCAACAGCTGCTGACAATCAACCTGCTGTAGACATTCACGTACTACAAGGTGAGCGTCCAATGGCTAATGACAATAAAACATTAGGTCGCTTCCAATTATCGGATATCCCACCAGCACCACGTGGAATTCCTCAAATTGAAGTATCGTTTGATATCGACAAAAATGGTATCGTAACAGTACGTGCGAAAGACCTAGGTACTCAAAAAGAACAAAACATCGTAATTCAATCTTCTTCAGGTTTAAGTGATGAAGAAGTAGAACGCATGGTAAAAGAAGCAGAATTAAATGCTGATGCAGATGCAAAACGTAAAGAAGAAGTAGATCTTAAAAACGAAGCTGATCAATTAGTATTCCAAGTAGAGAAAACTTTAAAAGATCTTGAAGGAAAAGTTGAAGAAGCAGAGGTTACAAAAGCTAACGAAGCTAAAGACGCATTAAAAGCTGCTTTAGAAGCTGGTAACTTAGATGACATCCGTACGAAGAAAGATGCTCTTTCTGAAATCGTTCAAGCTTTATCAATGAAGCTTTATGAGCAAGCTGCTGCTGCACAGCAAGCTGCAGGTGGAGCTGAAGGCGGAGCGAAACAAGACGATGTAGTAGACGCT
The DNA here is from genome assembly GCF_002564465.1 of Bacillus sp. AFS088145. GTDB lineage: Bacteria > Bacillota > Bacilli > Bacillales > Bacillaceae_G > Gottfriedia. The sequence goes on along the minus strand of NZ_NUUX01000019.1, from coordinate 6,193 downwards.
GAGTTTACTGAAGTTAAGGACGAAAAATAATAACGAAAAGTGGAAGGCGTTTGGTCAGCCCCGAAAAGCATAAGAACAATAACGGAAAAAGTTGGTTTTTAACTTTTACCGTTATTGGGCTTATGACCTCGAGGGGCTAACGCCTTGAACTAGACAATATATATATCTAAAAAAAGGGAAGTCAAAGTCAGGGAAGCCTTGGCTTTGACTTCTTCTTTTTCTTTAAGAAAAGCACAGGATGTGTTAAAATATTCTTTATGTGAAAGGAGCGGATTGTAACACTATGAGTAAACGTGATTACTATGATGTGCTTGGTGTTAGTAAAAGTGCATCACAAGATGAAATAAAAAAATCGTTTCGTAAATTAGCAAAGACATATCATCCGGACGTTAATAAGGATCCTGATGCACCTGAGAAGTTTAAAGAGGTGCAAGAAGCATACGAAAATTTATCAGATGATCAAAAACGTGCTCATTATGATCAGTTTGGTCATACAGATCCAAACCAAGGTTTCGGCGGTGGCGGATTTGGCGACGGCGGATTCGGTGGATTTGAAGATATTTTCAGTCAGTTTTTTGGTGGTGGACGTCGTCGTGACCCGAACGCACCAAGAGCTGGAGCTGATTTACAATATACAATGACGATCCAATTTGAAGAAGCAGCATTTGGAATGGAAAAAGAAATTGAAATTCCAACTGAAGAAACATGTCATACATGTAGTGGTTCAGGTGCAAAACCTGGTACATCAAAAGAAACTTGTAATCATTGTCAGGGCTCAGGACAAATGAGTGTTGAACAAAATACTCCATTTGGACGTATTGTGAACCGTACGACATGTTCACACTGTCAAGGTACTGGTCAGATTATTAAAGATAAATGTAATACTTGTCATGGTGCTGGTCGAGTGAAAACTCGTAAGAAAATCATGGTTAAAGTACCAGCTGGTATCGATGATGGACAACAAATTCGACTTTCAGGCCAAGGAGAACCAGGTAAAAATGGTGGTCCTGCTGGAGATTTATATATTGCATTCCATGTTCGTGAGCATGAATTCTTTGAACGTGACGGAAATGACGTATACTGCGAGCTTCCATTAACCTTTGCACAAGCTGCATTAGGTGATGAGGTTGAAGTTCCTACATTACATGGTAAAGTTAAAACGAAAATTCCTGCTGGCACGCAAACTGGTACTAGAATGCGTTTAAAAGGTAAAGGAATCAAAGATGTCCGTGGTTATGGTCAAGGTGATCAGCACGTAATCGTAAAAGTTATCACACCAACAAAACTAACAAGCCGTCAAAAAGAATTGCTTGAAGAGTTTTACAATATTGGCAAAGGTCAAAAAGACGACAAACACGATTCTTTCTTTACAAAGTTAAAGCGTGCAGTTAAGAATTTTGGCGAACAATAAGGAAGTTATTAATTCAGTACGTTAGTTAAGGTAAAAAGTGGAAACACTAATATAGAAGAAGTAATTTAATGGCACCCTCTAATTCTGACTATGATTAGAGGGTATTGCCAAGTAAAGAAGAGTATGAATGGAGTTGGTAGTTTATGAAATGGTCAGAATTAAGTATTCACACTACACAGGATGCGGTTGAACCGATTTCTAACATTTTACACGAAGCTGGTGCAAGTGGTGTTGTCATAGAGGATGTGTTTGATTTGACGAAGGAGCGAGCACAGGTTTACGGTGAAATCTACCAACTTAACCCAAAAGATTATCCAGAGGAAGGTGTAATCGTCAAAGCATACCTTCCTGTGAATAGTTTTTTAAACGATACGATCGATGGGATAAAAGAAGCAATTAATACTTTAATTTCATATGATATTGATTTAGGAAAAAATACATTCGCTGTGCATGAAGTAAACGAAGAAGATTGGGCGACTGCATGGAAAAAATATTATCATCCAATTTCAATCTCAGATCGATTTACAATTGTACCTTCTTGGGAAGAGTATGAAGTTAAATCATCAGACGAATTAATTATCGAATTAGATCCAGGAATGGCGTTTGGCACTGGTACTCATCCTACAACTGTTATGTGTATTCGTGCACTTGAGAAAGTAGTTAAATCAACTGACCGTGTAATCGATGTAGGTACTGGTTCAGGAGTATTAAGCATTGCAGCTGCTAAACTTGGCTCTACAAATATAGAAGCTTATGACTTAGACGATGTAGCTGTTCGAAGTGCAAGAGAAAACGTTGTATTAAACAAAGTTGACGATGTTATAAAAGTTGGACAAGGTAACTTACTACAAGGTATTGAAGGTCCGTTCCAAGTAGTTGTTGCAAACTTACTTGCTGAAATTATTCTTCGTTTCGTAGATGATGTGTTTAATGTTTTAGAACCAGGTGGAACATTTATTTCTTCAGGAATTATTGGTGCTAAACAAGAAGACATCGAAAATGAGCTAAAACGAGTTGGTTTTGAAGTGAAGGAAGTATTACATTTAGAGGACTGGGTTGCAATTATTGCAAAAAAGCCAGAACAAGGAATGTAATATGCAAAGATATTTTATAGAAGTAACGCAGCTTCAAAATGATCTTGTTACAATAACTGGTGATGATGCTCATCATATCGCAAATGTTATGAGAATGAAGCTAGATCAAGAAATCATTTGTACAGTTCCAGGTTCTTCAACTGTTCGTTGTACACTTACAAATATTTCTAGTGAACAAATAACTGCAGCTGTTGTAGAATATGTTGAGAATACAAATGAACTGCCAATATCAATTATGATTGCTAGTGGACTACCAAAAGGTGATAAACTAGAGTTAATCATACAAAAAGGTACGGAGCTTGGTGCTTCTGGTTTTTTACCTTTTGCTGCAGCTAGATCAATTGTCAAATTAGATGATAAAAAAGCTGGTAAAAAGGTTGATAGATGGCAAAAAATTGCAAAAGAAGCGGCTGAACAATCATATCGATTTATTGTCCCAACCGTGGAACAGCCAACATCTTTTCAACAATTACTTAACTCAATACAGTATTATGATGCGTGTATTGTTGCATATGAAGAAAGTGCAAAAACAGGAGAATCAGCAGGACTTGTTCAGACATTCCAGTCATTAAAGGAAGGTTCACGATTATTAGTAGTTTTCGGACCAGAAGGTGGTTTGTCAGAGAAAGAAGTTAATCAGCTAGAAGAAAAAGGTGCTAAGCTATGTGGACTTGGACCAAGAATTCTACGAACAGAAACAGCACCATTTTATGTTTTAGCTGCTGCCTCCTTTCATTTTGAATTAATGGGGTGAAGAAATGCCACAAGTAGCTTTTCATACATTAGGCTGTAAAGTTAACCATTACGAAACAGAAGCAATTTGGCAACTGTTTAAAGCAGCAGGCTATGAACGTACTGAATACGAGACAAAAGCTGATGTTTATGTAATTAATACTTGTACAGTTACAAATACAGGTGACAAAAAAAGTAGACAAGTAATCCGTCGTGCCGTGCGCAAAAATCCAGATGCAGTAATTTGTGTAACTGGATGTTATGCACAAACATCTCCAGCCGAAATCATGGCAATTCCTGGGGTGGATATCGTTGTTGGTACCCAGGACCGTACTAAAATGTTGGATTATATCGAGCAATATCGAGTAGAGCGTCAACCAATTAATGGCGTAGGAAATATTATGAAAGCACGAGTTTATGAAGAGTTAGATGTACCTGCTTTTACTGACCGTACACGTGCTTCTTTAAAAATTCAAGAAGGTTGTAATAACTTCTGTACGTTTTGTATTATTCCATGGGCACGTGGTTTAATGCGTTCTCGTGATCCAAAAGAAGTTGTAAAACAAGCTACGCAATTAGTTGAATCAGGCTATAAGGAAATTGTTTTAACTGGTATTCATACAGGTGGATACGGTCAAGACATGAAAGATTACAACTTAGCAATGTTATTAAAAGATTTAGAAACAGTAGAAGGATTAAAACGTGTTCGTATTTCTTCAATTGAAGCTAGTCAAATTACAGATGAAGTTATTGAAGTTCTTCGTCATTCAAATATTGTAGTTCGTCATTTACACGTACCATTACAATCGGGGTCAGATACTGTCCTTAAACGTATGCGTCGTAAATATACAATGGCTGAATTTGCTGAAAGAATTGAAAAACTACGCGAAGTATTACCAAACTGTTCAATTACATCTGATGTAATCGTAGGTTTCCCAGGTGAATCTGAAGAAGAGTTCATGGAAACGTACAATTTCATTCGAGATAATAAATTCTCTGAATTACATGTATTCCCATACTCTAAGCGCACAGGTACACCAGCTGCACGTATGGAAGATCAAGTTGACGAAGAAATTAAAAATGAACGTGTACATCGTTTAATTGAATTATCAAATCAGCTTGCAAAAGAATACGCATCAATGTTTGATGGAGATGTTCTAGAAGTTATTCCGGAAGAAAAGTATACTGAAGATGGCGCAGAAGGTCTATTAATAGGTTACACAGACAATTATCTAAAAGTCGTGTTCGAAGGAACAGAAGACATGATCGGTAAAATTGTAAAAGTTAAAATCGCTGAAGCTGGTTATCCAGTTAATAAAGGTGAATTTGTCCGAGTATTAGAAGATGTAGCTGTTAACTAAGGATAAAATAAATAAAAGGATAGATAATCTAGAATTCATTGGATTATCTATCCTTTTTTGCTGTTATTGCCAAGAGCACTTTGACTGAAGAAAAATGAAGTTCAAAATGATTAAACCTTTGAAATAAACCTAAATAATTAATTCCCTCAAACTACCTGTAATTTAAAATTTATATCGATACACAATATAAATACAGAGGTGAAATAATAATGTCAAAAGATAATCAATCAAGAAAAACTGATGACAATCATATCCACGTTGCTACTAACTCATACTTGGACACGAGCGAAAATGATGATTCTAATAAAATTAATTATGACGAAGGTGGCAGTCCATACTTAGATACAAGTGAAGACGCATCTTCAGCAGCCAACACAAGACGAGGAGCTCCATATTTAAATACTTAACGGTGAGAGGAATGGGGGAAAGATGGAAAAATCTTTTCCCTATACCCTTTTTACTTATCTCTTTTCTGCAGTCCTATTAATATCTTCAACCTCAATTATTGGCTTATGATAACCAGCTTTTGCAATATTGATCATTGATCGACCAATTTGTTCTGAAGTTGTGATTGAGTTAGGAAAGACTTTTTTTAGTATTGGATAAATAGGTTTAGTAACGTTATAACCGTATTGATATAGTTTAGTTTTTGATTTTATATCTTTATGTGGAATGATTGCACCTGGTCGATACATGTATGCAGCTTTAAACGGTAACTTTAACAAATCATTTTCTGTTTTTCCCTTCACTCTAGCCCACATTATACGACCTTTCTCAGTACGATCGGTACCTGATCCAGTGACATAAATGAAAGTCATTTGAGGATTCAATATTGATAATGTACGTGCGATGGATAGGGTAAGGTCATATGTAATCTTACGATAATCTTCCTCTGTCATTCTAAATGATGAAACACCTAAACAAAAAAAACATGCATCAAATCCAGATAATTGACTTTCAATTTGAGATAAATCAAGCAGATTAGAATGCTTAATTTCATAGAATTTTTCATGTTGAATCCCTGTAATACTACGACCAATTGAGTAAATCGAGCTAACAGAAGGATCTTGTAAGCATTCTCTTAATACACTTTGACCAACCATTCCAGTTGCTCCAAAAAGTAAAACCTTCATAATGTAACCCCCATAAGTTATTTTCACCGCATTCATCTCATGGGCAAATAATAAATGATAAATCATTTTTAAGCAATTTAAAACTAAAAATTAATCGTTCAAAATGCTTGAAATATAAAACGGTCATTAGGGAAAACGTACATTAAGTGAACATTTATCAATGATTAAATTAATTTTTTGGATGTTCTATTAATGGTTTTAAATGTTAATATGTGTTAGCATTTATATGATTCCAATAACACTAGTGATGGTTTTTTTCAGAGAATAAAAATATTATGAGCTAATTTTTACAAAAACAAATTCAATTGATTAGTTTATAAATTAAATATTAATTGACCTACAAATTGATTAATAAACAATAGTTATTTTAAACTAAGTGAAGGATATTTGATTAGGTTTTTGTTGCAGACTTTTTTTGATGAACAAGTTGATTGGAGCGGATGTTGCTCGACTCCTATGGGA
>NZ_NUUX01000018.1 GCF_002564465.1 Bacillus sp. AFS088145 | reverse complement strand
TGCATGTAGACTAAAAAACGGACACACTGAAATGATTCTAATGTAAAATATACTTAGTATCTTAGGTCGGGAGTGTGTTTAATGAGTCATCACGATAAAAAATTCAAATTACAGGCAGCTAAATTAGTTGTTGAGGAGGGAAGAAGTACTAGAGAAGTAGCTAGAAATTTAGAAATTAATTATAGTACACTCACTCGTTGGGTTAGAAAATATAAAGATTCTAAAGAGGCTAGTTTTATTGGTAGCGGGAACTTATCCCCTGAACACAAGGAAATGTCTGATTTTGAGAAACGAATTAAAGAACTAGAAGAAGAGAATGCGATTTTAAAAAAGGCAATGCACATCTTTGCGAAAGACCCGAAGTGATTTTTCGATTTATCCATCAACACCGACACGAATTTAGTGTTTCAAAGATGTGCAAAGTACTAGGTGTATCAAGAAGTGGATACTATGATTGGTTGAAGCGACCACAATCGAAAAGGACTTTAATTAAAGAGATGTTATCTAAACAAATAAAAGAAATCTATCTTGAGTCTAATAAAAGATACGGAGCTATTAAAATTTTTCAAGCTCTCCAAAAACAAGGCTCTATTATATCCTTAAAAACAGTACAACGTCTTATGAAAGCTAATAGTTTACGATCCATCACTGTCAAAAAATACAAAGCTAAACAAACTAAAAAGCAACCAGAAGCAAAATACCCGAATATATTAAATCAAAATTTTAAAACCAGTGCTCCTGGTCGAGCATGGGTAAGTGATATTACTTATATTTGGACTCAAGAAGGATGGTTATACTTGGCATCAGTTATGGACTTATATTCTAGAAAAATTATTGGGTTTTCAACTGGCGCCAGAATGACCACGGATTTACCCCTAATGGCACTTAAGCGAGCCATGAAGTCTCAACCGCCGAAAAAAGGCTTAATTCACCATTCAGATCAGGGTAGCCAATATCGTTCTGAGGAGTATATTCAATGTTTAGAAGAAGCAAAAATCAAAATAAGTATGAGTCGAAAGGGAAACTGTTATGACAATGCTTGTATTGAGGCGTTTCATAGTATTTTAAAAAAGGAGTTAATCTATAGAGAAACTTACAAAACTCGAGAGATCGCGGAAGCACGAATATTCGAATACATCGTGTGTTTTTATAATGCAAAAAGGATCCATTCAGCAATTGGATTCTTAACACCAAATGAAATGGACAGAAAAGCTAGCTAAAATGGAAATGAAAAAGTGCAAAATAGGCAATTCTCTTAATCGCTCATCAAACCAAAATGATTAAATGGGCATATTAAGAGAATTTCAGTAAATAACAAAAGGATTTATTCAAGAAATGATTCATTTTAATGTGTCCATTTTATTGACGTAGATACA
>NZ_NUUX01000017.1 GCF_002564465.1 Bacillus sp. AFS088145 | reverse complement strand
TATGCTTTCTGACCTTTACCGTATTTTAGATAGGTTATATCTGTTAGAAGTACTTTCCCAGGTACTTCTTGTTTAAATTGACGATTCAATCGGTTTGGCACAACCCTATGTTCTTTAGTAGCCTTCATCATTCGTCTGTAGGGATTTGCCTTTCTAATTGGGCAAACTATACCGTATTTTTTCATGATTCTTCGTATACGTTTTAAATTGTAGACAATCTTAAATTGACCCGCCAATGTATTCTTGATTTGACGTGCCCCTTTTTTATAACGTTTAAAGCGATAAGTCTTTAATATATTTACCCTTAAAATTTCATCCTTTTCATCTTGTTAATTTCTTCGTTCTTGTGACTTAATAGAAAAGTAATTATAATAACCACTTCTTGATACGCCAGCTATCTTACATAGGTAAGTTACCATATGTTTTATTTCAAACTTTTCAATTATGGAACGTATTAGAGTATATTTTTGGCTAGAAGAAATAACGACTACTTCATCCTCCCCTCTAAGAAACGAATCTTTTTTAATAGTTCATTTTCAGCTTTAAGTAGATTAATTTCTGCTTCTAAACGAGCGTTCTTTTCCTCCAAAGTTAGTTCTCTTTCTATATTTCTTCCTGAATTAATCGATCGCGTGTCACGAAGACCTAGTTCACCGTTCTCTTTAAATGCAGTACGCCATCTTTTACTAGCAGATTGAACGCGAGTCATTCCTATCACTTCAATATCAAATCCGCACTCTTCAAATATTTCTCTCGCTAATTTTCCTTTTACATTTTCCGAAATAAAAATACGCTTAAACTCATCAGTGTATGTGATTCCTTTTGAACTAACTGACTTTACATATTGATTTTTGGAAAGTAGATTAATTTCTTTATCAGTAAATATTTTATTACTCATCTAAAATTTCCCCGATCCCGTTTTTTCTAATTATAAACAAAAGTACCCTATAGAGTAGACTTTTTTAAGTGTCTATTCTATAGGGTACATTTTATTTAGCCACCAGCGTTTTTTATTTACACATACGATCAATTACTGACCATGCTTTTTCTTTACCCATACCAGTTTCAGATGAGAATAAAATTAATTCATCCCCTTCTTCAATCTGTAACTTTTCACGAACTACTTTTGCATGTTTATCCCATTTTCCTTTAGGGATTTTATCTGCTTTTGTTGCTACTATAATGACTGGGATTTGGTAATGCTTTAAGAAATCATACATCATTACATCATCTTCTGTTGGTGAATGACGTAGATCAACTAATAAAATAACAGCTCTTAATTGCTCACGAGTTGTAATATATGTTTCGATCATTTTTCCCCATGCTTCTCGTTCCTTTTTGGAAACTTTAGCATAGCCATAACCTGGTACGTCAACGTAGAAAAGCTGTTCATTAATTAGAAAGAAATTTAATGTTTGCGTTTTCCCAGGTTTTGATGATGTTCGGGCTAATGCCTTACGATTTAACATTTTATTTATAAATGAAGATTTTCCTACATTTGAACGACCTGCCAAAGCGATTTCAGGAAATTGTGTATCTGGATATTGATTTGGTCGGACTGCACTAATGACAATATCCGCTGTTGTTACTTTCATTTTTTCACTCCTACTATTGCATGCACAAGCACTTCATCTAAATGGGAAACAGGTATAACAGTTAAACCTTCTTTCACCATTGGTGGTACATCTTCTAAATCTTTTTCGTTTTCTTTAGGTATAATAACAGTCGTTAAACCTGCACGATGCGCACTAAGCATTTTTTCTTTTAATCCACCAATAGGTAATACGCGACCACGTAATGTGATTTCACCAGTCATTCCAACCTCTTTACGGATTGGTTTATTTGTTAATGCCGAAATCAATGCTGTTGCCATCGTTATACCTGCTGAAGGGCCATCTTTTGGAACCGCACCTTCTGGAACATGAATATGAATATCATATTTCTCATGGAAATTTTGGTCAATATTCAGCTCTTCCGCTTTTGAGCGAATATAGCTAAATGCAGCCTGTGCTGACTCCTTCATGACATCCCCTAGCTTACCAGTTAATGTTAGCTTACCCTTTCCAGGATATAGTGATACTTCAATAGAAAGTGTGTCTCCACCAAATGCAGTATACGCTAAACCTGTAGCTACACCAATTTGGTCTTCACTTTCCATTTGACCATAAGAGAATGTTTTCTTACCTAAAAATTCTTCAATATTTTTATCGGTAAATATTATTTTTTGTCTTTCGTTTGAAACAATCAACTTAGCAGCTTTTCTACATAGTGTCGCTAGAACTCGCTCTAATGATCTTACTCCTGCTTCACGTGTATAATGACGAATAATTGCACTCAATGCACTTTCACGAATTTGTACAGTAGATTTATTTAAGCCATGCTCTGCTAATTTTTTAGGGAATAAATGTTTTTTAGCTATATTAACTTTTTCAAGTTCAGTATATCCAGATAAAGTAATAATCTCCATTCGATCACGTAATGGACCTGGAATAGTTGATAAATCATTTGCAGTTGCTACAAATAAAACTTGCGATAAATCAAATGGCTCTTCGATGTAATGATCACTAAATGTATGATTTTGTTCAGGATCCAAAACTTCTAACATTGCTGATGCTGGATCCCCTCTAAAGTCGCTCGACATTTTATCAATTTCATCAAGTAAGAATACAGGGTTATTTGTTCCTGCTTTCTTCATACCTTGGATAACTCGACCTGGCATAGCTCCGATGTATGTTCTTCTATGTCCTCTTATTTCTGATTCATCTCTTACACCACCTAGAGAAACGCGTACAAAGTTTCTAGACAATGCGTTTGCGATTGATTTCGCTAAAGATGTTTTACCAACTCCAGGAGGACCAGCTAAACATAAAATTGGACCACGTAATGAATTTGTAAGTTGTTGAACAGCTAGATATTCTAAGATTCTCTCTTTTACCTTTTCAAGACCTTCATGTTCATTATTCAGTATCTTTTCGGAACGATGTATATCCAGAGTGTCCTCTGTTTGCTTAGACCATGGTAGAGCTACCATCCAATCTAAATATGTACGAACTACGCCTGCTTCTGCAGCATTAGGAGGTAGCTTCTCATATCTAGCTAACTCTTTCAGTACTACTTCCTTTGTTTCTTCAGGCATATTTGCCTCTTCGATTTTTGTTAAAAACTTATCAACTTCTTCAGTTTTACCTTCACGATCACCTAGTTCGCGTTGAATAACCTTTAATTGCTCTCTTAAGAAATATTCTTTTTGAGTTTTATCAATATTTTTCTTAACTTGTAGGCCAATCTTTTCCTCAAGCTTTAATAATTCTTTTTCATCTTGAAGGAAATTTAAGATAATATGTATTCGTTCAGTAACATCAATTGTTGCTAATATTTTTTGCTTTTCTTCTTCCCTTAATGGAATTGAATCGATCATTGCATCTGCAAGTTTACCCGGGCGGTCTTGCTTAACAATCGAAGCAATAGTCTCTGGCAAAATTCGCTTAGATAATTTACTGTATTGTTTAAAATGCTGCAATAAAGTTCTCATTAAAGCACGAAGCTCTTTAGATTCGTCTTCTACATCTGGATATTCTTCTACCTTTGCAGTTAAGAAATCATTTTGATCAATAATTGATTTGATTTTTCCTCTGTGTAATCCTTCGACAGTAATACGAACAGTGCCATTTGGAAGTGTAATTTTTTGTGTTAATTTAGCTAAAGTTCCAAACTGGTACATTTCGTCTATCTTTGGATTTTCAGTATCTGCATCTATTTGAGTAACAACAAAAATTAAATGATCTAACTCATCAGCTTCTTGTATAGCTTTTATCGATTTCGTTCTTCCTACATCTAGATGTGCAATAGTGGCAGGAAATACACTAATTCCTCTTAAAGGTAGGAGGGGTACAACTTTTTCTTTTGTAACATTCATTACGTTACACCTCCATGTTTTTCATTCTATTTAGTTATTTTACCTTAACATATATATCATTTACAATGATATGCCTTAAAAGAAATAAAGAAGCGACATAATCAATCAACAACTGCCTAGAACATAACATAAATATATGTTTTTAGCGATTATCTTGTTTTTGACTAGAAATACGAAGTAAGACTGGTAATAAGATTAAATCATATAGAATGTATTTCTACAAAATAAAAAGTGTTCGCTCACTTCATTGAAAAATAGAATGCAAAAATAGTTTGTATTCTTTATTTATTCAAAATGAAATGATTCGAACACTTATTTTTATCTACATAGATTGCGATTGATTCTCTTCAAACAATGTTAATTGCTGGAAATCAGTTTTTGTTTCAGCTGGTAGTTCAAATTTCCAATTATCTTTAAAGACTTCATGGAGAACTTTTTCTATGCGATCTACCGCTAATATTTCTACATCTTTATATTGATGTAATGTAGCTTGATCGTTCTCTTTCGGAACAATAATTTTTGTTGCCCCTGCTTTCACGGCTGCCTTTACTTTTTCTGGAACACCGCCAACTGGTTTTACATCACCTTGAATGCTCATTTCGCCAGTCAAAGCGATTGTATTTAATACTGGTACATTATTAACCGCTGAAAAAATACCAACTACCATGGCAATCCCTGCAGATGGGCCGTCAATTAATGCGCCACTTGGAAAATTAATGTGAATCGTAAAGTCATCGATTGGTACACCAATTTTTCGTAAGATTGTCGTAACATTTTCTAAAGAGCCTTTTGCCATACTTTTTCTACGAATGGATTTAGCTTGATTACCTAAGCTTTCTTCCTCAACAATTCCTGTAATTGTAATTGAACCCTTACCGATTTCTTTTGCCTTCATTGCAATTACCTCAATCGGTAGTAACGCACCAATATTTGCTCCATAAACGGCTAAACCGTTTACTAATCCTACAGTTGGAGCTTCTGGGATTTTGTTAACAAGTCTTGGTGATAAACGACTTACAGAAACAACCCACCCAATATCATCTTCTATTAATTCTTTTCGTCCAGAAGTTAAAACCATACCGCCAGCTAACTGAATTAAATTAATCGCTTCACGACCATTTTTTGCGTATGTACCTACTAATTCTAAGGCTTTTTCTGAGAGGCTTAATTCAATTTTTTCAGCAGAACGTTTAGCTACTGCTTGAATTTCATCCTGTTCTAATTCTCTAAAAAATATTTCTAAACAACGTGAACGAATTGCCGGTGGGATATCTTCTGGTGATCGTGTTGTTGCACCAACTAATCTGAAATCTGCTGGTAAACCGTGTTTAAAAATTTCATGAATATGTGCTGGTATAGAAGGATTTTCTTCTTGGTAATAAGCACTCTCAAACTTAACTTTTCGGTCTTCAAGTACCTTAAGCATTTTATTCATTTGAATTGGATGAAGCTCGCCAATTTCATCAATAAATAAAATCCCTCCATGCGCGTCAGTTACTGCTCCTTTTTTAGGTTGAGGAACACCTGCTTGCCCCATCGCACCTGCACCTTGATAGATTGGATCATGAACAGAACCGATTAAAGGATCCGCAATTCCTCTTTCATCAAATCGAGCAGTTGTAGCGTCTAATTCTATAAATACAGCATCTTGTTTAAAAGGTGTATTCGGGCTCTTTTTCGCTTCTTCTAATACAAGTCTAGCCGCTGCTGTTTTTCCGACACCAGGCGGTCCATAAATGATTACATGTTGAGGATTAGCACTGCACAGTGAAGCTTTTAACGCTTTTATTCCATCCTCTTGGCCAACTATATCATCAAAAGTGGTTGGTCTAACTCTCTCTGCTAACGGAACAGTTAAAGAGATTGACTTTAATTTACGTAACTGCTCCATTTCTTTTTTAGATTCCCTGTCAATCGAGACTTTAGTTGTTCGTTGACCCTTTAATAAATGAATAAAATACAATGCAACGATTGTACCTAATGCTAATTGAGCTAATAATATAATAGTTGTTAAACTCATTCTTTACCCCTCCACTGAAGTAGAAATTAATTTTAGTATCGCCCTCTATATGGAAGGATAAACCAAATTTTAAAAATTAAAGGCAAGGTTTACCGAGTAAAGTTCCTATGCATTTATGAAAGATTTAAAAAATCACTAAAAAAAGTCAAAATAAAAAACCAAATGCAAATGCATTTGGTTCCTTACTTAAGCTAATTTATTTGCTTTTTTCTTTAACTCTAATTCTGTTCCATCTTCTAATACAAGCTTAGGAGCTGCACCAGTTTTAACAGTTTCTGCTGAGATAACACATTTTTGAATATCCTCACGTGAAGGTAATTCAAACATAATATCTAACATAATCCCTTCAATGATCGAACGTAGTCCACGAGCTCCAGTTTTACGCTCAATTGCTTTTTTAGCAATTTCAATTAATGCGTTATCCTCAAACTCAAGTTCAACTTGGTCAAGCTCTAGTAATTTTTGATATTGCTTAATTAAAGCATTTTTTGGTTTAGTTAAAATTTCAACTAATGATGCTTCATCAAGTTGCTCTAAATTAGCTAAAACTGGTAAACGACCGATGAACTCCGGAATTAAACCAAAGCGTAATAAGTCTTCTGGTAATACATGGTTTAAGATTTCTTTTGAGTTTAAATCACTCTTTTCAGAATCACCACTGAAACCAATTACCTTTTTACCTAAACGGCGTTTGATAATTTGTTCGATGCCATCAAATGCTCCACCACAAATAAATAAAATATTTGTTGTATCAATTTGAATGAATTCTTGATGTGGATGCTTACGACCACCTTGAGGAGGTACGCTTGCAACAGTTCCTTCAAGAATTTTTAAAAGTGCTTGCTGAACACCTTCACCTGACACATCACGTGTAATTGAAGGGTTTTCAGACTTACGTGCAACTTTATCAATTTCATCGATATAAATAATACCTTTTTCAGCGCGTTCTACATCATAATCAGCTGCTTGGATTAATTTTAAAAGAATGTTTTCAACATCTTCCCCAACATATCCAGCTTCAGTTAATGAAGTTGCATCTGCAATCGCAAATGGTACATTTAAAATTCGTGCTAAAGTTTGAGCTAATAATGTTTTACCACTACCAGTTGGCCCAATCATTGCAATATTACTCTTTGATAACTCAACCTCATCAATTTTGCTATTTGAATTAATACGTTTGTAGTGATTATATACAGCAACAGATAACGCTTTTTTCGCATTGTCCTGACCAATAACGTATTCATCAAGAATTTCGCAAATTTCTTTCGGTTTCGGAACGTCTTTAAACTCTACTTCCTCTTCTTTTGCTAGCTCTTCTTGAACAATTTCAGTACAAAGCTCAATACACTCGTCACAAATATATACACCAGGTCCTGCGACTAATTTTCTAACCTGAGACTGTGACTTCCCACAGAACGAACATTTTAGCTGTCCTTTTTCTTCGTTAAATTTGAACATATGTTCACTCCCTCTAAAAATTTCTAAAAACACTCAATATGTATGTAATCGAAAAAAATATGTATCTTGTAGCTATATAATAGCATACAAAATAAACAAAGCAATTAATTACTACTCTAAAATTGTTTAAATTTTTAGAATATATATATTCTAATCTTAAGCTAATAATCCTTCTTTTGAAGAATTATTTTTAGTATAGCCACAATAATTTTTTAAAATCTGTATAACAGATTCTAACATATGTATATGTGTATTTTAAAGGAATCAGTTCACTTTACCAAATATTTCATTATTTAAAAACAAGGCACGAAAAATCTCGCGCCTTGTTTAAGTCAATATATGTTTATTTAACGCTTATTTTTTTCTGCTATCTACTAATAATTCAACAGCTTTACGGATTTGAATATCATCACGTACAGCGTCAGTTCCACCTAGCATAGTTACTAATTGCTCAGAAGGAACGTTGTACATTTCAGATAAACGAGTTAATTCTTCGTTCATTTCTTCTTCAGTTGCATCGATTTTTTCAGCTTCGATGATCGCATCGATTGTTAAGTCGATTCTTACACGAGCTTCAGCATCTTGACGCATTTGAGCACGAAGATCTTCTTCTTTAGTACCAGTGAATTGGTAGTAAAGTTCTAAGTTTAATCCTTGTTGTGCAATACGTTGTTCAAAGTCTTTAACCATACGGTCAACTTGGCTTTCGAACATTACGTCTGGGATTTCGATTTCAGCATTTTCAGCTGCTTTTTGAACTAAAGCATCACGTAAGCTACCTTCAGCTTGAGATTTTTTAGATTCAACTAAGTCATTTTTGATTTTAGCTTTAAGATCTTCTAAAGTTTCTACTTCGTCATTTACGTCTTTAGCAAACTCGTCGTTTAACTCAGGAAGTTCTTTAGCTTTAATTTCATGAACAGTTACTTTGAAAGTAGCAGCTTTTCCTGCTAATTCAGCACTGTGGTATTCTTCTGGGAATGTTACATTAACATCAGTTTCTACACCAGATTTAGTACCGATTAAAGCTTCTTCAAATCCAGGGATGAAAGAACCTGAACCGATTTCTAGTGGATAGTTTTCACCTTTTCCGCCTTCGAAAGCAACGCCATCAACGAAACCTTCGAAATCGATTACAGCTGTATTACCATTTTCAACAGTACCATCTTCTTTAACTACTAACTCAGCTTGACGCTCTTGTAATGTAGTTAATTCAGCTTGTACGTCTTCGTCAGTTACAGTTGCATCCATTTCTTCAACTTCTAAGCCTTTGTATTCGCCTAATTTTACTTCAGGTTTTACAGTAACTTTTGCTTTGAAGATTAAAGTTTTACCTTTTTCCATTTGCTCAACGTCAACTTCTGGACGATCAACTGGCTCAATACCAACCTCTACAACAGCTTTGCTGTAAGCTTCTGGTAAAAGTACATCTAAAGCATCATTGTAAAGTGCTTCAATACCAAATTTTTGTTCGAAAATTGGGCGAGGTAATTTACCTTTACGGAATCCCGGTACATTGATAGTTTTAACAACTTTTTTGAAAGCTGCATCTAAACCTTTATCTACTTCAGAAGCTTCAACTTCTACAGTTAATAGACCAACGTTAGCTTCTAATTTTTCCCATTTAGCAGTCATTGTTAGTTCCCTCCAAAATTATCTAAAAAAATATATGTGTTTACGTATTTTCGTACTATACATGCCTGTCCATTTTTAATAAAGAAAATGCATGTATAATTAAGTAAATAGTCGTTACAACCATTCTATTATAACACATTCCTTTTTTGTTTCAATATTTCCTATTTTTATAAGGAGAAAATATTAGGGTTTTTTAATTTTGAATTTTAAAACAGTTTAGTTCCTATAAAAAGTAGAACGATGACTTCCATTCCCTATTGCTCGCTTTCCGTAAGGCGTGACCTAAGACCCTCATCGCATTCTCTCCAATTAGAACTCGGTATTATCGCCGTTTCCATCAATTTAAAATATCTTTTTTTACATAAAAAAACATAGAAGCCCAAATGGAACATCTATGTTTTTTCCAACAATTTCATTTTAAATTAAAATTAGTGTATAGAAAAGTTCTACAAACTTGATTGTCAGACTGATTGCAAGCGTTTGGCGGGCAGTCTGACATTTCATTTTATGGTAAAGTATCCTTCATCTTCAAAACGTTTTACTAAAGCAATTGCACTTTTTACAGGAAAATATTCTACATTAAATAAGTCTTTTAGTTCCTCTTCATCTACACTACGATCAAAAAATTGTTGGACGATGCAATAAAAACAAGCTGCCCATGTATTTATATCCGCTGGTATTGGGATAAACGGGAAGTAAATTGTTATAAAGTGTTGGAAGTGTGTTTTTGCGATTTCAAAAGCAGAAGGGTCTTCACTTTCTAATACGTCACTTAATTTTTTTAATATAGCATCTACAAAGATTTTATGTTCATCGACTGAAACCGATGTATTCCAAATCATCCTTTGGTTTACTTTGTTAAGTTCAAAATCTTTATCGATTGATTGTTCTTGTAAAATAAACAAAATAAAGCTTTGAATTAACGGATTTGCTTTGGTGCTTTTTAATATTTCGCTAATTTGATCGATAACAAGATTACAATCTAAACCTCTTAATTCATTAATTAATTCAAGTTGCTTATCAATCGGCTCAGAATTTTCAACGATCGTATGCAAATTAACAACTTCACCCTTAATGCCTTCACGATCTGAAATTACTTTCTTTGATAATGATAGCATCGCCTGAAACTTATCCATCTGATTTTCATCAATCCGTTTTTGGGTGAGTAGTCTTTTTATATTTTTTTGTAATTCTTCATATTCTTTTAATTGAAATAAAATGCTTATGTATACTTCAATTGCTTCATCACTCTCAAATGGCCCAAAAACTAAATCCTCACATCTTTCCTTAGCTTCCCTGGCCCGATTCCCTTCTAAAAGACACGCGACTGCAGCAAGCTCTGTTTGTGAATTATGCTCATTCATTTCTTTTAATTGATCACATAACATTAAAGCTTTACTAAAATTTTTTTCTTCTAATGCTTTTTTACCTAAATTTATTATCCGATCCTTCAGTTTAGGAAAAAAGACTATATTGTCTTCCATGTTACTCTCCCCTAACATTTGTTATTTCCTGCACAAACTAGTTATGAAAAAGTGTATCATGAATTAAAATTATTTAAAATATTAAAGATACAAGTATGCATAAAACAGTTTTTAACTCTAGCACCCTAATGGTTTATTGCCAAATCTTTTCCATAGCTTTGGAAATTTAGGTTTTAATTCGTCTTTTGACTTCCAATCGATCGTTAATTGTTGTTCAGGATAATCATAGCCTTTGCTTTCAATTAGTGAATTGAACTCATTCCACAACTGATCATCCCAATCATCATCGCCTTTACGCTTGATTGTATACGCTTGTAAAGCTAGATCTAACATATCTTCCAATTCTGGTGTAAGTCCTTCTTCTTCATAAATAGGAAAGATGTATTCCGCTAAATAATCTGGGTCATTTAACGTTTTCTTGTAAACTTGTTCTCCTTGACCGATTAACCAAGCTCTAAAATGTGCAAATGAATCCTCAGAACAGCCATCCATAATGATCCATGCAGCTCCTAAAAGATTTACGGTATACGCTTTGGAAAAAAAAGTTTCAAAATGAATTTCAAAACTAGCTATCTCTCCCTCTGATTGTTTTGCTAAATGATTTATTACCCATTCATACGGTTCTTCAACAATATGCATTTTAGATATTAAGCTCCAAAATTCTTTTTCGTTCATTTATATCACTCCACTCTTTTATTTATATTAGAATAACATA
This sequence comes from Bacillus sp. AFS088145, assembly GCF_002564465.1. GTDB lineage: Bacteria > Bacillota > Bacilli > Bacillales > Bacillaceae_G > Gottfriedia. The sequence continues at coordinate 34,155 of NZ_NUUX01000017.1, read as the reverse complement.
TCTAGTATAAATTTGATGATGATCTAAGATTTCTATTAAATGATAGGAATCCATCCTAATTTATATAGTAAACGTAATTCATCATTTTATTTCTAAGTAGTTAAAACACAAAAAAAGACACTTATTTTACATTTCGTAAAACAAGTGTCTTTTGGACGTCCTGAGAGGGATTCGAACCCCCGACCGACGGCTTAGAAGGCCGTTGCTCTATCCTTGGACAAACCTGCTATATTAACGCTTTTTGAAACGTGCACTGATACGGTCATTTGCCGAACTTTCGACCGTTTTCATTATAACACGGTATATAATAGAAAGAAACCGTAGTATACCGATTTTATCTCAAAAAAAGAGTAGACGAATTTATGCCCACTCAACAAAACTCGGAAGACGTAATAATCCTGCCTTCGTTAAATTTCGATATTTAACACCACTTAATCGGCTCAATAAACGTGAAATCATTCTCTTCCCGAATCACAGGCTTCATATAAACATGCTTTCGAGTTAACCATGGAACACCTAGTTCCATTACTCCAGCATAACGACCATCTTCGAATGCCAAAGCAGACCGAAATCCTTTGGCTGCTTACGATATCCAACGACATATACATCTAAGTATTGATAGTTAATAACCTTCAACCACGAATACGTACGTTTACCGACTGCATAAAGTGAATCCTTACGTTTTAAAGCGATACCTTCAAGCGCTCGTGCCTTTACTGCGTCAAAATAAGCTTCACCGTGACCCTCAATGAACTGCATCTTAGAAATCAACGTATCATCCTCAGGCACTATTTCTCAAGCACTTCTTTACGTTCAAGTAATGGTAAGTTTGTGATTCGTTCACATTTGTGCTGAATCACGTCAAAAGCGACAAAGGTAATCGATGACCTATTCTTTGAACTCATAAATCGACTCATCATTGCTTCAAAGTCAGGCTTGCCATGTTTATCAATGACATAAACTCGCCTTCAAGAAGGGTTCCTGGTGAAAGGTCTAGGTTATGAGGTTCGGGGAATTTTGATGTGATTTCGTTATTGTGTCGAGAATATAAACGGACCTTACCTGAGTCATCAACTGAATATATTAAACGGATGCCGTCAAGCTTCAGTTCCGTAATGTAATCTTCTGAATTAAACGGTTTATCCGATTTGTGTAAAAGCATTGGCTAAATATACATATTTAGTACCTCGTCTACTATTTTATCAGAATCGGAATGTAAAATTAATGGAAACTATAGGTTTTCAGGATCTGATAACCGTCGAGAAAGCCAACGCCTTTATTACAAGATGCTAACGTATTTTTTGTCCTTGTATACATTAGTCAAAAATTGTATTTTAAAATATGAGGAGGCTAGGAAATTGGCGAAAAAGACGAAAGATATGACCATGTACGATGAGTTTGAATTTAGAGGATATTGGTGGGTTCCTGATTCCCCCGAAAAACAAGTAGCAGGGATTTTAACATATAATTTAGAGGGTATCAATTTAGAGTTATTTGGTGATTTAGGTGAGGAACAATCGTTTTTTGGAAATAAAGCAAAGAAATATCAACTAGTTCTTGGTACAACAGAAGATGGTGAAGATATAACACTGTATGATGGCTTCCAAACAAAATTTAAAATATCGGGTTATGTAACAACCAAACTAACCTTTAACCGAATGTTGGTAGGGAAGCATTTTCATTCAAAAGAAGAAATGAAATTCCATTCTATTTCTATAAACTACTCATACTTAGAAGAATGGATGGGATACGATCCTTTTGAGGATGAAATTGAAGCAGTTGATGGGATAGTTTCTAAGTTAGGTGTAACTTATACATTTCCACCAGTATTTGAAATTAAAGTTAACAGCAAAGATACAACAGTAAAAGCCGGATATAATGTCAACAAATCAGGCGAACTATTTAAGTCAAAAGTATTTCAACATACAGGAACACTTGATATTATTCCAAATGAATATAAAGAATTAGATTGGTTTTTAGATTTTACTATTGAACTTCAAGATTTTTTAACTTTTCTATTAAATCGTGAAGTTTACCCAAAAAAGTTAACAGCAAAGGGAGAATTATTCGGCGAGGTGAAAAATGCTCGTGAGAAAATTTATATATATCTAATACCAATGAAAGATTTTTATGAAAAGAGCATTAAGGCCGACGAATTATTTATTCATTATAAAATGATTAAAGATAACTTGGAGACTCTTTTGAATAATTGGTTTGAAGATGATTCCTACTCATCTAGAAAAATATATCTTCGCAATATATATGGTACTAAGGTTGACTGGGAAACAAAATTTTTAAATTACGCAAAATCAATGGAAAGCTTCCATCGTGATACTGCTGGGGATGCAGGGCAATTTTTATCAGACGAGGAATATGAAAAAGTTAAAAATCATATGATTGAAGCGCTCCCAACCGATATTGAACCGGATATAAGAAATAAATTGATTAGTACATTAAAATATGCTCATCATCATGGATTTGAAAGAAGAATTAGAGATACTTTCAAAGATATGAACCAACAAATGGTTGGGCTTATTTTTAAAGAAATTAAAAACCTTAAAGGTTTTGCTACCGATGTAAGAACAACCCGTGATTATTACACTCATTTTGGAGAAAAACCAGATTATTATTTTAAAGATTGGGGGCTTTATTTTGCAAATATAAGAATGCAAATCATTCTATTCTATCATTTCAGTAGAAGACTTGGAATTAGCGAGGATACCCTGAATCATTCCGTTCAACAGGATTATGGCTTAGTCAATTTATTGGATAGCGCAAAACAAGAATTAAAAAATTAAGAATAAACGTAAGGAGGCTATTGCCTTCTTTTTTTATTTAGAAATGATTTAATCAATTTGTTCACAACTTTGTCGAAAGGTAATATAAGTCCTTTGTCGAAACATTCCGTATAGGGAGGAGGTCAGAATGACAAAGAGCAGCCTATAAAGAAAAAAGCTAATCACATTGGATTAGCCTAGTTCGTAAGTTATTTTTCTATTCATTAGAAGGTTCAATTTTATTTACCTCATAAAACTTGTCCTTCAACACTTCAAAGCGTGCTTTTAACAAATTTAAATAATCATCTACATTGATTTTTTCTACAAATTCTAAATCGTCCTTTGTGGTAAAGCTAAACTTCTCTATTTTCTTTATTTCAACAGAGGCCTGTTCTTCAGTAAGTTGCCCATCATTTACCTGGTTCTCAAAAAACTCATATATAGTTAATTCTTTTTTATCTCTGTTAATCTCTTTTTCAATGAAACAAAGGTTAGAAATAGCACTCATGGGTATTCCTTCTCCATTGATGATGGTTTTTAGCCTGGCAATAGGAACAATGTGTTCTATTTCGTATTCAAGATTAGAAAGATCTTCATAACTAGTCATTATATGGGCATATATGTACTTTAGAAATAAAATGTCTACATCACGTATATTTACTCTGCTCTTTTCTTTTCTATCTAATTGATACGAAAACCACTCGTTTAAGATGTTAGCCCAATTTTCTTGATAAAGTTCTTTTTCGTATCTCGATCCTTCCTGAACAAGTTCTTTTATTTTACTATCTCCTGAACCCCTCCAGTATTCCCTGATAATATCATATAGGTAATGATACGGTATATTCTTCATTAGGGGTTTTTCTTTACTACTCCAGCTACTTTTAATCTCCAAATTTGAATCATATTTACTTTTAAAGACTTTTGCAATCATTGATACAATTTGGTACTCTGTATGATAAATTACAAGCTTTTCACTTTTTTGTTTTGTTTTCCTATTCGCCTTTAAAGTAATAAACGGTTTTAAGGTGGAGTGGATTAATTTTACAGAATCAATTAATGCATTTAAGAATTTTTCTTGGTCTAAGATAACAATACTTTCGACAATTAATGGCATTTCTTTTAGATCATCCCTTAAACACATTGTACAAAGGTTAAATCCAATTGATTCAGTAGTATCTTCCTGTTCACTCAGACCAAATAAATATGGATAATGTTTCGACAAGTGCTTACCTAAACCGAAAATATATTCAAATACAGTAAAATCACTTTTATAAAACTCTTTCGAATTTGGGTCATAATTATCTACCTGTAACCCCTCCTCAATTAAGGCATCGTACTTAGCTTTAATATGGTCTATTATTTCAGTATTGTTTATTTTTATTTTTGATCTTGACCAAGTAGCTGCGTATATCTGATACTTATTAAGCTGGGTCCCTCTAGAATTAATTCTTTCGAAAATAGAAGGTAGATTTGATTCTTGTCCAGAGTATATTATTACAGGTATTTTCGCTAATGATATATCTGCTTCCGCTTCAATTCTCTCTTTAAAAGGGACTAAAACATTAATAAGCCTGTTAAAATCGTCCCTATGAGTCGGTAAATTAAACTTGGAACATATTTCGTTCCCCAGGTTAAATGATGAATAACCATGTGATTCCTTAAACCCTTTAAGTTGCCTAACCCAATCAGTTATAACTCTAAGAAGTTCTTCTCTACGGTTTATATCAAGTTTTAAAATATTTAAAACATTGTTTATTAGTTCTTCATCTATATTCTCATTCTCAAAAAACTTGGTAGGCTCCTCAATGTATTTCTTTATTGTTGTAGTTCGTTGAAGACCATCAATTAATGAATAATTCGTAATTCCTCCTTCACTTCCTTCTTTAAAGAGCAAAAGAGAACCAAATGGAAAGCCTGACTTTATGGAGTCGATAAAACTTTTTTTTTGCTTATCTGACCATACCAAATTCCTCTGATACTTAGGTATAATAACTTTTTCCTTTTTCTGTGGATTTTCCTCAATAGAATCCATTAAATCTTCAACTGTCCATGTAGAGATATCCGAAAAGTTTTTTGTAGCCATTCTCACCCATCCATTCGTTCAATTATTTTATTTTCAAGACCTATGTAATTTATTTCCTATTTAATTTTACAATAAAGAACTTATTTTATGAATAGGTCTGTCCATTTTATCACCTTATGTTAATAAGGGAAGATCGATAGACAAACATCACCAACTTGTATTTTTTTTAAAAATGAAAAAATATGTCCAACATGTTCATATCAAAGGTTATCTAAAGAAAATCGCTTATCAATTGAGACTGTAAGGGACATATTTGAAAGTCAGGGTTACTATCTTATTTCCGATTACGCTAGGAAATTTCAAGAGAGGTTCTCGCTGAATAATATGTAAGAAGCAAAATAAGTTGGTTAAATAAAAAATTAGTAGTAAGGTGTTGAAAAAATTGACCAAGAAAGAAGCAGGAATATATGAAATAAGATGTAGAATAAACAATCGAGTTTATATAGGGCAATCTAGAAATTTGAAAGACAGAATATCTAAACATAAAAGGTTTTTAAAGGATGGAGTACACGAAAATAACGCTTTACAAAATGCTTGGAATAAATATGGCGAGGAAAATTTTACTTTTATAGTACTTGAACATTATGATCCAACGCTTAGTAATATTGATGATATTTTGAATCAAAAAGAAAAAGAATATATAAAGTTATATCAATGTAACCAAAAGCAATATGGGTACAATCATACTGACGGTGGTCAAGCATTCAAAATGAATGAAGATGTCATTCGTAAGGGGGAGCAAGTATCAAATGTGCTAACTGAACAGGATGTATTAGACATTCGTGAATACATAGAAAATGACGAGCATAGTCCATCAGAACTAGCAATAATTTACGGAGTGCATATTGGAACAATACACTCAATTCGTAGAGGTGTAAATTGGTCATATTTAACTGGTGGCAAACGTATTGGAAAGGAATTTAATTTTAATCGTGGCACAGACAATTCCCATGCAAAACTAACAGATGAAGATGTAAAAGATATTGTTATGCTACTTGAAATGGGTGTGCCTATGCCTGAAATTGCAAAACAATTCAATGTAATAAGAGATACTATTTGGGATATACGTAATGGAGAAAGTTGGAAGCATATAACTGGAGGTAAAGTTAACAAGAAAACTATTTTTCCAGTTGGAGAGAATACTTCTTCAGCCAAATTAACTGACGAAATAGTTAAATCTATTGTGAAAAAGTACAAAAAAGGTGAGAAGCGGTCTGTTTTAGCCAAAAAATACAAAATTGGAATTAGTACTCTTCATGCTTTACTTGCTGGTGGAACATGGAAACATATAACAGGTGGAGTAAAAGTTGTAAGAGAAATACAAATTGGTTTATCGAAGGAAAATGCTAATCTTGCAGTTCAAATGTACAAAAAGGGTTACACTCAACGCCAAATTGCTAAACATTTAAATGTAGGAAATACAACTATCCATGCCTTATTGAATGGAGAAACATGGAAAGAAATAACAGGTAGGGAAAAGGTTATACCACCTAATCGAACAGTCAATGGAAGAAGACGAGGAAAGCAGACCTCTGAAGAAGATGCGCTTGAAATCGTAAGATTATTCAAAGAGGGGTGGACGGGAGCAGCTATTGCCAAACGTTTTGATATTTCTCTCTCTCATACTTATGATATTAAACACGGTAAAAAATGTAGCCAATACACAGGAATAATATATAAAAAGAATGTCTAATAAAAAAACAATCTAAAAAAGTTTGAAGGCATGTTGTTAATTTCCTTTTGTGAATTCCCTAGGTTTCACGTAAATGTTTATCCATCAAAAGGCGTTAGACTTTAATAGAGGTGGGGTCAATCTTGTACGTGAGTGGCCCCCCCTACATCAAAAAAGTAAAAAGCACAATTTATAGTTGAACCAAACGATAATAAAACTAAAAGGCCAGTAAAGTAGCTGTAGCAGATCTTACCAGTTTAAAAGTATAAAAAAGGTCATCCATCAATGTCAACCGTTTTTTCTGCTTTTAATTTATTGAATGCATGGATGAATCGTTCTAATGCCAGTTGTGGCTTGCTCTCTCTATAGTCTACTACAATGTATTTGTATCCTAAGTTTTCAGCGAATTTCTGCTTTACTTTATCATTGGCTTGTTCTTGGGCAAGGGTTCTGCCTTTACCTTTTCCAGAAAAATCAACTTCTTCATAATGTTGCTTACCATTTACCTCTATTATGATATTTTCAAAAGGTAAAAGGAAATCATACTTCTTAGTATCCATTGGAAAAATATATTGCGTCTTATAAATGATACTTTTTGATTCTAACCATTCACGAACAATTTTTTCACCATTTGATTCGGAACAAACTGGACACCTTTCACCATGTTTAAAGTGATTAGGAGTCATACTAAATGAATGACCTTTATCACATTGAATTTTCACCTTTTTTGATGCTTTAATATATTCACCAATTGCTTTATATTTTGCTAATTCAAGTAAAGCATAAAAATTTTCTCTGCCTTGTTCTGGTGAAGTACCATTACAATGCCAACATCTATTACCTTTTTTAAAATTATTTGGGGTAATACTAATTGAATGACCTTTATCACATTCCATTTTTATCGGCTTTAAAGCAGCTTCATAATCACCTACAACTTTAAAACCCTCTAATTTAGCTAGTTTAAAGTAATCCTCTTTTGCTTGTACTGGACAATGACCTGTACACGCCGGACATCTATGACCACGTTTATAATTATCTGGTGTCATACTAAATGAATGACCTTTATCACATTCCATTTCTATCTTTTTTCTAGCAGTTTCATATTTACCTACTATTTTATAACCTTCTAGATTAGCAAGTTTATGGAAATTTTCTATAGATTGTTTTGGGCAGTTACCCGCACATACAGGACATCTATAACCACGTTTAAAATTACTTGGAATCATACTAAATGAATGACCTTTATCACATTCCATTTCTAATTTTTTCATGTTAGCTTCATAAATTCCAACAACCTTATACCCGTTTGATTTTTCTAGTGAATCTAAAAGTCCATCCAAACCCTTTTGAACACTTTTTCGATTAATCTGTACTGAGTCAGCTAACTTAATTTCTCTATACACTTTGCCTTCTTGTGGTTGCCGTTCCATTATCAGTCACATCCGTAGTCATTTTGTTTACATCATTTTTTTGAATAATTCTATTATACTATTCAATTAAGGCGAACATGGAGAAGTTGTGTGGAACTGTAAACATCATTAGAAAAGATGGAGAACTCCAGTTACCAAAATTTATTATATAACTAATCTGCATCCGTCAGTTCAACCAATTACTTTTAACTTCTAAAAATATCCTCTTATAAAAATCTCTAAGATTTCTAAAAAATTTCAAAAAAAGATTTGGGCTGTTTGTGTTGATTAGAAATTTATATACGGGGTGATATGAAAGGATTAAGAGTTTTTATTTCCATATGTGGATTACACCAGGCGTATCTCTATACCATGTGTGGGTCTCTCTTACAAAGGGGTGGCTCCCCGTACTATGAAACGTCAAAAAGCGAACAATCTATCGGCTCGCCTTTCGTTTTTCACTTATTTAAATATAATCCTTTTAGTTGATTTATAGATAACCAAGGTCTCCTTCGGTGCAGCATACGGTGGCAATTTGAACATACAAGGGCTATATCTTCAACCATGGTTTGCTCAGTTTCTCCCATTTCGGAAATAGGTTTGGTATGGTGTCCTTCTATATATCCTTCGCCGATATCACCGTAATTCTCTTTAAAATCAAACCCGCAAACTTCACAAAATAACTTGCCGTGCTGTTGTAGAAACAGTTCCTTTGCTAGTTTAATAACTTCAGGGTTACGTTCCCTTACTAAATGTTGTTTTAACTTAACCTTCCCTTCGGGGAATCCATGGTCATCTTCAGTAAAACCAATTCGATCAATTTCGTGAAATTTACGAATAACATCATCTACGGTACTAAAGCCGTATTCTGAAATTAAATTGGCTTCGTTTTCCTTTATACCCTTACCGGATACAACGCTATTTTTAAATTCCACGCCAATACCACTTAAATACACTGGGTTATTAAACGCCTGAAAGTTCGATAAAATTATACACCCTATTTCACCCGTATATTTATCAGTATTAAACATAGCATCCATTCTTGTCACGAAACTTTCTCGATCTTCAACACCATTAGCATTATTGTATTTATCCCATGCTTCGTTTACCGTTAATTTTTCAAATCTTTCAAAGGTTGCCATACCTAATACCGATCTTTCTCCTTTAACACCTTTTTCATTTTTCACTAGGAAAAAGAACGGTTCTCCATTTGTTAGTACATTAAAATTATCGGTATTTTTACGCCAAAAATTAACTTCTTTAATATCTTTTTTATCAGTTAAATATGTAATCCATTCTCTAGTAGTAACTCCAATATACCCTTTCATGTTTGCATCTCCCGTTAACTCGCAATATTATTTTCTGTAAAATATTGTATCAATCTATTAGGCTTTTTGCACGATAAACTCATGGTTAAACTGGATACTAATATATTCAACATTTAAAAAGAGGATTGTAAAGTTAGTTAAAAAGTGTATTACTTGGCTATTTGTGCCGACTGTTTTTATGGACACGGGGAAATCTTACCTTTCCAACTCGTCAAGGTTTCGAGATTTGACGTTCATGTGTACGCAACAGTAGGCGAATGGCTATATAAAGGGGTGGTTCGCTCTTGCAAAGGGGTGGCATGGGTTTGTTGTTACCGCATCAATGTTTGCGTACCAACAGGCGAGTTACATTTACAGGGTGAGTTCGCTCTTGCTTATGGGTGGCATCCAAACTGAATTCAAGCAAAAAAGCGAACCGTTACCGGCTCGCATATGGTCCTCTTAGCAACTTATAGAATCCCTTTCGCTAAACCCTCTATTTTTCAAGACTTTTGATTAAATAAGGTACTTAATTACCTCCTCTAATTCTGATTTCTCGATTGTATAAAGATTTAACATTTTAATATATTTATAGCCATTTGGAGTAACTTTTATCATATCAGGAATAATTTCGTTCCATAATTTTATTGAAGAAAACGCAGGGACTTCAACATCCATCATCGCAAGAGCGCCCATTCCAATTAAATCAGAAATTTGTTGTAGAATAATTGGTGATTCGGGGAAACCTGCGCCAGCTGTACGCCAACTTCCATCACTAATGTCACCTTTTCTCATTTCATACTCAGTGAATTCTTCTTTTCTTGCAAAAATTGAAAGTAGGCAAATCTGTTGATAGGTTAATTTTTCAACTACATTCAGAATGTTCTCCAATTCAACTAAAGAGGCTTCATCATTAAAAACAGCATTTACAAAAATATTAGAAATAATTCTGACCTTTTTATCGATAAACTCGTTCTTACATTTATTTAAAGTCCCCTGAAATATCTGCTCTGCCGAAGACCGATTTACGTCAGTTCCCTCAAAAAAGCCATCGCTTCTAATTTCATCATTTTTTTCAAGCCTATAGGCGATTTCCTCTAGGATATAGGTTGTAGCAAATTTGAGTTTCGATATTTCTTCATCATTCATGTTTTTTGAGAAATTTTTGTTTATAACAGTAGTCGCTAATGGAGCAATAATCCCAAAAAAAGGATCACCAGTCGAAACAGCAGGCAAATTTACTAATGCTACTAATCCTAATTCCTTCAACTTTTCTATAAACTCATTTTTTTTTAAACCCATATACTTTCTCCCCCTTTTAATATAAAAAAAACCAATCTCTAACATTTTATGTTAAAAGTTAGAAATACTAAAGTAATATACTCCCATAAATAGGCCATTTTTCATATTATGTTAAATTATCAATTCCGATTGAATCTTTAGTGTTTAAGATATATAGAAGTATATAGAAGTATTTATAACTATTTGTAAACCGCTTTGTTCTATAACTAATCGCTAAAACCAACTAATTAGTTTCATAACTTTAAAGTATTGACACCGATTTCTAGTGGCAGTATTATCAAGGTATCTAAAGGTGTCATAACTTATATTCAAAAATCAAGGTGGGAAAACGATGAAATATGGCTATGCAAGGGTAAGTACTATACATCAAGACCTGGAGGCACAACTCCAAGCGCTAAAAAACGAAGGTTGCGAAGTTATTTATTCTGAAAAGTTCACAGGCACGAAAGCAGATCGCCCCAAATTTAAGGAAGTTCTTTCGAAGCTGAAAACAGGCGACATGCTGGTTGTTACAAAATTAGACCGCTTCGCACGTTCAACAGTTGATGCAATCAATACAGTAAAAGCACTATTCGAGAAAGGCGTGAAGGTACATGTCCTTAATATGGGACTAGTGGAAGATACACCAACAGGGAGACTTATTCTAACGATTATGAGCGGTTTTGCAGAGTTTGAACGTGATATGATTGTAGAACGTACACAAGAAGGCAAAGCAATTGCTAAGCAGCGTGAAGACTTCCGTGAAGGTCGACCTCCTAAATTCGAAAGAAAGCAGATAAAACACGCTTTACTGTTACTAGAGACGAATTCTTACAAAGAAGTTGAAGCGATGACTGGCATATCGAAGAGTACGCTAATTCGTGCGAAAAACAAGTTAAAAGCAACCCAATAATGTGAAGGAAGGATTTTCTATCCCCTTTGTTCCAACTAATATAAAGGTTTCCACATATATTCCCAAATAACAATAACAACGCCTTACCGTTTGGTTAGGCTTTTTTTGTATTGAGTCTTTTTACGGTATTCAAGAAAGTATATGGACTAAACGAATATTCTTAAATAATTACTAATACCTTTACGAACAAAACAATAAACGGTGTGTACGTAATTGTATACTTTTTGGGACAACTGTAAAAACATTATAAAATTCTGTATACTTAAAATAAAACTATTAAAAATGGAGCGGCGAAAATGGCTATTTTTGAGACTTATTCAAAAAGAATGAAAAAAGTTGAAGGAAAAATTCAGGATGTATATATTTATACTGAAATCCCGGAAAAATTACGGGTTCAAGCAGCGCACATACTTAGTGACACTATTGGAATCAACAATAACTCTGCCTGGAATTATATACATAGTACAATGGCAAAAGAGTTAGGATTATTTAGCCTAACAGATAATATGTACCATAAAGATGTAGACCATTGTCTAGATTTTTTGATGATATGTAGTGATGAGGAGGCTATTGATTTTATTGAACTAGCTTTTTTTGTTATAGATAGTGAAGCCTTACGCACTGATTATTTTACTTCTCGAGCGATCTTTATTATAAAACAAAGTCCTGATGAAGCAATTGAGGAGTTAAACTATAGGTTTAAAGATAATAATGTGGGATATGAATTTATTAAAGGAGAACTTGTTCGTATTGATAGACAATTCATTCATAAAGAAGCAGTTAAACCTGCTATAAAATTATTGTACGAAGAAGACTTCCAAGGTGCAGCAGATGAATTTTTAAAGGCACATGAACACTATAGAAAGGGGAACCATAAAGAGGCTTTAGTAGAAGCGTTAAAAGCTTTTGAAAGTACTATGAAAACTATCTGTGATAAAAAAGGGTACGCCTATCAAAAAGACAAAGATACATCATCTAAATTAATATCAATTCTATTAGAAAATAACTTGATTCCCGAATACTTACGTAATCATTTTACTGGGTTAAGGACTACATTGGAATCTGGCTTACCAACGGTTCGAAATAAAAAAGCTGGCCATGGTCAAGGATCAGCCCTTGTTACAATTGAACCTTATTTTGTCGAATATGCTATTAACCTGGCAGCTACAAATATTGTTCTTTTAGTCAATGCATTTAAATCTTCATAATAAACACATAAATATCGCCTACGTATTAATGAAACGTGGGCGTTTATTTTCGTCTAATCAATGTCATACTCTTTAGTGTAGAAAGGCAAAATTCCCCTTATGAAAGTCAAAGTTTTCAACTTTTTATCGAAATATTACGTTAAATAATACCCCTGAAGTTTTCCGAAAAGTGACAGTTTCCGCCACCTTATTAAACGTTTCTATATCTTTTACTAATCTACCATTTAATGAAACAAATATTAAAGCCGCCTTTTTATGACGGCTCTTTTATATTGTAAAAATATTTCAAACGGTTATTTACTCTTTTGTAAAACTTCTACACCATATTGTATTGATGGCTTATTACTCAGGGCTAATTCGTTTGAATTTTCTATTATTATGCCGTTGAACCATTGAACCAATTCGTCGTTTAAAAGCTTAATAAAATATTTATCTGTTGAACCTTTTAAAACACGTACAAGAATCTTTGGAGTTAATGGCATTACATGACTTAAACCATCATTAAAATGATAGATAAAGCTTGGATTATCACTAGTCAAAAATCCTACATTTCCATTAGCGATAAAAAACTCTAAAGTACAGTCTCTAATATATGAGTTTACTTGGTCGTTAATTATCCCTTTTCCTTGCAAAAACTCATTAAATTCTTTTAGTAAATAATTCCGTTTACTCCATTCATAAGCATTTGTTTCAAATGCAATACTTCTATCATCTTTAGACAGATCGATTTCTTTTAATGGTAGAAGTTTATTAATAAACTCAAGAATTTTCTCAAGTTCCTCATTTCCTTTTTCGCTTCGCCAATCTAGAGAGACTATAAATTTCATTAATTCTTCTTTATTAAATGCATCTATTTCTAGGGCATTAGTAGTTAAAAGCTTTTGTTCAATTATCTGTTTTAGTGAGTTCCATCCATTTTCATACTGTCTACTCCAAGCTTCTTCAATATCAACTATCCTACATTGATTTATTTCACTTTTAATTGTATTTTTTTTCTTTTTGGGTACGATTGATTCAGTCTTAGCATAGTAAATCTTCCATTCATCAAAGTCATAGAAGTACTGATTATATTCTTTTAAGGACTGAAGCAACTTGCCCTCATATTCAACTTTATATCCATTTAGCGATTGAAATATTTTTTTTAGGTCTTCATCTGTACAAATTGGCATACCAACCTTAATAGTATGATAGTTCTGTATACCAAAATGATTATTTATGTTTAATTGCTTTTTTTTTGTTAAATCACTTTTCGAATAGGCGTGAAGACTATCGTTAGAAAAACACCAACTTTGCAAATACGTTCTTGGGATTAAATGGTGGTATTTTGCCTTCCCATTCATATACACTTCTCCTTTTCTAATATATCATTTAAATTTTTTATTAACTTCGACAATAGTCTGAAATATTCCTTTAAACCTGTTGTTTTAAGTATAAATAGCTTTATATGTTTGATACGATAAGACTAGCAAACTTCGCTAACGCTCAGTTGAATCCTGCTTAGGTAGTCTTCTAGAACATACCATAAGATTGTTTTTAATAGTTGTACTACAAGCTGATAAGCTTGGGGTACAGCACCGAGCCATAAGGCGAAGGTATTTCGTTAATTACGTTAATAACAATTACTACAATACTGTTTGCTAGAATCATATCTACGTAATGTCAAAGATAAAGAAGTAATTTCGTCATCAAAGTGCCTCGAACCTATACGTATCAAGGGCTAACGGCACTTTTTAAGTGTGTCAAAAAAGACACCTATTTCGCTATTTTAATGTCAAAAAAGACACCTATTACTCATTTACCATAATGTGTTGAAGCGAACAATCCACGTAAAGTATCGTCAGGTCTACCTTTCTTTCGATAGAATACATATGGATTTAAAGTGAAAATACGATCTCTTTTATCATCTTGGCGTATTGTTTCAGCAACAACGCCTTTTTTACGCAACTTATCTAATTGCTTGGACGTTTTCTTTTCATCCATTCCGACCAATAACGCTATTTGGGTTTTATTCAGGAACTGAATATTCTCAGGCTCGGTAAACGGATCAGCACATATCATATTCGTATCGTAATGTACAAAAGGCAATAGCTTATACAGAAACCCTAATTCGGATGCAGATAACTCATGTGTTAATTGCTTTATCGTTGTAGTAAATAATTTGATGACTCTATTATTCTGCGGTTGTTGACGAAAATGAAAATAAGGATTTACGTAAAATACCCCATGTTTCTCGATGATAATTCCGTAGTTAATCATTACTTTCCAAAACCTATTAAAGGTCGTTTTGGATGTACCAACTGCTTTTGGCATTTCGTTTCTATTAAGTTTTATTTTACCTGAACCATATTCCATGTAACATTGAAGAATCATAAGGTAACCACAATGAACAGTGGAGACATTGGAAATATTGTATTTTATAGTGTCCATATCTGCAAACGAGAAATGTCGATTGTCTTGAGTAATAAATTGTTTATATGTTTCATCGGATGATTTGGCTCGTAAATAATATTCATCCATATCATATATTTCTCCCGTTGAAGTATCGACTAGTTGTCTATTGTTGTTTTCCATTTATTAACCTACTATTCTAATATTTATTAACTAAAAAAAGCGGTTCTGCATGAACAGATAACCGCAACTGTGATAACTTTGTAACGACATCCATTATTAAATTTTTTGGTTACTTTGTACCTTTTTAACTTTAGACGGATCAGGCGTACTGAAGAATCTGCGTACCTCTTTGATAACTGCTGCAACATGCTCTTCATTGTGTCCAACCCGTAAAAACGGAGCATAAATCTGTTCATTGGAAAACCTACGATTTACTACCATATCGGCAATATTGGCATGTAAATTTAAATTGATGTCATTTTCAAACGTTCCGTAATGTAATCCATTAACTTCCAAGCGAAACCAAAAACGTCTGTCTACTTGTTTCTTGCTCGCCTCTGCCTTGCTAAGAATACGGACTTGAATACCTTTGCTTGGATCTCCGATAATCGGTTCTTTAGGAAGCTTTTTTCGTAAATGCTCGCTTGGTGATAGAACCTCCAAATTTTCTCGAGTGTTGTTTAATCCGTTCCTGTCTATATGATGAACATGCATCCCCTCTGGATCACCTTTAAGCAAACGATGAACTTTCTTTCCACGACGGACAGCATACCAAGTACGACTAGCCTTATTCCAAGTTGCACAAATGTTATAGCCTTTGCTTTCTAGAAACTGAAAATCTTCAGTGTTAATCCGCATCTCGAGTATTCGGTCGAGGCTTTCGATATAGATGTTTGTAGTCCCATCTTCATTGTGCCTAAAATTATTTTTCATTTTCTAACCATCCTTTTTCTATTAATTTTTTGTTTATCCTATTGATTATCCAATTTTCAAATGCAGTATCGATTACCTTTTCATCATTTTTGGTTATCTTCAGAGCGACTTGTAAATCGTTAATTCGTTTTTGTAAACTATCAAGTTTGTTCATCTCTTATTCCCTCCTAAAATTTAAGTGGAATTTTTCTACTATGAATCTAAAAAAAATTAATGCTGCTGTTCACAATTCCGTTAATATACTTTGCAAATATTGGATGTCTATTAGAGTTGAATCAATAATTCCTACTGCTCGTTTAAATCGCTTTACAAACTCAGGAGTAATACGTTTTGTTCCCTTTTCAACTGCTGATATTAGGCTGATGCTTACTACCATCAGTTCTGCAAGTTCACCTTGCGAAATCCCCTGATAGGCTCGTACAACCCTAATTGTTGTTCCTGTTGCCATGGCTAGAACCTCCCTTCTAGTTACTTACCCTTACACTATAGAAATCCGACCCCTAGGGTACTTCCGTATCGCTACAAAAAAATTTTCTAAATAAAAAAACGCAACCTATAAATGGCTGCGTCAAACTATTAACTACTAAATGTTATTTTTATTAGATTTTAAGAAGTAAAAACTTTATATGATAAAGGTGTTAATTCCCATTTACTTGAAGCTATTTTCTTATATGGGTTCTGAAAAGACTGAACTTTTGGTGTTTTACTTAAACAATTAGTTACGAAATAAATATAAAAACTATCTCCCAATTTTTCTGCCGTTGACAATTCATTATTTGTTATTATAAAATCGTTAAATTTACTAGTTGAAGTGCCTTTTACTTCAATATATATTTCTAATCCCGTGTGATCTACGCAGGAAATATCATAGCCAGGCTTTTCTCCTTCATTAGCAACCCACCTAATGTTTTTATAATTATGATTTTTCAGAAACTTTAAAACAACTTGTTCTGCTCGATCCCCTATTTTCTTAGCATTTCTTGAAAATCCATCACCTTTTGTTTGTTTTCTGTTATTATTAGATCCATTGTTTTCTTTACTATGTTTATTAGTTTTACCTGTGAATAAACTATTGGAGGGAACTGGGCTTACATCATCTAAATTTGGTAAAGATTCATCACTAAGTACTGCCTCAAGGTTGTTTTCGTTTTTATAATCAATTTCGAAATTAGCCAATTTAATTATTTTTTTATATGTATCAACTGTTATTTTTCTTACTCCATCTCTCCAATAATTACTTTTAGTTACTATCTCAATATACTCATTATTTTTATCCTTAAAATCTAGAGGTTGTACAAATGGTATATATTCTTCAATTTTTGCAAAGTATTCATTTTTATTTTTTGAATCTGGATATACTTCACCTATTTTAGCAATCCCAAAGTAATGTGGTTTCGCGGATAAACGCTTATTTAAATACTTCTTATCTTTCATTTGCCCCTTATAATAAATAACACTGGTACCTTCTGTTAGAATGTTTTTATATCTTGCAGGAAAATGATATAGTACTCCAGTTTCATCATCCCATTTGGATTCATCATTTTCAGTGATAATTGCGTAATTCAATGAAAGTCCTCCCTATAATAAATATAAATTTGTAATACCCTATATAGTACCAAATTATTAATAATAGAAGTGACTTAAATGCCCAACACAAGAATGTACGTTCAGTACAAATAAAAAAGGAATTTGGGTCACCCATATGAATTGTATTATCCAAAAACTGGTTTGAACAAACTCTGTTTGAAGATTATAGACATAGAGAATCACTGGTTGATGACAGTTCTTATAATTATAATTTTAAAATTTTTATAGATTTAATAAGGTATAATAGCATAGTTAACCACAAACTTAAAACCGCAAATACATCAGCAGTATTTACATCATGTATTTCAATATCATTATTAATTAGGCTCGCTATAAACACCAACAAAAGAGCGATAACAAGTAAAACCAGATTGATTTGATCTATCTTTTTCAACCGTTTATCGTTATCTTTTACGATATCTTTTTGTTTACTGTAAAGTTTATTAAAGTCCACGGGGGCTGCTAATTGGTCGTTAGCCATATGATCGGCCACTTCTTTACTCATGATTATTTTTGTGTTATATACCATTCCTTTTTTCTCATCCCATTTCTTTTCCTCAACATATTCATCAAAAAACTTTACATAATCCTCAATGCTTTTATTTATTCGTCTGCTATTATCTATTGTAGTTAAGAAATGTAGCATATCTATGATTGCAAATATTACTGCCGCTCCACCAAACAATATTAACGACCAAGTTCCTATTTTTCTATCTGCTAACTGATAAAATGGAAGAAGATAAAAAAATACACTAAATAAAATCGGAGACCACTTTTCTACATTTATTTTATTGTTATTTTCCATTTATTACGCCTCCTATATCTTGATACTGTAAAATAAAGGGTTCTTTTTTATTAAACATATTCAAATAATGGATACAAAATGACGTTATAGGAATAGAAAAAGCGTTATTCAAAGGTTGTAACATTGAAAAGGTAGAAATCTAGATTTTGCTTGCGCACAATAACTCAATAGTAGAAATTACAATCTTCCATTAGCAAAATAAAAACGCCACTCATAAAGTGACGTAATGATTATTATAAATATTTCCTTAAGTTCTCTGCCACTTCTTCTTTATCAAGGTGTAAGTATTGGGTTGTAACAGCAAGGTTACTATGACCTAGCGCTTTGGAGATTTCAGCAATATTAGCACCTTTATTCAGAAGAGATTTTGCGAATCCACGTCTTAATGCATGAGGATTAATATTACGTAATCCATATTCTTTAGAATACTTGTGTAAACGTTTTTGTATGTTGTTATGCGTCGGACTATTCGAAATGACTCCGCCTTGCTTCGTAATAAACACGTACTTATTTTGAACTCCATACGCATGTCTAATAGCTTCATTCTGACGCACTAGCACGCTTAGCAAACGGTGCAGCGTATCATCAAATGGCAACAGTAACTGATCGTGATTTTTCATGATGGCACCGTCAAGTCGAAGTAATTTATCTGTGAAGTCTATATGCTTATTCTCCAAGTGAACGATTGTATTTATTCGTATCCCCGTTTTAAACATTAGTAGAGCGGCTGTAGCGTCCCTTAATTGTACAAAGTCACCTAAGTCTAACAACGACAGCAACGTTCGAATTTCACGCTCTGTAGCCCCCTCCTTCACATTACTATCGACTCGAATTGTGATCGGTTTCCAAAACTGCTTTTCTAACCAGCCATTACTAAAACAGCGTGACAAAAACGCCTTTAAACACTTTAAACGGGTTAGCTTCGTTTGGTTGCTTACATCCATGCGTGACAACCATTCATAAATTGATTCGGCAGTCAGTTCGTCTAAATAAGTTAAACCAGTAGTTTTCGCAAAATGATCAGCATGAATAGAATAGTCGCTTATCGTCCTTGGTCGGTTTCCGCTGATCTCCATTTGGCGAGTAATCGTTGTGAGAGCCTGTTTGATAGTCATTCGGTCTAAATCGACCGTTGTACATGGGGTAGGATTTTCCGAGAATAAACCTCTTAAATCCTCTGAAATCGATAAAATACTTTTCTTTTTAGTCATAACAAAAATAACCTCCTAGCTTACGCCTAATTTTGAGTCATTTTCGGTTTTGACCGATGCACTGACCGTTTCATTTGGCGTCCTAGAAGGTTGATATATAGCGATTCATTTGGTATGTAGACAAAAAAAACACTTATTTTACATTTCGTAAAACAAGTGTCTTTTGGACGTCCTGAGAGGGATTCGAACCCCCGACCGACGGCTTAGAAGGCCGTTGCTCTATCCTGCTGAGCTACCAGGACATATGGAGCGGGTGATGGGAATCGAACCCACGACCGAAGCTTGGAAGGCTTCTATTTTACCATTAAACTACACCCGCATATTTGTTATTTCTTTTTCGTTTCTTTGTGACATCACCCTGTCGACATAATTTAGTATAGTCGTTATGGAAATTAAAGTCAACACTTTTTTAAAAATTTTTTTCCAAAATAAAGAAGAAAATTTTAAAGTTGTATAATTACCTTAGTTTATTAAGGTTTTCCGGCTTTTAGTACTCCGAATTTTTTTGTTTTAGATAAGAGTTAGTAGCGTATAAGCTACTAACCCCCATTAATTCATTATAATTTAAATGAAGTAGTAGTAAGCACTGTTCCATTTGTATTATAAAAAGTAACATTAGCTTTCTTATCAATTGTTTCAAGAATAGCATAAGTCTTTTCTTTTCGCATTCTCGGTAATAAAATGCTGCCAGGGTTAATAAAAAGCACACCATCAATTACTTCGGCTCCTAATACATGAGAGTGACCGAAACAAGCAATTGTTGCTCCAACTTCTTTACAACGATAATACAGCTTTTGTAATGACTGTTTTATTCCATGTAAATGACCATGTGTTGCATACATTGTATATTCATTCCCACGGTGAATAAATTCTTCAGGGAATTCTCCTCTGAAATCACAATTTCCTCTTACAACATTATAATCCTCTAGTTCCTTAGCATTCACTTCTAATTCTGAATCTCCACAGTGTATCATTAAATCTACACTGTCACGATATCGGTCGGCGATTTCTTGCAATGGTTTTGTCAATCCATGGCTATCACTTACAATTAGTACTTTCATTAATTTGATCCTCTTAATAAAAAGTCTTTATCTTCTTTATTTATTACACTCATTAATGATTTAATTGCATTAGCGCGATGACTTAAGCCACCTTTTTCATCTGTCGTTATTTCAGCCATCGTTTTATCTAATTCTGGCAAAAAGAATATTGGATCGTAGCCAAAACCATTTGTTCCTCTTTTTTCATTGGCAATATACCCTTCAACTGTACCATAAACAGTAATTGTTTCTTTTCCTGGAACCGCTAAAGCTAAAGCACAATAAAATCGCGCAGTTCTTTTTCCAGGAAAAACGCCTTCTAGTTCACTTAATACTTTTTGTAAATTATCTTCGTCACTTTTATGTACTCCAGCATATCGAGCAGAATAAACGCCTGGTCTACCTTCAAGTGCATCCACTATTAAACCAGAGTCATCTGCAATGACTGGCGCATTTAACTCACTCGCTAAATATTCAGCTTTTAAAATCGCATTTTCTTCAAATGTTGTTCCTGTTTCTTCAACTTCTTGAATTTCAGGAAAGTCTTTTAAAGACTTAATTTGAAATCCCATCGGGTTAAAAAGTGCTTCAAAATCCTTCACTTTGCCTTGATTATTTGTCGCAATAATGATTGTTTCCATCCTTAAAGTCTCACCTCGAAATGATTATTGAAATTTAATACCTTCTTGTAATAACACTTCTTTTTGTTTTTCAATTAGAGATTTAATTCCTAATTCACCTAAAGATAGTAACTCATTTAATTCTTCTCTTGAAAATGTTGCTTCTTCACCAGTTCCTTGAAGTTCAACAAACTGTCCTTTTCCAGTCATAATAATATTCATATCAACACTTGCAGCCGAATCTTCTACATAATATAAATCTAGTACTGGTCCAAGGTCATCTAAAATACCAACCGAAGTTGCTGCTAAATAATCTTTTACAGGATACGATTTCAATTTATCCATTTTAATTAATTTATCAAAAGCAAGCATCATTGCAACAAATGCACCAGTAATTGAAGTAGTTCGTGTTCCTCCATCTGCTTGAATTACATCACAATCGATCCAAATTGTCTTTTCACCAAGTGCTTCTAAATCAACTACTGCTCTTAACGCTCTTCCTATTAAACGTTGAATTTCCATTGTTCGACCAGTAACTTTACCTTTAGATGATTCACGTATTGTACGCTCTTGAGTAGCCCTAGGTAACATTGAATATTCAGCTGAAATCCAACCTTTTCCACTATTTCTCAAAAATGGCGGTACACGGTCCTCAACTGTTGCATTACAAATTACCTTCGTATCACCAATACTGATCAGCACAGAACCTTCTGCATGCTTTGTATAGTGAGTAATAATCTCTATCGGTCTAAGTTCATTATTTAATCTTCCATCTGTTCTTGTCATAATAGTTCCTCCTACAAAATCTTCCAAATACTAGTATAGACAAAAAAGTGATTTCATTTCTACTTATTCAGTGTAATTTATAGTTAAAATTAAAAACCTTGTACAAAAATCATCACAATTTTTGTACAAGGTTTAAATTTAAAACATTTTTTTAAAGGTAATTATTATCTTTCCGTAACCACTGGCTTACAATTTTTTCGTATTTACATCCTTAGGTCTAGAAACAGGTTGGCTTAAAGGCTTGCCTTGTTGGTCTAGCGCAGTTAATTTACCATTGATTTGAATTTCAATAGATTTAACTCCTTTTTGCTCAGTTAAAGAAAGTACAAGTGGCTGTAGTACATCATTATTGATCATATTTTTTGCAATATTTCCATAGATACCATCGTTAAAATTAAGTACTAGTTTACCGCCTTTGAAAACAGGTTGACTAACTAGTTTCGTATCAGTTCCAAAATCGGAAACTAAATTCGAATATTCAGATGGACCTTTTACAAGTTCATTTACGATTGCTGAATATGAATCTGTTTCAACATTTGAAATCCTAGTCGTTACAGGTACATAATAAGTGTCTCCCATTTCCCCTTGAGAAACATAATATAACGTAACTGGTCTGGAGTTCATAATATCTACAATATCACCTTTATCAAAGTTAATTCCATCATCTCTTGTTAACCCATCACCAATCTGAGCTTTATTTACTGGCATCGATGCAAGCTCTTTTCCGTTTACTCGAATTTTCACCTTTGTCACATTATCAAATTGAGTTAACGTCCAAGTAACAGCTTGAAACACTTTTAATTCATCTTCAGCACGGTATTGCTTAAATTCTGGTGAAAAATCAGCAATAATCGTACCATCCTTTTGAGTTTGAACACCTAAAACTTCAGTATTCGGAGGTAAAACTGCTTGGAAACCATTCGGTAATTCATCTGTAACAGGACCATCTTTTACTAAGTACTCTAACGCTTGTTTAGCCAAGCTAGTAGACTTAGGTAATTGGAATGTTTGCGGTACAACATACCCGTTACGATCAATTAAATATAATTCTCTTTTTACAGTTTCCTCTTTCTTTGCTACTTCTTTTGAAGGTTGATCACTTTTATATACTACAGTTTTAGGTGGATCAATGTCAGTTGAAGATTTCGTTGGAAGTAAACTACATCCACTCATTGTTGCAATTCCACATACCGCTGCCGCTGTTACTAACAATCTTTTTTTCATCACCATACTCCCCCCACGCTTTTTTACTAATTATACGAGCCTGTACATTTTTTAGAACAAGCTAAATAGAAAAAAATAAATTATTTAAATCTAGCTCTAAATTTACTGGAAATATTCACCTAAAAGACTTATCGTTCATATGATAAAAAGACTAAATGAATACCCATCCGAAGAACAGCTCGGTCAAGCAAGGAGGGTTAGCACAGTTGAAAGATAGAGACTATCAAACAAAGCACACACTCACAAAGCGTGAAAAAGAAGTATTCGAGCTTCTTGTTCAAGATAAGACTACAAGAGAAATTGCTGAAGAACTTTTTATAAGTGAAAAAACTGTGAGAAATCATATTTCAAATGCAATGCAGAAGCTTGGGGTTAAGGGGCGATCACAAGCAGTTATTGAGCTTCTTCGTATGGGAGAGCTTGAACTGTAGTTATTTTGTAGAAACACTTCTACAAACCAACATACTGCCGGCATTCTAATCGAAATGCCGGTTTTGGTATTTACATTGAAACTTAAGTTTTACATTTCACTATTTTCTTGCTTGTAAAGAATCTGATTATCTAAATTGAAAGTTTAACTTTATATACTACTTATAGTAGATAAAAAAGGCTATCCGTAAATTAGGATAGATGCTCTGCTATGGGGGGATTTTATTTCAGCTCTTTTTACCTATCTAAAACTAAACTAATTAATAAAAAAATCGTTTCCTGTTGGATAACGATTTTCTTATTTTATATACTATAAAATTTCTTAGTATTTTCATATAAAGTTTTATATGCATTTGATAGATCTATCTCTTTTAACTCAGCTATCTTTGCAACCGATTGATGCATAAATTTTGGTTGTGTCCACTCATTCTCAAAAAGCCCTTCAAATGGCCAAGGACCATCTGTTTCTATCATCATTAATTCTAAAGGATACTTTTTTACTAAGTCTTGAATCTCATTTTCATATAATACATCTGGTGTAATTGAGATAAAATACTCATTTTGCATCATCCGTTTAATTGTAAGTTCGTCCCCTTTAAACCAATGAAAATGGGCTTTTTTAATAAAATATTTTTCTAATAGATTACAGACGGTTTCGGCGTCCTCATACACTGCATGTAATATAATCGGTTTATTTAACTCTTTTGCAAGTGAGATAAATTTTTCTAGTAATTGAATATAAGGTACGTAATCAATCTGTTCTTCTAAATTCTTATAATATGGTAAACCAACTTCCCCGATTGCGACCATTTCATCCTGATGGATCTTAATCCATTCAATTAATTGATCAACCTCTTCATCAGATGGGATTTGTTGTTCAGGATGAAATCCGAATGCTGGATATACACTATTATTTTGATTTTTCAACTCTAAATTTTTCTTACTAGATTTTAAATCCATCGATACCGAAATGAGCGCCTCGATTTCGTGTCTTTCTAAATTAGCTAATATTTCTTCTCTTTGACTAATATCATAAGAATCTAAATGAATATGAGCATCTATCATTTTCATCGTATTACTCCTTCTCTAAAGCCAAATAGATTTTTCTTTTATATTCCGTAAATTCATCACTCAATAATAATTCTTTTTTACGTGGTCTTGGAAATGGCACAATGATTTCTTCTTTGATTTTTGCGGGTTTGTTAGAAAATATATATATTCGATCAGACATTAACAACGCTTCATCAATATTATGCGTTACTAATAAAATTGATCGTCGTTGCTCCTCCCAAATTGATAAGAGCCATTGTTGCATTTCAAGTCTAGTGAACTCATCTAAAGCTGAAAAAGGCTCATCCATACACATGAACGACTGTGGTGCTAGTAGAGACCTTAAAAATGAAACTCTTTGTTTCATACCACCAGATAATTCATGAGGGTAAGCATTCTCATAGTTTTCTAAACCAGTTCTTTTAAGCCAGTCTCTTGCCAATTTTTCATCAGGTTTATGTTTTAATTCTTGTGACAAAACAATATTTTTTAATACTGTTCTCCAAGGTAGTAATGAATGATCCTGAGGCATAAAACTAACATGACCAAGTTCTCCATTTATTATCGACCCATTTAACTTTACTTCTCCAGAATCAGGTTTTAGTAAACCACCTATAAGATGAAACAACGTACTTTTCCCACTTCCAGATGGACCTAAAATTGATACAAATTCCCCCTCGTTTACATAAAGGGATATATTATCTAACACTTGATGACCACTATAACTCTTTGATAATTGTTCCACTTGTAATGTCATTTTCGTTTCTCCCCTTTAACTTTCCATTTAACAGTAAAACGTTCAATTACGACTATTAGGAAGAAGAAAAGCATACTTAAAAACATAATGATAAAAATTGAAACAAATACTCGATCTGTTCTAAATGAAGATGAAGCTAAAGTCATATACACCCCAATTCCAGATTTCGCTCCGAGCCATTCAGATATAACTGCCCCCATAACACTATAAGTTGCAGAAATCTTTAAGCCTGAAAAAATGGAAGGTAGAGAAAAAGGCAATTCAACTTTCCAAAAAATTTGTGATTTGGATGCTCCCGCCATTTTCATATAATTTATTAGTTCACTTGGTGTTTGTCGGAAACCATCTAACGCTGAAACTGTAACTGGGAAAAAACAAACAAGAGAAATAATAATTAATTTAGGTAATACACCAAATCCAAACCAAATAATTAAAAGCGGTGCCAATACGATAATTGGTACATTTTGCGAAAGAATTAATAATGGGTAAAAAGCTTCCCTAACACCTGGAATTAAATGCAATAGAAATGCGATTAAAAATCCTAATAAACTACCAATTAACAATCCAATAATCGTTAATTGAATTGTAGAAGAAATATGAGGAAGTAGTGAATCAGATGATTTCATTCCTTCTTTAAAGATTGCGATCGGTCCTGGCAATAACCAAGATTCGATTTTCCAAATTTTAATACTTAGCTGCCAACAGAATAAAAAAAGCAGGATGACAACGATTGGTTGCCATCCTTTAATATTTTTAGATTTCATTAACGGTACTTCTCCGTTAACACATCCATCGTAATACCTTGTGGTTGATATAGTATTTTCATTTGAGTTATAACATTGTGGCAACCTATTTCAATCATTCTTTCATTCATTTTTTGAACAACCATTAATAATTGATTCAAGTCGCCTTCCATAGTTGTTTCCAATGGTTGAACTTGATATTTCACACCTGATTCATCAATAATTTTAATTGCTTCATCAACTGCTGGAATAACATCCTCAATATTATTTGTTTTCGGTATAATTTGGACACTCATTAAAGTAGATTGCATTTTTTCTCCTCCTTATTTCGCTGGTAAGAAATCATTCGTAAATGCTTCTTTTGGCTTAAAGTTTCCTTCTAATAATTTATTTTCAGCTAAGAAATCAGCATAGTTTTTCCAAACTGATAACTTTTGCTCACCCCAACGGTCTGCATCATCTTTATATTTAGATGCTAACCATTCTTGGCTTTTTTCCACTAATTTTTTATCTAAATCTGGATTATCCTTTATTAAAATCGATGCAGCTTCTTTTGGGTTATCAATCGCAAAATTATATCCTTTTGATGCTGCAGCCACAAATGCTTTTACTATTTTAGGGTTTTTACTAATCATTTTTTCGTTTGTAGCTAAAACTGGAGTATAGTAATCTAGCTTTTTACTATAATCAGTTAAATAAATCATGTTTAATTTTTCTCCACGTAGCTCTGCTTCAATCCCTGTCCATCCTTGATAAATCCACGCAAAATCGATATCTCTTTTTACCGCTGTAAAGAAATCAGCATCACCCATATTAACGATATTTAACTTATTAACATTAGCATTTTCTTCTGACATAAGTGATTTTAAAATAGCATTTTCAACCGGTGAACCCCATCCACCATATGTTTTTCCAACGAAATCTTTTGGAGACTTAATTTCTTTTTTCACTGGTGAAGCAAACCCAGAAGTATTATGTTGAATAATTGCTGCAATTGATACAATCGGTACATTTTGAACTCTTGCTTGTGTAATTGACTCTTGATAAGAAACTCCAAAATCTGCTTTACCTGATGCCACCAATTGGTCTGCACCTGTTTCTCCTGGGCTGATTATATCTACATCAAGTCCTTGTTCCTTAAAATAACCTTTTTCCTTAGCAACAAATAGCCCAGTATGATTTGTATTTGGCGTCCAGTCTAGTACGACTGTCACCTTTTTTAATTTCTTTGTCTTTTTAGTAGTAGCAGTTTTGTTTTGACCACACCCGGTTAACATTAAACAAATAGCTACTAAAAATACTACTAGTTTTTTCATTATCTATATCTCCTTTTTGTTTTTTGTTTATACAAAAAGAAAACGTCCGGATACTAACCCGGACGTAAATGCGCTGTAAAAAACATATCTAAAAAGAGATACTGTTCCCTACGCTGGCATCACCCAGATCAGGTTCTAAGAGTCAACACCTTAAGGATGCTATCTCAGCCAGCAACACTGGCTCCTCCACATTTTTCTCATATATAAACTTTCCTCATTAATATAACAGATAATGATTGAATTTACGAATTATTTTTAACTTGTGTTTAAATGTTTTAATACTCTGTTAATAAGCGCAATAAATCTATGAAATTTTAACATTTTTAAAAAGAGAATGATAAACAAAAATATCATTTCTTATAGTAAAATCTTAAATGAATAAAGAATATACTACATCAACAAATTATTAAGTAAAACGAGGGGATTTTTTGAATAAACCAATCGGAGTCATTGACTCAGGTGTTGGGGGCTTAACAGTTGCCAAACAAATTATAAGACAATTACCTAAAGAGGACATTTTATATTTAGGCGACACAGCAAGATGTCCATACGGATCACGACCATATACGGAGATTAGAGAATTCACTTGGGAAATGACTAATTTTCTATTGGAGAAAGATATTAAAATGTTAGTCATCGCCTGTAATACAGCAACTTCAGTAGTCTTAAATGAAATGCGAGAAAAACTTCAAATCCCAGTCATTGGAGTTGTCCGTCCAGGTGCTAGAGCAGCAATAAAATTAACACAAAATGACCAAATCGGTGTCATAGGAACGAATGCTACTATTAATAGTAAAGCATATCATTCTGCACTAAAACGAATTAATGACAAAGTTATAATTGAAGGTTTGGCATGCCCAGAGTTTGCTGGAATTGTTGAAAATGGGGACTACAATAAACCTGAAATATTTGAGATTGTTAAACACACTCTTGCACCGCTTATTGATTCAAATATTGATACACTAATACTAGGTTGCACGCATTACCCATTATTAAGTCCAATCATCCAAAAAGTGATGGGACCATCAATCCAACTGATCAGCTCTGGTGATGAAACAGCTTTAGAAGTAAGTGCAATTCTGGATCAACAAAATATTTTATCTAACTCTGAAATCACTTCACATGAATTTTTTACAACTGGGGATCCAACCATTTTTAGTAAAATAGCTTCATCCTTATTCCAAGAACCGATGGAAAACGTAAAATATATTAAACTATAAAGGTCAATAGACCACATTAAATGAAAAAAACCAACAAAGGCTTACTTTGTTGGTTTCAGACTGTTGACAAACGCTCGCTTTCTTCGTTGCTTCGCCTATCTGCGGTGCTCATTACCGTCTAGGGTAACTCCGCTCCTCACCAGGCTTCGCGCCTCGAAAGACAAGCGCTTGCAATCAGTCTGAAAATCAAGTTATTTGTACTTTGTTGGTTTTTTTGTTTTTAAATTGGGGGAGCTCTTCTATTTCAAAAAAACTATTCTTTTGTATTACTTGAAAAATAATCTTTAAGCATCGCATTGTTCTTTACAATATCATCTAATGTATATTGATCTAAAACTTTTAAAAATTGTTCTAATGCATTATTAAATATATGTTTTAAAGAACAAACAGGTGTAATAACACAAGTATTGCCGTGCTCAAAACATTCTACAATATTAAAGTCTTCTTCGGTTTTACGAATAATTTCACCGATATTTATTTCTGATGGTAATTTAGCTAAACGGATTCCACCGTTTCTACCACGGATCGTTTCGATATAGCCCATCTTTCCTAAATTATAAATTATTTTCATTAAGTGGTTTTTAGAAATATCATAAGCTTCAGCGATGTCCTTAATATTAACTAATTTTTCACCTGGCTCAGAGCTTAGAAATATTAGTACACGAAGAGAGTAATCCGAATAAGTTGTTAAACGCATAACTTGTCCTCACTGTTTTATTTAAGATTAATCATAGCATAATTGTGAACTTTTTTTAAACTTTTATGTATTTTTGCGAAAAAATTCACAAAAGATGTATTTTACATATTGTTTTAAATATATTCTAGGTCTAAGATAAAGATGTATTTACAATACTACTTTAAAACGTGATTAGGGGGATTTTTCATGCTATCTCAAAAAACAATTGATATTATTAAGTCAACAGTTCCAGTTTTAGAAGTAAAGGGTACAGATATAACTAAAGTATTCTATAAAAATTTATTTACTAATCATCCTGAACTATTAAATGTATTTAATCATACAAATCAACAACAAGGTAGACAACAAACTGCACTTGCAAATACTGTTTTAGCTGCTGCACAGAACATTGATAAACTAGCAACAATTATTCCTGTTGTAAAACAAATTGCGCAAAAGCACCGCAGTCTTCAAGTTAAAGCTGAGCACTATCCAATCGTAGGGCAACATTTACTAGGGGCAATAAAAGAAGTCCTTGGTGATGCTGCAACTGATGAAATACTAGGTGCTTGGGCGGAAGCATATGGAATTATTGCACAAGTATTTATCGATATCGAAAAAGAAATGTATGAGGAAGCATCTTCTCAAGAAGGCGGATGGTCTGAATTTAAAGAGTTTAAAGTCATCGAAAAAGTGAAAGAAAGCGATGTAATTACTTCATTCTACTTAGTTCCTAAAGATGGTTCTTCAGTTCCTACTTTCTTATCTGGTCAATATATTACTGTTCGTTCACAAATTCCTGGTGAAGAATATTTATCAAACAGACAATATAGTTTATCTGATGCACCAGGTAAAAATTACTTTAGAATTTCAGTAAAAAGAGAAGCTGAAGAAAACCAACCACTTGGTAAATTCTCAAACTACCTACACAATCAAGTAAATGTTGGTGATACACTGGAAATTACTGCTCCAGCAGGTGAATTTACTTTAAATACTGAAATTAATTCAGATGTTGTTTTCTTAAGTGGTGGTGTTGGAATTACTCCATTAATTAGTATGGCTAAGTCAATTGCAAGTAATCAACCAAACCGTCAAGTCAACTTCATAAGCGCTTCAAGAAATGGTAAATTACAAGCATTTGAAAATGAACTTAACCAATTAAAAGAGCAATTAACAAATTACAATTTATCATTTGTTTATGAAAATCCATCTGAGGAAGATCTTAAAAATAATAACTTTAAAAAGCAAGGTTATATTGATGCAGAATGGTTAAATAACAATGTTAAATCAGACAATGCAGATTATTACGTATGTGGACCAGTACCATTTTTAAAGGCCATTATTACAAGCTTAAAAGAATTAGGAATTAAGGATACACAAATTCATTTCGAATTCTTCGGACCAGCAATGAATTTAGATACTGAACCTAAAAGCCCTGTACAACAAGGCTAACATTTAAAAAGGGTGCTCAATTAAGAGCATCCTTTTTGTGTGTAGTTATATAAAACGGTCAATAGCGAAAACATATATTTAGTGAACATTATTGATGAGATAATTCAGTTTCTGATGAACTTTTAATGATTTTAAGTTTGGACAGTTTTATAATCTCAACAAATTCTAGTAATTGCTTATTTTGGAAGTTGAAAATAATTATGAGCTAATTTTTAGAAAAATAAATTGATCTGATTTGTTTAAAAGTTGAAGTTCGATCTTAATTGACCTACAAACTTATTAATAATCTGCTATATTACTCTAAGAAAAGGATATTTAATTAGATTTTTAGTGCAACCATATTTTGATGAATAAGTTGATTGGAACGGAAGGATGATCGACTCCTATGGGATAAGCGGNNCTTTTACGAAAATTTGGTAAATAATATACAAGGTTGCATGAAAAGATGCTCAAATAGGAGCATCTTTTTTTATTTCTGTTCTAATAATACAGCCACTCTTTTTAAAACTGTCGGTATTGTAAAGCTGCCAAAAATTGCGATTAGGTCACTTGAGTAGTATTTTTTTAGAGTGCCATATACTAAACTACTTATCATAAGATCGTACAAAAAGAATCGACCAAATTCACGTTTAGTTATGACCATAAAGATGATAGATGCATTTCTTGTTGTAAGAATAAGCCCACCTTCTTCTAGAAAATTAATCGTTCTAATCAATGAAAATCACAAATTTATTTTTTTATCTAACATCCAATAATATTTTTCAATTTCTTCTTTTACTTTTATCATGCCAATTTTCTCTAAAACTCTAATAGAGGCATGATTATAAATGGAACAAATAGCAGATATTCTTGTAACATGATTTTGCTTTAATCCCCACTCACAAAAAGCACTACCCATTTCAGTTGCATATCCTTTACCTTGATAACAAGGTGCAATACTATAACCTATTTCCATACTCCCAGCTTCATCAGGACCACCTTTAAATCCCATGTCCCCAATAATTACTCGATCTTTTTTATGAATAATAATCCCTTCATATTTTTCCTCAGTAGGATGCGTTTGAAAACGAGAAATCTTATAAGGGAAAAGATTTTTATATACGAGAATTGGCCATCCTTGAGCGAATCTATAAATTTGATTTTCAAATTCTAACTCTTTATTTCCACTTAAAACAGAAACCATCGCTTCTGCTGTAAAAGTCATTAATAGTAAGTTTTTAGTTTCAGTGATTAGCATTAACTGACTCCTGTATACTAAATTTTATAGTTTTTTTGACTACTGCTTCCCTTAAAAAATATTCTAGAAATTACTAATCCAATCAAGCCAAGCAGTATAAATAAACCGGCTCTAACCATCAATGTAATATTTGGTAAATCTATTAATACAAGTTTTCCTAGCGTCAATAATAATAAACCTACCCCAGTATATGTCCAGACTTTAAACTTCTTAATGTTACCAAATATCATAGCTAAAATTGAGAGCAAGATCCAACTTATATTAATTAATAATCGAATCATATTATCAGACTGATCTACCGCAATTATTTGAACAATTTGTGTTATAAAAGCAATCAATATAACCGTAATTAATAAAGAACTGCTTAATAAGATAAATTGTTTTTCATCTTCATTTTTATAAGCCAAAATTGCTATCGTAATTAAAGCTACAGTTAACATAAGCCAATTCATCGTTTCAAAAGACCAAAAAGAATCTATTCCAACTGATAAAATGGATATCCCTACAGGAATAAATGTAAGAGTAGCTATAATTAATTTCAGTAGATCTCGATATCTTAAATAAAATAAATAAGTTGATACTGCTTGAATTATTAATACAGTACAAAGTAAGTTTTCTGAAACACTGTCCAAAAACAGGAATGAAATGGCTAATATAAAATTAGACGAAAATCCAAAGAAAAAATCCGATTTCTTTTTATAATAAAAGGTCAGTAATAAATATCCTACACATAAAAAGATTAAAATCATTGTTCTAAACTGATCTTCAAATGCACTGAAGATCCAACCAATTGTTAAAATAAAACTAGTGTGAAGAATTAGTACTTGCTTTTTAATAGCAAGCTTAGATTTGATCAATATAGCTAGCAAACTAATATGTTGAACGATAATACTTAGTGCGAAATATTTAATTCCATTCGTATTAAAATTAACTAAGGCAACAATTAAATAAGATAAATGCAATAATATTGCAGACGAAAGGTAGATGAATTTATATTTCTTAAATGCTGCATAAAACATAAAGCATAAGTAAATTACTGTTTCATAGATAGAGAAAAATAAATAGTTTGGCGAATTACTTTTAACTAGGTATGGTACAAAAACGGCTCCTATTATACTTATTAATCCAATTACTTCTGATTTGTATCTATTCATAGAATAAAAACCAAAACATACCCAAATAATTAAAAGCGAAAATGCAATCGTTGATCCAACCATGTGATATAAATGATGCATAGCAAACGTAGTTAAAAATAATACGGGTAACACGCCACCAATTAAGGATTGGCCAAGCGTTGATCGTATAGCTTTCATTTGACGATTACCGTACCAGAATAAAGCAATGGCTATAACAAATCCAATTCCTACTTTTGCATACTTATTTAATACCCCATAATCTGATGCCGCTTTAAATCCCCACATTACGCCAAGAATAAAAATAAATATAAAAAATCTAGGTAACCACTTTTCGAAAATAAGTGCTTCATAGTCAACCTTTTCATTTTCAACTGTTACTTTAACCTGTCTACTAACTGTTTTTTGGGGTTTAGGATTATTTTCTTTTGTTTGAGTTTTTTGTTTAATCTCGTTCGAAGTTTCTTTCTTGATTAAGAGAAATTCAATTTGTTTCTTCATTTCTCTGACTTCTTCTTCAAGCTTTTCTACCTTTTTTTGAAGATCTTGATTCTGATTATCCAACTGCATCACCTCTTATCATAACTATGTATTTTATTAAGACTAAATAACTGAAAAGACATCCTTCATATAAGTTCTATATTTTCGAGATTAATCCTATATAAAAAAAAATTTATGAAGTGTGTTTTTGGCAAATTTCGTCATATTTCCCAGAAAATAAAGACAATCAGTTCTACTGGAAAACAATCGTCGTTAATTATATCGGTCAAATAAAAAAATCCTCTATTATAAAAATAGAGGATTTTTAAAATTAAGATAGAACTTTTTCTAATTTTTGTTGTTTAACCATTTCTAAGAAGCTCTCGAATGGTTGTGTACCAATGTCACCTTCGCC
>NZ_NUUX01000016.1 GCF_002564465.1 Bacillus sp. AFS088145 | reverse complement strand
ATCAAACTTGTTAGTTAAGTCCTCGACCGATTAGTATCAGTCAGCTCCACGTGTCACCACGCTTCCACCTCTGACCTATCAACCTGATCGTCTCTCAGGGGTCTTACTAGCTTAACGCTATGGGAAATCTCATCTTGAGGGGGGCTTCATGCTTAGATGCTTTCAGCACTTATCCCTTCCACACATAGCTACCCAGCCATGCTCTTGGCAGAACAACTGGTACACCAGCGGTGTGTCCATCCCGGTCCTCTCGTACTAAGGACAGCTCCTCTCAAATTTCCTGCGCCCACGACGGATAGGGACCGAACTGTCTCACGACGTTCTGAACCCAGCTCGCGTACCGCTTTAATGGGCGAACAGCCCAACCCTTGGGACCGACTACAGCCCCAGGATGCGATGAGCCGACATCGAGGTGCCAAACCTCCCCGTCGATGTGGACTCTTGGGGGAGATAAGCCTGTTATCCCCGGGGTAGCTTTTATCCGTTGAGCGATGGCCCTTCCATGCGGAACCACCGGATCACTAAGCCCGACTTTCGTCCCTGCTCGACTTGTAGGTCTCGCAGTCAAGCTCCCTTATGCCTTTACACTCTTCGAATGATTTCCAACCATTCTGAGGGAACCTTTGGGCGCCTCCGTTACTCTTTAGGAGGCGACCGCCCCAGTCAAACTGCCCACCTGACACTGTCTCCGAGCCGGATCACGGCTCTAGGTTAGAATTTCAATACAGCCAGGGTAGTATCCCACCGACGCCTCCACCGAAGCTAGCGCTCCGGCTTCTCAGGCTCCTACCTATCCTGTACAAGCTGTACCAAAATTCAATATCAAGCTGCAGTAAAGCTCCACGGGGTCTTTCCGTCCTGTCGCGGGTAACCTGCATCTTCACAGGTACTATAATTTCACCGAGTCTATGGTTGAGACAGTGCCCAAATCGTTACGCCTTTCGTGCGGGTCGGAACTTACCCGACAAGGAATTTCGCTACCTTAGGACCGTTATAGTTACGGCCGCCGTTTACTGGGGCTTCAATTCAGAGCTTCTCCCGTAAGGGATAACCCCTCCTCTTAACCTTCCAGCACCGGGCAGGCGTCAGCCCCTATACTTCGCCTTGCGGCTTCGCAGAGACCTGTGTTTTTGCTAAACAGTCGCTTGGGCCTTTTCACTGCGGCTCTCCCGGGCATACACCCAAAAGAGCACCCCTTCTCCCGAAGTTACGGGGTCATTTTGCCGAGTTCCTTAACCATAGTTCTCTCGCTCACCTTAGGATTCTCTCCTCGCCTACCTGTGTCGGTTTGCGGTACAGGCACCTATTTCCTCGCTAGAAGCTTTTCTTGGCAGCGTAGAATCAGGAACTTCGGTACTATATTTCCCTCGCCATCACAACTCAGCCTTATGATGTGCGGATTTGCCTACACATCAGCCTAATTGCTTGGACGCGCATATCCAGCAGCGCGCTTACCCTATCTTTCTGCGTCCCTCCATTGCTCAAACGGAAATGAGGTGGTACAGGAATATCAACCTGTTGTCCATCGCCTACGCCTGTCGGCCTCGGCTTAGGTCCTGACTAACCCTGGGAGGACGAGCCTTCCCCAGGAAACCTTAGGCATACGGTGGACGGGATTCTCACCCGTCTTTCGCTACTCATACCGGCATTCTCACTTCTAAGCGCTCCACCAGTCCTTACGATCTAGCTTCAACGCCCTTAGAACGCTCCCCTACCACTGATACCATACGGTATCAATCCGCAGCTTCGGTGATACGTTTAGCCCCGTTACATTTTCGGCGCAGAGTCACTCGACCAGTGAGCTATTACGCACTCTTTAAATGGTGGCTGCTTCTAAGCCAACATCCTGGTTGTCTAAGCAACTCCACATCCTTTTCCACTTAACGTATACTTTGGGACCTTAGCTGGCGGTCTGGGCTGTTTCCCTCTTGACCACGGATCTTATCACTCGTAGTCTGACTCCTATGGATAAGTCATTGGCATTCGGAGTTTGACTGAATTCGGTAACCCGTTGGGGGCCCCTAGTCCAATCAGTGCTCTACCTCCAAGACTCTAACACATAAGGCTAGCCCTAAAGCTATTTCGGGGAGAACCAGCTATCTCCGAGTTCGATTGGAATTTCTCCGCTACCCACACCTCATCCCCGCACTTTTCAACGTGCGTGGGTTCGGACCTCCATTCAGTGTTACCTGAACTTCATCCTGGACATGGGTAGATCACTCGGTTTCGGGTCTACGACCACGTACTATATCGCCCTATTCAGACTCGCTTTCGCTGCGGCTCCGTCTCTTCAACTTAACCTTGCACGGGATCGTAACTCGCCGGTTCATTCTACAAAAGGCACGCCATCACTCGTTAACGAGCTCTGACTATTTGTAAGCACACGGTTTCAGGTTCTCTTTCACTCCCCTTCCGGGGTGCTTTTCACCTTTCCCTCACGGTACTGGTTCACTATCGGTCACTAGGTAGTATTTAGCCTTGGGAGATGGTCCTCCCAGATTCCGACGGAATTTCACGTGTTCCGCCGTACTCAGGATCCACTCAAGAGGGAACGAGGTTTCAACTACAGGGTTTTTACCTTCTTTGACGGACCTTTCCAGGTCGCTTCATTTACCCCGTTCCTTTGTAACTCCGTATAGAGTGTCCTACAACCCCAAGAGGCAAGCCTCTTGGTTTGGGCTATCTTCCGTTTCGCTCGCCGCTACTCAGGAAATCGCTATTGCTTTCTATTCCTCCAGGTACTTAGATGTTTCAGTTCCCTGGGTCTGTCCTCAGTACCCTATGTATTCAGGTAAAGATACTACTCCATTACGAGTAGTGGGTTTCCCCATTCGGAAATCTCCGGATCAAAGCTTACTTACAGCTCCCCGAAGCATATCGGTGTTAGTCCCGTCCTTCATCGACTCCTAGTGCCAAGGCATCCACCGTGCGCCCTTTCTAACTTAACTAATTTTAAAACTAATTGAATTAAACTTACGCAGTTTAATGAATGACATTATCTAGTTTTCAAGGTACAANNTCAAAACTAAACAAAACAATGAAGAAACATTTCATACATGAACCATCGGTTCATGATGTCTCCATAGAAAGGAGGTGATCCAGCCGCACCTTCCGATACGGCTACCTTGTTACGACTTCACCCCAATCATCTGTCCCACCTTAGGCGGCTGGCCCCTAAAAGGTTACCCCACCGACTTCGGGTGTTACAAACTCTCGTGGTGTGACGGGCGGTGTGTACAAGGCCCGGGAACGTATTCACCGCGGCATGCTGATCCGCGATTACTAGTGATTCCGGCTTCATGTAGGCGAGTTGCAGCCTACAATCCGAACTGAGAATAGTTTTATGGGATTAGCTCCACCTCGCGGTCTTGCAACCCTTTGTACTATCCATTGTAGCACGTGTGTAGCCCAGGTCATAAGGGGCATGATGATTTGACGTCATCCCCACCTTCCTCCGGTTTGTCACCGGCAGTCACCTTAGAGTGCCCAACTAAATGCTGGCAACTAAGATCAAGGGTTGCGCTCGTTGCGGGACTTAACCCAACATCTCACGACACGAGCTGACGACAACCATGCACCACCTGTCACTCTGTCCCCGAAGGGAAAGCCCTATCTCTAGGGTTGTCAGAGGATGTCAAGACCTGGTAAGGTTCTTCGCGTTGCTTCGAATTAAACCACATGCTCCACCACTTGTGCGGGCCCCCGTCAATTCCTTTGAGTTTCAGTCTTGCGACCGTACTCCCCAGGCGGAGTGCTTAATGCGTTAACTTCAGCACTAAAGGGCGGAAACCCTCTAACACTTAGCACTCATCGTTTACAGCGTGGACTACCAGGGTATCTAATCCTGTTTGCTCCCCACGCTTTCGCGCCTCAGCGTCAGTTACAGACCAGAAAGTCGCCTTCGCCACTGGTGTTCCTCCAAATCTCTACGCATTTCACCGCTACACTTGGAATTCCACTTTCCTCTTCTGCACTCAAGTTTCCCAGTTTCCAATGACCCTCCCCGGTTGAGCCGGGGGCTTTCACATCAGACTTAAGAAACCGCCTGCGCGCGCTTTACGCCCAATAATTCCGGACAACGCTTGCCACCTACGTATTACCGCGGCTGCTGGCACGTAGTTAGCCGTGGCTTTCTGGTTAGGTACCGTCAAGGTGCCAGCTTATTCAACTAGCACTTGTTCTTCCCTAACAACAGAGCTTTACGACCCGAAGGCCTTCATCGCTCACGCGGCGTTGCTCCGTCAGACTTTCGTCCATTGCGGAAGATTCCCTACTGCTGCCTCCCGTAGGAGTCTGGGCCGTGTCTCAGTCCCAGTGTGGCCGATCACCCTCTCAGGTCGGCTACGCATCGTCGCCTTGGTGAGCCGTTACCTCACCAACTAGCTAATGCGCCGCGGGCCCATCTGTAAGTGATAGCCGAAGCCATCTTTCAATAAAGGAACAGGAGTTCCTTTATGTCATCCGGTATTAGCTCCGGTTTCCCGAAGTTATCCCAGTCTTACAGGTAGGTTGCCCACGTGTTACTCACCCGTCCGCCGCTAACTAACGGGAGCAAGCTCCCATTAGTCCGCTCGACTTGCATGTATTAGGCACGCCGCCAGCGTTCGTCCTGAGCCAGGATCAAACTCTCCATAAAAGTTAAGTTTAAATCTTGTATTGCTCAAAAAA
>NZ_NUUX01000004.1 GCF_002564465.1 Bacillus sp. AFS088145 | reverse complement strand
TAATTATTTTTACTCAAGTTTTAAATGATATAAAATAGTTAATATTTAAACTGAATTGATTTTTTTGATCTGATTATTCAAATTGATGATTTTTTCCGTTCCATCTCAAAACAATAAGAATACTTGCTATTTGAGATTAATTATAGTGTTTTCACTTCAACTTCCTATAATATATATTATGTAAACTAGAAAAAAGTAAAGAGTACCAATAACTCCAGGTACTCACTTCCGGTAATATTCATTTGTTCTCCGACACAAATGTGTTTACTCTAGCGACACAAATCTGTTACTTTTGGTAAATAGTGGTTATTGGTGATTGTTTGTATACTAAAAACCGAACATTTCAATCTTGATTTACTCCTCTTTTTATTGCTTACTATTCAATATTTCGTAGTTTTTATACCTAAATGACACAAATCTGTTTACTTGGGGTATTTTCACGACACAAATCTATATACTCTCGGCACAGTAGCGACACAAATCTGTTTACTTGAGGCCTTTTTGCGACACAAATCTGTTTACTCGAGTAAAGGTTTTTTTTATCAAAAAAAGCAAGTATGAACTTGCTAAATATATCTCCCAACCACATCGCACCATAAATTTGATTTTTGAGACTTCTCTTTGTATCGAATATATGTTAGTTGGCGATTCTTAATAAAATTATTTAAATTAATATATACTTCTTGTAATGGTTTAAGTGGATCAAACGGAATTTCGTGATAATAAGTAACTTCATAAGTTTTTACATTATTAAAAATCTCTACCCAATGATAAAAATTATTTATAATAAGATCCGCAAATAGTCGATTACGTATAGATGTAGATAACCGCTCTATATCAAGAAAATGACCATCCCCTATCTCTTCAATTTCTCTCCTAATTGCCTTTTCACACTGATTTACAATAGAACTTAAAGCATCTTCAAATAGCGGTGAATAA
Source organism: Bacillus sp. AFS088145 (assembly GCF_002564465.1). Classification (GTDB taxonomy): domain Bacteria; phylum Bacillota; class Bacilli; order Bacillales; family Bacillaceae_G; genus Gottfriedia. Next base: position 113,034 of record NZ_NUUX01000004.1, on the reverse strand, counting down.
TAAGATTTAGGAGTTGTAGCGAATCGGTTTTTATTAGTAAATCCATTTTGCACATTGTGATATCCATTTAGCCCCTCAATGAACTTTCTCCAGCATACATATGCATGTGCATAGTGACACACATCACTGAAACTTCCTTTTAAAGATAGATTTCTTACACAACCTCTATGGCACTTCATTACGGTATTACGAAGCATTCGGGCTATACTTTTATAGATTGCTCTTTGATCGTTATAAGTTTCACTCGATTCAAGATAAGGATTTATTTGTTTTTTAATTGCATACTGATTCTGTTTACTGATTGAAATTGAGGTTACATAGCCACCTCCTATACTCCCTGTTTGTTTTAACTGAAGAACCCGGTGAACGTGATTTTTTAGCTCCTGTGGAGTACCTATTTCAGAAAATACAACGCGACTCATAAAAGCGTCTTCAGTGATAAGTTTTATATCAAGCATATATGTCTCCTTCACTTTTAATTTCTTTTGAAATAGTTTAAACATCTTTATAGAATGATTTACATCCATGTAGCAATGTCCGCATAAACAAACATATGGTTTTGTTAAATTTGGATTTGTTAAATTAAAAGCATATCGGCGGAAACAAACTGGACATCTTTCTATTAATTCTTTATCGTGAAATGGGCAATTTGTTACGAACCTCAATTGATGAAGATTACTATGATATCCAAATTCTAAACATTTTTCACAAAAACGAAGCACATCATTCTCAAAAACATGATGTGCAGCAATTCCAACACTTGATGCCATTTGCTTTATAAAGGTTTTGCTTTCCTGAAACAATTTAGTTAATTCGTATTTTTGAAGCTTAATTTTATCAAAGTGTAACTGATTAATTAGATTTCCTTTTTTAAAAGACAAAAAAGGATTCCAATCACATGATTCGTTTTTTCCTAATATTGCAAATATTTCACCTTGATGGGCTCCATTGGCAAAGTTCATTTTTTGAAGTATTGACCAAAGTGACTCAAATTCTTTTATCCAATTATTATTCCAAACTAAGTTTGCTTTGGAATATTCTTCGATTTGATTTTCTAAGATGATGATTCCAGGATACAATTTCATTTAAGAAATTCCATTTATATGCTTTTCAGCTTCAATAAAACCGCTGAATTCTATCGCCTTTCTAAGCATATTTTTTGTTACCATGTCAGCATTTTCACCATCTATTCCATATCTAGTTAGCAAATAATTAATCGCAAGAGTAAAATAAACCATCGGAACTTCGATTGCTTTTTGAATATTGTTCTCACGATATAAATTATGGTAAATTTCCCAAATATCTGATGTCATCGAAGAAAGTCGAAATCCATTATCGTAAAGATTTGGGAAAAAATATCGAGTAAATGGCCAAGGATCATTTACTGGATAGGTAGCATATTCATCATACCCGAGTAAACATTGGTGAAGATCTTCTTTGCACGTAATCCCTGTAAATACATACTCATGTGACATAAAACGACCAACAATTTGCATTTTACCTTCAGTTAAAAAATCATCTCGTGTAAATTTTAGCTCCACTTGACCGACTAATATCGCGGTTAAATCAATGCCTACACGATCTAGTTCGTTATAAATATCCATTAACCATTCATAGTGTAACTCCATTAAGCGCTGGGCATCATCAATAATAAGAATAATACGTTTAGCAGAGGACGCTTGTCCTTTTTGAATAAGAAATTTATATAATTTATCTCGTTTAAATAATGTTTTTTTCGGACCGGAATCCCAAAGAGGATGACCTAATCCTCGTAACATATCATTAAAAAAAGCTAACTCATTAGGAATTACTGTACGTTGACTAAGATATAAAAAAGTAGGCAAATCTTCACCAAATTCATGAGGTAAGAAATTGATTAAATATTTAATCGCCTGGGTTTTTCCAATTCGTTGTCTCCCATAAATGATCCCTCCAGGTGAATGATTACGTATCCAGTTGCAAACAGTATCATACATACGAGCAATTTCATTTGTTGCTAATAAATATGATTTTGAATAAACAGGATGTGTATCTTTTGGTAAATCAGGACGAAGTGCAAACAAGTGATTTTCATTGTTTTGATCAGTAATTGCCAATATAGTTTCCTCCTAACTATTAATAGCCATTATTAATAATTGGTTTCGTAAAAATACGTGGTACAGGTCGCTGAGGTGAATTTTGAATATTCATTTTTGACTTCATTGGTTCCTCAGCTTTGTTAGGTTTAATTGTACTAGGCATTTTTGTTATCTTGTTTTCGGTAATTTCCTTTTTACTTTTTTCTAAATGTGCGAGTTTATTTCTTGCATTTTTATTGATTCTTGCTTTCTTTCTCAAGTACTCGCCATAAACTTCTACTGGATCCTCATGACTCAAGAAATGTATTTCTTTTTGATTTTTTAGTTTAAAAATGGCTTTTCTTGTTCGTAAATCATGTTTTACTTCTGCCCATTTTCCAACTGCGGTTAATTCACCTAAATCTTCACCATTTGGTAAAAATGCACGTATTGTACGTAAATCATCGACATTAACATACAAACTAATTGTTTTGCCAATTAGTGCTGATGAATTTGCGAGCTTTTCACTTCGATATCTAACCCCTTCATATTTTATATAGGGTCTAATTCCTTTTTTTACGTTACCGCATACTTTACGCTCTACGCGTTTAGTAAAAAATAAGATTTCATTTCGATGTTGTTTTGGTAGTGTACGAACTGTTAAATCGCGATCTAGTCGTTGTTTCAATACACTAAGTGGACTAAGATTATTAAGACCTTCGTGTGGTGTACCATTGTAGTTAGCAATCACAACTTCAATTAGTTGATGTATTTCACTTTCAGTAATGCAATATTTTTTTGCATTTTTTTCTGGATTCATTCGTCGTGGATCGTGTGAATGACTTCCAGTGGTATTTGGTAAACGATGAAAACTGTTTTCCTCAAGTACTCCGAAAAAACGTTCAATAATACCTCTTCGTTCAGGAGAATTTACGGGACCTGCATTTACTGAACAACCGATTAAATTTGTTAGTCGATCTTTTACAATTTGTGCTAGGTTTGCTTTAGCATTATCATAAGAGAATTCTTCCCAAACACCCCACTGACACTCTTTAAAACCCCAATCAGGAAATCCAGCTGTTGAATGATATTCTAGTGCAGGTATCGTTAAATTCATTTTTTCTTTTGGGATAACTGCATTACGAATGCATTTCATTACATCATCCGAATTGTATTCTTTATTTAAACATAGATGATAACCAAGAACTGTACGATTAGCTTCATCTATAATCACTAGAATCCAAATACGATTCATTACTTCAACGATTACATCTCCCTCTGGTGTTGTGAATTCGATTGCAATACATGCATCTATTTTATGTCCATCAAACTGTACACGCTGGTAAGGTTTGATGATCATCGGTTGGTTTCGCTTTCCATTACCAGTTGATTTGGCATGCTGATAAGATTGTGAACCATTACGTGCAGCAGCGATAAGAAATCGTTCGTTTTGAATTTTTTTTACATATCGTTCGAGTGAACGTCGTGCAACATTTTCAGTATTGAAAGGATAGTCATTATCAGTTAAACCTAACAACCTACATTGTTCTAAAAATTGTTTATGCAAAAATTTTATTTTAATCTTTGAATCTATAATATTTTGATTTCTTTTGTTACGATACTTATCTATAATAAATTCTTTGAGTTCAGGATGCTCTCGTAATAACTTTTGAAATCCACCTGTAGAATTAGTAGAAAATTTAGGCATTGATTTTCGAGTATATTCCTGTTTTTTCATCGTATATGGGATAAGAGCCTTGTAACCCAGTATTACCCCATCTCTATCTGTTTGTAAGCATGCATTTATTAGTCGGTATAATAAAACTTTATGTACACCATGTTCATTTTGAATCTCAGCTAATGATTTATCAGTATATATAAAATCATCGATAGCATATTTCCTTTTCCAAAAAAGTTCACGTATTTCCTCTGATAAACTAAGGTCATCTACTACTGGCCAATCGTGAGTATTTAGAAGTTCTGGCTCAATATTGTGTTTTTCAAAAAAAATACGATTCATTAATATCCAGCTCCGTTCGATTGCCAAAGTAAAGTTTTTCAAGATTGGCGGTTACTATACCATGATATACAAGGTATGCAACAGTAGTCTGAACTTCTGATGGTTCTAATTTATTAAAGTAAATAATTAGCTCACCTATTGTCAATGATTCATTTTCCAATAGTTTTTTAGTGATAACTTCTATTACATCGGAATGTAACGTATCAAACGAACGTGCAAATGCTGCTATCAAGCGATAATTGTCTAGCAATGTTTGATTGTCTCGTAGATCTTTATCTGTAATAACTCGATGTATAAAACCTCTCTCTTCACACCAACTTTTTTGAATTTGAATTTGACGCATTGTATCGTAGTATTTTGGATCATCTTCTTGTAATAGGCTTTCGTATTTTATTTCACGAAATTCCTCACGACCATCACGGTATTTTACCCACATATCAATTATGGATGTGCGTATTTTTCCATCGACTTCAAATTCCAGTTTTAATGGCTGTTCACAAAAGTCAGCTATATCTGGATCACACTCAACAAATAAATGATGGTCATTTTCAAGATCACTATATAACTCTACCGGTCGTTTTATTTTGTAACTATTGCTTATCCAATAGTTATTTCCGTATTTTGTAGCTCTGGGCATTTTAATAGGTGAATACATAGTAATCTCCCTTCCATTTTGAACGGTTAAATTAATTTTTATTATTTGAGTTGAACTACCTTCCTACGCTCCTTTCCATTTCTTTCTAATTCAGATTCCTATTTACTTTTTTATTAAATTGCATCGCCCTTTCTGCCAAAATTCCCCCCTTCAAATAGAAAGTATATCGAAATTAAAAATATTTATCATTGATAATTTAAGTTAAGGTACTTCAGGTTATTTAACTGAATATTCAATCTTCTTAAAAAAAATAGAATATAAAAACGATTCTATAAAGCTATTTTTAGAAATAAAGTAATATATTTTGAAAATATACCGTTGTTTTAAAACAACATTCCTATACATGCTACCTAAAAATTGTTGTTTTTAAACACAAAAAAAAGATACATTTTATAATGTATCGTTAAATTCTTCTTATCTAAATATCCTATTTAAAGCTTCTAAATTTTCTAAGGTTTCACCTTCATCATCTACAATGCATCTTTCAGCTAACGTAGAAAAGAGATTTTTAAATTGCAATAATACTGCCGAATTGTTATTATGCTTACTTAATTTAGGAACCGGGGTATCGCTAGTAATCTTTATTATGATATCTCGCCACGACGGATCACTTATATAATTTTTTTCTCCTTTTATCATTAAGATTGCATAGTCATTATAATACTTTTCATCTATTGCTTGTAAAAATACTTCAAGATATTTTACAGACGTGTCTTTATTTTCAATAAAATTTTGTAAACTCTTTAATACTTCAACAGGTCGCACTTTATCATTAATTTTTTTTGATTTTAATATTTCTTTAATATCTAATGCAAGATTATATTTATCATGTTCATCCAAAAAATTTAATTTAGTTCTTAGCTTATCAAAATACATAGTAATCATTCCTTCTTATTAGAATGATTACTTATTCTCCTTATTAAGGTAAAATACCTTTTAATTTAAACGGTATAACAAAGTCAAATAATAAATATTAAAAACTACTGGCTTACTATTACATTGATTAGTAACTTTTTTGTGATAATTATTGACATAACAAATAACCTTAAATCATGTTTCTTTTTTGAAGTAAAATTAATAGTTTTTGTATTTTCCACAGCTTCATCGTAATATTCTTTTTCAATGAAACAATACTTTTTAATTCTACGAAAAAAACTTTCCTTTATGTCGATCTAGATTTTACCTTTCATAAACTTGGGTTAATTCATCCAGCGTTAATACATGATCTAGATTTACTGATTGTATAATATAGAATAATAATAAATTAAATCTTATGAATCTAAAAACCCAGTAAATACAACAAAAATGGAACGCCAAAATGTTGCTAGTTTTCGCTCCATTTTCCATGTCATTTTCTGTTTTGCACCTCATAACAAGCTCTTGCTTCGGGCCGAAAAATGAACGCGCTTTCGGTGACGTTTTACTCATTATTTTTGAGTAATATCTAACCCAGCGAATTGGAATGAACTCATTAGTTCTGTTTGTTACATAATCATGAAAAGTTCCTTTGAATCCGATCTTCCCTAATTCAAAATAAAGGTACCATTTCATTGGAAATATCTACTTGGTATCACCTAGCTTCAGAATGCTCAAACTATAGAAAACAAGACCGGGAGATGAAACATGAACTGGAAAAAGAAGAACCGAAGCTCAATGGATCCACTATTTTATGTGAACCTGTACCTTATCAAAAATGTGCTCGTTGAAAAAGACATCCAGTTGTTCATGTTCCACAAATTTTTATATGGCATTGAGTGCCATCCAAACAAACGATTTGCTTTCCAAGTGAATGCGCTCGATTCGGAATACACCCTTTTACAAGATGGACACTTACCGCAAGTTTTTACATTTGAAGCGTTTATGGACTGGATTAGGAATCTCACAAAAGTTTAAATAAAAAGAGACTATTCTGTTACGATTAGTTTTTTTCTCCCTGCACAACAATATTTAGTTTTTTCTTGTTATATATCTAAATTTTCAATTTCTTCTAGGTTAAAAATTGATGACAATTCCGTTTCTTGTCAATTCTTCTAAAAGAAAGACCGACGATTCGTCAATCATGTTATTCAACTAGAGCTTGTGTTCGTATTGTAGGGTCATCCACTTAAATTACTGGTTGACCAATTTTTTTACGCCACTTTTCGTTCCCTTTATCTAAGTATAGGAATGTCTTCGGTTTTCCAATCATACGGTTAAATGAATCAATATCAGAAAGGAGTGATGAGATGGCCTTAACGAAGTCACAAGAAGAATATAATTTGTTTGTCGCCGTCAGCAAAGACAAACGGACCAAATACAGCGGATCGCATTAAACTTTGACCCGTAGTGCTAAACCGTTCCATGACTAATCGCATTTCGATTCAGCGGGAATTCTAGTTTTTCATTCCTTGTAAAACCATTTTCTGCATAGTTTTTGAACAATAAAGGGTTTGTAAAAATCCACTCGGCGGTGTCTTTTATTTTCTTTTGCGAAATCCGCTCAACTTTATCATTCTCTAGCAACTTGTCGACGATGATTCCTTCAAATTGATTCAATATCAAGTTAATAACTGAACGGTATTATCTGATTTTAAACATCTCATTCGCTTCGTTCAACTCTCCGAATCGCTTCGTTAAAAATTCTTTTTTCTGCCATTCGTTCATTATTTTCATCATTGTTTCATGAGTGAATTTTTCAGATAGGAATGCTTCGAATTTTTCTGTCATTGGTTTCATGACAATTTCGCTTCTATTAATATCTATTCCACTCATTTCTGAACCAACAATTTCTTCAAATGTAAATTCGGTGCTACAAGGCGGAAATTGATGGGCTTAGGCATACAAATCAAACTCATATTCAACCGTTCTTTTGGCTTTTTCTTTCCATACTCCAGCCAGTGGGATCACAGACGAAATTACTTCTGCTAACTGATCAAAGGACGTTTGAAGTGATTGAAAGAGTTGGAAAGCCTACTGCGGTTGCGGCAGCCGCAGGGTGCAAAACGCCAGATATTTCGAAATTCTTGATTGATAATGAAATGACACCAGCTTTACCTTACACACGAGCACGAACAAAAGAAGGTTTTTTCCGAAAATACGAATATGTTTATGATGAGCACTTTGATTGTTATCTTTGTCCTGAAGGAGAAGTTTTGACTTATTCGACAACTAAAAAAGAAGGCGATCGTGAATTCAAGTCACCTAAACAGATTTGTGCGACATTCCCTTTTTTAGCTCAATGTACGGAGAGGAAAGATCATCAAATAGTGGTGACTCGTCATATTTGGCCAGAATATATCGAGGAAGCAGAACATCTGGCGTCATCATGAAGAAGTAAAACCGATCTATGCGAAGCGAAAAGAAACGATTGAACGTGTTTTCGCAGACGCAAAAGAAAAGAAAGGTATGCGATGGACAACTTTAAGGGGACTAAAAAAAATTGTCGATGCAGGCGATGCTTACTTTTGCATCTATGAACTTAAAGAAGATGGCCACTTGGACTTCGAGTAGTCCAAAAACATCATGAAAAATGAGGGTAATAGAGGACAATTCTCACTCAAAATATAAAAAATGACAAAAGGTGTTCGGAATAAGACCATTCCGAACACCTTTTGTCGACAATCTGATATCCATCTCTTTAAGGATCTTTCTTAATCTATGTATATACAGCGAAAGGAGAAAATCACTTCTCTCAGTTTTTAATCATTGTTAATGTGTTTCAAAATCAAATTCTAATTTTCTTAAGTGAACTTCCGCATCAATTCTTTTCTTATCCGAATTTATCCGTTTATTTAAGAAATCGTAATATTCTTTTACAAAAGCTTTAATGTGTATATTTTTCGATTTTTTCCATTTTCCAATTTCTTTTCTCTTTTGACTATATGCATCAACGGAACCATATTCACCTTGCAAAATCCCTGTACCTGACATAATTATCATAAGTTCATGTATTAACTCAGAATTACTATTAAAAACTACTACAAACTCTTGACAAACTTTATGCATGGAATGATCTCCATTATATTGTTTTAAGATATTTAATATGATTTTAGCATCTTTAGCTTTTTTTGATGAAAGAACATTTAGAAGATATTTTTCTAATTTTACATCAAAAGTTGGGAAGATTTTTTGCAATATGTTACTTGCTATCCATTGAAATTTCCAATGTCTTTTCTTAAACCATAAAAAGATTACTGGGATAATAATATCTCCTTTTTTCCTTAAGATTTCACCGATCGCTTCAAATTTATAAGGCAATGCATCATAGTTTTTTTTCCAGACGTTTTTCTTTCGATTCTCAATTTGTATTCGTTTCTCAAAAAACTGCAATATTTTAATTGGGTTAGACTCAGCAATAGGAATTAAAATCTGTTCCACATGATAATCAATTTGAGGGCAGTTTAAAAGCGAAATCAGGACCAATTGTTCCTCGGATTCATCAAATGAGTTTAATATTGAGTCCTTTTCAAGCCATAAATAATTTGTCCAACAATAGTTTTTTAGAATTGACAATGAATTAATCGTGATTAGGAAAATTTGCTTATTTTCACTTGAATTTGATTTTGACTTTGTTATGATCCTAACTATTTCGTTTAAAATAGCAGTATTTTTTCTTTCAATTGCCTTTACACTTATTTCACTTAAAATTGAAATAGGTAATTCTATAACATCTGAATAAAAATAAATCCCCACACAATCTAACAAGTTCTCTCCAACATTAATCCACTGATTTACTTTAGATTTTGCATAATTAATTTCAGAATCCCATAATCCAGCTATAAGGTGATGCATTACATTTTTTAATAAATTCTCCATATTTTCAATTAACAATTTCGCAAATTCTGGATTTACTAATGCGGTAGAATATAAGAATTTATGAAAGTATACATACTCTCCTTGGTTACTTATATTCCAACTTTTCATTATTCGAATAATAATTTCCATCCAGTCTTTTTGGTTTTCTTTTGTAATGTCTTTTGAAAATTTTTCAATTTGAATGGTTCTATCTATTTTAGCTTCGTTCCACTCCATTTCTTCAGAATAATCATGATCGTATCCAACTAATACCCTAAACACATTATAATTGTAATTTGAATGTAAATTTCTTTCTAATTCAAATATTTCTTTAATAGTACCATGTCTTTTTTTAAACCACTTTACCTGTTTATCGATTTCCTTCATTACTTCAAACGGTAAACTGTATTGGTCAAGGATGGATAGATACCATTGAATGAGACATTTAGTATTGTTCTTAACCATTTCTTCGATTTCATCGCCATAATTTCCTCGATACGGAGTATTTGTAGATTCATTTAGTAATTCAATAATGGATATCATTTTATTTACATCAATTGCTTCACTAAACAAATCCATTAAAAACTGAATTACTTCATCTCTAATATTTTTTAATTGATCTTCAGCCTTTAATAAACCATGCCCATAACTGATTGAATTATAATCGTTCATGGATGTATCTTCGTATTCTAATTTTAAAATTTCACTAAAAATAATTTTAAGTAATCTTAGGCTATTTAGTTTTTTTACTTTGCTCCACTTTTTCACTTCATCTAAAATGAGGCATTGAACTGAAATTCCTACCTGCTGTAGAACCTTTAAGTAGTATTTACACATATTTCTTAAATGATTTTCAGCTTTATCTTTTATTTGTTTATTTTTATTTAATGCTAAATCTACTAACAAAGCAAAAACTTGTTGAGGATATTTGTATTTAATATAATTGGACATTTCTATACATTCGTTAATAATGTGATGATGCTCATATCCAAATCCGAACGTGCGATCAATCTTTGATTTTAACTTTTTCGATCTCACTATAACGGATTTCAAAAAATCAATGGATTTTATTTCCAATGGGAATTTATCACCATATTTTGAAACATTCTGTGCTAATAATGATAAACGTTCATACATTTCATTCAGGTCCTTTGATTCTAAAATTAGATTTAAAAATTTGATATCGAATATTTTTACTCCGTTTTGCAAATTAACATATTCGCTATTGATAAATTCAAAGCGATAATTAGCGGGTTTAATAAAATTTTTCATAATATCTTTTAACTGATAATCAATAGAATTAAGTGTTTCAGGATTAAATTGTTTCAGTTCAGCGGTTGATTTATATGTAATTTTATGTGAAATTTCAGACCATGCATGAAATAAGACTGTTGTTAACTGAATTTCGCATAAAATACCTTCAAATAGAGTCCATTCAGTAGCGCTCAATTGTTCATTTTTTAATTTAACTACTAAATGATGAGCATTGTACCCATCTTCGGAGTGACGAATATTACTTTTGACTATATCAAATTCATTATGTAAGAATTGGAAAAATTTAGTTATCTCACTATCTAGATAAAAGATAACTCTACAGCCAATCAAATCATCAATTTTCCTTATACTTTGATTCTCTTCTATTTTAAACAATTGTAATTTTTGAATGACTGAATCGATTTTTTTAACTCTGGAACAAGTCGTAAGATAATGAATCGAATGTTTTGAAAGTATATTTACTAGTTTTGTTTTTACTTTATTACAAAATGCTTCATAAATTTTTAAGTCTTTTTCGTACTCTTCAATTTTATCTATTTTTATTTGCCCATCCATTCCGTTTCCCCCAATATAAAAAAGATTGATGATCTAGAATCATAGGTGATTTATCTTATTATACTAAACATGAATACTAAAAACATTGATAACCCATTAATCAAGTATAAAAGCCTCTCAAGAATGAGAGGCTTTTATTTTCAATAAAACTGATTAAAACCCTTTTATTTGGAAACACTTAAAATTTATGCAAATAGAATGAGTCAAAATACAAAATTTTTAAAAAATAGGCTCTGTTTTTCAACTTTACAATAAGATGCGTTGCTAAGACTTCTAACCATTCAACTAAATTACCTCGGAATATTTTCATCTTTACTTTAAGTTGCTTTGCTACTCGTTAGCCGTAACCCAATCTTACAGTCGCAAACATTTTCATCTTTACTATAAGATGTTTTGTTACGCAATGAACAACCTCGAAACCCAATATGACAAATTTACATCTTTACTATAAGATACTTCATTGCGATCAACTGATTAAATGCGACTTCATAAGCCATGTTTTCATCTTTACGATAAGATGCTTTACTAAAACGGTATACGCTCCCTGTCGACTCTTAACCTGATTTTCATCTTTACGATAAGATGCTTTAATTAGAATATAAATTCTTTTTGGTAAGTATATCGGATTTTCATCTTTACGATAAGATGCTTTCTTAAGCATATTTGTGAGATAGAAGATATTTATGGCATATTTTCATCTTTACTTTAAGATGCTTTGCTACAGCATTCGTCCATAATTTTGGTGGTATACATCATTTTCATCTTTACTATAAGATGGTTTCTTACACAAATGTACCTGTAACAGCACCACAAACGGACACGTTTTCATCTTTACTATAAGATGCCTCGCCACAGTTACCGTTCTGAGGTGTAAAAGCAGTCATATCATTTTTATCTTTACTATAAGATGTATCAATCCGTTTGGATCCATCTGTTGCTGTGCTAACTGTTGATTTACATCTTTACTATAAGATTCTTCACTACGCTAACCGTTGCTGTTGCTATGCATCATACATGTTTTCATCTTTACCATAAGACACTTACTACAAAAAACGCGCTGGAAATTACTGCAGTACATTCATTTTAATCTTTACTATAAGATGCTTTGTTACCTTTTAGAAACCCCTAAAGGCATGACCCTCATCGGATTTTCATCTTCACTATAAGATGCTTTTGCTTCATTTTTGAAAGGTTACAATGTGATTGCACTCCCCATTTTTATTTATACTTTAATATGTTTTGTTACTTTAACCAACAGAAAAAAGAGAGATTAGTCGAATTTTCATCTTTACTATAAGATGCTTTAATACCACTATTATGCAGAAGCGATTCAGATTGAACCATGATTTTCATCTTTACTGTAAGATGCTTTGTTACTCATCGTCTCTAGTCTCAATCAGCGTTCCTTGATAATTTTCATCTTTACTATAAGGTGCTTTGTTGCGTTAGCTCTGACAGTAGTCCATTACCATAACAGTCCAGTCCGTCGGTACCTTACTTTACTTTAAGATGCTTCTTTACTTTAACCCAAACAATTTATTAATCTGTTCACAATTTTCATCTTTACTATAAGATGCTCGCTGCTTAAGGAAGTTGTAATAAGTTGGCGTAACAAAATTTTCATCTTTACTATAAGGCGCTTTGCTGCTATGATCGTGAAAAACTAGAGCGTATCTGGATCGAATTTTCATCTTTACTATAAGGTGCTTTACTACGAAGTTATTTGAGTTCTCGCCTGTCACCTTCGGATTTTCATCTTTACTATAAGAATCATTTCTACATTCAGATTTTCGTGGTGGTCTAAACACAACAACATTTCATCTTCACTATAAGTTACTTTGTTAAATGAATTTAATGGAGAAGTTTTTAATCGAAGTAACATTTTCATCTTTACTATAAGATGCTTTTCTAAGTCTTAGGTTGCTCCTTTCGATTCCAACATATTAATTTTCATCTTTACTTTAAGATTGCGCAACTGTCCATCCCATAACGACAAAGTAGCCTCATTTTCAACTTTACTTTAAGTTGTTTTGCTACAATTTACAAAGTGGAAAAGTGACGATCACACCAGTATTTTCATCTTTACTATAAGATGTTTCGTTACAAAAACTGTTGTCTCTGCACCTACCTGATCAAAATTTTTATCTTTACTATAAGAACCTTTGGTACTCGTATTGAGTGGTACGTTGGTTTGTTTTCATCTTTACTACAAGATGCTTTCTTCCATAGAACTAGCTAAACAACTTTACACACGACAATTTTCATCTTTGCTATAAGATGCTTTGCTACATGTTAAATGCTCCAAGCCCAATATCAATAATATTTTCATCTTTACTATAAGATGCTTTGCTACTCAGCGTTATGTTTGTCTTTTCTGCATACTCAATATTTTCATCTTTACTATAAGGTTCTTTACTACATGTGTGATGGTGAATGAACGACTCTATATGATCATTTTCATCTTTACTATAAGATACTTTTCTACAAATCTGATTGGGAATCATTCCCGTACACAAATTTTCATCTTTACTATAAGCTACATTTTCACAAAATTTGATTGGGAATAATTCCCGTACAAAGTTTTTCATCTTTACGATAAATTGCTTTGATTTAATCCAGTTGTCACGAGGAACTCTCGGACTCCTATTTTCATCTTTACTTTAAGATGCTTTGTTATCTAAGTATTCATTCATTACCGTTGCCGTCGCCGTCGCCTGATTTTCATCTTTACGATAAGATACTTTGTTACAACAAAACATCTGCACTTGAAAACTGTGAAACATCTTTTTCATCTTTACTATAAGATTCTTTGCTACATATATCAAAACTTCATCACAATGGGATGTATTTTCATCTTTACTATAAGATGTTTCGTTACAGGATCCAGATTGAACCCTGTGCCATCCCAACGGAATTTTCATCTTTACTATAAGATACTTCGCTACACTTACCAGCGATGATTTGTCTCTCAGTAACTTGAACATTTTCATCTTTACTATAAGATGCGTAGTTACTTCGCTTAAAAACAAATTTTCAATCACAACATAATTTTCATCTTTACTATAAGTTGTTTTGCTACTACAGCCATTCCACCTACACGTGTAATACCTACATTTTCATCTTTACTATAAGATTCTTGCTAATTAATTGGAACTCCTTCAAGGAGAATTTTCATCTTTACTTTAAGATGCTTTTCTACTGGAGGAACGACTAGATAGACGAGCATTTTTCTTATTTTCATCATTACTATAAGATGCTTTACTGCTCCACCTACGACTAACTTAGAAAACAAGGACTAATTTTCATCTTAATTTTAAGATGCTTCGCTACTGGATCCACTCGGAGCAGCACCAACCACTTTCGGATTTTCATCTTTACTATAAGGTGTTTTTTTAAATTACAGAACGAGAATGGAATAAAATAATTCCATTTTCATCTTTACTATAAGATGTTTTGCTACTCAGCACCAACCTCTACCATAATCGAACCTAGTGAATTTTCACCTTTACTATAAGATATGCATTGTTACCTCAAACAATTGATCCGCTTCCTCTTCACTCGGATTTTCATCTTTACTATAAGATGCTTCTTTTCAAGTCCCCTCAAATATCTTCATAAGTCTGCAAATTTTCATCTTTACTATAAGATGCCTTGCTACTATTTGTTCAATTCATATTAACGCCTCAGTATCATTTTCATCTTTACTTTAAGAACCTTTGTTACCTATTTTGATATGGATAAAAAGCCGTATGGAAAATTTTCATCTTTACTATAAGATGCTTTGTTACGAATTGCGAACTTCATTTGGTTACGAATTTTACATTTTCATCTTTACTTTAAGATGCTTTGTTACTGTATGTTTGCTAAATGGATGCACGCTTCTTGAAAATTTTCATCTTTACTATAAGATGCTTTATTACGATTTTCCACTTCGTAAATAATTCGCTCACACTGATTTTCATCTTTACTATAAGATGTTTTTTACTAAAACGAATACTAACACCACCGATGTGAATTGGATATTTTCATCTTTTCTATAAGATGCTTTACTACAAAGGCTTGGTCTTGCCCAATATCGGAAACCATGTTTTCATCTTTACTTTAAGATGCTTTACTACGAATCGTAATGCTCTACCGATTGCTCTAGTTTCATTTTCATCTTTACTATAAGATACTTTGCTACAGAAGAGATTTTCACAGACTTTCAAACCAAACAATTTTCATATTTACTATAAGATATTACTACCTAGCCAAAACACTTTACGCGCTGTCTAAATATTATTTTCATCTTTACTATAAGACCGTTTCTTTTTTGTTGGAAAACCAATCATTAAACAGAAATATTTTTTAAGCTCTTATTTAATAGACAACATACGTTTCTCGCTCACTTTTTAGAAAAGACGTTCGTTCAAGATACGATTCAATCAGTTTTTGTTCTTGATCAAACGAACGAAACCGCTCTGCACATTCCGCAAAAAAACCTTCTTCATCTGTTGGTGTGTAATAGCATAAAAAGTCATCCTTTCCGCCTCTATGCTCCACCAAATAACCCGAAGATACTATATCAAACCATTTTTTTCGAACCGTCATTTTATATGGTTCGAGTTTTTCTCTTAACGCCATTTGATTGAATACAGTAGTTGCATAATCTCCTGCAACATCAACCGAACGAATCAACCTTTCAAAATCATCTATTTGATGTTCAAGAACGAGATAAAACGAAAGCATATAGTCATTTTCTGGAATAATCGTCATTTTTTCTCGATACGTCCCAAAGGTTAACGGAAGATGACACTCCTCCACCATCTGTTCCGATTCCAGATCGTATTCAATCTTATTCTTTTCGAACAATCGTCTTGTTAAAGTGACAAATTGTTTCTCATTCACTAACGAAAGGGTGTCTGGTTGGAGTTCAAAATATTTTTCGTCTTCGTTTAACCAACGCTTTATTCGGTACAAAAAGACCGGTGCTGGATCGGTTTGCTTCCCATGCCGATTGACACGGCCACCAAGTTGTTCAACAGCGTCAAATCGATCAAACTCTTTTGCAGCTGCATGGAAATCAAAATCCATCCCACATTCCACTGTTTTGGTGGTCACTAGAATCAGTTTTATCGAACGATTCTCATTGATTGCTTTGACTTGTTTTCGAAGATTTTTTTTATACTCCGCATTAAATCGACCGCATAAATAGAATATTTTAAACCCTTTTGGTTCATAAAGCTCTACCAATTTATCGTACAACAACCGTGTATGCTCAACATAATTCGAACAAATCAAAAATTGATTGCACTGATTGAACGTGTGATTTGCATCGATAAAGCTACTCAAATCATCTGCTAAACGGGTTAATTCGTCTGGTTTATACTCGTAGATTTCTTCGGTTACCAATGCTGGAACCGGTGAATACGTAAATTCTACCCTTCTTTTGACTACAGGATGTTGAAACAACTCTTCTTGCTCTTCTTCCGTGAAGATGCGTTTGATTTGTTGTCCATATAATTTCTCTAACTGGTTGTGTTCAATCGGTAAGGTACCCGACGTGAAAATGAAAACTGTCCCAAATAGTTCAGAAAAGCGGATCAACTCACCCCAGATGGTTAACCAATAATGAGAAGGATAGTTTTGAAACTCGTCTATAATTACCACGGCATCGATTAAACTTAATATCCCTAATGAACCACTTCGTGTCATCCCTGTGAGTGTTTCGAAAAATCGTACATGGCTAGTGATAATGATTGGTTCAGACAAACAATTTCGATGTTGTAACCATGCATCATGCCTTTCGAATTGTGAAAGACCTAAATCAGGTGTGAAAAGAATTTCTGAATTGATCACATTGACGTATTGTTTACCAACCTTCACTTCTTCTAATAACGTATGTACAAATTGACTTTGCACAGAGTTCAACGGAAACACATTCACAATTTTTCGCTTTTTCGACGATTCGCAAATTTTTTGAGCAAGAGATAGTGAGCTCATCGTTTTCCCGACACCTACTGGTGATTCGATTAAATAAATTAACGTACCTAGTTCATAAGCTTGCACCACTTTTTTATTGTTTATTATGCGAACATCATCCATCGTCTTTACGGTTGAAAAAGCACTTTTATGCGTAAGTTCCGACGCATTCGTTTTTTGAATCACGTCATTCGTCAACAATTTCCCAGAAAAGTCGGATGTTCGAATGTCTTGAAACAACAATTCGTTTGCGATTTTCTCAAACTGCGTTGTTTCCGTACGACTAGATGCTATGCTGTCGCAAAAAACCAGTACGCTGTATACAAATTTGCAAAACGTTAGCAAGTTACCATTTGATGTTTCTTTCTCCCATTTCAGTAACTTTGTCAACTGGCGAACGATTCGTTTCCGTTCGTCTTTTGAAATCAATTTCCATTCAACTTCCATACTTTGTATTTCTTTTAATACGTTTTTTTCAATTCCGTTTGAACCGCTAAATTTAAGAAGAAAGTTTTTTAGTTCCCCATGGTGCCCACCGATAATGCCATACGAACAGATCGCCTGCAGCATCGGTTTCTCTTTCCCTTTTTCCAGACACCAAATGTAAAATGAAAACACGCTGTGACGCGTGTCTCCATTATTTTTCTTTGTCTTTAGGTACTCTTGAAAAGCTGGGTTGCATTTCCCCGCGTCATGATATTCAATCATTCCCCAGATGAATGCCAGGACTTCCTGCTTTCGTTCCTCAATCGTCGTTAATTGAAAAAACTGATCCGGCAAACAGTCGACGAATCGGTCGATCACACACATGATGCGTTCGTTCTCAATAACGAACGAACGCATGCTATGCAAACGATCTGTATGCTCCCGAATCGTTTGGTCTGGCTTTGCAAGTTTATTCCAATAAGAACATTCCACCTCATTCTCCTTTCTTACGAGTAAACTACTACATCACCCGTTGTTGTTTGATAGATAGATTCCGTTAATCGGACAGGAAATGAGCTCCACACCATCGACTTGTTTTTGATGGATGCTGTTCCAATCGGTTCATAAAATTTTAACGATTCGATATAATAATGCGCATCATCTTCCTCATGGAGATCAATGAGATCGACATCAGGTTCTTCTTGTAACAATTCATATAAGAAAAGAGATGAAACAATCTTCTCTTCTTCTTCAATTTTCACAAGTGTTTCCGCAGTGTATTTTTCGATGGTTGCGGGAAACTGATTTTTCCCAAGATAAGGGATATACTCACTCCAACCGTTTTTGATATACATCGACAGTTTGGCAAAAACGTCATCCGACACACTTCCTTGCTCAACATGGATTCGGTATCTTGGACGAACCAAACCTGTAATTACGGCTTGTAATGCACCTTTTGCATTTACAGTCATCATATGACGGTGGATCAGATGATCTTCGAAAAAGCTTGGTTTTACAAGTGGTACTAACGCGATCTTTAACCCACCCAACTCTTCATAAAAAGTAGGTTGTTTTTCGGCTCCGAGTTTTGCTCGCATCCCTTCTACTACATACCCACTCAAACCAATTGTCGCTCCTAAAATACCGAGTATATCGGTTTTTGATACGAATAAATTCGTGAATCGATTATCACCCTTTGTCTTTTCCCATTGAAAAAACGCGAAATCACCACTTAATTCAAATGAGAAACCCTTCATTGCATCCATCTTACAGCACCTGAACTGCTTCGTTCACTACAATCGAAGTTAACACATCCGACTGCGCTCCTTGTAAAATGATCCCAAAAGCATCGTACGAAATCGTTATTTGCTTGTAAATCGAACGACCTGCTAACGCTTCTTTTGTCTCCAAATAGTTGATCAATTCCGATACATCGTACACCACTTTGTTTTCTACTTTTTCTGGTTTTAACGCTACTTTTGACTTTAAGTCGGATAGTAATGTTTTTTCACCATCCACCATTTCAACCGTGACTAAAAAGTCAGTTGCGCAATTTAATTTTTGTGTGGATGCAACGGTTGAAGGTCCAACTGCGATTCCTTCTAAAAATGCCTCGTAATCTTTCTCAGTGTAGACACATTCTTCATACCCTTTAATCGTTTGTAAAAACTGAACATTTAGTGGATTCACCGAAAAATCATATGCATAATGGGCTTCTGTCACATATTCACGTGAATACATCCCTCTTGTTTCTTTATCCGCCTTCGCTTTTGATTCAAACACCATGCGACCAGTACCATCATCGTTATATACAGTTCCTTGGCCGTACACATCAATCCCTTGTGAAATTTGGCAAACACCATGTAAATTTAAATTGTCATATACCATCCCAAAGTGACGCACATCTTCGAAAGTCCAGAAGATTTCATGAAAACGCCCGCCCATTTCTTTTTCCATCCAGCCTTTTAATTCTTTCGCATTCATGACTTCAAATGAGCTGTTATCTTCCACTTTTTTACCACCGATAATATTTTTCACCCATTTTTTGATTAAGACTGGTTTTCCGTTTTGTTCAAAGACTGTTCGTACTGCATATTTTAGTGCACGATCACTCGCAAAAAAGGTGTTTTCATATTGTTTTGGCGAATGATCAAAATCACTGTTCCACGAACTATTTTTTGCAACCACAACTGCTAAACCAAACACTTTATTTTGCATCATTTTTCATTTCCTCCGCTTCTTTTTTTGGTGTACGCACTTCTTTCAACACGCCAGCAATGTAACTATACTTTTCAAAATTCGTTAATTTTGATTGTCCACGAATAGCAAGATTTTCTCTTTGCTTATCCATTAAAAAACTAAGTAATCCAACCACATTTGCCTGTTCAATATCGTCGTATCCACTTTCAATTCGGTGATTGATGACTGCTAAGATGCCATCAACTGTCGATTGACGAAGCAACTTCTTCACCAAACTTTCTTTGTTTCGAGACGAACGTGCAGCGATCCCTCCAATTTTCCCTAAATAATAAAGCGTTTCTTCTGGTGTCATCGGTTCATTCAAATTTTCTTTCAACATTTCTGATTGATTCAATACGTTCACGACCTTTCGATTGTAGTGTAGAGTGCCTAACAATGTATCTTGCACAAATAACAAATCAAGCAAAAGTTTGACCGGAGGAATCTCTTTCTTTTCGACCGCATAAGCAGCGATTCGTTGCGATAAATTGCGATAAACGCCGTCTTCCAATCTCTTCCCGGCTTTTTTATACAAACGCTTTTTATAGTATTCAAGAATACTTGAACGTTCATCTGGTTGCCGTATGCAAAAGGCGTCCAGCACTCGATTTAACTTATTACTAAACAGAGCAGTTATTTCGTCAGATCTCCCAGTATAAGGATCCTTCGGGTAGTACCCTTCATAATTGACGAGCATCCGTTGGTTCATCTTCTTCTCTTCCCGAATGTCGATGATTGCTATTTCTCGCATTGAAAAATTTCCATTTTTGTCACAAACGATTTGCATTTCTTTTGTTAGGCTTTCGATTTCAACCACTTCATCTTTGATTAAAAAACGATAGCCACTTTCATCGGTATCACCTTGTTTATTTACAATCGCCACTAATGTGCGATTTAAAAACATCTCTAGAAATGTTGCGGTTGGAAATTCATCTTGACTCGACGTCGAGTGTGATCTTGCATTTTTTAACAATGGTTTTTCTGGTGTCGGCACTTCAAAATTCAATTCAACTCTTTCGGTCAATAATTTGTTAATCGAATAATTTGGTGTTTCTGGTATTTGTCGTTTGAAGACTTTTTCCCATAAAAACAAAGCATTCTCCACCGCGTAGACCAAAGCGTTCAGTGTTTTCTTTTGTTTAATTTCTTCCCAATTAAACGGAATGGATAGACCAGTCTCGTGAAACAGTTTCGTTAAAAATGCTTCTATTTCGTTATCTTTCAAACTAAGCGATAACAAACTATTAAAATTAATGAAATATTCATATCCTAATTCACTCGGCTCATTGCCTAACGCATCTGACAAATCCTGACATACCACTTGATAGAACTCCATTAGAATTTGGAACTTTAATGACTCATTCTGGATCTCACTGTTTACTTCAAGTGGTCTTGAACCGTTTATGACTAAATCTTGAAAATCTTTAGGTCCCGTTTTATTAGTATATTTACGCGTAATGTAGTAATCAGAATAGGAGCCTGAATTCAAATTTTTGTATAAATGACCAGTCGCTGGACCAACCAACTTACGATACTGTCCATTGGAAATGCCCATTCCGAAAAACAAAGGGTGAAAGAGATCGTTATTCACTCGTAATGTGATGGATAGTTCATCCCATTTATAAGTGATCAACCGAAATGTAATCGGTTCCAAATTTATAAACTCGAGCACTCGTAATTCGGTCGAACCTTTTGTTGTAAATTTTCGCTTATAAAATTCCTCTTTCTTTTCGTCTTCCTTCATAAAATTATCAATGTAGCCGATGAGCCCATTTATTGTAGACGGAATTTCTTTTTGCAGCTCCATTCCCTTAAGGAACATTCCATCCCCTCCTCCTCTATTTCATAAAACCAAACCCATTACTCGTGTTCTGCCCTAGCCCAGATATGTACACGATTTTTTCCACTTCTTTTGCTACGTCATTATGTTGGAATACAATTGTCATGTTCGTGCAGTGGTACCGATAGGCTTCACCATTTTTCAAACGTTTTGTTTTAAATGGTACGGTGATTGTATCTTCGTTTACCCGAATTTCTTTGATGACGTGCTCGCGAAGCCAATCTAGATCATCGCAAGAGTTACATCCGCTTTTGACGTATCGATACAAAATATTTTCACGTATGTATTCTTCGATTGACTTTTTCTTTCGTTTTTCTTTCGCGACATAAACGGGAGTTTCACTTTGTAACATCCCTTTTGAACCATAGAGTATTTTTGATGCACTCACGCTTGTCACCACTACATCTTCTGTTTCTAAACCAACATACGAACGCAAGTCCAAGAGTTCTCGTTTTAAGGTGCGAATTTCAAATGTGTATGCCCGATCTTGTTGGTAAACGTAATTACCTTCCATCGGATACAAGTTACTAAAACTGTAATGCGAAAATGTTTTTTGGTAGTGCGCTTTTTTCATGTCACCATTATGAAGATCGATAAACTTTCGAATTAAAATCGCTGTTACTTCATACGATTCTTTTCGCGTAATCGGTCTCTTTGGTGAAACGGATACAAATAGTCGAAACATGTTCAGTTCTCCTCCATTCTTCAAATCTTAACGGTAAGTCTATTACCGCCATCCATGATAAGACCTTTTCGTCTTTACTGTAAGTTTTATACACGTTTTGTTTCACCAAAAATTCGACTTGCTAAACAAGACCGGACAAGTGCTTTCGTTACTGATCATGCTAATTTTCGGAATTTTTTTCTTTAATTTTTTTGATATATTACTTCAAATGTTACTGGACTAAGCTGGTACCCATCATCATTCGGTTGACATACCATTTTTTTCTCCATTCTTATCGATCTTAAATAATTAGGTATTATACTAATTTTTTACACTTATCGAATTTGCCTAAAAATTCATACCACTAAAACATTACAAAATATAATTGGTTTTTGTTCTTAATTAAGAATATAACGATATAAAAAATAACACTGACTACAAATAAAATAACACTCGTTATATTCAGAATAACAATCGTTATATTTCTTGTCAATACAAAATTACATATGTTATTTTAAAAATAACAGTTTTATAAAAGAGAGGATAATTCAAATGTCAATAATGGAGAGAATTATTAAAAAGAGGAAGGAGTTAAATCTAAATCAAACCGAATTAGCTAAAAGGGCTGGATTACGAGCACCTGCTATTAGTCAGTATGAATCCGGTCTTAGAAATCCTTCATATGATGCATTAGTCAAACTCTCCCATGCTTTACACGTTACTGTTGACTACTTAGTGTCAGGTAATGGACCGGAAGAACAAATCAATGAGCCAATGAGTAAAGTTCTTCAAAAAGTATTTATTAGTTTAAATCATGAAAAAAGACATCAGATACTAGATTATGTTTTTTTGACTTTAGGTTATCAAAATACTTTAGGTATTTTTGCAGCGGAACCAAAACAATATGCACAACATGTGTTTAATGTAATTTTAGATAAACAATTCCCTGTAGATATTTATGATCTTGCTAAAAAACTAAACTTATCTATTATATGGGGTAACTTAGAAGGTAAAGCTGAAGGACTTTTATTAAAGAATAGTAATACAATTATACTTGAACTTAATCAAAAAGATATACAAGATAACTTGACAAGGATAAAATTAACTATAGCTAATTTAATTGGTCACTATTTAATTCCTTGGCATACTCAACCAACCTATTATTATCGAAAAGATGGGAAATCTACTCTTTCAACAGAAGAGGTTGAAGAAATGGAAGCAATGGCCTTTGCAACTAGTTTAATTGCGCCACCTGAAATATTAGAAAAAGACTTATCAAAATTTTCTTCAGGAAATATCAGCTTAAAAAAGTTAGATGAATTAGCTAAAAATAAATATAAAGTATCTTTAAATGTGCTATGTAATCGACTAGTAGAATATGATAAGAATCGATTTGCAGTTGTAAGTTCAAGTAAATTTAAAGTTAATAAAGTGCTTTCTGGAAACATAATGATTGAAGTAAATCAAGAAGTGAATCAGAACAGTAAAGCTTTTGAACTATTAACATTAAATAGTAATGAACAAGTGCTAAGTGAAGGTCTAGTTCCTTCAAATACATGGTTAAAGAACTCGGATACAAACAATTTACTTTATGAAAGCTCAATATATACTCCTAAGTATGAATCTGTCTTTACTTTAATAACAAAAATTTAAAATGATTTGAGTAGACTTTTTCAAAGTAGAATTCAAATACAGAAGTCGGTTTTTTTGTTATTTGATGTCCCAATAAAAAAGCCTTCTTATAATTTCAAGAAGGCTTTTTTGCATTATTTGACTCTAGCAACCATTACAATAAATTCAGTATTATCGTCAAATGCTATTGTTATTCATTACGTTTTAATTATATTTGGTCTAATTTGAAGTGATGTACCTTTTTACACTTTTACCATTGGTTCCCCCTTGTTATTCGTTATGGTTCAGTATATGTCCACCTTCTATACAATAATCTAGCAATTATTAAAACCTGAGAAAATTATCACAGATTCATTTCTTTCATTTGTACTTTAAGTACAGACACACAATCACTTGCGTTAGACACCCATTAATCTAAGATTTATAACCTTGAATGGAAGTTTAAATCGTTATTTCCATGGTAGACTCATGCCGTCTGGATATACATTGATGATCGATATAATGGTGCTAAACATGATTCCTTCAAAAATCAATTTGTTGTAAGAAGAGAAAAAAATTAAGTTTATTTCACAAGGAAATAAGCAACCTGAGGAATTACTTAAAACAATAGAAGAAGTACCAATAGATGAGGATTTGGTTATGCTGGGAATAGTATTAAAATGATCAATATCTTTGTTAGATTAACGAAAAATGTGACTCTGATTTAATATGATTAGTAAAAAAACAATTTGAGTGTCTTCCTGGATGGACTAAAATTAAAATTACTCGAATAGGAAATTCTCTTTAAAAAAATTCGACTATACAGACGATCTTGTTGTTCAGCTAATGAATGTGAATATCATATTGAACAAAAGTCCTCATTTACATATTCGTAGCATACGTCATCATCAACACCCTATATGTCAATCGTGCAGATATCAGATTCCCCTAATTTAAATTTATTAAATCATCAATCTTATTTTTGGATTAGTAATATAATCTCAGCTTCAGTTAAACTAATTACTTTTGAAATAAATGAAAGAGCTTTATTGTAACCTATCATTTCTGATAGTATTTCAATTCCATCTTGATCTCATTCTTTATTACCTCGCATCCGATAATGCAATTGAATTTGTTCCATCAACTCTTTTTCAATCTGAAATAAATCAAACTCGGAATCAACTGCTCTTTTGGCTTTTTCTTTCCATTCTTCAGCCGGAGGAATCACAGACGAAATCGCTTTTGCTAATTGGTCAAAGGATGTTTGTAGTGATTGAAAGAGTTGGATCGATTCCTTTGATATGGATAGGTTCAGCTTAGGAATCTCGAATTTTTTAATTGCTCCATTGTTGTTCTAACTCATTCGCCTGATTGTTTAATCGCTTATTTAAGCTTTTCAAATTTCTGCTCCCAAATAAACATCGAATTCTTCAGGGGGAGGTTTCTTGGTCCAAATCAGTTCACTAAATTTTAACTGCTGGATTTGCTCGTCTGTTAATGCAAAAATTTGGTCTTTTGTGAACAATTTGATATTGAATGGTTTTTCTTGCACCTGATGTTGGTTTGACGATTCATTGTTCAATTTATTCACCTTTACTAGAAAATAAGGAGAACATGTCTATTTATTTATCACTACATTAGACCCTTTTAGTACTACAGTATGACATTGATCCATTTTAGTGGTGCACTATGATGAAAATGAAAATTTCCAAATGAAAGAATAAATAATTAGTAGTATAATATTTATTTGTAAAGCAAAAGGGGGAAGAAAATGACAAGGTTTATTGATCGATTTGAAAATCACACTCTTCATAATAGCCTTCAAACTAATATTAATTTAGTGGAAAGTTTGTTAGAAAAAAAAGAAAATGATTCAAATATTATTATTGAACTAGAAAGAATCAAACAAGTATTGTTTCACTTGAAAGGAATACTAGGTAATTGCGATCCGAATCTTGTTTACATAGGGTATTTAGACACTCTCGATACTAATTGCTTAAATAATATTTTTACATATCTGAATTATTTCAGAAATGAACATAATATAACACATTTGCATACAGCAAATAATCATTTAGACAGCTACATAACCAGTATGACAAGCGTTACTACAACTATTTTCCCTCAAGATGTTGATGGAATCAAAGACTCTGTAATTTCTTTTCGTCGTTCAGCTGCTCAGCATTTACGACATATGGAGGATGAATATAATAAATTAGAGGCAGCAAAATCTGAATTGGAACAAGGTTTTAGTGAAGTAGCTGTAACAGTAGAAAATCAAAAAGCTCGATTAGATACTGCAATTTCTGATTTTCAACAGCAATTTTCTAGCGCTGAAGATTCTAGAAGAAATAAGTTTACTCAATCAGAAGATCAAAGAAAAAGTAGCTTTGAACTAACTGAAAAGGATTGGAATGCAAATTTTCAAGATTTACTTGAAACCACTGATACGAAATTACAAAGTTTTTTAATATCTTTAAATAAAAAAGGAAATGATTTACAGGAAAATTATCATAATCAAGGAGAAGTATCTCTTCAACTTCTTGAGGAATATAAAATTAAAGCAGCAAAATTACTAAATATTATTTCAAATACTAGTATGGCTGGTGGCTATAAACAAGTAGCTGATCAAGAAAAGTCATCACTAAAATTTTGGCGATGGGTAACCATGATAGCGATGATTTTACTAGTGGGAGCATCTATCTATAGTTTCTTTGTTCCAATTGGAGATTTGTCAATTTGGACTGCAATTGTAAAAAGAATTTCAATTGCAGCAACATTAGCAACAGTTGCTGGATATGCTTCAAGGCAAGCTAAAGTTCATTTAGATGCCGAGAGAAGATATAGAAGAATGGAACTGGAGCTCACGACATTAAGTCCTTATCTTGTTGAATTAGATGATGATCAACGAAAAGACATTCTGGCTAAAATGGCAGAACAATTTTTTGGCAATAAAAATGATGAACCAGTTCAAAATAATGCGTCAAACCAAGCTAACCAAGAATTTACAAGTAGTGTAGATATCTCAAAGTTAATAGAATTGTTAAGTTCATTTACTAATAAAAAATAGCATTGTTTTATCAATGCTATTTTTATACTTAAAGTTCTTCAAGCATTTAAGATAGAACGAAATTCGGATTTTCGATGTAAACCGCGCATGGAGGAACTAGAAAAGGTTAAAAAGCGAGTGGCTGAAGGTAAATTCCCGTCAAGAATTCTACCGATATTGGTAAAAACCTTCAAATAAATTAATAATCGTTAACGCCAAAATGAGCTGCAGTTAAAAATAGACACAAATCGAAAATCCTGATCGTTATATATCGACCAGGATTTTTGTAGAAAAATCATTTTTTCGTATAATACGTTGGACCGGCCGCCTTAATAAGTCACGTAATATGAGCTAATCACACACGCTTATATACTGACACAACGTCTGTCTGATTGTGTCCAGAAATTGAAAAACAACCGAGTTGATGAGCCTAACGATTCGCCAATCTGCAATTTCTATTTTAAATCACGCACAAATTACCGTTTTGATCAGGGATCCAGTTAGCTTTAAATGTGAACAAATAGCTGGGGCAGCTAACTTGTCTTCAGTCGCCATATTTATACGGATAAATTAAGCAGTTTAGAGCGGAAAATCAATGGGTATATTTCACAAGATTAATCCAAATACCTAATAGAAGTTCCATTTAGGTGTGCGTATCTGAATTTGGCATTACCTTTCGCTTCGTATTCTTCTCCACTTTTAACTAACTTATAAAATAAAAGTGATGAAATGCCCAAACTTTCCTTTACCTCTTTTACTGTATTGTAAATGACATTGGTTCCATTTTGTCGAACAATTACTTTTCTAGCAAAAGGATTATCTACACCTGTTCGGGTTCCTTTTAATGAATCCGACATTTTCTTTCTAGTTTCCTCGGAAAACACTCTTCCCTGTAAAGCTTCAGATAGTTTCTTTCTAATTTCTTCTGTAACTATCTTACCCGTATGAGTTTGACTTGCTACAAGCTTTTGATGTTCACTCTGCTTTCTTCCTTTAAAACCTCTTGGATGTGGCATATCTACATCCCATCTAATACCTTCCATTGGATTAAAGTTTTTTCTTAATTCGCGCATTGCATTAATTTGATTTTCAGTTTGCGACTTCCCCTTCATTCCTTTAGGGTGTTCCTGATAGATCCTCCCACCATTTCCACCTTCAGCAATGTTGTAACCAAATTCTTTTTCTTGCAGCCTAAGGGTTTTTATATAATGTTTCACTAATTCGCAAGCTTCTTCAAAACTTAAATTTTCTTTAACAATAACATGTTCAAACTCATCCCAACTGTACTTACAAATTGCGTTCCAAAAAGGTCTATTTTGATTTTCAGTCCTGTCGGGTTTATATTCTATACCATTACCTCTAAATCTTCTGACTGGATCATTCGTAAAACCACAGTATTTTTTATTGTTAGTTTTGTTAATATGAAAATAAACACTGTATATCATTATAAAACACCTACCATTTCTACATTTTTTCACAAAAAAGAGCCATTCATTGGCCCTTAATAAAGACTAATCTTTAATTCCTAATTTTAATTTTTCTTTTTTGTCGTACAGACAAGAAGTGCATAGCTTTCCCGTTCTTTTAACCAGATAGTTTTCTTACGCCCTTTATCTGTAAAATACATTAAGTTTCGAAGTTTATGTATTTCACCAAAATAACCTCAATTTGTACACCGCTCTGTTTTCAAGACGGCTGCCTTTCCTATTCAATCGGTAACAATGTGTCTTTGTACTCTTTAATTTTTTCTTGTTCAGCTCTAGCTGCTATTTCTTTAGCAAATGCTCTTTGATAATTTTTCTTGAACATGGCTAGGTCATCTGAAAGTTGCATTGTAGTAGTTACTCTGTCGAGTTGGGTTTTGAGTGCTTGCACACCAAAATCTTCTGATAAATACCTCCACATATTACTACTTCGATTTGATTCATGTTTTAGTTTTACATCTTTTAACTTTTCAACAACACCTAGAGGAAGTGAATCATATACATACTTCTTAGTAAAATTTCCTATTTGCATAGGGCGCTGAGTTTTTCCTGTATATTCAAAACCATAAAGACGAAATGCTTCTTCATAAAATTCTTCAGGAAAAAGTTTCTGAAGCTTTGATAATTCTTTTCCTAAATACTTTTCAAATATTTTTTCTAATTCATTATCGTCACGAAATTTCTGATAGCCAGTTGCTTCATCAATTAAAGCATTTATCCCTGTTACTGCAAGAGCACGTATTAAAATTTTGGCCTTCTCCAAAATGTGATGTTGATTTGTTTTGAGCTTACCTTTATCATCTGCATCTATGTAAAGATAACAAATTGAAGCGATTACTTCTGCATCATACCCTTCGCTTACTCTCCCTCTTTTAGTAACGTACTTAATTGGTTGAACTTGTTCTCTTAATTCATCTGAAACAAATTCTGATAAATTATTGGCACCGATAATTGAAGGAAGACCATCGATCCTTTTTTCACCTTTTCTTGGTCTACCGAACGCATCAAAAAGTCCACCTTGAGTAATGATCCTTTTTTTATTTTCTAATACAGCACATTTAATTCCCCAGCCACCAATATTCACTGTACCAGGGTGAGTCTCTTTAGGTATTGATGTCTTATCTATGATTTCCATTACAAATCCTCTCCTTTTGGTCACTTAGTTACTAACACAATCACGCATGTCATGTGACATTACTTTTTTATGTGACCATCATAACATGGAGATGATTATAAATAAATAGAAATTTTTAAAAAATCTAATAATTTTATTTTTCACAAAAAAAAGCCATTCATTGGCCGCTCACATCTTCTTCACTAATTTCAATTGTTGGTACAAACTCTGCATCCATCAGTATTTCATTGATTACATAACCTTCGTTAAAAAATGCATTTTTCTTTCTGAAATTTAGAAATTTAATTCCCTTTTGGAATCCTAAATCTTCGGATGTTGTTTCTTTCTCCTAAAAATTATTTATTAAATAAAACTTCAAATCAAAGTATGTTTCCTACTTTCTGTATACCAACGTTTTTAGATAATTAAGAGTAAACAGATTTGTGTCGTTGGAAAAGTAGCAAACCAACCATCTTTATTTCATGTTTTATAAATTGCTTTTGCTCATCGCCACTTAAATGTGTAAAATCAATCTCTCGTCCTTTATCCAGTAGTTGTCTAAAATCGTTTATTCTCCCTTCCAAACCAATCAACAATATCTTCTTTCCAAGAAAAGGTGTTTTATCAAGTCGATCCATCATGGATATAGTTGAATGATCAAATAAAATATCCAAGTCGTTTCTACATTTGGCTTGTTGTAGTTTTTATATCAATACAGCCCCAACTCGTATAGCCAAATACCTCTACGCCATATGAATTAGTTTCTTTTAGTAGTAAATATGATATTAATTTTAAATAATACTGCCTACTTCCACTAAATCCACAGCACCTAATACATGGATACGCACCACCATGTATATAACTTTCTTCTAAAATAGATAAATGACAATACTTAAGAAAACCCTGCTCAATTATTTAAATGAGTAGGGTTTAACTTAATAGCCAATTGATTACAGTTGACCTGATCAAAATCTGTACCAGAATAGAAACTTCGAATAGATTTTCATTCACTGTTGTAAAGCACGCCGATTATTGTGGTTATAGATTGCTAACAATGGCTTTATAGCTCAACAAGATATTTCTAGTTTTATCATCACTATCAATATTATTGGGATTTTAACTAGGAATTAAGACAAGTGCATAAAAGAATCTGGTTATAAAATATGATCCCCAAATGCATTTTTATCAAGTAATTCCCAAAATAATTCATTTTCAAATTTCTTAAAATCCTGTTCAAATCCTTCTTTTATCCGTTCAATTGTTGAACATAATTCTTTAGCAGCTCTATATCTATCAATTTGTTGTTTAAACATATTAATTAAATTTGTATTGTCCATTGATTCCAATGGAATCCCCATATCTAAAGCTTCTTTTAGTTCTTTTAAATACTCCCACCTAAGTTTGTTAAATCCACTCATTAAGATTCTCCCATTATTATAATTTTAATTATTCATATTAATTCAAGTAAAAATTAATTTTGAATTAATAGTGCCTGAGGAGATTGCGAATCCAATCCAGCGCACCCTCGATCATTGTATGCAACACGCCAAAGACGCTACTATAGCAGTCATCGCACCGTTCCTCACTCCTGCCACGATGGCGGGGCTATCCGATGCCATTCCTACAGTCATAGGTGCAGCAACCGGTTGTTTTGTCACTTGTGTCGGGCACGAACCACAATGGATCCCATATACTAATCAAATCGCCATCACTATTAAAACAGTCGAAGACGCCTAGCTTGAACCGATGAGGTCGTGCTCAAATGTGATCCTTACGTAAATCAGCTCTAACCGTAAGACGAGTAAGAGGATGCCCCCGCGTGGTCATCCTCTCTTCGTAGAAGGTTGAGAACTAGCAACTACATAAACTGTTTTTTTAACAAGTCCTTTAAAAATAAGTTTTGCCAAATACATCGATTTCTTTACTATAAAGTAAAGTGTTCATTTCACTTCATGTTAATATGTAAGTATTTCATACTGTTTTCGATAAAATGATCTTGGAGCTACTTTTCGTAATTTATTAATCTTAATGTTAAATTTACAAATTCCTAGTCTATTCCCACAATTGCAAGGACATTGATTTTTATTTGCATCTCTTTTTTTCTTAGAAAGGACGAGTAGTGCACCAATTAATTGCTTAGGTTTAGTTAAACCAAAAATGTCACAGTAATCATAAAAAATCCCATCAACTCCATGTTCTAACTCACCGAAAACAAATGCCCCACCATAAATTAGCTTGTGTGATATAGCATATAAATAAGGAACCAGGCACCTTTCTGCGTATGTGTTTAAAGTTGGAGAATCATAAAGCTTCATAATAACTCTTAAAGGTGATCCTATGCACAAAGAATCATCTGGATTAATATGGTGTTTAAGATCCCTAGGTATTTTTTTTTCTAATTCAGTAACCAATGGTAGATCAAATGGAAATGTTTCAGGGACCATGATTTCTATTTTATAACTATCTTCTATAACTGGTCCATTATCATATTTTGCAATAAAACTAAAAGTTCCTTTTAAAGTTAGTTGTCCCTCTTTAAATGGACTAAATGACATCTCTGGATAATCTTTAAGAAACTCAATGGCACCATGTAATTTCATTTTATTTCGTATCTCCTGAAATTATATTTTCCAAGGTCTAGCTGGATCATGAATATTATGCATTTTTGGTTTATTTATATTTGAGGATCCTATATTCATCCCTACTAGCCCTAAATTCTTATTAAGTTCCTCTTGACCAACAGATACAGAATATTTTTTATTGAAGTTTTCATTCAAGAGTATTGGATCCGTAATAGAAGTTGTAACATTAAAATCCAATTTTGCTTGTTGAAGCCAAATATTAAAATTTTGTTCTAATTTTAAATGTTTGTATTCAGGCATTTCCCATCTATCTGCAAAATCTTCTTCAGGATTTACAGGATTAGGAACTCGTGGAGTTCTTGGATAAATCAGTCTTGGCATTTTTTCTAAAATATTATTTAAAGCAGTATAGATGTTTGTTTCTCCACTATATGCTTTTGCAGCTAACGTGGTAATAATAATTGAAATTGGTTTGGATTCATTATCACCAAACATAATATCCCGATGTCTTTTTAAAAGTTGAATGCATCTTTGTAGGGGCGTTTTTCTCTCATAATTTGGAATTTCGGAAATTAATGCTTTCTCGTATAAAGCACGACCCTCAAAAATATTCATCCTATCTGTAAACCATATCCCATAACCTGTCGGATTACTAATGTTCCAATTACTTACAATATCATTATAGTTCGGATCTCGATCATCAGTTATCAACATTGCCGAATTTGAAGCTTTATCTGCAATAAATTCTGATGTGCCATTCTTATTTATTGCTTCGAAAAGCATTGATTTTTGAATATCATCAGCGGGGATTGCAGGAACAATATCCAAATGGAAACTGATACTATCATGATATTCAAGGCGCCAACAACGATGTTTTGAGGCTAAATTTTCTTTTATCCCTCTAGCAGTCCTATACGCTTCAAGTTCTTTTCCTACAAGTTCTTTTATTGCTTTTTGAGTATGGGTAAAATTATTTACTCCACTTCTTAATTTGCATGCAAGATCTAAATCATACTCTTCCTCTTTATTAACGGGACGTAATGCTGTACCTAACAAAAAAGAACCTTGTGGAAAAATATGAACTTCATTATTCTTAAGTAGAGAATCATCTCGATTAAACCACTCACCTAAATCCTCATAGCGTTTCTTTGCTTTCTCATACGCAGAATCAGGTAAGTCTAATTGTTCTACCAGGGACTTTAATATAGCTTCCTTTTCTATTTTCAATAAAATCACTTCCTTATTCAATTTTCATTACAAGTGAAAATCCATTATTCTCATCATATATATTTAATGGTAAATCAGCTTTTGGCATCCAAACTCTTCCAATTTCTACTGCGACCGAAGCAGGAGCTGCTGGGAATAAATGAATCTCATTTTGATGACCGTGTTCTGCCTTTATAAGGTCCATAAGTTTCCTGAATATTTCCCTAAATTGTTTTAATTGCTCCCTACTTTTTAAGAAATCGTTGTACGGAGTTTCTATAGTAAGTGTCCAAATTGATGTATCACTACCAATTACGTCAAATATTCGACTCTTATCGATTGTTCCACTTAATGAAATATTTAGTGCAACCTTTTCGAATTTTCTGTCTGGATGAAGAATATGATATTCAAAATTTTCTGGACTTTCTTGCCACTTCCAATCTGACGGTTCACGGTGTAATTGATATACTTCCGTGGCTTGTATGTCTGATAGTAGTCTACCTAGTTCTATCAAAAGTGGTTGCGGGGCTAATGCAAAGACTGACAAATGATTTACACCGGCTTCCAAGCGAGGCAGTACCTTATCATTAAATTGTCTTTTTAAATTTTCTTTCTCAATCATCCAGTATAAATCTTCATCATCTCTAATTTTACTATTTCCAAAGCTTAATTCTAACCCTAACTTATCAGTTGGATATCTTTCAGGTAACATAGCATAGATTGCTTTTTCCATACTAATTTTCGAGCCATTTAAACCAATATTTGCTCCGTAAAGAAGGACTTGTGATTCTTTATCATCAACTAATGAAGTTAACAATTCCATTTTTTCTTCGTGTTTTTTCTTCATTCTTAAAAGAAGCTCTTCTGGGTGCTGTTCTACTTGATCACGGTCTATTAATCTATGATGGACATCACACAATAGCATTAGATTTGCAATATCCTTACTTAAAAGCACTGATCGTTCCGAATCTCCCCTTGGTCCATCAGGACTATCTGCGACAATATGTGCAATATATGCAGCATTAAATTCAGATTTGGTAATTGAATCGTACCATAAAGGCGTGTTACAACCTTCGTACTGACACCTTCCAGCGGCCTTACCCCATAATCTTATTTTCACTTTTTCAGGTATACTTGTTCTTGACACGCTTACCCCCTCCATTTTTCTTAAAAATTTAATTGATAAACAGTATTCGATAATTTCAAAAAATGATTAGTATTATTAATTCTTTTTTCATATTGAAGATAGCATGTCCACCGTAATAAGAGATGTCTCACTTACTTTCTTCAATAAAATATATATCTACTAAATTATACCATTTTTTAGAAATAAAAATTCGATTATTTAATTCTTCTTATTTTATATTAAAGTTTTATTATTACTTACTTTCTGTTTTTGAAAAATTTATTTTAAATAGCTAATACGACTCTATTTTTTGAAGAATGCTAATAAAAATGTGTAGTTTGACAAAGTCCTTCAATAAATGCAAAAACCTACTTTTCAATAATAAAAGGAAGATTCATAGTTGGATCATCCTTTACTGTTATATATTATTTTCAATTGAAAGTGCACATTTATTAATAACTTATATTTTAAAATTTTAATGTGTATTTTATATCTATAGTGTTTATTTAAATTTTTGAATGTCAATTTCAATTAGGGGAATATTTTCTGAAGTAACACATTTGTGTCGTTTTGGAAAAGAAAGAACAGTATTTCAAGTAAACACATTTGTGTCGCACTTTTCTCGAGTAAACACATTTGTGTCGCAAATCAACGACATAAATATGTTACCTATCCTTGATATACCAACGTAATTAGATAATTAAGAGTAAACACATTTGTGTCGGTGTACATCATTATTAGGCAGTTCTCGGTATCACCTTCACAATAAGTAACGGATATTACCAATAATCTTTCAGGTCATACCAATAATTATTTGGTTCGGTACATAATTCTCGGTTGCATCCTTATAACAAAAATATTAGAAGGTATTTTGCAAATGAATATTCAACATGCCGTTGATGAGTTTTTATCTTACATTAAAATTGAGAGAAATTTATCAAACAATACTTTTATCTCATATGAGTACGATTTGCATTGTTTTGTTCAGTTTTTAAAAAATCATAGTCGATCACTTGTTCTTTCGGATATTTCAAGCTCTATTGTTCGTCGTTTTATACAGGACCAAGTCATACACAATAATATTAAACCTAGAACACTACAACGCCGCATTTCCTGTCTAAAGTCATTTAGTAAATACTGTGTCAAAGATCATTTCATAAACTTTGATTTTATGGCTGGAGTTGACTCTCCTAAATCGGATATGAAATTACCTAATTATATGAAATTAAGTGAACTTCAATTGTTCTTTAATTTTTTAGAACACGATAATCATCCTTATTCGCTGCGGAATGAAGTTATGTTTAAGTTATTGGCAACAACAGGTATGAGGAGATCAGAACTTGTTAGTTTAACTTGGGAACAATTGGATTTTGAAAACAAAACAATATTAATCCATGGTAAAGGAAATAAGGAACGTCTTCTCCCTCTTCACTCAATTATAATAACTTTATTTCATAAGTTTAAAAGTAATCTTTTTATCGAACATACACATTCGTCAGAACCAGTTTTTAAGAGTAAGTTAATTAAGGAGTTGAATGCAAGATCCTTGCATTTAATATTTAAGCAATTAATCAGTAAAGCTGGTTTACCCGCTCAACGTTTTTCATTGCATCACCTACGTCATACATTTGCCACTTTACTCTTACAAGGTAACGAAAAAGTGGATTTAAAAACATTACAAGAATTATTAGGGCATTCTAGTTTATCAACAACAGGAATATATACACATATAAATTTAGAACAAAAGAAAAAAGCAATTGAATCGTTTTTAAAATAATTGAATTCAAAAAAAAAGCTGTCCGTCTCAAAGTGATGGATAGCTTTATTCATTTATATTCCCATATCCTTTTTCAATAATTGATAATGCAAGATGCGGATGTGTTTCAAGTAGTTTTAATAAAGTTTCTTCATTTAATAGTAACGAATTTTTTACTCTTTTCCCCTCTTCTCAAGCAAGGTTTTCATTTCTTGAAATGGCCTTGATTTATGAAAAGAATTTTGCTTAGTCACTAATACCTCTCTAATAAGGTCTGGCTCTAACAGCAAATGAATCCTACGATGAGCAAGTCGAAAAGAGACAATCGTTTCATAATTATTATAAAGATCACTTAAAAATAGAAGAGGGTCTTTTCGAAACTCATTTAAATGTCCTAAAGGTGAAAAAGAAGCCAGTCCTTTCACTTCAAGCATATCGTTTCACTCCAATCAAGAAAGTTTAGTCACAAGATATTCTTATTATATTAACGGTATGCAATAACTCATGCTATCTATAAGAATGTTTAGTAACTTATCCTTTTATAGTTAAATAAAAAACCCCTTAAAGTAGATTACTTAAAAAATCTACTTTAAGGGGCTTCAAATTATATTATAAAGAATTCGCTTAACAAATTGCTTACTATCGATTTTCAAAATACACGGATAATGCATTTTTCAAATGTTCGAAGTCTCCACTAGTATGAATTAAGTAATGGTCACCTCTCACTGCAGAAGAAAAATCATTAATTCCTTGATGACTTAAAAAGTCCTCAATATCAGAAAGCTTTTCTCCAGCGCTCTTTAATGTTTTATGTCCGACAAGCTCATCATTTACATACACTTCATATGTATCCTCATTTAATTTCACACTGTTCTTAGAATCTAAATCTACTCCTGAAATTGGAAATGGATAACTGTCATTAGGATTTTCAGTGCTCATTTGGATTTCCTCCATTCATTTTTTTATTACGTTTTCCTTAAAAGTGTAGAATTATGCTTATATTGACCTATTTGAAGCACGTTGAATGATAATATTTTATGAATAGGAAAACAATAGTGCTTAGGAAAGGAGGGATTGCAAATGTCATCTTTCGTATAATCTTTTAGCATTTTCATTCCAAGAATACGCATGTAATTTAATTCTATTTTTAGTCCATCGTTGTTGAGCTAACGCGCCAGTTAGTTCAATATGTTTAGGAATGGATCTTTACAATAACGAGGTTATAGCTTATCAAGTAAGCGAAAGGAACAATTTAAAATTAGTGTTAGACACACTGAATAAAGCTTGAAATGATACATTTGGAATATATATATACTCTAAATTCCTATATAGTTTTCCTGTGTTCCTCAACATTGAGCTAATTCCGGGTTGGTAGCGTTTGGTAACTCTTTTGCTCTTGGACTTCCTGGCATTGCGAGATCAAATTTTATCTTTCCATCACTCGATTCAACTCTGCCTTGTCTTCCTCCAGCAGCAGTTGCTGTAGATGTAAATAATGGTTGTTGATTCATTTGTTATTTTCTCCTTTTGTGTAAATTTTCATTTTTCTCTACCTATTATTTCCATCTATCTTTATTGATATCCTAATTAAGGAATTCAAATTTATTAAGACAATCCCAAATCTAGAATTTGGCATCATGTAAATTGATTGACACAATTTAATGTTATTAAACTACCCAATCCACTGTATTTCGTTTCATCCTTAAGTATTGTCACTTTTGTCTTTTCCAACGGTAATAATTACTTTTTGGGAACCCAAGAAACTTTAACATTTCTCGAATTGGGTTTCTTACTTAAAGTGCTTCTAATACCTTTACAATACCTGTTT
The DNA here is from genome assembly GCF_002564465.1 of Bacillus sp. AFS088145. Classification (GTDB taxonomy): domain Bacteria; phylum Bacillota; class Bacilli; order Bacillales; family Bacillaceae_G; genus Gottfriedia. Next base: position 74,814 of record NZ_NUUX01000004.1, on the reverse strand, counting down.
TCGTTAATTTTTTGATATCCCTTTTAACTTTCCCAGTATTTCATTCTGCATCTCAAGTTGTTTAACTTTTAATTTAAGTGCTTCAATTTCCGAAAGTTCTTCTATACCTTTATTAAAAGTATATTATTTACCAACTGGCTGATTAAATCGATGTATATCCCCGGCTCGGTACCACCTCATACATCTTTTAATTTGTGAAACATTTTTTATTCCTAACGTTTCCATAATCTCTTTATTCGTAAAGCCATCCTCATTCATTTTTACAGCTTTCCACTTAATATCTGAATCATCCCCATAAAAAATACACCCTTTATGAAATATAGTTTAACTATACGACATAAAAGGTGTTTTTTCTTGTGTCCCACTTAGAGGGTTCACTTTATTCTATAATCAGTTGGATAAAGGTGCTTTTATGATGCTTTTATTTATTAATACGTTTTAGTAATTCAGCTTTTTCAGCTTCATAACCAGGTTTACCAAGAACTCTACAGATAGATTTGGAACATTTCCATCTACATGGGCTAAAACGGTACCTTGAAAAGCATTCTTATTGACATAATCCATTGTTTTACCAACAAGATATTTTAATCCAGAGAGTGGGACTTACCCTCTCCATTAGGATGCTAAATCACCTTCCAGGTTTTACCTCTTCAACTTTTTTTCAACCTTAATATTTAATGACTACCTATGGCGCGTGTTTAATACTAAACATATCTAAGGCCTATTTTATTATTAAATATTTGGTTTTTATTTTTAAAGATAAATGATCCGTTTGAATAATCTATTACTAATTGATTATGATACACTTCTTCAAAGTCATTATTAACTAGAAATTCAATGTTATTTACTGTTAAAATTTTTTCATATGCGTCATTTGGTCTTTTGTTAATAACTTTCATTTCGTAAATATTATTTACTATGTCACAGCTTCCACGATCAAATGACAATTGAATAAATTGATTTTCATCCATTTTATTGCACAATACTTCCTTTGCAGAATCAGTTATTTGAAAATCCACTTATATACCTTCCTTACAGTAAGGATATTGTTCTAACAAAAAACCATAATAACACTAATCATATCCATACGATTTAGCTTGCTTAATTAATTTACCATTTAAAAACTCTATAATAAAACCTGGCTTACTTCTTGTACTTTTTCTCTTAGTACTTGGGGTAACGATCACCTCTTATTTACTTTACAATCATTACAGCACAATTCGCATGCTGGACAACTTTATGGCTTACACTTCCCAAGAGCAGTTCTGAAAAGAGGCTAAGTCCCCTGCTACCCATTACGATAAGATCGTAATCTCCCTCTTTTGCCTTCTTGCATATCATTTCTGCAGGATCTCCTATATGGTATTCGCTATCATATTGAATAGATGATCCTGAAAGGACTTGTGCGGATTCATCTAAAATCCTCCTAACTTCCTCTACTTGCAATTGTTCAATATCCACTCCGTAAGCAAATGTATTGATATTGTTGATATTGTTACTAGGAATGATATTAAGAAGCGTTATACGGGCATTTATCCCCATGTTTTGCGCCAACTTTTTTGCCGATTTCAATGCATGTTTAGAGTGTTCGGATCCGTCAACTGGAACCAAAAATCGTTCATACATATTGTTACTCCCCTTTTTATAAAATCTTATTTTTATGATTAAACTCATGACGGTGATTATCTTTTTTATTAATCAGATCTGATCCTCCGCTTTGATGAAAAAACTTGACGGTCGATCAATAACATATTTTAATTTGATGCTTTTTAATAGAATCCCTCAAAGTTTTCCATTGTATGCGCAACTTTTCCATTGATCGCGAAATCATAGAGGAGATTCTCCTATCTATAAAACCATATTTGCAGTTGCTTTAATCGTAACTAATAGCTGAAGACCCCGATTGAGAACGTTCATTCTCAATTATCCAAATAAAAATTAATGGTTTGTTTGCATTCCCCCTCTCCGTTCATTATTACATATCATCTTGAAGCTCCTTTATTTGGAACTGTTGTACTATATGTCTCACGTTTAACTGGAAGTGACTTGTTTAAATCTAACTGAATACAACAATACATAAACGACAATCAAGGAAGAAAACAGATTTAGCACGACAAGAGAAATGTTTAAATTGAAAAATTGAGTAAGTGCTCCAACAAAAACTGGAGGCACAATAAACCCTATATACGCACACATCCAGAAAGCCGAAATCACACGTGGTTTCGCTTCAGGCTCAGGCAGTTGCCCTGCAAAAAATAGTGCATTTTGGAAAGTCCACCCACCACCAAGTGCTTGTATGAATATACTGATCCATAATAATGGTAAACTTGCTATAAAACCAGATATAACAATCAACCAAGAACCAATAGCTAAAAGCAAGATCCCCCATCTAATACGTGTAACAGGTTGAGTAGGTCTAGGAATAAACTGTGCGAATGCACCACCACCTAATAGAATTAAAAAGATCAAACCAGAAATAAATAAATTAGATGTTTGAATAACATTTTTCACGAAAGTAGGAATTAGAGCAAGTGCTGTTCCTTGGATCGTAAATACTGTAAAAATAGAAAGTCCAGACATCGACCAAAAGTGAGAACGTATTTTTTTTGGAACCCCAAGTGATATCTTATGTTTTGCAAGCTTTTGTTCTTTTGAAACTACATCCTTTGGTAGAGATTCTAGTATGAAAATCGAGATAATTAATAATCCAATTAATATCCAAAAAGGTAATCTAAGTGGTTGAATAGGTAAATATTGTAACATGAAAGCCGCAATTGCTGGTCCAAGTCCAAAGCCAACAAGTACAGTAACTCCAGAATATTTAATAGCTTTACCAATTTTTTTTGGATCTGATTGTCTAATTAGAAAAGCCACAGACGTACCAGTAAACGAACCATACGCAATTCCCTCTAAACTTCTTCCAACATATATCATCCAAGCTTCTGTACTACCAATCATGAGCAAAGTTGAAACTATTGAAATCAAAATACTAATGCTAAGAACTTTTTTCAGTCCCCAAGCACTTCCTTTTGCCCCCACAACAAGTAGAGTCGGTAACAGGAATGCAGCATAGATAGCAAACAAAATCGTAATTTGCAAACTGTTTAATTGATAATATTCGCTATACAGCGGAAATAATGGAGTTACAAAAGTTGCTCCACAAGACATCAATAATATAACTAATAACATTCTTTTCACATTCATTTTCCTCTCTCTAATACTTAAAATTTAATTCTTATCTTTTATAACATTATTAACAATTTGCTTACTCTATATGCCATTCGTTCATCTTTTGAGAATACTCATTCTTAAATATGCAAACCTCCATAACTCCGTGATTATCCAAAAGGATATACTCACGTTTCGGGAATATCACGATCTGTAAAGAATCGCAGTCTAAATCAATTAATATAAAAATTTCAGGCTGGATTCATGCTCCGATAATTGTATTTTAATTAACGCTTGTTTTCGAAACTCAATACATAAAAGCTATTTATATTAGTTTCAGATACTATTAATTGTTTATTGGCTATTCATCAATGCAATTATTAACTTCCTTCGACGTTTATATTTATAACATATCAAGAACGAAAGGTAAAGAATTTTTTACCGTTTGTTCTCAAATGATTATTAAAATAAATAGCAACAAAAGAAGTTAACTGTCTTTACTGTCTTTAGTTAACTATTTTCATTCACTATAAAAATAGAAATACGGTCCTAATCTAATATAGAGAGTGTCGTATCAATAATATTTTTAAGTTTATTTTTATCGTTAGTTGTTTTGACTAATACTCGTAAACCTACAAAAGAATTATGAATAAACTGAGATAGTTTTTCTATATCATGGTGTTTAGGAATTTCTCCTGAATCTTGTCCACGTAATAGTAATTCAAGTATAATTTTTTCTGTTTTAGAAAAATTTTGTTCAATTTTTTCTGCTACTTCTTGATCATGTAAAGTCAACTCAACTGCACTATTAATAGTCAAACAACCAACCGATTTTTCGTTATCTTGGTATACGGCCATTTCTAATATACTTCTAATAGCATCTTTCACAGTTGATGAATTCTTAACTTGTATATCCATTTTTTTCTTCATTTTGTGATCATAATGTTCCAATGCTTTAATAAATAGTGTATGTTTGTCACCAAATGTATCATATAAACTTCTTCGGTGAATCCCCATATGAGAAACAAGATCTTGCAATGAGGTTTTTTCGTAACCTTGATACCTAAATAGTTCCGTTGCTTTTTGTAAAACTTCTTTTTCATCATATTCCTTATGTCTTGCCACGCTAGTACCTCCTTTTGAAAGATTATAGCATACTTAAAAATAAAAACATTGTATAATCAGCAATACACTTTTTAAAAGGAGTTTGACAGATAAAGGATTCTAAATTCAAAATTGCGGTTTAATAAGTGTTCGTTAATTATGTTAAACGATTAAGTATTTTCTAGATTAAAAGGCGTCTTTGTTAGTTTCCATCCCCTGTGAAACAGGTAATCCTTTATTGCTGACTTGGGAATTTAACTGGGTTATATACGCTGGCACTTTTATATTCGTATTAAATTTTGGAACACCTGATTTGCTATCCTTAGGGTAGGTGCTACCTTAAAGCCTGCAAGTCTGGCACATCGCGTACGTTTTATTAATTCTTTTTTTCGGTGGGCGCATGAAGAAGGTACAATCCAAAGAAATCCTTCCTCAAAACTAAAAGAACCGAAGTCAGAAATTCGAATCCCTAAATTTTTAACTGAAAAAGAAATTGAACACCTTCGCGAAGCATTCAAACTGCAAAAGAACATGCAATAATTGAATTTATGTATTCATCAGGATGTAAGATAGGTGAAATTGTGTTAATAATTTGAATAGATATAAATTGGTCTAATAACTCCGTTGTTGTACGAGGGAAAGGTGATAATGAAAGAAAAGTTTACTTCAATATTCGTACTGAAATTTGGATAAACAGGTATTTAATTGAGCGAAAAGATGAAGATGTCGCATTATTTGTAACAGAAAGAGCCCCTCACAGATTAAGTATCGCACAAACACGATATATCATTAAAAATGTTTCTTTACGTTTAGAGTATAATAAAGAAATTTCCCCACATCAACTTAGACACAGTTATGCAACTCATTTAATGGATAATGGTGCTCCTCTTGAAGTTATTCAAAGTTTATTAGGTCATGTAAACAATGAGACGACAGGCTATAGACGTAATGAAACCTACTTTAAGTATAATTTTGGGGTAGTGGTTTGACAGTTTCGTTCATATCAGTTCAATAAGCAAATCGGAATTAAACATTATAAATTACAACATAAGTTTTAATCACATTCCATTTAATCACTTCTTTTAATTCTTAAATGTTTGTAAAAAAAAAGAGCTAACCAACTAATTGTTGATTAGCTTATCATCATTATTGATCTGCTTTTTTCACCCATTCAGCCACTGTAACGGTACGTTTTGCCTGATGTTTAACAGCTGCTTCTACATCTTCGATCATTTTTCCATTTTGTCCAACTGTAACACTCGTTCCATATGGATTACCTCCAGCTCCAAATGTGACAGGATCTGTATATCCAGGAGCTGCTACTATCGCTCCCCAATGATACATAGTAGTGTAAAGAGATAAGATTGTTGCTTCTTGTCCACCGTGAGGGTTTTGTGCTGAGGTCATCGCACTGACAACCTTATTTACAAGTTTTCCACCAAACCAAAGTCCCCCAGTTGTATCAAGGAATTGTTTCATTTGTGCTGGCATGTTTCCAAATCGAGTAGGTACACTGAATATAATTGCATCTGCCCACTCTAAATCATTTAAAGTTACTTCAGGTACATGACTTGTTGCATCGACATGTGCCTTCCAACCTTCATTTCCTTCAATAACAGATTGTGGTGCAAGTTCAGGCACTTTTAATATTTTTACTTCAGCACCTGCTTCTTTTGCCCCCTCTTCCGCCCATTTTGATAATTGATAATTTGTTCCACCCATGCTGTAATAAATTACTGCTAATTTTACGTTTGTCATTTTTTCTGTCTCCTTAGTCAGATGAATTTCCATTTCCTAATAATTTGGATAAGAAACCCATTTTAATACACCACCTATTATTTCTTGCTATTTAAATCTACATACATTATTTCTTACTATCTGAATTTACATACATTTTTACGCAGATCTTTTTATCCCATTGGTATCTTTTTGAAAAATCAATTGACTAACTGATAATACTTACTTCCAGTGACTGCTCTATTACAGGTCAGGTTAGTCGAATAAGAAAAAAGACCGCCGAAACAGTCGAACGTAATTGAACTAACGCTCTCGTTAGTTCAATTACGATTATCTAAATTTGAATACTTTTTTAATTATTAATAAGTTTTAAATGTCTCTGATTCAATTCCCATAAAGCTGTTTTATTGTTATCCCATTTTAAACCAAATGGTAAGAGGAAAATTGCTAGAATGTATGGAAATTATCAAAAAAATTCGAATGAACTATCTGGTTTCTGTAATGGCCTAAGTGAATTAATTCGATCTATTAATCTATGTGATATTAGAATAAGTAAGAATTAAATTTTATTAGAGAATAATATAACTAAATAAAAAATGCCAGCCCATGGAATATGAGAAAGGCATTTTTTATTACTATTTTTGTAATACAGTAACAGTTTGTGGGGTTGTCGTTACTTTAAAGCCTTGTTTATTTACAACGTCTGCTGAAACAAAATATTTACCATTTGGAACATCTAATTCAGGGGTCCACTTTATATGGATTTCGTTTTCATTTTCAACTACAAAAGAATCAATTACTTTTCCATTTATATCTTTTATAGTGATTGTCCAATTTACATTGTTATTAGCAAATCCATCGATTCCAGCAGGTATACTTGCACTAATATCTTCATTTGGCCATACACTAAAGTAGCTAACTAGCATTTCTTCATTAATATATGAAGGGTCTCCCCACACTGAATATCCATGATTATATGCATAATCAGAGCCCAGTACGACGACGCTTTTTGGTTCTTCATTCACAAGGATTGATGTCTGTCCAATCTGTAATGACTTATATTTACCGTTATACCAAATAATTCCGACTTTAAATCCACTACCTTTTTCATTGTCTACTGCTTTGAAAGAAATTTCATATTGTCCATCTTTCGGTTGTACTTTAATATCCGAAACGACTGGAGCAACAGAATCTACTTGAATTGGTAGTTTTACAACTTGTGGTTTAGCATCCTTATAATCTAGTGTTGTTTTTATTACATAATTATAATTACCATCTTTGACTACTTGGGCATTTTGGTCTTTTACATCCCACAAATAACCACCATTTAAATAGTTACGATAAGACATAATATTTTTACGGAATTTCCATGGCTTTCCAGTGTATTCACTAAAGTCACCAAGATATTGAATCATTTCACCATTTTTATTCTCAACATACATTTCAGTTTTTTGTAAGTTTCTTAGTGTCGTAAAAGTTGAGAAAACATTTTTAAAGGCAGCATTCGGAGAAATAACCATTCGACTTTTGTTAAATGTTCCTGTTTTCGGATCATAACCTAGTGGGAATGTACCTTCTGAACCTGGTTCATCATTCCAAAGAGCTGTGTAACCTAAGAAAGCATCTTTATCCCATGCCACAGGGTCAATATTATGTGGTTGATCCCATTTTCCGTAGTAGCCCATATATGGTACAGAAATTGGAACAGCTAAATCTGCGTTTTGACCTGTGGGAACTAGTCGTACATATCCCTCAACAAAAATTCCCTTCTTTAAATTGGAAGGAAATTCAACTTGAATATCGAGATTCTTGTTTTGTCCTGTCTTAATTTTTAATATCTTTCCTTGAGAGTTAGATACTTTTTCTCCATTCACAGAAGCTAAAGCACCCAGTATTCGCTCACTTTTTAACGTTAAATACTCTTTTGAATCCAATGTACCATCATTGTCTAAGTCAAATTCTTTCTTTTCTTTGCCGTCTGTTAGTACATCTACATAAACTTTGTATTCGAAATCTTCTTTATCTTTTCCTTTTACTTTATTATTTTGAAGTGCCTCTATATTCAATTTGAAATTGACTTTATTCCCATTAATCTCTTTTAATGCAACTGATCCTGCTTGTTCTAGAGAAGTTTTTTCTCTCGTTACGAGTATAGGTGTTTTAATTGCATTTTGTATTTGCATCAATCCAGACCCTTGAATTCGTGGAGAGTAAGGAGCTTCAGTATTTGTCCGTGGATCTTCTATAATTTTAGATGTGTTCATTAAAGCAATTTTAGCTTTTAAAACTGTTTCCTTTGAATGTGCTAAACCTTTTTCATATAAAGATTGTAATAAAAGTGCAGACCCACCTGATACATGTGGAGTCGCCATTGATGTTCCACTCATAATCTCATACTCATTTCCTGGAACAGTTGAATAAATATTACCTCCTGGTGCTGATAATTCAGGTTTAAAGTCTAATGTATGTGGTGTTCCATAAGAAGAGAAATATGACATTGTATCTTTACTTGGATTATCAATATAAATTCCTTTTGATAATTTCATTTTAACGATATATCCGCTTGTTAACTTAGAAATTAACGAATTACCGATTGCTTTGCTTGTTGTTGCCGCAGGAGTAAAATAAGGACTAAAGTCTGTAATTGGATAGTCAACATCTGTATTCGACGGTACTAAAATAACAGCTTTAGCACCTTTCCTACTTGCTTCGTATTGAATATAACTGTATGATCCGTATATTTGGTTTGGTTTAGCAATAACAATTTTACCTGTGACATCTTTATTATTAAAATCTTCAGTTCTACCTTCACCTACATAAATCATCTCGTAACTTTCAAATGGAGATAATACTTTAGACAGCTTAAAGTTAAACTGAGTTTGATCTTGATATGGAAGCTGAAGTCCATTTTCTTCTACAAGTGTGCTCACATGTATTTTCGAATTTTCATATGAAGCAACAGAAATTGCATATGGACTTACCCCTGGTTCACTCACTGTACCAATATCTGGATTTTCGGCATAAGGTTGTAAAGAAGATTGTATTAGATCATTTTTAGTGCTGTAAGCAGAGTTCCCACCAGCAACTACTACAAGTGTGCCATGTTCTGTTGCTACGTGGATTGCCTTCTGAATCGGATCGTTGTCCTCACCAACAAATCCAGCATCAGTTCCTAAACTCATGTTAATAACATCTGCTCCCATAGTTACTGCGTGCTCAATACCAGCGATAATGTCATCCTCATATGCTCCTTCGCCATTATCAGAAAACACTTTTTCAGCTAAAAGTTGCACGCCCGGCGCAATTCCTTGTACGCCATCATTTGATTCGTCACCATTTGCTCCTACTATACCTGCTACATGTGTACCGTGTGGGCTTCCATATTGACCATGAGGTATTACATCAGTATCATCATCCGCCCAATCATAACCTGTAGGTACTTTGTCACTGTACCATTTCTCATTTACTTCAGTTTCAGCGAACTTATTTTGGATATTTGATTCTGTCCATTTTTCCTTTTTTTTACCTTTTTCACTAAGTGTCATATCTCTATGAGTATAATCAATTCCGGAATCTATAACCCCAACTAGTAACCCTTCACCTTTATAACCAAATTGCTGCCATACATTTTGAGCTTGTACCAATTCTTTGCTTGCACCCATTGATGGTTCAAAAGTTCTTGCAATATGTACATTTGCAACCCCAGGTGTATTTTGTATTTCTTTAACCTTACGAAATTCTGTTTCAACACTAAACCCATTAAAGCCTTCAAAGAAACGATTTTTTACCTTGGAAGCTGATCTTTGCTTTGAAATTTTTGTTAATACGTCATCTTGCTTTTGCTTTTGTTGCTTCTTTTTTTCTTTAGGAGAAATATCAATAGAATCTGGTTGTTCTACTTCAACTATTAATCGTACTTTTTCATTTGGGTTATAAGCTTTAACAATACCATTTTCACTTAAATCCTTATAACCTAGTTCATCTACTTGATTCTCATTTAAATGCTTCTCTTCATCTAAGAAAATTTTTTGACCTTGTTTTACAATGTCCTCAATACTTGGAGCTGGAACCATGTTACTTTCTGTTTCTTCTGCAAAACCCGTTGATGTTAACAACAATGCTGCTAAAGTTGTAGTAGTAATTACTTTGTATGGAAAACCTTTTTTCTTCCTCATCATCCACTTTCCTCCTCTTAGCTCATCTTGACATTTGACTTAAAACATGTGCATCTTTAGTAATATTTCTTCAACCTTTAAAACAGTAGTTCCAAGATTGAATTGTACATGTGTAGACCCTGCTTTCAATGCAGTTAACACTCACTAGCAACTGTTACAAATTACTATTCTAGTGAAGTCCATTTTCCTTCTGCTGTAACATCAGCTTTGGAACTATCCTTATACTGTGTTTCAACCTTTAAATTGTAGTGTCTATTGAGAATGGGAGAGAGCGAGACTGGTGATTCACATGGGTGGGTTCTTTGTAGCATTTAGTGACTTTTTAATTGAGGCAAAAACCAAACTACTAAATAGAAGAAATGAATAAGGTTAGAACGTGTGCTAATGAAGTAATTCGTTTTGTCATCTTTGTTCTCATTTGTTAGCCTCTATATTTTTTTTATATTGATCAACCTGTAAATACTGGCTGATAATATCAACAGAACGAATCATTAACTTAGTATTTGCTGCTGTTTGTTTCTATTTTTCAGATAATCTAATTTTTTCTTATACATCACCTCTAACATAAATTGCATTTAGGATAGTGGAATTAAACCATTAAAAAAACAGAAAAATTCAGACTATTCAAAATGTTAAGGTTATTATATGGTAATATTTTTTTTTAGTAAATGACATTCTCGTTATCATAATGATACATTTCAGTTATCAATAAATAAGAATGAGGCAAGATTATAGGAGGAAAATCAATATAAGTCTATGTTTTTAAGTTTCTTTGTTGACAAAATAATTTAATTTGTAAAATGGTATAGTAACTTGAATAGTTAGCTACTTAATAAAAAATAGATAAATTGTCACATTTTGAAAACACGATAGATACATTTAATTTCTTGATCGCTAATTCTACTACACCCCTTAGCCTTGCACTGTAAGAAAACCATTTTTCTTCCTCATCCTCCACTTTCCTCCTAAAATAGTAATAGAATTTCATAATGATAGAATCCTGGTGATATCCCTTTTAATACGCCATTTTCAAAATTCAATACTGATCTCTTAATTCCTACTTAACTAACTTAATTAAGTTTTCCATCTAGTCATCGCTATAAAGCCCTTTCAAAGAAATAGCACGCTGTTCTACTTTATTTATGTAGGTAATTTTATTCGAAGATAAAATGAGGGACACAATTTTATTTGCTTTCTGAACGCCTTGACAATTTTTATCCAATATTGAATCGTATTTTCTAATCCTCTTTTAAGTAAAACCACGAAACTGGTCTTAATATTATAAGTATTCACAAAAACAAGCAATACTTTATTTTAAATGATAGTGATTGATATTTTAGATGATAATAAATTAAATAATAAATTAATGTTTTTTTAAATTAGTAATAGAATCATTAGAGTTAAATCTATCTTTTGAGCTAAGAGGTCTAACACTTATTTTATTTGAAAATTAGTATGTTCTCTATCTCTGTGATTTCTTTTTACTCATTTATTTTGTTTAAAAGTTGATTTTTAACTGGTATATAAAAGTAGAGTTTCAGCTTTTCAAATTACAATTTTAGTGCGTAAATACTTCAATCGATTCCCTAGCTGAGCGACCGATTGAAAAAAGAAAAAAGGAACTTCACATGAAATGAAGTTCCTTTTTACTTATGTAACTATCGCGCCAGTTAGTCATAATGAACGAAACGGCTCCATTTTGCTTAACGTAGGTTGCAGTTGGCAATAACATATAATCTAAAATTTATATAGTATCAAATATGTTCTACACAGATGATAACCTTGCCCTTGGCGTGTCCTTCTCCAAGATACCGGATAGCTTCTGCCACCTGACTTAACGAATATCGTCTATCTATAACTGGTACTAATTTATCTGCCACAAAAAGTTCCATTAAAAAATTTTGATCAGTTTTGTTTGGTTTATGAACAAGAATAGACATATTCTTATTCTCGGTTTTAGAAATCAAGGGTCCAAGGAACAGAAGTTGAAAAATTAGAGTCAAGGAACCTCCGACCATGACATATGTACCCTCAGGATTTAATAAACGCTTGTAATCGAAAATCGACCGATTTCCTACAACATCGAGAATCAGATCATAAAACTGGTCGTTTTGGGTGAAATCTTCTTGAGTATAATCAATAACATGATCTGCACCAATGGATTTTAGGGTATCCAATTTCCTCGTACTGTCCACACATGTTACTTCAGCATCGTATAATTTGGCAATTTGCAATGCAAACGTACCAACACCTCCACCAGCACCATTAATTAAAACCTTTTGTGCATCCTGAATCCGTCCTTTATCACGAAGCCCCTGCAAGGCCAGGACTGCTGCTTGTGGAATGGCAGCTGCTTCCTCGAATGTCATATTAGCTGGTTTCAACGTCAATGCATCTTCACGAACGCATACATATTCCGCAAATCCTCCCCAACCACACCAGGAAATGTCTCCGAATACCTCATCTCCTTCAAAGAGGTGTTTTACATCTTTGCCAACTGCTTCAACCCTCCCTACTATATCAGCACCGAGTATTTTATATTTTGGTTTTAGCAGTCCCCCAAGACGAGCCAGGAATGGTTTACCTCTCATGAGATCCCAGTCCCAAGAATTTACAGATACAGCATAAACTTTTACCAATACTTCATTGTTTTTTAAAGCAGGTATTTCGACTTCTTTTAAATTAAGAACGTTATTTGTTCCATATTTATTGTATACCATCGCTTTCATTAAGTGTTCTCCTTTACATTTAGGTTTGGTAAAAAATAAAAAATTTTATGAATACCAATTCTAAAATATATGTTGAACATTATATTATTTCTCCATTATTTTGTTAATTCCTTGTTCAACTATCCTGAAAATAAACTTCTAAACTTTGAATAAAAGGCAATACTTAAATAGACGTAACTCAATCCGCAACAAGGAGGAACATATGAACGAATTGTTGATACAAGTAATAGAAGCGCATGGCGGGTTAAACCGTTGGGAAAAATATAATTCATTAACTGCCACGATCGTCACCGGTGGTAGTTTATGGGCATTGAAAGGGCTCGTTCAAGACTCTAATCCTCGTGAGATGACAGTCGCGCTTCACTCTGAAGTCGCATCTCTCACTCCCTTCGGTCAACCGGATTGGCGGACTTCCTTCAGCCCCGATCGTATTGCGATTGAAACCCTGTCCGGGGAAGTCATTCGCGAGCAGGACGATCCTAGGACCTCGTTTGCGAATCATACGATGAACACACCATGGAATCCACTTCATCGAGCCTATTTCAATGGATACGCAATGTGGACATACCTGACTACACCTTTTTTCATGATGATGCCGGGGTTTGAGGTCAGCGAAATCCCATCCTGGCAAGAAGGCAATGAGACTTGGCGAGGATTGCGTGTAAGGTTTCCCAATAACATTGCTAGTCACAGTAAGGAGCAGGACTTCTATTTTGACGCTGATTTACACCTGCGCAGACACGACTATCATGTTGATGTCGCAGGCAGCTTTCCGGCGGCGCAATATATCGACGACTACATCGAGGTTGAAGGCTTTCATTATCCTACAAAACGCCGCGCTTATTTACGCGGACCCAATATGGAACCAGTTCGCGATATGCTGTTCGTTGCGATCGATATAAGCAACATCCGGTTTAGTTGACTCGATCATATAATTTCTTATATCACAAAAAAGGTGGAGCAGTAAGCTTCACCCTTTTTTATTGATACCGTTCAAACAAATCCAAAATGGTGACTTCCAGTAAATCCGATTTATTCACCCGTTTTTGCTTGGCAAACTGATCAAGCTGCATCGCTATGTCATCGTCATTCACAATAGTTTTCCTGGTTCCCCATTTCCAATCACCTATTACTTTTTCTTATATTCTATGTTTTTTTAGTAATTCCTTGTTCAACTATACTGCCATTTAACACAATAAAAAATAGACTGCCGTAGCAGCCTATCATTATACAACTAACGCGCTCGTTAGCCATCCATGAGTCAGAGTATTCACAACAGTGAATGGGAGTTTTAAATCGTACTCCCATAGTAGTTGAAAAAAGATTATTAGGTTTTAATCTAATTCACCGATAAACCAAATCTCACCTACATGTGTTACTTCTATTTCCTCTGTATCTCCTACATAGTCAGAAATAATTTCAGTGCTCCAAAAGAAATTATATACAAGCAACAATCATGTGAAAATCTACATATCTATCTTTTGGTGCAGCCTTGAATTTGAATATCGACTGTTCGAGTTACACCATGTATTCAATTCTCTATACTAAATCAAGTAATTCATCACGACGGTAAATGCAGTCAGTAATAATATTAAATCAAACTTCTTTTGGTGTAAATTCAATTAACTTCTCATAATATTTTCTTTTCGCCAAAATTAATTCAATTCATTAATTATCACATTGTTTTTTTATTTACTTCATTTCCTTTTTTAGTCTTTGTAATAGTAAGCTTGTTCTTGCAAGTAGATCTCTAATATCAAAAGGCTTTGTTATATAATCATCAGCACCAAACTCTAATCCTAATAACCGATCTATAATGTCATCCCTAACGGTTAGTAAAATAATGCCCATGCAATATTTACTTCCAACTTGTTTGCATAAATCTAAACCATTCATTACAGGCATCACAATATCGGAAATCATAATTTCTGGTTGAAAAACAGAAATTTTCTCGAGTGCCTCTTTGCCATTAAATGCTGTTTCTACATTATATCCTTCCCTTCGAAAAGCATATGCTAAGGATTCTACTATACTTTTTTCATCATCTACAATTAATATTTTCACATTCATGGACTCACCTAAATTCATTGTTAATTTATTACTTATATTAAATATTGTTTTAATATAAATAAAAATTAATAGAAGTAAATCTCACTTTCTTTTTAGATCAATTAAGTTATATTTGCATAACATTGTTTCTTTATAAGAAACAACTGCCCAGTAAAAAAAAGTGAGATTGTTGATATTGTGTTGTCATTTTCAATCATTTAAATTACTCCTTTCTTCTTGATGGTTTAATAATATTGAATTATTATTTCAAATTTAACCATCAGTTGTTTCTAAGTTGTAAACTTTCGTAAAATTCTAAAAAGCTAAAACACTAAAGTGATGACCTATTAAAAATATAATATTTCACTAGATCTTTTATAGGATTTGTTTAATGTACGTGATATTTTCTCACCTGAAATATTTTTCGTTTATTTTAACTATCGTACAAAAGAAAACATAACTAATTAACCTGCCCTATAAACATCGTAAACAGGTTTAACTCCAACTAGTTTTATCAGACCTATTAAAAACTAACTTTGTCAAAAATTACATGTATTACTCCCTAATATCTTTTAATAAAAATCAATTTCTTCTTTAGCCCAAGTAACACCTTTTATGTATATCAAATAGAATTTCTAAGACTTCAAACGATATCTTCCAAAATTCTAAATATTCTCATAGTTCTACAAGTTACTCTTTTAAAACTCGATTTATTAAGTAATCGACAAAAATAATATATCTTAATATACTTCCAATGATTTTAAGAAAAACTTATTCGTTCTAACTTAAAAAATTATTAATAGATGCTTCCGATGAAAAATGCTCAATTTTTTTTATTTACAACTTAGATACAAGTTGTGTCTAAATTCGAAACATCCAAACCTTATTATTCTCTTATAAGGTTTCGAAGGGAGATGAATTTAAATCATATGTAATAGGAGTTGGTATAGATTATCAAATTTATAGTAACTAAATTTAATTATAAATACATGTAAATCTTTAATAATAAGACTACTAAAAAGAATCTCTTATAACATTATTTATGAAAATTCATAACAATGAAAAAAGGATTTATATGGTTATATATTTAGCAGTAATAGTATAGGGAGATAAAAAAATGAGCCAGAAACGGAAAAAAACTTCTAGAAGAAAAATACGAATAAAAAGAATCTTTTCTCTTCTTATATTTTTAGTAATTTTATTTGTTTGTAAAAATGTTTATTCAATAACATTTGGTAATGAATTTAAAAATGAGGAAAATCCTCAAAAAAATGTACACAAACCAATTAAACATACAAATACAATTAAAGCACCACCTCAAAAACCAATAGAGGAAACCATTAAAATAAGTGCTGCTGGCGACTTTACACTTGGTACTGATGAAAGTTTCAATTATTCTGATTCATTTGTAGATGAAGCGAAAAGAAATGGTTTACATTTTTTTGTTGATAGATTAAATAATATTTTTAATGAAGACGATTTTACTACTGTAAATTTGGAAACTACATTGACAAATGCCACAGATAAAGCAGTTAAAAAATATAAATTTAAGGGAGATCCATCTTATGCCAATATTCTAAAATATGGCGGAATAGATGCAGTAAATCTCGCAAACAACCATAGTCATGATTATTTAAAA
Source organism: Bacillus sp. AFS088145 (assembly GCF_002564465.1). Classification (GTDB taxonomy): domain Bacteria; phylum Bacillota; class Bacilli; order Bacillales; family Bacillaceae_G; genus Gottfriedia. The sequence goes on along the minus strand of NZ_NUUX01000004.1, from coordinate 58,213 downwards.
AAAGGTTATGATGACACTATTAGTAACTTAAAAAAATACAAGATAGGTTATTTTGGATATTCAAATCACTATTTAACAACTGTTAAGGGGATAAAAATAGGAGCACTAGGATATGAAGGTTGGAATGATACTCCTGAATTAAGAGTTAAAATTGCTAATGATATAGGTGAATTACGAAATGCTGGTGCAAAAGTAATTTTAATCCATTTTCATTGGGGTATAGAGCGAGAGTATGTACCTAATAATACTCAAAAAAGCTTGGCTCACTACGCGGTTGATCACGGAGCAGATTTAATACTTGGGCACCATCCTCATGTACTTCAGGGAATTGAAGAATATAATGGAAAATTTATTGTCTATAGTTTAGGTAACTTTATGTTTGGTGGGAATCGAAATCCTAGTGATAAAGATACAATTGTTTTTCAGCAAACTTTTCACTTTCAAAATGGAAAATTGACAAATGAAAAAGAGTTGAAAGTGATACCCTTTTCTATATCCTCTGTTTCTTCAAGAAACAACTATCAGCCAAAGTTATTAGATGGCCCAGAAAAAGATAGAGTTAAAAATAAAGTCATTGATATTTCCGAAAAAATTTCAAGAAATAGTTGGACTATGTACGAAAAATAACTTTTTATCTTTCTTTAAATGAACACGAATTTCAAAAATGAAATCAAATATTTGACACATTTATTCATTAACAACTAGACATACCAACATGTGGGGGTACTTACTTTTATGAAATATTTAGTTCTTTCAATTTTAATTATCTTTGGATTATCTTTAAACGGTTGTAGTAACCAAAATCATCATCACAATGATTCTAGTCCTAAAAAAGAATATCACCAAACAAATAAAGAAAATACTAATAATCAGATGAACAAAACAAACAATGAAAATGCTAATAATCAGAATAACAAAACAACAGATGTACCTAAAAATGTTATATATAGAACGAAACAAAGTAATGCAATTAGAACTGTTTCACACCCTGATGTCATTACAGTTTTAGTAGACAAAAAATATTTTTTACCTAAAAATTATGTTCCAAAGGATCTAGTTTATCCAAATGTTTCATTCATTTTTAAAGAAAAGCTTGAAAAACGAAAAATGAGAAAAGAAGCAGCGATAGCATTAAAGAAATTATTTGCTGGAGCAAAAAAAGATCATATATATTTAAGTGGTGTTTCAGGATATCGCTCTTATGCGACTCAGAAAGTTCTTTTTAATCGATATGTAAAAGAAGATGGCTATGTTAATGCAAGAAAGTATAGTGCATTACCCGGTTCAAGTGAACACCAATCAGGATTAGCAATTGATGTAAGTAGTAGCACTGGAAAATGTGCGGCTTCAAGCTGTTTCGCGAATACTAAAGAAGCCAAATGGCTTGAAAAAAATTCCTCTAATTATGGTTTTATTATTCGGTATCCAAAAGGTAAAGAGCAGATCACAGGTTACAAATACGAACCTTGGCATATTCGGTATGTTGGAGTAACAACAGCAAAACAAATAAAAAAAAGAAACTTAACCTTAGAAGAATATTTAAACGTCTATCCAGTTTCAAAATAAAAAAATCTAAGAACATAGTATCCCTTATTGATAAAAGGCTATGATTAAAATTCATAGCCTCTTTATGTATTCATTTTTATAAATCCTTTCTTACTACACGTTAATTAGTTTAGAATCTACTATTTTGTCTGAACTAATCTCCATCAATAATTTATTGTTTTATTAAATAAAATTAATTATCTATTGACTAACTTTACTTAATAACAGCAAGTGAATCAATATAGTCTCGCCAATAAACAATCTTTCGATCTTTAATAGTAACTATTGAACAAAATCTATTATCGTAAGGTCTACCAGTGTGTGGTTCGATTCCGTGAACTTGATATTCCATAACAATAATATTCTCTCCCTGCACTTTATAAACTTTAAGATTATCAGCATTATTCAGCTTTATACCATAATTACTAAACCAACTCATATATGTAGAGCGGCCTTCCATTCTATTGGGAAATCCAGGAATGTTGTACAAAAAATCAATTACTGCATCATCTGCAACAGCATCCCAAAAATGTTTCCGTCAACTTCACCTCTAAGTCCTTCCATAACGATATTAAAAAATGGTTCGGCGTTTTTAAATCCGATGAGCTGTCTTTCCATGTTCGTTCTCCTTTATATAATATTTTATTTATCAAGTAAATGTATTTCGTATAATTATAATATTTAAATAAATTTATACTAATAAGTACGTAGAATTTTGTGATTAGGTACTATTTTTCGTACCTACTCTTTTCTGAATAGATTTATTAAATCCTCTTTTTTCCCACTCAGCCGTATCTGCAATTCTTAGTAACTAAACGGCCAAATAATTAAATGAAAATGCAACCAATGCACTTAAGTATGTGAAACAATTAATTCAAAATCACCATTTAAAACAAATTCCCCAAATCCAATTGGAATGATGAAGTTTGATCCTTTTAATAACATATACTCTTCACAACTGAGGATTAGTATAGCGATTTTCTAATAGACTTTTTAAAACAGATATTTCCTGTAATAACCGCTCTCCCTCATTGGTTTCTAGAACCTTTTTTCTCTCGAGTTCTTTTTCCACCAATCTCTTTACTGATAAAACATCTGACCCTTTTAATAGAACATCTTTTTTTGAATTAAATTTTTCATGGGCGACGAGTTGTATACCGCAAGAATTATATAATAAAGTGTATCCAGCAATACCAGTCGTTAATTGATAAGCTTTGGAAAATCCTCCATCAATGACAACCAACTTTCCGTTTGCTTTAATTGGATTCTCTCCTTTTATTTCTTTAACAGGTGTATGGCCGTTTATTATATGGCCTATGTTAGGATTAAGATTCATTTCTGCTAAAATTTTACAGCAGATTTCCTCTTTTTCACGTAAATGATAGTATGGATTCTTAATCTCTTTATGGGTTTCTTTGTCTTTAATAAAATACCTTTCAAAGGTCGTCATTGCTCTTTTCCCAAATAATGATGAAAATTCTCCTGTCCATAAATACCAGACCATATCTGTTGCAAGATCATCTGTCTCTTCAGGATGTGCAAAAGCATGTCGTAAATAATGTTCAAAAATATCAAGTAGATCGCGACCTGCATAGGTTTGATTTTCAATCACCATTTTTTCCATATTTCCTTTTTCGTCAATTGGGATGCATCCATGTATTAATAAATTCCCATTATATTTCAAATAAAGACTGCCTTTCTTCATGAGAAAATTCATATGTCTGGACAACTTTTCCGAATGCTGGACAAAAAACAATAGTCTGTCCAAGACTTGCTCTTCTTCCTCTATTAATTCACTAGGATTATCTGGATTTATAGTTGCAAAGCAAGAATTTTCTAATGGGTAAGTTTTCCCATTAATTGTTATTTCATTTTTGTCATAATCAATTTTTTCAAGCAAAAGCCTTTCTGACATATTAAAATATGGGCGTCTCTTTATGATTGGCATTTCAAGCTTGAACTGAATAATTGCAATCGCTTGATGGATTTTAGTGATTTGCAAAAGTTCATGATCAGACTTTTTTTTATCCGAATTGCTCTTGGGTCTAAACGCTAGATTGTCCTTATAGTACTTATCCGCAAGATTAAGAAGTGGTATAAGATTTATTCCATACACATCTTCAATAATACTTAAGTTGTCGTACCTGGCACAGATACGAATAATATTAGCTAGGCAAACCTTTGATCCAGCAAAGGCGCCGATCCATAGGACATCATGATTTCCCCATTGAATATCAACTGAATGATAATTAATTAGAGTATCCATAATTTTGTCAGGTTCAGGTCCGCGATCATAAATATCACCCACAACATGAAGATGGTCAACTACCAACCGCTGAGTAGAATAAGCCAGACCTGTAATAAGCTTATCTGCCTGACCAAGAGAAATAATTTGCTGGACGATTTTTGAATAATATGGTTTCTTATTTGTGGATTCATCCGTTTTGTAAAGTAACTCTTCTATTATATAAACAAACTCCTGAGGCAATGCTTTATGTAATTTTGAGCGTGTATATTTAGATGACGAATAAGAAATTAGCTTTATCATACGGTCAATGATTACTGTGTACCATTGATGTAATACTTGTTTATTTACACACTTATCTCTAATTAACTTTAATTTTTCTTCAGGATAATAAACTAACGTCGCAAATTCATTAAGTTCTGTTTCAGATAGTTCATCTTGGAATAAGTCTCTTATTTTCTCTTTTACTCTACCCGATCCATTTCTTAACACATGTTGAAAAGCTTGATACTCCCCGTGTAAATCACTGACAAAATGCTCTGTCCCCTTTGGCAAATTAAGGGTGGCTTCAAGATTAATAATCTCAGTTACCACCTTTTCTTCACTATCATATTTATGAGCAAGTAAATCTAAATAGTTTATGTCCAACTTTATGATTTCTCCTTAAATTTTCTTCATTTATTTTTCGAGCGAAGATTGGGATTAATACCTACATGATAAAAGAAAACTCGATTGTATTTAATAATAGTAGATTACATTTTTAGAGGAAATATATACATTTTACTAAACAAAATGTATTGAATGATTACAAAAGTTAATATTAGTCATTTATCTCGATACCCTTCTATTTAAAGTTTAATCACTATTCTTAATCCAACTCTTAATTTACAAATCGCCTCCAGTCACTAATGTCCCTTATTTTTTACTATATTGTCTACTTACTTCTTGCTTAACAAGCGTCAATTCAATTCTACAAACCTATAAATATTAATATTAGTTAGATTCCCCTATTAACGAAGTAACATACTAGTCAGAATTGTAAAGAAAAACTCACTATTTGTAACAGGAAGCACAAAGAGGCAGCGCCATATTCGTGCAAGCTACCAATTCATTTTACAACCATTATCCTTAAATAATAGGAACATCCGGTACTAGAAAGTGTCCATGGATTTAATTCATTTCCTTCCCTACTTTCATCAAATTCCATATATGCTAAACAAAAATATGGACCAGAAATCTGGTCCATATCAAATCTTGATATTTAGGTACTTTATGAGGATTTTGTATATCTTCAAATCGGAATACTTGGTCAACAATAGCTTTAATTTTGTTCTGATCGAATAACGGCATTGCGTTTTGAACAAATTCTTTTGTTAATTCTTTTTTATACTCATCGTTTCTAGGAGTTAATAGCGTAGCTTTTAATTGAACTCTCTTTTGAAGAATTTCCATTAAATTCACTTTGTTAACTTCAGACCCACCTAAAATGCCAATCATGATCCAACGCCCATCGGTTTTTAAACTCTTTAGATTTTTCTCCCAGTAGGATGCCCCAATAAAATCTAGAATCACATCTACTCCTTGGTTATTTGTAGCTTTTAATACTTCTTCTTCAAAGGATTGTTCTTTAATTGATGCAAACATCTGCTCCTAATGAACGGCAGAAATCAAATTTTTCTTGTGAGCCAGCCGTGGTAATGACTTTCGCTTAAGTCATTTGTTTTACTAATTGTATTGCTGCAGTACCTACACCACTTCCTCCTGCATGGATCAATACAGTATCTTGATCAGTTAATTCACCAAACCAAAACAGAGTTTGATAAGCTGTCAAGAATTATTCATCTACTTTAATATTTAATTGAATTAAGAGTTGTATTTTCAGTAAAAATTTGAACTGCTGAGCTTGTACCAATTCTGGTTGCACCTGCTTCAACCATAGCTTTTATATCCTCTATACTACGAACACCACCAGACGCTTTTACTCCAACCGATTCTCCAACTGTTTCTCGCATTAAGGCAACATCTTTAAGTGTTGCTCCATGTAAAGAAAAGCCAGTCGATGTTTTTACATAGTCAGCCCCTGCTTTTACTGATAGTTCACATGCTAATTGTATTTCTTTATCTGTTAAAAGACACGCTTCTATAATCACTTTGACCAAAGCTTTTCCGCTTGCAGCTTCCACTACAGCGTTAATATCTTTTTCGACTAGATCATAATTTTCACTTTTCAAAGCACCAATATTTATAACCATATCGACTTCTGTAGCCCCATTTTCAATCGCATTTTTCGTTTCAAATACTTTTGTTTCGATTGTATTAGCACCTAATGGAAATCCGATAACAGTACATACGTTAACATCAGAATGTCTCACGAGTTTTGAGGCTAATTTTACCCAAGTAGGATTTACAACTACTGAAGCAAATCCGTATTCCATCGCTTCATTACATAACTTAATAATGGCTACATCATCAGTCTCTGGCGATAATAATGTGTGATCAATAATATTTGTATATTCCATGTTTTACTCCACCTTATAAATTATTTTGTGTTTAACTCTGTGCTGATTTGATTGAATCTGCCAAATTTTATATCGACTTCATTTTTTTAGTATGTTAGAAAGTGAAAGATAATTGTGAATCAATTCACTCGATAATAGATTTTATACCGTTATGAATTCGTGGATTGTTTCCACCTATTCATTATAAAAAATCTGTAAAAATTTAAACCATCCATTGTAGTACTTTTTACCCCATCCACTTAAAAAATGAATTAAAAAGGAATCATAATTAGTACATGATTCCTAGTTCAGATAGATTTAAGTGCTTTAGAAAATCTTTTTATCCCTTCATCTATTGACTCTTCGTCTTCTCTTGCAAAGGTAAAACGAACAAACCCTTTTTTAGACCCCATTGTTAAACCCGGTGCAAAGATTACCCCTCTTTTAATTGATTCTTCTAGTAATTGTACTTCATTAACTTCTTTTTTTAATTTGCACCAAATATGGATACCTCCTTGTGGCTGAGTAAATTCTACCTGATCCATTAAATAAAATTGAAGACTTTTGACAATTTGATTTCTTCTTTTTTCTAGTTGCTTAACTAAATTTTTAATATGCAAATGAAAATCTTCAGCTTCTAAAAAGTCATTTGCAATCCACTGTGTAAATCCAGAGTGACCAAAATCTATTTGTTGTTTAGCATCAGATAATCTCTCAATTACAGGCTTTGGACCAATAATCCAACCAATTCTTAATCCAGAAGCCACAATCTTTGACAATGAACTTATATATAATACATTTCCATTTTCATCTAGTGATTTTAATGTAGAGATCGTTTCTCCATTAAAAGACGTTAAACTATACGGATCATCTTCAATGACAGGAATTCCAAGTTCTGAAGATATATCTAATATAGTCTTACGACGTTCAAGACTAAGATTGGTACCGGTTGGATTTTGATAGGTTGGATTTAAGAATAGCATTCTGATTCGATGTTTTTTATGTAATTCGATTATGTCGGCTGGGTTAACTCCATTATCATCTACCGGTAATAAATAAGTCTTAACCCCCGCTGATTTAAAAATCGGTAGATTATATGCATATGAAGGGTCTTCAATAGCTACTGAATCTCCAGGGTTTAGCAAACATTGAACAACTAAATATAAAGCTTGTTGAGCACCTGATGTGATTAAAATTGATGAAGAATCCGTTTCAATTTTCCGATATTGTTTAACATGCTTTGCAATTGTTTCTCTTAATATTTTGTACCCTTGTGGATGATCATATCCAAGACTTCCAATAAATGATCTTGTTGAAGTAATTTCTCTTAATGATTTAATTGGAAAAAGATCTTCTGACAACTCTCCACTTGCTAAATTAATTAGCTTATCTTCTGCTGTCTTTTGACGAATTCTTTGAGTTACAGGCAAGTTTGGTAGAAAAGAGCCGGCTTCAACATATCTGTTCCAACTTGGTATTCGCTTCTTAGTAATCCCCCAAATATCTTTACTGATTGTTGTTCCGCTTCCTCTATTTCTTTCAATAAGCCCATTTGATTCCAATTCATCATAAGCAGCAACTACTGTGCTTCGATTAATGTTAAATTCTTTTGCTAAATGCCTTTCAGAAGGAAGGGGTTTATCAAGTGGAAAAGTACCGTTAACGATTCCTTCTTCGATGTACTCGGCAAGTTGTTTATAGATAGCTTTTTTCGCTTCACGATCAGGTTTCCATTCCATTGACAATATTCCTCGCAATTTACAAAAATATATCTTTAATTCTTATTTTTAAACTCCTATGTTATCTATTTTAACGAATTTATAATAATAAAATAATTCATCTATTATAGATTAATTCTCTTCTTTCCTACTCATCCAATTATCCTATAGTTTTCCCATCCACTTCAGAAAAAAACAAAATTTCTATCGAATATAGTTAATTAGACGTTCTGCAAAAAACCAGAATTATCAACTGATGATACGTAATTTTGAAATCAAAAATCACTTCAAATACTATTAAATTCACTTTTTTTTTATTGTGAACATTTTTTGACAGAAATTGTAATTTCGTTGACTTTAAATATTTATGGCTCTATATTTTAACCAATTGTGAATCAAATTAACTCAATAATTACGTTATGAAAATAAAAATTGAAAAGGATTTTGTTCATGAAGAATAAATGGACCTTACAAACTTTTTTTATTTCTATTCTCATTTTGTTATCTGGTTGCGAGCCAGTAAAGGTGTTAGATCCTAAAGGACCTCAAGCTCAAACTCAAGCTAAAGATATTATGTTATCCATTTGGATTATGTCATTTATTGTCTTGGTCGTTTTCCTTATTTTAGGTTATATGCTTTTTAAATATCGTTCATCTAAACAAAGTAGTGATTATGATCCTCCTAAAATTAAAGGTAGTGTATTGGTTGAAATGATTTGTGTCGGGATTCCAGTATTGATCATTATTTTTCTTTCAATCGTTTCGGTACAAAGCAACAATAAGGTCGAGTCTGCCCCAACTGGATATGCAAATAAAAAACCTTTAATAATTTACGCTACATCATCTGATTGGAAATGGCATTTCAGCTATCCTGAAGAAAATATTGAGACCGTAAACTATTTATATATTCCTACAAATAGACCACTAGAATTTAAATTATATTCAGATGGACCAATCACAAGTTTTTGGATTCCACAATTGGGGGGACAAAAATACGCGATGTCAGACATGGTCAATACATTATACTTAGCTGCTGATGTTCCAGGTGAATATATGGGACGTAATGCAAATTTCAGTGGTAAAGGATTTGCTGAAAATACGTTTAATGTCGAAGCGGTCCCTGAAAACAAATTTAATGAATGGGTCAAAGATGTTAAGAAAACCGCTTCACCTCTAACGAAAGAAAAGTTCACACAGTTGTTAAAACCAGGTCACCTTGGTGAATTAACGTTTACTGGAACTCATTTGGAGTACTTACCTCCAAATGAAGGAGGCCATAAACATCACTCTAGTGAAAATCAAATGGACTCTGAAATGGATATGCATTCAAAACACTCTAGTCATTAATCTTTCGGTTATTTTCAAATTTAAATGTAGTTAAAGGAGTTCATATACTATGGAATTTTTCGATCGATTTGCGATTCCACATCCAAACCCTGCTATTTATGCATCGATGATCGCTATTGGGGTAACTGTAATTGCTATTGTAGCTGGTTTAACCTATTTCAAAAAATGGGGTTATTTATGGAGAGAATGGTTAACAACTGTTGATCATAAACGAATTGGGATTATGTATCTACTATCTGCTCTGCTAATGCTTTTCCGTGGTGGTGTCGATGCCATTTTGATGCGGGCTCAGACGGCCGTTCCCGAAAATACGCTATTAGATGCACAGCATTATAACGAAATATTTACGACCCATGGGCTTGTCATGATTATTTTTATGGCTATGCCATTTATCTATGCTCTTATGAACTTTGTTGTACCCCTTCAAATTGGTGCACGTGATGTAGCATTCCCACGTTTAAATGCACTAAGCTTCTGGTTGTTTTTTATGGGGGCGATGTTATTAAATATCTCATTTGTAATTGGTGGCTCTCCGGATGCAGGATGGACATCATATTTCCCACTAGCTGGAAATGAACTAAGTAAATCCGTTGGTACAAACTATTATATGATTGCACTGCAAATTGCTGGACTTGGTACTTTACTTTCTGGAATTAATTTTGTCACAACGATTTTAAAAATGAGAGCACCAGGTATTACACTCTTTAAAATGCCGATTTTTACTTGGTCTGCTCTAACGACAAATGTGATTGTAATATTTGCATTTCCTGTTTTAACAGTGGCTCTTTTGATGGGTACGATGGACAGACTATTCGGTACAAATTTCTTTACAACGACAAATGGTGGGATGGACATGCTTTGGGCAAATCTTTTTTGGATATGGGGACACCCAGAAGTATACATCCTAGTTTTACCTGCTTTTGGTGTCTATAGTGAGATCATCTCCACATTTGCACGTCGAAACTTATACGGATACAAATCAATGGTATTTTCCATGTTAATTATCTCGTTTCTATCGTTCTTAGTTTGGACTCATCACTTCTTTACAATGGGTCAAGGTGCATTAACAAATAGTATATTCTCGATTACAACAATGGCAATTGCCATTCCAACTGGAATTAAAATCTTTAATTGGTTGTTTACCCTTTGGAGAGGTAAAATCGTTTTTACTGTTCCAATGTTATATTCTGTAGGCTTTATACCGATCTTTACGATTGGTGGGGTTACTGGTGTGATGCTAGGAATGTCTGCAGCAGATTACCAATACCATAATACGATGTTTTTAGTAGCCCATTTCCATTACACAATCATTCCTGGTGTCGTTTTTGCCATGATTGCTGGACTTACCTATTGGTGGCCTAAAATGTTTGGTTTTATGTTAAATGAAAGAATTGGAAAATGGGCATTTTGGTTTATCGCAATTAGTTTTAACGTAACATTTTTCCCAATGTTCTTTACAGGATTAAATGGACAAGCTCGTCGTATGTATACTTATTCAGAGTCAACAGGGTTTGGTCCTTTGAACTTATTATCCTTTATTGGAGCAATCGGTTTGGCAATCGGGTTTATCTTACTAGTATTTAACATTTATTATAGTATTCGTTACGCATCTAGAAATATTAGCTCAGACCCTTGGGATGCTCGTACTTTAGAATGGGCTACTCATAGTCCTGTTCCTTCTTATAACTTCGCCATTACGCCTGAAGTACATTCAATTGAAGCATTTTGGGATGCGAAGAAATTAGGAATACCGATCTTTAGAGGGCAATATGACAAAATTCATATGCCAAATAATAGTGGCGCACCTTTTATCATGAGCTGCATCATATTTGTTTTTGGATTCTCATTTGTCTTTTCATTGTGGATTCCTGTAATTGTTTCTGCAATAGGAATATTTATTTTTATGGGGCTTCGATCCTTTGAAATTGATAAGGGCCACTATATTCCTGTAGAAAAAATTATAGAAAATGAATCTCGAGGTGCGTAAACGATGAAATTAATAAATTCACTCCCATTAGAATATAGTACCGAGCAAAATCAAATAAACATATTAGGTTTTTGGATCTTTTTAGGTGCAGAAATCATGCTTTTCGGAACCCTTTTTGCCTCTTATTTTACACTAGTCAATCGTACTGGCCATGGCCCTACTGGGGCAGAAATTTTCGAGATTACTCCTGTATTAATTGAAACGTTTGTTCTATTAGCGAGTAGCTTTGTTATAGGACTAGCTATTCATGCGATGCGTATTGGACGAAAAACAGCAGTAATCTCATTTCTTGCGATTACACTAATTCTTGGTTTAGTATTTGTAAGTTTTGAGATATCAGAATTCGTACATTATATGCATATGGGTGCAGAATTACAAACAAGCGCATTTACTGCGATTCTATTAACAACTTTAGGTACACATGGAGCCCATGTAACACTTGGATTTTTTTGGGGATTATTTATCATGTTACAAATACGAAAAAGAGGAATCACTCCAGAAATTGCTAATAAAACATTTATCTTTTCACTCTATTGGCATTTCTTAGACGTCGTATGGATCTTCATTTTTAGCTTTGTTTATCTGAAAGGATTGATGTAACATGAAAGAATTATTTCCGCTTAAGCAAGTTAATGGCTTTGCTTTTTCAATGATTCTAACTGGCATTGCACTTGTAGTATACTTTTTCAACTTGTCATTTGTAGTTGGGATGACGATATTGCTTGTTACAGCATTTTTACAAGCAAGTCTTCAATTAGTAGTGTTTATGCATGCAGGTGAAACAAGAGAAAAAGGAGCTATTTATACAAATATCTTTTACGCATTATCAATCGCACTAGTTACCGTATTCGGTACCTTACTCTGTATGGTTTGGGGATATGCCTAATACAATATAAATGATTAATGATCTGGAGCATTAAAATAAACTTGGAGGTAATTTTATGTCAATGACAGCTGTATATGTTATAGGTGGAATCATAATCTTTGTTGTATTCGGTGCTTTTGTTTTAACAGTAAATAAAGGTTATGGGGTAAAACACAAAGTTGATAAAATTGATGATATAAATAGTAATAACATTAATAAAGATAAAAATAATAAATAATTATAACTAATAAAAGACAGCTATTGTTTGAAGTTTTCTATTCAACAGTTTGTTCATAACTAGAATATAATAAATACTTTTAATAAAGGAAAAGGTTTGATCTAATTAAGATTATTTCAAACCTTTTTCACTTTTATATGTTTAATAGGTAAGATTAGTTGTATTATCACTGGAATACTTGCATTTTTTGTAATAAATCTCCTCTAAATCTTTTTAAAGAAATCCAATTTCCCATCTCCTTCCTTTTAAGGCTATATCAATTATTTCTTTTTAGGCTAATTATGCTATTCCTATTTTTTTAATTATAAAAAAGTAAATTATCCATACTAACTTTAAGAGAAATTTTTAGAGGTGTTTATGTTGTTTCGATTTATTTATCAAGTCATCTTAATCGGTCTATGCTCCATACTTTTTGGATATGCCTATAACACTTTTCTTATCCCACATAAATTAGCTTCCGGTGGTGTTACCGGAATTGCATTTATGATTCATCATTTTTTACATGTTAATACAGGTTGGATTGTTTTCATTATTAATATACCTTTATTCATATTAGGTATTAAAAATCTTGGTAAAAGATTTATCCTATTTACTATCTATTCAGTTGTTGTTTTATCTTTTAGTTTAAAAATAATACCCATCCATCCAATAACCAATGATATTTTACTTTCTTCTATTATAGGAGGCGCACTTTATGGAATTTCTGTCGGACTGATCATCAAGCATGGTGGTTCTACAGGTGGGACGGATATAGTTAGCCTGATTCTTTCTCAAAAAAAGAATATGCAGGTGGGATTTTTAAGTGCATGTATGAATTTAATTGTAGTTTGTGCTTCTGGGTTTATATTTGGATGGAATATCACTTTATATACCATGATCACAATCTATGTAGCTGGTCGTGCAGTCGATATGGTCTATACAACACAAAACAAATTAACCTTAAGAATTGTCACTGAGAAGGGAGACGAATTAATAGACGCCCTAATCCATTTACATCTAAGAGGGATTACAGTACATAATGCTGAAGGTGCCTACTCACATAAACCAAAAAAAGTCCTTACAACTGTCATTACAAGATTCGAATTGAATGAAACAAAACATGCCATCAAAATGATTGATCCGAATGCTTTTGTAAACATCTCACAAACCCTTGAAGTGCTGGGACGATTCAGGAAAACATAAGTGATTGTTGCTCAAAATGTGAGTAGTAAAATGGGAGCGGCAAGGAATTGAATATTGTTCCTCCGCCGTTATTTTCCATTTTCGGAGCAAATGCACTTATCATCGAAAGAGTGCCGAAAAAATGAGTGTCCATCTCTAATCGAATTTTATCAATTGAACCATCTAGTAATGTACCTTCAGTTTTTGATCCAGCATTATTGATTAGTAATGTAGTAGTTCCTGTGCAAGATGACGACCTAGGCCCCTATTTGCTCCTGTAATTAATGCTATTTGTTTCGAAATTTCCATTATCGTAATCTCCTCATTTTGTATTATTGTCTACATAATTAGTAATAATAATTTTTTTATTTATTCAAGAACAATCATTCTCAAATAAACAAAAAAAATTTATAGTTTTTTGAATTCTAACTTCTCTTCAAAAAAGCGATAATTCATATTTTTCTATACGTTAAAATTTATTTTCTTATCATGTATATTAATATAACATATTGAGAACGAACGATAAATAATCATTTTTTACCATTCGTTCTAAAATTTTGATTGCAAACTGATTACTGAAAAAGAATTAACTGGGATTAGTTAATTCTTTTTATACACTTATCAATTAGAGAATGAATTAATCTAATATAGATAGTGTCATATCAATTATATTTTTCAACTTATTTTTATCGTTAGTTGTTTTTGTTAATACTCTTAATCCCACAAAAGAATTATGAATAAACTGAGATAATTTTTCTAAATTATGATGTTTAGCAATTTCACCTGAATTTTGTCCAAGAACTAGTAAATCAAAAATAATTTCTTCAGTTTTAGAAAAATTTTGTTCAATCATTTCAGCTACAACTTGATCATGTAAACACAACTCAACTGCACTATTCACTGTTAAACAACCTACTGATTTTTTATCATCATTAGTAATTACTATTTCTAATATACTTCTAATAGCTTCTTTCACAGATAATGATTTCTTAGCATGTAAATTCATATTTTTCATTACATTGTTATTATAAAGTTCTAATGCTTTGATAAACAAAGTATGTTTATCACCAAATGTATCATATAGACTTCTTCTATGAATTCCCATATGATTAACAAGATCTTGCAATGAGGTTTTTTCGTAACCTTGATGCCTAAATAGCTCCATTGCTTTTAGTAAAACTTCTTTTTCGTCATATTCTTTATGTCTAGCCACGTTCGTACCTCCTTTTGAAAGATTATAGCATATTTAAAAATAATCTTTATATATTCAATAAAACCATATTTAAATTTTATAATTAATTACTAATTGTTTTTTAGTAAAATGCTTACTATTTTATCAAAATATAGCATCTTTACAGAGATTCATTACGATTCAATTTTGAGGTTAATAATAAAATTAATGGACAATTCCATTATTATAAAGTTGAGATTTTAATGGATCAATGGGACGAACAAGACGCACCGAAGAATAAGTTGCCAATAAGTTCAATAACTATTTTAACTTTTTGAAAGCAAACCAGCTTTGTAATAATGGTAAAAAGTAGTTATTTACCGTTCATTCTCAATATGTTATATAATATACATGAGAAGAAATTAAATTATAACGTATAGAAAAATAGAGACTATCGCTAGCTTTTTTGTAGAGGAGTTAGGAAAGATTCCCTTTTTTTAGAACGAACATTCTCAAAAAAAACTATTAAATAACTAACTTATATAATTAGAAGTTCCTTTATTTGACGATTAGGTAAAAAAATTGCTACTGAAGAGAGAAAAAATTGTTGAATTGCATTCCACTTGGCTTATTTCCTAATAAACACAATAGCCGAAAATTAGTGGATGGGGTAAAAAATTCTAAAATGGATGTTTTAAATTTTCACATCATTTTTATAATGAAAATGTGGTTTTATTGTCAATAACCTTTTTCATTTAATGTTTCTTTCACTTTATTTTAAAAGCATTTATAAAACCTAATACATTCAAACACTAATGAGGAGTAAAATTAATGGAATTAAGGGAAATAGAATACTTTTTGGCTATTTGTGATGAATTACATTTTACAAGAGCAGCAGAAAAATTAGGAATATCACAACCTGCTTTAAGCCGTCAAATGAGAGCTCTTGAAGATAAATTAGGAGTTCGTTTATTTGATCGCTTAGGTAAAAAAATTGCTATTACTGAAGCGGGAAAAATTTTAAAAGAAGAATCCGATAAAATATTTTCCAATATAGAATTTATCTATGAACAAATTGGAGAGCTTCAAAAAGTAAAAAGAGGAAAATTGATTGTTGGAGTAATGTCTGGGGAGTTAAGTAAGTTAGCTTCTCTAGTATTCTTAGAGCTTCACAGAATGCATCCTTATTTACAAATGAAGATCATTAAGTTAGATAATATTGAAGAAAAAGTTATTCAAAATGAAATCGACATAGCTTTGACACTCTTACCTTTAGAGAATGAACAGTTAAAAAGTATCCCTTTATATAATGAAGAATTATATTTAGCAGTTTCTTTTTCACCATCATTGGGCAAAAAGGGATATTGTTGAATTTGAAGAAATCAAAGACATCAAAGACATTCCACTTGTTTTATGTCCAAATAACTACAGTTGCCGAAGATTTATTGATGGAGTCGCTACGTCTAAAGGATTTGACATTCAGCCAATCATAGAATTAAATGATGCTCATTCTATTTTGAGTATTGTGAAAGCAGGTATTAGAGCTACTATACTTCCTAATACTCTTCTCGCTTCGGCGAATACTGATTCACTTAAAGTTATTAAAATAGTAAATCCTATAATTAGTAAGGAAGTTGCTATTGTACATCACAAAGAAAAGTATATTGGCGCTGCAGCTAGAAATTTCATAGACTTTTTGCTTTCACATTTGAATGAAAAAGGTCTTTATGTAGGAGATACTGAAGATTCCTTAATAAAATCCTGACAGCTTATACAAAAAAACATTCCCCACTTCATGAAGTAAGGAATGTTTTTTTAATGAAGTTTCTTACTGTTGATGTTTAGGTAATTTCAATCGCTGAACACTGCCACCTTGTGTGCCGACAAACAAGTATTCCTCGTCCGGAGAAAGTTGAAGTGTTATAGCATTTCTATTCTCGAGATCCTTGGAAAGATTTGTCCAAGTTTTTCCTCCATCCATACTTTTTAACACACCTCGTCCACCCTTAAGTAGTCCTGATTCATAAAAAGAACCTGAGGCTGCATAAACAATATTATGGTGAGTAGGTGAAACGATAATATCATTTACATACATGTTGAGTTCAGCAGTACCCGCACCTTTTGCCATTTCTAAAGTTTTTCCACCGTCACTACTAATATATAGATGGTTTCCTCCGAGTATTAGATGGCTTGGATTGTGTGAATCAATTGCAATACTGCTTATAGGAACGTTTTGAATTTTTTCAAATGTCTGACCCATATCTTTAGACAAGAATAGACCATCGTTTCCACCTGCCCAAATTCTGTTTGGATCATGAGAATCAGCGGATGTTAAAGCTGTAAATTTGTGTTCTTGCTTAATCTTTTTCCAAGTCTCTCCAGCGTCTTTACTAATATAGATTCCTAATTCATTAGTTCCTGGAATTGTATAAGAAATAACGATTTGCTTGGAGTCGGCCGGGTTAATCAGCATAGCAGTTGGGAGTCCACTATCTACAAATTTTTGATCCCATTTTTCTCCGCCATCTTTACTTTGATATACATTCATAGTCCCAATCGCACTATAGCGTATTTTGTAAACTACATTCGATTCTGTTGGAGAAGTAGCAATTTTAAACACTTGCTCTCCAAATCTACCTTCACCTTCCGCAGCACCCCATTCTGAATCAATCTTGTTTTGAAGAGGTAATGCTGTCATATACGTGTTTGAGTCAGTTGCAGCAATTAACTGATATCCTTTAGAGCTTCGCGAAATAGCTAAGTCGTAAACCGTTGCAGCAGGTATCCCTATTCGTTTATATGATTCACCTTTATCCAGAGTTCCATATATTCCCGCCTGATCAGAGGATACATAAATTGGTCGGTTACCTTTAGGAGAAGACTTACCACCTAACGCAAAATCGATTTCAAATGAATTATACCCAGGAAGAGGTTTTTTCCATGTTTCCCAAGTTTTTCCTTTATCGTGACTAACCAATATTCCATCATAGGCTGTCCCTACATAAATATCCCCTTCAATAATTTCTAAACGAGATACATTATTAAATGGTAGATCGGAGTGAGTAAGTTCTTTCCAATCTTTACCTTTATTATATGAGGCATACAAACCACCACCGAAAGTACTAGTAACTAAGAAATCATCATCTCCTACAATCTCTTTAGTACTTCTATAAGGAAATGGTGGCTGATACAATAGTTCAGATGTAGCTGAACCAGAGAATACATCCTTAAATACGTATAGACCTTGATAACCTGCTGAAATATATAAGTCGTTATTTAGAAGTTTTGCTTTAGTAAGAAATCCCCACCATCCTGGTAGTTGCACCCAATTTAATCCTCTGTCGGTGCTGACATAAACTTCATTCCTCGAAGTAGCAATCAACTTTTGCCCACTATTATCAATTTCTAAATCAGATATTTCTATATCCGGAAAAGATAATGTCTTCCATGATTTTCCTCCGTCTTTGCTGGCTACTATTTTACCAGTATAAGTTAGATCATTGTATTTTGAATTAATTGCCACATATATATTTTTTTCATCTGTAGGATCAACCACTAAATTAGTTGCTACTCCTCCAGCTACAGGGAAATTTCGATACTCATGCCAAGTTTCTGCCCTATCTTCAGTATGGAATAAAGATAGAGTAGATGAAGGTAAAACTGTCATGTTCTTAGAATTTTTCAAATCTATATTCATCAGTCCTGCATTAGAGTATGGCCCAATAGAATTCCAGGTTGAAGCGTTTTCATTTTCTTTTGGTAATTTTTCCAAAAAGCTAGAACCTATTATTGTTGAATTATCATTTGTAGAATTTTTGACAATGGTACTTGCATCAATCCGATATATTCCTACTTCATTTGTTGGAACATTCGCTTTCCACCAACGGTCATGATCTAATACAGCTTCCACTTCAATTGTTTTCCTACTTGGAGTATATACTGTGACTTTTGGAGCTTGTGTCAGATTAACCGGGCTGTAAATATAGGCTGTTGTGTCTTCTACTGTTGATCCAACAGGATCCGGAGATGCAGTAATTTTGAAATGTCTTGCAATTAACTTGTATGGCACGCGTATATGCTGCGATCCTTTTGCAGATTGGATATTACCTTCTACCCAACCTGAGATATTCGCATCTTGATCCGGACGTTTCAAATTAATATTCAACCCAACATTGACCTGTTGACCTGGATTAATATGAATATGTGAAGGGTTCACAGTTACTTTAGCTCCGGATTTTGTATCCTCTTTAATGGAGAAATCCATATCAACGGGTACATCTCCTGGATTATTTAAAGTTAATGATGCGTTTCTATTAATCTCCGAGTCTTTTAAATCAGCTAATCCTAAATTTAATACATTAGGTGAGGCTATTACATTGGTTTCCGCTGCCGCCTTTACATCAAGTCTTCCTGTCCCTTGTGTAAGCACATCATATGATGCTAGTGGCTTAGCAGTCTCTTTTAATGCGCCTGAAATTTCACTAGCATTCCATGACGGCTTAAGTTGTTTCATAAGTGCAGCTGCACCCGCCACATGAGGAGCAGCCATGCTTGTCCCGCTTAATCTTGTATAACCTGAATCATTACTATCTGTCTTAATGTAGGTCGAATTAATTTCGACGCCTGGAGCTACTAAATCAGGTTTAGCTTGTAATTCAGAATTACCGCGCGAACTAAAATTTGCAATCTTATCCGTTATGTCTTTGCCTGAAATCGTAATCTTAACAGGTCCTTTTGCCAGATAAGACTTTAATTCACCAGCTTTTGTTCCATCAATTTTCATAGAAACTAACGATTCTAACTGGCCGTCATCAGTAGAACCTATCATGAATTGATGTTGTGTTTGTAACTCTTCATAGGAATTGAATGTATATTGACTTGGAAGTGTATCCCCTAATTTAAAAACAGGCCCAACTTGCACGGGCTCGAAAAAGATCGCAGCGGCAGCCCCTTTATCTTGTGCAGTAATTGCCTCTGTACGCCCATCTGAACCTAGAGGTAATTGAATTAGGACAATCTTTCCTTTTACATCTACCCCGTTATAATTTTCGACTCCACCATTTCCAACATCTATCAAATCGCTAGTAATTGCTGTTTCAGGAGGATTAGCTGTAAACCCAAGGCGAGTTACGGATAAATTCTCGTCAATTGGTGCTACGATCTTCGCGTCAGGTACTTTAATACCACTTACACTTGCACCGACAGCAAGTACACCTTCAGCCATAGCTGGAGCACCAATGGTACCATAATCAGGGCCCGCATTCCCTGCTGCAGCGACAACAACCACACCAGCATCAACAGCATTTTGAGCAGCTTGTGAGATTGGATCATTTCCATCACCAGGTCCACTTAAGCTCATATTTATGACATCAGCCGGAAATGGATTGTCTGGCGAAATAGCCGCTTCAATTCCTGCAATAATATTAGATGTAGTTCCTGATCCGTTATTATCTAAGACTTTATAGGCTGTGATGGAGGCGTCAGGTGCCACACCTGTCAATTTCCCATGCGCAGCAATGATGCCTGCGACATGGGTACCATGTCCATAGTCATCCATAGGATCATTATCATTGTTGACAAAATCATATCCACCAACTACTTTATGCCCTGGACCAAACGCTCCGCCAAGGTCAGGATGATCATAGTCTACACCTGTGTCAATCACAGCGACTGTGACACCTTTTCCAGTAACTTCTTGATTATTCTGGTCATGCTTAGACCAAACATCAGGAGCACCAATCAATGGGACACTATTGGTTAAGTCTGAATGATATTGCTGATCCTGATAAACCGCTTTTACACCTGGAAGTAAACGTAGGTCATTCACTTTACTTTTTGGTACTTGTAATGAAACTCCATTGAATGTGAACGTATAGTCGTTAGTCTTTTTGAATGGAATCATTTTTTCCTTTATTTCGTCTAACACTTTCCCATGTGACTGTTTTAAATTTTCAATTTGATCTTTTAACTTTCTTTCTGTTGTCCTGGATAAAGATCCTATCTGATCTGATTTCTGCATAATTTGAATCGCAGGCGTATCTTCCATTTCAACTATAACCCGTGTCATCGCATCATCTGGATTAGTCTCTTGCGCCCTACCGATATTAGGATCAATAGTAAATTGGGAATTTAAGACTAAAAAAGCTGAAGCAAAAATACAAGTTGAAGTTCCTACATTAAGCGACCTAGTTCTTTTTTTCATCGATTGCATCACCTTTAACATAAATTTCATTTTAGGATAGCGGAATTAAACCTATAAAAATAGGGGAATTTAGACTATTTAAAATGTTAAGATAATTATATAGTGATATATTATTATGGTAAATGACATTCTAGTTATCATAACGATTCATTTTTGTTATCAATAAAAAAGTTTGGTAACAAAACTATTTCAGCAAAACAAAAAAACCTGTTCTGATACAGGAACAGGTTTAAAGACTGTTAGTTTTATTTGATAAATCCAGAATTAATTACTCATATTATTAATTACATTATTTGGATTATAAATCGAATAATGATCCAATACAATTTGTTTTTTTAATGGAAAAACAAATTTAAGCTTTTTTGATCCAATTGAATAAGTAAGTATTTTTTCCTTATTTGAGGTAGTAACTTCTGAACTAGGTGAACCAAAATAAATTTTTATATTATTAATAGATAAATTTTTTAACTGAGGATCAAAAGAGCGTAATTCAAATATTAAATGGTCTTTTTGATAGCCAACTACTACATTTCTCTTTGTATATGTGTTGTATGTTCCTTTGGCAGCCGCCACATATACACTACTGTCTTCTTTTCCCCATTTTTCTCTTACCTGGTCAATATTGGAATTCATTACATTAAATTCTGCATTGATTATTTTTCCTTCATTAGCCTTCGTCGAAATATTTTTTAAAAGTAAGTACTGCTTATTACTAGTTTCATTGTTATAAGTAACAGCTTTCTTAATTTGTTTATTTAAATTTGTCACATTTACAGTTTGAACTTTATTATTGTTAAGTTTATATTTTTGTTTTAAAGATAGAATTTTATAGACACTTTTATTTATTGTGTCTTCTGATATTTTATGATTTTTAACTGCTGTATAGATGCTATTGTAAATGGTTTTAACATTTTCATTTCCATGTCCTATCAATATAATATTACTCCCGGCATTAATAGAAGTTACTGCTGCATTACTTAAGTTATAGTGTTTAGCTATAGCGCCCATTGACATATCATCAGTTATTACTACCCCATTATATCCATATTGTTTTCGTAAAAGATCTGTTATCACTGACTTTGACATCGAAGCTGGATACTTAGAGTCTACTTTCTTGACTAATATATGAGCTACCATCATCATATCCGCATGATTTTTGATTGCATTATTAAATGGAACTAACTCAAATTTTTTTAAACTTGATAAGTCTTTATTCACTATAGGAAGTTCTAAATGAGAATCTACTGAAGTATCCCCATGCCCAGGGAAATGTTTAATAACAGGAATTGTGTTTCCTTTTTGAATTCCATCCATCATTCCCTCACCAATTTTTGAAACGATACTTGAATTTGTACCAAAAGAACGATCTCCAATTACTGTATTTTTAGGATTACTTTGTATATCGAATACTGGTGAAAAATCAGTATTGAATCCAAAGGATGATAGCTCTTTTGAAATCATATTACCTATATTATATGCGTATTGCATATTATTTTTATTTCCAATCGTTCTAGCAGAAGGTGTATTTAAAACACCTGAAGGCATTCGATTTACTCTACCGCCTTCTTGATCGACAGAGATAAACAAAGGTACCTTGTTATTTTTATTATATGTTTTTATGTCATTTGTTAAATTTACTAATTGACTTGGACTTTTTATATTTGTTCCAAAGAGTATGACGCCGCCTAATTTATAATTTTTTAAAAGTGTATCTGCATTACTTGATGTTGTTCCATCAAAACCTGCGATAATCATTTGTCCGATTTTTTCTTTAAGAGTTAGTTTATTTAGTTCATCAAGTATCGGGTCAGTTTTTGAAACAATTACATTTTTCTTAAACTTAGATACTGTGTTATTCTGACTTTCAATTGCCGTACTTTCATTTTTTTTAGCTTTAACTTCTATACAACCAGATAATAATATGAAACTACTAATAGCAATCATTGATAATTTTTTAATATTGTTTTTCATAATTTCACCTCTAAATTCAATATGATGAAAATGTCAATATTGTCTTCGAAAAAATCATAGCACATAAATGTTTCAAAATTATAAACTTTTTGTATCAAATCTATCATTTAATACAAAGCTTTGATCCAGAAACTGTGTAATAAAAGTTGCACCACATCATCTCAATTACTGTGGCTATTTGAGAATATTCGTTCTTAATTAGAAAAACTCCATTAACCCTCTACAAAAGAAAGGATTTTCTCTATTTTTCTATATTCTAGAAATAGCTGCAATTATTCTCCCCTCATGAATATATTTATAACATTTTGAGAAAGAACGCAATTAAAAATTTTCTCATTCGTTCTTAATTATTAAATAATAAATAATAAGCATTTTTTAATCTATCTATAATTCGGGTTAATAATTGTTCAATAAATATTTTTTATTTATTATCTACAAATAGTTTTTTAGTTTAGTTCACCAATATTAATAAATCAATAAATCCTCTTGCTGCTTTCCCAATATATTTTTGCTTATGATAGACAATGATTACTTTAAAAATAGAGGGATTTTTAATTCTTATTGCTTTCAATTGTCCATTATTATCAAGATTGAAAAGAGTAGCAAAAAGAATGGAAGCTACCTTCCCTGCAATCACTGCTTTAATTATCGCCTTGTATCAGTAGTTTCAATCAAAGGCTTGAGTACAATTCCTTTAGAACCAAAACGTCAACTAATCACTGTCTAAAACAGTGACCATAAGGATATAAGATAAGTGGAAAATTTTGAATTTCGTCTAAATCAATTTCGTTTTGATTAGTTAAAACATGATCTGATTGTACAACCATGAAAAATTCTTCTTTATATAAAAATATTTGATTATACTTTTCATCCGGAGGTGTCATAATAGTCAAGGCTAAGTCTAATTTATTTTGTTTTACTTTTTCTAGTACTTCATGAAATTGATAAAACTGTAATTGTACATGAGGATACATAGAATGAAACTCTAATAAAACCGAGGATGCTATATGACTTAGATCACCAGACAAGGCACCTATCACTAATTTTCCTCTATTCATTAATTGAAGTTCTTGAATTTGATTCTTTGCACTAGTAAGCGTATCGTATACTTTTCTACCATGCTCAAATAATATAGTACCTGCTTCAGTATGTGAAATTTTTTACCTATTCGATCAAAAAGAGGAACACCTATTTCATCTTCTAAAATTTTTATTTGGTAACTCAAGGTAGGTTGTCCAATACCTAGCTTTTCTGCTGTTTTTGTAAAGTGCATTTCATCGCAAATTGCCAAAAAATATTCTAATTGTTTCAATTCCATAGTTTTTCACCATCTTTGTCATTTTCATATTCTGTATATGGAACGATTTTTCTTGTTTTTCTTACAATCTGCAAATACTTAATAACTTAAATTTATAAACTTTTTAAAAGTCATATTAATATCTGATAAATTCTGTAAAAACTATGATATTTCTATTTTAAACATATCATATTAGTTCTTAATTTCTCAAAAAAAGGCAATTCACAAAAGATACCACCGTAAATTATATTTACTCCTAATCGACTTCCTAATTATTCTCAATCATGCAATTATGTTATAACTATTCTGATAAATTAACAATATAATATTTTAGATGATAATGATTAATAAATTAGATGATTTAAAAATAATATATATAATTTGACTTTTGCGAAGGTAAAAAGGACAAACTCACTTTTGGACCCATTATTGAACCCAGTGTAAATATTCCCCTCTCTCTATTGGACTAACTCTAACTTTTCTGGAAATCTTTAATCTTTTTTTCCTTTTAAATTCTTTCATAAAATTTGGCAATAAAAATACCCCGTAATGTTAGATTGAAACTAACTTACGGGGGAGACCTTAAAAACATAACTATTCTGTATCTGACACGATTATCTAAATATCAATTATACAAAGTAATCTTTATGGTTTTACAATAACAGGTATAATTATTTTAAATCCATCATATTCCGCAATGATAACAGCGGTTCCTTCAGCCTTCGTTAGGATCTTATGATCAGTGGTCATTTCCGCTACTTCCGAATTGGAACTAAAAAATTTGACATCAGCTGTAACGTCTTTTATCGTTCCATCGCTTGACATAGCATTAATGACTATATCATTTGTTGAACCTGCTGAATTTACGATATAACTAGGCGAGGAACTTATACCCCTAGTAAATGTAGGATACTTTGCTACAACTTCAACATCAATTGTCTTGGACATTCCAAAAACTGTAGCAGTTATTGTCGTTTTTCCAATAGAGTGAGCGATGATATGTCCATCAGCAGAAATTGTTGCAACTGATTCGTCCGCCACAGTCAATTTTGCTTTGCTATTAAGATTATAACAATCACAATTTCCATCTCTGCCAGGACGACCAAAGAATCCATTAATTGAGATGTCAGTGGACTTATTAGGTTCTAACATTACATTTCTAGTTGTCCATTTATTGTTTTCAGCCCAATATAAATCTACAGGTTTAGTGTTTCTTACCCAAATAGCATCTCTCAAACCATAATAATTGAACCAGATGTATGCTTCACCAGGGCCGACCCATGTAATGACTCCGTTCTGGTCAACAGTTGCTACACTTTCGTCGGAAGATTCCCATTTCCCTTCTGTATCAACCTGAACGATATTATGATCTGTATATTCAGCAAACGCGTTCGCATCAATAGTTCCTTCTTCAGGGTGTAAGATCATCCCATTGCTAGTAGTAGTTATCGCTTCTACTATCTTACCTGCTTCAGGCTGTAATATCATCCCCGAGCCAACAATTCCTACTAAATTTACTGGTCCAGCTTGATCTTGTACTTTTACTGGAATTTTAATAGAAGAAACACCTGGAATTGTTGCACTAACCATCGTTTTTCCAGTTTTCATTCCAATAAATTTCCCGTCTTTAACACTTACAACTGTAGGATCCTCTGTTGTCCACTGGATTGAATTCGATATCTCCCTTTGAGTTCCATCATTGTATTGAGCAAAAACATGAACTGGATAAAGCTTATCTTTTTGAACAACAACATTC
Organism: Bacillus sp. AFS088145; assembly: GCF_002564465.1. Taxonomy (GTDB): domain Bacteria; phylum Bacillota; class Bacilli; order Bacillales; family Bacillaceae_G; genus Gottfriedia. Next base: position 32,212 of record NZ_NUUX01000004.1, on the reverse strand, counting down.
AATGAGGAAACAAGTAAGGACTCAATTTTTAAATCTTTGATTGATACTTCATTCCCAGAAAGAATTGAAACATTCAAGATTTTAGTACTTGTGCCGTAGTCGATAAGTACCTGTGTTGTTCCTGCTGCTACTGCTGTAAGAACACCATTCTTAACTGTAACTATGTCTGGGTCTAATGATGTGAATCTTGTGTCTGATGTAACGTCAGATGTTGAACTATCCTTATATTTTGCTTTTACAGAGAACGAATGCGTGTGCTCAGATAAATTAAAGGAGATGTCATTTTCACTAGGAATCAGATCAACAATTTTGTTTACAAAATCTTTAGAAGGTTCATTTGAAACGATAATTGAAACCTGCTTTGAGTATCCAGAGCTATCTACGGTAATCTTTGTTGTACCAGTTCCTACAGCAGTAAGCAGACCATCTTTATTTACTTTAACAACATCAGGATTAGATGATTTATATACCGCATAAGAAGTTGAATTTGATCTGTCTGAATAGGTCGTTTTTACCTCTAATTGCTGCTGTTGATTTACTACCATATTTTTCATATCTGGTGTAACAGAAATTGATTCAGGATTTGGAGCCTGCTTCTGACCGTCTTTATCCGTGACTGCCACCGGGATATCTACAAAGTAACGAAAATTATTATAGATAGCATGCAAGACAGTTGTGCCACTTAATTGACCAATAACTTTTGATTCACCACCATATTTTCGGGAAACTGAAGCTACGTGGAAATTGTCGGAGTACAATTCAACGGAACCTGTTACATCTTCAGTTCTCCCATCACTATAAATCGCATTTATTTTAATAGGCGTTTCTTCACCTAATCCTAAAGAGAGGTTTGGTTGAGAAGCTGTCAAACCAATAACTCTAGGAGTTGTAAGCTTATTGGTGACAGTAACCTCAATTTTAACTGGAGGAAGAACATCTGAACGATAGGAAGCTGTCACAAACGTTTTACCTGTCTTACGTCCAATGATAGATCCTGAATCAGTAACCGTTGCAATGCTGTTATCTTCGACTGTCCATTTGACATCATAAGGATTTACATTTTCAACTAAAGTCATACCACCTTCTGATATTCCATTTGTGAATACTTCGGTTAAATTAACAGGCCAATTTTGTCCTGGTAGTAGTTCAACTGTAGGTTCATCAGTTATAAGCTTTGTAGGCTTAACAACATTAACAAGTACAGCACCAACCAACTTATCATATTTAAAATAAATATATGCTTGGCCGATCCCAACTGGGGTTATTTGACCATCTTTACTTACCGTAGCTACATTTCGATCTGTCGTTGTCCAACTTCCTAAAGAAGTAACCTCTGTACTCCCCAACATGGGGTTCTTTGTCACAGCTCTTACTTGAACTGGCTTATCAGAGGTTTCTAACCTCAACATGTCAGCCGAAAGGTATAGCGCCGATACATTATCAGGAATATCTATTATAGAAGCAAAGAAGTTTATTTGTGGAAAATTTGCGTAAGTTACCTTCATTGAAACATTACCTGGTGATATTCCTTTTAATACCCCTTTTTCAACCATTGCAATTGAAGGATCTCTTGATTCCCAATTAGCTAATTTCGTTACATCTTCCATCGAGCCATCGCTATAAAGCGCTTTCAAAGAAATAGGACGCTCTTTCCCCTCATCTATGTATGTAACTTGATTCGCCTCTAATACAAGCGATACAATTTTTTTACTCTCTGAAGGATTTGACAATTGACTTAACACTTTTGCACTTTTCGTAACATTTACATCTACTTTTAAAACTGCATTACCAAGGCTGAATTGTACATTTGTAGATCCAACATTTACTGCTGTTAGTTTTCCAGTTTCAACAGTTACAACTTTTTTATCTAGTGATGTCCATTTTCCTTCCGCTGTAACGTCTGCTTTACTACCATCTTTATACTCTGCTTCAACCTTTAAATCGTGTTGACTTTGAGAAAGAGAAAGCGAGACCGTTGATTCACTTGGAATAAGTTTTACAATCTCCTTCGCTGTTGGGCTATTAGTTGCTCCAGCTGCCTTCTCAGTTGAGGCAAAAACCAAACTACTGAATAGAGACATGAATAGGGTTAGTACGAGTGTTAAAGATGTAATACGTTTTGTCATTTTTGTTCTCATTTGTTAACCTCCATATTTTGCTGCTGTTTGTTTCTATTTTTCAGATAATCTAATGTTTTCTTATGCATCACCTCTAACGTAAATTGCATTTTAGGATAGTGGAATTAAACCATTATAAAATCGGTAAAATTTAGACTATTCAAAATGTTAAGGTTATTATATGGTGATATTTTTCTTTTGGAAATGACATTCTCGTTATCATAATGATTCATTTCAGTTATCAATAAAGAAGAATGAGGCAAGATTATAGGAGGAAAATCAAAAGAAGTCTGTGTTTTTTAAGTTTCTTTGATGACAAAACAATTTAATTTGTACAATGGTATATTCACCCATTATGATTTTCTTTTTAAAGTGTTATTTTTAGAATAGTTAGAGTATGAAATATCAATACTATCGATATGAAAAAGGTACTAATAATTTTTAGGTGAGGTGATTATGAATGGTCGTATTATTTACGTCGAAAGCTACTGCTTCTGGTGGTCGTGAAGGAAATGTTAAATCAGATGATGGTTTAATAGATTTACTTTTAACAACGCCCTCTGCAAATACTAACAAAGTTGGATCTAATCCTGAACAATTATTTGCAGCTGGATATTCAGCATGTTTTGATGGTGCATTAAACTTTATCGCAAATAAAAATAAGCAGAAAATTGAATCATCAATTACAGCGGAAGTTAGTTTATTAAAAGATGATACAGAAAACCCTTTTTCCCTAGCAGTTACGTTAAATGCACAAATTAAAGGTGTTCCACAAGATGTTGCTGTAGAGCTTGTGAAAGAAGCGCATGGTTTTTGTCCTTATTCAAAAGCTTTAAAAGGTAATGTTGATGTAAAGTTGAAAGTTAAAGTTATTGAATAGGTCAATAGTAACAAGATCTTTTCCAAAAACTTGTTATATAAAACAATATGAAATTGACTAAAAAATTTAAAGACATGCCGTCGTAAAAATTCCTTATAATTTTTTACAGGTAAATAAAAGAGCTAATCAACACCTGTCGATTAGCTCTTTTCCATTTATTGATTTGCTTTTTTAACCCATTCTGCCACTGTAACGGTTCGTTTTGCCTGATGTTTAACAGCAGCTTCTACATCCTCAATCATTTTTCCATCTTGGCCAACAGTAACACTAGTTCCATATGGATTACCTCCTGCTCCAAATGTAACTGGATCAGTGTATCCAGGAGCAGCGACAATTGCACCCCAATGATACATTGTTGTATAAAGTGATAGAATTGTTGCTTCTTGACCTCCATGTGGATTTTGAGCAGAAGTCATTGCACTAACAACTTTATTAACAAGTTTTCCATTGAACCATAACCCACCGGTTGTATCTAAAAACTGTTTCATTTGTGCTGGCATATTACCAAATCTAGTAGGTACACTAAATATAATAGCATCAGCCCATTCCAAGTCATCTAACTTTACTTCTTGTACATCTTTAGTAGCCTCAACATGAGCTTTCCACGCTGGATTGCCTTCTATTACTGATTGTGGAGCAAGTTCTGGGACTTTTAATACTCTTACTTCAGCCCCAGCTTCTTTCGCTCCTTCTTCAGCCCATTTTGAAAGCTGATAATTAGTTCCACCCATACTGTAATAAATTACAGCCAATTTTACATTAGTCATTTTTTTATTCTCCTTATCAGATGCATTTCCAAATAATTTGGATAAGAAACCCATATATACACCACCTATTATGCCATTCTTTTATTTTCTACATTCATTTATTCGAAGTTATCTTCTGATACCAGTTTGCCGCAAACTCGACTTCTTGCATGGTTAATTGATGACCTCTATTCTCCCAATGAAGTTCTACATCCGCATTAGCCTTTTCCAATAAAGATTTTAATTCAGCAGATTCCATAGGAGAACAAATTGGATCATTTGTACCAGCAGCAATAAATACTGTTTTACCTGATAAGTCTGGAAGTTCAATTCCTTTTCTTGGTACCATAGGATGATGAAGAATAGCACCATTTAATGCATTTTGATAGTGAAATAATAAACTTGCAGCTATATTGGCTCCATTTGAGTATCCTAATGCAATAATATTATATCGGTCGAAACCATACTGTTCTGCAGCATCATCAAGAAATTCATTTAATTCTTTTGTTCGGAAAATAAGGTCTTCTTCATCAAAAACCCCTTCAGCTAATCTTTTGAAAAATCTCGGCATTCCATTTTCCAATATATTTCCACGAACGCTTAATACAGAAGCTTCATCGTCAATTATTCCAGCAAGAGGTAATAAGTCTAATTCATTACCGCCAGTACCATGAAGTAATAAAAATGTTGGTTTTGTTGGATCTTGACCTTTATTGAATAGATGTTTCATTAATTATTTCCCTCCATTAGGTTTTTCGATTTATCACCAATTATTACTTAATTATTACCTGTAATTTATAAATGCTCTTTCAAACATTGTATATGGATCTCATTCCAGCTCCATATAATCAGTCAAGTTCTCTTACTTGTATCGGTAGCAAAAATTGCTCAATTTTTGCTCTATGAGGTTCATACTGTGATGGCAACATCAATTTTTCACCCATTGCTTCTTGAGATTCATCATGAGCAAACCCTGGAGGATCTGTCGCAATTTCGAATAGAATTTCACCATGTTCTCTAAAGTAAATGGCATTAAAATAATTTCTGTCTTGAACAGGAGTGACACCATATCCATTGGATGAAACGTACTTTTTCCAATCCAATAGATCCTTGTCATCACTAGCTCGCCATGCAATGTGGTGTACTGTTCCAACACCCATTTGCCCACGTCCACTGCGAGTTATTTTTACGTCGATAATATTTCCAATATCCGCAGTAGAACGATATCGAGCAAAGTCACCTTCTCTACCAACTAATTCAAGTCCCATTACTTTTTCTAACAATTCAGCTGTTTTGTTAGGCTGGGTTGAATATAAAGTTGCTCCACCAAAACCTTTGATAGCAACTTCAGGTGTTACTTCACCGAATGTCCAAGTATTGATATCTCCTTCTTCTCTTTCAACAATTTCCAAGTGAAGACCATGTGGATCATCGAATAGCAAATATTGTTCTCCAAAGCGGTTCATGTTTGTAAAAGGAATATTGAATTTTTCTAGTCTTTTTTTCCAAAATTCCATAGAGCCTTTTGGAACAACATATGAAGTAACTCCTACTTGACCGTCCCCAATGGTTCCTTGATGAGCTCTTGCCCAAGGGAAAAACGTAATAATTGTTCCTGGTTTTCCACCTTCATTACCAAAATAAAGGTGATAAGTACCTGGATCATCAAAATTGACGGTTTGCTTAACCATACGCAACCCTAATATTCCTGCATAAAAATCTACATTTTCCTGTGGATCCCCTACTATTGCTGTGATATGGTGAATACCCATTGTTTTCTTACTCATTTTTCAACTCTCCTTTTAAATTAAAGATTAGCTGTTTTAAAAGACTTAGTAACATTATTTTTATATTAAGAATTATTAATTCAATATATTTTAGAATAAGATTGTATCTAAAGCATATTTACCAGGACCGGTTAAAACTATACTAATAGCCACTACTAGCAAAGTTAAGTTATATTCATATCCATTTGATGTCGCCCATATACCGTTTGGCGCATGAACTTTAATAATTGCCATTGCCATAGTCCCAGCAATCAAAATTCCTGCTACAGGGGTTAAAAACCCAAAAGCAAACAATATTCCGCCAATAAATTCTGCTAGCCCCGCGATTAGCGCAATTGTTACTCCTGGTTTCATGCCAATAGAATCAAACCATCCACCAGTACCTTTCAATCCGTATCCACCGAACCAACCAAATAATTTTTGAGCACCGTGCCCGATGAACAATATACCAACTACCAATCGAATCAATAATAAACCTATATTTATCATATTAACTCCTCCTAAAATATATATATCTTTAAATCGAGATAAAATAGTAAAAAAAATTTAAGAATAAACTTTATTTCTGACTTTATTCAAAAGCTTAGCAAAAGTATCAGACTCATCAAAATCTAATGAATCAAACATATTACTAATGAAGTCATTGTATTTCGGCATAATTTCGTTCATCAATTTATTTCCTTCATCAGTTAATATCACATGAATTACTCGGCGATCATCTGGACATGGCATTCTGCATAATAAATCTCTTTGTTCTAGCTTATCTATAACATATGTCATCGAACCACTTGAGACCAATATTGAATTTCCAATTTGTTGAATTGTTTGTTTCTCTTTTTGATATAGTACTTCTAAAACAGAAAACTCAGTTATGCTTAACTTATATTTTGCCATTTCGTCCTTTATTCGGTCATGAATTGCTTTAGATGTTTGCATTAATAGTAGAAAAGGTAGATTTTTGCATTTCTTCTCCATTAATTTCACCTCCGAAAATTACTTTGAATTAAAATATCTTGAATATGAGATAATATTAATACTTATTATTTTTTTTGTCAATAAGCTTTTAAATTTTTGGGGTCAAATAAAAATTATTAAGCCAGATACCTAATAAGCTATTTTGGGATGTTTTGATAACATCTACATTAAGTAAAAATTTAGTACATTAAATAATATCATCTAGAATAGAGAGAAGTGAAATTATGGAATTAAGAGAATTAGAATTCTTTATAGCCATTTGCGAGGAATTACATTTTACAAGGGCAGCAGAAAAATTAGGAATATCACAACCTGCTTTAAGCCGTCAAATAATAGCTCTTGAAGATAAATTAGGAGTACGTTTATTTGATCGTTTAGGTAAAAAAATCGCCATTACAGAAGCTGGTAAAATTCTACAAGAAGAATCCNNGTAATCTGATCATTGGTGCAATGTCGGAAGAGTTAAGTCAGCTTGCGTCTGTAATTTTCCTAGAGATTCATCGAATGCATCCCTATTTACAAATGAAGATCATTATGTCAGATAATATTGAGGATAGAGTTATTCAAAATGAAATCGACATAGCATTGACACACATGCCTTTAGAGAATGAACAGTTAACAAATATCCCTTTATATAATGAAGAATTTTATTTAGTTGTTCCTTTTGACCATCATTTAGCTGAAAGAGAAAAAGTTGATTTTGAAGAGATTAAGGACATTCAACTTGTCCTAAGTCCTAAAAACCACAATTGCCGAAAATTAATTGATGATGCCGCTACATCTATGGGATTTGTTTTCAAGCCAATCATAGAATTAACTGATGTTAATTCCATTTTGAGTATAGTAAAAGCAGGTATTGGAGCTACAATACTTCCCAATACTCTTCTCACTTCTGAGAATTCTGAAACCCTTAAAGTAATTAAAATAGTGAATCCTGTAATTACTAAGGAAATTGCTAATGTACATCATAAAGAAAAGTATATTGGGTCTGCTGCTAGAAATTTTATTGACTTGTTGGTTGCATATGTGAATTTGACAAGTCTTGATGTAAGAGGAACTGAAAATATTTTGATTAATTCATAAAAGTTCATATAAAAAACACCTTTTCCAGTAACTTCTTGATTTTCATGATCGTGCTTAGACCAGACATCCGGAGCACCTATCAAAGGAACGCTGTTGTCTAATTCTGCGTGATATTCTTGATCTGGATAGATAGCCTTTACTCCAGGAAGAGAACGCAGTTCATAAATTTTTTTTTTGGTACTTGTAATGCTACACCGTTAAATGTGAACGTATATTCGTTAGATTTGTTGAAAGGAATCTTCTTTTCTTTTATTTCTTGTATTACTTTCCCGTGAGATTTTTTCAAATTCTCAGTTTGATCTTTTATCTTTTTTTCTATTGTTTTAGAAACGGCTCCAATTTGTTCCAAATGAGGCATGGTTTGAATGGCAGGAGCTCCTTCCATTTCGACCACAACACGTGTCATCGCATCATCGGGACTAGTTCCTTGTGCCTTACTTAATGGAGTATCAAAAATAAATTTAGCATTAGAGATTACTAGGGCTGAAGCAACCATACCAGTTGCAGTCCTTCCCTTATACCATTTAGTTCGTTTTTTCATTTTTCCATCACCTTTATCACAAATTACATTTCAGGACAGAAGAATTATCCTATTAAAAAACGGAAAAATTGTACTATTCTAAATGTTAAGGTTATTATATGGTGATATATTTTTCTGGTAAATGACATTCTTGTTATCATAATGATTCAGTTTAGTTATTAATAAAAAGAAATAAAATATTTAACTATATCAGGAAAATAAATTTAACTTTATGCTTTTAAGCTTCTTTGATGAAAAATAAATTTATTTTTTAGAATTGAATAGTTCTTTATTAAAGGAAGAATAGGATAAATTAACAATTTGTAATTACTCTTCTCTTAAAGGATAGACCTTCTTTATTTCTGATAAAACTTTATCAAACCATTTTGTCTAAATACTAAAAACCTCAGAAATTGTGTTGAGAGTTAGATCCTTTTGATAATAAATCCAAAAAAATTAAAAAACCTGCTCTGATTTTGAACAGGTTTGAAGCTTGTTATTTTCATAAGACAAATTACCGTTTTATTTACTTATATTGTTATTAGCATTTTTGGGATTATTTATTGAATAATGATCCAATTTTAATATATTTTGATTCTTTTTAGGAGAAGATTATTCTTTTAGTATTTGGTTCTTATTAAATAATTTTCTTTATTCTAATTCTCCTCTATCTTTGAGTGTAACCTTTACTTTTATAGTACCAAGAGAATGGGATGTTAGTGGAAAATTATTTTTTTTAGTAATTGATTTCCAAGATTTAAAATTATTTCTATACAATTCTTCTTCTAAATGAAATATATCCACATTTTTACTTATACCTATCGAAAATGATTTATAAATTTCTTTTTTTATCTGTTTTTTTACTTCATTTTTTAATACTTTATTGCTGAATTGAGAATTTAACTGATCTGCAGTTGCCTTTACTTGTATATTCATATTAAATTTTGGAACACCAGCTTTGCTAATCTTAGTTTGAATTTTAAAATTTGGGTTTTTAATTGGAAGCAATGCTTTTAATTTTCCGTTTTTTTCGTTAAGAGAAAGTGGTGTAATCTCTGTATTCTGATCAACCCACCGCAATCCTATTAAATCGTCTTTTGATATCCATTGTGGTTTTTTTCCTTTATAAAACAAAAATGCTCCATTTACATTCGTCATCGGCATATTTTCATCATCTTTTTTCCAAAGTTTATCTTGTATGCCAATTGTTGGAACGATAATTGATGCACTAGGTTCATTAATAAGTGCAGCGAATTCAACGACTTTCATCGGTGAAATTAATGAATGTTGTTCATAGTTTCCATTCGGTAAATGTAATAAAGTCATAATCGGAGAATTAGGAAGCATAGGTTCTACAGTAAAAATTTTATCAATTGGTTCTTTTGTTGTATAAATCCAAGGTGTTATTCTGGCATCTATAAAACGCTCCATTGTATCTAATGATTCCGCAACTTGTTTTTTACCCAAAGCTGCTTCACTAAACACAACCGAACTAATTTGACCAAATAACGTCTTTTGTTGGGTACTATTGTATATTGCGTTCCAAGCCATTGCAAATGTTGAGCCTTTTCCTTTACCAATCCAAATGTTAGGACCTTCTGTTCCACTACTTCCTTGCTCAGATTTACCAATAGTTGCAAAATCCAATACTTGAAAATATAAAACAAATTCATTATTTACATAATCTACTCCTAGAGCTGAAACATATGTTAGTTGACTTAATTGTTTTTGATCCCAACATCCTGTTAAAAGTAAAATTGGAACAAATAGTAGTAGTAACCTCCGTTTCAATTTGACTCATCTCCCTGTTGTCGTCCAAGTTTCGTATTTAAAAATTTTGGAGTTTTTCTCATAAATGGTTTGGGAACTTGAATAAAACCTTTTATGTAGTCACTATCAATTGGATTATTAAATGTTGACATATATGGCACTCCAAAAGATTTCAAAGTTGAGATATAGATTAATATTAGAAAAAGAGCTAGAACTAAACCAGGCAAACCTAATACACAAGCCATTGTAATACAGATTGCTCTCATTAAAATAACAGCACTTCCAAAAGATTGGTTTACAATTAAGAACTGAGACATTAATGTAATTGCAACAATAACAACTCCATTTGGAGAAGAAAGTCCCGATCGTATCATCGTTTCTCCTACTATTAATCCTCCTACCACCGTAACAGTTTGACCTGTCGATTTCGGCAATCGCATACCTGCCTCGCGTAGTATTTCAAATAGAATAATTAATAATATTAACTCCATCCCTGCAGAAAATGGCATACCTTTACAATTAAGTGATATTGTTGCAAGTACTGGAAATGGAATTTGGTCTTGATGATAAGTTGCCATTGCTATGTAAAAACCGGGAAGTAAGGTCGAAATTAATAAACCTATATATCTTAAAACTCTTTCAAGTGTCACAAAATAATAAGGCATGTACATATCTTCCGCAGATTTTAGTAATAAATGTATATTTATAGGTGCTATTAATGCCGCTGGAGCACCATCTATTAATATACAAAAGCGTCCTCTTTGCAGTGACTCGACTACCATATCTGGCCTAGTATTATAATTTAATGATGGGATAATCGAATATGGAGATTCTGATAGAAATTCCTCAAGAGGAGAAACTCCATTTAGAATATCTACTTCGATTGAATTAAGTCTTTTTCTTGCTTCCTCAATAATATCCTCATTTATTACATCCGATAGATAAAGTAACGAAACGCTAGTATTACTTCGTTTACCAATCGTGAATAATTCATTACATAGAGTAATACTAGGTACTCGTTTTCGAATTAATGCCACATTTGTTTCTAGAGATTCTGTAAATCCATCTCGAGCACCTTTAATTGAAACTTCATAAGAAGATTCCTCAGTTTGACGTTGTGGTATTTTGGATATATTTAATGAACACAGCTCACCAGTTTTTTCGAAAAATAAAATTAATTCACCAGAAAAAACTTTCATTGTGATTTGTTGTTCTGGATTTATTTCACTACAATTGATTTGTGTAAATTGTAAAGTATTATTTTGGAGATTAGGTAAAACAAACTGGTTCATATGGATGGTATCAATCATTCCACTAGAATAGACAAAAAGCACTCGTTCACTTTTCATACCATTATTTAAGAAATGAACTTTTATTTGTACATCGGCACAGTTGCTAAAGAGTTTTCTTATTTTTTGTTCGTTTATTTTCGAAATGGGAATCACACCCCTTTTGGTTTCACCTTAAATTTTAAAACAAAGAGTACTAGTAAAATTGAAATGCAAAAAATAACTGGTACAAAAATAGGGATATAATTTTTTTTCAAAATAGTATGAAAACCTATATCCGTAACTGGTATACATACGACTACTAATAATACAAAACTTAAAGACCATAACAATTTATTTAGCGTATGTTTTGTTCTAATATTTAAAATATCTACACATAAGTACATACATAAGGAAATTCTAATAAAAGCTGATGACATAAATTGATAAACAGAGATAAAGTCTACATGTTGAATAAATTGACCAATGCCAAGAAGTCTCCATTGCTCATAAACAGGATAACGCATTTTTTCTGATAATTGAGGACCAAATAAAGTGATTGAATAAAACAATGGAAAAAGTGATGATAGTAAGATCAATATCCCTATAAGAAATAAATACTTAAATTTAACTCGCTTTTTAATATGTTGTTGAATTAGTAGTAAAAACAAGATCTCGATATATCCTCCTGCAATAAATAAGCTCCCTTTAAAAATTGGATTCCATCCATTTTGTAACATCGGTTTCAACCAATTAATGTGCATAAATTGGATATTTGCTCCATCTAGAAAAAGCTCGAATAATAATATAAAAGGGAATAGAAATACTGAAATGAAAGCAATTGATGTTATACCAGCTTTAGCACAATAAAAGCAAATCAATAATAGACATACTCCAATAATAGCTGGTGGAGTTTTCGGTAAATACATTAATGTGATCCAATCAGAGGTGCTTTTTAAAGTAATATAGGAATTTATCAATAAAAAAGCTAATATGGGAGTTACTATTATAAAATAAGCTAAATTACCATATCGCTGTTTTATAAGAAGGGTTATTGATTTTTGTTCTGTTTTTTTCATGATGTAATATAAAATACAAAGCCAGACTAATAGAGCTGGGAAAGCGATAACTACCGATATCCATGCATCTCTACCTGCTATGTCAAGTAATACTGACATCAACATAAAATGGTTCATAAATATACTGGAAAGGAGGACGAGGATTAATGCTGCACTAGTGAAAATTTTATCATTATTCATGAGCAATACCTCCTTTATATTCTGGTAATTTATTTCATGAACATGTATATATTTTCCATTGATACAACAAACTATTCATCAAAAAACTGCAGCCATACCATCCAAGAGAATTGGTAAAAGCTGCAGTTTAGTTTTATAGTTATCAGAATTTAAATCAACTACTTTATTAATTTGATTGTTTCAAAGGGATAGCTTCTTGTTGGCTATCTCTTTTTCTTTCTCTAGTTCTTTATTATTCGTCGTTTCAAGTTTAGTAAGGTAATCTCTTAAGAAGCCAATAGAGCGGTTTATATAAATGGTGTCATAATATAGCTTTGTCATCATTAGAGATCCTTCAATTGTGGATATAAATATAGTTGTTAAAGTTTCAGAATCTATCGTAGGGATAATTTCTCCGTTTTTTATCCCATTTCGAACTATTCGAAGGACCATTGAATATAAATCATTCATGGCCCTTACTGTCGCCTCCCTTAAATCGGGATGTGCATCATCTGATTCTATCGCTGCATTTAAGATCGGACAACCTCCAGGAATAGGCTTACCTTCTACTAAAAACAAAAATACATCAAGTAAAGCATTCAGCTTATCAATAGTAGAATTTTGGTTTTCAATTGCTTTTTGAAAAGTCATGGACATGGTTTTAATTGAGTAAGAAAATGCATCCAATGAAAGTTCTGCTTTACTTTTAAAGTGATTATATATTCCTCCTTTTTCCATCCCGGTTTTTTCCATGATAGTAGTAATAGGAGTACTCATATAACCTTGTGTATTTAATAGTCCAGAGGCTTTTTCAATAATCATCTGCTTAGTTCGTTCGCCTTTACGCATGTTTTTGTCCTCTTTTCTGACTGATTTTTCAAACTGAATGGTTTGTTATATTTAGTATAACTCTATAAGTCTACACAATCACGTTGTTTTATCTGAATATTTTAATTTTATTGACAAATCATATCTACTAAACTATATAATAAAAACAGACCGTTTTGTATATTTTTATAATGGAGGGGTGTTAAAATGAGTAAAAAAGTTTTTGATATGCAAAAAATTATGAATGGTGAGGTTCCAACACCACCTATTGCAAGATTAATTGGGACTGAACTTGTAAATGTCGAAGAAGGAAAAGCAGTTTTTGAATTACAATGTAATACAGAAAAACATGCAAATCCTATGGGTACAATCCACGGTGGGATTTTATGCGATATTGCAGATATGGCGATGGGTGTAGCCTTTGCGAGTACATTAGAAACTAATGAAACATTTACAACCGTTGAACTTAAAATTAACTATTTAAAACCCGTTTGGAACGAAAAAATTATAGCAAAAGGAGAGGTAATGAAAAGAGGAAATACTATAGGATTGATTAAGTGTGATGTTTTTGATGAAGGAGGTTCCTTAGTCGCCCATGCTTTAAGCACTTGTATGATTCTTCGAGGAGAAAAATCAACAGGAAGATAGGTTTACAATTTTAGCCTATAAATATATGATGTAAAAACTTATAAATTTATTTGGTATTTAGTAAATTAAGATCCTTACCTTAATAAAAAGAGGGAATTAAAGTCCCTCTTTTTTAACTTCTTAATTCGAAATTTATTTATACTTTTTCAATACAATAGCTGAATTGTGGGCACTAAAACCAAAGGAGTTAGATATACCATAAAGTTAATTTCTTAATTATTAATAAAAATTGAATAATTTAGTGGACTTTGATGTTTAATAATCTAGTTCTAGAAACCATACCAGTACTTTCTATAGTTAGTTTCGACTCAATATTATAATACCAGCAGCCACAAAAAGGTTTTAGATTATTGTCATAACACCAGTTCTTTAAATGGTAAATTAGCGTTCTACCTATTCCTTGTTTTCTAAACTGTTCATTTGTAAACATGCCGATACTTGCAATTTTGTCGAGTAGCATACTTCTTTCTACACTTCCAATTCCGAGTAGAGTATTTCTTTTAACAAAAATGAATATTTCTCCATTTTCAATACGTTCCTCCAATTTATCAATGAAGTCCTGACACACTTCTTTTATTTTTATAGCATCGTTATGGACAGCTGCTCTGAATTCCCCACTTAAATATAATTTCTCTTTTGGAATGTCTAATTTATTATCTTGGAAAATGTAAGCTTGTTTTTCTATCTTATAATCATGATCTAATACCAAGCTTAAAAAAAGTTCGTCGTATGTTGGAACTAGTATAGATTGTATAGAATGCTTCCTAAGAACATATTTAAATGTATTTTGAGATTCATTATAATATCGTAAGTCTATATAAAATTGTGTAAGACACTGGTTATTATGAATGGCATAATAACCTACTACTACAAAATTGTAACTGATACTATAAAATATTGAATTTAAAATGTGATCCTCTAAGAAGGAATCTATAGGAGAACTCAAGTTACTTACATATTCTCGGATTAAATGTTCAACATCACCTTGTTTACATTCTTTAACATAAAAATCCATCTCATTTCATCTCCTATTTATTAATCAACTTCTTAATACTTTTGTAATAAAATCACTTATAAAAATTTTGAGATTTCAGAATTCGTACATTATGTGCATGTTGGTGCAGGATTACAAACTAGCGCATTTACTGCAATTCTATTAACAACTTTAGGTACACACGGGGCTCATGTTACACTTGGATTTTTTTGGGGATTATTTATCATGTTACAAATTCGAAAAAGAGGAATCACTCCAGAAATCGCTAATAAAACATTTATCTTTTCACTCTACTGGCATTTTTTAGACGTAGTATGGATCTTCATTTTTAGCTTTGTTTATCTGAAAGGATTGATGTAGCATGAAAGAATTATTTCCTCTTAAGCAAGTTAAAGGCTTTGCATTTTCAATTATTCTAACTGGAATTGCAATAGTTGTATACTTCTTTAATTTGTCATTTACTGTTGGGATGACAATATTGCTTGTAACAGCATTTTTACAAGCGAGTCTTCAATTAGTAGTGTTTATGCATGCAGGTGAAACAACAGAAAAAGGGGCAATTTATACAAATATCTTTTACGCATTATCAATCGCACTAGTTACCGTATTCGGTACCTTACTCTGTATGATTTGGGGATATGTCTATGATCTGAAGCTTTAAAATAAATTTAGAGGTGATTTTATGTCAATAACAGCTGTATATGTTGTAGGTGGAATTATTATCTGTGTTGTATTTGGTGCCTTTATTGTTTCAGTAAATAAAGGTTATGGAGTAAAACATAAAGTTGATAAAATTGATGAAATAAATATTAATAACGTTAATAAAGATAAAAATGATAAATAATTGTAACCAATAAATGGTAGTATTTGTTTGATGTTTTCCAAGCGTTTTGGACTTTGTATACACACTGAAAGGGTCTACTTCAGTAGCCCCTTTTTTGTGCTAACTGGAAATATAGTTGAATAAGAAAAATGATATTTCGATAAGTAAATTGATAACAGATTGAATTAATAAAACAGGCACACGCTTTTTGTTTTTTATTAAAAAAAATTAAATAATCCATACTATCATTAAGAGAAACTTTTAGAGGGTGCTTATTGACTAATATATCAAGTCATCTTAATTGGTTTATGCTCCATACTTTTTGGATATGCCTATAACACTTTTCTTATCCCTCATAAATTGGCATCCGGTGGAGTTACTGGAATTGCATTTTTCATTCATCATTATATACATGTTAATACGGGTTGGATTGTTTTCATTATCAATATTCCTTTATTCATTTTGGGTTTTAAAAATCTAGGTAAAAAATTTATCTTTTTTACGATCTATTCAGTTGTTGTTTTATCTTTTAGTTTAAAAATAATTCCCATCCATGCAATAACCAATGATATTCTTCTTTCTTCTATAATAGGAGGCGCTCTTTATGGAGTTTCTGTCGGACTGATCATAAGGAATGGCGGCTCAACGGGGGGAACGGATATAGTCAGCCTGATTCTTTCTCAAAAAAAGAATATGCAGGTGGGATTTTTGAGTGCATGTATGAATCTATTGGTAGTCTGTATTTCTGGGTTTATATTTGGATGGAAAATCACTTTATATACCATTATCACGATCTACGTAGCTGGTCGTGCAGTCGATATGGTATATACAACACAAAACAAATTAACCTTAAGAATTGTCACTGACAAGGGGGACGAATTAATAGAAGCCCTTATCCATTTACATCTAAGAGGGATTACAGTACATAATGCTGAAGGCGCTTACTCACATAAACCGAAAAAAGTCCTTACAACTGTCATTACAAGATTCGAATTGAATGAAACAAAACATGCCATCAGAATGGTTGATCCAAATGCTTTTGTAAACATATCACAAACCCTTGAAGTGATGGGACGATTCAGGAAAACATAAGTGATTGTTGACAGTAAAGTTTAAATATAAACCAAAGGTTGGAGGATTGTCTTCTGTTCATTACAGAGTCAATCCTCTTAGCTGTATAAAATCGATTTGTCTAACTTTTTGGGTTCACTTCAATTGATCATTAAGTTCCTATTTCAGTAAGCCCTGTCACAAATGAACTTTTCAATTTCTATTGGATTCCCGAAAATAAGGTCTTCTCACCAATTGTAAGTCGATGCCACAGTCTTGCCCTATCTGTCCTCGTTTATTTTTAGTAAATCTTTCTAATTCACTAGAAAGCGTTGAAGTACATGACAATTGAATTAAATTTACATAATTTCTTTTACTTTTACTTTTCTTTTAGTACCTGTATATCTTCTATGAATAAAATTAGCAATTAATCGAGCTAATAGATTAAATAATAGGACCATAACGATCAACACTGCAGCCGATTTTGCAGCAATTTCTTGAGCATCTGGGACAATTCCTTCAGAATTCAGTTTCCAAATATGAACTGCTAATGTTTCTGCAGGCCGAAAAATATTAAATGGATTCATTTGGCTATTAATTGGAGCAACCGAATTTAAAACTGGCGTTGTTAATCCTGCTGTATAGATAAGTGCTGCTGCTTCACCAAAAATTCTGCCTGCGGATAGAATAATTCCAGTGATGAGTTGTGGAATTGCTGTAGGAATACTGATTTTAACAATCGTTTGCCATTTTGTAGCTCCTAAACCAAAACTACCTTCTTTAATATTTTTCGGAACATCTAGTAGTGCTGTTTCTGATACACGGGTAAGACTTGGTAGATTTAAAATTGTAATCGCGAGTGAACCTCCAATTAAAGAATAGCCCCAACCAGTCATTGTAACAAATACAAGTAATCCGAATAATCCCACTACGATTGATGGTAAAGAAGCTAAAGTTTCTATACAAAGTCTTACAAAACTTAGAAACTTACCTGGCTTTGCATATTCTGCCAAATAGATTCCTGAACCTAATCCTAGTGGTATTGAAATAGCCAATGTTAATACTAAAATATAAAATGAATTAAATAATTGAGGACCAATTCCACCCCCGGCTTGAGTATTACTTGGTATTCCAAATAAAAAGTTTGGATCCCAAAATCCCCATCCTTTTGAAATAATTTCCCATATTAGATAAATAAGTAGTAAAACAATTAATAATGAAACGACATAGAGAATGATTGTCCATAATTTATCAATACTTCGAGCATTCATTATACTTGTCCCCCCTTTCTTTTACCTATTAAACGTATAATTAAAATAAAGAAAAATGAAATGCATAGTAAAATCATTGCTAATGACCATAATGCATTGTTCCATGGCGTTCCATTCATCGTATTCGCCATATCCATTGTTAATATACCAGTTAATGTGATAGTAGGAGCAAAAATACTTTTAGGGAATTGAAGTGTATTACCAATAACCATCTGAACTGCTAAAGCTTCGCCAAAAGCTCTAGCTAAACCCAGTACTACACCAGTCAATACATTAATGGTAGCAGCAGGAACAATAGCTTTACTAATTGCTTGCCACCGAGTAGAACCTAATCCATAAGAAGCCTCTAAATAATCTTTTGGAACTGCTCTAATCGCATCTGATGCTATACTTGCAATCGTTGGAAGAATCATTATGCTCAATACAATTATTCCTGCAATTAAACTAAAACCAACTCCACCTATATGATTACGAATAATCGGAACTAGAATTGTTACACCTAGAAATCCGTAGACAACTGAAGGAATACCGACAAGTATTTCTAAAACAGGTTTTAATATTTTATCTCCAAAGATAGGTGAAATATAATTCATAAAAATAGCTAATGCGATTGCAATTGGTGCTGCAATTATGACAGCCCCAATTGATACGACGATTGAACCAGTAATAAATATAAGTGCTCCGAACCTCGGATTTTGAGCATCATTTGGGCTCCAACCAGGAGAAAATAGCATTTCAAATAGTGAAATATTACTCTGAGTAAATGATTGAATTCCTTTACTAACAATAAAAATAATAATTAAAATCGTAGTAAGCACCATTAAAATACCGCAGAAAGTTACTAATGTTCTTCCTAAGTATTCACTTGCAAAATAATTTTTTTTTCTTATTTTCATAAATAACTCCTAATAAAAATTTAAGTGCTAATAAAGGGTGCCTAATCAAACATAAGTTGAAATAGAACACCCTTTTAGAGTTAGAACATTATTTTAAATTACCCATTTTGGACATCGATATATAACCCATTTCTTCTACTTTCGCTGAAAAATCATCGCCTTTAACAAAATCTATATAACTTTTTACAGGGTCCATTAAATCACCTTTTGTAATCATGTACTCATATGAGTAGAATGGATATTTTCCATTTGTTATATTATCGATTGAAGAATCATTTCCATCTATTTGAACAATTGTTAAAGCATTTTTTTTATCCCCAACTAGATATGAATTTGCTAAATAAGAAATCGTCCCTGGAGTACTATTAATTGCTTGTTCAACAGCCCCATTTGAATCTTGAACTGTACCGACTGAATCGTTTATTTTCACACCACTCATAACTGTTTTTTCGAAAGCTGCTCTTGTCCCAGAAGCAGCAGGACGATTTATCACATTTATTTTCTCGTCCTTGCCCCCAACATCTTTCCAATTAGTAATTGTCCCTGAGAAGATATCTTGAATTTGTTTTAACGTTAATGAAGTAACTGTAACCTCTTTATTAACAATAATCGAATAACCGATTCCTGCGACTTTTGTTTCAACTAAACCCTTTGCAAGAGCTGGGTCACTAAGTTTTTCAGTAGCAGGTACATCAGAATTCCCAATTTGAACCGCTCCAGATGTTACTTGGTTTACCCCAGTTCCACTTCCTCCACCTTGAATAGTTATGGAAACACCTGGATTATTACTCATGAATTCCGTAGCAGCTTCCTCAGCTAAAGGCTGTAACGCAGTTGAACCAGCTGCTGTAATCGTACCACTTAATTTTCCGCCACCAGTTTGATTCTTTTTATTTGTATTTTTTTGAGTGTTACATCCTACTAAAAAGACTGCTACTAATAAAAATGCAAATATTAGTTTAAAATTGCGTTTCATAAGATACCTCCAAAGAAAAATTAGTTAACCTTCAAATTTTTGCACTTTAAATATACAAAAATAGTTTGTGCTTTAAAAAAACTGCTATGCTTTTTTATAAATTTTATCGTTTCGTTTTTATTGGTTTAAGAAATAGTATTTACCTTTTACAAGATAATAAATATTCTCAGCTATATTCGTTGCATAGTCTGCAATTCTTTCAAGAAATCTACAAATAAATGCCATCTGCATTAAATTAGTAACGTGATCAGGTGAATCGGCGATACTACTCATTAATAATTTAACTGTTTCTCCATATAAATCATCTACTTGATCATCGATTTCGCCAATCTCTTTAGCCGCATATAAATCCTCTGTGCGATATGCGTCTACTGCTCTAGATAACATATCAATCCCTAATTCATGCATTTTTTCAATATTTTCTAATGGTAAATTTTCTTGTCGGTCACGTATCCTAATCGTCGACTTCGCGATATTTACAGCATAATCAGCAACTCGTTCAAGATCGTGTGAAATTTTAATAGCTGTTAAATTCCTTCTCAAGTCTACTGCTACAGGTTGTTGTCTAGTAATTATTACAACGATTAATTCATTTATCTCTTCTTCTAATTTATTAATACGATTATCTTCATCAATTACTTCTAATGCTTTTTCAATATTTTCGTTTCGAAATGCATCCATACTTTTAATAACAGCCTTTTTCGTTTTCTCAGCTAATTCGATGATTAATTCTTGTAAGGTTCTTAAATCTTCTTCAAATTTATGTCTCATTAATGATCACCCCATAATCCTTCCATTAACCGAAACGTCCAGTGATATAATCCTCAGTTCGTTTATCTTTTGGTGTAGAAAATAATTTATTCGTATCAGAGTATTCAATTACTTCACCACTTAAGAAAAACGCAGTTCTATCAGATACCCGAGCAGCCTGTTGCATATTGTGAGTAACGATAATAATACTGAATTCTTTTTTCAGCTCATGAATAAGCTCTTCTACTTTTAATGTAGATATAGGATCTAAAGCAGATGTGGGCTCATCCATTAAAATAACGTCTGGTTCAATTGCTAAACATCGTGCTATACATAATCGTTGTTGCTGACCTCCTGAAAGGCCAAAAGCATTTTCATGGATACGATCCTTCACCTCTTCCCAAATTGCAGCACCCTTTAAACTTTTTTCAACTATTTGATTTAGCTCTTTTTTATCTTTAATACCTTGAATTTTTGGTCCATAAGCTACATTTTCCCAAATCGATTTAGGAAACACATTTGGTTTTTGAAATACCATACCAACATGG
Organism: Bacillus sp. AFS088145; assembly: GCF_002564465.1. GTDB lineage: Bacteria > Bacillota > Bacilli > Bacillales > Bacillaceae_G > Gottfriedia. The sequence continues at coordinate 11,044 of NZ_NUUX01000004.1, read as the reverse complement.
GTTCTTAATTCTTCAACGGGATAATTTTTATCAAAAATATTTTGATCACGATATAATATACTACCCTCAGTTCTAACGGTTGGTACTAATTCAACCATTCTATTTAAAGTTTTTAAATAGGTGGATTTACCACAACCACTTGGTCCGATGATTGCTGTCACTTCATTTTCATAAATACTTAAATTGATATCTTTTAATGCTTTATCTTGACCATACCAAAGAGATAAATTCTGTGTATCATAAACAATTGATTTTTTTAAATCAGATTGCTCTTCGATCGTATGTTTTATATCATGTTTTTCTTTAATCAATGTATTAGTCATTTATTCCGATACCCTTCCGTTTTGAAGTTTAATCACAATTCTTAATCCAACTCTTATTACCTATTATTTCTAATATTCCCACCAAAATGTAATTTATTTAGTTGTCATTTGCTCTTTCAAATTTTAGCAACATTAACATCAAGATGTTATCTCAAATAAGTTGGATTCTATTAAGTAGAACCTGACTTTTTATAATTTATAATATAAAAACCCTTATTCATAAATTGAATAAGGGTAAAATCTAAAGTTGAAACTGGTATAGAAAATATTTTAAAGTATTATTCTCAAATAAAATGAATGTACAAATATATTCTAAATAACTTTTAAAGAAGATAGTTTGTTTTAAATGGATCAAATTATATTGATTTCATTACTTGTTCATTTTGATTATAATCCATTATCTATGCATCCCTAATTTAAATGATGTTATCACTATTCTATTATGATAATAAAATCCTTTTGCAAAAAGCTGGCCAAATTGCGAAAAAGAAGCTGATTAATCATCAGCTCCTTTAAATTATTCGATTAATGCATGGAATAGTTGAACAGGTAAATTATTAAATTAGTATTTTTAGACTGTTCCATTATTAAGAAGCAGCGTCGTTTAAAGTTTCTAAAAAGAAAGTCTTAGATTAACGTTTCTATTTCAGCCTGTCAGTCAGCTTCAGCAGCACGGTCTAACAATGTGTTCACCTCTTCAAGGCGTTTACTATATGCTTCGCGTATCGTATATGCAGCATGAGAACCAACAGGAATTCGCAGTGGTACATTATCGCTTTTTATCATGGAAATGATATATTGCACCGCTTTTGCTGGGTCGCCAATCTTGATGTTTGTCATTCCTTTCTCGATTGCTTCATACAACGGAGCATATTCTTGTTTCTTCTCGGCATGTTGCATTGATTCGCCTAAAAACTCAGTTGCATACACGGATGGTTCAACGATTGTCGTCTTGATCCCAAAGCTTGCAAACTCTTGTGCGAACGCTTCAGAGAACCCTTCAACTGCAAACTTGGATGCAGCGTACAGGCTGTATGGAGGCATTGACCAAGTTCCGAAAAAAGATGAAAAATTAACGTAATGTCCCGATCCTTGACGTTTAAAAACGGGTAGTGTCGCTCGAATGACATCTAGTACACCGAATACGTTGACGTCGAACTGATTTCTGATTTGTTCATCTGTGTACTCCTCCAGCATACCGAACAGTCCGTATCCGGCATTATTCACGACAATATCGATTTTCCCGAATACGTCAACCGCTTCTTGAACAGCGGATTGGATTTGCGCCTTGTTTGTCACGTCCAAAGCAGCGAGGTGAACACGCTCCGGTGCCAGTTCTTTAAAATCCTGTATAGCTTTAAGATTGCGCGCCGTAGCGACCACTTTGTCTCCTGCTTGAAGAAGCTGCTGCACAAATTCTCTACCAAATCCTGTTGAAGTTCCTGTAATAAACCATACTTTACTCATCTTTATCATTTCTCCTTTTTAATTATTCAGATTTGATCCCGCTTTGATGACAACACTTGACGGCGATCAATCAGTAACATATTTTAATTTGATAATCTTTGATAAAATCCCCCAAAAATTTCCCATTGTACGCGCAACTTTTCCATTGACCGCGACATCATAGGGGAGATTGTCCTATCTGTAAATATATAATTGCAGTTGCTTTTAGCGTAACTAATCACTTATGACCCAACTTCTTTCTTTTTGCTTGCTCATAATAATTAATGCTGCAGCTCTTTTGAGAATGTTTATTCTAAAATAAACAAACTCTCATACTTCTATATTAATAATAATGAATATTCTCTAGTTATTCTATATGGCTACATATAAAATCATTTATTACCTCCTCATTTATATATTTATACCATATTGAGAACGAACGATAAATAATAATTTTTTACCAATTGTTCTCAAATGGTCATTTGAAAATTAACAACAAAAATTAATTAGAATTTTGTTAGCTCTATCTTTAAACGAGAATTAATTTATTGAAGATAAATACAAAGATATCGAATTAAGACTACCGATTTGATCAAGCTCCCTTTTGTACAGTAAAACCTTGGTTGACCACCTTTTTATTTAAGAAACGTGATAATCCAAATGTTGTAATAATTGCAAACAAAATACTTAACGCACTGAACCATGTAATAGAAGACAATGATATTTTCCCCACAATTATTCCACCAAAACCTGCACCAGCCGCAAAGCCAAATTGCATCATCGATTGGTTCAGACCTAGCAACACATCTGAGGATTCAGGTGATAGCGTTGCTAAATTATATTGTTGAGTTGCACCTGATGACCAGCCTGCAAATGACCAGAATGTCAATATAACAAATACAGCAATAATTGAATGTGATATGAATGAAAGCACGATTAAAGATGTTACGTTTACAAGTAACCCTATTTTTAATGTGAAAATTACGCCTCTCTTATCTGCACTTAATCCACCTAGTTTAGAACCAAATAAGCTTGCAACTCCAAGAACTAGTAAAGTAATGCTTACTAGAGAATCACTCATACCTACATTTTTTACAAGGAATGGAGATAAATAAGTAAAAAGAATACCGTATCCGGTCATTAAAAAGAAGGTGATTGATAATGCTAAAGTAATTTTTGGTTTTTTGAACATAGCAATTTGTCTCATTAAAGGGATTGAAGCATCACCATTCATTTTTGGTATTGTATTGAAAACAATAAAAATGACAAGTAAAACTAATATTGCGGTACCGATAAATACAAATTTCCAGTTATACGTGGATGTAATAAAACGTCCAATAGGAACGCCAATGATTAATGATGCGGTAAATCCCATGACAACTGTTGCTATTGAACTGGCCTTTTTATTAGCAGGTGCAATCTTTGCTGCGATATTTAAAATTGTAACGACTGCTACACCAGTACTTAAAGCCATAATAATGCGAGCAATTATAAATAATCCATACCCTGGAACAATCACTGAAAGTAAATTTCCTATAATAAAAACAAATAACGCATAGATCAGTAATTTTCGTCTTTCCATTTTAGCCGTTAATACCAGTAATATAGGTGTACCGATGGCATAGGCTAATGAAAAAACTGTAATTAATTGACCAGCCGCTCCAATTGACACTCCTAGAGCCTCTGCCATTTTATCCAAAATACCTGAGATGATGGGTTGTGAAGTACCGACTAAAAAACTTATCAGTGCTAAAATATAAATCTTTGCTGTATTTGACAAGTGAAATTTCCTCCTAAATATTATTAATTTGAATATTTCTATAAATATCGAAATAAAATTCAAAATGAAAGAAGCTATTTAAGCTTCTTACTATTTTAGTTATTTATATTATTGTATTAAGATGCTTTTTCACATCTTATTCTTCCAATTCATTTCCATTTTTTAAACGATCAATTAAATCAAGATTAGAAATAAATGGACGACCGAAAGCAGCTTCATCAATTATTCCTTCTTCAATCGCTTGATTCGCCGTTTCTTGGTTCAAATCTCCTACCCCAATAATGACACTAACTCAGTACTTTCGGACTAATTGATGCATCGTTTTTCCATCTGCATTTTCATATTTAGTTATTCAGTATTTCTATAAATACTGAAATTTAAATTTAAAATTAATCCGCTTTATGATTAAAGTAAGGCGGAAGCATATTGTGCAAGGACTTCTCTTTGTAAACTATAATATCTGAAGGTTCCCTCTCTGCGAACTGCTAATAATCCGCATTCAAGTAATGGTTTTAAATGATGCGTCAATGTAGAATTGGCAGGAACTTTTAATTGATTTGCCATTTCAAGGCAAGCTAACTCTGTTTGCTGAACTAGTAATTTTACAATTTGTAATCGAGTCGATTCACCTAGTGCTTTATAGACTTTTACTGCAATATCATCATTCACCTTTAAAAAACTCCTTTCGGCAATTTATTATTTCAGTGTTTCTAGAAATATAGTAATTAGAAAGAGTTGCTATGTCAAGTGAGCTTTTTAAATCAAAGCTATTCTCGATTAATATCTCCAATATAAAGAGTAACAAAAATTAGAGTGCTCTAAAAATTCATCCCTTGCTCAGTTCAGCCTGATTCTTCTTCCTTTAAATTTTATTGTGCCCTCTCTTTTTCAGCTAGCTTATTCTTTAAAGACCCCGACTGACGGACGGGTTTAATGTATAAGAGAAGCGTGATTAACGAGAAAATGCATACAACAATTAAAACGCCATATACATTTTCGTAGGAACTGACCAGCGGATTCTTTTTTTGAAATTCGAGTAATAAACCACTAACTGCAACTGAAAAAGCACCTCCAAAAAACTGAATGAGCTGCATGAGTCCCATGCCTGAACCAATCAACTTAGATGGCAAAATGCGTGACGTTTCGTAGTTTAACGAAGCTAACGTTACAGAAAGCGCAGGCGAGAAAAATAAATACCCAAACAAGAGGACAGTCGGCGAATGGCCGAGATCCGCCCAAAAGGCTATCAAAACGAGAGCTAAAATGGCATGGCCAAGAATCAGAAATCGTACACTTCCGAACTGGTCAATCCAACGTCCAACGAAGAGCATGAGTAAAGCTGATAAAACGGCTCCTGGTGCGATTGTAAGTCCGATAGCCAACGGAGTTTTGCCAAATAAATTAGCAAGTGCCAATGGCATTAAAAACAAGTTACCAAGATTCAGCACCAGAATGCAGAAACCGACAATAAGTAGTTTTCGGTACGTTGGCTTTGTAAAGAGTTCCCGATTGATGAATGAGCCTTTCTTGTGTTTGATGTACCAGAAATGGGCCGCAATGGATAACAATCCGATTGCCAGCCAAGCGGTTGAGCGCTGAGTGACGGCGGTCAAAAGTGTCACCGCATTAACGACGGTCTGGCAGGCACCAGTCATGTCAAACTGGAACGGCTTTAACTCCTCTTTAGGGATCAGACGAAACAGAATCGGGAGAAGAACAAGTACAATGCAAGAAACAGTAAATAAATCATTCCATCCGATGTACTCGCTTATCAAGCCACCGAAAATTGGTCCAAGTCCAAATGCCATTGCAGATCCAGCCGAAATCATTGAAATTGCTCTTCCTCGCTTTTCATAAGGAATATACCTGTTAGCTATAACAAGTCCAAGTCCTGGCATCGCGCCGGCTCCGGCGGACTGCGCAATTCGAACAATTAGCAAAGTTTGAAAATTTGTCGCGAAGATGCCGAAAATGGAAGAAACTCCAAATATTATGAGTCCTATCGACAGCAATCTTCGAATTGTTAATACATCTGAAAGCCTGCTGTAAATCAGCGTTGATAATGCATAACCGATTGAGTAGCTTGAAACAATCCAAGATCCAAAAGAGGTCGAAACCCCAATATCCTTAATTATGCTTGGAATGGAGACGTTAAACATTGTCGTGTTCATTACGACGATGAACAGTCCAAACGTCCATAACGGCATTACGATTTTGTCTTTCATGTTGTTAGCTCCCATAAAATGCTATACTCCATCCATTGTTAAATTGGTGGTTCTAAGCCCATAAATATTTACAGTTGTTTCCTAATCTGCTTCTTAAAAGAACTGCATTAAGTTCAGCTTTTTGTTAAAAAAATTTGCAAATGCACCTCAGTGAGAGTGCAATAAAATGTTATCTCATAACAGCATCAGCTATCCACAAGGTCCCCCATGTAGTGTAGAATGGATAAGAAGCATACTCCTATCAGTTATTGGACCTACTACTAAAAGATGAGACAAACAATTTCTTGTAGAAGTATCTTCTAAATTTGTTATTCTAGAACTGAATACTGCCAATGCTTTTTATTGTCAAAACAATTGTGGGTATATTGCTTTTACACCACCAGATAAATTTTGCTGTACCATTTTGCTCAAATTGTCTGCTACAATTTCATAACTTTCGGCTTCTATACCGTCGATTGCAATCTTAGCAATGTCTGCAGGGTTAGCTTTTGGAGCCTTAATTTTTGCTGTCATGTCCGTCTCCATATATGCAACATGTAAACCAGAAACAAGAATATTTTTTTGCGCTAAAACTAATCGAAACGTATTCGTCAAACTCCATTCCGCTGATTTTGCCGCTTGATATGCTCCTCCTCCGTTCAAACTCAACCAAGATAGAACTGATAGAATATTAAGGATTGTTCCTCCCCCATTTTTTTCAAGTATCGGAGCAAAGGTGCGAATCATCGAGAGAGTGCCAAAAAAATGTGTCTCCATCTCTAAACGAATTTTTTCCATTTCACCGTCTATAAGCGCGGCTTCTGTATTAGATCCAGCATTATTGATTAATAATGTTACATCTTTCGCAATTTTCACTGCTGCAGCAATTGACTTTTCATCTGTAATATTTAGCTGTAACGGGATGACTCCAGGAAGGTCCATCATTTCCAGGTTTCTAACCCCTGCATAAACCTTCGCTCCTCTAGCAAGTAGTTCTTGTGCTAGATGACGACCGAGTCCTCGATTAGCACTTGTAATTAGTGCTGTTTGATTTGAAATTTCCATCTATGTATTCACCTCATATTGTATTTTTTTATAATTAATTGTTTTACCCATTTGAGAATAATCATTCTTAAACGTTCGAAAAAGGGGGGAATGTTAGGGTATTTCCCTTTTATAATTGTTAATCCATAGCATATCAATATTTTGCTCCATGATTTTGAACTATAGGCTTTGAAATGTCACGTTTAAATCTAATTGAATACAACAAGATATAGATAACAATAATCGTTGCAAACAAATTAAGAAATACAAGTGCTATGTTTAAATTGAAAAATTTTGTAAGTACTCCAACTCCTATAACCGGAACGATAAATCCGATATAAGCAACAAAATAAAAAGCTGAAATTACACGAGGTCTAGCTTCAGGATCTGGTAGTTTTCCTGCAAAAAATAACGCATTCTGAAAAGTCCATCCGCCACCTAGAGCTTGTATGAATACACCTATCCATAACAATGGTAAACTTGATGTTAAACCTGAGGTGACAATAAGCCATGTAGCAATAACTAGAAACAATATCCCTAATCGAATACGAGTAACTGGTTGAGTCGGTCTAGGTATGAACTGGGCTGTTGCTGATCCACATAAAAGCACAAAAAATATCAAACCAGAAATAAAGTGATTAGACGTTTGGATTACATTTTTGACAAATGTAGGAATTAGAGCAAATGCAATTCCTTGTAACGTGAAAACTGTAAAAATAGGAAGTGCTGACATAGCCCAAAAATGTGAGCGGATCTTTTTCGGAACACCTAGTGATATGTTGTTATTTGCACGCTTTTCAGGTGTTAGATTATCTTTAGAAATCGTTTCAAGTAAGACGACCGAAATAATTAATAAAAAGAGTTGTATGCACAATGGTAATCTAAGAGGTAGAACAGGGATATATTGCAACATGAAAGCAGCGATTAATGGTCCAACCCCAAAACCAACGAGTACTGTAACTCCTGATAGTTTGAGTGCGGTACTCGTTTCCTTTGGAGAAGTTTGTCTCATTAATAAAGCTACTGCTGTACCTGTAAAGGCACCGTATGCAATTCCTTCTATAATTCTTCCAGTAAATAGCATCCACACACCAGTGTTACCAAGCAAGAATAAGGTAGAAGCAATGGAAATCAAGATACTAACTCGGACTACTCTTTTTAACCCCCATCCGTTACCTTTTGCTCCTACAATTAGTAAAGTTGGCAAAAGAAAAACAGCATAGATTGCAAATAAAATTGTAATTTGCAAACTACTTAATTGATAATATTCGCTATACAATGAAAACATCGGTGTAACAAAAGTTGCACCACAAGACATCAATAATATAATTAATAACATTCTTTTCATATTCATATTCCTTTCTATTTTTTACTGTTCGTTCTCAAAAAAAACATAAGGTTAATAATTTCCCTACTCTATATGCCTTATCATTTGTATAATTTAAGAATGTATATTCATGGCTATTCTTAAGTAAGTATTACTTCTTCACCACCTCATGAATTTATTTATAACATATTGAGAACGAATGGCAAATAATTTTTTTTACCATTTGTTCTTAAATGTTCATTGCAAAATTAATAACAAAAAAGAATTAACTTGTATCAGTTAACTCTTTTCATTCACATAAAAATTAAATAATTAATCTAATATAGAAAGTGTCATATCAATTATATTTTTTAGCTTATTTTTATCGTTAGTTGTTTTTGTTAATACTCTTAAACCTACAAAAGAATTATGAATAAACTGTGATAATTTTTCTAAATCATGGTGGTTCGGAATTTCACCTGTATTTTGACCACGCAATAGTAATTCATGAATAATTTCTTCTGTCTTAGCAAAATTTTGTTCAATTTTTTCTGCCACTTCTTTATCATGTAAAGCCAACTCAGTGGCAGTATTCACTGTCAAACATCCGATTGATTTTTCATTATCTTGAGTAATTACCGATTCCAATATACTTCTAATAGCATCTTTCACAGAAAATGATTGCTTAACTTGTAAATTCATTTTTTTCTTCATATTGTTATCATAAAGTTCTAATGCTTTTATAAACAATGTATGTTTGTCACCAAATGTATCATATAAACTTCTTCTATGAATCCCCATATGAGAAACAAGATCTTGCAATGAGGTTTTTTCGTAACCTTGGTACCTAAATAGTTCCATTGCTTTTTGTAAGACTTCTTTTTCATCATATTCTCTATTTCTAGCCACGTTCGTACCTCCTTTTGAAAGATTATAGCATACTTACAAATAAACTTTGAGTATTCAATAAGACACTCTTTATAAAAACTAGCTCTATCTTACTAATTAAACTAACTAATGATTGATTTTGAAGTAAAAAGAAAATAAATTTAACCTTTTAATCATAAATAAAAATAGGCTTACTAAAAATTCAATACTCTTTTATTAATTGTGAAAACCAAAAAGATTTGAAATTCACCACTAGAACAGAAGATTGTGCAATTTTTCCACCGCTGCTTTAGTATTTGTTATTTCAATTTAGTGTTTTTATTTAGCATAAAAAACAAACAGCTTTGTTAAAGTTAATTTAAACCAAATAAAAAATAAGACCACATTATGAACTACACTTCCGATTGTTAGTTGTGTCTAACAATTGGGGTCCAGTTCATATTGTGGTCTTAAAATATTTAAATTGAAAATGCCTCTTCAATTGTATTTAGTTTTCATATCAATAGCAATGATGCCAAATAGACTTAATTACTTCACTTTTTATATTTTAGCAGTTACTTATTATATTCAAAGATAGCTACCATTGTTTTTTAATTTGTTCTAGTGCTAGGCGTAATATTTGTTTTTGTGATGTGCCCTTCTTAGCAAGTACATTGGTTTGATAATTTTTTCCATTATATTTAAGGTTTACCGTCACCTCTAGCATATTGTTCACCCCTTTGAGTTTAAAACTAAGTTTATAATTTGTATGGTAGATTATTTTCTAATAGTGGTTCCTTTAAAATTTATTTATTCTACGAGTGCTGACTAGGAATACTGTAATTTACTTAGAATTCGAGATTTTTCTTTATTGTGACATAAACATTTGAGTACATGTATTCGAGCGTGAATCGTAACCAACGCCAACTTTGGTCTAAGTTTTTATTTAAGATATTTGCACGAACACCAAAGCTTTACATCCAAGCACTTACTACTTCTTCAGGTGTTTTGAGACCTTTCGCAATTTTTGTTGCTGCATATCGATAGGTGATACCAAAATGTTTCATCATACTAAATGGAGATCCATACTTTGGACTATTAATGTTAAAATATTTTTTATATGTCATTTCTTTTGATTATATTCGTGATACAGTAGTTAACTTTTGATTTACTTTAAACGCTCTTAGACCATTTTTTGAACGTTCTATATTTTAAGACGGATTATTTGACCAGGAATTATATTGTCATTTTTAAGCTTATTTTTGGATTTCAATAGCTCAACACTAATCGAATGTCTGTAAGCAATATCCCATAACGATTCATATCCTCTGACATAATATGTTGACCCTGGTATAATCAATGCTTGGCCGATAACTAATTTATCATTTTTTTCAAGTCCATTTAAATGAGCAAAAGTTTTTACATTAAGTTTGTACTGTGCGGAAATTTTATTTAAACTATCTCCGGGTTTAACCTCATATATTACTATTGCAAAAGATGTAATGGATGGAAGTAAGAATAAAAATAAAAAAGTAAATAGTATTAATAAAATTCTCTTATGCATGTATACCACCTTACGTCTTCTAAGTATAGGATAAATATAAATTTCCATTTTTATCATTTGCTTAATTTGAAAATTTTACTTAATGTATTGGATAAATTATATAAAAATCTTTAAAATCTAATCTTAAGAATAGTTCAAGTATGTAATATCAATACTATCGTTATGTAAAAGGTACAATTAATTAAATGAGGTGATTATGTATGGTCGTATTATTTACATCGAAAGCTACTGCATCTCTTGTGGTCGTGAAGGAAGTGTTAAATCAGATGATGGTTTAATCGATTATCGCCATTCACATAGTTCCAGCAATCAAAATTCCTGCTACAGGGGTTAAAAATCCTAAAGCAAACAATATTCCACCAATAAATTCTGCTAAACCCGCGATTAGAGCCATTGTTACTCCTGGTTTCATGCCAATAGATTCAAACCATCCACCTGTTCCTTTCAATCCATATCCACCGAACCAACTAAATAATTTTTGAGCACCATGCCCGATGAACAATATACCAA
>NZ_NUUX01000003.1 GCF_002564465.1 Bacillus sp. AFS088145 | reverse complement strand
GGGTACGAAGTACAACTCAAATACAAATCAGGTGATTATTGCGAAGAGGTCACACCCGTTCCCATACCGAACACGGCAGTTAAGCTCTTCAGCGTCGATGGTAGTTGGGGGTTTCCCCCTGTGAGAGTAGAACGTCGCCTGGTTTAGATTTTTTTATGGGTAATAAAATATTCGTAAAATCGACTATTTTATATCCTAATTATCGCGGGGTGGAGCAGTCTGGTAGCTCGTCGGGCTCATAACCCGAAGGTCGCAGGTTCAAATCCTGTCCCCGCAACCAAAATGGTCCCGTGGTGTAGCGGTTAACATGCCTGCCTGTCACGCAGGAGATCGCCGGTTCGATCCCGGTCGGGACCGCCATACATACGATTCTTAAAACGAAACAAAAAATTGTTTCGTTTTTTTTATTATTTTTGAAATGAGTAAAATTTAAATAGATCTATTTGTAAGAGTATTACTTTTAATGATTATAACTGTATAAAACAGAAGCCGACAGAAGCAAAGACTTTTCAACTCAACCTTAATTAGGAAATCTAGGGAGATCACAAGGAACCTATGCGACTAGAAGGCACTGGTTACGACATGCGATAAGCGAGAGACGTAACAAAATAAACGAATACAAATTAAATATAAATTTCAATAATTTATCTAAACTATTCAAAAGAATATTACTGTTTGACATCCGCTTAATGTTTTGAAATGATATAATATGGCAAAGTTAGAAATAGACGAGTTAGAATTTTGGTGGTGAAGTAATTGGAAATTGTTTTACATACAAATACTGAGGAAGAAACTCAAGAAATTGCATTTTTTCTCGGACAACTAGTGCAACAAAAAGATGTAATCTTATTAGAAGGAGATCTTGGAGCTGGAAAGACCACTTTTACGAAAGGATTTGCTAAAGGCCTTGATGTAAAAAGAACGGTTAATAGCCCAACTTTTAATATTATTAAAGAATATAAAGGTAGAATTCCTCTATATCATATGGATGTTTATCGTTTAGAAGGTAGTAGTGAAGATTTAGGCTTTGATGAGTATTTTATGGGTGAAGGTGTTTGTGTTGTAGAATGGGCTCATTTAATTTCAGATTACTTACCAAATGAATTCTTAAAAATCATAATAACTCATGAAGAAAATGGTAGAATGATTACTTTTATTCCAAGTGGATCTAGGTATGAATTTATTTGTAAGGAGTTAATAAACAATGACCGTTTTAGCAATTGATACATCTACAAATGTTATGGGGATTAGTCTAATAAAAGATCAATCTGTTATTGGAGAAACGATAACATTTATTAATAAAAACCATTCTGTACGACTAATGCCCGCAATTAGTACTTTAATGGAAGAATGCAATATAAAACCAAAGGAACTATCTAAAATAGTGGTTGCAAAAGGTCCAGGCTCTTATACAGGTGTACGCATTGGTGTAACTGTGGCTAAATCATTAGCTTTCACTTTAAATATTCCAATTATCGGGGTATCAAGTTTGAAGGTATTGGCTGCTAACGGGCAATATTTTAATGGATTAGTTTGCCCACTATTTGATGCAAGACGCAACTTATTATTTACAGGCCTTTATGATTTTAGAGGTCAGGTTACCAATGAGGTATTAGAAGACTGCAATATTGACCGAAGTATCTGGATTGAAAAGCTTAAATCTTATAATGAACAAATCTTATTTATTGGTAATGATATATCAATTCATAAAGAATTTATTATTGAGCATTTAAAAGATAAAGCTGTCTTTGCAAAAGAAAGTTTGAATAACCAGAGACCAAGTGAACTGTTTACATGTAGCTTAGAAGAAAAAGAAGAATCAGTTCATAATTTTGCACCAGAATATTTAAGATTATCAGAAGCAGAAGCTAATTGGCTAGCAAGCCAAGAAAAGTAGGAGGATATTATGATCTCATCGGTTGCTTTTCGTAAAATGAAAGAAGAAGATTTAGATCAAATAGTAGAAATTGAAAAACTATCATTCCCTACACCATGGACATATGATGCTTTTTATAATGAATTATATTCAAATCAATTTGCCAATTATATAGTGGCTGAAGTTGATGAGAAAATAATTGGTTATTGTGGATTATGGGTGGTTATTGACGAGGGACATATTACAAATATAGCTATTTTGCCAGATTATAGGGGAGTAGGCCTTGGCGAAAAGTTACTTCGGGCAGTAATGGAAACTGCTAAAAATCTTGGAGCTGATACATTAACTTTAGAAGTAAGGGTATCAAATCATGTAGCAATGGGCCTATATCGAAAGCTGGGATTCCAAGATGGTGGTATTCGAAAAAGCTATTATACAGATAATTTTGAGGATGCATTAGTTATGTGGGTGAATTTGAAATGATAAATGAAAATTGTTTAATTCTTGCTATAGAGACAAGCTGTGATGAAACTTCAGCCGCAGTTGTTAAAAATGGAAATGAAATTTTAAGTAATGTAGTAGCTACTCAGATAGATATTCATAAACGTTTTGGTGGAGTAGTACCTGAAGTTGCATCACGATTACATGTTGAGCAAATAACTTTGGTAATCGAAGAAGCTATGAAGCAAGCACAAGTAGAATATGAAGATTTAGCTGCAGTTGCAGTTACAGAAGGCCCAGGACTTGTTGGAGCGTTACTAATTGGGGTAAATGCGGCAAAAGCAATTGCATTTGCACATGGACTACCGCTTATAGGAGTACACCACATTGCGGGTCATATTTATGCTAATCAACTTGTACAGCCCCTGCAATATCCACTATTAACCTTAGTAGTTTCTGGTGGACATACAGAGCTTGTCTACATGAAGGAAGATGGCATTTTTGAGGTAATAGGTGAAACAAGGGATGATGCAGCAGGAGAAGCTTATGATAAGGTCGCTAGAACACTTAAACTACCTTATCCAGGTGGCCCTCACATTGATCGTCTAGCACAAGAAGGAAATGCAACTATTCCTTTTCCTAGAGCATGGTTAGAAGAGGGAAGCTATGATTTTAGTTTTAGTGGATTAAAGTCAGCAGTTATTAATTATATGCATAATGCTGAACAAAGAGGCGAGGAAGTATCACCAGCTGATGTAGCAGCAAGCTTTCAAGAGAGTGTAATTGAAGTAATTGTTTCAAAAACAATTCAAGCTGCAAAAGAATATAATGTAAAACAAGTTTTATTAGCCGGAGGAGTTGCAGCTAATAAAGGGTTGAGAGCTACATTACAAGAAGAGATGAATGCTTTGAGTAATATAGATTTAGTTATACCACCACTATCACTTTGTACAGATAATGCTGCGATGATTGGTGCTGCTGCATTTATCCGTTTAAAACAAGGGAAACTAGGTAATTTGGCATTAAACGGGAATCCAGGTTTGGATTTAGAGAATATGTAAGAAGTACTTATTCACAATTTTTTTATAAAATGTGGATAAGTACTTTTTATTTGTTAAAAACTTATTAAACTATGTGTACAAAATTGTGTATAACATTACTGTTTTACTGTGGATAATGTGTATAAACCTGTGTAAAAGCTAAATGATAATTGAATATATGTGGATAAATATGTAGATAAGAAAAAACGGATAGCAAAAAGCTTATCCGTTTAGTCATTATTCTTGTAAGTTCTCCCATTCTTCCATTAGGTCTATTAACTTAGCTTCGATATCATTTTTCTTATTTGTTAATTCTTGTACTAATTGAAAATTACCGTAAACTTCTGGCTTACATAATTCTAGTTCGATCGTCTCTATATCAAGCTCAAATTGCGTTATATAACTTTCAATCTCCTCTATACGGCGCTGAGTTTGACGGATTTTTTTCTTCAATTCTTTGTCTTGTTGATAATCAGAAATTGGTTGAGTAGATTGTTTAACTTGTGCTAATGTAGCCTCTTTTTCTGCTTGTTCTTTTTCAAATGCTTCGTTTTTCTTAAATTGGTAATAGTCATAATCACCCAAATAAATTGATAATCCTGCTTTTGCTAGTTCAAAAGTTTTTGTGGATAATCTGTTCATAAAGTAACGATCATGAGAAACAAATAAAATCGTTCCAGGGTAATCTAATAAAGCATTTTCTAACACTTCTTTACTATCTAAATCTAAATGGTTAGTAGGTTCATCAAGAATTAAGAAATTAGCTTTTTTCATCATAAGCTTAGCTAAAGCTAATCTAGCCTTTTCTCCACCACTTAAAGAGGTAACAATTTTTGTCACATCATCTCCTGAAAATAAAAAGTTCCCTAATATTGTTCGAATTTCTTGTTCGGCCATTAATGGATAATCATCCCAAAGTTCTTCTAATACTCTTTTATTAGAAGTTAGTTTTGCTTGCTCTTGATCATAATAACCAACTGAAACATTTGCACCAAAATCAATCGTTCCTTGTAATTTTTCTAAATCTCCAATAATCGTTTTAAGTAATGTCGATTTACCAACACCATTTGGACCGACTAATGCGACACTATCGCCTCGATTCAGTACGAATCTCATCGTCTGATCAATTGTTGGGATACGATCATAGCCAATAAATAAATCTTGTACAGACAACACATCATTACCGCTTTGTTTTTCAATGGTAAATGAAAAATTAGCCGAAGACTCGTCACCAAGTGGCCTGTCTAATCGAACCATTCGATCTAATTGTTTCCTACGACTTTGAGCTCTTTTAGTAGTTGAAGCACGCGCAATATTACGCTGCACAAAATCTTCAAGTTTAGAGATTTCCTCTTGTTGCTTTTCGAACTGTTTTAACTCTTGTTCATATTGAGCTGCCTTTAGTTCAAGGTACTTACTATAATTCCCAACAAATCGTTGATGCTTATGATTAGATATTTCATAAACAATATTAACAACTTGATCAAGGAAATATCGATCGTGGGAAACGATTAATACTGCACCAGGGTATGACTGTAAGTAGCGCTCTAACCAACTAAGAGTGTCAATATCTAAATGGTTCGTAGGCTCATCCAAGATTAACAAATCAGGCTTCGTCAATAATAGCTTACCTAATGCCAGTCTTGTCTTTTGTCCACCGCTTAATGAAGAAATTTTTGTTTCGTAATCTTCATTACTAAAACCTAAACCACTAATTATTGAACGAATATCTGCTTCAAACTGGTAACCACCGTTTTCTTTGAATGTATATTGAAGATGATCATATTCATTCATAACCTTGTCATAAACAGTTTGATTAGAATAGACATCCTCCCTAGTCATTTTAACTTCTAATTTTCTCATATTTTCCTGCATCTCTACTAAATGATTAAATACAGAATAATATTCTTCCCAAATCGTTTTATCGCTTTGTAAACCTGAGTTTTGGGCTAGGTAGCCTACAGTAACGTCTTTAGGTTTATTTATTTCACCGCCATCATAGGATATTTCACCTGCTATTATTTTCAATAATGTAGATTTTCCCGCACCATTACGTCCAACAATGGCAACTCGATCACTCGTTTGAACTTCTAATTTTATATTTGAAAGTATAATGTCACTACCAAAATACTTTGAGACATTATTTACTTGTAAAAGAATCATGGATAACACCTCATTGCAAAATTTTTTATCTATGTAACTGTAGACTGTCAAAATTCTTAAATATAGTGTATATTTTACATTAGAACAAGTACTTTATTACTAAAATAAAGTCAAATTACACACCATAGTAAAAAGAATTACAGTAAGTGGGGGATTAAAAAATGGATTCGGAACAAATTAAAATTCCACAAGCTACTGCTAAACGTCTACCTTTATATTACCGTTTTATAAAGAATTTGTCTTTATCAGGTAAACAAAGAGTTTCTTCAGCAGAGTTAAGTGAAGCAGTAAAGGTAGATTCCGCTACAATCAGAAGAGATTTTTCATATTTTGGAGCACTTGGTAAAAAAGGTTATGGCTATAACGTAAATTATTTATTAACTTTTTTCTCGAAAGCGCTTAACCAGCATGAAGTTATGAAAGTTGCATTAATTGGTGTTGGTAATTTAGGAACTGCATTCTTACACTATAATTTTATAAAAAATAATAATACAAAAATTGAGATGGCATTTGATATTGATCCAAATAAAATAGGTACTGAAATAGGTGGGGTACCCGTTTATAATCTAGATCATCTAGAGGAAGTTATGAATGAAGATATTCAAATCGTTATATTAACAGTTCCTGCACCTGTAGCACAATCAATAGCTGATCGATTAAATGGAAAAAATATTAGAGGAATTTTAAATTTCACACCTGCACGAATTAGTGTACCAGAACATATTCGCATTCATCATATAGACTTAGCAGTTGAACTTCAAACATTGGCATATTTTTTACAACAATAAATTCATATTAAAATAAAAACCCCCAAAAACATGGGGGTTTTATTTTGTGGACAAAGTTCTTTAAACTCGAACTCGATTTTCAGACTGATTGCAAGCGCTTGTCAACAGTCTGAAACCCCCAAAAACATGGGGGTTTTTAATGTAAATTGATCTGCTGAAAAACGACAAAAGAGTTCATTAGCATATGTGTTAAGATTGGTACCATAATTGAGTTTGTTCGTTTATACAGATAACAAAATACAAAACCGATTAGAAAGTAAGATAAAAAGAAGGGCAAGTCTCCGTGCATAAGCGAAAAGATCGCTGAACTAATCCCAGCAGAAATAATAAATGGTAATCGATTATAAAGCCTTCTAAAAATGATTCGTCGAAAAATAATCTCTTCTAAAATTGGTGCAACCAGACTTGGGATGATAATAAAAGCCGGGTTAAGCTTAGCGATGTTTATGATATTTTGAGTATTTTCTGAGCCCTTATGTAAATCAAGTACATAAATTAAAATTAAATTACAAACAATTTGAGTTAGCATTGTTATGAAGTAACCTAAAATAACCCAATTTATTATTGTACGATAATTAGTTTTTAGATTCTTTATTCCTTCATAAATGGGCTTATGTAATAAGATAAGAATAATAATTAATCCACTTACAAAACTAATACAACCCCATAATGCCACCGCTTCAAGAGAAGCTGTTTTCTGATCTACTCCAACGTATAAGTTACTATTTAATAAATAGGGCACCCCAAATACCGCTGAATATTGAAGAACGACATACGTTAATAAAATCCATAAATCTCTAGTTTTCAATACGTTAGCTCCTTTGTGTTGATATTTTTCATAACCCAAAGGTTTATAACAACACGTACATTATTTTACTCGTTTCTTTTGTTTCTTAAAAGAAATTTTCACTTTTTATTTTACTTTTGATTGTAAAGAAAAAAACTTATTAAATTTCGACAAGAAAAGTGCCTGCTTCGGGCTTGCAAAATTTTTTGATATTATTTAAACTAATAATTGTGTTAGCACTCAATATACATGAGTGCTAAAAAATAATGATTTGATTATTGAGGAGGTATTACACATGTTAAAGCCATTAGGTGATCGTGTTGTAATTGAGCTTGTTGAGTCTGAAGAAAAAACTGCTAGTGGTATCGTGTTACCAGGTAGTGCACAAGAAAAGCCACAAGAAGGCAAAGTTGTTGCAGTAGGTACTGGCCGAGTACTTGAAAATGGTGAGCGCGTAGCTTTAGAAGTATCTGTAGGTGACCGCATTATCTTCTCTAAATATTCAGGAACAGAAGTTAAGTACGGTGGTACTGAATACTTAGTACTTCGCGAAAACGATATACTTGCAATCATAGGTTAATAAAATAAAAATACTTAAATTAAAAAATATATTTTTTATATTATAAGGAGGTCATTTACATGGCAAAGGACATTAGATTTGGTGAAGAAGCACGTCGCGCAATGTTACGTGGTGTAGACGCTTTAGCTGATGCTGTAAAAGTAACTTTAGGACCAAAAGGACGTAACGTAGTTCTTGAGAAAAAATTCGGGTCTCCATTAATTACAAATGATGGTGTTACAATCGCAAAAGAAATCGAATTAGAAGATGCATTTGAAAATATGGGTGCAAAATTAGTTGCAGAAGTTGCTAGCAAAACAAATGATGTTGCTGGGGACGGTACAACAACTGCGACAGTTTTAGCTCAAGCTATGATTCGTGAGGGTCTTAAAAACGTAACTGCTGGTGCAAATCCAATGGGTATCCGTAAAGGTATCGAAAAAGCAGTTGCTGTAGCAATCGAAGAATTAAAAACAATCTCAAAACCAATTGAAGGTAAAGAGTCAATCGCACAAGTTGCTGCAATTTCTTCAGCGGATCCAGAAGTTGGACAATTAATCGCTGAAGCAATGGAGCGCGTTGGTAACGATGGAGTTATTACTCTTGAGGAATCAAAAGGTTTCACAACTGAGTTAGAAGTAGTAGAAGGTATGCAATTTGACCGTGGATACTCTTCTCCTTACATGGTTACAAATTCAGAGAAAATGGTTGCTGAATTAGAAAATCCATATATTTTAATCACAGATAAAAAAGTAACAAACATTCAAGAAATCTTACCAGTACTTGAGCAAGTTGTTCAACAAGGTAAGCCACTATTAATCATTGCTGAGGATGTTGAAGGTGAAGCACAAGCAACGATCATCGTAAATAAATTACGTGGTACGTTCAATGCAGTTACTGTTAAAGCTCCTGGCTTCGGTGACCGTCGTAAAGCAATGTTAGAAGATATCGCGATCTTAACTGGCGGTGAAGTGATTACAGAAGAATTAGGATTAGATCTTAAAACAACTAACATCACTCAATTAGGTCGTGCTTCAAAAGTTGTAGTAACAAAAGAAAACACAACAATCGTTGAAGGTGCTGGTGAAACTGAAGCTATCCAAAGACGTATCGGCGTAATTCGTGCTCAATTAGAAGAAACTACTTCTGAATTTGATCGCGAAAAATTACAAGAGCGTTTAGCTAAATTAGCTGGTGGTGTAGCAGTAATTAAAGTTGGTGCTGCAACTGAAACTGAATTAAAAGAACGTAAATTACGTATTGAAGATGCATTAAACTCAACACGTGCTGCAGTTGAAGAAGGTATTGTAGCTGGTGGTGGTACTGCATTAATGAGCGTATACAATAAAGTAGCTGCAATCGAAGCAGAAGGTGACGTAGCAACAGGTATCAACATCGTATTACGTGCACTTGAATCTCCAGTTCGTCAAATCGCTACTAATGCTGGTCTAGAAGGATCAGTAATTATTGAAAAATTAAAAGGTGCGGAAGTTGGCGTTGGTTTCAATGCTGCTAACGGACAATGGGTAAACATGATCGAAGAAGGTATCGTTGACCCAACTAAAGTTACACGTTCTGCACTTCAAAACGCAGCATCTGTTTCAGCTATGTTCTTAACAACTGAAGCAGTAGTAGCTGATATCCCTGAGAAAAATGCTCCAGCAATGCCTGACATGGGCGGCATGGGCATGGGCGGCATGATGTAATAAAGAAAAAACCCTTGAGCTATCAAGGGTTTTTTTTTTCGTCTATGATCGCAATCTTATTTAAAAACTTAATCAAAATAGACATGGTCTTGTGAAGTATTTAGGTGATTAAAAGTCCATTCTGTTTGTGATTCTGATTTAGGTTTTCTTATGAAAGTTTTTTATTACTTTTTTATTAACAAATTTAATAATTTCTGAATATATTAAGTGAAGGACAAGCTATAAAGAAATGAGGGGATATAGGTAGACGAAATAAAAGAAATACAGGAAAAAATAGCAGAAATTAAAGAACGTTTGGCAGTGGCAGAGAGTACTATTGTAAAGGTTGAACAAAAAATTGAGAGAATTAAAAGTAATACAAGTTGGACTGTACGTTTAATTATTGGAGCAATTATTATGGCAGTTATAAGAATCGTTCTAAAAGGTGGCATTTAAGGGTTTTATGTTCGTACTTATATTAGACTTCATTTCACAGTCATATTGCTAGCAAATATAGTGAAATAAAGTAAAAAACCTGGGACTTTTATAGGTTTTTTATTTTTATGTTTCGATTATTTACTATTGGAGTAGTCGATAATGAGAATAACTAACTGGTATTAGATTGGAGAAATTGAATTAAATAAGACTTAGGCTTTATTGACTATATATAGTTTAACTATGTATAGTAAATTTGATAAAAGCAGAAAACCTTTGATGCGATATTGTAATTAGATCAAATAACTTTTTAAGGATGATTTAGATGAATTTTGGTTTATATAGAGGATGCCTTTTTGGTCTTTTATTTTCTATACCATTTTGGTTGATCATATTATGGCTTATATTAAAATAGAAAATAAAAAACCCCTTCGTGTAAGTAAAAATCTACAAATACTTTCTACTTTAAAGGGGGCTAGATCATTACTCTGAAAAAGTTATTTTTAAACGATAAAGTCATGGAATATAGGTTCAATTAATTCTCCGCTATTTAATTGACTTCTACTTTTTATCACACATCGAACTAATGGTTCTACAAAAATATAATTTTTGTCTTCTCCAGTTTTTATATGCTTAGTTAGACTAAAGAAAGCTGTTTTTTGGCCGGTATTCATCCCGAACTCTACTATCCCTACATTTACATACTCACCATTTTTTAATTCCGAGATTAATAATCCCATTCCTTGTTTTTTATAGCCCGTTATATAGTAATTACTATATCTCCAGTTAATAATTTTTAACCAATTTAGTGATCGATGTGCTGGTATATAAGTAGAATCTTTTGATTTAGCTACTATACCTTCAAGTCCAAGAGTTTTAATTTGCTCAAAAAACATCTCACCTTCCGATTCGATATAAAAACTTTTTTTAATTGATTCTTGATCTACTATAGTTTCTGAAAGGATTTTTTTTCGATAAGATAAAGGTTCCTTCATTAAGTTTTTATTTTTAAGACGTAAAATATCAAAAACGATATATGTTAATGGAAATTGTTTGCTTCCTTGTATTATTTTGTATTCTTGAAT
Source organism: Bacillus sp. AFS088145 (assembly GCF_002564465.1). Lineage (GTDB taxonomy): Bacteria > Bacillota > Bacilli > Bacillales > Bacillaceae_G > Gottfriedia. The sequence goes on along the minus strand of NZ_NUUX01000003.1, from coordinate 7,087 downwards.
AAAACTTACTCGATTGGTTGCAGCTTCAAAATCCTCTCTGCCGTCATTATAACAAACTAAAACACCGTCTAAGTAACAATCATCTAAGTCGATATTTTCGAGTTCAGGGATTCTCTCCGTAATCTCGGTACCATTTCGATTAAAAAGTTTATTCTTTCCATTTTGCCTTTCAAGCATCATTCGAATACCATTTGATTTCAATTCAAAATAATGTTGATCAGAGTCAAATGGTTTATCAGCATTTTGTAATAGCATTGGCTCAATAAACATTTTTCATTTCGCTATCATGATTGTTGCTTTTCAACATAATCAAGATTCCTTTCTTTTTCATTTGATATATATAAATAACATAAATATTTTTGTTTTCTTATATAGCAATAATTCACTCTATTTTTAGTCTTCCACTAGTTAATGTACTTTTAATTCAAATGTATTTCAAGTCATAACTCGTCTAATTTCACAATAAGATTAATTATCTTCTTATGAAAAGTGGTGTTATGAAATGGGGAGGAAAAATAATTTCAAAATTACAGAACCGATGTTGAACGAGTACTATGATTTGAGTCAAAAAAAGAAAGATATTGAAAATCAGTTAGAAGAATTACAAAAGATTTTTCATGGATACTTTGATCATCAAGTTGGAATGAATGAAAAAGGTGAGCTAATTATTAATAATTTAAAACTTGAACGAATCATAAGAAAAAAAGAGAAATTTAATGAGGAGAAGACAATTAATAAATTAGAAGAACTAAACCTGTCTGATTTAATACAAATTGTTAGAAAACCAGATGGAGATAAAATCAAGTCTGCTATTAATTTGGGATTGCTAAAAGAGAAAGATTTGGATGGTTGTATATCTGTTAATTCATCACAAGCAATTTATGTTAAACCACTAAAAAATAAGTAGTTAAGTTAATCATTTTTGGGAGTATCTAATACTCTCTTTTTTTGTATGTAACGATTTTTATCTTTCAGAATACTGTATTAATATACATGTCCAAGTATTCGAAAGATGATTGTTTGGACATGCCAATATTGAAAAGGAGTGCTAGTTTTGGCAACTTGGAGAAATGATTTTATTTCGATGAACAAGTATACGAGGCCGTCAATAAAATTGAAAGAAGTTAGAAAAATTGTACTGCATTGGACAGCCAATCCGGGGGCAAGTGCACAAAGTCACCAAAGGTATTTTAACGGTATAGCGATAAAAAATAAAACATATGCATCTGCTCATATTTTTGTTGATTCGAAAGAGGCAATCTGTATTATTCCGCTTGATGAAGTAGCTTATCATGCGAATGATCATTATGAAAGAAATAGTAATGGTGGTGTGTATAGAGGGGTGGATGAACTCGCTCCGAACGCAAATAAGCTTTCAATCGGTGTTGAAATGTGTGTCGAAAAGGATGGTACTATTTCACAATATACATTAACACGTACGATCAGAGTAATTGCTGAATTGTGTAAGCTGTTTAAATTAAATGCAAATGACATTGTAAGACATTATGACATAACACATAAGCCGTGTCCAAAAACCTTCATAGACAACCCCGATCGATTTAACGACTTTAAAGCACAAGTGAATGCAATCTTAAATCCCCCGATAACCCAAACAGATCCAGTTCCTTACCCTGGTATTTTAAAAGAAGGTTCAAGAGGTGAATCTGTAAAAAAGGTTCAACAAAAACTTAAAATAACGGCAGATGGAATTTTTGGACCAGTTACTGAAAATGCAGTTAAAAAATTTCAAGCAAGTAATGGACTAGTTGTCGATGGAATTGTTGGAAAAAATACTTGGGGCAAGCTGTTTTAAAAGACGAGATCACATAATTCCTAAAGAAAAATCCCTATTTCTTTTTCGAATAGGGACTTTTTTAATGAGGTGAGATGATTTTTAAACCAATAACAGATCCAATTACTAAGGTGATAAATAATAGTCTCTTCCATTCGCGTGATTCATTAAAGAACAACATGCCAATTAAAACAGAACCAGCGGCACCTATACCAGTCCAGATTGTATAACCTGTTCCGACGGGTATAACCTTTAAGGCCTTTGATAATAAGTAAAAACTAGTCCATCCAGATAAAATACACATAATGGAGTAGTTAAGTTTTTTAAAATTATTAGATAGCTTCATAAAAATGACAAAGCCAACTTCACCCAAACCTGCAATAAATAAAAATAACCAAGCCATTTTATGCCGCATCTCCTTTCTCTGCTTTTTTATCACCTGAAGTTAATTTTAAGCCAATAATTCCAGATAATAATGTAATTACGAGAATAACTTTTATTATAGAGGCTGATTCATTTAAAAATAACATTCCTATAATTACTGTCCCAACGGAACCGATTCCTGTAAAAACTGCGTAGGCAGTACCTATTGGAATATCTCTTATTGCTTTTGAAAATAAATAAAAGCTGAACAAGATCCCAGCTATCGTTAAAATTGTTGGCAACAAATTTGTAAATCCTTCTGAGTATTTTAGTCCAAATGCCCAAGCGATTTCGGAAACTCCCGCTATAACTAAGTAAATCCAACTCATAAAAAATCTCTCCCTTATAGCAGACTAATAAAATGATTTTGTTCTGATAAACTACCTACCGTTCGTTAGTTAAAAGATACACTATAATCTTATTCATGACAAGTTGTAACGTTTACACAAAAATTTATTTTTTTTATGCAATGAAATACCTTGACCGAAAAATTATACATTGTTAGAATGAGACAATAATACAATATTCGTCATTATTCTTCATATATCCTCGACAATATGGGTCGAGAGTCTCTACCGGGGCGCCGTAACATGCCCTGACTATGAAGGCAGTCTGACTTTGTTTAACTTAAGTCTGATTTTCTGCCTTCTTATGCGTATTTTTCGTATGTAAAAAGAGTAGAAAATCGGCTTTTTTTATTTTTTTTGGGAAAAATAGTATCAGTTTAACTGATACGTTAATTCAATATATATAGATGGGGTGACCGTTTTGCAACAACATGACACAATTGTAGTACTAGATTTTGGAAGTCAATATAACCAACTTATAGCACGACGTATCCGTGAGTTTGGCGTTTATAGTGAATTACGTCCTCATACAATAACTGCAGAGGAAATTAAGCAAATGGGCGCTAAAGGGATCGTTTTCTCTGGCGGACCAAATAGCGTATATGGTGAAAATGCTTTTTTCTGTGATGAAGCAATTTTTGATTTAGAAATTCCAATCTTAGGTATTTGTTACGGAATGCAGTTAATGACGCAACATTTTGGTGGAACGGTAGCTAGAGCTGACCAACGTGAATACGGTAAAGCTGAATTAAATATTCAAAATCCGTCTGCTTTATTAAAAGACCTACCTTCAGACCATGTAGTTTGGATGAGTCATGGTGATAAAGTAACTCAACAACCAGAAGGATTCGTAGTAGATGCAACTAGTGCTTCTTGCCCAATCGCAGCAATGAGTAACGAAGCTAAAAAAATGTATGGTGTACAATTCCATCCAGAAGTTCGCCACTCTGAATACGGAAATGATCTATTAAAGAATTTTGTATTCAATATTTGCGAATGTGAATCAAACTGGTCAATGAAAAACTATATTGAAGTTCAACTTGAAACTATTCGTAATACTGTTGGCGACAAAAAAGTACTTTGTGCACTTAGTGGTGGTGTTGATTCTTCAGTAGTTGCAGTATTAATTCACAAAGCAATTGGAGATCAATTAACATGTATCTTCGTTGACCATGGTTTATTACGTAAAGATGAAGCTGAAGGCGTTATGAAGACGTTTAGCGAAGGCTTCCACATGAACGTAATTAAAGTAGATGCTAGAGAGCGCTTCTTAAGTAAACTTGCTGGCGTTTCTGATCCAGAAGAAAAACGTAAAATTATCGGTAATGAATTCATCTATGTGTTTGATGATGAAGCCGCTAAATTAGAAGGTATGGATTTCTTAGCTCAAGGAACTCTTTATACAGATATTATCGAGAGCGGTACGGCTACAGCTCAAACAATTAAATCACATCATAATGTAGGTGGATTACCTGAAGACATGCAATTCACGTTAATCGAGCCTTTAAATACATTATTTAAAGACGAAGTACGTGCAGTTGGAACTGAACTAGGAATTCCAGATGCAATCGTTTGGAGACAACCATTCCCAGGACCAGGTCTAGGAATTCGTGTATTAGGTGAAATTACTGATCAAAAACTTGAAATCGTTCGTGAATCAGATGCAATTTTACGTGAAGAAATTGCTTTATCTGGTTTAGATAAAGAGATTTGGCAATATTTCACAGTATTACCTGACATCCGTAGTGTTGGTGTAATGGGTGACGAACGTACGTATGATTACACTGTAGGTATTCGTGCAGTTACATCTATCGATGGAATGACTGCTGACTGGGCACGTATTGATTGGGATGTACTACAAAAAATCTCAACTCGTATTGTAAATGAAGTTAAACATGTAAACCGTATAGTTTATGATATAACTAGTAAGCCACCTGCAACGATTGAGTGGGAATAATAAGAAAAAGCCATAAACCCTTATTGGGTTCATGGCTTTTTTATTTTATCTTGAGATTTGACCTCAGTTTGTAACAATTAGCCGAAACTTGTGATCGTATCCTGTGATAATTTTGGTTTATAATTGGTATTTTTACTTGAGAGGGTCGGAAACTGCAGAAACTTATAGAAATATGGATTCGTATCCCCAGGTGAGTAAAACAAACTTTTTTATCAAGTATAATACTTTTTTTTTAGTTTATTGGGGTGTATTAGGAAGTAAGAGAGTGTTTCAATTATTTTATAATATAAATTTACTAAAGATAATCGTAGTAATTCTTGGTTTTGTAATTGCAACGTTATTATTTGTATTATTAAAAGACGATAGGAAAACAAAATAAGTATTAAAAATAGTAAATATGGCTAAATCTCTTCTTTTGTAAGTGATTATAGTTTTTTTTGTTGAAATTTGTCATTTATTGAACAGTTTATAGTACAATAGTTATTAGAATTTACTGTTAATTAAGTGTTTTATTTGACTATAATTTGTTTTTCCAAATGATGAAGTCTAACTGAATAACTAAAATATGTTAAAAGCGAACGAAAACGAATATTTTATAAAAAATATTCGTTTTTTTGTTGACACTAATCGAAACTGATTGTAAGATAAGGATGTAAATTAAATAAATTATTTGTCATAACTTGTCGTATAGGCTAGTAAATATGGACTAGCGTCTCTACCTGCCACCGTAAAATGGCGGACTACGAAGTAATGATTTCTGAAAGTTATTAACCTACTATTTTGCTATTATTCTACTAATCTAGGGTTAACAAACTTCAGAATGAAACTGCTCGTGATAGGCGCTTTTACCATTGTGTAAAAGTGCCTTTTCTATTTTAAACAATAGAGACCGACTTTTAAGACTAAAACTTAGGAGGATCACATGAAAGAACGTATCAGTAATTATTTTGAGTTCAACAAGTTAGGCACATCATATCGTCAAGAAACAATTGCTGGTTTAACTACATTCTTAGCAATGGCTTATATATTATTTGTAAATCCATCGATTTTATCATTATCAGATATAAAGGATTTCCCAGAAGCTTTAAGAATGAATAAAGAGGCAATCTTTGTAGCTACATCTTTAGCTGCAGCATATGGATCGATTTTAATGGGTATTTATGCGAAATATCCAATTGCTTTAGCACCAGGTATGGGATTAAATGCATTCTTTGCTTTTAACGTAGTTCTTGGAATGGGTATTCCATGGCAAACGGCATTAGCTGGCGTATTCGTATCAGGTATCATTTTTATCATTCTTTCATTAACTGGTCTTCGTGAACAAATTATAAATGCAATCCCAATTGAATTAAAATTAGCAATTGGTAGCGGTATTGGATTCTTTATTACATTTGTAGGTTTAAAAAACTCAGGGATTATCGTAAGTAACCCTGCGACATTCGTATCACTTGGTAAATTAAATGAACCTGCTGTTTTATTAACGATTTTCGGTTTAGTTATTACAGTAGTTTTAATGGCTAGAAAAATAAAAGCTGGTGTATTTTTAGGTATGATCATTACTGCAATCGCAGGTATGATTTTTGGAATTATCGACTTACCATCTTCAGTTGTTGGTCCAGTACCAAGTATTGCTCCAACATTCGGTCAAGCAATTAAACATATTCCAGATGTTTTCTCTTCAGGTAAAATGTTTGCTGTAGTATTAACTTTCTTTATTGTAGATTTCTTTGATGCAACTGGAACATTAGTAGCTGTAGCTAACCAAGCTGGATTATTAAAAGAAAACAAACTTGAAAGAGCTGGTAAAGCATTAATGGTTGATGCAACTGCTGTAGTAGTTGGTTCAACTTTAGGTACAAGTACTACTACTTCTTATATTGAGTCAACTGCTGGTGTAGCTGCTGGTGGACGTACTGGATTCTCTGCAGTAGTTACTGGTATCTTATTCTTACTAGCATTATTCTTTGCACCACTATTAGGGGTTGTAACTGCAGCGGTAACTTCACCTGCTTTAATCGTAGTCGGAGTTTTAATGGTTTCATCAATTGGTCAAATTGATTGGAAAAAATTCGAAATTGCTGTTCCAGCATTCTTTACAATTATTGCAATGCCTTTAACTTATAGTATTGCAACTGGTATTGCAGTTGGTTTCATTTTCTATCCGATTTCAATGATTGCAGCTGGAAAAACGAAAAAAATTCATCCTGTAATGTATGTGTTGTGTGTAGTATTCCTATTATTCCTAGCATTTTTTAGAGAATAGGTAAAAATAGAACGTTAAGAACCAGCCTCCAAAATTAGGAGGCTGGTTTTATTTTTATCATAATATATAGAGGTAATGTGGATGAAGACTACTATAACTTAATAGTTCTGAATAGTAGTATTTTTATTTTAGTATTGTAATTAACTAAAATAGCTGGTATATTATTTTATGTTGTCCCAAACGAGGGAAAACAAACGAAATAAAAATCAAAATACATTTAAAAAGTTGTTGACTAAAACAAGCTTTAAATGATATGATTTAAAAGTCGCTTCTGAAGCGGCGAAGTGAACTTTGAAAACTAAACA
>NZ_NUUX01000002.1 GCF_002564465.1 Bacillus sp. AFS088145 | reverse complement strand
AAAGTAGCAATCGTTATGATTCTTACTGGATTTAGTTATGAGCAAGCAATTGAGCAATTGAAAAAATCAGAAGGATTCGTTCGAAAAGCAATACAAAAATAAAAATTGTTGGGGGAGTAGAAGATGGATAAATATCAAAGATTAGCTTCTGAAATCGCTGATGCAATCGGCGGTACTGATAATGTAGTTTCATTTACAAACTGTATGACAAGACTTCGTGTTAATGTTGCTGATCGTGATTTAATCAACGAAGATCAAGTTAAAAAAATTAACGGGGTTTTGGGAACTGTTGATGACGAGACTTACCAAATCATTTTAGGTCCTGGTACAGTAACTAAAGTTGCAGAACAATTTGGTCATCTGAAAAACAGCTCATCAGGAAAACAAGAAACTTCGTCAGCGGCTTTAAAAGAAAAGGGCTCAGATCTTAAAGCTGAATTAAAAAAGAAAAATAACACACCTTTTAAAAATTTCTTACGAAAAGTCGGTAATATCTTTATTCCATTAATTCCAGCATTCGTTGGTGCAGGTCTAATTGCTGGTATTGCTTCGATTTTATCGAACAATATTACTGCTCAAAACCTAGATGCAGCAACTTGGTCACAATATGTTACAGTTTTAAATGTAATTAAAAACGCAATTTTTGCTTATTTAGCGATTTATGTTGGTATCAACGCAGCGAAGGAATTCGGCGCGACACCATCCCTTGGTGGAGTAATTGGTGGGGTAACACTTTTAACAGGTATGCTTCCTGATCAACCAATTAAAAATATCTTTAATGGTGATCCATTAGCTCCAGGTCAAGGTGGTATTATTGGTGTACTACTTGCAGTCTATTTATTATCACTTTTAGAAAAACAATTACGTAAAGTTATTCCAGATTCTCTAGATATTATTATTACACCAATGATTGCTTTATTAGTAGTAGGTTTGGTTACAATTTTCTTCATCATGCCATTCGCAGGATTTATTTCTGATAACTTAATAGGCTCAATTAACTGGATTATTGCAAAAGGTGGTATTTTTGCAGGATTTATATTAGGTATGGGATTCTTACCATTAGTAATGTTAGGTTTACATCAAGTATTAACACCAATTCATATCGAATTAATTAATACAACTGGTTCAACAGAATTATTACCAATTCTTGCAATGGCAGGTGCTGGACAAGTTGGAGCAGCATTAGCATTATGGTTACGTTGCAAAAAGAATAAATCATTATCAAATATGATTAAGGGTGCTCTTCCAGTAGGTATTTTAGGTATTGGTGAACCATTAATTTATGGTGTTACATTACCTCTTGGTCGTCCATTTATCACTGCATGTATCGGTGGTGGTATTGGAGGTGCAGTAATTGGAATGTTTGGAAATGTTGGAGCAATTGCAATTGGTCCTTCAGGCTTAGCGTTAGTTCCACTAATTGCACACGGAATGTGGCTTAAATATGTGATCGGATTACTTGCTGGTTATGCTGGTGGTTTCGTCCTAACGTATTTATTCGGTACTCCAAAGGATGCTATGGCTGAACAAGAATAAATAACAAATAAAACCCGAATAAGTAGACCTCTAAAGTCTACTATTCGGGTTTTTTATTTAATATTCACTGGAATCAATATACTGAACGATTCTTTCGCAAATTTCATGAGTGATTAAGGAATCATTTATTGAAGGGTCTGGAGTTTTATTCTGTTCTATACAGTCAAGAAAGTGATCAACAATTTGGTAAAACCCACGTTTATATAATGTTGGTTCCCAATCACCAAATTTTGTAATACTGATTTCTTTATTATGATAATGGATTGTTTCGACTAAACTACTCACTACATATTTATTTTGTGGTGTCATATATTCAATAATTTCTTCTGTAACACCGTTGTTTCTGTTCATTATTCCAATTGCCGTGCATCCCTCACCTATAAGATGAATGACTAGGTGTTCGAGCATACTATCTTTTTTAAAGAAATTGACTTTTAAATCAACTACATTAGTGGACATTAAATATCTAAGTGTATCCACGACATGAATAAAATCCTCTACAACAAACCTTCTAGTGTATTCAGGAAAGTTAAATCTATTTTTTTGCATGATTATTAAATTAGCCTTTCCATGCATAGTAAGCTCTCTTACTCTAGGGGTAAATCGTCTATTAAATCCAACCATCGCTATTTTTCTCTGTTCTTTGGCTAGATTTACAATTTGTTCAGTCTCTTTGAAATTCATTGAAATAGGTTTATCAATATAAACGTTTATACCATTTAATAATAGCTTTTTCGTTATCATATAATGTGCTTCCGTAGCTGTACTAACAAATGCTGCATCAATATTCTTTTCTAGCAATTCATCTACTGTATTAACAGTTTCACTGATTCGATATTTGTTTGATAAATGGTCTAGTGTCTCATTACTTCTTGTACATAGCACCAACTCGATCTTTTCTTTTTCAGAAAGGACCGGTAGATAGGCCTTCGCAGCTATATCTCCTAAACCGATTATTCCAATTCTCATATGCTAACACCTCACTTGTTATTAATTGAAACATAGAAAAGTGGTAAAGTAAGTCATTGTAAGTCATTTTACTTAAAAAATTTTGGATACTCAAATCAAATATGTCAGTTAAACCAAATAGTTTTTTAAATTTTCAAAAAACTATTTATTCATTTAAGCTTTTCCATTATAATAAGGTCTAAAGTTGATTTTGATTCTGATTTACTATTCCATTTTCCATTCCATTCTGCCTTTCTACACTAAACTTAGCAATTGCCTCATTTTGCAATTTACTTTCAAATAATTTCAAAGATCCTATTATAAGTGAATAATATGTAAACGCTTTCTGTTTGGTGGTCATTCATTAATTAGGCATCGTATATGAATAATTGCCCTGATTTTTTTTGTTAATGACTAAAGTTCATACATACAAGAAAGAGCTGGCTATATTAAAACTTAATATAAAAAAGGTACATAAGCGAAAGGGGAAAAATATGAGTACTTCACATTTTGCGCATTGGCCAAAAAGGGTTTCTAAATCTTTAACTTTACCTGAGACTACACTTTATGATAATTTAGTCGTTTCGGCAAAAAGGTATCCAAATAAAACTGCAATAGAGTATTATGGCGCTTCAAAAACGTACAAGCAGCTTCTTGAAGAGGTTGATCATTTAGCAGGTTATCTTGAGCATAGGTTAGAGATATCCCCTGGCGAACGTGTAATGCTTTATATGCAAAACTCACCTCAATATGTCATCGCCTTTTATGCAATATTAAGAGTAAGAGGAATTGTAGTACCAATTAACCCGATGAACACCACTGATGAACTTGAATTTTACATAAATGATTGTGAAATTAAAACCGCAATCATTGGCCAGGAACTATCCCCTCATATTGAACCTTTACAAGCTACAACTGGATTAGAGAATTTAGTAGTTGCAGTTTACTCTGAATACTTACCAACCATTCCTTTAGTTTCCGATTTAACGGCTGAAATAACTGAGTTAAAGAAAATCTATCAAAACGAAAATTTATTTTATTGGGAGGATGCAATACAAACACAGCTTACCCCGTCACTATATGAAGGTAGTTCAGAAGATGTTGCAGTCCTTCCATATACTTCAGGAACAACAGGTTTACCAAAAGGTTGTATACACACACATAAAACGGTACAAGCAAATGTAGTAGGATCTGCCGTTTGGATGAATATTTCTGCAAATGCCGTTAGCTTTTCAACTTTACCTTTATTCCATGTAACAGGAATGGTTCATGGCATGCATACACCGATTCTTACTGGTTCAAGTATGGTATTGCTAACCAGATGGAATCGAAACCATGCATGCAAACTGATTGAAAACTATCAATGTACCCATTGGGTAAATATTAGTACAATGCTGATCGACTTTTTAGCAAATCCAAATTTAAATACAGAAGACATCAAGTCTCTTGTAAATATTGCAGGTGGTGGGGCTCCTCTTCCAGAAGCAGTAGGTGAGCAGTTATTCAAATTAACAGGTTTAAAGTTCGTAGAAGGGTATGGATTATCAGAAACAATTGCTCAGACGCATTTTAATCCGCCAGATCGACCAAAACTTCAATGTCTTGGAATTCCATCATTTGACGTAGACGCCAAAATTATCGATCCATTAACAATGAAACAGTTAGGTGTCGGTGAGGTTGGTGAGATTATTGTTAATGGACCACAAGTATTTAAAGGCTACTTTAACCGACCAGAAGAAACAAATGACGCCTTTATTGAAATAGACGGAAAACTGTTTTTCCGTACAGGAGATATCGGTCGGTTTGATGATGAAGGGTACTATTTTATCGTTGACCGTGTTAAAAGGATGATTAACGCATCAGGCTATAAAGTTTGGCCAACCGAAGTGGAAAACCTACTTTATAAACATCCCGCCATTCAACAAGTTTGTGTTGTTAGTAAACCTGATGAAAAAAGGGGCGAAACAGTAAAGGCATATGTGATCCTAAATCCTATTTATTCAGGTAAAGTAAGTGAGAGTGACATTATTGATTGGTCAAAAGAGCATATGGCAAACTATAAATATCCGAGATATGTCGAATTTATTGATAAATTACCAACTACTGCAAGTGGGAAAATTTTATGGAGGACTCTTCAGGAAGCAGAATGGAGTAAAGTTGAACAAGTTAATGAGTGAAAAAAGTCAAAGTACAGGGAAGGGGTAAATAAATAGTAAATAAGAAAATGAAAAGGGGAACCTCAACATCATATGTTTAGGTTCCTCTTTTTCGTGTTGATTTTTTGTTTAAACTGATTCCTATTATCCCAATATTACCCTTAAGCGATCTGGTAGTTATTACTAGATAGGTGTTTTTAATATTCAGACTAATACTTAATATAGTATGATAATTTTTAAAGAAAACCCTTACATTAACTTACTACTGAAAAGGTGATTACAATCTTCAAAATTAGATTACGGTTAAGAAAATTAAACACTTTACGAAATCAAATATTGGCTGTCTTCTTGATTGTTATGGTGATTGTTTTATCTATTGTATCCATTATGGTATATAACCAAGTTGGAACTTTAATGAAAGATACAACAGAGAAGCAAATCAAACAAACAGCTGTTGAAGCAAATGGAAGAATGGAAACCTTGTATAAGCAAATTGATACATTATCAAATCAATTAATGACCAACGAGACGGTTCAACAAATTTTACTCGGATTGAAAAACGGAGAAAGTGTTGATTTTGCAAAAAGACAATCACTAATTAGAGTCATAAATAACTTTTTAGCTTACTCAAATGGAATCTCTTCTTTTGAGCTATATTCTTCAGAAGGTAATCGTATTTTTCCATTCGGTGATAAAAATTTATCTAGTGTAATCGATGAGAAATGGGTAAAGGAAGCAGAAGCCGAGAAAGGAAGATTAGTGTGGGTAGGGAAAGATCCTAAGAATAGTAATTATTCTTATGCAATAAGAAGGGTTAGTTTAATGGATCGATGGTTTTCAAATGGAGGATATTTAGTCGTAAGAATTCTTAATAGTTACTTTCAGGTTGAAGAAAGTAATTTATCTCCTGGAGAAAAGGATTATATGATGCTTCTTGATCGGGATTTAACTCCGATAACGGATAATTACGGCATTGATATTCAAAAGTTTTTATTAGAAGGATACGAATCGATAAAAGTAAATAAAAAACAATATATGATTGTTACGCAACCATCTACAAAAACAGGCTGGACCCTTGTTATTTTAAAACCTACAAGCTTTTTAAATGAGCGGGTAACACCGGTAAGAAAAGCGACTCTATTATCTGGTGCGATTGGATTTATCATTTTTGTCATATCATCAATAATTCTAGCAACAATGATCACGAGACCGATAAAGAAACTTACAAAAACAATGAAGAATGCGAAAATGGACGAGTTAAAAATTAATAAGGAAAGCGCAGCTTCTTTAGAAATTATTGAATTAAATAGAACATATAACCAGATGGTAGAAAATACTAATCATTTAATACAGGTCGTTTATGAAAAAGAATTACTTCGTAGTCAAACTGAGTTGAAGGCGCTACAAGCCCAAATTGATCCGCACTTCCTTTATAATACGCTAAATGCACTTTACTGGTCTTTAGATGATAGAGGTGAGGAGGATTTAGCAGAAATAGTGATTGCGATGTCAGGATTATTTCGCTATACAATTGGCAATGCAAACAGTAGTGAATGGGTAACTATACAAGCTGCTCTCGATCAAATTGAACGTTATTTACAGATTATGAAAATGAGATTAGGAGAACGGTTGTTATGGGAGATATCTGTTGAGCCAAATCTATTGGCTATTAAAATACCTAAACTGCTAATCCAACCTTTAGTTGAGAACGCCATTATGCATGGTATTGAAAGTAGTCGAGAACAAGGGACTGTTTTAGTGAAGATAAAACGGATTAATGACTCATCTAATTTATTAGTGACTGTTAAGGACAATGGACCGGGGATTAATAGGGAAGCTCTTAAAGCCCTTAATCTAGCAATTAAAAATGATAATGTATCATCCTTTAAAGGGATGGGTATGGCGCTTACTAATGTAAATAAAAGAATCAAATTATATTACGAAGGATATGACTTAAGTGGCCTTCGTTTAGAAAGTGAGATCGGTAAAGGTACAACTGTATTATTCGAAGTTCCAGACAAAGGTGGAGAATAATTTGGATACAAAAACGATTTTAATTGTTGATGATGAACAAGTGACTAGGCAAGGATTAAAAAAAACATTAGAGAAATGGTCAAACGGCAAATTCGAAATTCTTAGTGCGGCAAATGGTCAAGAAACATTTGAACAGATGAGCAGAACAAAAATACATCTATTAGTAACTGATATTTGTATGCCTGAAATGAATGGTTTAGAGCTTTTAAAAAGCCTAAAGGATAAGGGACATAAGTTTGTTTCAATTATTATTTCTGGACACCCTGACTTTGAATATGCACAGGAGGCTATTCGTCTAGGAGTTGTAAATTACTTATTAAAACCGGTAAGTAAACAGAAATTAATTGAGGCTATTGAGCAAGCGCTTGAAAATGAAGCAAATATTGAACGGATTGAATATATGGAAAAAGTGACTGATCAGAAATTATTAAAACTAGATCAAGTTAATAACCGCTCTAACTCAATTAACGGAGCAAAGACCTTTATTAATGAAAATATAAGCAATCAAATTTCATTAAAGGATGTAGCAGAAGCGGTACATCTAAATGCGAGCTATTTTAGTGTGTTATTTAAAGAGCAAGTAGGTCTAACATTTAGTGAGTATTTGACTAGAAAGAGATTACAAATTGCAAAAAATCGTCTACTGACAACAGATTTGCAAATTGAAGAAATTGCCCTAGAAGTAGGTTATCAGACAGCTAAATATTTCATTAAGATCTTTAAGGATTACGAGGGTATTACCCCTAGTAAATTTAGAAAAGTATCGGAACTTGATGATTCACTAATCCAAAAATAGTGGAATTTTATCCAATCGTGGTGACCTTACCGCGTTTTTTTTTTAGTGCTAGAATTTACTTGTAACGAAAAATTCAAAAAATGGGGGTTAGACATGTTTAAGAAAGCATCTTCATTAATGTTAGCACTAGTTCTTATTCTGATGGTTGCTTTAACTGGCTGTGGTAAATCTAATAACGCGTCAACTGAAAGCGGTTCCAAAAAGGTAATCAAGTTTATGCATCTTTGGCCAGCTGGAAGTTCTAAGCAACAAAACTTAATTGTATCTGACATTATTAAGCAATATGAGGCTGAACATAAGGATGTAAAAATCGAAGTAGAAGTTCTTGAAAATGAACAATACAAGAATAAGATTAAAGTTCTTTCTTCTTCTAACGAACTTCCTGATGTTGGGTTTACATGGGCAGCAGGATATATGAAACCATTTGTAAAAGGTGGCCTTTTTGCTGATTTAGATGATGTGTTAAATAACGGATTAAAAGATTCTTTTGTAAGCGGAACAACAGAAGCATATGCAATCAATGGAAAAACATATGGGTTACCTCTAGAACTAAACATCGCTCCAATTTATTACAATAAAGCAATTTTTGAAAAATATAACCTTCAAGTACCACAAACTTATAGCGAATTCCAAAATGTTGTTAAAACACTTGCTAAAAATGGCGTTGCTCCAATCGCTTTAGGAAATAAAGATCGTTGGACAGGTTCACTTTGGTATATGTATTTAGCAGACAGAATTGGTGGAGCTGATGTACTAAATAAAGCAATTAACCGTACAGGAACATTCGAAGATCCTGCACTTGTTTCAGCGGCATCAGAGGTTCAAAACTTAGTTAAAGAAAATGCATTTAATAAAGGTTTTAATGGATTATCGAATGATGAAGGTAAATCTGAATTCTTAAATGGAAATGCAGCTATGTACTTAATGGGAACATGGGAGCTTCCAAACTTTACGACAAATGAAGAAATTCCAAAAGATTTCCGTGACAATGTAGGTTTCTTTAAATTCCCTACATATGAAGGCGGAAAAGGAAATATTAATAGCTGGGTTGGTGGGCCTGGAGTAGGTTTATTCGTAGCAGAGCATTCAAAAGTAAAAGCTGAAGCTAAAGACTTTGTTAAATTCTTTGTAGAGAAGTGGGGAGAGCAATCTGTTGAAAAAGCGGGTGTAATTCCAGCGACTAAGGTTGATACTTCAAAAGTAAATTTACCACCGTTATATATTGACGTGTTAAATGAGTTAAATAAAGCTAGCAACTTAACACTATTTGCTGACGTTCAAATGAGTGCTTCTGTAGCAGAAACTCACTTAAACTTAATCCAATCTCTATTTGGAAATGAAGTAAAACCAAAAGACTTTGCTAAACAACATGAAGAAGCTTTAAAGGCAGAAGATAAATAAATTCTGGTGTACTAAAGAAAAGGGCATATGGAGTCATAATAAATATGCCCTTGATTTTTAAATATAAGGGAAGGAGTTGAATCGAAGTGAATAAAGCTATGTCAAATAAAAAAATAATTGCCTTGTATATTACACCAGCTCTTTTTCTGATCCTTGCTTTGATTTACGTTCCAATCGTACAAACTGGATACTTTGGCTTAATGAAATGGAATGGAATTGGGGAAAAGGAGTTCATAGGTTTAAAGAATTACTCCCACTTATTACATGATCCTCTATTTTGGAAAAGTGCTTTCCACTCCTTTTTATTAGCAGTATTTTCGGCAGTTAGTTTGATTGGTTACTTGTTCATCTCATTTATACTTGCCGGAAAAATTAAAGGTGCAGACCTTCTTAGAAAAATATATCTTATTCCGATGCTACTTGCTTCTGTGGCAATTGCTCAGCTTTGGCTTAAAATTTATCATCCTACTAACGGTATTCTAAATAGTTTACTTGTTTCTCTTGGAGTTCATAATCCACCAGCCTGGTTAGCAGAAACAAACTTAGCATTATATGCGATTATTATTCCAATTATTTGGCAGTACGCCGGTTTTTATATTCTGATTTACTATGCAGCTCTTAAAAATATTCCAGACTCTCTAATTGAGGCTGCAAGAATTGACGGGGCAACACCAATTCAAATCGCATTAAAGATAAAATTACCATTAATTATGAATGTTGTTAAAGTAACGATTGTGCTTGCTGTCGTAGGATCATTGAAATATTTTGACTTAATTTATGTTATGACAGGTGGGGGCCCTAATGGTTCAAGTGAAGTAATGGCTTCCTATATGTATCAAAAAGCATTCAAAGGTTTTGACTTTGGATATGCAAGTGCAATTGGATTTTTCTTATTAGTTATTTGTTTAGTAGTTACTTGGATTATTCGTAAGTTTACTGAAGCAAATAATGACATTTACTAAAAGAAAGGGGGATTTTAAGTGGATACGGTAAGAGCTACAGGATCTCAAGCCATTGTAACTGAAAAGAAAACTGACCGTAGCATAAAAAGTATTTTTAGTAAAATTGCTTACGGATTTATGTATCTTTTCCTTATAATCGTAGCGATTTTTCAAATATTTCCGATCATATGGTTATTTCTTTTTTCATTAAAAAATAACCAAGAAGTTTTCAATATGTCACCTTTTTCTTTACCTGAGAGCCCAAAGTGGGAGAATTATACGAAAGTTTGGACTGAGGGAAATATTAGTCAGTATTTCTTTAACAGTGTAACTTATACAATCGCTGCCGTTATTTTAACGGTTGTATTAGCCAGTATGGTAACCTTCGCAATTACAAGAATGAATTGGAAAGCGAGTAAATGGGTATTGGGATTATTTATGGTAGGTTTAATGATTCCAGTCCACTCTACACTGATTCCTTTATTTAATACTTTTACAAAAATAAATTTAATTGATAATCCCCTCTCGGTAATCCTTACATATACAGCTTTTAATTTGCCAATTACGATTATGATTTTAATTGGTTTTTACGAAGCTCTCCCTAGAGAGGTAGAAGAAGCAGCGATTATGGACGGGGCATCAATTAACCATATCTTTTTTAAGATTACTTTACCAATGACATCACCAGTAATTGCTACAGCAGCAATTATTAATATGATTTACAACTGGAATGAGTTTGTCTTCGTTAATACATTTATTAGCTCAGATCAATTTAAAACACTCACGGTTGGTATACAAAACTTTATTGGGCAGTATACGACTGATTGGGGAGCAATAGGAGCTACGTTAGTAATTAGTATTCTACCAATCCTAATTGCCTTCCTTATATTAAGTAATCGAATTGTAGAAGGAATTGCTTCCGGGTCAGTAAAAGGTTAACCACATTAGATAAAGCTTTAGATGAATTTGTAAAGGAGGCTGATTAAATGACACTCGGAAAAACAATGGGTAAATTGTTTGCGCTATGTGAGTGGGTTATGAAATTAGCATATGTCAACCTACTATGGTTCCTCTTTACAATTGCAGGACTAGTCATATTTGGTTTTTTCCCTGCTACAGTAGCCCTTTTTACAATTGTTCGTAAATGGATAGGAAAAGAAACGGATCTTCCGATTTGGAGAACATTTTTAACTGTCTTCCTGAATGAATTTAAAAGTTCCAACAAACTTGGTTTGGTATTCATTTTTAGTGGAATCTTCCTAACGTTTGATGTATTTTACATTCGAACCATTGAAGGGGTGCTCCAATTTATATTAATCATTCCTTTATTAATCATTGCGGCAGTTTATTTAATGGTTTTCCTTTATATTTTTCCACTATATGTACATTACGAATTTAAACTTAAAGACTATTTAAAAAATGCATTCTTTTTAAGCGTTTTTCATTTTCACATTACTTTAGTAATGCTAGTAAGTCTAATCGCTATATTATTTTTGTTGCTGTATCAGCCAGGGCTAATTCCATTCTTTAGTGTCGTATCAATTGCTTGGATTTTGATGTTTTGTGGTATGTATAGCTTTAATCGAATAGACCAAAGACAAGGTAAGACTAGTAAAGTCTAAGTGTAGAAATTATGACAGAACGGGGAATCTAGATGAATACTTATGCTGAGGAAATCTCTTTTTTAAATGAACCAGCGATTAAAGTAGGTAATAGTGAATTGGAGATTATCATTATCCCTAGATGGGGATCAAACTTGATTTCCATGGTTCATAAAAAATCAAATACTGAGCTTTTAAGGGTCCCTAATTCAATCGAGGAGTATTTGAGTAACCCAGTTCTTTACGGTACTCCAATCCTGTTCCCTCCAAATCGAATTGATCAAGGTAAGTTTCGATTTGGCAAAAGAACGTATCAATTTGAAATTAATGAAATGGACAAGCAGAATCACATCCATGGTTTTGTTCACACAAGGGAGTGGAATATCTCGAGTGTAGAGGTTAATGAGCAAACTGTGAAAATTATTACTGAGTTTGATTCAAGTAAGCATGAAGATGTACTGACTCAATTCCCGCATCATTTTGTGATCAGGATGAGCTTTATTTTGAATGATAATTTATTCGCTAAAAAAGCAGAAATTATTAATAAAAGTAATGAAGTTTTCCCGTTTGGCTTTGGATATCATACTAGTTTTGTATTCCCAGAAGAAACTTCAATCTTCAAGCTTCCAGTCGATAAACGTTGGAAACTAAATGATCGATTTTTACCAACTGGAGAATTAGAAGATATTGAGTACAAATATGAGTTGAATGAAGGAATGAGCTTGTACGGGTTAGAGTTAGATGATGTTTTTCTATCTAACCCCAATAACAGTGGTCTACAGACTGCACAAATAACGAACAAATCAACAGGAATTGAGATTAATTATACTGTTGACCAAAGTTTTAAGCATTGGGTTGTTTATAACAAAGATGGGAGAAGCGGCTTTTTATGCCCAGAGCCCTACACGTGGGTAACAAACTCCCCTAATCTTGAAGTAAATAGAGAATTGACTGGCTTACAAGGAATTGAGCCAGATGATATGAAAGTATTGCGCACTTGGATGGTCATTTCACATAAGTCATAAAATACAAAACTACTATTTTAGGAGGAATTAAACATGAGTTACTTTACTAATATTAACAAAATTAAATTCGAAGGTCCTAAATCAAAAAATCCATTTTCATTTAAATATTATGATCCTCAAAGAATAATTAATGGCCAAAAAATGGAGGATTTACTTCGTTTTTCAGTTGCTTACTGGCATACATTTACTGCAGATGGTTCAGATCCATTTGGAGCAGGTACAATGCAACGTCCTTGGAATCATTTAACGGGAATGGATCTTGCTAAAGCACGTGTAGAAGCATCATTTGAGTTTTATGAAAAGTTAGATGTTCCTTACTTCTGTTTCCATGATTCAGATGTTGCCCCTGAAGGAAATACATTAGGTGAAACTTATAAAAACTTAGATGTCATTGTAGAAATGATAAAAGAATATATGAAAACAAGTAAAACAAAATTACTTTGGAATACGGCAAATATGTTTACTCATCCTCGCTATGTAAATGGAGCAGCTACTTCAAATAACGCGGACGTATTTGCGTATTCAGCTGCAAAAGTAAAAAAAGGATTAGAAATTGCAAAAGAGCTTGGTGCAATTAACTATGTATTCTGGGGTGGGCGTGAAGGGTATGACACGCTTATGAATACAGATATGAAGCTTGAACAAGACAATCTTGCGCGTTTCTTCCATATGGCTGTAGATTACGCAAAAGAAATCGGATTCGATGGTCAGTTCTTAATCGAACCAAAACCAAAAGAACCAACGAAGCATCAATATGACTTTGATGTGGCAACTGGACTAGCGTTCTTACAAGCTAATGGTTTAGAGAAACAGTTTAAATTCAATATTGAAGCAAATCATGCAACACTTGCTGGTCATACATTTGAGCATGAATTACGCGTTGCTCGAATTAATGGAATGCTTGGTTCAGTTGATGCAAACCAAGGTGATAAGTTAATTGGTTGGGATACAGATGAGTTCCCTACAGATCTTTACTCTACTACATTAGCAATGTATGAAATCTTAAAAAATGGTGGCTTAGGAAAAGGCGGCCTGAACTTTGATGCAAAAGTAAGAAGAGGATCATTTGATGTAGAAGATTTATTCCATGCACATATAGCTGGAATGGATAGCTTTGCAATTGGTACATTAGTAGCTAATAAACTAATTGAAGATAAAGTATTTGAAAGCTTTATTGAAGATCGTTATAGTAGCTTCACTTATGGTATTGGTAAAGAAATCGTAGAGAATAAAGCAAGTTTCCATACACTTGAAGCATATGCATTAAGTTTAGGTGATATCCAAAATAAATCTGGTCGTGAAGAACGTCTAAAATCAGTGCTAAACCAATATTTATTAGAAGCGATTGCTGAATTCGCAACAGTTTAAAAATCTTTTGACCATAAAATGTGCTGGGAAATTCATTATTCCAGCACATTTTTCTCATACGATACGCTAAAGAAAAAATAAAAGGATGATTGGTATGAAATATGTAGTAGGTATTGATTTAGGTACAAGTGCCGTAAAAATTTTGTTAGTTAATCAGTCCGGAGAGGTATGCCAAGAAGTATCTCGTGCCTATCCATTAATACAAGAGAAATCCGGATATAGTGAACAAAGTCCAGAAGAATGGGTTGAAAAAACAATCGATGGACTTGCCGAACTAGTTAGAGACTTTAATGGTCATCGGAATGATATACAAGGAATTAGCTTCTCGGGTCAAATGCATGGTCTAGTTCTATTGAATAAAGAAAGTGAAATCCTTCGTAATGCAATTTTATGGAATGACACACGAACGACTAAGCAGTGTGAAAAGATCAATGAAATAGTAGGCAAAGAACGTTTACTTGAAATAACGAAAAATCCAGCACTTGAAGGATTTACTTTACCAAAACTTTTATGGGTAAAGGAATTTGAACCGGAGATCTATCATCAAGCAGCAGTATTTTTATTGCCAAAAGACTATCTTCGCTATCGCCTGACGGGAGAAATTCATACTGAATACTCGGATGCTGCTGGAACATTACTTTTAAACGTAAAAGATAAGCAGTGGAGTGAAGAATTATGTACTAAATTCGATATTCCTTTACATCTTTGCCCACCAATTGTCGAGTCTCATGATTGCGTCGGAACAATCACAAAAGAGGTTTCTAATTTGACAGGACTTAGTCGTGAAGTGAAAGTATTTGCAGGCGGAGCCGATAATGCATGTGGCGCAATTGGATCAGGTATTTTAAAAGAAGGCAATACGCTATGTAGTATTGGTACTTCAGGAGTTGTTCTTTCTTATGAAGAGCATGGAGAACATGACTTCAAAGGTAAAGTTCATTATTTTAACCATAGTAAAGAAGATGCTTTCTATTCAATGGGTGTAACGCTTGCCGCAGGATTTTCATTAAGCTGGTTTAAAGATACTTTTGCTGAGGGTGTGAATTTCGAACAACTATTAGATGATGTTGATCGTGTTTCAATTGGATCAAATGGTTTAATGTTTACTCCGTATTTGGTTGGTGAAAGAACGCCACATGCGGATTCAGTTATTAGAGGGTGTTTTATCGGTATGGATGCAGCACATAAGAGAAGTGATTTTGCGAGGGCTGTCATGGAAGGCATTACTTTTTCATTGAACGAGTCAATTGAAATTTTCCGAAATAACGGTAAAAAGATCGATTCGATTATTTCAATTGGTGGCGGTGCTAAAAATCCTATTTGGCTACAAATGCAAGCAGACATTTTTAATGCGACAATTATTAAGCTTTCAAGCGAGCAAGGTCCTGGTATGGGTGCGGCGATGCTTGCTGCTTATGGATGTAATTGGTTTGAATCATTAGAAGCATGTGCAGAAGAATTCATAAAGCCAATCACTTCATATAAACCAGTTGATGAAAATGTTAAACAATATGAGAAGCTTTATGCTATTTATAAGCAAGTTTACTCCAGCACGAAGGAACTAAATAGAATGTTATCTGAATTTAGAAAGTAGTATAAGACGTTAAAAATAGCACTAGAGGGGGAGTTTTACTTGAATTATCAAGAACTTGGTAATACAGGTTTAATGATTAGTGAGGTAAGTTTTGGAACTTGGGCAATTGGTGGAGCATGGGGAAAAACAGATGATACTGAAGCTTTAAAATCATTACAACACGCAATCGACCAAGGTGTAAATTTTTTTGATACTGCAGATGTTTATGGTGATGGTCATAGCGAAGAACTATTGGCTAAAGCAACAAAAGGACTTGAAGATAAAATTTATATAGGCACAAAATTTTGCCGAAAAGGTGATATCTTTTCACCGGAAAATTACTCATATGAAGCGGTTAAGTCTTATTGCGAGAATAGTCTAAAACGCTTAAATCGAGATGTGATTGATTTATATCAAGTACATTGCCCAGCAACTGAAATTTTAAAGGATGGACAAGTATTTGATGTACTTGACCGTTTAAAGAGTGAAGGGAAAATCCGCCATTATGGGGTTAGTGTTGAAACGGTTGAAGAAGGAATGATTTGTTTAGAAAACCCAAATGTGAAAAGCTTACAGGTTATCTTTAATATTTTTAGACAAAAGCCATTAGAAGAATTACTTCCCGAGGCTTATAATCGTGGGGTTGGTGTTCTTGTAAGATTACCGCTAGCCAGTGGACTCTTATCTGGAAAGTATAAGGCTGATCATATTTTTGAGGAAGATGATCACCGAAACTTTAATGAAAATGGATCGGCCTTTAATATCGGAGAAACATTTGCAGGCTTGGGCTTTAAAAAAGGAGTAGAATTGGCAAATCGAATTAACTGGATTGCTGAAGGAAGGTCATCGATGGCAAGTGCAGCACTTAGATGGATTTTAGATCAAAAGGAAATTACATGTGTAATTCCTGGATTTAGAAACCAAAGCCAAGTGGATAGCAACTTAGAAGCAATGAATATACAATCTTTTTCGAAAGCGGAATTAGATCAATTAGAGCTTTTCTATCAAAAAAATGTTTCTGACTTTATTAAAGGTGCTTACTAAAAAAGTAATGTATTGAACTATATAGATGCATATGGAGGAGTATAAAATGGCTAAAATCAGTAATCCAATTTTACCGGGATTTAATCCGGATCCAAGTATTTGCCGAGTTGGGGAAGATTATTACATTGCAGTTTCAACTTTTGAATGGTTTCCAGGAGTAGGAATCTATCATTCAAAGGATTTAAAGAACTGGCGCTTAGCATCAAGACCTTTGAAACGTTTAAGTCAGTTAAACATGACAGGCAATCCAGATTCGGGCGGAATTTGGGCTCCCGCATTATCTTATCGTGACGGACAATTTTGGTTAATTTACACTGATGTAAAGGTAGTTGAAGGTCAATGGAAAGATTGTCACAACTATCTCGCAACATGTGAAACGATTGACGGAGAATGGTCGGACCCAGTTTACTTAAATAGTACTGGATTTGATCCCTCATTATTTCACGATGAGGATGGAAAAAAATATTTAGTGAATATGGTTTGGGATCATCGCGTAGGAAACCATCATTTTTATGGCATTTCATTACAAGAATACAGTGTAGAAGAACAGAAACTGATCGGAAAAGCAGAAGTTATCTTTAAAGGAACCGATATTAAACTGACGGAAGCACCACATTTATATAAAATAAATGATTACTATTACTTATTAACGGCAGAAGGCGGTACGAAATATGATCACCAGGCTACAATTGCTAGGTCAAAACAGTTAATGGGCCAATATGAAGTACATCCAGAAAACCCGTTAATTTCGTCATTCCATACGCCAAGAATTCCCCTTCAAAAAGCAGGACATGCATCAATTGTTCAAACACATACGGATGAATGGTTCCTTGTGCATTTAACAGGAAGACCATTACCAAGAGAAGGTCAACCGTTATTAGACCCAAGAGGTTTCTGTCCATTAGGAAGAGAAACTGCTATTCAAAGGCTTGAGTGGAAAAATGATTGGCCTTATGTCGTAGGAGGGAATAGTCCATCACTTGAAATAGAGGGTCCAAAAATAGATGAAGTAAAATGGGAAAATGATTACCCTGAGATGGATGACTTTAACTCAGAAATCTTAAATCCTCACTTTCAAAACTTGAGAATTCCATTAGGAGAGAATATCGTATCATTAAAAGACAATCCAGGACATCTACGTCTTTACGGAAGAGAATCCCTAACATCTAAATTTACTCAATCATTTATAGCAAGACGTTGGCAACATTTTAACTTTACTGCAGAAACAAAAGTAGCATTTAATCCAATTACATTCCATCAATCAGCTGGTTTAGTAAATTATTACAACACTCAAAACTGGACTTCATGCCAAATCACTTGGAATGAAGAAAAGGGCAGAATTCTGGAATTAGTAACATGTGATAATTTTAAGTTCGAACAACCCCTTCAAGGCAACGAAATTATCATTCCAGAACATGTTGAATATGTGTATCTTCGAGTAGATGTGAAAACGAATATTTACAAGTACTCTTACTCATTTGATGGAGAGGAATGGACAGAAATACCTGTAACACTTTATTCATATAAACTGTCTGATGATTATATTCAGGGTGGTGGATTCTTTACAGGTGCATTCGTTGGAATGCAATGTCAAGATACGACTGGTCAAGGGCTACATGCAGATTTTGATTATTTTATTTATAAGTGATAACAAAAATGTCCCTAAAGGTTATTTTAACTAATCTTAGGGACATTTTCTTTTGTTTATTACTTAAGATAATCTGCAAGTGATGTCTTTTTTGTTTTTGTTTTTTTAGATTCACTATTGATAATAAATGGATCGTTTTAATTAATAATAAATTCTTACGGCTTCATCATCTAAGTGCATTAAACGTAGTTGCTTTGAAAGATAATTTCTTACTTCTTCATCATCATAGATCAATGCCTTTGATTGAGCTTCGCGTAAAAATACTAATTTAGCGTCGAATGATGAGGTTTCAAAAAAGTGTACTACTTCATCAGTGTCTAAAGTAAGAATATTTTCTTCAAACTTAAATAAGTTTTGATTTTTTGATTCTACCGTTTTCGTCACAAGCTTGTTAAGTATACCAAGGCTATCCTCAGTCGGTAAGACGATTTGATTTTCTCGCTCATTTTTGACATCGATTAAGTAATCTTCTAATGAATTAATTGGTTCAAGGGAAAGTTTTTGCTGAAGCAATTTTCTTTCCTCAGCGTCATATCCTTCTATAGTTCGGGTCGCTTTTATTTCAGGGATCTTTTGAAAAGTATCCTTATTAGTAGTGACATCAACAACCTCCACAGCACCAGGTGCATAGCATATTAACCTTAGGAAATCCTTTAAATTTTTAGCAACAATTTGTACCGGATCATCAGAGTCCATTGGAGAAACACGTACAATGTAAGCATCTTCTAAATCACTAACTTGGCCAAAATCAGTTAAAAAACCAAAATGAACTCCATCTGAACCAGTTCGTGCAAATTGGATAACATCAAGGGGAGTATTTAAATAACGTGTATCGATATTTTCATAAGAAAAATATAAACCACCCAAAAACCCATGAGCTAATAATCCTTCACGATCTAATTGATTTTGTAAGTTAACTACATTAATAAGCGTTTTAGGTATTTCGTACTTTCCATAATTTAACTTAACTTTATCTATTTCGAAATTCTCCTTCGTAGACTTACTCCCTGTGAAAAATAGTAGAAAAGCGATTAATAGACATATAATAATTTTTCTTAGCATGTTAAACCATCCGATAAGTATGTATTAAGTAGTGGTGAGTTTTTTAATGATTTGTTAATTAAATTATAACCTTTAATAATCAGGGATTAAATAGAATGTTTTATAACAAAAAGGATGCTATACACTTTAATATCACATTTTGTTTAACAGATAGTAACAAAAAAAGTTCAACCAATTTTGGTTGAACTTTTTTAGTCTGAGATTTACTTTATTAATTCTCTGCTAACTTTTTCCTAAAGTTAGTACTAGTATTAGTATTTTCGTTCACTACAGGCTCTTCTGCAGCTGTTGAACGTTTGATAAAGAATGCAAGAACTAGTGCTACTGCGGCAACGAATACCGTCACATAAAATGAGAAGTTAATTCCTTCTAACATTGCCTTCATTGTGATCTCTTGCTTAATTTGAGCAAGCATCTCAGGTGTAGGTTTACTAGTCACATGCTTCATCGCTTCAGCAGCAAGTTCTTTCGCTTTTGACTCTGTACGATTTGACATAACTGTTATTAATAAAGCAGTACCAATCGCACCAGATACTTGCTGTAAAGTATTATTCATCGCAGTACCATGTGGATAGAATCGTTTTGGTAATTGATTTAATCCATTTGTTGATACTGGCATCATTACCATCGACATACCGAACATACGTAATGAGTATAAAATTATAATATGCGTATAAGTTGTATCCATTGTTAATTTACTTAAAAAGTAAGTAGTAATAGTCATAATCGCTAAACCAGTTACTGCAAGAATTCTTCCACCAATTTTATCAAATAGTTTACCCGTAATTGGCGACATAATTGCCATTAATAATGCACCTGGTAATAGCATTAAGCCTGCATCAAAAGGTTTAATGCCTCGAAGTGTTTGAGTATAAATCGGTAAAAGCATCATTGCTGAGAACATAGCCATTGTAACAACAATTGAAATCGCTGATGATAAAGCAAACATAGGGTAGCGATAAATTCTAAAGTTTAACATTGGCGTATCAAGTTTTAATTGACGTAAGATAAATAGTCCTAATGAAATAACCCCTACAATTAAAGTAACGTAAGCTTCCGGACTATCCCATCCTTTTGTTCCTGCAGTACTAAAACCGTACAATAATCCACCAAAACCTATACTAGATAAAAGAACAGAGAAAAGGTCGATCGTACTGTTTGATTTCTCTTTTTTATCTTTAAGTAAGAAAAAGCCAATAATTAAAATCGTTAATGCAATCGGTGAAACAACATGGAAAAGCATTCTCCAGTCATAATGTTCAATAATCCAACCAGATAATGTTGGTCCGATTGCCGGTGCACCCATCATTACTAAACCAAAGAAACCCATTGCAGTTCCTCGTTTTTCAACAGGGAAGCTAGTTAGCATAACATTCATTAATAATGGCATTAAAATAGCCGAACCAGAAGCTTGAATCATACGGCCCGCTAGTAATAAAGGAAATACATGTGCAAATCCTGCGGTTAAAGTACCGATATTAAATAAAAGTAGTGCAGTTATAAATAAATGTCTAACAGAATACTTTTGGATCAAAAAAGCAGTAGTCGGAATTAAAATTCCATTTACTAACATATATCCAGTAGAAAGCCATTGAACAGTCGAAGGCTCAACGTCCAAATCCTTCATAATAGAAGGTAAAGCAATATTAAGTAAAGTATTGTTTAAGAACGCAATAAAAGCCCCAATCATTAGGATTGTAATAATCCCATATGGCGGATTAACTGATTTATTCATGGAATGATCCATGATATCCCCTCCTTTGTACATCTAGTTCAATTTTTTGAACTACGTTTCCATCTTCTATATAAGATAATATGATATACCATTCATTCATTAGATGCAATTATAATAACCATTAGAAATCTTTAATAGTCTAATCAGATATTTACTAGTTAAAAATGTTAAAATAATGTACTATGTTTTTTAAGCAGTAATTAACTAGAACCAAGGTGATTATATGAATGATCGTAAACAGCATGTTGTAAAAATAGCTCATGAATTGTTTATTGAAAAAGGATTTCAAGCAACGTCAATTCAAGACATATTAGACTATAGCGGTATTTCTAAAGGTACATTTTATAATTATTTTTCGTCTAAAAGTGATTTAGTAGTCGCATTATTTAATATGATTTACAAAAAACTTGAACATGAAAGAAATGAGTTGTTGATCGGACAGAGCCCTTCAAATATTGAAATTTTCATTAAGCAAATAACTTTATTAATGGAGGCAAATAGAGATAATAAATTGATTTCTCTATTTGAAGAAGTAATTTATATAAATGACTTAGATATTAAACAGTTCATTAGAGAAGGTAATTTTAAGACATTAAATTGGGTGTATACACGTTTTCTAGACATTTTTGGCAGTGAAAAGAAAGATTTTTTATTAGATAGTGCCATTATGTTTTTAGGAATCATACACCATAATGTGAGATACTATGACCTCGCCAAAGATATGAATATTAGTATGGATCAAGTCGTCCGATATAGTGTAAAACGTATGATTAAGATCGTTGAGGATGTTGAGGAATCTGGTGAACAATTATTCAATTTGGAACTATTAGATAGATGGTTACCAGTAAGAAAGACCGAAGAAAATCTTCAACAAAAGCTTTGTAGTATTATTTGTACAATGAAAAAATCAGCATTAAATAGTAATGAACAACAAAAGTACAATGAGTTACTAGATTTTTTACAAAACGAATTGTTGCAATCAAAAACACCGCGAAAATATTTAATTGAGAGTGCTCTAGTATCCTTAAACGAAGGGAAGACGTTACTAGGAGAAAAAGAACTACAAAGGCTGAATGAACTGATCGACATTAATTTTATTCAACACGTTAAATAACCTATTTAATGAAAGAAAACCATCCTTTAGCAATTAAGCTTAGGTTGGTTTTCTTTTGTTTAAAATGATTAGATCAAATGTTACGATAGCTAAAGTTGTTTTTTCCCTTGAAATTCTTCAATTAGAAAAGTTCAATACATCTTTCGGCTACTTTTATGAAGAAAAACTGGCTTAAAATCAGTATAAATGTCGTTATTATACTTTTTTTACCATTAATTGACAAAAAATTCTGAATTGGTGATATACTTTCTTTTATAAATGAAAAAGGAGGTAACTTAGTTTGAAATCTTTAAAGTCAATAGTAGTTTGGGGATTAATTTCAATACTTGGAGCTTTCTGTTTTTCTGTATTAGCTTTAAAAAGAGGGGAAACAATAAATGCAATTTGGCTCCTCACAGCGGCAGTTTGTACATATGCAGTGGCTTATCGTTTTTACAGTAAGTTTATTGCAGAAAAAGTATTTAAACTTGATGAAGATCGTAAAACACCTGCCGAAATTAATAATGATGGTAAAGACTTTGTACCAACGAATAAGTGGGTATTATTTGGTCATCATTTTGCAGCGATCGCAGGGGCTGGTCCACTGGTTGGACCAATTTTAGCTGCGCAAATGGGTTATTTACCCGGAACGATTTGGATTATAGTAGGAGTTGTATTTGCTGGGGCTGTGCAGGATTTTGTCATATTAGCAGCTTCGACACGTAGAAATGGTAAATCGCTTGGCGAAATGATTAAAGAAGAGATTGGTCCTATAACAGGGGTCATCGCGTTAATAGGTATATTAGGAATTATGGTTATTTTATTAGCTGTATTAGCACTTGTCGTAGTTAAAGCGCTTGCGGGAAGTCCATGGGGAATGTTTACGATTGCGGCAACTATTCCAATCGCGATTTTCATGGGTATTTATATGCGATACATACGTCCAGGCCGAGTAGGAGAAGGGTCTTTTATTGGTGTGATTTTATTACTACTTTCATTATTTGCAGGACAATATGTAGCAGAAAGTCCAACATTAGCGGCAATGTTTACGTTTAAGGGAGAAACGATTGCTCTTATGTTGATTGGTTATGGGTTTATAGCATCAGTACTTCCAGTTTGGTTATTATTAGCTCCACGTGATTATTTAAGCACATTTTTAAAGGTTGGTACGATTTTAGCTTTAGCAATTGGCATAATTATTGTAGCACCAGATTTACAAATGCCGGCCGTTACAAAATTTATTGACGGAACAGGACCAGTATTTGCCGGAAATCTATTTCCATTTTTATTTATAACAATTGCTTGTGGATCTGTTTCTGGATTCCATGCATTAGTTGCTTCAGGCACTACCCCTAAAATGATTGAACGTGAAACGCATGCACGTGCCATTGGTTATGGTGCTATGTTAACGGAGTCTTTTGTAGCAGTAATGGCTATGATTGCTGCTTGTTTATTAACTCCAGGAGCATATTTTGCCATAAATAGCCCACCTGCCATAATTGGAACTGACGTAAACCAAGTGGCTCAAGTAGTTTCAAGCTGGGGCTTTACAATAGCTCCAAATGATTTGACCACACTAGCCAAAGATGTAGGGGAACAAACAATTCTTTCTCGTACTGGTGGGGCACCAACTTTAGCAATCGGCATGGCGGCACTTTTCTCTAAAGTAATTGGTGGTAAAGCATTAATGGCTTTTTGGTATCATTTTGCTATTTTATTTGAAGCATTATTTATTTTAACAACAATTGATGCTGGAACTAGGATTGGACGTTATATGACGCAGGATATTTTAGGTAATGTGTATAAGCCATTTGGAAAGACGGATTCACTTCCTGCAAATTTAATTGCGACAGCCATTTGCGTTTTCGGTTGGGGCTATTTCCTTTATCAAGGTGTAATTGATCCACTAGGGGGCATTAATACCTTATGGCCATTATTCGGTATCGCAAATCAAATGCTTGCAGCGATTGCCTTATTACTAGGCACAACTATCTTGCTGAAAATGGGGAAAAAGGCATATGCATGGATTACATTAGTGCCAACAATCTGGATCTTAATCGTCACAATGACTGCCGGCTATCAAAAGCTATTTCATGCATTACCAAAAATAGGGTTTTTAGCGCATGCTAAAGTTTTTAAAGATGGTTTAGATGCTGGCAAAATCCTTGCACCAGCAGCTAGTAAAGCACAAATGAATCAAATTATTTTAAATGACTATATTGACGCAACAATTTGTGGATTGTTTATGGTGATTGTGCTTTTAGTTTTAATTGCTTCGATTCGAAATTGGATAAATATATTGTCTAATAAACCGATAAAATTACATGAAACTCCGTACATTAAACGCGAAGAAAGTGAACCGAAAAATTATGCATTATAAAGTGAAGGAGTTTAAAAAATATTATAAACAGTTTATTAGTTTATTAGTAGGTGTACCAAGCTACGAGAAATATGTTGAACATATGAAAACACAACACCCTGATCAACCAATTCAATCTAGAAAAGAGTTCTTTATCGAGGCGCAAGAGTCACGTTTTAATTCTAAAAGTGGTAAAGTTACTCGTTGTTGTTAAAAAAACTAAACAGATAGGCTGCACATCTATCTAATAAGTGAACAAAATCCACAAGATTATTTCTTGTGGATTTTTTGATTCTACTTTTTATCTCTACGATATAAATCCAGTGTTTTGTATCCAGCACCTAAGACCATTTTCATTTCTTCACGTCTTTTTGCTTTCGTTGCTTCTTGCTTAGCGCTATAGACATGTCGTGCCCAATCTTTACGATACCCAGGAGTTAGAGAATTATAGAGTGTAAGTAATTCAGGGGAATCTTCTAAATCCTTTTCAACGTTCGGAATCATATCGATATAATCATCTACACATTGACTTGCTTTCGATGAGTTTGCAGCTTTTGTTTTTGATTCGTCTTTTAATCCAACAACCGTAAAGACGTCATCCAGTCCAACCATACGAGCAAATTTAATTGTACTTGAACCAATATAGCCGCTCTCATCCGCACCTAATCCTTTGAATAAATCATCACGATGAATATAAGTCGGATATACTTTGTTTCCTTTTTTAGGATAGGCAATAAAAATATAGCCATTTTTATCTAAATAATGATTCAGGATAATCTTTGTGACTAGTTTTTTTAGTGAGTCCATATCAAGTACAAAAGCAAATATCAGATCGTAAGGATGGTTTTGTAGATCCTTATCAAAATGTGGTAAATCTGCAAAATAATTTGCATCACTTGGTTGATTTAAAACGGTAGCTTTTTTATATTTTTTTAAGTTTAGCTTTTCAACAATGGTTTTAGTCATCCCAATCCACCTTTAAAGTAGTATGTATAAGGCTATTATAAATCAAAATAAGTAAAAAAATAATAGAAGCTCTTATTCGAGCTTCTATTATTTATTAGGCAGTATTGCTAGTCTAAAGAGCTTCTTTAATTACTTTTTTATAATAAAGAACGGATAAAAGACCAAAGACCGAGTATAAAACAGCATATAAAACCATGACGATAATCATTGGTGTCCAGACTTCAGTACCGAATAAGAACCATCCAGATTGAACGGCAAAATAGCTATGAACTAGTCCGACTACTAATGGGATACCGAAATTAAACAATTGCTTAGAACGGATACCTCTTAATAAGTCTCTACGGGAGAAACCTAGTTTACGTAAAATAGTATAGTTTGGTTTTTCGTCAACACTTTCGTCCATTTGTTTAAAGTATAAAATACATCCAGATGTCATTAAGAATGTTAATCCTAAAAATCCGACGATGAACATAATAAGGCCCATATTTGCTTTCTGACTTTTAACGATTTCAAGTCGAGAAGCATTAGGATAATTCTTATCAAATTGATGGTTCATATAAATATTATTTGCTTTTTCAATTTGTTTTTCATCACTTATATTAATTCCAATGTAGACAGTTGAATCTTTTTGAATTGATGAATCAAGATTCTGTTTTAATGTTTTAAATACTTGATCGTCTACTATAACAGTAGGAAATCCTCCATTTGTGAAGTAAGAAGGTATAATCTTTTCGCGTTTTAATCCTAAATAGTTTAGATTAAATTTTTTCTTGCTGCTAGTTAATTCAATATGCCCTGAATCCTTTAAGGTCATAAATTTTTGAAGCATATCATCGTATCCAGTAAATAAGGCTTCATTTGAAGCAAGGTTTACTTTTACTGACTTTTCGCTTACTACCGCTAGTGGGAATTTGTCAGCATCCTTCATCATGCCTTTTAACTCTGTATCTAGTATACTCTTTATATTTGTATTTACTTGAATAACCTCGATCTGTTTTTCGTTATATTTAATACCATTTGCATTTAGAGCGGATGTGAAAGTTTGTAAATCCTTTTTATTATTTAAGAAAAAGTTAGCAGGGACATGGCTCTCTGCAGTTTTTTCTGCAGAATAATAAGATATATAGCTTAAAGATAATAATCCAATCGCTAGTGCTGAAACGGTTGTAATAATTGTTAATAGCAAGGCATTAGACTTCATTCTAAACATAATTGAAGATAAAGATAGGACGTCATTAATATTTAAATAGCCATTTTTCTTTTTACGAACGATATTTAAAATAAAACGAACCGAACTTTTATACACTAAATAAGTTCCAATAATGACTGACGCTAAAATATAGATCATTACCGAAAATAGTTCAGTCATAGTAGTAAAATCGCCATCAAATAATTTTGATGATAGAAAATAACCTGAGATTATTAATAAAATACCTAAAATTCCAATAGAAATCTCGAAGATAGACATTTTTTTAAGCTTTCCTTCAGTCGATGAGACTACTCGGAATAAAGATAAAATAGTTTGTCGTTTAATAAAAGCATAATTCATTAACATAATGAACGCGTAAATTACGACAAATACAATTAGTGTCTGCACTAATGCTTGTGAAGAAAAATGTAAAGTAGCAATCGCTTTTACTCCGACGATTTTATATAAAATCATAATGATTAGCCTTGAAATCGAAAAACCTACTAAGATCCCAAGAACCAAAGAACTAAAATATAGAATACAATTTTCAACTGTTAAAATACCGAAAATCCTGTTTTTAGTCATTCCAATTAATTGAAACAAACCAATTTCTTTACTTCTTCTTTTTATAAAAATCATATTTGCATATAAAAGGAAAATCGAAACGATTGCGACAAGTAAAATCGACGCCGAGCGAATTGCTGCTGCTCCTTTGATCGAACCCTTTGTCGCTTCCATTGATGGGTCATACTGTAATGTAACAAATGAAAAGTATAAGGCAGCACTAAAAATTAATGCAAAAACATATAGATAATAGTTTTTTAAATTCTTTTTTAAATTTCGGAATATCAAATGATTAATGCTCATGGTGAACACCACCTAATACACCTTGGGTTTTCATGATATCTTTAAAGAAATTCTGTCTCGTTTCATCGCCTTTGTGTAGCTGTGAATAGATTTGTCCATCTTTAATAAAGACAACTCGATTGCAAAAGCTTGCTGCTACTGGATCATGTGTAACCATTACAATTGTCGCGTTTCTTTTCTCATTTAATTCACTTAGTTTATTTAATAAATCTGAAGCAGATTTTGAATCCAATGCGCCTGTAGGTTCATCTGCGAAAATAATACTAGGTTCATGAATAAATGCTCTAGCGGCTGAAGTACGCTGTTTTTGTCCCCCAGAGATTTCGTTAGGATACTTATCTTTTAATTCATAAATACCAAGCTCTTTAGCAATAACATCAAACTTTTGATTGGCTTCACTTGGTGATGTTTTTGTTATTGATAAAGGTAGAAGTATATTTTCCTTTACTGTTAATGTGTCTAGTAAGTTGTATTCCTGGAAAATAAAGCCCAAATAGTATTTTCGAAATTCTGCTAATTGTTTTTCTCTCATATCCGTAATATCTTTACCTTCAATTGCAATCGTTCCGCTATTAATCTTATCGATCGAGGAAAGAACGTTTAGTAATGTAGTTTTACCAGATCCAGA
This sequence comes from Bacillus sp. AFS088145, assembly GCF_002564465.1. GTDB lineage: Bacteria > Bacillota > Bacilli > Bacillales > Bacillaceae_G > Gottfriedia. The sequence goes on along the minus strand of NZ_NUUX01000002.1, from coordinate 153,689 downwards.
CGGACCCATGATACTAACAAATTCACCTTTTTCGATGTTTATATTAATGCCACTTAATACTTCTTGTTTATTAAATTTATTTCCGTAACTTTTATGAATTTTATTTGCCTCTAAAATATTCATTTCGTACACTCCTTTATTTTCATTCGATAAAATTAGTATAAATGGTTACCAAGACCGTTTCCTTTGATTAACCGAACAATAAACAAAAGCATGTGACAATTTTGTCACATGCCTGTTATTTTTACAAATTCATTTCGTTTAGGGAAGGTTAGTGTGAAAATTGAACCTTTATCTAACTCAGACTTTACTTGGAACGTGATATGTAGGGACTGGGCAGCCTTCTTTGCTAAATATAACCCCATCCCTGTAGAGGCATTATCTTGATGCTGAATCGTTGAAGTAAATCCTTTTTCGAAAATTCGCGGCAAATCTTTTGAATGAATACCTCGACCGAAGTCTTCAATCTCAAGAATCACTTGGTCATTTTTTTGCTTACTTATAATCCGAATGTCTGAGGATGGACTATATTTCACTGCATTTGTTAATAGCTGTCGTAGTATATATGATAGCCATTTAGCATCACTGAATACTTCTAGCTCCTCTAATTCAATATCAAATCCAATCCCTTTATGTATACACCATGATTGCAAAGTTTTAATCTCTGGATAAATGACATCTTCAAGTTGAATTTTTTCGATATAAAGATCATTTTCAATAAAAGGTATTCTTTTTTGGTGAAGTTGTTGATCTAGTAATAGGTGAATACGTAGCCATTCATATGTTAAATTTGATTTCAACTTTTCATCCTTCATACGATCAATCATTAAGTGCATTGCTGTTAAAGGTGTTTTTACTTCATGGATCCATGATAGGAGTTCATCTTTTTCTTGCTCTAAATAAGTTTGATTTTGAATTGCTATTTTTTTTAATAAGCTTGTTTGATTTATTAAGCTGTTTTCAACAATTTCTTCAAATGGACTATTTGGTTCTTCAATTCCCGTCAAGTCAAGGTTATCCTCACGTTCAACAAGGCTCTTATAAAATTTTATTTCTTTAGGATATTGAATGACTAAAAAAATGATAAACAATAATAGCGATAGAAAGACAATATAAAGTAATGATTTTAAAGGAATTGACGAATCAATAAATGAAACAAATACAACGAGTACTTGTGTTAGTAGAAAAAAAAGTATCCAACTAAATCGCTCAATTAGAAATGTTTTAATCATTAAATGACCTCTTCTAAAGCAATATATCCTTGACCAACCTTTGTTTCAATAAATTGTCCTAATCCTATTTCATCTAGTCTTTTACGCAATCGATTTACGTTTACTGTTAAGGTGTTATCACTAATAAATCGCTTGTCATCCCAAAGGGCATTGATTAATTCCTCACGACTTACGATTTTATTTTTTTGTTCAATTAGCAGTTTTAAAATATAGATCTCATTTTTTGTAAGATCAATTGCACCAGTTTCATTCGATACAGTATTTTTTTCATAGTCGACGGTTGCACCACACCAAGTTTTAAGAGCAATTTTTTCGGTATTGTAATTATATACGCGTCTAAGAGTAGCCTGGATTTTCGCAATTAGTACATCAAAATGGAATGGCTTTTGTATAAAATCATCTGCTCCAAGCTGCATCGACATGACCATATCCGAGGGATGATCTCTTGAAGATAGAAAGATAATTGGTACATTTGAATGGGAACGAATCATACGACACCAGTGAAAACCATCGTATTTTGGTAGTTGTATATCAATGATGACTAAATCTGGTTTTATCTCTGTAAATTCTTGAATTGCCTTATTAAAGTCTGTTATCCCATATACTTCATAGGACCATCCAGATAAGCGATCTTTAATCTCAGTGAATAGAGAAGAATCATCTTCAATGAGTAATAGTTTAAACAAATGGTTTCACCACACTTTTATTTACTTTCCATTAATTGTAAAATAAAAACAAATTAAGTGCCATAAACGAATATAGTATTTACCTGAATAAAAAAAGTACACTGTTTTTTATTCAGTGCACTTTAAAGTGATTTTTTTATCGATTATCAATCTTCTCAGGGTATAAATCATGGTTCATCATACGATGTTCAGCCATTTTTTCGTATTTAGTACCTGGGCGACCATAGTTGCAATATGGGTCAATTGAAATTCCACCACGTGGAGTGAATTTTCCCCAAACTTCAATATATCGAGGATCCATTAATTTAATTAGATCATCCATAATGATGTTCATGCAATCTTCATGGAAATCACCATGATTACGGAAGCTAAAGAAGTATAGTTTTAAAGATTTACTTTCAACCATTTTCTTCTCAGGAATATAGCTTATATAAATTGTCGCAAAATCAGGTTGACCAGTTTTTGGACAAAGTGAAGTAAATTCAGGGAAATTAAATTTTACGAAATAATCACGATTTGGGTGAGTATTATCAAATGTTTCTAATATTCCTGGATCATATTCAAATAAATATTTTGTGTTGTTGCTACCAAGTAATGATACTTCTTCTAGTGAACCTTTTGATCTACCTACCATTTTGGTTAAACTCCTCTCTTATTTCCCCAAACAAATGCATGTAATTGAGGTAAAACTTTTACATTTTTAAATACCTTCGATTTCATAGCTTCATCTATAAGCCATTCGTAACGATTTAACATGTATTGTAATAAAGTGCTATCATCCGCATTTAGCCAACTATTTCCGACCTGTAAAAAGAATGGGACATGTGGGAATTTTTGATGAACAGTTTCCGCATAAGCTAAATCTTTTTCATCAAAAATAACAACTTTTAAGCAAAACTTTGGATGATTTTCTAAATTTTGAATAATGCTTCCTAGCATATCGAAATCAGTATTCATGCCACTGCTAGGCGGTTTAGGCGATAAAGTAACTTCATCGATAGAAGGTAACCATGGTTGCCACTTACTACCTTGAGTTTCAAGAGCTAAAGTCATATTCTTTTCCTTTAAAAACTCAACTACAGGGCCTAAAGATGGAAGTAAGGCAGGGTTTCCACCAGAAATCGTAATATGAGAGAATGTATCGCCGCCTAAGTCGGTTAGATTCTTCCAAACTTCTTCTGCGGTCATCCATTTTATATTTTCTTTTTCACTACCATCCCAGGTGAACGAAGAATCGCACCAACTACAAGAGTAATCACAACCCGCAGTACGAATAAACATCGTTTTTTGACCGATTGCCATTCCTTCACCTTGTACAGTAGGTCCAAATATTTCAAGTACTGGAATTTTACTCATTGATCATCCACTCCCTACGAGCTTCTGCGTAGCAAGTAGGCGTTTCAAATAAACGAACAAACTCTACTCTAATATCTTGTTCAGGATTTGTATGACCTTTTAGTGCATTTTCCATTTGCTCATAAATCCAAACAACCATATTTTCGGCTGTTGTATTCATCGGAGGTAGCATCTCATTTAAATAACGGTGATCTAAATAGATTTCAATTTTTTCCTTCCAAATCCGTTTAATATCACCAAAATCGATCACTAAGCCGATTTCATCAACAAAGCCACTAATTCCAAAAATAACTTTATATGTGTGCCCGTGTAAATTCTTACATTTACCTTCGTAGCAATGTAAGTGATGTGCAGCATCAAAAGTAAATTCTTTATTAACAAGAACTCGTTTACGGTGATATTTTAAGTCTTCTTTTTTTATATGCTCATCAATTTTATGAAGTCTTTCTACGATGCGAAAATCAAACATGCTTTGTGGCTCCCTTCGATTGTAGGTAACGATCTAAACCAGCCTGACGAAGCTCACATGCCGGACACTCTCCACAACCATCAGAAATAATGCCGTTATAGCAAGTTAGTGTTTTATCTTTTACGTATTCAAATGCGCCTAATTCATCAGCTAATTTCCATGTGTCAGCCTTATCGATCCACATAAGTGGAGTATGAATAACAAATGGATAATCCATTGATAGATTAAGAGTTACATTTAATGATTTAACAAAGATATCTCGGCAGTCAGGGTATCCGCTAAAGTCAGTCTCACAAACACCAGTAATAATGTGCTTTGCTCCTTTTTGTTTAGCAAGTACTGCTGCAAAAGATAGGAATAACAAATTACGTCCATCGACGAATGTAGAAGGAAGTTCGCCTTCTTCGTGAGTTATATCAATATCTGATCTTGTTAAAGCATTTGGTGCAAGCTGATTTAACAAGGACATATCAAGGATATGGTGAGGAATATTTAATTCCTTACAAATATCTGCAGCTACATCTAATTCTAGTTTATGACGCTGATTGTAATTAAACGTAACAGCTTCAACCTCACCGAATTGTTCCATAGCCCAGAATAAACATGTAGTACTGTCTTGGCCACCGCTAAATACAACGATTGCTTTTTCATTTTTCATATTTTTTCTCTCCTTTACATGATTAAAAAGAAGAGGGCATCCCGAATAACAAAAATAAAAACAATACGACAAATATTGTTTTTCGCCTTATTTTTTTGTAGAGGGGAGTTTGCGACCTCTACCACAAGCAATAAAGCTTATGGATTTTTCTATTAAATTTTCTATCTATTAAATTGTACTAGAGAAGTACAATCATCATTCCCATTATAATCGTTTCATGTTAAAAGAACAAAAACTTTTGTAAGAAAGTAAAAAATTACATATTTGGGTCTGAAAAACACTGTTAATTTATTTGTATTTGCTGATACTAGTTTTTATATGGGAGTTGCATTATTGAATTTAGTAAATTAGGTGATTAAAATTGAACAAATTCATAAGCCTTTTGTCGGAGTTTGTATTTTGGTATCCATTGGTTATGTCTTTATTTTGGGTGGCCGGATCCAGTCTATTTTTCCGATACCGTGAAAAAGGAAAAGATGTAAATTTTGAAGGGATTGATTAGCCATTAATTAGCATCTTAATACCTTGTTATAACGAGGAAGAAACAATTGAAGAGACAATTCAATATTTAGTGGAATTAGATTATCCATTAAAAGAAATCATTGCTGTAAACCATGGCAGTAAGGATTCAACCTTTAAAGTTTTAGAAAAAATTGCAAATAAACATCGCGAGGTTAAGGCAATTGATTGTAGAGAAAATAGGGGGAAAGCAAATGCCTTACATATTGCTTGCCATGCATCAAAAGGGGAGTTTTTAGTTTGCATTGATTCGGATGCCATTTTAGCGCCTAAGGCTGCACAGTATCTCATATATCATTTTCTACATAGTGGGGAAAGATTAGGTGCTGTAACGGGAAATCCAAGAATTCGAAATCGTGATACGCTACTGAGTAGATTACAAATAGTAGAATATTCTTCTATTATTGGGGCCATAAAAAGAACCCAAAGAATGCTCGATAAAATTATGACTGTATCAGGCGTAGTCGTTGCATTTCGAAAAAAAGCACTTGTAGATGTAGGATTATGGGACCGCGACATGATTACAGAAGACATCGCAGTATCCTGGAAGCTACAAGAAAGATTTTGGGATATTCGCTATGAACCTCGTGCACTTTGCTGGATGTTAGTTCCAGAAACATTAAAGGGAATTTGGAATCAAAGAATTCGTTGGGCACGGGGTGGTCAAGAGGTAATTCTGCGGTATTGGCGTTTATTATTGGACTTTCGTCATAGAAGGATCTGGCCAATCTATCTTGAACAATGGGTTAGTTTAATTTGGTCATTTTCTTGGGTATTCGTGACAATTTACTATTTAATAACTGCTAACAGTGTACAAGAATTAATAATATGGATGACTTTTTCTTCTTTCTCACTTGTTTTCATGAGTCTTATACAGCTTTGGATGTCGTTTAGAGTTGATTCCACATACGATAACATAAAAAAATATTACTTATGGGCCGCGTGGTATCCAGTTATTTATTGGGTTTTAAATGCAATAATTGTAATGTTTGCATTACCAAAAGCAATTAAATCAAGAATAAAAGGCGGTTATGCAACATGGACAAGTCCAGACAGGGGAAACAGGAAACTGAAGTAATCGTTCATTCAAAGAAAAATTGGCTAAGTGAAGTGATGATTACGATTACAACATTAGTAGTTTGGATCTACTGTATAATTTTAATGGCTTTTTTCATTAGTTCGCTAATAAATTACAATAATGGATATATAAATATAGTAAAGTCCTATTTTAAAATGACAAATCATGACATACTTTTTTTTGTTTTATTTACAATCCTGTTGTGGATCGTTTTTTATTTTGGTCTTTTAAGTTGGAAATTTTATAATTTAAAAAGATTTGGATCATTACGAAGAAGGTCATATCCAAAATTTACAACAAAGGAGGAACTATTAAATTTAAAGCTTATGTCTGAAGAGGATTACAATAAATTACAGGATTCAAAAATTATAATCTTTGAAAATAATCCTATTCTAGAGTTAGCTAGTCATAATAAAAAAAGTAATCCACATGTGGATATTTTTAATAAGGGACTTATACACATATTGACAGGTAGAAGCCATCTACCTGTTTTTTAGTTTTTAGAGAAAAACCAATCTAAGGGAGTTGTACACATATTTGTACACAAGAATACGTTTTGTAAACAGTTGTATACGATAAAGTATACTTGTACGCAAAACGTAAACTTACTATCCACAGGTAGGAGACAGTTGTACCGATATTAATTCTAGAATGAAAAAGGGAATGTATACACTTTTGTATACAAGTACACGTTTTTGTAAACAGTTGTATACGTTTTTGTACACATGTACACAGATATGTATACAAGTTTATGTGTTTACAATTTTGTATACAAGATGACAATTCAGTTACATTTTTATAATAGTTCAGTATGGGACATTGACCGGATGGCTAAAGTTAGATAATCTAATATCAGAATTATCTATTAATATGTAAACCTATTAGCGAAAGGGATGATTTAAGTGGTAAATGCTCGTATAGCTGCTATTGATGTAGGAAACGATTCACTCAAAGGAATTTTTGGGAAGATGGAATCTGAGATTAATATTCCTAATATTATTGCAAGGGATACAGAAGATCGTCCAATCATTGGGATAGAAGAATTAGACAACCAAGATCCAGTTGATGGAATACATATTCGCGTTCACTCGCCTACTTTAAAAGAGAATAATACTGTTTATCGTGTAGGAAATTTAGCAACTAAAAGTGGTAATGCAACAGAACTAGATCCTGGGAGTAATAAGTCTGAAGAGGATCAAACACTTATTATGTTATTTGCAGCTTTAGCGTTAGATGCAGCTAGAGAAGATAATAAACAGATTGTAAAGAACTCTAATAATGTAATTGAGGCAACTTACGTATTAGGAACGGGTCTTCCGCTTAGAGAAGTAAAGGAAGGAAAGGACGTAGGTTATCGTTCTCGATTACTAGGCTCAGTGCACCAAGTAGAGTTTTTAGTAACACCAAGACATCAAGGATTAAAAGTTAATATTAAGTTTGAAGAAGTTAAAGTCTATCCTGAAGGATTCGCTGCTTTTATTAACTTAGTTATGGACAATCATTTAAACATTATTAATAAAGACCTTATAGATAAAAAAATCCTTATTCAAGACATCGGAGGGTTATCAACTGATATTGCCGTCATTAGGAATCGAAAGGTAGATGACGATAAAGCCCAAGGTTTTAATCTTGGTGTGGCAGAGTCCCTAGAAGCAATTCGTGAAGAGATTCGTTCAAGACATGGAGTTGAACTTGATAGCCGAAGAGACGTTGTAGAGATCATTACTAAGAAAAGTGATCGAAACCATATTATGGTTAAGGGTAGTCGGACAAGCGTTCATGATATTGTAGACCGAATTCTGTTAGAATTAGCAAAAAAACAATATCGCCATTTAAGAAATATTTGGCAAAAGAACTCACAAACTGAAATATGCTATTTCATTGGTGGAGGATCGCTAATCTTAAAAGAGTATCTTAAAACCCTTAATAATAACCTAGATGGTTATAATATTGATTTCTTTGAGGATGAGAAGGAAAGTATCTGGATGATGGCGAATGCTTATTATAAGCTAATCGCTGATTATGAAATAAAAAGAGTAAGAGAATCTAGAAGAGAAACACAACAAGTTGAAAAAGAAGAACAAAAAATGTCTAAAGCAAAATAAGGTGATTCCATGAAGGAAAAAGAATTGACGAGGGGACAACCTATTACATTTCGTATCCCTTCCGATACGCCTGATCAGATTATAAAACATTTGCAGCAGCTTAAACAAAGCGAAAGGCGGAACTTTTCAAGTAAGATCGCTGAGTACGTAATAAGCGGAGTTACTGACTCATTATCAAAGCAAAGGCAAACAATTACGATTCCACTACCAAAAAGCCTAGATAAAGCTCAAAGAGATTGGTTAAAACATGAACATTCTGAGGCACTATTAGGCAGTATTGTGTACCAACTATTATCTAACCCAATTCGAACTGCTTCTCTTATTACTTCGCTAAATAGTAATAGTCTAGCAATTGAAGAGGCTCTATATCTTCAAGAAGAAATGAATGAACTAGAGCCAGAATTGGAACCTGTTCAATCAAAAATTCGTACAAGCGAACCGAATGTAACGAATTTAGGTAGTATTGGAAGAAAGGCCGACCGTGATGATGATTTAGATAACTTTAATTGGGAAGCTGCAAGCAAAAGCGAAATCTCTGCGGCCAAAGAAGAAATTGAAGAGGAAGATATGGATAGTCTACTCGGAGATTTTCTTGCACAGATGAATAAATAAAAAATAAAAATGGGACCGGAAACTTTATTGTTCGGTCCCATTTTTCTAGTTATTGAATATCATTCTGAGAGATTTGAGACAGTGCTTCGCCAGCACTTTCATCTGACTGCTCTTGTACTGCTAAGTCACCCAGTGAAAGTATTCCTACAAGGTTCCCATTTTCTACGACTGGTAATCTTCTTATTTGATGTTGTGCCATTAAATTTGATGCTTCTTGAAGACTGGCGTTACAATCAATCGTCACAATATTATTAGACATTACTTGGGAAGCACTCGCGTTTCCACCTTGATTAATACCACGTAAAGCTAAATCTCGGTCTGTAATCATTCCAACTACTTGTCCATTTTCAACAACTGGAATTGCTCCAACATTTAAGGATTCCATTTTACTTGCCACTGATTGTAAAGAATCCTGGTTTGAACAACATTCAACGTTACTCGACATGACGTCTTTTACTCTCACAAAAAACACCTCCAAAAAATAACAAAGATATTAGAATATCTTTGTTTTTAAACAAAGTCCAAAAAAAAACTGATTATTAGACTGATTGCTAGCGCTTTGCTTGCAGTCTAAAATATTATTTGGAATATCTATTTAATTATTCGAAGCATTAGCAAATTTATATTGCATAATGTATGTTTACGAGTTTAAAGTAAGAAAATATTTTTATGCTGATTGTAGTGACTTTCTTTTAAGGAATTCAGGTAAAACGATACCGATTAATATTAAAATGATACCAAAATATTGTGGAGCTCCAACCGTTTCCTTTAATACAATCGCTGACATTAACGTAGCTGTCGGTAACTCTGCTGCCCCTAAAATAGAGGCAAGACCAGAACCTGTTAAAGGAACCCCTTTTGAAAACATTAAAGTAGAGAAAAATGGACCTAGAAAGCCAAGGATCAGCCCGTACTTTAATGAAAGTTCTGCAAATAAGTGCCAATTAGTGAAAAATGTAGGTGGGAGGAAGATCGCACAAATTATAAAACCACCTGTAATCATTAATGCCGTTTTTGTTATTGGGTTTGCTTTTAAAGCGATTCTACCGCTAAGTAATATAAAAGTACTGTACGAAACCGCAGACAACGCCCCAAATAAAACTCCTAACCAATTCAATGAACCAATTCCATCGGTTAAAACATTTGTCGCAAAAAACGTGCCAATAACGAGAGGAATCAATGAGAACAATTTACTTTTTTCAGGAAGTTTTCGATTGACTACTGATTCTAATAAAACGCCAATCCAAGTGAATTGGAACAACAGTACAATTGCTAATGATGCAGTAATATATTGCAAAGCCAAATAATAAAACATCCCTGTTAAGCCAGTAGTAACCCTAATACAACAAGCAATAAAACATCCTTCTTTGTAGGCTTTATATATTGTTCATTATTAGATTTAGCGGAGCTACTTTTATTAAAAAGTACGATGGACCATAACAATATAGCCCCAACAAACATTTGAATACCGACGACATCATTTACAATAAAACCATCACCATACGCCAATTTTACAAAGGTAGACAAAACGCCATAACAAACAGAACCAATAATGATATATAGTATACCTTTCAAAATAACACCCCGTTTTCATAAAAAGAAGTAAAGAGGGAAAACCAAAACCTCTTTACTTCTATCTAATTTCATATTTTGTTACCGTCTAGTTGAGCGAGATATTTCTCCGGTAATACTTCCTCCAGAGCCACTCGAACGCTTTCCGCATTGACTAGCTCCAGGCGTTAGCCCCTCGAGGTCATAAGCCAAAGCCCAATAAAGGTAAAAACCAACCTTTATCGTTCTTCGTCTTATGCTTGTCGGGGCTGATCAAACGCCTTGCGCATTTCGTATTTCGAATTACATTTCTTCTAAAATGCCCTTAACTAGGTTAACGAATTTCGTTCTAACCATGCTTGCTACTTCAATTACTTCTTCGTGGTTTAATGGTTGGTCTAGGATGCCACAAGCCATGTTTGTTAGGCAAGAGATACCTAAAACTTTCATACTTCCGTGAACAGCTACGATTGCTTCAGGAACCGTTGACATCCCAACAGAATCTGCACCAAGTGTACGGATCATACGGATTTCAGCAGGTGTTTCGTATGAAGGGCCACTCCACCAAGCATAAACACCTTGTTGTAATTTAAGATCTTGTTTCGCAGCAACATCTAATGCAAGGCTACGTAATTCTTTGTTATATACTTCAGAAACGTCAGGGAAGCGAGTTCCTAGTTCTGGGTTATTTGGTCCAATTAAAGGATTTGTTCCAACTAAATTAATATGATCAGTAATTAACATTAAATCGCCTGGGTTAAAGCTAGTGTTAACAGCCCCACAAGCATTAGTTACGATTAATTTTTCTACTCCAAGTGCTTTCATTACACGCACAGGGAACGTTACTTCATCTAAAGTAAAGCCTTCATAATAATGGAAACGGCCTTTCATTGCTACCACAGCTTGGCCTTTTAATTCACCGATTACTAATTCATTTGCGTGTCCAACTGCTTCAGACTTTGCAAAATGAGGAATTTCACTGTAAGGAATTACAACAGAGTTTTCGATTTCATCTGCAAGAGTCCCTAAGCCAGAACCCAATATTAATCCAACCGTTGGACGGTAGTTTGTTTTATTTAATATAAAATCTCTTGTTTCTAAAATATGTTCAGTTTTATGCATTTATTTTTCCTCCTAAAATGAGCGATCGGGATTGTAATAAGAATTCTAATAAATAATAATGCTTTCACCATAAGTCTAATGGATAATTCCTTACTTGTAAACAGACTAAAAATCATTTCGGTAAAAAGTTTATTCCTTTTTACTAAAAATGCTGTAAATATAACGTATAAATAGCTATACTTAATTCATAAAATATAAAAAGTTAAATGAATGTAAAATAAGATTATAGTTTTGGAGGAGTCAATGATCAGGCAATTTAAAGGCTATCAGTCGCCTAAAATCAAAAGTTTAAAGCTTTTATATAGTTTAATACGAAAATTAGGGCCAATTAAAGTTAGTTCATTAACTGAAATGACAGGATATAAACATACTACATGTGTACGGTTGTTAGATGAATTAGTACAGGAAGGGCTTATATATGACAGTGGTTTAGGGGTTTCTAGTGGTGGAAGGAGACCAGCAATGTATGTGATTAACCCAACTACATTCTACTTAATCGGTGTCGAAATCACGAATTTATATACAACAGTACTATTGCTTGACCTAAATCTAACAATTATCGATTCAAAAAAATTAAAAATGAGCAACGTAAGTACTGGAGAATATACTTTAAATTTTGTAACCAAAAGTGTAAGTGAATTATTAGATCAAAATCAGATTAGTAGGGGACAATTATTAGGTATTGGCATTGGAGTTTTAGACCCAATTGATCAAGAAAAGGGTGTAATTAAATCGGGATCATTTTTAGCAGATGGATGGGATGATTTAAATATTGTAAAGCATTTAGAAAAAGCTAATCATTGCCCAGTATTACTAAATAACGGAACAAATTTAGCTGCCCTAGCAGAGTACAGACTAAATTTCAGTAAAGAAAACGAAAATATTGTTTTTGTTTCGAGTGATATGGGAATTCGTTGTGGAATTATTCAACAAGGGAAATTAATAAGTAATAAGAACGAAATGGACGATGCTTTTGGACATATGATTGTTGATATTCATGGAAAGCTTTGTTCATGTGGTTCATATGGTTGTCTACAAGCGTACAGTAGTTTACCTGCAATTCGAGAAGAGGTAATCAAACGTGTTAAGCGCGGTGAGATTACTTCTTTGATGAGTGAATTAAACGATGTCGAAAATATTAGCTATCATCAAATTCTAGAAGCTTTAGAAAAGGAAGACCCACTTTGTTTAGAGGTCATAAAAGAGGCGGCTAATTACTTTGGAATTGGACTGACTAATCTTATTTATATTGTACGCCCTGATATTGTCATTTGTGGAGGTACATTAGTTCCAAAGCCATTATTTTTTGATGTAGCATGCGAAACAGCACAAGGAAGATTGAAAAATTATCCAAACAGCCCTGTTCAAATCATTAAATCATCGACAGCGTATAATATCGTTGCACAAGGAGCGGGTTGTATCGTATTTGATCAATTTACAGAGGAAACTATGTAATAAAAACTAAAAGCCGTTAATGCTCTACCTGGGAACAGATAGAGGTTAACGGTTTTTTTATGAAATTTTTTTTCAGTAAATAGTGATAAAAGAATTAATTAGTAAATTGATTAACGATTTCCATGGAAATTAATAAGAAGTGATAACGTTTACAAAAAACGCTTGCAATCCTGTACGTACAAGAATATACTAATCTTGTACGTACAGGACGAACTTAAATGTTATAAAATAAATAATAGATTGCTCGAGGAGGGGATATCATGAGCCGATTTAGTGATGAAGCAAAACAATTACTTCAGTACATTGGTGGTAAAGAAAACATCGCTACCGTAACTCATTGTGCAACACGAATGCGTTTTGTGCTGAAAGACGTTAAAAAAGCTGATGAAAAAATGATTCAAGAAATTAAAATAGTTAAAGGTACTTTTACGCAAGCAGGGCAATTTCAAGTAATTATCGGTAATGAAGTATCTATTTTTTATAATGAATTTGTAAAATTAGCTGGGGTAGAGGAAACTTCAAAAGATGAAGCTAAAATAGCAGCAAGGCAAAATATGACATGGATTCAAAGATTACTTGCTCACCTAGCGGAAATCTTTTCACCACTAATTCCAGCCATTGTTGTTGGGGGTCTAATCTTAGGATTCCGTAACATAATTGGGGATATTAAACTACTAGATCATGGTACTAAAACGCTTGTTGAAACCTCTCAATTTTGGGCGGGAACACATTCTTTTTTATGGTTGATCGGTGAAGCCATTTTTCATTTCTTACCAGTTGGTATTACATGGTCAATTACAAAGAAAATGGGTACGACTCAAATTCTGGGGATTGTTTTAGGTATTACACTTGTTTCACCACAACTACTAAATGCATACGCAGTAGCAGGTGGGGCAGTACCACCAGTTTGGGACTTTGGTTTTGCTAAAATCGATATGATTGGTTATCAAGCGCAAGTTATTCCAGCTATTTTAGCCGGTTTCACTTTAGCGATTTTAGAGACAAATATTCGAAAAATCGTTCCAAGTGCAATTTCAATGATTGTGGTACCGTTCTTTGCACTAGTACCAACAGTGTTAATTGCACATGTAGTATTAGGTCCGATTGGTTGGAAAATTGGTTCAGCTATCTCACATTTAGTCTATTCAGGATTAACATCTTCATTTGGATGGCTCTTTGCCTTAGTTTTTGGATTCTTCTATGCACCACTAGTTATAACAGGATTGCATCATATGACTAATGCAATCGATCTTCAACTAATGAGTCAGCTTAACGGAACAAATCTGTGGCCGATGATCGCTTTATCAAATATTGCACAAGGTTCAGCTGTTTTAGCAATCATTTATTTGAATAGAAAGAATGAGGAAGAAAAGCAAGTATCAATACCTGCTGCTATCTCTTGTTTCTTAGGGGTAACAGAGCCAGCAATGTTTGGTATTAACTTAAAGTATGCTTATCCATTCGTAGCTGCTATGATTGGCTCTGGTATAGCTGCTATTGTTTCAGTTGGTTCAGGTGTAATGGCGAATTCGATTGGTGTTGGAGGCCTTCCAGCAATTTTATCTATTCAGCCTAAACATATTGGAATGTTTTCAATCGCTATGCTAGTTGCAGTCGTTGTCCCATTCATTTTAACGATTATCTTTAACAAGAAAAAACTGCTAGTGAAAAACTCATAATTATTTAAGGGGAAGGAAATCTATTTTCCTTCCTTTCGAATTTATTTATAAATCAAGGAGATTATCAAAATGAAGGATTTTAAGAACAGTGTTGTATACCAAATTTATCCTAAGTCTTTTTATGATTCGAATGGAGATGGTTTTGGAGACTTAAGAGGAGTTACAAAAAAGCTTGATTATTTAAAAGAATTAGGTGTTGACTACATTTGGCTTACTCCATTTTATGTATCTCCTCAAAATGATAATGGTTATGATGTCGCGGACTATCGAAAGATTGATCCAGCATACGGAACAATGGAAGATTTTGATGAATTAGTGAAGGCTGCGAAACGTTGTGATATAGAAATAATGCTGGATATGGTATTTAATCATACTTCATCAGAAAATGAGTGGTTTAAGAAAGCCCTTGATGGAGATAAAAAATATAAAAATTATTATATTTTTAGAGAAGAAAAGGACGGGAAAGAGCCAACGAATTGGCTCTCCAAATTTGGTGGTTCAACTTGGGAAAAAGTTGAGAATTCAAATGAATATTATCTGCATCTCTTTGATAAAACCCAACCAGATTTAAACTGGGAAAATGATGAGGTACAAAACGAAATATTCGATATTGTTAATTTCTGGATTGATAAAGGAGTAAAAGGATTTCGTTTGGATGTAATTAATCTGATTTCTAAACCAAAAGTTATGGTTGATGACGAAACAGGTGACGGCAGAAAATACTATACAGACGGACCTCGAATTCATGAGTATTTAAAGAAATTAAATAATGAGACGTTTGGCAAGAACGAAGAAATCATTACTGTCGGTGAAATGTCTTCAACTTCAATTGACCATTGTATTCGATACTCAAATCCGTCTGAGAATGAGTTATCGATGGTTTTTAGCTTCCATCATTTAAAAATTGACTATAAAGATGGGCAAAAATGGTCATTAATGGATTTTGATTTTATGTCACTTAAGTCAATTCTGGATCAGTGGCAAAAAGGTATGCAATCAGGAAATGGATGGAACGCCTTATTTTGGTGTAACCATGACCAACCGCGTATTGTTTCACGAATTGGAAACGATCAAAAGTATCATAAAGAATCAGCCAAAATGCTTGCTACTTCAATGCATTTATTAAGGGGGACTCCTTATATTTACCAAGGTGAAGAAATTGGAATGCCTAATCCTAAATTTGACATAATTGAAGAATATCGAGATGTAGAAAGCTTAAATTATTATAAAATATTAAAAGAAAATGGTGTTCCAGAAAGTGAAATACTAGCCATTTTAAAGAGCAAATCAAGAGATAATTCTCGTACGCCTATGCAATGGAATGATTCAATAAATGCAGGATTCACAACTGGAACACCTTGGATTTCAACAGGAAAAGATTACGAACAAATAAATGTCGAAAAGTCTCTAGTTGATGAAGATTCAGTGTTTCATCATTATAAAAAACTAATTAATTTAAGAAAAGAATTCGACATTATTTCGACAGGTACGTATGATTCTTTATTACTAAATCATGAACAAATCTTTGCATATACTCGTAAGCTGGGTAATCAAATGTTGTTAGTCGTTAATAATTTTTATGGCGAAGATACTCATTTTAAATTACCAGAAAATATTGCTATTGGGGAGTATAACAAGCAGATACTAATTTCAAATTATAATGATTCTAGCCAGGATTTAACCGAATTTACGTTACGCCCATATGAGTCTATTTGTTACCTTCTTGAGAAAAATGTGAGAATATAATAAAATTTTTCTAGGTGATGAAAATGAACGCAAAGTATATTTCGATCTATCATAAGTTAATTGAACAGATTGAAAAAGGGGCTTTTACAGTTGGTAGTAAAATACCTTCAGAAAAGTCATTAATGGAGCAATTTGATGTTTCTAGAGATACAATTAGAAAATCCTTACAAATGCTTGAGCAAAACGGTTATATAAATAAAGTCAAAGGTAAAGGTTCGTTTATTTTAGACACTGCAAAATTAAATTTCCCGGTAACAGGTTTGATTAGTTTTAAAGAATTATCAAACCAAATTGGAAGAGAAGCAGAAACGATTGTAGAAATTCTTGAAAAGAAGTGGCCTAGTAAATTTATAAGAGAACAACTAGAAATAGATGACCAAACAGCGATTTGGAAAGTAGTTAGAGCTCGAAAAATCAACGGAAAAAAAATAATTTTGGACAAAGAGTACTACAATAGTGCATATGTCGAAAAACTTTCAAGGTCAATTTGCGAAGGGTCAATTTTTGACTATATAGAAAATACTCTACACTTAAATATTGGCTTTGCGAAAAAAGAAATTGTAGTACAAGCTTGTACTGAAGATGACCAAAAATATTTAGACTTAGATGGCTATGATATGGTAGTAGTTGTAAATACTTTCGTCTATTTAGACGATGGTTCCCTATTACAATACGGTCAATCTAGACATCGCCCTGATAAGTTCAAATTTGTTGATTTTGCTAGAAGAATTCAACAGGTTAATGAATGAACTTAAAGCCTTATTCAATTTAGACTGTACCCCTTAAAATTGATGAAGAAAAAACCCTGTGTTTTGGAAACTTCGAATTTAAGGGGGTGTTTTTTATGGGTAAAAAGTTCTTACGTGGTTTGTCCCATATAATTGTGTCATAAGAAATATGGAAAAACGGGTTAATAGGTCAACATGAAATAAAGAGTTATTTCCAAAAGAAAATAACTCAGTTTTTTACATTTCTATTTTTTAGGTTCCTAACCATTGTGATTGTTACTTTTCTCTTATCAAACTAAAGCATGCGACTTTACTTCTTTAACGTTAAATACTTATATAAATTCTTTTTAATTCTTTCTATAAAACTTTGCTTAACAATAGGTTTTCCAATGAAAAAGCGGTTTTTGTTTTGATTCATCTGCAAATTCTCTTTTATATAATCAAGTTTTTCTGAAACCAAATTTAATTCTGTTAGTGATTTTTCTATTGAAGGGAATGGGAACATCTCAGTCTGATCATATGAGTAAATATAGTCGTCACTCTCAAAAACATCATGACTTCGTGTTTCTGATTCTGTAAACGCATGTACACTGTCACTAGTATAAAAAATCGATTCGCCAATTTTTCTTGCTGGATTGCCCGCATATGAAGAATTAGATTCAATTTTTTTCCCACTAACTACCGACATGCCTCCGATAATACTGCCTGAACCAATTTGAGTTCCTTTCAAAATAAAAGCATGTTGACCAATCCAAACATGATCGCCAATATAAATGCTTTTACTTGGGTTAACTCTTTTCTTTGTGAAAGAATCATAAATTAGATGTGGGTCCGCTGTTCTAAACCAACAGTCGAATGAAATTAAACAACCTTCTCCTACAATAACATTCTTTTGTTCTGAAATAATTATATTTAATTTGTTGTTAAAATAATTATCTCTTCCAAAAAATAATACTGAATTATTGTAAACAATTGCATTGAGTATGTAATTAAACCTGTTTTTACAAAGAAAAATAATTGTGTCATTTCCATTAAACTCAATATTACTATCTACTAAATGAACATTTTCATTATCACAATATAGAAGATTTCCTTTTCCTCTAAATATTATTTTTGAATTTGTTAGTTTAGGTTTCCCTATTATCTTATTCTCTTTTAACTCCTCTATTTGTATTGTTTCATTAATAATTTCCATAGTGTATTCCCTTTCACTTTGAACAAGAATTTGTTCCGACCTAGATAATTTGGCGCTTACTTTAGTATTGCCACTTTTACAACTACATCAAAAGGTATTCATGATATTAATATTAAAACAACTCCCAGAGTAAATCACTAATCCTATAAGTGAAAGAGATTATTTTATGTACCAAATTTAAAAACTACTATCATTCTTGCTTAGAAAAAGAGAGATTAAGTAATTTGCTTGTTAGTCATGTTATAATAAAAGACTTGATAGCGCGTTGTGCGCATAATGGATTTAGCAGTTATTTCATAGAAAAAGATCAAAATCTGCAGTTTTGTCTAACAGGTCACACTATAATAATTGATTATGGAAATAATGAGTAAAAAAGAGAATGAATGGATGGTCTTATGGATAAAGAAATGAATCTAAAAATTAAACAAAAGTTTGTAAAAGATTATAAAAATGGGTATCCACTAATTTCAAAAGAATCGATCGTGAATAGTAATGATTTCATTAATGAAGGAACAATAATAAATCTAGTAGATGAACGTAATGGTTTTATTGGAACGGGTTACTATGGAAAGCAAAATAAGGGTTTAGGTTGGATTCTTAGCCTGAAGGAGCATGAAAAGATTGGTCCTAAGTTCTTTGAAGATAAAATTAAACAAGCAATCGAAAACCGCCAACATTTTTTTAATAGCTCTGATACGACAGCATTTAGAGTATTTAATGGAGAAGGCGATGGGATTGGCGGATTAACAATTGATTTTTTTGACGGATTTTATTTAATTAGTTGGTATAGCGAAGGAATCTATCAATTCAAAGATTGGGTTATTCAAGCAATAAAGAATATTGTCGAATTCAAAGGGATTTATCAGAAAAAGCGCTTTGATACAAAAGGTCAGTATATTGAAGAAGATGATTTTGTGATGGGGGAAAGAGGTCAATTTCCTATTATCGTAAAGGAAAATGGAGTTAATTTCGCTATTTATTTAAATGATGGCGCAATGGTAGGCGTATTTTTGGATCAACGTGAAGTTAGAAAACTAATTCGAGATAAATATGCTTACGATAAAACAGTTTTAAATACTTTCTCCTATACAGGGGCATTCTCAGTTTTTGCAGCAGTTGGAGGGGCAAGTAAGACTACTAGTGTTGACTTAGCAAATCGGAGCTTAGATAAAACAAAAGAACAATTTAAAATTAATGGAATTGACCCTGCTACCGAGAGCATAGTCGTTGAGGATGTATTTCATTACTTTAAATATGCAGTTAAAAAGAACCTTACATTTGATATGGTTATTCTAGATCCACCAAGCTTTGCAAGATCTAAAAAACATACCTTTAGTGCCGAAAAGGACTATAAGAACCTGTTGAAAGAAGCGATTACGATTACAGAAAATGATGGTGTAATTGTTGCTTCAACAAACTGTAGTACTTTTGGAATGAATAAATTTAAAGGGTTTATTGACACAGCGTTTAAAGAACTAGGCGGGCAATATAAATTAATGGAGGAATTCAGCCTACCTAATGACTTTAAAACAACTAAGCACTTTAAAGAAGGTAACTATTTAAAAGTCGTATTTATTCGTAAAATTAAGTAAAAAAATGGACTGACAGATAGATGTCAGTCCTACTTTTTTACTTTGAAGTTGCTTTTTGTTCATATAATTTGATCACTTCAATCATAACATTCGTTGCTTTAACCATATTGTCGATTGAAATGTACTCAAATTTGCCGTGGTAGTTTTCTCCACCTGTAAAAATATTTGGAGTAGGTAGTCCCATATATGAAAGCTGTGAACCATCTGTGCCACCACGAATTGGTTCTACAATTGGTGTAATTTCCAAGTTTGTCATTGCTTCGTGAGCAATATCAACAATCTCTTTAACAGGTAAGATTTTCTCACCCATATTATAGTACTGGTCTTTTAACTCTAAAATAATGCTGTTTTCACCATGTGTTTCTTTTAATTGATTTACAATATTCGACAATGTCTCTTTTCGATTAGCAAATTTTGTTTTATCATGATCTCTAATAATGTAGTGCATTTTAGTTAGCTCTACATCACCTTCAATTGATACTAGATGATAAAAGCCTTCGTAACCTTCAGTTGATTCTGGCGCTTCTTCTGCAGGCAATAAATTATTTATTTCCATGGCAATTTTCATAGAATTTATCATTTTACCTTTAGCAGTACCTGGGTGCACATTTTTACCTTTTACTGTAATCATTGCACCTGCAGCATTAAAGCTCTCGTATTGAAGCTCTCCTAGTGGACCACCGTCCATTGTGTAAGCATATTTAGCATCAAATGCTTTTACATCAAATTTATGTGGGCCTCTACCGATCTCTTCATCTGGTGTAAATGATACTCTTATTTTGCCGTGTTTGATTTCAGGATGCTGAACTAAATACTCCATTGCAGTCATAATTTCAGCGATGCCAGCCTTATTATCTGCACCAAGTAATGTTGTTCCATCAGTTGTCATTAATGTATGGCCTATATATTTAGTTAACTCTGGTGAATGGCTTGGAGATAAAACGACATTTAAACTTTCATTTAAAACGATGTCATTCCCATCATAGTTTTCAACTAGCTGAGGGTTAACATTCTTTCCTGTAAAGTCTGTCGCCGTGTCTAAATGTGCTAAAAATCCAATTGTCGGAATATCTTTGTCGGAATTTGCCGGAAGTGTAGCCATTACATAACCATTGTCATCCATTGTTACGTCAACTAATCCAACTTTGTTTAACTCTTCCACTAGCATGCGGCCCAAAGTTAACTGGCCAGGTGTAGAAGGGCATGTTTCACTACTTGCATTTGATTGTGTATCAACTTTTGCATAACTAATTAAACGATTAATTAACTCATTTTTCATATGAAAATCTCCTTTTATACATTTCATAATCCGTTGGTAATACGCTTTCATTTTTATTGTAGTTCTTTCTTTATTTGAAAGTAAAATATTACGCAACTCTCTTACTATTTAAAAAGCTTTTAGCAATTAAAAACTGTGCTGAGTAGTAGGTGATCATGATTAATTCGTGACCATATTTAACGCTTTCTACAAATAGATCCCACGATAATATAGAATCTGAAATGATAAATAATAGGCTCCCCAAAATAGCCCATTTGTTTCCAGTCATTATGGCTGTAAATACCATCATTGAAATTGCTACTGAATAGGCTATTACAGGAATAACTAAGTTTTCCTGGCCACTTTCGTTTAAAGAGCTTACTAAATTAGAGCATAGAAAAAACGCATAAATTGCAATTGGAATAATCGATAGTAAGCGATAAATTGAAAATTTCCATCCTGATATAAAACCGGCAGCGTAAAACAAATGCCCAATTAGAAAAGCACTTAAACCGACAACAAACCATATTAACGTTCCGTCACCAATCATACAAAAAATAAGACCTAAAAGTATGAGAGTACGATATTTAGTTGATTGATAAGGAAGTTGTGAAAAGGCAAAACTAATAATCAACACCATTGGAATTATCTTAAATAGTATTTTTATGCTGACAGGCTCTGAAGGAATAAAAAAGATATAGAGAATACCAAAAAACAAAATAAGAATAGGTAAATACCTCTTCAAAATAAAATTACCCCTTTCTAACTATTTCCTTTTTACTAAATATTATCAGTGAAAAGTGAAAAGAATGCTATTAGAAAAACGAAAGGGTAATCTATTAAACTATAAAAAAAGCAAACCGGAAAGGTTTGCTTTTTACGCGATCGCTATTCCATATGAGTGAGCAATCTGCCCATTTGTACTAGAAGATTTAGCAATAATAACTGTCGTTCCAACATTTATTTGATCGAATAACCACTCAATCTCACTATTATGCATTCGAATACAGCCGTGACTAACTGATTTACCAATTGAGCTCTCATTAGCATTTCCGTGTATTCCATATGAGCTTCCAGGAGAACTTCCCATACTTAAGCCCATCCATCTTTTACCTAGTGGATTATTTGGAGCTCCGCCAGGAATATTTTCCTTATACCAAGGTCTATTTTTAATCTTGTTTAAGATTTTAAACTTTCCAGTAGGTGTAGGAGAGGAGGCTTTTCCTGTTGCTACACTAAATGTTTTTACTAGTTTTCCCTTGTTGTAATATGAAAGTTTATTTGTTTTTGTATTAACAATAATTAGCTGCCCATTCGAAAGAGGTTGGGAGCTCTTTGCCTCAGTAAATGAAGGCTTACTTTGGTTTCCAGCAGCGTCAATTGATTGAACTTTTATAGGAGTAAATACTTTTAACTTACTGACCTTAAAAGTATAACTACCATTCTTTGTTGCAGCCGTTTTAGCTGTATATTTACCGTTTAGATATAGTTTAACAGAAGCATTTGGTTCTGTTTTTCCACTAATGACAGTGGCATTTTCTTTAACTGTTTGGATTGTAGGTGCTGAAGGTGCAGTACGATCTAATACACGAATTGAAACAGGTTTACTTTGATTTTTACTCTTATCGACTGCAACGACTTGAAGAACTGTGTTTGCCTTTTGCTTCGCCATTTTAATAGTAAACTTACCTGCCGAGTTAACTTTACCCTTTGCTAATACTTTCTTGTTTAAGTAAATGAGAACATCAGCATTCGGTTCCGATTTACCGGATATGCTTTGTGATTGATCTGATATTGAAGGTATGGAAGTGATAGAAGGTGCGATTACATCTGAAACATATGATGTAGCAGTTTTACTTTTTAATCCAATTGAAACACCAACTGCATTTATTTTAGTAAATTCTTTTAGAGGTTTAGTATTGAATTGAAAATTGCCTTTTGTATCCGTTTGTAAAGTGCTTACAAGTTTATTATTGTTGAATATTTGGACGCTACTGTTTGCTAAAAAGGCTCCTGTAATGGATGTAGATTTATTTGTAATTGGGTTAATTTTTGGAGTTGGTAAATCTTTAATCATAAATTTAATCGTCTGGTCTGAAACGGCTAGAGTTTGATCATCTAATGTAACTGAACTTAGTTGATAAGTACCTTTTATAAAAGAAGCTGTAATACCTATTTTTCCAGCATAGTAAAGATCTGAAGACGATGGATTTTTTAGTAAAACTTCTGTCAAATTAGTCCCGTTTTTAAATGTGAGAGTTACATTGTTGAAGTGTTCTTTAGTTGTTAATCCGACTTCAATCGATTGTCCAAATGTGGCTTCAGTAGTGTTTAAATTTAGATTATCTATATAATTTGATAATTCATCATCACTAAAACTTTGTGAAAAAGAAGTCGCGTTGGCTGTGGGTAATAGTACTAAAAAAACCCCTAAAATTACAGATATAATCTTATTAATCATCGTCTCTCTCCTTATATATGGAATTAATTACTAAATTTGCCATATGGAGAGTGAATTCCTTTGTTTTCTTAGTAAAATAAAACGTCAATTTTCTGCAAAAAAAGAACATTTGTTGAAAAAACAGGAAGAACAGAGAATATAGTAAAATTAGGTTGAATAAAGAGGAATAGATATTTTTGTAAAATTAATGTATTTTTTTAATATTATATTTATATAACTTACATGTAATCTCTAATCCTGCAATTTAGGTTTACCTTGATTATATTCCGTTCACTTCCCTTTCCCCTGTTCTTAGTGTTAAAGTTAGTTAATAAGAAAATTGTAAATAAACTAAGGAGTATGATATGAGCAAAACAGTAGTATTAGCGGAAAAGCCTTCAGTTGCTAGAGATATAGCTAAAGTGCTAGGGTGCAATCAAAAAGGTAACGGTTTTTTAGAAGGTAAAAAGTATATTGTGACCTGGGCATTAGGGCATCTTGTGACTTTGGCTGATCCAGAGGGATATGATAATAAATATAAGTCATGGAATTTAGAAGATTTACCAATGATTCCAGATAAATTAAAGCTTGTTGTTATTAAAAAGACTGGCAAGCAGTTTCAAGCTGTAAAAACTCAATTATTAAGAAAAGATGTTTCAGATATCGTTATTGCAACAGATGCAGGGCGAGAAGGTGAGCTTGTTGCGAGATGGATTCTTCAATTGGCAAAGGTTAATAAACCAATTAAAAGATTGTGGATTTCTTCTGCAACAGATCAGGCAGTAAAAAAAGGTTTTGAAAATTTACGTAGTGGTAAGGAATATGAAAATCTATATCTTTCTGCTGTAGCAAGAGCTGAGGCAGATTGGATCGTGGGGATTAATGCGACAAGAGCACTAACTTGTAAGCATAATGCTCAACTTTCATGCGGTAGGGTTCAAACTCCGACACTTTCGATGATTTTAGAGCGTGAAAAGGAAATAAAAGAATTTAAGCAACAAACTTATTACGGGTTACAAGTATTAGCAAATAATGTAACTTTTACGTGGCAAAATCGTAAGTCGAATGACCAGAAAATTAAAACGACCGATGAATTACAAAAAATTATTGAAGCGATAAAAGGTAAACAGATAAAGATTAAGGAAGTTTCGACTGCTGAAAAAAAATCTTTTGCTCCGCAGCTTTATGATTTAACTGAGCTTCAAAGAGAGGCGAATAAAAGATTTAACTTTTCACCTAAAGAAACCTTATCCATCATGCAAAAGCTATATGAGCACCATAAAGTTGTTAC
Organism: Bacillus sp. AFS088145; assembly: GCF_002564465.1. Taxonomy (GTDB): domain Bacteria; phylum Bacillota; class Bacilli; order Bacillales; family Bacillaceae_G; genus Gottfriedia. Next base: position 128,917 of record NZ_NUUX01000002.1, on the reverse strand, counting down.
GTATCCACGAACTGATTCAAGATACTTATCATCGGATTTAGTTGATACATTAAAGGAACGTTTATTAGCATGTAACATAAAACCTTATGGAAAAATCATTATGAAGTTAACGAATCAACCGATTAAAGTAAATAAGTCCTTTGTAGATGATAATAAAGTTTCAGATCACCATGCGATTATACCAACAGAGCAGGCACCTATATTAAGTGAACTTTCTTCAAAAGAATTTAAAATATATGATCTAATCGTAAGAAGATTTTTAGCAGTCCTACTACCTCCATATGTATATGAGCAAGAAAAAGTTATCGCAGAAATTGATAATGAGATATTTGTTGCGAAAGGTAAAAGGGTTATCTCACTGGGATGGAAAGAAGTCTTTAAAGACGAAGACGATCTTGATAGTACAGAAGATCAACGATTACCAATTATTAATGAGAATGAGCGTCTTGAAGTAGCTAAAGTCATTGAAACAAAAGGGCATACGAAACCACCAGCATACTTTAATGAAGCCACACTTTTAAGTGCAATGGAAAATCCAGTTCATTTTATGTCTGGTAATAGTAATGATTTAAAGAAGACGATTGGCGAAACAGGCGGATTGGGAACAGTTGCAACAAGAGCGGATATTATTGAAAAACTTTACAGTAGCTTTTTAATTGAAAAAAAGGGAAAAGATATTTTCATCACAAATAAAGGCAAACAATTATTAAACCTTGTTCCAGAAGCTTTGAAGTCACCAGCTTTAACGGCCGAGTGGGAGCAGAAGCTTCAAGCCATTTCCAAAGGTAAATTAGCTAAATCTAAATTTATGAGTGAAATGATTAGTTTCTCTTCAGATGCTGTGAAAGAAATAAAACAAACTGAACAAAAGTTTAAGCATGATAACATGACTAGTACTAAATGTCCTGACTGCGGAAAGCTTATGTTAGAAGTAAACGGTAAACGTGGAAAAATGTTAGTTTGCCAGGACAGGGAATGTGGTCATCGAAAAACCATTTCACAGTCAACTAACACGAGATGTCCTAATTGCTTCAAACGTTTAGAACTAAGAGGCGAAGGAGAAGGTCAAATTTTTGTATGTGCATGTGGGCATAGAGAAAAACTTTCTACTTTTAAAGATCGACGTTCGAAAGAAAAAAATAGTAAAGTTTCAAAACAAGATGTTCAAAAATATTTAAAGAAACAGAACAAACAAGATGATGAACCATTTAATAACCCATTTGCAGAAGCCTTAGCGAAGCTGAAAAAACAATAAAGGCAGGGACCCTGCACTATAACCAGTCATATGAGTTTACTCTATGACTGGTTTTTTTCGTTCAATTGCATATTCATCCACGACTTCACTATAATGATCGTCAAAATAAGTGTCCAGTTCCTTTTTTATCTTTTTTGATAGGACTGGACTTTTACCAGAAGTTGAGACTGATACAATAAGGTCTCCTCTACGAACCACTGCTGGTGTATGGAAATCACTATTATTTTGATCACTTACATCATTAAACCATTGGAAATCTGATGTGCAATCTTTGACGAATTTATTTATATTTTTATCGTCTGTAGCTGCAATAACAATGTGAGCTCCAGTTAGATCAGCTTTTTCAAAATACTTATTTAAATATTTTATTGTAGGTAACTGTTTAAATTCATCACATAGTTGAGGGCTAATAATCGTAATTGAAGCACCACTTTTTATAAATGCTTTTGCTTTTCGAAAAGCGATTTTTCCTCCACCGATGATCGTAATCTTTTTGTTTTGAAGTGAGAAAACTAATGGAATCATTTCAGTCACTCTAATCGCTCCTATCTATTAATTGTATGGACAAATATTTATGCATAACCATTTTATCATATGTATAACCAATTTTTAGAAATAGCTAATTAATGAACTATTAGCGGTTTTTCATGTCTTTTATTGTAAAAATGATACAGTTTTGTTAACAATTCAATAAAAGTTCATCTTTTCTTTAGCATAAAAGTATTTTTTCTGTTAGGATAATTAGTATTATTTTTTCTGAAAAGATAATGATAAGACTGGAATCTAAATTAAAGAAAAGGTGAGTATTATGTTTAACAAATTAAAAAAAATGTTCGGTTTAGAGGAAGAACAACAACAAGGATCTGCTCCTGTAACTAAAGAAACAGCTAAGGAAGTTGTCATTAAAGCACCATTAACTGGAGAAATACATCCACTATCTGAAGTACCAGATCCTGTATTTGCAGAAAAAATGATGGGTGATGGATTTGCTATTACACCTTCAGAGGGTGTTGTCGTAGCTCCTTTTGATGGAGAAATCGTACAAGTATTCCATACGAAACACGCTATTGGAATTCGTTCAAATGAGGGTGTTGAAATCTTAATTCACGTTGGACTAGAAACAGTTAAACTAAATGGTGAAGGTTTCGATGCTCATATAACAGAAGGACAAAAAGTTAATGCAGGAGATCATTTATTAACATTCAATATTGACTATATAAAAGAAAATGCAAAAAGCACAATTACTCCAGTTATTTTTACAAATGGAGATGTGCTAGAAAATATTAAAGTTACAGCAACTGGCTCAATTCAAAGAGGCTCAGATGCAGCTGTTGCTACATTAAAATAAAAAAATAGCCCTAGGGCTATTTTTTTATGCAGTTCTTACTTTTAAATGTTGTTTTCGCTTTACATTTAAACCAATGAACAATGGTTTTATAGTAGGTTGTGATTCAATAATAAATTTCTTCGCAACCATGGGCACAGCTAAGCCAATCATTGTGTACAATAACGGCCCATAATCGAAAAACTGTGAAAAAACAGCATTCGCAAAGATATGGATGTACATTATTGTTAATGATTCTTTACCAAATATTGTGCAAGGTTGGATAAATTGTAGTTTTGCTAGCTTTTGACATAAATAAAGTACGGCAATCGTCATTGTTATTGGAATTAAAGCATCTAAAAATAAATGGTTATATCTTAAATATTTAAGACTTAGATGGTAGTCCAATTTATTCAATTCATATAAGGTCATATAAACGATGCTAAGCACAATACATGACATTCCAAGGAAGTTAGAAATTGACGCTATCAGTTTTTTTGCAAAGAATCCTAATCCTAAAAAGAAAATAGCTAGTAGAGCAACATCCATATTCCACGGAATCGAAATTTGATTAAAGGTATTTTTACCAATCTGTGGAATTAATTTAATTGTTTCAAAATGTGCAAGCAAATAGCAAGCAATTACGATGAATAGACGGGTACTATTCTTTTTAAAGTATAAACAGATTAACGCAAATAATATTTGTGTAATAAATAAGCATGTCACATACCAAAATACGCCATGGACTCCAGTAATAAATCTACCACCAATTAACAATGATAGGACTTCTTTTGATAAATTTGATTGGTTAATGGTTCCGTCTATTACCTCGATTGTCATGTTATATAAACTAAATAAAACCAAATACGTACAGTAGGGTACAAGCAATCTACATGTTAGTTTTTTGATATAAAATTTGAGTTCATTAATTGAATTGACCGGTTTAAATAAATAGCCACTAATAATAAAAAATAGAGGCATATGGAACCAGTAAATAAATGTAATAGAATTCGGACCTTCTGTAGAATGACCATAAACAACCAAAAAGATGCCGATCATTTTGGCAACATCCAACCATTTTTCACGTTCTATTTTCATTTTATCACCTTGTTTTTATGGCTCGCTTAAAGCAAAAAACTTCAAATCATAGCCAATTTTTTTAAATAATGTCCAACATATTGTAACGGATGAGTATTACAAAGCGACAACATGGACGTTACAATCAAGTTATAAAATGTAAATAAATATTTCATAAATGCTACAAATAAATATGGATATTAAGTGTAGCATCGGAGGAAATGTTTTGGTAGAAAATGTAAATTCTCGTTAAAAATTATTAATAATCAGTTCTTTCGACAAATATATTAAGTTTTGCATTATATACTTAGCAGGCTGAATTATAAAAGATAGTACACTTTTTAAATAATCATTTCATTAGTCGAGGTGAAGGAAAAACATGGGCTCAATTATTAAAGTTGAAAATCTTAAAAAGAGATATGGGGATTTTTACGCTGTTAATGGAATTAGTTTTGAAGTTGGAAAAGGTGAGGTATTTGGATTACTCGGTCCAAATGGAGCTGGTAAATCAACGACAATGGAAATGCTTGTAGGATTAAGAAAACCAGATGAAGGTACGGCTACTATTGCAGGGCATGTGATCGGTAAAGACTCATATAAAATCAAACAAGAGATTGGAATCCAACTTCAATCAACATCATTATTTGAACTGTTAAAGGTTAAGGAAATTATTGAAATGTATGCAAGCTTTTATCCAAGTCATATCCCGATTCAACCGTTAATTGATGAAATGCTTTTATCTGAAAAACAAAATAGTCTTGTAAAAGGTTTATCAGGAGGACAAAAGCAGCGATTAGCGATTGCATTAGCCTTAATTCATGATCCTCAAATCATATTTTTAGATGAGCCAACTACAGGACTTGATCCACAAGCTCGTAGAACGTTGTGGGATATCATTTTAAAACTAAAACAACGAGGTAAAACAGTCGTTTTATCAACCCACTATATGGATGAGGCTCATGTACTAGCAGATCGCATTGGTATCATGGATAAAGGTAAATTAATTGCGCTAGATACACCAAACAATTTAGTTAGTTCAATTTCTGCAGAGAGTGCGATTGAATTTAAGACAAAAGTACCAGAGCAAGAAGAAAAGTTCGCACATTTAGACAATGTAATGAATGTCGTGATTAACCATGATTTCGTAACATTGTATACTCGTAACTTACAAGCTTCATTAATGGCTTTGCTTGAGTATACAAAAGAACAAGATATGACGATTTCAGATTTATCGACTAGAACTGCGACTCTTGAGGACGTATTCTTACATATGACTGGAAGGGGGTTACGTGAAGAATGAAGGCTTATTATCAATTGACTTTAGCGCAACTCCGGATTTATGTACGTAATCGTCAAGCACTAATTTGGACACTATTATTTCCTTTTTTCTTTATGATTATTTTCGGATTAATGTTTAACGATGGGAATACAACTAGTTATTCAGTAAACCTAATTGATTATGATAACACTCAAGTAAGTAAACAAATTACAACTGTTTTAGAGAAACAAAAGTCGCTTAAAATTCATAAAAAAACAAATGAATTAAAGTCTAGGAAATTATTATCTGATGGTAAAACCGATTTTGTAATCGTCATTAAAAAGGGATTTCAAAATCAAGTTACATCCAAACAACAATCCGCTCCTGCTCAAATAAAAGTACTTTATAATGAAAGTAATGCAGGCCAGCTTCAAGGTGGAATAGCAACGATTACAGCATATGTTGATGCTGCTAGTAAACAAATGGCAGGGTATACACCTAAAATCGTAACGGACTTTAAAGGAGTAGCTGGAATTACTCTTTCATATTTAGACTTTTTAGTACCTGGAATTATTGCAATGCAAATCATGAATAATAATATGAATGGTGTCGCTGGTCAAATTGCGTCTTGGAGAGAACGAGGTGTATTAAGACGAATGCAAGGCACCACATTAAGAGCCTCAACGTTTATTGCCGCACAAATCACAGCAAGGCTAATATTGAATAGCTTACAAGCCATCTTAACCATTCTAATTGGCTACTTTGGATTCGACGTAAGTATTCGAGGATCATTCCTTTTAGTAGTATTGTTTGTAGTATTAGGTACATTAACATTTATGAGCATTGGATTTATTATAGCAAGTTTAGCGAAAAGTCCAGAAAGTGCTGGACCAATTGCAGGCTTCATTTCGTTCCCACTAATGTTTTTAGGTGGAGTATTTTTCCCTATAAATAATATGCCCGAATATTTACAACCGATTATAAAGACAATTCCAATTACGCATTTATCAACCGCAATGCGTGACATCATGAATGTCGGAGCATCATTTGGAGATTTACTTCCGGATTTCGGCTGGTTATGCGTCTGGATGGTCGTAAGTTTCTTAATCGCTGCACGTACATTTAGATGGGAGTAAGGGCAGAAACTAGATAATGAATAATGTAGATGAAACAAAGTAAATTAAAGTATTTGATCAGAAAAGACTTTCGCTAATTTTAGTGAAAGTCTTTTTTATTTTCCCTTTTCTTTATCCCAACTCCCATTCTTGCTTTTAAGAATAGTTATGCAGTATTTATTGCATACTATCTAAAAATTAAGATTAGGTGAGTTATAGGTGAGTTCAATATTTGAAATCTATTTACGTGATGTAAAGCGAGTTGTAACAAATTGGGCCGCATTGATGATTATCATTGGCTTAATTATCATGCCCTCAATGTATGCATGGTTTAATATAAAGTCCTCTTGGGATCCGTACGGCAATACAAAGGGCTTAAAGATCGCAATAGTAAATGAGGATCGTGGTGCTACTGTCTTAAACAATAAAATTAATATCGGAAACGAAGTAATACATTCTTTAAAACAAAATCCTTCATTAGGCTGGAGATTTACAAGTAAAAAAGTCGCAAATGAAGGGGTTAAACAAGGAAAATATTACGCTAGTATTTTAATTCCAAATGATTTTTCAACTAAAATTAGCACAGTTTTAACAGATCATCCTCAAAAACCTGAACTAGTTTATCAAGTTAATGAAAAGCTAAATATTGTTGCGCCGAAATATACTGAAAAAGGTGCAACAGGTATTGCGAGTGAGATTACAAAGAAATTTGAAAAGACCGTAAGTAAGGAAGTATTGCAGGAGTTTAATAAAATAGGGATTGATTTACAAGCAAATTTACCTGAAATAAAAAAATTTGAGCAAATGGTTTTTAAGCTTGAAAAAGATTTACCCGAAATAAAGACAACTGTGAATACAGCCTTAAATGACTATAAAAAAGTACAAAGCGCTATTCAAACTACAAAAAAAGACATGGAATTGATTAATAACATCGTAGCAAACGGTGAAAAATTAACGGCTAGTTTAAGTGGATTTTTTAATCAAATTAACAAAGCAATTCAAGATTCAACTCCATTTATTAAAGAGACACTTAACCTACTCCAGAACCAGTCTGTAGTTATACAAAGTACATTATCACAATTACAGAATCAAACGATTAGTCAAGACGAATCCATGAGGCTATCGAATGATATCGGAAAAGTACTACCGAATTCAAGAAATATGGTTACTTCTTTAAATCAAGTTCTTCAATCGTTTAATAGCTTAGGTACTACAGCAGATTTTAGTAAAGATGTTAGTTCATTAAAAAATCTAGAAGCAGATTTAATGATGATTCAAAATGAGAATGCTCAATTAAAAAGTGCAATACAAAGCGGAAACGGACTACCGAATGATTTACTTCAAAAAATGAATGAGCGCGCGGCAAATATAAATAACAAAATAAACAGTTTAACTGGAAATTTTGATCAAGATTTAGCGCCAAAAATAAGTGAAGCTTCAAGATTAGTGAATGAATCATTAAAAAATACCCAGACTGTTTTGGCTGATGCAAAAACGAGTATACCTACAATAAAAGATGTACTCCAGGACACATCAAATTTATTAGAAACGAAAAAGGGTGATATACAACAATTAGTAAATGAGTTACCAATGATTGAAGCGAAAATAAAACAAATAGCTAATCAGATTAGAAAGGCTAAAGAAAAAGGAAGCATCGAGGATTTAATTAATTTTCTACGAACAGATATCGAAAAGGTAAGCAACTTTTATTCCAGCCCAATCCAAATAAAAACGGAGCGAATGTTTCCGATACCGAATTATGGTACAGGCTTGACCCCTTTTTATACAACATTGTCGTTATGGGTAGGAGCTTTATTAATGGTATCGTTATTAACTACTGAAGTTCATGAAGAAAAGCCATATAAAAGTAGAGAAGTTTATTTTGGAAGACTATTGACCTTTGTAACTATTGGGGTATTACAGACATTAGTAGTGACTACTGGTAACTTCCTGATACTAGGTACTTATGCAGCAAGTAAAGGTTATTTTATCTTATTTGCACTATTGATTAGCATTGTATTTACGTTTATTGTTTATACGCTTGTTTCAGTTTTCGGTAATATCGGGAAAGGCATCGGTATTATCTTTTTGGTTCTCCAAATATCTGGAGCGGGAGGAGTTTATCCGATTCAAGTAACTCCGCCATTTTTCCAAAAAATAAACCCGTTTCTGCCTTTTACCTATGCATTAAGCTTATTAAGGGAGGCGACTGGTGGGATCGTTTGGGAAACCATTTATAAGGACCTTCCAATACTAGTTCTTTTTGTCATTATTGCAATCATAGTGGGGGTAGTTCTTAAAGCAACTATTAATAATAGAGCAAGTAAAATTGCGGATCTTTCCAAGAAGAGTAGACTCATCCATTAGTCGTTTGAAAAAATAAATTCATATAAAAATCATTGAACTGTTTTGCCAAGTGCTATAACATAGATAAAAGTTATATCTTCATAGCTTTAGGAGAAGTAGGTGTTTTGTATGAAATTATCAGTTGTTGTATATTGCTATAACAATGGAGAAAATTTTGAGAGATTTCACGTTAATTTATCAAATACAGTAAAGTTACTTAAAGAAGATTATGAAATTATTTATATAAACGACGGAAGTGATGATGATACACTACTAGCACTTCAAGTTGTTGCAAATCATAGCAGTCATTTGAAATATATCTCGTTTACTCGCCGGTTCGGAAGAGAGGGAGCAATTTGTGCTGGACTTGAACATGCAAAAGGCGATGTAGTCATCCTAATGGATGGAAACTTTGTACATCCACCGAATGTTATTTTAGAGATGATGGATGAATACAAAAAGGGGTATAACCATGTAGTTGCATCGAAAAAAATAGAGAATTCAGTTCTAAAAAAAGCAAAAAAAGGCATTTTTGAGAAGGTTATTAAAAAATTTGTGGACCCTGATATTTTGCAAAACGAATCAGACTTTCGTTTGTTAAGCAGAAAAGTAGTAAATGCAATTTTAAGCATGCCTGAATCAAACCGCTATTCAAAAGGTATTTTTAACTGGATTGGTTACAAAATAAAAACGATTGAGTATGAAATAACATCAAGAATCATTAACAAAGAGTCAGAAGTAAAAAGACTAGATTCGATAAAAAGATCCATTGAATATATACTGTGCTTTAATACAAGACCATTGAGGTTGTTAACGAAAGTCGGATTACTATTAATGGGTATAAGTATTGTAATCTTTATTATGATGAGCTTTAAAGTTCTTTTAGTTGGGATTAGAATTCCTGGTTTATATACCATTTCCAATTTCATTATGTTATTTGGCGGAGTTCAAATCTTGATGATTGGAGTTTTAGGCGAATATTTAGGTAAGATCTATTACGAAACCAAAAGAAGACCCCAATACATTATTGAGGCTTCAAGCTATGATGAAAATTAAATTTTACGATTTGATAAATTTGGAAATTCGACAAGAATCTTGTCGAATTTCTTTTTTCGTTACATAATATTCATAGATAGAATAATATTTTTATGAAAGCTTGGAGAATAAAATGGGGAATATTTATAAAGCTATTCCGGGGGTAGTTCTTTGCCTTTTAATTGCACTTATTAGTGAAACACTTTCTTATATATTGCCGGTTGGAGCAGCTACATTTTCAATCTTAATCGGGTTGATTGTCGGTAATACAGTACACTTAAAGTCTTATTTTGAAGGCGGTAGAAAGTTTGCAGAAAGTAAATTATTAGAGGTCTCAATATGTTTATTAGGAGCAACGATCAGCATTCAAATGATTAACCTACTAGGATTAAAAGGAATTTTGTTAATCGTGACACAAATGTGTTTAGTCATCATTTTTACGATTTGGCTAGGTGAAAAATTAGGCTTTGGTTTGAATTTTAGCTATTTAATGGCAAGTGGAAATGCAGTTTGCGGTTCGTCAGCAATTGGCGCAACAGCCCCAGCTATACAAGCCACTCAAGAAGAAAAGGGACTGGCTGTCACACTTGTAAATATGATGGGAACAGTCTTAATGTTTATTCTGCCTTTAATAGCATCTGTATTATATCACTCAGAAATATTGCCGACCTCTGCACTTATCGGAAGTACATTACAATCAGTAGGACAAGTAGTTGCTAGTGGTAGTTTAGTGAATGATGAAGTAAAGAATTATGCTACTTTATTTAAACTGATTCGAGTAGTTTTTTTAGTTTTTGTAGTTTTTAGCTTGTCGACTATAAAAAGAAGACACATAGCAGAGGAATCTATTGAAAAAGTAAAAATTCAATTTCCTTGGTATGTAATTGGATTTGTCATCCTTTGTGTTTTTTATAGTTTAGGATTGCTACCAGGTTGGGCTGCGAATATTTCAAATAAGACCAGTCACTTATTTGAAATTATTGCACTTGCCGCAATAGGTTTAAATGTAAATCTAAAAATGATCATTAAACAAGGGAAGTCACTTTCACTTTATGCATTAAGCATCGTAGGTTTTCAAATCATCATCGCAATTTTGCTAATTCAAGTAATCTATTAAAAATCGCGAACAACGACAAGAAACAACAAAACAGAGCTATTTCTCGGGAAATTTCGTCAGGAAAGGTGGTATTTCATTGCTTCAACTATCATCAAATTGGAGAGAAAAATTAAAACCAGAGTTTGAAAAACCGTATTTTAAAGATTTATTGCAATTTCTTGAAAAAGAATACAAGGAACAAACAATATACCCTGCCAAAGAGCATTTATTTCAGGCTTTAAACGAGTGTTCATATGAAGATTGTAAAGTTGTGATTATTGGACAAGATCCTTATCATCAGCCAGGTCAAGCGCATGGGTTAAGTTTTTCAGTATTACCGGGAGTAAAAATACCTCCTTCTTTAAGAAATATTTATAAAGAGTTAAATAGCGATTTAGGGTTAGAAATACCAACGAGCGGTTATTTAATTAAGTGGGCGAAGCAGGGGATTTTATTATTAAATACTGTTTTAACTGTTCGGGAAGGGGAACCAAATTCCCACAAAAATAAAGGGTGGGAACTATTTACGAATACGATCTTATCCGAGTTAAATAAGCAAGATCGTCCGGTTATTTTTGTTTTATGGGGTAAACATGCTCAAGCTAAAGAAGAATTGATTACGAGTAACCAACACGTGATATTAAAATCACATCATCCAAGTCCATTGTCAGCTAGTAGAGGATTCTTTGGAAGTAAACCATTTTCACAAATTAACCAAAAACTAGTAGAACTTCAACTAGAACCGATTGACTGGACAGTAGAGTAATCAATAAATGAGATTTAAAGAAGGGTTGTCTTAATAGACAGCCCTTTCTTGTGTTTATTAATTATTACTCAATATAAACTTTTCAACAACTTTAGCGACACCATCTTCATTATTTGTAGAAGTGACATAATCTGCCTGTTGCTTAATTTCTTCAGGAGCATTTCCCATCGCAACGCCTAGTCCAGCAAATTTAATCATCGGTAGGTCATTATATCCATCTCCTACAGCGATTACTTCGTCTTGTCGAATTCCTAAAATTTGAATTAAGTGATTTAGACTTTTACCTTTATCTACTTCACTGTTCGTTAGTTCTAAAAAGAATGGCTTTGAGCGCATGACACTAATTTTACCTTCCAGCTCTTTTTGAAGTATTTTTTCAACTTGAGCTAATTTTTCTGGATCCTCCAACATTAACAATTTTACAACGTCATTTTGAACATGCTCAGTAAAGCTACTTACTTCTTTAATAGGCATGCCTGTGAGCTGGCCTTCGATATCAGTATATTGATTCCCTTTTTCTGTAATAATATCATTTTCAACATATGTATGAACGAAGACATTATGTTTCTTACTAATCTCATAAAGTTCATGTGCTTGCTCTTTTGTTAGCGTACATTCATAAACATTATTTTTTGTTCGATAGTCAGTAATGATTCCTCCGTTAAATGATAGGACATAGCTACCATAATCATGTAGTAATAGTTCCTCAGCTAACTTATGCATAGCAAAGGTTGGTCTACCGGAAGCTAACACTACTTTTACACCCATATCTTGAGCTTTGAGTAAAGCTTCCTTCGTTTTTTGCGAAATAACATGTTGATCCGTTAAAAGTGTGTCATCGATATCCAAAACGATCATTTTATAGTTCAAATTACATTACCTCCTAAAAATTAACTTTTTTAGTATACCACCGTTCGATTAAAATAGTGCTTAATTTGGTTGGTATTCGCTTTCAGAAAAAAGCCATAGTATAATAGGGTTTATTGGATTGTGTTAATAAAGTTTGGTGGTGATTTATCTGAATATCAGTGTAGAAAAAGTAATCCAGCAAATTGAAAATGAGTTACATAAGGCAAAAGTAAGTACGCAAAAACCTGGACAGCTTCGAGAAAGAATTGCCAGTATTCGTTCTTTATGTGAGTTACTTCTTGAAGACGAGAGCAATGTTGAGGTTCCAAAGAATATAGTAACTAGTAGTATCGTTCAATCAATACCAAGTCAGCCTATTATGTCCAGACCTTCTGCTATGCCTAAATTGGATGACTCGGAACAAAGTGGATCATTATTAGATTTTTAAGATAAAGGGGGAGAAGAAGTGAAACTATTTTTCTTATTTGGTAGTATTTTTGCATTTTTAGCAATCGCATTAGGTGCATTTGGAGCACATGGACTTGAGGGGAAAATTTCCGAAAGATCACTTCAAATTTGGCAAAAAGCTGTTCAATATCAAATGTTCCAAACAGGTGGACTATTTATTATTGCATTTTTAATTGATAAATTTGGTTCAACAACTCAATTAATGTGGGCGGGATGGTTATCTATAATTGGAATCATCTTATTCTCAGGAAGCTTGTACATATTAAGTGTATCTGGAATTAAAATATTAGGTGCGATTACTCCACTAGGTGGTTTAGCATTTTTAGTAGCTTGGATATTAGTAGGAATTTCAGTAATGAAATAGGAAAAGTGTTCAATAAAAGTGCAATTATTGCACTATATTGAACACTTTTTTTTAAAGTTGATAAGGCAATGCTATTTCTTCGTCAAATGTGACGTAATCTAAGTAAATTGTCAACAGTATGAAAGTTTTGGTTGTATTTACATCTCTGAGTACAATATGATCACGTCCAGCTCCCATAATATACCCTACAAATACTTGTTGTTGGTGACCAGAGAAAGTCATATAAACGGTAGCAATTTTCCCGCGATTGGCTCTAAGTATATTTTCTACATAGGATTGTTCAAAAAGACCAGCCGGGGTGGTAACTTGACCTTGTTGGGTAATCATACCGCCTGATGGGGCTGCAAATCCTTGCCCCTGTCCGGTTTGTTGTCCTTGCCCTTGGGCAGGTTGCGCCGCACGATAAAGATTTGGATAATATTCGTAAGGATTACTCAAAGAAAAAACCTCCCTTAGTTAAATCAAATTAAACACTGTAAACTTTAGGACAATCTTCAGAAGTTGGTTGATAAAAGCAATGCGACTTAAATCTTCCTGCTAGTTTTTGGTTAAACCAAGTTCCTGGGCATGAACCTGCAGGTCTGAAGAACCATAGGCCATAAGTTGCTGGCCAAAAACGCTGTCCTGCTATTACTTTTCTAGATAGCTCAATATCTTGGTCCCTGGCACGTTGATAAAAGTAAGATTTTTGAACAGCTTCGAATCCACCTGGATTCTGATAAACCATATCTTTTATACTTCGAATGTCTCTAAAATCTAAGCAATCACATAAAACCCTATTAACACATACATTACCAACCATTAACATACCTTCTACACCTTCGCCTTCAGCTTCAGCACGCATTAATCTAGCAAGCAAAGCAACCTCAGCGTCAGTATAACGAATTACAGCCATAAAAAAGCCTCCTCATCCGAATTAAATATTCTGCATGAATCCCATTGGTGATCGGAAAGCGAGGACTAATTAGTTCGTTCACTACTGTAACTATATTAAAATTGAAAGAAACATATGACTTCTTTTCCAACAGGAAAATAAAAAAACTTCTCAAAAAAGAGAAGTCTTTTAATTTATATACTATGATTGTTCGTATTCAGTGGATACTCTTAAGTATTCAATTATACGTAAAGATATTTTGAGAATGCATCTTCTTTTAGAATTGTTCCAACAAAGAATGAACCAAAGACCCCATAACGAGCACTTACTTCATCAAAGCGCATTTCATAGATTAATTTTTTGAATTGAAGTACGTCTTCAGAGAATAAAGTAACGCCCCATTCATAATCATCAAAACCTACAGAACCAGTAATAATTTGTTTAACTTTACCAGCGTAACCACGACCAATTTTTCCATGGCTGTACATCATTTCTTTACGAGCACCTGAAGGAAGCATGTACCAATTATCTTCGCCTTCACGCTTTTTATCCATTGGATAGAAGCATACGTATTGAGATTTTGGTAAAGCAGGGTAAAGTCTAGCGCGAACATGCGGATTTTGATATGGATCGCCATCTTCTTCGCTTAAGTAATTACTTAATTCAACTACAGAAACGTATGAATAAGTTGGAATCATATACTGAGATAATGTAGTTTTATTAATTTCTGTTTCAATATGTAATAACTCATCCATTGTAGGTCGTAAAACCATAAACATAATGTCTGCTTTTTGACCTAAAATATTGTAAATAGCATGGCTACCTTCACCAGAATCAGCAACTTGATTCCATTTTGAGAAAACTTGTTGGAACTCTGTAATCGCTAGTTGACGCTCATCACTACCTAATTGTTTAAAAGCATGCCAATCCATACTTCTAAAATCATGTAAACAATACCAGCCATCTAAAGTTTTTGCAGCTTCACTCATTTTAAATCCCCCAAACGTTATCGTATTGATTTTCATTTATATAGCATACTACAAATAAAAGTATTTTGTAAAAACATACAAAATTATACAATATCCAAATTTAGTTAGAAAATTAGGAATTAATTTACTTTAAATGATAGCGCTTTATTAAATATATTATATTTCTCATTATTCTAAAAAGGTTTTATTCTAATTATGTACAAATAAAATAATTTTAAAGATTTTGGAGGCAATTATGAGCAACTTATTTGAAAGCATTAAACAAAAAGTATCAGGTAAAGGTATTTCAATTGTTTTACCAGAAGGTACAGATGAGAGAATCTTAACAGCAGCTGACAGATTAGCGAAAGAAGATGTATTAAAACCAATTTTAATAGGTAACGTAGAAAACGTAAAAGAAAAAGCGAGTAGCTTAGGATTAGAACTTCAAGGAGTAGAAATTCTAGACCCATCTACTTATGAAGAAATGGAGCAATTAGTTGCATCATTTGTTGAACGCCGTAAAGGAAAAGCGACAGAGGAGCAAGCTCGTAAAACATTATTAGATCCAAACTACTTTGGAACGATGTTAGTATATGCTAACAAGGCTCATGGGTTAGTTAGTGGTGCTACACATTCAACAGCAGATACAGTACGACCAGCGCTTCAAATTATTAAAACAAAACCAGGCGTTACAAAAACATCTGGTGTATTTATCATGGTTCGTGAGGAAGAGAAATACGTATTCGCAGATTGCGCAATTAACATTGCCCCAAATAGCCAAGACTTAGCAGAAATTGCAATTGAAAGTGCAAAAACAGCTAAACTATTTGACATTGACCCTAAAATTGCAATGTTAAGCTTTTCAACTAAAGGATCTGCAAAATCGCCTGAAACTGAAAAGGTTGCTGAAGCAGTTAAAATTGCAAAAGAGCTTGCCCCTGAATTAACTTTAGATGGCGAGTTCCAATTTGATGCAGCATTTGTTCCATCTGTTGCAAAAAGCAAAGCTCCTGGTTCAGTTATTCAAGGTGATGCTAATACATTCGTATTCCCTAGCTTAGAAGCAGGTAATATTGGTTACAAAATTGCTCAACGTTTAGGTAACTTTGAAGCAATCGGACCAATCCTACAAGGATTAAATATGCCTGTTAATGACCTATCTCGTGGTTGTAACAGTGAAGACGTTTATAAATTATCAATCATCACAGCTGCTCAGTCACTTTAATAAGGACAGAGTTAAGAAAAAAGAGTGCTCTTAAGTCAATGAACTTTTGAGCACTCTTTTTCTGTACTTATGATTCTTGCATTGAACTTATATCCGAATTACGATCAATCATTCGTTGCAAATGATAATTATATAATTCTATTTCATCATCAAGTAAGGAGTTAGGAGTTAATTTTGGAGTTAATTTAATTAATGATTGAAGTAGTCTTGTCATTACATCCGTCACTGAAAGATTTAATGATAGTAGTTCGGAAAGAGATGCCATTGTATCAGGAATAATTGTAGGATATTTGAATGAAGTTTCTTTGTGATTAATCGCAATTTCATAAAAATCTTTAATAATTGAAGCACGCTTTGAACCACTTTCGTTAATACATAAATAAATTTGAACAGCAACCCCTTTACGTATCCTACGTTGAGAGATACCCGCAAACTTCTTGTCATCAATACTTAAATCAAAATCGCCTGGACAATATGATCCTACTATTTCTTTTGCAACTATTTTATTTGTTAAATCCTTAAACATATCTTGAATTAGTGCATACATCGTTTCATAGCCATCATTAATTTGTAGCTTATGTTCGGCTTCTGGAAAGAGGATCGATATATTTAGAACACCTTCATCTAAAACAACAGCAAGCCCACCTGAATTTCGTACGATTGCTTTGTATCCATGGTCATTAAGGAATTTAACCCCATTTGTTAAATTCGGTAATCTAGTATCTTGAATACCGAGAACTATTGTGTTGTGGTGTACCCAAGTTCGAATTGTTGTAGGAGACTCCATTTTCCCAATTTTTGTACATAATGTGTCATCTAATGCAAAAGATTGGATCGCCTCAAAGGATGGCCCTAAAGTTGAGCCGTCTATAAAACGTATTTCATCTGTTTGTAACCGATTCAAATGTTGATTCATTAAATAAGCCCCTTGCGTTTTGCGTTGTTTTCCTATTTTAGCATGATTTTAAACTAAATAAAAAAACTTCATATGAAAAACAGCTAGCATTCTTTAAATAATCATTTTTAGGAAATTAATAGATTGTAACAGGATTTTCAAATTTAGTATGCATGAAAATAGAGGAACTAAATCAAAATTAAGATTTAGTCCCTCTATAATTATGACAATGTTATTCTGCAATTTTTTCTAAATTTCCGTTTTTATCCATTCTAAAGGATGTTGCTGCTGGTTTCTCTTCCTCTTCAAATAATACTAATTTTCTAGCACGGTTCATTATTTTCATCATTGTTTCATAGTCTTCTTGAACAGTAGTAGCGTCTTTTTCAAGCTTTTCTACTTGTCTCTGTAACTGTGAATTTCGTTCCTGTAATTGCATAAGCTCTCTTTTTAGTTGATCATTTTCACGGACTAAACGATCGCTCCCAATCTGACTACTTGAAAGACCTTGTAAGAACTGGATGACGTCAAACATTGTAATTGAGCTTTTTCTTGTACTCATTGGTGAAGCAGGTGGAGTCTGTGATTGATACTGAGTTTGAACGGAAGGAATACTTGAAAATATCTCAGTCGTTGGTTCCTCATTATGCGTTACTTCTAAACTTGCATCATTTTCAATTTCAGTTTCCACAAAAGACCCAAATTCTTGATCGAGTTCAACACCATATTCTAAATCTTGTTCATCATTTAAATAACGATCAAAATTACTAGATACATCTGTTTGTATATAACTAGATTCAGAAGGTGTATATAATAATTTTTTCTTAGCATCTTCACCTTTAGCGTGACGAAGCTTTTCTTTACGGAATTTCTTTGCTAATTGAAGTGCTTTTTCATAATTATAGCGAACTACAGCATTCCAACGAAAACCACATGCAGCCGAAGTCCGTTCTAAAACATCGCCTACTTCTTCAAAGGCATTTAATTGGGTACTACCTTCTCGTACATGACGTAGAACGGTTTCTGCTAAAAGTAAATCATTTTCTTCAGTCCAAGCATCCTGTCTTAATTTCATCATAGAAATTTCCCCTCAACTTTCCTTTATTCAATTAATCGATTTAATTTCCTAGCTGATTAATAGAAGTTTGGACAAAAAAATAGAAAACTATACAAAAAATAGAAAATAGTAGAATACTATTCGGAGTGATTTAATTGGAAAACTTGCATGTCCTTTTTGGAACGAGTAAAATTACTGCTGAGTATGTTCAATTTAGAACAGAAAGGATTGTAAAAAAATGTCAAATGAATTTAGAATATGTGATGACTGCCAGGCGACAAATATTAAAACATTAGTCCCTCGCTTAAAAAGAATAGATGATGAAGCAGAGATTAAAATTGGTTGTCAATCTTACTGTGGGCCAGGACGAAAAAAATCATTTTGTTTCGTAAATAATCGTCCTTTATCTGCACCAAACGAAGATGATCTACTTGTGAAGATAAAGTCAAAATTAGGTAAGAATTAAACGCTCCTTCATCTTTAGGAGCGTTTTTTTGATATAATAGATTGAAATGTGGAGAAAGCTTGCCCAGCTCTGAAGGGAATATCTCCGTTCAGCTGAAGAAGTGGTGATTTTTCCACTTCGAAGATGGATGGAATATTACCGAAGAGCTAGCTTTCGGAACTAGACACCATGAAATACCTATTTTAACTTTGATATTTAAGGGTTAAGAGATAAAAATTGATAATAAATGTAGAGAAGGTTGGTTTTTACCTTCATTGGAATTTGGCTTATGACCTCGAGGGGCTAACGCCTTGAACTACAAAGAGAAAGATAGAAGAGTCTTGTTCAGAAAGTAAATCAATTAGCATATAAAGAATTAGTATACATATTGAAAGGGGGCCAAGATATGTCATATCGTTTCCAAAAGCTTTACGAGGAAAAAGTATTTAAAGATCCAGTGCATCGTTATATTCACGTAAGAGATCAAGTTATTTGGGATTTAATAGGAACGAAAGAATTTCAGAGACTACGCAGAATTAAACAGCTTGGTACTACTTATCTGACGTTTCATGGAGCTGAGCATAGTCGATTTACTCACTCGCTTGGCGTTTATGAAATTATAAGACGTATGGTAGATGATGTTTTTTCTGGTCGTCCTGAATGGAATGATGATGATCGCTTATTAGCTCTTTGTGCTGGATTATTACATGATGTTGGTCATGGTCCTTTTTCGCATACATTTGAGAAGATATTTAATTTAGATCATGAAGAATTAACGAGAGAAATTATTGAGGGTTCAACAGAAATTAATGAGGTCCTAAGAAAAGTAGGAGATGACTTTCCTAAGAAAGTATCAGAAGTCATTGAGAAAACATCGATGAATAAGTTAGTTACGAGCATGATTTCAAGCCAAATTGACGCAGATCGAATGGATTATCTTCTTAGAGATGCATACTACACTGGCGTAAGTTACGGCAATTTTGATATGGAACGTATTTTGAGAATTATGCGTCCTCGACCAGATGGCGTTGTTATTAAACAATCAGGTATGCATGCTGTTGAGCATTACTTAATTAGTCGATTCCAGATGTACTGGCAAGTTTATTTTCATCCAGTGTCTAGAAGCGCGGAAGCCATATTACAAAAAATATTACAAAGGGCTAAATATTTGCATGAAACAGGTTATCATTTTAATTATGTACCAGTGCATTTTGGTCATTTATTTGAGGGGAAAATTGATTTAGATGAATATATCAAATTAGATGAATCAGTCCTTTTGTATTATTTCCAAGTATGGCAGGAGGAATCTGACCAAATCTTGAGTGATCTATGTCAACGGTTCTTAAATCGAAAATTATTTCAATATGTAGACTTTGATACACAAAAACATACTGAAAAGTTTGCTGAATTAAAAGAGTTATTTTTAGAAATAGACATTGACCCGGAATACTATTTAGTTATTGATACGATTTCAGACGAGGCTTATGATTATTTTAGGTATGGTGAAGAAGGTGGAAAGAAGCCAATTTTACTATTGCAAACGAATGGTGATTTGAAAGAAATCTCGCGTAAATCAGAGCTAGTAGATGGAATAACTGGTAAAAAGTTATTCGATTCTAAGTTATATTTTCCTCATGATTTAATTTATAACAATCCTGATGAAAAGAAAAAGAAAGTAATCGAAATGATTGAAGAAATAGCAGGGGCTAAAAGAAGATAAAAATAGTAAACGGAAGTTACCCCCCGTTTACTCATTATTTAGACAAAGTACTAAAAACTTCAGACTGATTGCAAGCGTTTGTCAACAGTCTGACGTTTACGATTGATGTATGTAAGGAATTCTATTCGTCACTAAGGCGCTTGCCTGCAACTGCATAATGATTTTTTGTCATTTCTTCAATGAAAACAACAATCTTATCAGTTGGAGCTCCTGTTGTTTCACTTACAGCATCAGTAACTTTTTCAACTAATGCTTTCTTTTGTTCTTCAGTGCGACCTTCTAGCATTTTTACTGTAACGTATGGCATATTATGACCTCCTTCGTTTTGTCATTTTTATTATAACTCAGGAAGTCAGAATAATAACGATTAAATCGATTAACATTGAAGAAATCATAAAGAATAAATTAAACTATTAATAAATTAACCGTTCAGTTACATAAAACAGCATTTTTATTCGAAAGGAGCAAAGAATGGGATCATTTTTTCAATATCCATTAAAAGACATACCATTAATATTATTAGTTGTTGCAATTTCGTTATCAGTTCATGAATTTGCGCATGCTTATGTAGCTTATAAATTTGGAGATGACACGGCAAAAAGACAAGGCCGATTAACGCTTTCTCCATTTAGACATTTAGATATTTTCGGTACAATTGCGATTATTATTTTAGGCTTTGGTTGGGCAAGACCAGTTCCTGTAAATCGCCATAACTTTAAACATCCGAGATTAGCAGGAATCTTAACCACTGCGGCGGGTCCGATTAGTAATTTAATTTTAGCGACGCTTGGTTTAATCGCTTATTCACTATTATATAAATACGGATTTTTTCATTCTTTCCCACAAGCACTATCACTTACTTTAGATTCTTTTTTTAATATTTTCATTCAAATGAATATCGTATTATTTGTATTTAACTTAATTCCTCTTCCACCACTAGATGGATATCGAATTTTAGAGGATTTAGCTCCCAATGATCTTCGTGCAAAAATGTCACAATATGAGCAGTATGGAGCATTTGTATTTTTAGTTTTAGTATTAACTCCATTAGATAACTATACAATTCAACCAATTTTCCAGGTTGCTATACCGTCAGTTTTCCACTGGATTAATTCAATTGTTACACCATTAATTTTTTAGGAGGGGCACAATGTCTGATCAACCAAAAAAGAAATCACTAGGTTTTAATATATTAAAAAATGATTCAACGAGTGGGCATGGCGGATTTGGTGTTGGAGCAATTAGTTTAGAAAATATTTCTCCAGTCTTTATTGATATACAAGAGAATGATGTTTTTGTAGATATCGGTGCAATGCATGCAAGAAGTTCAGTTGAAAAAGGAATCAAGTTTTTAACAAGTGAGGATGAAGTTCCTAATGGAAAACCATATTGGTTAGTATGGGTTGCAACTGAGCGAACTGAAAGTGGACCTTATTATGCTGGAGTAACAGGCTGTTACATGACAGTTGATCGTGAAGCTAGAAGAGGATATAAACTTCTTCCTGACCACGTAAATAAAATGGATAAAGCGATGAAACGAAAAATAATGGTTGAACAGATGGATGAAAAGTCTCGTAAATTATTAGCTGATTTCTTAAAATCGCACAATGAAGAGATGTGGAATAATTCATCAAATCAGCTAAAAACAGAACTTTTAGGGTAGTATACTTTTTTGCACATTAAGTAAGTATAAATTGGCAGCGAAGAAGGAAATTCGACGTAGTTTCCAATTTTAGGTATTAAGTCTAAGCGCAACTACGTCTCTGTCTTCGCCCTAGGGCTCGCCAATCGACGAGTTTTCTTTAGGTAAATTATATAAAAAATTTGAAGAAATCGTCGAATAATCTTTTTACATTTAAGACTAAATAAAGTAAACTAATAATAGCTTGGACAAAGCTAGGACTAGGACAAACAAAAGACCTTACCAATTTGGTGAGGTCTTTTGTTTTTATAGTAAATATTTAGAGTACCAAGGCTTACTGTCTTTATTTTCCTTTCTTTGTTTTTGGTTCATTTTTTTATTCATACAAGGTTTTGTAGGTTGTGTCCCTCTACGAAAATAAAGTGAAACCTTATCGGAACAGCCTTCTTTATACAAGAGGCCGGTCTTTTCATCTACAGCAACTTTAACTAGATCATTAGGTAGTTTAGCGTCTATATTTTTATCCAATAAATTTGTCATAACGGATGCCCATACCTTCTTGGATAGTGAACCATCTTCTGCGGTTAGATTTTTTGAATGATCATACCCAACCCATACCCCCACAATAAGATTTGAATGGAATCCAATCATCCAGCTGTCCGTTTTTGTTGTGCCGGTTTTACCATAATAATCTTTTGATAGTTCAGGAATAATGCTAGTACCTGTTACTGGCAAATAGCTTGAAAAACTTGTGTTGAACATTCCGTTCATTAGTTGTTTTAGAATAATGGTTTGATCTTTATCTAATATTTGTTTATTATCAAACTTTTCTTTATAGATGGTCTTTCCTGTTTGAGTTTTAATCTCTTTTACGAAATGAGGAATAACGTCTTTACCATTGTTCGCAATTAATGCGTATGCTCTTGTCATATCGAGCAATGAAGCATCTTGAGTGCCGAGTGCCATTGAAGGTAGTTTATTGTTTGGTGTGGTTAAATGGAATAACTTCTGTGCTTTAATAAATTCGTCAGTACCGACTGCCTGTTGGGTTTTTACAGCGTATATATTGTCTGAAACAGCAATAGCTTTAGCTAGAGTTATTGAATCATGCGCGTATAGATTGCCACTGTTTTTGGGACTGTATGAATCTCCATTTTCAAAGTGAAATATAGTAGGCTTACTTTGAAGTTTTGTTGATGGGGTATAGCCATTTTCAAGTGCACTGTAATATAGAATAGGTTTTATTGTACTTCCTACCTGTCTTTTCGACGCTATTGCTCGATTAAATAAAAACTGTCCTTTCTCACGGCCGCCAGTCATACCTAATACTTCACCAGTTTTACTATTTAATACGACTACACTAGCCTGTAAATCAGGTTTTGGTCTAATATACTTATCAAAAGCTTGATCAATATGCTTTTGAATAGCGGGATTAAATGTTGTATAAATTTGGCTACCATTGTTATAGATTGATTGTCCAATTGAAGCTGTAATTTCTTTTTGAACGCTTTGTTGAAAATAGGATGTAAATGAAGAATTTGAAGTATGTTTAATTGGTTTTAACTTAATCGTTTCATCAAATGCATTTTTAACACTTTTTGAGTTGATTAATTTATTTTGTTCAAGTGCTGATAAAATTCGTTGTTGCCTTTTCTTTACAGATGAAAAATGAATGTAAGGATCATATGTTGAAGGATTGGCCGGAATACTTAATAAAAATGTAGATTCACCAATTGTTAGCTCGTTTGTCTCTTTTCCTAAGAAAGTATTCGCCGCAGTTTCTAGACCATAGATCCCATGTCCAAAATAAATGGTGTTTAAATATGCTTCTAATATTTTATTTTTACTGTAAGCTGACTCAAGTCTCATCGTTAAATAAGCCTCTTTTAATTTACGGTTAATCGTTTTTTGTTGCGAAAGATATAAATTTTTTGCAAGTTGCTGAGTTATTGTACTTCCACCTTGAGCGTATTGTCCCTTCGTTATATTAATTAAAATAGCAGAACCCAACCTTTTTAAGTCGAAGCCATGATGATGAAAAAAATTACGATCCTCAGAAACTAAAATACTGTTGATTGCAATCGGAGGCACATCTCCAATTTTAAGTGTTTTACGATTTTGAAGTAGCTTAGTTTTGCTAATTAGCTTTTGATTGTGATCATAATAACTTGAATTTGACTCAATAAATAATGAAGGTTTTGTAGACGTAATTGCAAACAGATAAACACAAGACAAAAATAGTGTACTTGAAATTGAAATAATCGTAAGTAAAATACCGACCTTTTGAAGTGTACGCCAATGAAAAGAGTAGTTGATATTATACAAAAATGTATCCTCCTCTCGATTCGTTTCTCTAATTTAATACTAGTATGGTAGATTAAGAGAAATTTTATTCAAATTACCGTAGTAAAAAATATCAAATAATTTAGCTTTAAAAATCTTGCATTTCACAAAAATTACTCTATACTTTTCTTTTGTACGGCAAAAAATTGTCGTAACAACACAAATCCGATAGGAATTAGGAAGAGTGGGGATAATACGAAACATAATCAAAAAAGTGGAGGTGCACCGTTCAGCCTCTACAAAACGATACTTATGTTTCAAACTAAATCTTGATAAAGAAGGGTAGATGCATTAAATGGAATTATGGTTTACTGAAAAACAAACAAAAAACTTTGGAATTACTGCTAAAATTAATAAAACTTTACATACAGAGCAAACAGAGTTTCAAAAGCTTGACATGGTAGAGACAGAAGAGTTCGGAAACATGCTTATTTTAGATGGTATGGTTATGACAACTCAAAAAGATGAGTTCGTTTACCACGAAATGGTTGCGCATGTACCTTTATTCACACACCCAAATCCTGAAAACGTATTAGTTGTAGGTGGTGGTGACGGTGGTGTTATTCGCGAAGTATTAAAACACCCAAGCGTAAAGAAAGCGACTCTAGTTGAAATCGATGGAAAAGTAATTGAGTACTCTAAAATATACTTACCTGAAATTGCAGGAAAATTAGAAGATCCACGTGTAGAAGTAAAAGTAGACGATGGATTTATGCATATTGCAAATAGTGAAAATGTATACGATGTAATTATGGTAGACTCAACTGAACCGGTTGGTCCTGCAGTTAACTTATTTACAAAAGGCTTCTATGCTGGTATCTCTAAAGCATTAAAAGAAGATGGTATTTTTGTTGCGCAAACGGACAACCCATGGTTTACTCCTGAGTTAATCACACAAGTTCAACGTGATGTAAGAGAAATCTTCCCAATCACTCGTTTATACATTGCAAACATTCCAACATATCCAAGTGGAATGTGGACATTTACAATCGGTTCGAAAAAACATGATCCACTTGAAGTAGAAGAGAATCGTTTCTTCGATATTGAGACAAAATATTATACTAAAGAGCTACACAAAGCAGCGTTCGTATTACCAAAATTTGTAGCTGATCTTACTAAATAAGGGGGCTTTATTATGCGTTTTGATGAAGCTTATTCTGGAAATGTATTCATAAAGAGTCATCCAAGCTTTGAAGAAAGTAAAGCAGTTATTTATGGTATGCCTATGGATTGGACTGTAAGTTTCAGACCAGGCTCTCGTTTTGGTCCTACGCGTATTCGTGAAGTTTCAATTGGATTAGAGGAATATAGTCCATATCAAGATAAAGAACTAGAAGAGGTTAAGTATTTTGACGCAGGAGATATTCCATTACCATTTGGTAATGCTCAAAGAAGCCTTGATATGATTGAAGATTATATTGACGGCTTATTAGCTGAAGGCAAATTTCCTCTAGGAATGGGTGGGGAGCATCTTGTATCATGGCCAGTAATGAAAGCTATGTACAAGAAATACCCAGATTTAGCCATTATTCACTTTGATGCTCATACTGATTTACGTGATTCATATGAAGGTGAGCCATTATCTCACTCAACACCAATCAAAAAAGTTTGTGATTTAATTGGACCAAAAAATGTTTATTCATTTGGAATCCGTTCTGGTATGAAGGAAGAATTTGAATGGGCTAAAGAAGTTGGAATGAATTTATTCAAATTCGAAGTACTTGAGCCATTAAAGAAAGTACTTCCAACGCTTGCTGGCCGTCCAGTATATGTAACGATTGATATCGATGTATTAGATCCTGCACATGCTCCTGGAACAGGAACTCTTGAAGCAGGTGGTATTACATCAAAAGAAATGCTTGATAGCATCTTAGCTATCGCAAATAGTGATATTAACGTGGTTGGGGCAGACTTAGTAGAAGTAGCTCCAGTTTACGATCATGCAGAGCAAACTCAAGTTGCGGCAAGTAAATTTATTCGTGAAATCTTATTAGGTTGGGTAAAATAATTAGATTTGTAAAAGGCGATTTTTCGTTCAATAGAGCGAGAAGTCGTCTTTTTTTATATCTTTTAACATAAAAACCTTGTAATCGTTTCAACTAATTTACTAATAATGGAAAAATAGTATTGATAATGATAATCATTACCTTTATAATTGAGAACGATTATTATTATCAATTTTTTAGGAGAAGAGAAGATGAAGATGAAAAAAGGGGTAAGAAAATTTATTTTAACTCTACATTTGGTATGCAGCTTAATTTTTGGACTTTTTATTATTGCTGTTTGTGCAACTGGTAGTGTATTAGTGTTTGGGAATCAGATTGAACATGTATTAAATCCGCAGTATTTTAAGCCTGCAAGTAGTGAAAGAGTTATTGGAATTAAAGAAGCAGAAAAGATTTTCCATGAACATTACAAAGGTTTTCAAATTTCGAGGATGGATGTGCCTTCAAAGTTAACAGATGTATATCATGCAAGTATGTCAAAAGGACATAATGAAATTGATGCATATGTTGACCCTAGCAATGGCAAAGTACTAGGTAATTTTGATAGAGAGAAATCAATCGTTTCTTTTGTTAAAGAGCTACACACACATTTATTATTAGATGATATTGGTGAAACAATTATCGGGATCGTTGCAATAGCATTTATTATAATTCTTATTACAGGTATTTATTTATGGTATCCAGGCATTAAACGAATGTTTAAAAGCCTAAAAATTAAATGGAATAAAAGTCAAATGGCAAAAAATCTATCATTACATAATTTCATAGGGGTTATTACTTTACCATTTTTACTTGTTGTAGCAATAACAGGAATGCTATTTCCTTACCAAGAAAAGATTGAAGAATCCTTGAAATTGAAATTTACATCGAATTATCCTGAAGAACTTAAATCAGTTGATAATGGTAAACAACAAATAGGACTGGATACGATAGTTGCCAAAATTAATAAATTACACCCGAAAGGTGAGTTATACAAGTTGAGACTTCCATCGGATAAAGAAGGTGTTATAGAAGCCAAATTAAGTGATGGCAGTTACGACCCGGAAGGTAAAGGAAATACAAGCGAATTTTTCGATCAATTCTCTGGAAAGCATTTAGGAACCTTTTCGAAAAATACTGCAACAGCCTATGATCAATTTTTTGTTTGGCGTGAAAGTTTGCATAGAGGAACTTTTGGTGGTGTGTTCGTAAAAACAATTTATGCCTTAGTTGGAATAGCTCCACTCGGTTTAGGAATAACTGGGATTACAATGTGGGCGTTAAAACGAAAAAATAAAGTTAAAAAAATGAGTAAATTACAGCAAACAGCATAAGACGAACTAAATTTTATATGGGTATGATTTAATCATTTGCTTACAACCCGAAAGAAAATGCGCTAAAGGTCGTATTTTCTTTTCGGGTTTTTTGAATCGGGAACAAATATGATTATTTGTACTGTTTTTATAGTAAAACAACAATTTTGTAGAAAGATAAAAATAGAAAAATGTACTAAGTTAACGTTGACGTTAACGATACATTGGGAGTAAGATAGATAAGTGATATAAAAAAGTTAAATTCATTTCGAAAGGAGGAAATGATTTGCTCTACAAAATAGATGAAGTAGCGAAGGAATGTGGATTAACAAAGCGATCGATTCGTTATTATGAAGAAATTGGTTTAATCTCACCACCTGAAAGAAGTGAAGGAGGATTTCGACTTTATTCAGACATGCATATCGAACGACTGAAAAAAATAATGAATGTTCGTGATGTTCTTGGTTTTTCTTTGCAAGAGGTACAGGAATATATGGCAATTAGTGAGGCATATGAAGAATTCCGATTACATTATAGAGAAAACAAGGAAAAAATGAATGAAGATGAAAGAAAAGAAAAGTTATTAGGGGCGGAAGTAATCCTTGCTCAACAATTAAAAATGATTGATGAAAAACTTAAAAAAATGAACGATATTCGAGATGAAATGAATGCAATGTATCAGAGGGTTCAAAAAGCATTAGAACAATAAAAAATATGGGAGATGGATGAAATATGTCAAACTTGGCAGATCGTAAAAAGCAAAAGACGAGTGTAAATCAAAAATCTGGTCTTTTGAATCAGCCAAAAGCAATTTGGGCTGTTGGTTTTGCTTGTATTATCGCATTCATGGGAATTGGATTAGTTGACCCAATTTTACCAGCAATTGCTGAAAAGATGCATGCTTCTAAAAGTGATGTAACGCTTCTTTTTACAAGTTACAATTTAGTAATGGCATTCGCGATGTTAATAACAGGTTTTATCTCTTCACGTATTGGGATTAAGTGGACACTGCTATTAGGTATACTGATTATTGCAGTTTTCGCAGGTCTTGGAGGAAATTCAAGCAGTATTTGGGAATTAGTATGGTTACGTGGAGGTTGGGGTCTAGGTAACGCGCTATTCGTTGCGACTGCATTGTCTGCCATTGTTTCACTATCTAGATCAGGTGTTGCACAATCGATTATTTTATACGAAACTGCTATTGGTCTTGGGATTTCAGTTGGTCCACTTTTAGGTGGAGAACTAGGTTCGATCTCTTGGAGAGGTCCATTTTTTGGTGTGGCTTGCTTAATGGTAATTGCATTTTTATCTCTATCTATTATGATGCCAAAAACACCTATAACACAAAATACGAAAAAAGCATCGTTCCTTGATCCATTCCGTGCTCTTAAACATAGATCATTATTAACATTAGGTATTACAGCATTTTTATATAACTTTGGATTCTTTACTTTATTAGCATTCTCACCATTCTATATGGGATTAAAGGAACATGGTTTAGGATTTGTATTCTTAGGGTGGGGACTTTTATTAGCAATTACATCTGTATTTATGGCACCAAAATTACAAAAGAAATTCGGTACACTTAAATCGATGTATGCAATGTTAACTCTTTTCGCAATTACGCTTCTTATTATGGGAGTAGGTACAAATACGAGTAGTGTAGTTATCGTTTGTGTAATTATAGCTGGTGCATTTTTAGGTAATAACAACACATTAATAACAACAGCAGTAATGCAAGCAGCTCCAGTTGAACGTTCAACAGCATCAGCTGCATATAGCTTTTTACGTTTCCTTGGTGGAGCAATTGCACCATATTTAGCAGGTAAACTTGCTGAATGGTATAATCCACATGTACCTTTCTATGTAGGTGGATGTTTTGTATTACTATCTGTACTTTTCTTATTTATTAATAAAAAGCATTTAATTCATATTGATAAAGCAGAATCTGCACACTAATATTATCGGGTTTTTCTCGATAAATGGTGAAAACCCGCTAGGAATTACGTATTCCTGGCGGTTTTTTTGTTTTTTTTAATATAAACAAACAAAAGCCAGCCCTTTACGAGCTGGTTTTCATGGTCCGAAATGACCGAACATCATCAGATAAACGATGAAGCCGATAAGTGCGAGTAATCCGATTAGTGCTGCTGTAAAACTGCCGAACATGATCGCTTTTCGTTTGAAAATAAACCACAAAATTAGTCCAACAACGAATGGCACGAAAAAGGCGTACAAATAAATGAGAAAAATACTCGATAACGAAATAATTCCAATGCCTAGTCCAATGAAAAATAGTTTGCTAGATGATAGTTGTGCGATTGTTTTCATAAAATCCCCTTTTATTCTCCATATGTTCTTTATTGTCTCACAAACAGTTTTCAATTGAAAACAAAAAATCCACCTTACTTTCACGGCAAGATTATTTTGTCAGTACGTTGATGCAATTGAAATTGGATAACGTTTGAGTAATAGTTCCTGCATTTTTAGATTTGGTGAACCGATATAAATATGGCCGATTATTGCCATTCTTAATGATCTATTTCTTCATGATGATCTTTCATTAAATTGTTCACACATATTTAATGGATTAAATTCATCATTATAAAGAACGAAGCTACGGGTATTATGTAAAGAAAGCCCTATGAAATATTTTAGAAACAAGAAAGTACACCAATTTTTTTGAAAGCCATCTAATTTCGTTCACTTTAATGAATATTTTTCACAATTTTTTTTGTTACCTATTTTATTTTTTTTATTAGATTATGCTAAAATGGGAAAAGATGATTTTTGGATGTGATTCGTTACGTTCATGGGGAGAAAAGGACGTGTAAAAGTGAAAGGACAACAAGGCATACCTGTCTCAATTGACTTTGAGACTTTGATAAAAGATCCACACGGGCGTGATAAAATCAGTTTTCAAGCAAATGGCCTATATTATAAAAAAGATGATGTTTCATATTTATTATTTGATGAAAATCACGAGGATCGAAAAGTAAAGGCTACTATGAAAATAGGTAAAGGGGAAGTAACAATTATTCGTAATGGCGGAGTTATGATGCGTCATCAATACAGAGTAAATGAAACAACTGAAGGTACTTTCTCTAATGAATTAGGCGTATTTCAAACTAAGGCATATACAAAAAAACTACAATTTCTAGTATCTGAAGGACCTTTAAAAGGGGTACTTCAATTAGGATATAAGTTATTCGTAGGAGATGAAAATGCTGGATCGTATAACATTACAGTATCAATTAAGGAGGCAACGATATGAATACATTAGAACAAGTGAAAAGTCGTTTGAAAAATGAAATCGAAGCTGCTGTATTAAAAGCAGGATTAGCAACGGAGGAACAATTACCACAAGTCGTATTAGAAACACCAAAAGATAAAGCGCACGGAGATTTTTCAACAAATATGGCAATGCAATTAGCACGTGTTGCTAAAAAGGCTCCTAGAATGATTGCAGAGGAGTTAATTAATTCTTTTGACCAAAGTAAAGCAAGCATTCAAAAAGTAGAAATTGCTGGGCCAGGTTTCATTAATTTTTATATGGATAATAGTTATCTTACTGATTTAATTCCAACGATTATTAAATCGGGAAATGAATATGGCCAAACAAACTTTGGTAACGGTGAAAAGATTTTAGTTGAATTTGTTTCAGCAAATCCGACTGGAGATTTACATTTAGGTCATGCTCGTGGAGCTGCATTTGGAGATTCATTATGCAATATTTTAAATAAAGCAGGTTATGAAGTAACTCGTGAATATTATATTAATGATGCTGGAAACCAAATTAATAATTTAACATTTTCAGTAGAAGCTCGATATATGCAAGCACTTGGAATGGATAAAGAAATGCCAGCAGATGGCTATCATGGCTCAGACATTATTGAAATTGGTAAAACTTTAGCTGCTGAATTCGGTGACCGTTATGTGAATGAACCAGAAGAGTCTCGTTACAAGTTCTTCCGTGAGTACGGTTTAAAATTAGAAATGGAAAAACTACAACGAGATCTACGTAATTTCAGAGTGGAATTTGATGTATGGTATTCAGAAACTTCATTATATCAAAATGGCAAAGTTTTAGAGGCTCTTGATGATTTAAAACAACGTGGTGAAACATATGAAGAAGAAGGAGCGACTTGGTTCCGTTCTACAACATATGGAGATGACAAAAACCGTGTACTAATTAAAAGCGATGGCTCTTATACTTATTTAACTCCGGATATCGCTTACCACCGAGACAAGCTTAGTCGTGGTGCAGATAAATTAATTGATATTCTTGGGGCTGACCATCACGGATATATTCCTCGAATGAAAGCAGCAATTCAAGCATTAGGATATAATGCTGATACGCTAGAAGTAGAAATTATCCAAATGGTTCAATTATATCAAGATGGTGAAAAAGTTAAAATGAGTAAACGTACAGGTAAAGCTGTAACGTTACGTGATTTAATGGAAGAAGTAGGTACTGACGCAACTCGTTACTTCTTTGCAATGCGCGGTTGTGACTCACATTTAGACTTTGATATGGACTTAGCTGTTTCTAAATCAAATGAAAACCCTGTGTATTATTCACAATACGCTCACGCTCGTGTTTGTAGTATTCTTCGTCAAGGAGAAGAAATGGGTATTGTTTACAATGGAGAAGCTGATTACAGCCTTGTTTCGTCTGAAAAAGAATATGAGTTATTAAAGAAATTAGGAGAATTCCCAGAAGCGGTTTCATTAGCTGCTTCAAAACGTACTCCTCATCATATTACAAACTATGTATTTGAATTAGCGGGTACATTCCACAGCTTCTATAATGCAGAAAAAGTGTTAGATGCTGAAAATGTTGAAAAATCAATGGCTAGATTGGCTTTAATGAAAGCAGTTCAAGTTACATTACAAAATGCATTAGCTTTAGTTGGAGTTTCTGCACCAGAAAAAATGTAAGTAATCAGACTGTTGACAAACGCTTGCAATCAGTCTGATAATCAAATTTTTTGAACTTTGTCTACACACTAAGTACCATACCCTAATTTAGGGTATGGTACTTTTTTGTTAACGTAATCAAATTTCCAAAGTATTATTTTGTATTTTTTTAGTAAGTTATTTTATACAACTTTGTCGGTAAATAGGGAAAAATAACAAGTTTCACCATTTTTTTATTAATTTTTTACATTTTTTTTAAAATGACCCCCTAAAAAATGAAATTCTTTACGAATAGTTATAGTGAGAATAAATAAAGAAACTTTTACAAAGGGGAAAAAATTAATGAAAAAATTATTAGTACATACGACTGCTACAGCACTTTTATTATCTCAGTTAGGATTCTCTAGTTCAGTACTTGCTGCTGAAAATGATACAGTTTCACCAACTGACCAAAAGGAAGAAGCACCTGCATTAGTTAAAGGCGATTTCTTCTATTTTGTAAAAACAACAGTAGAAAAAATTCAACTGTTACTAACAACAGACAAAGTTAAAGAAGCAGAACTTTTAGCACAATTTGCTCAAGAACGCATTCATGAAGCAAGAGAATTGATTAAAGAAGGCAAAGAAGATTTAGCAAAAGAAACATTAAAAGAAGCTTTAAGTCAAATGGATAATGCTCAAGGTCAACTTGATGGGAAACTTCCAACTGTTACTGAACCAACGACTTCAGAAACAACAACAGAAGGTACTGTTACTACGAAACCAGCAGAAGATTCAACTGAAGTAGAAAAAGAAGACACAGAAAAAGTTGAGACTGACAAGCAAGATACAGATAAACAAGAAGTAGAAAAAGAAGATCAAGAAAAAGCTGAAACAGACAAACAAGAAACAGAAAAAGAAGATCAAGAAAAAGCTGAAACAGACAAACATGAAAAACAAAAATTAACAAAAGAGCAAAAAGAAATTGCAAAAATTCAACATCATTTAAATAACAATTTACTTGTTTTAGCAAATGTTTTAGATCAAGTTAAAAATCCAAAAGCAAAAGCTGCGATTGCTAAAAATATTGAAAAGAGCTTTAACAAAATTTCCGAAAGATTAGAAAAAGTCTTAAAGCATACAGAACAGGATTCAACGGCTTTAAAACCAGTTATTACAGTTCAATACCCTGATGCAACTACAGATCAATCAGCTACTCCAGAAGTTATTACAACAGTGACTAAAATTGAAGACGTAAATGACACAGACGTGAAAAATGTTAATGAAGATGATCAAGGTGAAAATGATGACAAAAATGATGCTGCTGAAGTTGCTACAAAACCTGTAACAGTAGAGCATAAGGAAGAACATCAACATAAGTCAAAAGAAGTAAAACCAGCTAAAGTAAAAAAAGTAAAAATTGAAAATGAAGAAAAACATGTAGTAAAGCATGAAGAAAAACATGAAGTAAAACATGAAGAAAAACACGTAGTAAAGCACGAAAATGGTACAAACCATAGAAATCAAGGTGAACATGAAAACCGTGGAAACCATAAGGTAAATGAAAAGCAAGAGTGGAAAAAAAATGAGAATTCAAATAGCCAAGGTGAAAACCATGGAAATGGACATGGTAAAAAGTAATAAGTAATTATTTCCATTCACCTTTCAAAAAAAATCACATGAAACATTTCATAAGATGCGATATGCTTAAGTTTAACTGATTAATTTATTGGTGCCTCATACATTCATTTGATTATGAGTGGAGGCGCCTTTAAGTTTTAATGGTTAAGCAATCCTCTTTTGAAAGGAGATGGGGTCTTGTTACTTACAATTTTTCAGACGCTTTATAAAAGAAAAGAAAAAATTGAAGATATTGTATTAACAATACAACAGTCTTCATCAAAAGAACTAGATGATTTTATAGTTCAATATACTCCTTTTATAAACAAAACTGTTTCCACTATTTGTGGAAGATATATTACTAATCAAGAAGATGAATTTAGTATCGGCTTAAATGCTTTTCATGAAGCTATTAAATTATATTCATATAAAAAAGGTGCTTCATTTCTATCTTTTGCTAAATTGATCATAAAACGAGAATTAATCGATTTCTTTCGGAAGGAATCTAAATACCAATCGTTGACCTCAGAACTAACCGGTTCAGATGATATACATAAACAATATGATGACCATGTGTATAGCTCTTATATAAAAAACTTTGATGAAATAAACCGTAAAGAAGAAATTATACATTTCAGTGAGATGCTTAAACAATTTGGAATTTCATTAGAAACTTTAGTAGAGGTTTCGCCTAAACATGAAGATACAAGGGAGCATATTTTTTCAGTTGTAGACCTTGTTACATCTGATGAAGAAATGTTAACTTTTCTATATAAAAAGAAAAAATTACCGATGAAAAAATTAGAAACTAAAGTTAATATAAGTCGAAAATCGCTAGAAAAACATAGAAAATATATAATTGCCATGAGTATCATTAGCGTCAATGAATATATTTATTTAAAAAACTATTTAAAAAGGGGGAACTGAAGATGAACAATGGTATTGTATTAAAAGTTAATCATTCTTCCTTAGTTGTACTAACTGCTAACGGAGAATACTTAAAATGTAAAAAATTATTGTCATCCTATTCAATCGGTGAAGAAATTCAGTTCCCTAATAATGCAATCATTTTAAATAAAAAAATGAAATTGAGCATCCCTAAATTGATACCTGTCGTAATTGCGAGTGGATTAATTCTTTTTTCTTTTATATTTGTAAATTTGAACAACAATGAAGCATTGGCAGCAGGGAAGGTTACGATTAACTCAGAGGCAAAGGTATCTTTAATATTGGACAAACAGTTAAAGGTCATTGCATTAAAGGGTCACAATGAACAAGGTAAACAATTGATCGACAAAATGGATAACTGGAAAAATGAGCCCCTACATTTAGTTATGGATGATTTAGTTGATGAAATGGAGAAATCTAAAGTAATTGAACCAGATGAGACAATCAAATTAACTGGTGAGATGAAAAAAGAATTTGAAAATAAACAAAGTGAACTAAATCATGAATTGAAGGATATTCAAGATAGTAATAATCATATTAATGTCCCAAATTCTAAGGAACTAGATCAGCCAAAGGTTAAAACTCAAAATCATAGCCAAAATCAAAATAAACAAGAAAAAAGTTTTAATTCTAATACAACAACGAAAGTGACAAAAGGCGAAACCAATAACAAAGATAAATCTAGTTTAAAGTCACCTACAATCGAACAAGAAAAAAATAATGATAATGGTCATTCTAAAGAAGTTCAGAACAATAGACATCAAGATGAGCACTGGGGAAATAAACAGGGTCAATGGAATCATAAAAATCAAAATGAACACCATGAATCATCGAATCAAAATCAAAAGAAACAATACAACAACTATGAAAAGCATCAAGACAAAAAAAAAAATGACTATAATGATGACCGCGAATTAAGAAGAAGTAATAATGATCAAGGAAGAAATGGAAATAAAGAAAGCTGCCATGGATGCAATAATCGTTATAAAAACAATCAAAACGAGAACAAGTACAATAATGGTTGGCAAAATGGTAATGAAAAACACTCAGATTAATAATCTGAGTGTTTTTTATATAAATAACAATACTAACCCCATGAAAGAATAAAGGCTTAGGAAATACTGCTCAAATGCTCATGAATAACCTTCAATACACCATGATCAATCTTTATGAATACATTGGTAGCTCTACCATGACCGACTTTAAAGCCAAAAAAAACCCTCAAGGTAAGTTAAACTTCCTAAAGGGCTACGTAAGTATAAATGAACTTTTTAAATGCTATCATGACCTCTTTATTTCCATCTGTTATGTCTTTGGTACTCAACTTTAAGTAACTTCGATCATACCACCACTTATTCGCTTATAACCTCTCCATTTCGCTATATCTTCCATTAATTGTAATAGAGCTAAATCCTTTTTTTTCGATTCAATCATTATATCGATATCACTTCCAATTGATCTGACGATGTCAAAAAAGGGCTTAATAAAATCAAGATCAATTAAATCTGAATGTGATCTAAACTCTTTATCGGATTTCGGAGATGAAATATGAATTTTAGGCTTCAAATATGTATGCTCCCAAGTAGAAAATATAAGGGGTAATAATTTCTCTAAAGGTTCTTCACATAAGTTTGCCATATGATGATGATAGTCAAATATGAGCGGAATACCTTCGTCTTTACAAACCATTAGTGTTTCAGTTGTATTATACGTTTTATCGTCATTTTCTAACGTCATTTGTTTTTTAATGTGAGTAGGGAGCTTTTTTATATTTTCATAAAAGCGTTGAATCGCAAGCTCTTTATTTCCATACGCTCCTCCAATATGTATATTAATGACGCTTTGGTCTGAAATACCCATTGCTTCAAGAACTTTATAATGGTATTCCATATCAATCACAGCATTATCAGTAATATGAGGTTTATCACTTGTAAAAAGCGTGAATTGGTTAGGATGAAAACTAACTCTTAATTCATGCTTCTTGATAAAATCACCTATTTCTTTAAATTGTTTGTGAAAAATATTTATATAATCAAATTCTACATCTGGATGAGTCGCCAAAGGGACCATTGAAGAGGACATTCTATATAAAGGAATTTGTTGTCCCACATTGTAATGAAGTGCTCTAGACGTATTTTCGATATTTTGTGATGTAACATAAATTAATTTCTCTAAACGTTCTTCCTGATTAAGGGCTTTATAACGAGTAAATGTAAGAGTTTTTGCAGGTGAACAATTATATAATGATAATGCATGTGATACATATCCAAATCGAATAATCATAATTTGTTCACCTCTACCTTGGTTTTTGTGCGTGTAAAAAGGATTACATTAATGGAGAAAGAAGCTTAGATAAAAGCTTGCGACACTTCCATAAGAATGTTGTGTTTTTATAATGCTGGGTAGGATAAGATTTTGAGCGTTCTAAGTCCTTTGTAAATATTTCTTTAATCTTCATTATGAAAGACTCACTTGAAAAAATACAGCTCCATTCATCATTTATGCAAAGACTTCTACGATCAAAGTTAACGGACCCTACATCACAGCAACGGTCATCGATGAGTAGTACTTTGGCATGAAAGAACCCTTTCTGATAATGAAAAACTTCCCCACCACCTTCTAAAATTAAAAGGAGATGTGGAAAACTTGCCTCTTTAACAAGTCTATGGTCTTCTTTTTCAGGCACCATTACGCATATATGGACGCCTCGATTAAGAGCTGCAAGAAGTGCGTTCATCAATTTTTTTGTTGGAATAAAATAAGGTGTACCGATGTAAATATGTTTTTTTGCCTGATCTATTAAATCTTTATATAGGTTCTCAATGCGTACAAAGTCCGACGAATAGAAGTGGTGCTCGATTTCTCCTTTTGCTAATTCATCATCATTAATTAACGTAAAGGATTCTCCTCCACTTCTAACCCAGTCAATTAAAAATTGAGTGTGTAAATCTTTTACACCTTCTCCTGTCATTCGAATATGATAATCTCTCCAATAACCTAAGTCTTCATCAAAACCAATATATTCTTTGCCAATATTAAAACCACCAAAATAGCCGGTTTTTTGATCTATTACTGTAATCTTACGATGGTTACGATGTTGAAACCGATAGAGAGTATAAGGAAATCCAGTTCTCCGATTAAAAAGTACTTCCACACCATTTTCTTTTAGTTTTTTTATTCTTTTATGCTTTAGTCTAAAACTTCCGATCCAATCAACAAGCAAGCGTACTTGTAATCCTTCCTGGGCTTTTCTTTCAAGTAATGATAAAAATTTTTCGGATGTATCATCATTTCGAACAATATAAAAAAGCATAGAAATGCTACTACTTGCTTCTTTTATATCGTCTAGAAGATGCTTGTACAAATCATTACCATCTGTTATTAACATTGTTTCACTATATCTTTTTTTAAATGGACAAGTTTTATCATATTTATGAAAAGCTTTATAACCAAAATAAAGATCTAAGCTAGCAAGGAGTATAAGAAAGAGTAGAGCAATTAAGCAAATGCAAAGAATCATATAATTAAACTCCTTTACCTTTTACGTGATGATAGTATGACCATTTACATTGAAGAATATGAAAAAGAGCCAATTTAAAATGAAAAAGTATTTGACTGAATAGTCATTCATAATATAATTAAATTATATATTTTCTGAATATTATTATGGTTATAAATTTTTAAACAGTAAGCGTTTTCTTTATAACCGGGAAAATTGGGGGAGGAATACAACATGAATCATGCACTTTTGTATTTGAACGCACTAGGGTTTGTGGCAATTACAGTTTATGCAATTTATTTATTCATTTACCTGATTCAAACAAGACTTGCCTACATCAAATTAGGTAAAAAAGAAGAATTTG
Organism: Bacillus sp. AFS088145; assembly: GCF_002564465.1. Taxonomy (GTDB): domain Bacteria; phylum Bacillota; class Bacilli; order Bacillales; family Bacillaceae_G; genus Gottfriedia. The sequence continues at coordinate 90,164 of NZ_NUUX01000002.1, read as the reverse complement.
AAAGAAATTTGAAAGAACGTTTTCAAAAAATTTGGGTCAATGTTTTTGGACAAAAAAAGCTTTTGAAGGATAAGAAAAGTGGATTTATTCATTTGTTATTCTTTTATGGATTCATTTTAGTTCAAGCAGGGGCTTTAGACTTTATTATAAGAGGTCTTGTTCCTAGCGCACATTTACCTCTTGGACCTTTGTATGGTGCATTTACATTTTTTGAAGAAATCATTGCGTTACTAATATTGGTGGCAGTTGTTTGGGCCTTCCATAGACGATATATTGAAAAGTTAGTTCGACTAAAAAGAGGTTGGAAAAGCGGTTTAGTTCTTATTTTTATTGGTTTATTAATGTTATCAACACTATTTGGTAATGGCATGGGAATCATTTGGCATGGTGAAGCAACGAGCTTTCACGAACCAATCGCATCATTAATTGCAACAATTTTTAACGGTATTAGTAAGCCTTTATCAATTTCATTATTTTATGTTGCTTGGTGGACTCACTTAATTTCACTTTTAACGTTCTTAGTATATGTACCTCAATCAAAACACGCACATTTACTTGCTGGTCCAGCGAACGTGTATTTTAATCGTTTAACGAAAGCAGGAAAATTAGAAAAAATAGATTTTGAAGATGAAACACAAGAGACATTCGGTGTTGGAAAAATCAGCGACTTCCGTCAATCACAGTTAATTGACTTATATGCTTGTGTTGAATGTGGTCGTTGTACTAATGTATGTCCAGCTACTGCAACTGGAAAAATGCTATCACCGATGGATTTAATTTTAAAACTTCGTGATCATTTAACTGAAACAGGGGCTGTTGTAACGTCTCGCGCACCTTGGGTTCCAACAGTTGCATTTTCTAAAACAAAAGGAAATCAATTAGCATTTGCTTCACAAGGAAAACAAGAATCAGCAGCAACATTGGAATATAGTCCAAGTTTAATTGGTGACGTAATTACTGAGGAAGAGATTTGGGCATGTACAACTTGCCGTAACTGTGAAGATCAATGTCCAGTAATGAATGAGCATGTTGAAAAGGTAATTGATTTACGTCGTTATTTAGTTTTAACAGAAGGTAAGATGCAACCAGATGCTCAACGTGCAATGACAAATATCGAACGTCAAGGAAACCCATGGGGGTTAAATCGTAAAGACCGTGAAAACTGGAGAGAACTTGATGAAAGTATCCATATCCCAACAGTAAAAGAAGCTCAGAAAGCTGGAGAAGAAATTGAGTACTTATTCTGGGTTGGTGCAATGGGTTCATATGATAACCGTAGCCAAAAAATCGCATTAGCATTTGCGAAACTAATGAATGAAGCTGGAATTAAGTTTGCAATTTTAGGTAATAAAGAGAAAAATTCTGGTGATACACCTAGACGATTAGGTCAAGAATTCTTATTCCAAGAGTTAGCAAGTAATAATATCGCAGAAATTGAAAAAGCGGGAGTAAGCAAATTAGTAACAATTGACCCGCATGCTTATAACACATTTAAAAATGAATATCCTGATTTTGGTTTATCAATAGAAGTTTATCATCATACAGAATTATTATCTCAATTGGTTAAAGAAGGTAAGTTGAAGCCAGTTCATCAAGTAAATGAAGTGATTACTTACCATGATTCATGCTATTTAGGTCGATACAATGAAGTTTATGAAGCTCCTAGGGATATTCTTCGTGCAATTCCTGGCGTCAAACTAGTCGAAATGGAGCGTAATCGTGAAACAGGTATGTGCTGTGGAGCGGGTGGAGGATTAATGTGGATGGAAGAGCATGTTGGTAATCGTATTAATGTAACACGTACTGAACAAGCACTTGCAGTTAGTCCAAATGTAATTGGAACAGGTTGTCCTTATTGCTTAACAATGCTATCTGATGGAACAAAAGCAAAAGAAGTCGAAGAAAATGTAAAAACACTAGATATAGCAGAGCTTTTAGAGTTATCGATTTTTGGTGACAAACAAAACCAGGCTTCATAAAAGTTCTATAACTTTTCAATCTTCATAAAATAGCAGTGGAAGGTGTGCAACTTGTACACCTTTCAGACTGCCAGGCAGCGTTTTAAACCGCCTTTTTATTTAGTGAATTGATAGATTATAGGATTTTATTATAGAGGAGAAATAGATAAAACTTTAAGGGGGAAATTGGGATGAGTAAAACAGTTATAGTAAGTGCAGTTCGTACACCAATCGGACGTTTTGGAGGCGCATTAAAGGGCTTTAGTGCCGCCCAGTTAGGTGGTATCGCAATTAAAGAGACATTGAACCGTGTTAACCATCCATTAGAATTAATTGATGATGTAATAATGGGAACAGTTTTACAAGGTGGACAAGGACAATTACCTTCAAGACAAGCACTTCGTAATGCAGGATTACCTTGGGAAACGAGATCAGAAACAATAAATAAAGTATGTGCTTCTGGTATGCGTAGTGTTATGCTTTCTGATTTATTGATACGATCTGGTGAAAGTAAACGTATTGTTGCAGGTGGAATGGAATCCATGAGTAATACACCCTTTTATCAAACCTCTATAAGATGGGGGAATAAAATGGGGAACACAGAATTAAAGGACGGCCTTCTAGTGGATGGCTTAACTTGTTCATTTACTGGTGTTCATATGGGCACATACGGAAGTGAAGTTGCCAAAATTGAAGATATATCTCGTGAGCAACAAGATGAGTGGGCACTTCGAAGTCAACAACTTGCGGTTGAATCGATTAAAACAGGTAAATTTGAAGAAGAGATTGTAACGATTGAGTCAGTTGGCAAAAAAGGAGTCGTAACCAAAATAGAAGTAGACGAGTGTCCAAGGGAAGATACTACTATTGAAAAACTAGCTAAGCTATCACCAGCATTTGATCGCGACGGTACAATAACAGCTGGAAATGCACCTGGATTAAATGACGCAGGTGCAGCACTTTTATTAATGAGTGAGGAAGAAGCAAAACTAAATGGCTACTTACCTCTAGCTACAATCGTTGCAACAGAATCAATGGCTGTAGAAGCAAAGGACTTCCCTAGAACTCCAGGATATGTCATTCAAAAATTATTACAAAAAACAAATAAAAAGATGTCAGATATAGACTTAATTGAAATTAACGAAGCATTCGCAGCAGTCGTTTTAGCAAGTGCGAAAATTGCGGATATACCTTTAGAAAAAATAAATGTAAATGGTGGAGCTATTGCTCTAGGGCATCCAATTGGAGCAAGTGGTGCAAGAATCATCGTAACATTAATTAATGCTCTTAAAGCAAGAGGCGGAGGCCTAGGAATTGCTGCAATCTGCAGCGGTGGTGGTCAAGGAGACGCAGTCTTAGTAGAGGTACGATAAGAGGGAAAAGCAAGAATAGCAGGGTATGGGAAGAGCAGGAAAGGTATGGAGGGAATTATTTCCCTCTACCTAAGTACTACCTCCCTTAAGCTGTTATTTTTTTTGCATTTCTATTTTTGCCTATTAACTTGATCCTGTTTTTCCTTCCTTCTAGACTTAAAAATTTTTCTACAAAAAATAACAGGAATTTTCAGATTTTTGTCTAATATTATACGAAGTAGACTATCTTTTTAGTTAAAGTATAAAATATTTTGTTAACGCTTACAAAAATCGACAAAAACAACAAGGCAGTGATAAGGGAGCAATTAAGTTAAGGGGAATAGGATATAAAATAATTATCTTCAATAAAAACCTCTCATTTAATTGTGATTCTTGTCCTAGCAAAAATTGGGGGAAATGATCTATGCAATTTCGTTTAAGTGAAGAACATGAAATGATTCGTAAAATGGTAAGAGATTTTGCTAGAAATGAGGTTGCTCCGTCAGCTGCTGAGCGTGATGAGCATGAAAAATTTGATCGCTCAATTTTTGATCAAATGGCTGAGTTGGGATTAACAGGTATTCCATTCCCAGAGGAATATGGTGGAATCGGTAGTGATTATTTAGCTTACGTTATCGCGGTTGAAGAGCTTTCTAGAGTTTGTGCTTCAACAGGTGTAACTTTATCAGCTCACACTTCATTAGCTAGTTGGCCGATATATAAATTTGGTACTGAAGAACAAAAACAAAAATTCTTAAAACCGTTAGCACAAGGAACAAAAATCGGTGCTTATGGATTAACCGAACCTGGATCTGGGTCAGATGCTGGTGGTATGAGAACGACTGCTAGAAAAGAAGGAAACGAATATATATTAAATGGTTCAAAAATATTTATTACTAACGGTGGAGAAGCGGAAATTTACGTAGTATTTGCTGTGACTGATCCTACAAATAAACACGGAGTTTCTGCATTTATCGTTGAAAGTGATACACCAGGTTTTTCAGTTGGTAAGAAAGAAAGTAAATTAGGTATTCGTTCATCGCCAACAACTGAAATTATCTTTGAAGAATGCCGTATCCCAGCTGAAAATCTATTAGGTGAAGAGGGTAAAGGATTTAAAGTTGCGATGCAAACTCTTGATGGTGGTAGAAATGGAATCGCTGCTCAAGCTGTTGGAATTGCACAAGGTGCTTTAGATGCGTCAGTTGATTATGCTAAAGAGCGTGTTCAATTTGGTAAACCAATTATTGCTCAACAAGGTGTCTCATTTAAACTTGCTGATATGGCTACAAGTATCGAAGCTTCTCGTCTATTAACTTATCAAGCAGCATGGTTAGAATCTAATGGACTTCCATATGGTAAGGAATCTGCTATGTCTAAATTACTTGCAGGAGATACTGCGATGAAGGTTACAACAGAGGCAGTACAAGTTTTCGGTGGCTATGGATATACGAAGGATTATCCGGTGGAACGCTTTATGAGAGATGCTAAAATCACTCAAATCTATGAAGGAACACAAGAAATTCAAAGACTAGTAATCTCAAGAATGCTATAAAAAATAATATTTATTCTTCTTTTCGCATTACGAATGATTAGGATCGCTTGGTACAAGGAATATGGATAGCCCTTTACCAAGTTTTCTTTTACAAAAAAGGCAATTATAATTCTGGGGGATGATTAGTATGGTAGAAAAGTATCAAGCTAAGCACAAGATTCGTTTCGTTACTGCATCAAGCTTATTTGATGGCCATGACGTGTCAATCAATATGATTAGAAGATTATTGCAAGAAAATGGCGTTGAAGTTGTTCATTTAGGCCATAACCGTTCAGTTGAAGAAATTATTAACGCAGCAATTCAAGAGGATGTACAAGGTATTTCAATTTCATCCTACCAAGGTGGACATATGGAGTACTTTAAATATATGTACGACTTGCTTCAAGAAAGAGGCGCTTCTCACATCAAGTTATTTGGTGGCGGCGGTGGAGTAATTCTGCCTAAAGAGCAAGAGGAGCTAGAAGAATACGGAATCACTAAAATCTATTCACCTGAAGATGGCCGTATAATGGGACTTCAAGGAATGATTAATCATATGTTACAAAGCACAGATTTTCTTCCGCCTTTAAAGGACATAGAAAAGGTTCAAAAACTATCTGCTACAAATCATAAAGAAATTGCTAGATTTATTACTTTAGCTGAAAATAAAGGCTCTCTAGATTCAAGCTTAGAGATGGCCGCAACATTAGAAAAATCAGAAACTAGTAAAAGTGTAGTAATTGGTATGACTGGTACTGGTGGAGCGGGTAAGAGTTCATTAACAGATGAGCTAGTACGCCGTTTTATTCAAGAGTTTCCAGAAAAAACAATCGGTATTGTTTCAATTGATCCAACAAAACGTAAAACAGGTGGGGCACTATTAGGTGATCGTATTCGTATGAATTCAATTCACCATCCAAATGTGTATATGAGAAGTTTAGCTACTCGAGATAGTCAATCTGAAATTTCAAATGCATTAGAGGATACTATTTCAATCTTAAAATCAGCTGATTTTGACGTTATTTTTGTTGAGACAAGTGGTATTGGTCAAGGTGATGCTGCAATTACTGAGTACAGTGATATTCATCTATATGTTATGACAAGTGAATTTGGAGCACCTTCTCAATTAGAAAAAATTGATATGATTGACTTTGCTGATTTGATTGCAATTAATAAATTTGAACGTCAAGGCTCAGAAGATGCACTACGTCTTGTTCAAAAACAATATCAACGTAGCCGCCATCTTTTCCATGATGATATCGCTACAATGCCTGTATACGGAACAATCGCTAGCCAGTTCAACGATGCAGGAACTAATAATTTATTTTTAGCTTTAACAAAATCAATTGAAAAACACACTACAAATGAGTGGAGTACGACATATATTAAGCCGGGTAATGTTGAGAAACAACATGTCATTATTCCAAGTAATCGTCGTTTTTATTTAAGAGAAATTGCAGAAACTGTAAGAAACTATCACGAAAACACTGAAGTTGAGGCAGCAAAAGCTTCAAAGCTTTATCAAATTGAAGGAACGCTATCTGAAATAGAGTCACAAAATATTGAAGATGCAAAACATACATTAATAGATTTGAAAAATAAATTTGAAGAATCTCTTGCTCCATCTACAAAACAGGCTCTAAATCATTTTAAATTGATTAAAGAAGCATATTCACAAGATCTACTAATTCAAAAAATTAGAGATAAAGAAATTAAAGTTGAATTAACAACTACAACTTTATCGGGCACAAAAATACCGAAAGTATCTGTACCTACTTATCGAGATTATGGAGATTTATTAAGATGGGTAGCGAAAGAAAACGTACCTGGATATTTCCCATTTACAGCAGGAGTATTCCCATTCAAGCGTCAAGATGAAGATCCGAAGAGACAATTTGCTGGTGAGGGACCTCCAAGCAGAACAAATAAACGATTCCACTATCTATGTGAGAATGACCCAGCTAAACGTTTAAGTACAGCATTTGATTCAGTAACTCTATACGGAGAAGACCCAGCAATCCGTCCTGATATTTTTGGGAAAATTGGTGAGAGTGGAGTAAATGTATGTACTTTAGATAATATGATTGAGCTTTACAATGGTTTTGATTTATGTAGTCCTTCAACATCTGTTTCTATGACAATTAATGGTCCAGCACCAATTATTTTAGCTATGTTCTTAAATACTGCTATCCATCAACAAGTTGAAATAAAAGAAAAAGAATTAGGCCGTATTTTAACAGTTGAAGAATTTACAGAAATAAAGAGAGTAACTTTACAAAAAGTTCGTGGTACTGTTCAAGCTGATATTTTAAAAGAGGATCAAGGGCAAAATACATGTATTTTCTCAACAGAATTCGCTTTAAAAATGATGGGCGATATACAACAGTATTTTATTGATAACAGTGTTCGTAATTATTATTCAGTTTCAATTTCTGGATACCATATTGCTGAAGCTGGAGCAAATCCGATTTCACAACTTGCATTCACTTTATCAAATGGATTCACTTACGTTGAATATTATTTAAGTCGAGGCATGAAAATCGATGATTTTGCACATAATTTATCGTTCTTCTTTAGTAATGGACTTGATGCTGAGTACTCTGTAATAGGACGTGTAGCGAGAAGAATTTGGGCTGTTACGATGAAAGAAAAATATGGTGCATCTGAACGTAGCCAAAAACTTAAATACCATGTTCAAACATCAGGTCGCTCATTACATGCTCAAGAGATGGCATTTAATGATATTCGTACAACTTTACAAGCATTACTGGCTTTATATGATAACTGTAACTCACTTCATACAAATGCATATGATGAAGCTGTTACAACTCCTACTGAGGAATCTGTACGTCGAGCAATGGCGATTCAGCTTATTATTCAAAAAGAAAATGGCCTATCGAAAAATGAAAATCCAATCCAAGGATCATTTATCATTGAGCAGCTAACAGACTTAGTAGAAGAAGCAGTCTTAAAAGAGTTTGAAAGAATCAGTGACCGTGGTGGCGTATTAGGTGCGATGGAGCTTCAATATCAACGTGGCAAAATTCAAGAAGAGTCACTTTATTATGAAACACTTAAACATAATGGTGAACTTCCAATCATAGGTGTAAACTCTTACATTAATCCTAACGAACAAATGGAATCAATCAATTCAATGGAAATCGCTAGATCAAGCTACGAAGAAAAACAATCGCAAATTGATCATGTGGAGCAATTCCAAGTGAAACATAAATCAGATGCACAAGTCGCTCTAGAACAATTAAAACAAGTTGCTCGTCAAAATGGCAATTTATTCGAAGAGCTAATGAATACTGTTCGCGTTGCTAGTTTAGGACAAATCACTCAAGCATTATATGAAGTAGGCGGACAATACCGTAGAAATATGTAAAAAAGGAATGCAAAAAACCGTTTGTCCTACTTTAAGACAGAAAAAGGGGCAAGTGACTGGATCTAGGTAGAATGGGCGTCTTTTTAGACGCTCATTTTACTATTTTCGCGAAAAATTAATCTAATATTGAAAAATATAGACAAGGTGCTAGCATATTTAACTTAGTTTTGTTTATAATGAAAGATATGTATTTTATAGCTAACTAGTAAAATTTATACATAATGTTATTAAATTATGGTGAAAATATTATTTTTAAAGGAGTGCTTACCTTGAGTTTAAAGCAATACTCGGAAGAGCAATTAAAAGAATTATCGCTTATTGAAATGGCGTATGAACTATTTTCTGAAACAAAGGAACCTATTTCTTTTTATGATTTAGTTGACAAAATGGCAACAGTTTTAGGTGTAACTAGAGAGGCACTATTAGAAAAACTTCCTCAATTTTATACAGAATTAAATATTGATGGCCGTTTCGTATGTTTAGGTGAAACTCGTTGGGGATTACGTGCTTGGTATCCATATGATCAAGCTGAAGAAGAAGTATTACCTGTTGCAAAACCTAAGAAGAAACGTAAACAAGTGGAAGAAGAAGATGAGTTCGAAGATTATGACGCATCTGAAGAAGATGATTTTGAAGAGGAAGAACTTGAATTAGACGAGTTAGATGAAGATCTAGTTGAAGATGATGAAACTGATGAGTTTGATGACGAAGAAATCGATGAAGATGATGAAGACCTTGAAATAGATGATGAAGATTTAGAGCTAGAAGATGAAGAAGATGAAGAATTAGATGAATTTGAAGAGGAAGAAGAACGATAAGTTCTTGACTTTTAAGTACTGAATGAGTAGAATTCTTATTGGGCTCTTTAAAAAGAACGAAATATATTTTGACGCTCCCTATTTTAAATAGGGGGCGTCTTTGTTTTTTTACAAATACTTTGTAATAAAACAATAAATGAAATGTTTGCTTTAGATTCAAATGTTAAAAATTTGCATGAAAAAACCCAGTTTTGGATGACAATAAAGCATGCATATAAAATGTTATTAAATAATTTTTTATAAAGGTTTAGCTTTGTAATTTCTTGTAAGGAAAAATAAAATACGAATGCTAAAAATGAAAGGGGCTCAATTATGACAAAGTATATTTTTGTAACAGGTGGCGTAGTTTCTTCTCTTGGTAAAGGGATTGTTGCAGCATCTTTAGGACGACTTCTAAAAAACAGAGGATTAAATGTAACAATTCAAAAGTTCGATCCGTACATTAACTTAGATCCAGGAACAATGAGTCCATACCAACATGGTGAAGTTTTCGTAACAGATGACGGTGCAGAAACAGACTTAGACTTAGGTCATTATGAAAGATTTGTTGATATTAACGTTACTAAATTCAACAATGTAACATGTGGTAAAGTTTATTCTACGGTATTACAAAAAGAACGTCGTGGAGATTACCTAGGAGGAACTGTACAAGTTATCCCACATATTACAAATGAGATTAAGGATAAAGTTTTCCGTGCGGGTCGCGAAACGAATGCTGATGTTGTTATCACTGAGATCGGTGGAACAGTTGGTGATATCGAGTCATTACCTTTTATCGAAGCTATTCGTCAAATTAAAGGCGATGTAGGTCGTGACAACGTAATGTATGTTCACTGTACACTTCTACCTTATATTAAAGCTGCTGGTGAGTTAAAAACAAAACCAACTCAACACAGTGTAAAAGAACTTCGTAGCATTGGTATTCAACCAAATGTCATCGTATTACGTTCAGAAACATCTGTACCACAAGAAATGAAAGATAAAATTGCTCAATTCTGTGATGTAGATGCTAAAGATGTAATCGAATGTGTAGATGCAGATACTCTTTACGAAATCCCATTAGCATTACAAGCACAAGGATTAGACAGTATCGCATGTAATCATTTAAAACTACAAACAAATGAAGCAGATATGACAGAGTGGATTTCTTTAGTAGACAAAGTTAAAAACTTAACTAAATCAACAAAAATCGCTCTTGTTGGTAAATATGTAGAGTTACAAGATGCATATATTTCAGTAGCAGAGGCATTAAAGCACGCAGGATATGCTTTTGATAGCGAAATTGAAATTAAATGGATTAATGCAGAAGAAGTTACATCAGCTAATGTAAATGAACTTTTAAGCGGTGTAGATGGAATTCTTGTACCAGGTGGATTCGGAGACCGTGGTGTAGAAGGCAAAATCTTAACTGCACAATTTGCTCGTGAAAATAACGTACCATTCTTAGGAATTTGTCTAGGTATGCAAATTGCGTCAATTGAATTTGCTAGAAATGTTTTAGGATTAAAAGGTGCTCACTCAGCTGAAATCGATCCTACTACTAACTATCCAATTATCGATTTATTACCAGAACAAAAAGATGTAGAAGATTTAGGTGGTACATTACGATTAGGTTTATACCCATGTAAATTAGTTGAAGGTTCAAAAGCATACGAAGCATACGGAGAAGAAGTTGTTTACGAACGTCACCGTCATCGTTATGAGTTCAATAATGAATACCGTCAACAAATGGAACAAGAAGGATTTATCTTCTCAGGTACTAGCCCAGATGGTCGTTTAGTAGAAATTATTGAGTTACCAAATCACCCATGGTTTGTAGCTTCTCAATTCCACCCAGAGTTTATTTCTCGTCCAAATAGACCACAACCATTATTCAGAGATTTTGTAGGAGCATCATTACAAAACAGAGGGTAATGAAATAAAAAACACCCAACAGATTTTATTAAAATTATGTTGGGTGTTTTTGTTATTTTAGAATTATTTTTCAGTCGAAATCTGATAGGATTTCACTCATTGTAAGTAGTAGGCAGTGATAAATAAATAATCCTGTAAGTAGGGTAGGTAAACAGATACGGTCTCCCTCGTCAGTTGGAACAAGCTTTCTTGTTAATTCATAGTTAATAAATACATCAGCTAGCTCTGATAAATGGTCTTCTCCGTTAATCGTGGTAGAGACGATCACTAAACCAATGTTTGATTCTGATAGTTTATTAGCAAGAAGAATAGCTTCTTGATCATCCGTCTGTCTTGTAAATAAAAGTACTCGATCTACTGGAGATAATGACTGGATCTCCCCGTTAATCAATAAAGGTTTAATTGAGTCGTTTTGTTCTGCACCATCAGTTATTTCTGAAACAATACCGGCAAATTCTTTTGTACCATGAACATAAACGCATCCTTCGCCTATAACTGCCTGTGCTAGGAAGCGTGAAGCTTCTTCAAATACTTCCTCTTGTTTAACTATTTTTTGAAAAACTCCATTCAATTGTGTCGAAAAAATTTTTAACATTAAGTAATACTCCCTCTTATAAAAGTATGGTCTAACCATTATACTGTAATTTAGATAGATACAAAAAAATTTAAAAAAGTAATTTTTTTGAAAAATTTCCAAACAAATGCAGGAAAAAAGGTTTTTAAGTAGAATGTAAAAATTTAGGGGAATTTGTGTTTTTTTAAGAACGTTATCTGGACAAGAAAGGTGGTACTATTTTTGGGAAGTAAATTACTTATAGTAGACGATCAGTACGGAATTCGTTTGCTTTTACACGAAATTTTCAAAAAAGAAGGCTATGAGGTATTTCAGGCAGCTAATGGTTTTCAAGCAATTGATATTGTAGTGAAGGATTGTCCCGACTTAGTTATTCTTGATATGAAAATACCAGGTATGGACGGAGTGGAGATTCTAAAGCGAATCAAAGAAATTAATAAAGATATTAAAGTTATATTGATGACGGCTTATGGTGAACTCGATATTATTGAAGAAGCTAAAAAGTTAGGAGCACTACAATATTTTCCAAAACCATTTGATATTGATGAAATTAAAAAGGTTGTTAGGGAGCATACTTCACAACCACAATCTCAGCAGTAAAATAGCAGATGGGTAGCGGACCATCTGCTTTTAATTTTATCTATAAATTGAAAGCGTTTTCGGAAATACCGAATAAAGCCGGTTGAAATAGCGTTTAATTATCCAAAATGTTACGATAATACGAACATTTGATGATATTTGTTGTGTTTTCATTTCATTTTTTGTATTCTTATGTTGTGATATAAATACCTAATAATTTACATAATAAAGAACAGTTTGTAGCATTCTATTCTTGTTAGTAAAATTATGGGTGCAGATTAATTTTCATAAAAGAGTATATAAGGAGGGCTTAAAATGCCTTTAGTATCTATGACTGAAATGCTTAATAAAGCAAAAGAAGGTAAATACGCTGTTGGTCAATACAATATTAATAACTTAGAGTGGACTTTTGCTATTCTTACTGCAGCTGAAAAAGAACAATCACCTGTAATTCTTGGTGTTTCTGAAGGTGCAGCTAAATACATGGGTGGATTTAATACTGTTGTAAAGATGGTAGAAGGTTTATTAATTGATTTAAAAATTACTGTACCTGTAGCAATTCATCTTGATCATGGTTCAAGCTATGAAGCATGTAAAGCTGCGATTGACGCTGGATTTACTTCAGTTATGATTGATGCTTCTCACGATCCATTTGAACAAAATGTTGAAACAACTAAAAAAGTTGTAGACTACGCTCATTCTCATGGTGTATCTGTTGAAGCTGAATTAGGAACTGTTGGTGGACAAGAAGATCACGTTGTTGGAGACATTATTTATGCTAACCCAGCAGAGTGTAAAGAACTAGTTGAGCGTACTGGCATTGATTGCTTAGCTCCAGCTTTAGGTTCTGTTCATGGACCATACAAAGGTGAACCTAAATTAGGTTTCGACGAAATGGAACAAATCGGTAACGAGACTAATGTACCATTAGTTTTACACGGTGGAACTGGAATCCCAACTGAACAAATTCAAAAAGCAATCGCTCGTGGAACTGCAAAAATTAACGTAAACACTGAGAACCAAATTGCATTCAATAAAGCTGTTCGTGAATTTGTTGCAAATGATCAAAAACAATACGACCCACGTAAAGTTCTTGGACCAGGTCGCGAAGCAATTATCGCAACAGTAGCTGGCAAGATCCGTGAGTTCGGTACTAGTAACAAAGCATAATATTTTAAGTTTTTTAGCTTGAAATATGTTATATTATAATAAATTAAGCCGTCTAAATTATGTTTAGACGGTTTTCTTGTTTAACAAAGCCGTTTTTAGCAATAAATTTATATGTTTTTTCATTTAGACTTGAAGATATAAGATAATAATGATTAGAATTAGTTTAGGTCTAGTTAAGAAATTACCAAATATCTATTTCTACTTTGTTAACTAATCAAAATTTATTTAAAGGTTTTACTGAATTTTTATTGAAATTCAAGATATTGTAAATAACAAAACCGAAGCAAAAGTCTTTACATTAGACTGTAGCTCTCGTATAAACTAAGATTAGAGAAGTAGAATTTTGGAGAAAATAGGTAAAAACTATTCGACAGTTGAGAAGTTTAAAAACTTTACTTCTCTACTATTTTCTTCTGCTCATTTAGAAGGGAGTATACTATGGAAAAGCTTGTATTAGAAGGCGGTATACCTTTAAAAGGGACAATTCGTGTTAGCGGTGCCAAAAATAGTGCAGTGGCTTTAATCCCAGCAACTATTTTAGCAAGCTCACCTGTAACACTTGAAGGAGTTCCTTCTATTTCAGATGTTCAAACACTATGTGACCTTTTAGAGGAAATAGGTGGTCAAGTAGCAGTATCTGATGAAAAAATAATGATAGATCCATCAAATATGGTTGCAATGCCACTTCCAAGTGGGAAAGTAAAAAAATTGCGTGCGTCTTATTATTTAATGGGTGCAATGTTAGGTAGATTTAAGCAAGCGGTTATAGGCTTACCAGGGGGATGTTATCTTGGACCAAGACCTATTGATCAACATATAAAAGGTTTTGAAGCATTAGGTGCAAAAGTAACAAATGAGCAAGGTGCAATCTATTTGAGGGCAGAAGAACTAAAGGGTGCACGTATATACTTAGATGTTGTGAGTGTTGGTGCAACGATTAATATCATGTTAGCAGCGGTTTTAGCAAATGGTAGAACTGTTATTGAAAACGCTGCAAAAGAGCCTGAGATTGTCGATGTAGCTACTTTATTAACAAGTATGGGTGCTAAAATTAAAGGTGCTGGTACTGATGTAATTCGAATTGATGGAGTAGAATCACTATCTGGCTGTACACATACAATTATCCCTGATCGCATTGAAGCAGGAACTTATGCAATATTAGCTGCTGCAACTGTGCAAGAAGGGGACAAGGTTATTGTTGATAATGTTATTCCACACCATTTGGAATCACTTATAGCGAAAATGAGAGAAATGAATATAGATATTGATACGAATGACGATCAAATTATCGTTTCAGGATCAAATAAAGAACTAAAATCAGTAGATATCAAAACATTAGTTTATCCTGGATTTCCAACTGACTTACAGCAGCCGTTTTCTGTGCTGTTAACGAAGGCAAATGGGACAGCCGTTATTACTGATACAATTTATGGTGCAAGATTTAAGCATATTGATGAGCTTGGAAGAATGAGTGCAACAATTAAAGTCGAAGGTAGTACGGCAATTATTTCTGGTCCTTCACAGTTACAAGGCGGCCGTGTAAAAGCAAGTGATTTACGTGCTGGAGCAGCTTTAGTTATAGCTGGCTTGATTGCAGAAGGTAAAACAGAACTAACTGGATTAGAGCATGTTGATAGAGGATATGAGGATTTAGTTGAAAAGCTTTTAGGATTAGGAGCTAATGTTTGGCGTGTTCAGCTAACCAAGCAAGAAGTTGAACAATTAAAAAATGCGTAAAATTGGGTGTTTACATACTCATAACATAATTTAGATAGTTTTCATTTACATCAAAGGGGGAGTTTTGAATGGAAAGAAGTTTATCAATGGAGTTAGTACGTGTTACAGAGGCAGCAGCACTTGCATCTGCAAAATGGATGGGTTTAGGTAAAAAGGATGAAGCAGATGATGCTGCTACAACAGCAATGCGTGATGTATTTGATACGATTCCTATGAAGGGAACAGTTGTAATTGGAGAAGGCGAAATGGACGAGGCTCCAATGCTTTATATCGGTGAGAAACTTGGCAATGGATATGGTCCAAGAGTGGACGTAGCAGTTGACCCACTTGAAGGTACAAATATCGTGGCATCTGGTGGATGGAATGCTTTAGCAGTTATTGCAATTGCTGACCATGGCAATTTATTGCATGCTCCTGATATGTACATGGAGAAACTTGCAGTAGGACCTGAAGCAGTTGGTAAAGTTGATATCAATGCATCTGTTCTTGAGAACTTAACAGCTGTAGCAAAAGCAAAAGGAAAAAATATTAATGAAGTCGTTGCAACAGTATTAAATAGAGAACGTCATGCGAAGTTAATTGAAGAAATTCGCTCAGCAGGTGCTCGAATTAAACTAATTAACGATGGTGATGTTGCGGGTGCAATTAACACAGCTTTTGATCACACAGGTGTTGATATTTTATTTGGAAGCGGTGGAGCGCCAGAAGGAGTTATCGCTGCAGTTGCTTTAAAATGCTTAGGTGGAGAACTTCAAGGGAAGTTATTACCTCAAAATGAAGAAGAGATCGAACGTTGCAAACGCATGGGTATAGAAGATCCAAACCGTATATTATATATGGACGATTTAGTTAAGGGTGACGACGCAATTTTTGCTGCTACTGGTGTAACTGATGGAGAATTACTAAAAGGTGTACAATACAAAGGGAATGTAGGTTCTACGCAATCATTAGTTATGCGTGCTAAATCAGGAACTGTTCGTTTTGTAGATGGACGTCACAGCCTAAACAAAAAACCAAACCTAGTTATTAAATAATCAAACAGCTTAAATGCTTGGTTTTGATGAGGGTTAATAATGAATCAAAATTCTTTGTTAACGAAATCGGAATCTAGATATTAATTTAGTAGAATAATGACTCTTTCCTTTATTTGCCAAGGGGAAGAGTCATTAAATAGTTTAGTCGAAAAATAGTTGGCATAAAAAACTCTTTCGAATTATAATCTCAATAGATAGTAAACCTATTAATTCTAATTACTTAGAATATTTTTAGGGGAAAAGGTTACACTAAAGAGTAATACTTTATGTAAGTTTCCTTCAAAAAACCTTCTAAATAACCTTCCGAATTAAGAAAACCCTAATTTGAACGAATAAAAGTAAAGAGTGGTGTTATATGAGTTTAACAATCTCTGCATTAGAAAACATGAAATTAAAAGATTTGTATGAACACGCGAAGGTAATGAAAATTTCGTATTACAGCAAATTAACGAAAAAGGAACTTATTTTTGCAATCCTTAAAGCACAAGCAGAAAAAGATGGATTAATGTTCATGGAAGGTGTACTAGAAATTATCCCTTCAGAAGGATATGGATTCTTACGTCCAATTAATTATTCACCTAGTTCAGAAGATATTTATATTTCTGCATCTCAAATTCGTCGTTTTGATATGCGAAATGGTGATAAGGTTTCTGGAAAAGTACGTCCACCGAAGGAAAATGAAAGATACTTTGGTCTACTTCAAGTAGAAGCAGTCAATGGAGATGATCCGGAGAATGCTAAAGAACGAGTTCACTTCCCGGGATTAACTGCATTATATCCTAATAGACAAATGAAGCTTGAAACTTCTCCTGCTAAGTTTTCTACAAGAATTATTGATATGATCTCCCCAGTAGGATTTGGTCAACGTGGTTTAATTGTTGCCCCTCCAAAAGCCGGTAAGACAGAGTTATTAAAAGAAATTGCAAATAGCATCACAACAAATCACCCAGAAGCTGAACTAATTGTATTGCTAATTGATGAGCGACCAGAAGAGGTAACCGACATTGAACGTTCTGTAAAAGGAGATGTTGTAAGTTCAACTTTCGATGAAACTCCGGATAGTCATATAAAGGTTGCTGAATTAGTATTAGAGCGCGCAATGAGACTAGTAGAGCACAAGAAAGATGTAATTATTTTAATGGATAGTATTACTAGGCTTGCTCGTGCGTATAATTTAGTTATTCCACCAAGTGGTCGTACGTTATCAGGTGGTATTGATCCTGCTGCATTCCATAGACCAAAACGATTCTTCGGTGCTGCACGTAATATCGAAGAAGGTGGAAGTTTAACAATTTTAGCAACAGCTCTAATCGACACTGGCTCACGTATGGATGATGTTATTTATGAGGAATTCAAAGGTACCGGTAATATGGAACTTCACTTAGATCGTTCATTAGCTGAACGCCGTATCTTCCCAGCAATTGACATTCGTCGTTCTGGAACACGTAAAGAAGATCTATTAATACCAAAAGATCATCTGGACAAGTTATGGTTAATGCGAAAAACAATGTCAGATATTCCAGACTTTGTTGAACGTTATTTCAGAATGCTTCGTCAAACGAAAACAAATGAAGATTTCTTCAATACGATGACTGAAGAAAGTAGAAAAACGCCAGTATCTAATAAATAGTTGGAAGATATAAGCAATCTGAAAGAGAAATAGTGGGTTGCATTCTCCCGGGTTAGTTGCTATAATTTCATTTGTATGTGAAATGTAAATTATGTGGTATACACATGGTTTCTTATAACTCTGATTTCAAGGATTTCAGGGCGGAAGGAGATGAAAAACATGAAAGCGAATATTCATCCTAATTACAAGAAAGTAGTGTTTATGGATATCAACACTGGTTTCAAATTTTTAAGCGGATCAACAAAATATTCTAACGAAACAATCGAATGGGAAGATGGCGAAACTTACCCTTTAATCAAAGTTGAGGTTTCTTCTGATTCTCACCCATTCTACACTGGACGTCAGAAATTTGCTAACGCTGCAGGACGTGTTGAACGTTTCAACAAAAAATACGGCCTTAAGTAATATTGATGAAAAGCAGGCGAGTTATTGCTACTTTGCCTGCTTTTTTTACGCATTTATAGTCAAATAACATATAAGTTTAATTCAATTTAGTGAATTTTAATATAAATAGTCAAGATACTTACACGAATTATAAATACTGATGAATTAACCGTCGTTTAAAATAAATAAAATAGTCTTTGTACTGATATAGAAAGGTGAGACACATAATGTTCTTTATGATGAAAAAAAATGGTTGGATTGAAATGATTTGCGGAAGTATGTTTTCTGGAAAATCAGAGGAACTAATTCGCCGTGTTCGTCGTACGCAGTTTGCTAGGCAAAGCTGTGTTACATTCAAGCCATCAATTGATAATCGATACAGTGAAGTAGAAGTGGTGTCTCACACAGGTATGAAAGTACCTGCTTATGCAGTAACACACTCATCACATATTCTTAAATACGTTACAGAAGAAGTTGAAGTAGTTGCAATTGACGAGATTCAATTCTTTGACGATGAAATAGTTATGGTAGTTCAACAACTTGCAAACACTGGAAAACGTGTGATATGTGCAGGTTTAGATCAGGATTTTAGAGGATTACCATTTGGTAAAGTACCTGAAATATTATCAATTGCAGAACATGTAACGAAATTAAACGCAGTTTGTGCTTCATGCGGATCACCTGCAAGTAGAACGCAAAGATTAATAAATGGTAAACCAGCTTTATTTGAAGACCCTATTATTTTAGTAGGTGCATCTGAATCGTACGAACCAAGATGTCGTCACTGTCACGAAGTACCAACGAAAACAGTTCAACCTGCACTTCAAAGTCAGAACGATTAATTTTACAGTAGGTTGAAAATTAGCTATTAAGACCATATACTAAGAAATGTGGAGAAAGCTCGCCTAGCTAGCTTTCGGAACTGGACAATAATAATTGTGGATAAAGTGTTATAGGCGCATTTACCTTAGAATTTAGAATTAAAGAAGCGATTTAGAATCGCTTTTTTCGATATATATTTAAGACGAAAATGTCGAGGTGAAAATTATGTTTGATCGATTACAAGCTGTAGAGGATCGCTATGATAGATTAAACGATTTACTTAGTGACCCGGAAATTATAAACGATTCAAAAAAGTTACGTGAATACTCAAAAGAACAATCAGACATACAAGAAACAGTTGATGTATACCGTCAATACAAATCAGTTAAAGAGCAAATTAAAGATGCAAAAGCTATGCTTGAGGAAAAGCTTGATGCTGATATGCGCGAAATGGTTAAAGAAGAATTAAATGATTTGGAAAACGAATCAAAGGACCTAGAAGAACGTTTAAAAATCCTTTTAATTCCAAAAGATCCTAACGATGATAAAAACGTTATCGTGGAGATTCGTGGTGCTGCGGGCGGAGACGAAGCTGCATTATTTGCTGCTACTTTATATCGTATGTACAGCCGTTTTGCTGAGGTTAACGGATGGAAAACAGAAATCATTGAAGGTAACTATACAGAGCTAGGTGGCTTTAAAGAGGTTATCTTTATGATAAATGGTAAAGGTGCATACTCAAAACTAAAATTTGAAAATGGTGCACACCGTGTTCAACGTGTTCCTGAAACAGAATCAGGTGGTCGAATTCATACTTCAACTGCAACTGTAGCAGTTTTACCAGAAGCTGAAGAAGTTGAAATTGAAATTCATGAAAAAGATATTCGTGTAGACACATTTGCTTCAAGTGGTCCTGGTGGTCAATCAGTAAATACAACGATGTCTGCAGTACGTTTAACTCATATTCCAACAAATACTGTTGTATCATGTCAGGATGAAAAATCACAAATTAAGAATAAAGAAAAAGCGATGAAGGTTCTTCGCGCTAGGGTTTATGATAAATTCCAAAGAGAAGTACAAGCAGAATACGATCAAAATCGTAAGCAAGCTGTAGGTACAGGTGACCGTTCTGAACGTATCCGTACTTATAACTACCCACAAAACCGTGTAACTGACCACCGAATTGGATTAACAATTCAAAAGCTTGATCAAATCGTTGAAGGTAAAATCGACGAAATTATTAATGCGTTAATTATGGATGATCAAGCAAAACGCATGGAACAAAGTCAATAATGACAACAAAGATATATGAAGCCCTAAAATGGGCTTCTTCTTTTTTACAAGAACACGGTCGTGATGAAAATGTGGGTGAAATTGTATTAAAACATATTTTGGACTACAATCGAACAGAATTATTGCTAAATATGAGAGAAGATTTAGAAGAGAATCATTGGATACAGTTTAAAGAATTGGTTCATAAGCACATAGATGGCCAACCAATCCAATATTTAATAGGATATGAATACTTTTATGGCCGAAAGTTCATTGTTAATGATGAAGTACTAATTCCAAGACCAGAAACAGAGGAGTTAGTGGAAGGTGTACTGCATCGTATTCAAAAGCATTGGAAGGATACAGAACAACTTGAACTAGTAGATGTTGGTACAGGTAGTGGGGCGATTGCAATCTCACTTGCGCTTGAAAATAAACAATTAACAGTTCATACAATTGATATTGCAGCGGAATCTATCCAAGTTGCTAAACGAAATGCACAAGAGTTACAGGCAAATGTCCACTTTATACACAATGATTTACTGAATTACTTTATTGAAGAAAACAAGAAAGTTGATATTGTTGTATCAAATCCACCGTATATTCCGCATGAGGATTGGTTGAGTTTAGATGAAGTAGTTAAGGATCACGAACCATACCGTGCTTTAGTAGGTGGTGAGGATGGTCTAGATTTTTACCGTCGTTTTGCAAATGACTTACCTAAAGTATTAAAAGGAAAATCACTGGTTGCATTTGAAGTAGGTGTCAATCAAGGTGAACAGGTTGCAGACATTTTAAGGAAAGCTTATCCGAATTCAAATGTTGAAGTTGTTTTCGATATTAATGGCAAAGACCGTATGGTTTACATGGTAAATGGCTAATTTAAATAATGAATCGTAATGATATTGACTAGAAAAAGTCCATGTATTGCGATTCTTTTTTTTGTGTTAAAGTTGTAAAAGATGAGGAAAATTTCAATCAAGAAAAAACAAAAACATTACGAAAGAAGATAGTTAGAATGAAAAAGTTTAAAGGTTGGATTGTATTTAATGGTCATATTACAGCTACAAAATTTACTGAACTTTTCGAATGGTTACAAGATACAGCAATCGCAAAAGGAATAGATGTTTCATTAGTTAAACATTATGAACTAATCCCAGTGATCGAAAAAGGTAAAGCAATTTTAAAAGGAAAATTCGCGAATGAGAAACCTGATTTTGTAATTTTTTGGGATAAGGATGTTCATTTAGCAAGGCATTTAGAAAATATGGGGCTAAAATTATATAATTCTGCTAGAACGATCGAAGTCTGTGATGATAAGGCTTTAACTTTTCAAGCATTATCTAACTTTAATATACCTATGCCAAAAACAATTACGGCTCCGCTTTTGTTCCCTAATTGTGATTTAACAAACTATGATTTTTACGATGAAGTTATACAGGAATTAGGTTTTCCTTTAATTATAAAAGAGTCATTCGGTTCATTCGGTAGACAAGTTTATTTAGTTGAGAATAGAGAAGATTTTTTTAAGAAGGTAGACGAACTAAAGCACAAACCTCATATTTATCAAGAGTTTATAGAATCAAGTAGAGGGACTGATATTCGCATCCAAGTAGTAGGTAAACAAGTAGTAACAGCAGTGTTAAGAAAATCAGAATCAGATTTTCGTGCAAATGTTACAAATGGTGGAAAAATGTATAAGTATGAGCCGACTGAAGAGCAGATTAATCTAGCACTTAAATGCTCTGAAATATTAGGAGCAGATTTTGCAGGGATTGACTTATTATTTGGGGAAGATGGAAAAACATATATATGTGAAGTTAACTCAAACGCACATTTTAAAAATATTTATCTATGTACAGACGTGGATACAACGAAATATATTATTGATTATATTATCTGGGACTTGGAGAAAAACGTATGATTGGTTGGTTAATCTATTCTGAAGCGGATGCAGAAAGAAACAGAACGTATATCGACTGGTTAGTAAGCGCAGCATTGGAAAATGGATTTGAGTTAAAGTTACTCTATACAGAAGATATTGGAATAGGTATTCGAAACGGTGTTAATATACTTTACAATCAAGGTAAAGAAATAAGCAAACCGGCCTTTGTAATCATGAGGACTATATCACAAATATTATCTTCCCACTTTGAAGAAATGGGAATCAGAACATTTAATAACCAGGCGATATCAACAATGGCCAACCACAAGTTTCTAACACACCAGAAGCTTTCTAGTCTAGGTATTCCAATGCTAGACACATTTTATTATAAAAAAAGTACAATTACAAAATCCTTAGATACAGTCCATTTCCCTTGTGTGCTTAAGAATTGCACAGGAAGAGGCGGAAGTGAAGTATATTTTATAAATAATCAAGAAGAGTTGCTGGAGATTGTACAGAACTCAAATTTCGATGAACTATTAATTCAAAACGTTGCAGAGCAATTAGGTAAGGACTTGAGAGTATTCATTATCGGTAAAGAAATTGTTGCAGCTGTTTTAAGATATTCAGAAAAAGACTTTCGAGCGAATTTTTCTCTAGGTGGAGGCGCAATGCTTTACGAGCTTTCCAAAAGTGAAAAAGAACTTATTCAAAAAATAGTAGATCGCTTTGACTTTGACTTCGTAGGAATTGACTTCATGTTTGATGCAAACAACCAACTGATCCTAAATGAAATTGAGGACGTAGTAGGAAGTAGAACATTATATACTGTATCAAATATAGATATTGTTTCGTTGTATATGGATCATATTAAAAAGCAGATAAACAGCTAGAGAAAAAAGATTTGAAAGATTTATAGGAAAACCTGAACTGGAAAGCACCGTTTACTACCTAATCTAATAAAGAATCTATTAAAAAAAATAGAATACTAGTGTTTAAGAAATAATCAAATTGTCTACACTGTTCCTAGAGGGATGGTGGAGAGAATGAAAACTAAAAATAAAACAAAAATAACATATAAAATTATTTCTTTATTTATCATATTATTGATTAGTTCATCAGTGTTAATGCCACTTCGAGATACAAATGCAAAAGGTAATGAAATGGTCGTAATTCCTAAGAAAGCTGTACGACTACGAATTCTAGCAAATAGCGATTCTAGTGAAGATCAAGCTCTTAAACGTAAAGTTAGAGATGAAGTTAATGCTCAAATTAATACTTGGGTAAAAGATCTAACAACTTTTGAAGAGGGACAAAAAGTTATTAAAAGTCATATTCCAGACTTACAAAAAACGGTTGCACGTGTTATCAAAGAAGAAGGCTCAAATCAATCATTTACAATTACTTACTCTAAAAAAGTTAAGTTCCCTACAAAATTATATGGTAGTTTCTTATATCCTGCTGGTGATTACGAAGCGGTTTTAATTAAACTTGGAGCAGGTCAAGGGGCAAACTGGTGGTGCGTATTGTTCCCACCATTATGTTTCTTAGATTTTTCAAACGGTGATGCAACTTTAAGTAAAGAGTCACTTCAATCGCAACAAAAGGTTGATCATGAAACAAAAATCGAAAATGAACCAAAAAGAGAGTTTAATAAACAAGAAGCATTACGTTTAAGCGATGATGATTCTAATAGTGCAACAAAACAAAACAATGAATCTTTACAGGATGATACTGAAGTAAAGAGTAGTGAAGATGCGGTTGTGGCTTCCGCTCTACCTGGTGATGAACCAAAAGAAGATATTAAGGTAGAGAGCTTCTTTGTACAAATGTTAAAGCAATTATTTTAGTTCTAGCAATCTCCCTATGTGCATAAAGTATTACAAGCATACTAGGGAGGTTTTTTTATGAAAATACGATCAGCGATTCAGGAAGATTTTGAAACAATTTTTTCATTTCTTGGACAAGCAGGATTATCTACAAACGGACTTGAGGAGCAACAAGAATCTTTTTTCATATTGGAAGATGAGTTTGGGAAATCACAAGCTGTAATAGGATATGAACAAGATGGAGAAGAAGCGTTATTAAGATCACTAGTAGTTGCACCTACCATTTACTCACAGCATATGGTACTCTTTTTACAAAGTGTTCTTGAAAAACTAAAAGAAGAAATGATTAGTAAAGTATATTTATTAACAAGACAGCATGTAGTTCAAGACTTATTCCTTTTATTAGGATTTGGGCAAGTCGAAAAGGAAAATGTTTCGAACAGTATTAAAGAAATGAAGCATTACCAAACTACTATTACGAATGAAGAAGTATTAGTTTATCAAAAAGAACTATACACAAAGTTATCCACAAATTAGCAAGTTTTGTCCACAATTTGTGGATAAAACTTGCTTTTCATTCTTTGGATAATGTCTAAATTTGTAAAATATACACTATTATTCACTCTAGAGAGAGGTGCTACGTATGGAAACGAAAATATGGTATGTGGATAATCCTGTGAATAAAGAAGAAGTTTACCCACAGATTGTGGATGCAGCAAAAAATTTACAGTTAGGACAAGTTGTCGCTTTTCCAACAGAAACTGTTTATGGATTAGGGGCAAATGCTCTTTCAGATGAAGCGGTTCAACGAATCTTCCAAGCAAAAGGTAGACCAAGTGATAATCCCCTTATTGTACATATTGCCAACAAAGAACAGTTAGATAATCTAGTTGAAGAAATTCCATTAGATGCAAAAAAACTAATGGATGCTTTTTGGCCAGGACCATTAACGTTAATTTTAAAAAGTAAAAAACATGTTTCAAAATATGTAACGGCAGGGTTATCCACTGTTGGAATAAGAATGCCTGATCATCCAGTTGCTCTAGCACTAATTGAAGCTTGTAATTTGCCAATCGCAGCGCCAAGTGCAAATACTTCAGGCAAGCCTAGTCCAACGTCTGCTAAGCATGTATTTGAAGATTTAAATGGACGAATTGTAGGAATTGTAGATGGTGGTAGTACAGGAGTCGGAGTTGAATCAACAGTTATTGATTGTTCCCAAGATATTTTTACAATATTAAGACCTGGTAGTATTACGCCAGAAATGATAAAAAAAATAATTCCTACGGTTGAAGTAGATCCATCAACAATGAAGGAAAATGAAGCACCAAAATCACCGGGGATGAAATATAAACACTATGCACCAGATGCTCAAATGCATCTTGTAAATGGAAGTATTGAGTTTATGCACAAACTTATACACAATTCCAAAACAGAGGGAAAAAGAGTAGGGATATTAACAACGGAAGAAAATGCAACGAAATATGATGCAGATGTTGTTCTTACATGTGGAAAACGTAGTGATCTATCAACCGTAGCTGCAGCATTATATGATTGTATTCGTCAATTTAATGAAGAACATGTTGATATCATATATTGCGAAACTTTCCCTTACGAAGGAATTGGAATTGCCATTATGAATCGTCTGTGGAAAGCTTGTGGACATTCGGTGATACAGGAAAAATAATAGAACGGGCTTCTATTGTTTTTGGGTTAAACCAAGCCCAAAAAATTTTATTAATTTCCCTCATATCATTTATAGGACGCGCATATCTTTTAATAGCAAGTCCTAGGGGGGAAAGCATGAGTAGCTCATTAATCAATGAACTAATTACATTAACTATTATGGGATCTGCGCTAGGTTTAGATGCATTCTCAGTTGGGTTAGGAATGGGAGTTATACAACTAAAATTTAAACAGATCATTAATATCGGCATTGTAATCGGACTCTTTCATGTAATAATGCCATTATTAGGAATGATCATTGGATATGAGTTATCCGAGAATCTGGGACGATTTGCTGTATTACTCGGCGGATTTTTATTAATGGGAATAGGCTTTCACATGATTTATTCAACTTTATTTGGTAAAGAAGAAAATAAATATTCACCGACAGGAGTAGGTTTACTTCTTTTTGCATTTAGTGTAAGCGTGGACAGCTTTTCGGTTGGAATTAGCTTAGGGACATTCGGTGCTAAAACATGGCTAACCATTTTACTATTTGGTATTATCAGTACAATTTTAACTTGGGCTGGATTACTTTTAGGAAGAAGAGTAGAACAGGAACTCGGTAAATTTGGAGAATTATTAGGCGGTTCGTTCTTATTGATTTTCGGAATAAAACTATTATTTTTTTCTTAAAAGATACATATGGTGAATAAGAGCTAAGGATGGAGAAAATTGGAGACAATTGCCCCATCCTTTTATTTTTTAGTAAAATAGATTAAATAAAACGTTCAGATAAATGAGGGTGAGGTATTAAGATGGAAAATATATTATTTGTTTGTACCGGAAATACATGTAGAAGCCCAATGGCAGAAGCACTATTAAGACATCATGGGAATGAACTATATCAGGTCAAATCTGCTGGAGTATTTGCTATGTCAGGCGACCCTGCTTCTCAAAATGCAATATTGGCACTAAAAAATAAAGGAATCGAAACAAATCATTCCTCGCAGCAAATAAATGAAGATCTTTTGGAATGGTCTTCGAAAGTCTTATCAATGACATTGAGCCATAAACAAATGTTAGTTTCTAAGTTTCCTCAATATAAGGATCGAATCTTTACATTTTATGAATATATAAACGGTCAAGCTAAAGATATTTCTGACCCTTATGGAGGGTCATTAACAACTTATGAAAATACATTGAGTGAATTAGAAGTGTTGGTAAAACAGATTGTACAGAAACCAAACGAATATTAATTTAATCAGTGATTGGATGTTAATTAGATGCCCTAAATCTGAACATAATAGTGTAAGATAGAAATTGAAGTTAATTCAATACAAAAGAAAATCGAATCAAAGAGATCAATACGGGGGTTATCTAATGAAAGTAGCAATAGCATCTGATCATGGTGGGTTAAATATTCGTCAAGAAATCATGAATTTAATGGATGAAATGGGTATTGAATACGAAGATTATGGTTGTGAGTGCGGTACATCTGTAGACTACCCAGATTATGCATTCCCAGTTGCACAAAAAGTTGCAAATGGAGAAGTAGACCGTGGAATATTAATTTGTGGGACAGGAATTGGTATGTCAATTGCCGCAAATAAAGTTGAAGGAATTCGCTGTGCATTAGTACATGATACTTTCAGTGCAAAAGCAACTCGTGAACATAATGATACGAATATTCTAGCAATGGGGGAACGTGTAATCGGACCTGGTTTGGCAAGAGACATTGCAAAAATATGGTTAACGACTGAGTTTGAAGG
Organism: Bacillus sp. AFS088145; assembly: GCF_002564465.1. Lineage (GTDB taxonomy): Bacteria > Bacillota > Bacilli > Bacillales > Bacillaceae_G > Gottfriedia. The sequence goes on along the minus strand of NZ_NUUX01000002.1, from coordinate 62,847 downwards.
CGGTCGACATGAAAATCGAGTAAACAAAATTAAAGACTACGAAAAAAATCATCAATTATAAAACCTAAACGAGAAGCCGTTAATCCAAAACATAATGTGAAGATTATCGGCTTTTTTAATAATGAGTAATAGAATTTAAAGGAATTTTACGAAAGGAGCAAAATAAATGAATGAAGAATTAAGATTAGTAGCCGAGCAAATAAAATCATTATTAAACGAGCTAAATGATCATGTGAATTTTACAAGTGACCATGTTTTAGTCATTGGATGTAGCACTAGTGAGGTAAGTGGACAAAGAATTGGAACTTCAGGAACAATCGAAGTAGCGGAAGTTTTATTTAATGAGATTAAGGCTTTTCAAGATGAAACAGGAGTACAATTAGCATTTCAATGCTGTGAACATTTGAACAGAGCAATAGTTGTTCAAAGAAAGACGGCAAAAAGTTTACAACTTGACGAGGTAACTGTGATACCAGTTGGTACTGCAGGAGGAGCTCTTGCTTCATTCGCATTTAGACATTTAGATCATGCTGTAATTGTTGAACACATTAAAGCGGATGCAGGGATTGATATTGGCGATACTTTAATCGGTATGCATTTAAAGCACGTGGCAGTTCCTTTAAGAACAAGTATTAAACAAGTTGGACAAGCTCATATAACGGCGGCAAAAACTCGTCCAAAGCTAATTGGTGGAGCACGTGCAGTTTACTCAATAGATGAAGACTTGAAATAAAGCGTTTTTTATTATAATAGAATAGTTAAATGTTAGTTATTTGAAAGATATATCTTTCATTTTTAATGCAAAACATGGTAAAATAGAAAGGAATTCGGTCGTTTTATCGAATAATATAGTAATTTTATACTAGTAATGTTCGTGTTTTATAAAAAGGGGGATATAACTGTGGAAAATTTAAAAAAGCAAGATCCATCATTGTATGAGGCAATACAGTTAGAGTTAGGTAGACAACGTACTAAAATCGAGTTAATTGCTTCCGAAAACTTTGTAAGCGAAGCAGTAATGGAAGCCCAAGGTTCAGTATTAACAAATAAATATGCTGAAGGATATCCAAGCAAACGATACTATGGCGGTTGTGAATATGTAGATATCACTGAAAACATTGCAAGAGACCGTGCAAAAGAAATTTTCGGAGCAGAACACGTAAATGTTCAACCTCATTCAGGTGCTCAAGCGAATATGGCAGTTTATTTCACTATTTTAAAACATGGTGATACAGTATTAGGTATGAATTTATCACATGGTGGTCATTTAACTCACGGAAGTCCAGTAAACTTCAGTGGAGTACAATATAACTTCGTTGAGTATGGAGTAGATCCAGAAACTCAAGTAATTAACTATGAAGATGTATTAGAAAAAGCTAAAGCACATAAGCCTAAATTAATTGTAGCTGGTGCAAGTGCTTATCCAAGAGCAATTGACTTTAAAAAATTCAGAGAAATTGCAGATGAAGTTGGAGCTTACTTAATGGTTGATATGGCACATATCGCTGGTTTAGTAGCAACAGGTCTTCATCAAAATCCAGTTCCATTTGCTGATTTTGTTACAACAACTACACATAAAACATTACGTGGACCACGTGGTGGTATGATTTTATGTAAAGAAGAGTTCGCAAAAGCGATTGATAAATCAATCTTCCCTGGAATTCAAGGTGGACCATTAATGCACGTAATTGCAGCAAAAGCTGTAGCATTTGGTGAAGCGTTACAAGAAGATTTTAAAAAGTATGCACAAGCGATTATTGATAACGCTGCGCGTTTAGCAGAAGGCTTAAAATCTAACGGCTTAAACTTAGTATCTGGTGGCACAGATAATCACTTAATTTTAATTGACGTTCGTTCATTAGAGTTAACTGGTAAAGTTGCTGAGCACGTATTAGATGAGGTTGGTATTACATGTAACAAAAATACAATTCCGTTTGATCCAGCAAGTCCATTTGTAACAAGTGGTATCCGTATTGGTACTGCTGCTGTAACTTCAAGAGGATTTACTTTAGAAGATATGGATGAAATTGCATCAATCATTGCTGAAACATTAAAAAACCACGAAAATCAAGAAGTACTAGAAGCATCTCGTAATCGAGTTAATGCTTTATCTAGCAAATACGAATTATATCCTACATTTTAATAAATAAAGTTTAAATTAAGCTATCTTTAGAACTGTATTTTCAACATTGAAGGTGCAGTAATACTAAAGATAGCTTTATTTTTTTAAATGTTTGTGATGAAATTCACAAAAAGTTCAATTAAACTTGTGAAAAACTTCACAATATTTATTTGAAATAGAGTACAATAACTCATGTAAACAGCAATTAAAAATTATCCAAACGGAGGCAAAAAATTATGTTTATTAATTTTTTAAGAACTAATAAAATTGCATCTGGTTTCTTAACTATTATTCGTCTTTATATAGGTTATGAGTGGATCCATGCAGGTTGGGGTAAGTTATCAGCTGGCGGATTCGATGCTTCAGGATTTTTAGGATTTGCGGTTAAAAGTGCCTCAGGTGAACATCCAGCAGTTCAAGGCTGGTGGGCAGACTTCCTTACAAACTTTGCAATACCAAACATCGATTTATTTAACTTTTTAGTACCTATTGGAGAATTCGCAATCGGACTTGGACTTATTCTTGGATGTTTTACAAAAACAGCAATGTTCTTTGGTTTAATGATGAACTTCGCATTTATGTTTAGTGGTACAACTAGCACAAATCCACAAATGGTATTATTAGGAATCTTTATTATAATTGCTGGTTCAAATGCAGGACGTATCGGATTAGATCATTATATTAGCAAGTTTATTAATAGAAAAACATCTTTCACTCCAAAAGTACCAGATCATAATTTAAGTAAAGCATCTTAACTATACACATCAAAGAGGGAACCAATTGGTTCTCTTTTTGTGTATAAGATAAAAACTTCTCTGACTTTTAATAATGAGGAAGAGGAGTTTTTTAATCAAAATGGGTCAAAATAGCAATTTGATTAGTAAAAAAAGGAAATATTGAAGTTTGGTTGTAAAAAGATCTAAATTAATTCTAAGCGATTGTGCGATGTGGCTTGAATTATTTAACCGCTTTCGGTATTCTTTTTAAGAATAATAAATTACTAAGTATTTGCAAGGAGCGATAAAAGTGAGTAAAGTATACGTTTTTGATCATCCGTTAATTCAGCATAAAGTTTCTTTAATTCGTAGAAAAGACACTGGAACAAAAGAATTCCGTGCACTAGTTGATGAGGTTGCGGGCTTAATGGCATTTGAAATCACACGCGATCTACCATTACAGGAAGTGGAAATCCAAACACCAGTAGCAACTGCAAAGGCGAAAGTTATAGCTGGTAAAAAATTAGGGATTGTACCAATTTTACGTGCAGGTTTAGGAATGGTTGATGGCTTCCTTCAATTAGTTCCTGCAGCTAAAGTTGGACATGTTGGATTATACCGCGATCCTGAGACTTTAAAACCGGTTGAATATTATGTTAAACTTCCTACGGATGTAGAAGAGCGTGACTTCATTGTGATTGATCCAATGCTTGCGACAGGTGGATCAGCAGTTGAAGCAATCAACTCTTTAAAAACACGAGGTGCTAAAAATATTAAGTTTATGTGCTTAATTGCAGCTCCAGAAGGTGTTGAAGTTTTACAAAAAGCACACCCAGATGTGGATATTTACATAGCTGCCCTTGATGAAAAATTAAACGATCACGGTTATATTGTTCCAGGTCTTGGCGACGCTGGAGATCGTTTATTTGGTACAAAGTAATTACATTTTTAAAGCTTTCCTAGTATAGGAGGGCTTTTTTTCACATTAAGAAAGTATAAATTGGCAGCTAGGTAGCTAACTCGACGTAGTCGCCAATTTTAGGAATTAAGTATAAGTGCAACTACGCCTCTGCCTTCGACGAGTTTTCTTTAAATTAAAAGGGGTATAATAATTAAAAAATTGAACGTGAAATAAGGATTGGTAAGTTAAAGGGGATTAGGGAATGTCACTCGAAAAACAAAGGTTAATAATAGACGCAGCAAGACTATACTATGATTCTGACTTTAGTCAGCAAGAGATCGCGACACAATTAGGAATCTCTCGTCCAACTGTATCTAGATTACTTCAACAAGCAAAGGAATTGGGATATGTACGCATTGAAATTATTGACCCCCTAGAAGGCAATCATGATTTAGCTCGAGAATTAAAAAAGAAATATAATTTACAATCTGTTGAGGTTTGCTATTCACCAATTGATGACTACAATGAAGTTTTGCAAACAATCACTAAAAAAGCTGCGGATGTGTTAGTAGATTTAGTCCATGATGGTGATGTTGTAGGAGTAACTTGGGGAACAACAATGTATCATATTGCAACGAAGTTAAGTAATAAACAAGTAAAGGGTGTAGAAGTAATTCAGCTAAATGGTGGAGTAAGTTATTCTAAAACGAATACTTATGCATCAGAAACGGTAAATTTATTTGCTGAAGCATTTAACACCGTTCCAAGATATTTACCTCTACCAGTTATATTTGATAATCCACAAGTAAAACAAATGGTCGAGGAAGATCGCCATATTGGTCGATTAATCGATTTGGGAAAACAATCAAATGTCGCAATTTTTACTGTGGGAACTGTTAAAAAAGATGCCCTGTTATTTAAAGTTGGCTACTTAAATGAGAAGGAAGAGACGGATTTACAAACATTTGCTGTAGGAGACATTTGCTCACGCTTTTTTGATAAAGAAGGAAATATTTATTCTGAACTTCTAAATCGACGAACGATTGGAATTGAGTTAGATGAGCTTAGAAGTAAAGAAAAGTCTATTTTAGTCGCAGGTGGAGAAAGAAAAATAAACGCTATTCACGGTGCTTTAATGGGTAAATATGCAAACGTATTAATAACTGATCAATTTACTGCAAAAAGATTGCTAGAGCAGGGATAAGAAAGAGGTAACGTTAACCTTCGAAATCAGATATTTTTACAATTGAAAAAGAGGCGTCTTATGTGTCAGTTAACCTGACTTATGAGACAGCCCCTTTTTTAATTTAATAGGAAAAATTATCCTTGAACATAAGTTCAAATTGTATTTTACAAAATTTCATAGCGGTGTTATAGTAAAGACATATTCAGAGTAACTTAGTAAATAAACATTTATTTATAATAAAACCATTAAGGGAGCGACTATATATGAATTACGCAAAATTAGTAGATCACACATTATTACGAGCTGACGCAAAAAGAGAAGAAATTGCAAAACTAGCTGAGGAAGCAAAAGAATTTAGCTTTGCATCAGTTTGTATCAATCCTACTTGGGTTTCTTATGCAAGTGAATTATTAAAGGATTCTTCTGTAAAGGTTTGTACGGTAATTGGTTTTCCTCTAGGAGCAAACACTCCTGAAGTAAAAGCATTCGAAACTACAAACGCAATTGAAAATGGTGCTGAGGAAGTTGATATGGTTATCAATATTTCTGCATTAAAAGAAAAAAATGATGAATTAGTTGAAAGAGATATACGTGCAGTTGTTGAAGCTGCTAAAGGAAAAGCTTTAGTAAAAGTAATTATTGAGACTTGTCTTTTAACTGATGAAGAAAAAGTTAGAGCATGTGAATTATCAGTTAAAGCTGGTGCTGACTTTGTAAAAACATCAACAGGATTTTCAACTGGTGGAGCAACAGTAGAAGACGTTGCATTAATGCGTAAAACTGTTGGAGAAAACGTAGGCGTTAAAGCTTCTGGTGGTGTTCGTAACTTAAAAGACGTAGAAAATGTAGTAACTGCTGGTGCAAACCGTATCGGTACAAGTTCAGGTGTTAAAATTGTTCAAGGTGAAGAAGCTAACACAGCTTATTAATTTCAAAATAATTTTAAAATAAAAAAAAGTGAGTGAGTTATTGCTCTTTAGCTCTTACGTTGGTAATATGGTAAAGCGAAGACAAAACTCACACACTTTAATAAAGAATTACCTAACAATTCGTTAAAGGGTGATAAATATGAATACACAATCATTAATAAACGAAGCTTTAAAGGCTCGTGAAAACGCATACGCTCCTTACTCAAAGTTTAAAGTAGGTGCAGCAATTTTATTGAATAACCAAACAGTCTACACAGGTTGTAACGTTGAAAATGCTTCTTATGGACTAACAAATTGTGCAGAAAGAACTGCTATATTTAGTGCGGTCGCTGCGGGTAACGGTTCAGCAAAGATCGAATCAATCGCAATAGTAGGGGACACTGATGGCCCGATTTCACCATGTGGTGCATGTAGACAAGTTATTGCAGAATTTAGTGATGAAAATACAAAAGTATACTTAACTAACTTAAAAGGTGACATCGCTGAAACAACTGTTAAGGAATTACTTCCTGGATCATTTAGTTCAAAAGATTTACAAGGTTAATCCTTGTCTGACATCTAACTTCTATATGATGTCTGACATCCAACAAATAAAAAGTTGTGTTCGTTTTGAAAGCGCTTATATTAAATAAAAAAATTTATTGGATTTTCGGGGGAGAAACATGAAATATATTATTGCTCTTGTTGGACTACTAGTAGTTTTCGGTCTAGCTTTCATCGCTAGTAGTGATCGTAAAAACATTAAATATCGTCCAGTAGTAATTATGGTTGTTGTTCAAATCATATTAGCGTTCTTATTATTAAATACAGAAGTAGGTTTAGTGTTAATTAAAGGAGTTTCTAATGGATTTGGAAAGTTATTAGAATACGCTGGTGAAGGTGTTAATTTCGTATTTGGTGGTATGGCAAATGAAGGTGCTTTCCCATTCTTCACAGGAGTATTATTACCAATCGTATTTATTTCTGCATTAATTGGTATTTTACAATTCACAAAGATTTTACCGTTTTTTATTAAATACATTGGGTTAATCTTAAGCAAAATCAATGGCATGGGTAAATTAGAGTCTTACAATGCAGTAGCATCTGCAATTTTAGGACAATCTGAAGTTTTCATTTCAGTAAAAAAACAATTAGGTCATTTACCAAAAAATCGTTTATATACACTTTGTGCATCAGCAATGTCAACAGTATCTATGTCTATCGTAGGTGCATATATGACAATGGTTGAACCAAAATATGTTGTAACAGCAATTGTCTTAAACTTATTTGGTGGATTTATTATTTCGTCAATCATCAATCCTTACACTGTTACAGCAGAAGAAGATATCTTAACGGTACAAGAAGAAGAAAAACAAACATTCTTCGAGATGCTTGGAGAGTATATTTTAGATGGTTTCAAAGTAGCAATCATCGTTGCAGCAATGTTAATCGGTTTTGTTGCATTAATTGGTGGAATTAATAACATTTTTGATATGATTTTTGGAATCTCATTCCAAGGAATTTTAGGTTATGTTTTTGCACCATTCGCATTCATTATGGGTGTACCATTTAAAGAAGCGGTTGATGCAGGTAGTATTATGGCAACAAAACTTGTTTCAAATGAGTTCGTTGCAATGATGGATTTAGCGAAACATGGTAAAGAGTTCTCAACTCGTACGTTAGGAATTGTATCAGTATTCCTTGTATCATTTGCTAACTTCTCATCAATTGGGATTATTGCAGGTGCGGTTAAAGGTTTACATGAGAAACAAGGAAATGTTGTCGCTCGTTTCGGTTTAAAATTATTATTTGGTGCAACATTAGTAAGTGTTTTAACGGCAATTATCGTAGGGATCGTTTTAAAATAATTTAATCCAAGCGTTTGACTTAGATCAGGCGCTTGTATTTTTTTTTCTAATCTTAAAGTAGGAGGGTTGAGTTAAAAAGTAAATTTTTAACAATTTTCTTTTTAACAAGTCACTATGGGATCTGTAGGTTTACTTTTATCTGGTGCAACTCTGTTTTTAAATAGTCTAGTTTTATTAAATAAAGCAAATGCTAAAAGTGCAGCACTATTAAACTTATTTGTTGGTACATTACAAATCGTTTTTCCTATCTACTTATTAATGCATTTAGGTGCTGGTAAGTGGGAATTATTTAATACGGCAAGCATTTTCTTTTTTGGTATTACTTATTTATATAATGGATTTACAAATCTTAAAGGTTTTAATGGAACAGGCTTAGGCTGGTTCTCACTTTGGGTATCTATCATGTCTGTACTTTGGGCTTTCGTGAACTTCGTTATTATTCATGATGTTGTAGGCGGACTATTATGGGTTATGTGGGCATATTTATGGTATCTATTCTTTGCTGGCCTTGTCTTAGGTAAGAAAATAGAACGATACACAGGAATCGTCGCAATGATACAATCTTGGACTACAATTACTCTTCCAGCATTTTTTATGCTTTTAGGGATTTGGCAGGAGACAGTAATTTCCAATGCATGGATCGTAGTTTTAGGAGCATCAATATTGTATTTTGTCATCCATGAAGTTAAAGCGTATGTTACAAATAAAAAATTCCAGTTGTTTAACCAACCTGAATTAAAAAATTAATGATAATACAAAAAGACTAACTTTTTAGGGAAGCTTAATGCTTTACCTAGAGTTAGTCTTTTTTCTATTTTGAAAACTTTGTAGGTTCTAGAGAAAATTACCTTTTTATACATGAATGAACGATTAGTGAGAAAGCTAAAAAGAAAATATCTTATATAAAGGAGAACCTGCATTGAATGAAAAATTACTTTCTTAAAATAATTATTTGTCTAGTTTTTTTACTATTTCCATTTAAAGATGTTTATGTAAATGCACATGAACAACAAAAACAAGTTGCTTTAATTTCGGTTAAAGATGGAATGATTACACAAGCAATAAAATATATTGGTGAACGTTTCCCAAATGTAACCGTAAGACAACAATACACTGAGACATACTATGGTTTTTCAGTATCGGGTTCTCTTGAAGAGTTATCACAGTTAGCTAAAATGCCATTAGTAAATGATATGCATTTTGTTACAACTTATAGAGCGCATTTAGAAGATAGCATCCCTTTTATTGGAGCGGACGAAGCTCAGTTATATAAGGATCAAAGGGGGAGAAAGATTACTGGCGAAGGAGTTAAGGTAGGAGTAATCGATACTGGAGTAGATTACAGACATCCTGATTTGAAAGCAAATTATGGTGGCGGTTACGATACGATTGATTTAGATAAAGACCCAATGGAAACTAAACTTGAAGAAAAAAGTACATTTCATGGTACTCATGTAGCGGGTGTAATAGCGGCTAATGGAAAAAGAAAAGGCGTTGCCCCTAAGGCAACAATCTATGCATACCGTGCTCTTGGACCTGGTGGTGTTGGTACATCTGAAACGGTTATGGCAGCAATTGAGCGAGCAGTGAAGGATAAAGTAGATATTATTAACTTATCACTAGGTAATGATGTCAACGGACCAGACTGGCCGACAAGTATTGCGTTAGATAAGGCAGTAGAGAAGGGTGTACTAGCAATTACGGCTGCAGGAAACTCTGGACCAGGATTATGGACTGTCGGTTCTCCCGCAACTGCATCAAAGGCTTTAACAGTGGGTGCGAGCTATCCACCTGTTCTTTTCCCATCTATACATGTGAAAAATAAAGAGACAATTATTAGTCCTATGATCGGATCTGCTAAATGGGGTAAAGGTATAAATGGGCGATTTGTATTTAAGAAATATGGGGAAAAGCGTGATTTAAAAAGAGTAAAAGACAAAATTGTCTTGCTTGAAAGGGGAAAAATCACATTCACTGATAAAGTAAAAAATGCTCAAGATGCTGGTGCAAAGGCTGTTATTGTCTTTAATAATATTGACGGAAATTTCATCGGACAAATTAAAGGGAAATTTACTGTTCCAGCCGCGACTATTTCAAGAAAAGAAGGCTTAATGATTAAGAAAATCATTGAAAAAACTAAAGTGGAAGCTAAAACTGGACATGAAAAGAAGGTTGATATTCTTGCGGATTTCAGCTCTAGAGGGCCGGTAACAGGTACTTGGCAAATGAAGCCGGATTTATTAGCTCCAGGTGTACAAATAAAAAGTACAATTCCGGGTGGGTATTTAGCACTTCAAGGAACGAGTATGGCAAGTCCACACGTCGCTGGAGCAGCTGCTCTAGTAAAACAATTGCACCCAGATTGGAGTATGGACGATTTAAAAAGTGTGCTAGTCAATACAGCAACACCATTATATAAGAATAATAAAAAGATGTATCATGCGTACGAACAAGGGGCTGGAAGATTAGATATTGAAAAAGCACTAGAGACTGAGACAACATTATTCCCGACATCATTATCTTTAGGAGTAACGAGAAAAACGGATTTACAAGTAAAGAAAGATTTTGTCGTAAGAATTTCTAATAAATCAAATATGCCAAAACAAGTTACAGCTATAAATAATCAGCCAGCCACTGGAATACAATGGGTATTACCTAATCCTTTTACAATTCCAGCGCATACTAGCAAAAAGATTAATCTTACGGCAACAGTTGATACGAAAGGATTAAGAGATGGATTTTATGATGGGGCAATTACGTTCAGTACAAATGATGATGAAAATCTAAGAATGCCGTTTTTATTACTACAAGGAGAACCGAACTTTCCGTCAGTAATGGGATTTCACTTTGGTAGAGTAAAAGGTAAAAATCGCTATAAATATGAACTCTATTTACCAAGTAAAGTTGAGGAATACAAAATTGCTGTTTTTGAATCAGAAACATTCCGTTTGTTAGGAGTGATTGATGAACAGGAAAATAGTAAGAGGGGAATTATCAAGAAGGAACTAGTTTTAAAAGACTTTCCTAAAAGTGGAATTTATAAGTTTGTGATCTTTTATAAACGTAAACAATATGAAAGTGCAACGGAATCTTACGTCAATGTCGCTAAAATTTATGTTGAAGACTAAAAATTGGTAAGTATTTTTTAATAGTTTTTTAATTTAAGTAATTGACACATTTTTGTAACATATTGTATGCTTAACATGAATGTTTAAAAGGGTTTTTATCGTATGTAAATACTATGTTATTAAAATTTTTTGAACGTTTTGTGAACAATTTGTGAACGTTTTCAATGTTTAGAGATTTTAGCAAATTTTTGTTGTAGAATTAAACAAGATAAGACTTTTGGCAATTTTTTTAGAATGAAAATTGACATGGAGGGATTTTGTATGAAAAACAACAATCAACATCCTCTTAAAGCAATGGCACTCATGTCTTCCATTCTAGCTCAGCTTGTCGGTTCTATTCTCATAGGCATCTTTTTAGGAAGATGGATTGATTCATTTTTTAATTGGCCAGTACCAGTATTTATGATCATCTTTTTACTGTTAGGATTATTTACTGGAATCTACGGCACGCTTAAATTAGTTAAGCAATTCACACCAGGGGACTAGTTACATGCAAAAAGATAATTTTAGACGATTCACACGAGATATGTTGTATATCATTGCTTTAGCTGTTTTAGGTTGGGCATTTACCGACTATAAAACAATATTCACAGGCTATATTCTCGGAACAGTAACTAGCTTTTATTGTATATGGATTCTACACAGAAAGATAAATACCTTTTTTGACCGAGTTTTAAAGCAACAAAAAGTTCGATCTTTAGGTACTGTAATTTGTCTTTCAGCGGTGGCTCTAGCTATGGTCATCGCGCTTCGGTATGAAAATTTTGTGAGCATACCAGCACTAACTGCGGGACTAATGACAGGACATCTTGTCATTATGATACATTTTGCATTACAACAAACGTCTTTTGCAAGGAAGAGAGGTGAATAAATTGGAACACGGCACTTATGGTTTTAAATTTATTGGTTTAGATTTTACGTTAACAAATGTTCTAATGACTACCATTGCTGCAGTAATCGTCTTTATCATCGCAGTTACATGCGCAAGAAGTCTACAAATACGTCCATCAGGAAAGCAGAACTTTTTAGAGTGGGTTATAGATTTCGTTAAAGGCATTGTCAACAGTACAATGGATTGGGAAACTGGTGGTCGCTTCCTTACACTAGGTGTGACATTACTTATGTACATATTTGTTTCAAATATGTTAGGTCTACCATTCGATATCTCATTCGATGGAAACTCAGTTTGGAAATCACCTACATCAGACCCAGTCATTACTTTATCATTAGCAATCTTTATAGTTGGTTTATCACATTATTATGGTATTAAGATGCGCGGTTTTGGAGCGTATGGTAAAACATTCTTCCAACCAATGCCATTCTTATTCCCATTAAAAATTATTGAGGAATTAGCAAACACATTAACGCTAGGTCTTCGACTTTACGGTAACATTTACGCGGGGGAAATCTTACTAGGTTTACTTGCAACAATGGGTACACATGCTTATGCATCAAGCGCAGGAGAAGGCGTTCTTTGGACAATTGCAGCGGCAATACCGATGATCGTATGGCAGGGATTCTCTGTATTCGTTGGTTCAATCCAAGCGTTTATCTTCGTAATGTTAACAATGGTTTACTTGTCACATAAAGTGGCGGACGAGCATTAATCTGCTCATTAAAATTGGTAGTTAGATAAAAATTATAAAAAAAAATATATTTCTTATGATTAAGAAGGAGGAAATTTAAAATGGCTTTAATAGCAGCGGCAATCGCAATAGGTTTAGGTGCACTAGGTGCAGGTATTGGTAACGGTTTAATTGTATCACGTACAGTAGAAGGTGTTGCTCGTCAACCAGAATTACGTTCAACTCTTCAAACTTTAATGTTCATCGGGGTTGCATTAGTTGAGGCACTTCCAATCATCGCGGTAGTTATCGCATTCATGGCATTTGGTAAAGCTTAAGATTTATACAAGCAGTTAAAAAATGGCGAAGTTTGTGTTCACATTTACTTCGCCATTCCTTTATGACACTTTTGTTGTAAAGATTAAATTTTGAAAATAAAGCTAAGGTCGGCAAGAGTCCTAGGCTATGTTATAAAAAAGAAAAATTATTAAATGATACCCTCGAAGGGAGTGAAGGCTTGTGTTAAACGGTTCATTATTCGTAATCGGTGAAGCAAACGGACATGGTATACCTTGGGGCGATGTAGCGTTTCAATTAGTAATCTTCTTAATCCTACTTGCTTTATTACGTAAGTATGCATTAGGACCTGTAATGGGAATTATGAAACAACGTGAAGATCACATCGCTAATCAATTAGACTCAGCTGAGAAAAACAACGCTGATGCAATGAAACTAGTTGAAGAGCAAAAGCAAGAGTTAGTTGCTGCTCGAACTGAAGCTCGTGAGCTTCTTGAGAAAGCTAGAAAGCAAGCTGATGTACAACGTGAAGAAATCGTTGCCGCAGCTAAAGCAGAAGCTGAAAACTTGAAAGAAAGCGCTAAGCGTGAAATTACTCGTGAAAAAGAGCTTGCAATACAATCAGTTCAACAACAAGTTGCTTCATTATCTGTATTAATCGCTTCTAAAGTACTTGAAAAAGAAGTGAAGTCTGAAGACCAATCTGCTATTTTTGATCAATATCTTAAAGAAGTAGGCGAAGCTAAATGAGTAACGAATTAGTTGCAAAACGCTACGCAAACGCTCTTTTTGAATTAGCTACTGAACAAAATTTAGTAGAAACTGTTGAACATGACTTACAAGTAGTGAAAAAGGAGTATGTAGAAAACTTAGAATTAAATAAGTTTTTACAACACCCTGGAATCACAAAAGAAAGCAAAAAGTCTGTCTTAAATGACACGTTTGCTTCAATCTCTGAAACGGTATTAAATCTAGTATGCTTATTAGTTGATCGTGGACGAATGAGCACTATTTCTAACTTAGTAACTGAATATGTAAAAATTGCGAATGAAACTCGTAATATTGCAGATGCAACAGTTTACTCTGTAACGGCAATGTCTTCTGAAGAACTAGATAAAATTGGAGCGTTATTCGCTTCTAAATTAGGTAAAAACTCAATACGTTTGAAAAACGAAATTGATCCATCTTTAATCGGTGGTTACAAAGTTCGTGTTGGAAATCGTATTTTTGACGGCAGTTTAAAAAATAAACTTGTCCGAATTGAACGTGAATTAATCGCAAAATAGTTTGTAGATAGGGGTGAAATGCATGAGCATCAAAGCTGAAGAAATCAGTGCGCTGATTAAAAAGCAAATCGAAAATTACCAAACTGAAATAGAAGTTAGTGATGTTGGTACAGTTATCCAAGTTGGTGACGGTATCGCTCGTGCTCATGGTCTTGACCAATGTATGTCTGGAGAGCTAGTTGAGTTCTCTAACGGCGTTATGGGACTAGCACAAAACTTAGAAGAAAACAATGTAGGTATTATCATCTTAGGACCTTACACAGGTATTAAAGAAGGCGACGAAGTTCGTCGTACTGGACGCATCATGCAAGTTCCAGTTGGTGAAGCATTAGTAGGACGTGTAGTAAACTCATTAGGTCAACCAGTTGATGGTTTAGGCCCAATCGAAACAACAAAATCTCGTCCAATCGAAAACGCTGCACCTGGCGTAATGGCACGTAAATCAGTACATGAGCCATTACAAACTGGTATCAAAGCGATCGACGCTCTTGTACCAATCGGACGTGGACAACGTGAGTTAATCATCGGTGACCGTCAAACTGGTAAAACAGCTGTTGCTATCGATACAATTCTTAACCAAGCTGACCAAAACATGATCTGTATCTATGTTGCAATCGGTCAAAAAGAATCTACAGTTCGTGGACTTGTTGAAACATTACGTAAGCATGGCGCTTTAGATTACACAATCGTTGTAACAGCTCCAGCTTCATCTCCAGCTCCAATGTTATACTTAGCTCCTTTCGCTGGTGTAACAATGGGTGAAGAGTTTATGTACAATGGTAAACACGTATTAGTAGTATACGATGATTTATCAAAACAAGCAGTAGCTTACCGTGAGCTTTCATTACTATTAAAACGTCCTCCAGGTCGTGAAGCATATCCAGGGGATGTATTCTACTTACACTCTCGCTTATTAGAGCGTGCAGCTAAGTTAAATGATGAGTTAGGTGGCGGTTCATTAACTGCATTACCATTCATCGAAACACAAGCTGGTGATATCTCAGCTTATATTCCAACAAACGTAATCTCAATTACTGACGGACAAATCTTCTTACAGTCTGACTTATTCTTCTCTGGCGTACGTCCAGCGATCAATGCAGGTCTTTCTGTATCACGTGTTGGTGGTTCAGCGCAAACTAAGGCGATGAAATCAGTAGCAGGTACGCTACGTCTTGACTTAGCGTCATTCCGTGAGCTTGAAGCATTTGCTGCGTTCGGTTCAGACTTAGATAAAGCAACTCAAGCTAAACTTAACCGTGGTGCTCGTACAGTTGAAATCCTTAAACAAGGTTTACACAAACCATTAAAAGTAGAAAAACAAGTAACATCTTTATATGCGTTAACTCGTGGTCACTTAGACAGCGTAGCAGTTGAAGACATTACTCGTTTTGAAGAAGAAATGTTAGCTTGGATGGACGCAAATGCAAAAGGTCTTTTAGATGCTATTCGTGATACTGGTAAATTACCAAACGAAGCTGACCTTGACGCTGCAATTACAAGCTTTAAAAAGAACTTTATTGCTTCTAAATAAGAAGGCGATTTAAATATCTGGATTTGAAGGATCGGGCTCTAGCTCGTCCTTCATTTAACTGTTTACCAAAAGGTGGTGAAAACCTGTGGCATCATTACGCGATATAAAAACAAAAATTAATTCAACAAAAAAGACAAGCCAAATCACAAAAGCGATGGAGATGGTTTCTGCTGCAAAATTAAACCGTGCTGAGCAAAACTCTAAGCAATTCGTTCCTTATATGGAAAAAATGCAAGAGGTAGTTGGTAGCGTGGCAAAAGGTGTAAACAGTAGACATCCGATGCTAGTAACTCGTCCAGTTAAAAAGACTGGTTACATTGTCATCACTTCTGACCGTGGTTTAGCTGGTGCATTTAATAGTAACGTATTACGTGCGGTAACTAATACAATTAAAGAGCGTCATAAATCGAATGATGAATTTGCAATTATTGTACTAGGTCGAGTTGGACGTGACTACTTTAAGCGTTTAGGTTACCCAATCGTTGAAGAGGTTCTTGGGCTTCCAGATCAACCTTCATTCGATGATATTCAAAAATTTGCTAATCGTACAGTTCAAATGTACACTGACGGCATTTTTGATGAGCTTTACTTATCATACAATCATTTCGTAAGTAAGATTTCTCAAGAGGTTACTGAGAAAAAGCTATTACCTTTAACAGATATTGACACAGGTAAGGCAACAACTAATTACGAATTTGAACCATCTGATGATGAAATCTTAGAAGTTTTACTACCACAATATGCAGAAAGCTTAATATTTGGTGCATTATTAGACAGTAAAGCTAGTGAACACGCTTCACGTATGACAGCGATGAAAAGTGCAACTGATAATGCGAAAGAAGTTATTAGTAAGCTTACTCTTCACTATAACCGTGCGCGTCAAGCAGCAATTACACAAGAAATTACTGAAATCGTCGGCGGAGCAGCAGCACTTGGCTAATTTGCTTACAACGGCTATATAAATTGATCGGCTTTTAATGAAACAATGCTAGGAGGAAAAGCGATGAGCAATGGTATTATTACTCAGGTATTAGGACCAGTAGTAGACGTAAAGTTCGAAAACGGCCAATTACCACAAATATATAATGCGTTACGTGTTCGTAAAGAAGCGGGCGACGCAAACGAAGTAAACATTGATTTAACATTAGAAGTTGCTCTTCACTTAGGTGACGATACTGTTCGTACAGTTGCAATGGCTTCAACTGATGGATTAGTACGTGGAATGGAAGCAGTTAACACAGGTAAACCAATTTCGGTTCCAGTTGGTGACGCTACATTAGGACGCGTATTCAATGTGTTAGGTGACAACATTGACTTAGACGAAGAACTTGGAGAAGACGTACGTCGTGACCCAATTCACCGTCAAGCACCTAAATTTGAAGAATTAACTACAAAAGTAGAAATCCTTGAAACTGGTATCAAAGTAGTAGACTTATTAGCTCCTTACATCAAAGGTGGTAAAATCGGTCTATTCGGTGGTGCGGGTGTAGGTAAAACTGTATTAATTCAAGAATTAATTAACAACATCGCACAAGAGCACGGCGGTATCTCAGTATTCGCTGGTGTAGGTGAGCGTACTCGTGAAGGTAACGACTTATACCACGAAATGAGCGACTCTGGCGTTATCAAGAAAACAGCGATGGTATTCGGACAAATGAACGAACCACCTGGTGCACGTCAACGTGTTGCCTTAACTGGTTTAACAATGGCTGAATATTTCCGTGATGAGCAAGGACAAGACGTGTTATTCTTCATCGATAACATCTTCCGTTTCACTCAAGCAGGTTCTGAGGTTTCTGCCCTATTAGGTCGTATGCCTTCTGCGGTAGGTTACCAACCAACTCTTGCTACTGAAATGGGTCAATTACAAGAGCGTATCACTTCAACAAACAAAGGTTCTGTAACTTCGATTCAAGCGATTTACGTTCCTGCCGATGACTATACGGATCCAGCACCAGCTACAGCGTTCGCTCACTTAGATGCAACAACAAACTTAGAGCGTCGTTTATCTGAGATGGGTATTTACCCAGCGGTAGATCCATTAGCATCTACATCTCGTGCATTAAATCCTGAAATCGTTGGTGAAGAGCACTATGAAGTAGCTCGTCAAGTACAATCAACTTTACAACGTTATAGAGAACTTCAAGATATCATCGCAATCTTAGGTATGGATGAGTTATCAGAAGAAGATAAATTAGTCGTAGCTCGTGCTCGTCGTATTCAATTCTTCTTATCTCAAAACTTCCACGTTGCGGAGCAATTCACAGGACAAAAAGGTTCTTACGTACCAGTTAAAGAAACTGTTAGTGGATTCAAAGAGATCTTAGAAGGTAAATATGATACTCTTCCTGAAGATGCATTCCGTTTAGTAGGACGCATTGAAGAAGTAGTAGAAAAAGCAAAAACATTAGTATAATAATTGTCTAATCGAAAGGCTTGTTCATCATTCTATTTGAATGAACTTGATTAGCTCACGAAGCTAGACAGGAGGAGTTCACTATGAAGACAATGAAAGTCAGTATCGTCACTCCTAATGGACCGGCTTATGAAGGCGAAACAGAATTCGTTAGCACGAAAGCAACTAGCGGTGAGCTAGGTATTTTACCTGGACACATTTCAACTGTGGCACCGTTAGCAACAGCACCTGTTAAAATTAAATCACCAGCTGGAACAGATTACGTTGCAGTTAGTGGCGGATTCATTGAAATTCGACCTGAAGCCGTTACAATATTGGCTCAATCTGCTGAAGCATCAACTGAAATCGACGTTGAGCGTGCAGTAGAAGCAAAAAAACGTGCAGAAAAACGTCTACAAGAAAGACGACCTGACACAGATATCAAACGTGCAGAACTTGCTTTACACAAAGCAATGAACCGTTTAAACGTAGCACAATATAAGTAATTAAAAAAGAGCCCTAGTGGGGGCTCTTTTTTTGTTGGGTTATTTTAGGGTGGGTTGTTAGTAGACTGATAAGTGTGCAATTATAGAATCGGGGTGCTGCAAATAAAATCGAAGAAACTGCAATTAATTACAATGAAAGTGCAAGTAAATAGGTTGAGCGTGTAGATAAGTTTAAGTGAATGACGGATAAACTGGTAGGTGCAAGTTAAAGCATGAGTATCCACAGTACCCCGTACGAGTGCGCAAATAAATTATGATTAACGCAAGTAAAAGTGTACTCCGCAAATAAAATTGAAGAATCGCAATTAAAAATTGAAAATAGTAATTAAATTTGGCAAATCGCAAATAAAAATAGCAAATTGCAAATAAATTATGAGAATCACAAATAAATAAGCAAAATAGCAATTAATATAAGGAAATCGCAATATAAAACAGGTGAATCGCAAATAAATTACATTATCCTTTAAAATTAATCAAAAATTATCCTTCTAGATATTTTTTTGACTAGATTAGTACGATATATCAAAGAAATAGTTAAAATAAGGCAATACTCCTCTAAAACTTATAAAAAAACTGAAGAATAGACACCCATTCACTTAAACTTTTTACATTCAAGATTGGAGGTGAAATAAAAAGTATGTCGAACTTTATCTTAAAATAAAAAAAGAGGTGATTACATGATTTTGAAAGAAAGAACTGTTCCTTTGACTATTAGGAAACTTGAAGCTCTACTTAGAAGATTACCCGAAGAGCACATCCAAAGAGTGAGAATTGAAGAAGATCTTGCAAAATTTAAAGCGGGGTTTCATGGTGAAAAACCCCTAGATTATCATTTAAGTTTTTTTAATAAGGAACGGTGTATTGTAATTCAAGATTTAAGATTGTTAGACAATGAAAAACGGTTTTTTCAAATTGATACAATTATTCTTTCACCAAGTTTTATTTTAATTATTGAAGTGAAGAATTTAGTTGGTGTTCTTTATTTTGATCAAAGTTTCAATCAACTTATTCGAATAACCGAGGGTAAAGAAGAAGCTTTCATGAATCCAATTATTCAAGTTGAGCGGCAAAAACGCCAACTTCGAAGTTGGCTAGAGCAAAATAAGTTTATGAATTACCCAATAATTCCGTTGGTTGTATTGAGTAATTCCAAATCAGTAATAAAAGCATCTTCTAATGTAATACAGATATCTAACACAGTTATTCATTCAGATTTACTCTATAGAAAAATAGAGGAATTAGAAAAAAAGTTTCCTATAAATTCTTTCACACCAAAAGAAATTCGTAAGCTAGCAAAACATTTAATAAAGCAAAATCAACTTCTAGATCAAAATATACTCGAGAAATACAATATATCTAAAAATGAATTATTGACTGGAGTAATTTGTGAAAAGTGTAAATTATATTCGATGATTAGAACCAAGGGATCTTGGTATTGTCCGCATTGCTTCAGTGTTTCAAAAGATGCTCATTTAAATTCGTTATATGATTTTTATTTATTAATTGGAAATACCATTAAAAATAGCCAACTTCGCGATTTCCTACATATATCTTCAATATACTCTGCTTCAAGACTCCTTCGCAAACTAAACCTACCATCATCAAGAACAAAAAAAGATAAAACTCACTATTTAGACGATCTGTCACAGCAATCCTCTTTTTAGTTTAATTCCAATCCCGCTGTTGTTAAAACACCATTTCTTGAGATTTTTAAAAGGTATTCTGCCATGTGCTTTTTTGTGTATGGCATGTCATTTTCAACCCAAAATGAAATTACGCTGAGAGTTGCGCCTGATATATAACTTACTAGTAGGTCACCTGGGACAAGATATATATTCTTTTTTGGTTGTATGAATGCAATGCCTTTTTCGAACGTTGTATATAATACTTCGTAAAGTCTTCTTCTAAAAATATTTGGTCCTTGTCGTTTTAGTAGGACTTTATAGAAGTAACTGTTTTTTTCGATATGTTCGAATAGATGGAAGTATGATTGTAAGGCCATTTCATCTAGTGAGTTTGGGTTTCCGTCATACATACTAAAATCTACATTCTTCATGGCACTGTCCAAATCAACTAGTTTTTCTCTAACGATTTGGCGTACCATTTGGTATTTGTCTTCGTAGTGGCTGTAAAAGGTTGCTCTGTTGACATTTGCTTTTTTAGTTATGTCTTGTACACTGATCGCTTCGAATTCTTTATCTGCTAATAGCGTAATTAATGCATCTTGTAAAAGTTGTCTAGTTCGAATGACACGAGGGTCGAGATTATTTTTTATGCTCATTTTAAAACTCCTTTATTAAATAACTCTAAGAAAGTAAACAATCGTTGTTAGTAGTGTTGCTTAAACAACAAATTTTAAATTATTAACGGTTGAGTACGTTTATAAATCAATTATAATTAAAAACTATGAGAAGTAAAACGACAATGTGTTGCTTTACTTTTGTTACCTATATAGAGAAACGATTAAAAATTTAGGAGGAATTTTATTTATGGGGAACATGAAGAAAATGGTGTTTGTTAACATAATTACTTTAATCATATTAGTTGCTGGTGGATTTGCTGGTTATTACTATTATGATCAATCAACAAATTATATAAAAACGGATAATGCAAAAATAGATGGGCAACAAATTGTTATTTCATCTCCTGCAGCTGGTAAGCTTGAGTCATGGTCAGGTACATTCGGAAAAACATTTTCACCAAATGAATCAATCGGTAAAGTTTTAGCTGCACCTCAAGCAGCTGGAGATACTGCACATGAAGTATCAGTTTCAGTACCAACAAATGCTACGATTGTTCAAGCAAATGCAATTAAAGATCAATTAGTTGGAACAGGTTCAACTCTTGGTTATGCATATAATTTAGATAATCTTTGGGTTACTGCAAATATTAAAGAAACTGAAGTAGAAGATGTGAAAAAAGGTCAAGAAGTTGATGTGTATGTTGACGCATATCCAGATACTACTTTAACAGGTACTGTGGAATTTGTTGGATTAACAACTGCAAATACATTTAGTTTATTACCTTCTGGAAACTCTAATGCAAACTATACGAAAGTTGAGCAGGTTGTACCTGTAAGAATTGCTTTAGATCATAATAAGTCATTTGAAATTGTTCCAGGAATGAATGCTTCTGTTCGTATCCATAAGTAAGGAGGAATTTCAATGTCTACAGGAATGATCATTGCATATGGAGGGTTTTGCTTAATTGTTTTCTTTATTATTAATCGAATTGTATTAAGAAATAAAGAAAATGACTTAAAAATAGATAAAAGAGAAGAAATGTTCCAAACGGAAGAACCAAATAAAATAGAAAAAACTGAAGAAATTCAAAAGAAATCAATTCCATCAGAGTCAAGTGAAAAACAGGGCTTTAGCATGGGAAAAGTTTTGACAGTACTATTACTAGGGATGTTCGTGTCTATTTTAAATCAGACATTAATAAATGTTGCTTTACCGAAGTTAATGGCAGATTTTAATGTAACTACTTCGACTGCCCAATGGTTATCTACTGGTTTTATGTTAGTGAATGGTATTTTAATTCCGGTCAGTGCTTACTTAGTTGATACATTTACTTATCGAAAATTATTTATCTTTTCGATGATTGCCTTTACAATCGGTTCAATTATTTGTGCTTTATCAGGAAACTTCCCAGTTATGATGGCAGGTCGCGTAGTTCAAGCTGTCGGGGCTGGTATTTTAATGCCGCTTGGTATGAATATCTTTATGACGATCTTCCCACCTGAAAAGCGTGGGGCAGCAATGGGATTAATGGGAATTGCAATGATTCTGGCACCAGCTATTGGTCCAACAATAACTGGGTATGTAGTACAAGATTATTCATGGCATTTCTTATTTTATGGAATGGCTGTGTTAGGTGTCATTTCAATCATTTTGTCTAATGCTTGGTTTCATATTTCACGTAAACGTTCATTCCCAACTTTGGATATATGGGGAGTAATAAGCTCGTCACTTGGATTCGGAAGTTTATTATATGGATTCAGTGAAGCTGGTAATAAAGGTTGGGGTAGCACTGAAGTAGTTCTTTCTTTAGTAATTGCTTGTATCAGTTTAGGTTTATTTGTGTGGAGAGAATTAACTGCTAAACAACCATTAATAAATTTAAAAGTATTTAAATCTTTTTCGTTTACTTACACTTTATTAATTAATTTAATCGTTACGACTGCTTTATACGGAGGGATGATTTTACTACCTCTTTATTTACAAAACATTCGTGGGTTTACACCAATTAAAGCAGGATTATTATTACTTCCTGGTTCATTAATAATGGGTGCTCTTGGACCACTTACAGGTAAGTTATTCGATAAATATGGTATCCGTCCTTTAGCCATTTTTGGTTTACTTATTATGACTTATACAACTTATGAGTTCACTAAATTGTCTATTGATACACCGTATTTAAAAATTATGTTTTTCTATACTTTACGTTCATTCGGTATGTCATTTATTATGATGCCAATTATGACTGCTGGATTAAATAAGTTATCTCTTAAGATGATTTCTCATGGTACTGCAACTCAAAATACATTACGACAAGTTGCAGGTTCGGTAGGTACAGCAGTCCTTGTTACAATTATGACGACTCAAACGACTAATCACATGGCAGACTTCTCAAATGAAGTAACGTCAACGAATTCGTTCATTATGGATTGGGTACATCAAACAGGCGCACAGTTAGTTAGTGCAGCTGGAGTAACCCCTTCTCAAGGTGGAGCTTTAGCAGTTACAACACTTTATAGTCAGGCGTCTAAATTAGCATCTATTAATGGAATCAATGATGCATTTATCTTTGCAACTGTATTATCAGGTATTGCATTAGTGCTTTCATTCTTTATGGGAAGTACAAAGAGCAGAAAGATTGCACAACCTGAATCAAAATCTAAAAATCAAAATAAGCAGCAGTCTTCAGAAACGATTGCATCTTAAAAAAATGGCCAGTTCATGTTTTGAACTGGTTTTTTTTTCGACAATTATCACTATTTTTTAATTTGTGGGAATTGTGAATAACTTTCTGTGGATTTGTGGATAACTCTTATACTGATATACAATTTTAGTAACTGGTAATGACAATTGAAATATTAGAAATTTATTAGAACGACATACATTTAAGATAAATAAAGAATAATGGAATTTATTTTCTAACTATATCATTCAATTTTCAGATTAATGGCAATAAATATCGACACGTTTTTGTCACATTTGTTATAATGAATACGATTACAAAACTGAATAGTAAAAATTAATGAAAAATACATTATATTTATAATAAGTATATAATGTAGAGCTCTGTAGTTAGAGGAGGGACAAGTTTCGTGAATGCTTATTTAAATAATTATGTGATCGTAGTTGTGTTTCTAGTTATAGGAATTGCGCTTCCAGTTGTCGCACTCTCGGTAATTGGTAAAATTTTAAGACCGAATGTACCAACTGAAGCAAAAGCAACGACCTATGAAAGTGGGATTGAACCATTTCATGATGCGAAGGTTCGTTTCCACGCTGGATATTACATTTTTGCACTATTATTCGTTATTTTTGATGTTGAAACTGTTTTCTTATATCCGTGGGCGGTTGCATATGATCAATTAGGGCTTTTTGCTTTTGTAGAGATGATTATTTTTATACTTATGCTATTACTTGGACTTATTTATGCTTGGAAGAAGAAGGTGTTGAAATGGTTATGAAGTTAGATGGAATTTCTGTTGCTGAAATGGAAGAACTCCAAAAGAATATTTTTTTCACGACTTTGGAAGAAGTGAAGGCATGGGCAAGAAGTAACTCGTTGTGGCCATTAACTTTCGGGTTAGCTTGTTGTGCAATCGAAATGATGGGTGTAGGTTCATCTCATTATGACTTAGACCGATTTGGATCATTTTTCCGTACTTCTCCTCGTCAATCTGACTGTATGATTGTTTCTGGAACTGTTACGAAAAAGATGGCGCCAATTGTTAAACGCCTATACGATCAAATGCCTGAACCAAAATGGGTGATTGCGATGGGCTCATGTGCGACTGCTGGTGGACCATATGTTAACTCGTATGCAGTTGTTAAAGGAGTGGATCAAATTGTTCCTGTGGACGTGTATATCCCTGGATGCCCTCCAAATCCAGCAGCATTAATTTATGGTATTAATAAATTGAAAGAGAAGATTCGTTACGAAGCTAAAACCGGAAAGCAGGTGACGAATAAGTGAGTGAAGATAAGTCAAAAGAACAGTTAAAGAAAGAAGCAGCTGAGAGGGCTAAAGAAGCGGCTCGACGTAAAATGGAACAGTTGAAGGCAGAAAAGGAAGCTGCAAAAAATACTGAGGTTCAAAAAGAAGAAGTTCCTGTAGTTGAGGAGTCTACTGTTAAAAATGAAGTTAAACAAGAGGAACCAGCTTCAGAAGATGAAAAAGAGAAAGCACTTGCACTAGCGAAAGCAAAAGCAGTAGCAGCGGCGAAGGCAAAGGCGGTAGCAATCGCAAAACAAAAAGCAGCAGAAGCAAGCGAACAGACTCAAGCAGAAGAGTCAGAGGTGACTTCTGATGATGATAAGGCAAAGGCTCTAGCAGCGGCGAAGGCAAAAGCAGTAGCAGCAGCAAAAGCAAAGGCAGCAGCAATTGCGAAACAAAAAGCAGTGGAATCAGGCGAACAGGCTCAAGCAGCAGAGCAAGAGGCGACTTCTAATGATGATAAGGCAAAGGCCTTAGCAGCGGCGAAGGCAAAAGCAGTAGCGGCAGCAAAAGCAAAGGCAGCGGCATTGGCAAAACAAAAAGCAGCGGGTGGAGAAGACACTGCAACTGCTGGTTCGGACGATGAAGCGGCAAAAGCAAAAGCGAAGGCAATTGCAGTTGCGAAGGCAAAAGCAGCGGCAGCAGCAAAAGCGAAAGGTAAAACAGATGGTGGTAAAGAGGCTCCAGTTGAAGAAGTGAAACCTTCTCATAATCAATCATTGTTAGATGAAGTAAAGGCATTAATTGAAAAAGAGTTTGGAGCGGATGTTATTGAGGAAGCAATTATTAATACGCTATCTAAACATGATCCAACTTTTACAATTAAAAAGGATGCTTATTTTAAAGTCGCACAGTTCTTAAAGAATAATGAACAGCTACAATTTACTTATTTATCTGGATTACATGGAACTGATTTTGTTGAGTACATGGAAGTTTACTCTTACATATATTCATATAAACGTAAACATGGAATCGCTTTAAAAGTAAGAGCAGACCGTGAACAACCTATTGTTGATAGTATTACTCCAATATGGGAAGGTGCAAACTGGCCAGAGCGTGAGGCTTACGACTTACTTGGTATTCAGTTTGAAGGACATCCAAAATTGGAGCGTATACTACTGCCAGACAATTGGGTTGGCTATCCACTAAGAAAAGATTACGTTCAATTTGACGAGGGGGTGTAGGATAAGCCATGATTCGTACGGAAGAAATGCTATTAAATGTCGGACCTCAGCATCCAAGTACACACGGTGTATTTCGTCTTGTGTTAAAGATTGATGGAGAGATCATTAAAGAAGCGACACCTGTCATCGGTTATCTACACCGTGGTACAGAGAAAATCGCTGAAAATCTTCAATATACACAGATTATTCCATATACAGACCGTATGGATTATCTATCAGCAATGACAAATAACTATGTTATCTGCCATGCTGTTGAAACAATGATGGATATTAAAGTTCCAGATCGCGCAGAATATTTACGCGTTATTTCAATGGAATTGGGGCGCGTTGCTAGTCACTTAGTTTGGTGGGGTACAAACCTTCTAGATATTGGGGCAGTGAGTCCATTCCTTTATGCTTTCCGTGAGCGTGAAATGATTATCAATCTATTAAACGAACTTTGTGGAGCGAGATTGACTTTTAACTACATGCGTGTTGGTGGGGTTAAGTGGGATGCTCCTGAAGGTTGGATTGAAAAAGTAAAAGAATTTATTCCTTATATGAGAGAGCAATTAAAAGGTTATCACGATTTAGTTTCTGGTAATGAAATCTTTATTAATCGTGTAAAAGGTATTGGTGCTTATTCACAAGAAGATGCAATTAATTTTTCATTAAGTGGTGCAAATCTTCGTTGTACTGGTGTTAAATATGATCTACGAAAAGATGCTCCATATTCTATTTACGATCGCTTTGATTTCGATGTACCGGTGGGAACAGTTGGCGATGCATGGGATCGATATATGTGCAGAATGCTAGAAATTGAAGAGTCATTAAAGATTTTAGAACAAGCTGTTGAACAATTCCCTGCTAAAGGTGACATTTTAGCAAAAGTTCCTAAAATCATCAAGGCTCCTAAAGGTGAAGGATACGTTAGAATCGAGTCACCGCGTGGGGAAATCGGTTGCTATATTGCAAGTGATGGAAAAAAAGAGCCGTATCGTTTGAAGTTTAGACGACCATCTTTTTATAACCTGCAAATTCTTCCAAAGCTATTAAAAGGTGAAAACATCGCAAACTTAATTACTATTTTAGGTGGTATTGATATTGTACTTGGGGAGGTAGACGGATAATGATAGAAAATCTTCTACAAAGTACACCGTCTTGGATAAATTTTCTCATCTATTTAGGCTTAGGCGTTATTTTTCTATTTGTAGTTTTAGGCTTCGTAACTTTTGGAATCCTATCAGAACGTAAAGTAATGGGTTTCATGCAAGGGCGTATTGGACCTAACCAAGTTGGTGGACGTTATGGTTTGCTTCAAACTGTTGCTGACGTATTAAAACTACTTTTAAAAGAAGATACAATTCCAAAAGCAGCAGATAAACCATTATTTATACTTGCACCAATCATCGCATTTGCACCAGCGTTTATGGTATTAGCAACTCTACCTTTCACAGAGAACTTACAGTTTGCTGATATAGGTGTTGGATTACTTTACTATATTGCTGTTTCAGGATTAACAACAGTTGGTGTTGTTACAGCCGGTTGGGCTTCAAATAACAAATACTCACTTATTGGTGGTATGCGTGCAGCAGCACAGATGATTTCATATGAAATTCCGTTAGTTATGAGTGTATTAGGTGTTATTTTATTAACTGGAAGCTTAAATTTAAATGATATTGTTAATGCACAGGAGAATGTGTGGTTCATTGTAACTCAGCCGATTGCATTTATCGTTTTCTTAATTGCAGCTGTAGCTGAATTAAACCGTACACCTTTTGACTTACCAGAGGCTGAATCAGAACTTGTAGCAGGTTATCATACAGAGTTTTCAGGATTCCGTTGGGCATTCTTTATGCTTTCAGAGTATGTTTACTTTTTTGCAATGTGTTCGTTAATTACGATTCTATTTTTAGGCGGATGGAAACCAATTGCGGGTCTAGACTTTATTCCTGGAGCTGTATGGTTCTCTTTAAAATTTAGTGTAATTTTATATTTATTAATTTGGTTCCGTGTAACGTTCCCACGTTTACGTGCTGACCAATTAATGGAGTTCGGTTGGAAGGTATTATTACCAGTTTCATTAGCTAATATTTTAATAACTGCATTAGTAAAAAGCTTGTTCTTCTAAACAAATAGACCAATCTAAAGGGGTGTGAGTCATGATTGGGTTAGTAAAAGGTTTAAAATATACTCTTCAAAATTTAACGCGCGAGAAAGTGACGTATGATTATCCAAATCAGCCGATTCCGTTACCAGATCGTTTTCGTGGAATTCAAAAGTTTTATCCAGAAAAATGTATTGTTTGTAATCAATGTTCAGCAATCTGTCCAACAGACTGTATTACATTAACTGGTAAAAAACATCCTGATCCTACGAAAAAAGGAAAAATTATCGACACATACGATATAAATTTCGAAATTTGTATTCTATGTGATTTATGTACAGAAGTTTGTCCAACAGAAGCGATTATTATGACAAATAACTTTGAACTTGCTGAATATTCACGTGATGAATTGTTTAAAGACCTTCAATGGCTTGATGAAAACGATCAAAACATTCGAAAGGAGAATAAAGCATGAGTGGTTTTGTAGTTGCTTTCTTTCTTCTTTCTTTATCAGCCATTTTAGGTGGCGTAATGATGTTAAACTCAACGAAAGTTATGCATATGATGCTTTCGCTTGTATTAACATTTATAAGTATTGCAGGGATTTATGTCCTTCTATCAGCTGAATTTGTAGCTGTTGTTCAAATTCTTATTTACTCAGGTGCAGTAACAATCTTAATGATTTTTGGAATCATGTTAACGAAACATGATATTGAAAGTGAAAAACCAAAAAGAAATTGGAGAAATATTGCGGCGTTAATCGGTATTGTTGCATTTGGAGTCGTTATGTTTTTAGGTGTAAACGGACTTTCAATCGACGCATCAGATGTTGATTTAGCAACAAATAATACGAAAAATATTGGATTACAACTATTTACAAATCATATCGTGCCATTTGAAGTAATGTCTGTATTATTACTAATTGCTTTAGTAGGTGCGATCATTTTAGCAAAGTCAGATGATTCAAAAGAGGAGGGTACGAAGGAATGAGTTCAGTTCCAATTAATGCTTATCTTCTTTTAGCGCTAATTTTATTTTGTATCGGATTATATGGTGCATTAACAAAACGAAACACAGTAATCGTGTTAATTTGTATCGAGTTAATGTTAAATGCAGCAAATATTAATTTAGTAGCATTTAGTAAACTTGGTGTAGCACCGTCATTAACAGGCCAAATTTTTTCATTATTTACGATTTCAGTAGCAGCTGCTGAAGCTGCAGTGGGCGTGGCAATTTTAATTGCATGGTATCGTCATCGTCAGACAGTCAATATCGATGAAGCTGATTCATTGAAAAGATAAATAGGAGGTGGAATTTGATGATGCAGTATGCTTGGCTTGTTCCGGTACTTCCGCTAATTTCCTTTCTAATCCTAATATTAGCAGGTACAAAAGGAAAGAAAGGTAGTGGGATTTTAGGAGCAACTTTAACAGGAATCTCATTCATCATCTCCTTGTTCGTCTTATTTGACCGTCTACAAGGGGATACAGTGCAGAAACTATACACTTGGTTAACAATTGGAAATATCGATATTCACGTTGGATACGTAGTAAATGCACTAAATTCGTTAATGCTAGTAATCGTTACGTTTGTTAGTACATTAGTACATATTTATTCAACAGCATATATGGAAGAGGATGACCGAATTACAGTGTTCTTCGCATACTTAGGCTTATTTACATTTGCGATGTTAGCACTTGTCATTTCACCTAGCATTCTACAACTTTATGTATTCTGGGAGTTAGTAGGTTTAGGTTCATTTTTACTTGTTGGTTTCTACTTTTATAAAGAGGAAGCAAAAGCAGCGGCTAAAAAAGCGTTCATTATGACTAGAATAGGGGACGTTGGTTTATTTATCGGGATGATACTTTTATTTTGGAAAACAAAGAGCTTTGATTTTGATCAAATTTTCAATGTAATCCAAGGTGGACAAGTGAGTACTGGTATGTTAACACTTATTGCGATCTTGATTTTCGTAGGAGCAATGGGTAAATCAGGTCAGTTCCCACTTCATACATGGCTTCCTGATGCGATGGAAGGTCCAACACCTGTTTCTGCATTAATTCACGCAGCAACAATGGTAGCTGCCGGTGTTTACTTAGTAGCGACGACTTATCCGATCTTTATTGCTAGTGGAACTGCTTTAACGGTAGTTGCGATTGTCGGAGGATTTACAGCGATTTTTGCAGCGAGTATTGGTCTTGTACAAAGAGATATTAAGCGAGTACTAGCATACTCTACAGTCAGTCAATTGGGCTATATGATGCTTGCATTAGGTGTAGGTGGTTATACAGCAAGTATTTTCCACTTAACAACTCATGCGTTTTTTAAAGCATTGTTATTCTTAGCTGCAGGTAGTGTTATTCATGCCGTACACACTCAAGACATCTTTAAAATGGGTGGATTACGTCAGAAAATGAAATGGACATCTACACTCTTCTTAATTGGCACATTAGCTATTACAGGTGTACCATTACTATCTGGTTTCTTTAGTAAGGATGAGATTTTAGCTGCAACTTGGGAAAATGGAAATTACGTTTTATTCGTAGTTGCTTTAACAGCGGCATTCTTTACTTCATTTTATATGTTCCGATTATTTTTCTTAGTTTTCACTGGAGAAGAAAAGACAAAAGGTGCGCACGAGTCACCGATGTCAATGGTTCTTCCAATGTCACTATTAGGGATCCTTGCTATATTTGCAGGTTATATTAATACACCTTTCTTTGGTCGTCACTTAAATGAGTTTTTATTAGATGGAGCTCCATTTACAATTGCTGAGCATAGTCATGAGCCGGTTTGGATTATGGTCGTAGCAACGCTTGTTTCTTTAGCTGGTATTACGCTTGCTTACAATATGTATGGAAGAAAAGTGAAGCAAACTAAACAAGAAGAAAATGGATTATTCTATGAAATTCTTCTTAATAAATATTATATTGACGAATTATATAACGGTTCAATCGTAAAAGGTATGTTTGCAATCGGACATGTAATGTTTGCTATTGAGCGCTTTGTAATTGAAGGGATTGCAGTTCTAGTAAAAGGAATTGTAAGTAGTATCGGTGGAATTGGTTCAAGGCTGCAAAGTGGTCAAGTTCAAACTTATGGATTTATCACATTACTTGGTCTTGCACTAATCTTATTAGCAATCGTTGTGACAGGGGGGTACAACTTATGATGTCTCATTTCTTATTATGGGTTGTTTTCTCACCTTTATTGGGATTATTACTAGTTTCTTTTGCTCCAAAGAATTCTTATAAGCTTTGGGCATTATTGACTTCGGTTTTATCATTTGCAGTTACTATACTTGCTTATATAGCAGGTCAAAACCATTCTAGTTTAAAAGATTGGAATATTTCATATGATTGGTTTTCATTTGGAAAGTTTTTCGCTGGATCAACTAGATTGTTTCAAGTTAAGTTTGAGCTTGGAGTAGACGGTCTATCATTAGTGATGATTTTACTTACTGGTATTATCTCATTAATCGCTGTAATAGCAGGTTACTCTATTAATAAAGGTTCAAAAGGCTTCTATCAACTACTATTTATTTTACAAGTAGGTATGTTTGGTGTATTTGCAGCTCAGAACTTAGTGTTATTCTTCTTATTCTTTGAATTAACGCTAGTTCCAATGTTCTTCTTAATTGGAAAATGGGGCCGATTTGATAGTGAACGTGCTGGGTACCAATTCTTAATTTATAACGGATTAGGATCGGCATTCTTATTATTTGTTATTGCTGTCCTATTTGCTCGCACAGGCACAACAAATTATGAAGTTTTAGCAAATATCATTTCAACAGGACAACAAACAGTTAGTCCAATATCAGAGCATTTAAAAATGGTTCTATTAATTTGTTTATTAATTGCATTTGCAATCAAACTACCATTATTCCCGTTCCATCGATGGATGGTGAATGTTCATACTCAAGCAAATCCTGCTGTAGTAATTATTCACGCTGGTATCCTATTAAAAATTGGAACTTACGGTTTAATTCGTTTTGCTTTAGGGATTTTCCCAGAGCAATTTGAAAAAATGTCGGTAGCACTTGCGATTATTGGTGTAATTAATTTACTTTACGGAGCTTATATTGCTTTAATTCAAAAGGAATTACGCTCCGTATTGGCATATTCAAGTTTCTCACACATGGGGATTGTTATTATTGGATTAGCAGCAATGAATAGCGCTGGAATTCAAGGAGCAATTCTACAATCAGTATCTCACGGTTTAATTGCAGCACTTCTATTTTTAATAGTTGGCATGTTAGAAAACCGAGGTGATACTACTAGTTTTGACCGTATTTCTGGTCTTTCAAAATCAGCTCCAAGACTTGCCGGCTTATTACTTTTTGGCGGTATGGCATCGTTAGGTTTACCAGGACTATCAGGGTTCGTAGGAGAATGGCTATCATTTGTTGGTCTTTTCCAATCTCATAAAGCAATTGCAACTGTAGGTACGTTAGGAATCATCTTAACTGCAGCTTATATTTTAAGAGCAATTTTACAATTAAGCTTCGGTAAAAATAGTGAATTTATTTCATCATTCACTGATTTGTCAAAACGCGAAGCAATCGCTTCAGTTATTTTAGTATTTGCGATTGTCCTGCTTGGTGTATACCCAGCTTTCGTAAATGATATGATTGTGTCATCAGTGGATTTTATCATTCAAGGGATTAGAGGTGTATAGAAGATGACATGGAAAGCATTATCTGAATTTCAATGGGGAACAATGGGTCCTGAGATTATTCTAGTAGCTGCTGCGCTTCTTCTATTAACTCTTGAACTCTTATTACCTAAAAATGCTAGTCGTAAAATAGTCGGTTGGATTGGCTTGTTAAGTGTAGTTGGATCGCTTGTATGGTTAATCACACTTTATTCACATAAACCAATAAGTCTATTAGCGGGATCATTTAAATTTGATTCGTTTGGGTTTTTATTTAAACTAATTTTATTAATCGGAGCAATCCTAGTTTTATTACTTGCACTAGGAGATAAATCGATTGCAGAGCGCTCAGAATACTACACATTATTTATTACAGCGTTAATTGGAGCAATGTACATGGCTTCAAGTAGTGATTTAATCACATTATTTGTTGGGTTAGAGCTACTTTCGATTTCATCTTATATTCTAGTTGGAATTCAAAAGAGAAGAGAAGGCTCTTCCGAGGCTGCTCTTAAGTATGTAATTAACGGTGGTATTTCAACTGCAATAACATTATTCGGACTAAGCTATACTTATGGCTTAACAGGTACAACAAACATTACTGAAATGAATTTGGCACTTCAACAAGGAATTCCAAGCAGTAATGGATTTCTAATGATCCTAGCATTTGTGTTAGTATTTGTTGGATTATCATTTAAACTTGCGTCTGTTCCGTTCCATATGTGGGCGCCAGATGTATATGAAGGTGCGCCAACACCTGTAACAGCATTCTTAGCAACAGTTTCAAAAACAGGTGGATTTATTATCGTACTTCGCATCTTCTTAGCAATTTTCACGGGTGCATTATTGATGAAAGAACAAAAATCTGTATTTGAAGTAATGCAACCAGTTGTTGCTACATTGGCCGCGTTATCGATGATTATTGGTAATACAATTGCTTTAAAACAAAACAGTCTAAAGCGTATACTTGCATACTCAGGTATTGCACACGGAGGCTATGTTCTAGTTGCATTTGTAAGTATTTCACCATTCATGTTTGAGGGAATCTGGTTCTATTTATTAGCTTATACATTCATGACAATCGGTATTTTAACGATTGTCTACAATGTGCAACAACAAAGGGGATCGGATTCATTATCATCATTTGCAGGGCTAATTAAAACAAATCCATTTTTAGCGATTACCATGACAATATTTGTGTTATCGCTAGCAGGTATTCCATTAACTGCAGGGTTTATAGGAAAGTTAAATATTTTCTTGGGGGCTTTCGTCCAAGTTAAAGGATATTATGTATTAGGTGGCATTCTACTTTTAACTACAGTAGTATCTTATTTTTACTACTTCGGCATCCTTCAAAATATTTTCTTTAGAAGTGGTGAAGAGCGTAAAGTTGTACTTCCTAAGACACATCTATTCGTTGTATTGGTTTGTGCTGTTTTAACAATTGTATTGGGTATTAAACCATCTTTAGCATTAGATGTATTTCATAAGCTAGACATTGTGAAAGACTTCTTTATGGCGTAAAATATATTTAAATTAAAAGTGTAGGGTGATTCCTACACTTTTTAATTTGTAGAGAAAGTATAAAATTAGGTTTTCAGACTGTTTGAAATTGCTTGCACTAAGAAAACATATGCTAAAAATGCAACTAGGCAATCTGAAAGTTTTTTCTATAAAAATAGATCGGAAAGAGGACGTGAAGAATGGAAGCTTTAGTTGGGACAGAAGCGTTATTAGCAATAATTGTCCATTTATTTTTCATTATTTTAACTTGGTGGGCTTTAACAGCAATTAAGTGGGAGAGTATTATGAAAAAAGGTCATGTCGCCCAAATTCGACTTTTTATGGTGCTATTGACGATTACAATTTCTTCTGCTGTAAGTAGTTTTTTCTTAGACTATCTTCAATATACAAAAAACATTACATATTTATTGAAATAATTTGTCAAAAAGTATGTTACGATGTATCGTATAAACCCCTCTCTCCCTGTGAAAAATGGAAGTAAGAGAGGGGATTATTTATGAAAAAGACTATGTACTTATTATTAATTACGATTACTTTTGCTTCTGCACTATTTTTTAATTGGGGTAAAATCGGTATGGCTGATACAGGTGTAGGCCAATTGAACCGTTTTGCAGACGTATTAAATAAAAAAGACATTTCGGTTACAAGTTGGAATTTATACGCAAGAGAAGCTAAAATGAATACTTCGGTGTCCAAAATAATCAGTAAATATAAAGAGGATTTCAAAAAATTTAAGTGGACGAAAACTGACAATGGTAATAAAATAATTGGTACGTTTAACCATAATTTGGTCACAGAAAGAATCGTTGTTACATCTACTGGCAATAACAGCAGCTATGTAATTTATGAACTCAGTGGGACTAAATGGGACCAGCAGGCTGAAAAAGAAACGAATAAACTCATAAAGAACTCATTGGAAAATATTTTTAGTAAAGAACCTACTTTTTTTACTTGTATAAAGGGGACAATGGGTGGTAAACTTGAAGGTGTTTTGCAGGGTATAAAAAATGATTTTTTGGGGACTTTTAAAGCAACAAAAATTGAAGAAATAAAAGAAGGGGCATTCGTCTCTGTTTCAGCATATACTGAACAGTGGAATGACGCTCTGGTTGCAAATGGCAAAAAAATTAATTTACAAATTGCAATTCGCGAAAACAATGTTGATAAATCAACGACAATTATTATTGGCACACCGATTATAACAGTAGAATATTGATAGATCTATTTTAGGACACGGAGGGGAAAAGTTTGGATAAAATCATTGTCCGTGGCGGGAAACAGCTTCAAGGCACAGTTCGTGTAGAGGGTGCAAAAAATGCTGTCTTACCAGTTCTTGCTGCAGCGCTACTAGCTAGTGAAGGAAAAAATATAATTCATGACGTACCAACTCTATCTGACGTTTACACGATTAACGAAGTTCTTCGTAATTTAAATACAGAGGTTGGGTTCAGAAATAATACAGTAACAGTTGATGCTTCAAAGGATTTACATGTTGAAGCACCATTTGAATATGTTCGTAAAATGCGAGCATCTATTCTTGTAATGGGACCACTTTTAGCAAGAAATGGTCATGCACGTGTAGCGTTACCAGGTGGATGTGCGATTGGATCTAGACCAATTGAACAGCACTTAAAAGGATTTGAAGCAATGGGAGCTCAAATTACGGTTGGTAATGGTTTTGTAGAAGCAAAATCAAACGGTCGTTTAAAAGGGGCAAAAATCTATTTAGATTTCCCAAGCGTAGGTGCAACAGAAAATATTATGTCTGCAGCAGCACTTGCAGAAGGAACAACAATTCTTGAAAATGCTGCAAAAGAGCCTGAAATTGTTGACTTAGCAAACTTCATTAATGCAATGGGTGGTAAAGTTCGAGGTGCTGGAACAGGCACTATTCGAATTGAAGGTGTACCAACATTATTTGGTACAACTCATCACATTATTCCAGACCGTATTGAAGCTGGAACATTTATGGTAGCAGCAGCAATTACGAATGGAAACGTATTAATTGAAAATGCAGTTCCAGAGCATTTAAGCTCGGTTGTAGCGAAAATGCGTGAAATGGGAGTAACAATTATCGAAGAGGAAGAAGGTCTTCGTGTAATTGGTACAGACAATTTAAAACCTGTAGACATCAAAACAATGCCTCATCCAGGCTTCCCAACAGATATGCAATCACAAATGATGGCACTTCTATTAAAAGCTAATGGAACAGGCATGATTACTGAAACAGTATTCGAAAATCGTTTTATGCATGTGGAAGAATTCCGTCGCATGAATGCAAATATTAAAATTGAAGGTCGATCAACTATTATTCATGGACCAAATGATCTTCAAGGAGCAGAAGTAGCTGCTACGGATTTACGTGCTGCTGCATCACTTATCCTTGCTGGTCTTGTTGTTGATGGATATACTCG
Source organism: Bacillus sp. AFS088145 (assembly GCF_002564465.1). Lineage (GTDB taxonomy): Bacteria > Bacillota > Bacilli > Bacillales > Bacillaceae_G > Gottfriedia. Next base: position 26,343 of record NZ_NUUX01000002.1, on the reverse strand, counting down.
TGTTACTGAATTAAAACATTTAGATCGTGGTTATGTAAATTTCCATGAAAAGCTTGCTGCACTTGGAGCGGACATTGAACGTGTAAACGAACCAAGCACAGCTGTAGAGGAAGAAACACTAAAAGATTTACAAGCGTAAACTAAAAACTAATTCAAATGCCTGGCACTTTGTGTTACCCCACATAGAGTCGGGCATTTTTGCATTTTCATGCAACTTTCTACTATAAGTTATAGACAGAAACCTTATAAAATATTCTAAAAATAATAAAAAATAATACAATTTGTTAAAAGAATCTAATTTGAAATCAATCTATTATTTGTTCTAAATGCTTGTCCATATACATAAATTATCTTTAGAAAGGGCAGTTAGTTGAAAATTGTCATTTAAAGTTGTATTGAAATGGATAGGAGGAAAATATGAAGTCATTTAAAACATTAATCACTGCAGGATTAACTACTTGCTCAGTCGTTATTATTATCCCTACATTGCTTGTTCTACCATTTCATAGCCATACAGATGGTAGATTGGTTGATCAGCTACAGAAAAAAGCAAACCAAGTCGCAGCAGCGAACAAAAATGACAATCTAAGTATTGAAGTTTTTAGAACAAAAACACAAAAAGTTGAAAAACTACCTATCGAGGAATACGTATTAGGAGTAGTAGCATCAGAAATGCCAGCAAAATTTGAAACAGAAGCACTAAAAGCACAAAGTTTAAGTGCAAGAACATTTATCATCAAACGATTGAAAGAAGGAAAACCACTTGATGAGGGTGGAATTGTTGATGATTCAGTTAATTTTCAAGTCTTTCAGGATCGTGACGACCTGAAGAAAAGATATGGCGCTGAATACGATAAAAATATAGCCAAAATTGAAAAAGCAGTAAGAGCTACTGAAGGACAAATATTAACTTACAATGGACAACCTATAACTGCTTCATTCTTCTCCACAAGCAATGGATACACAGAAAACTCCGAAGAATATTGGAAAAATAGTGTACCATATTTGAAAAGCGTACCGAGTCCTTGGGATTCCGTTGCTCCAAACTATCTATCAAAAAAATCAATCACAATAAGTCATTTCGAAAAGAAACTTAATGTAAAAATTAATAAGTCAGACATAGGGAAAGTCACCTCGAGAACACAAGGTAAACGTGTAGCACAAGTGACATTTGGTAAAAAAACTCTCTCTGGTAAAGAAATTAGAGAAAAACTAAACCTACGTTCAACAGATTTTTCATGGGAGCGTTCAGGTAATGAAATCATCATTACAACAAAAGGTTTTGGCCATGGAGTAGGTATGAGTCAATACGGAGCAAATGAGCTTGCTAAGCAAGGAAAAACATACGCTGAGATCGCTAAGTATTACTATAAGGGAATTAGCATAAAGAAGCTTAGTAAGAAGGATTATGACCTATTGGAGAAGCTTTGACAGACCTCATTAAGGTCTGTTTTTTTGTATAACCGCTAAGATCGGTTTTTTATGAGAAGAAGTAACTAATTAAAAAACACTCTAAATCAAACTAAGATTCGTCCGATTAGAGTGTTTTTTGATTAAATAAAGTATTTATTTTGGGAAATTATGAAGTTTAATTGCAGAAATACTAGTGTTATTTGCAGCATACAGGTTCGATTTCAGTTCCTTACGAAATTCATAAGATTACACTACAATTCCACTTCTTTTCTTATCCCTTACTGCTTTTGAGCATATTTATAATAAAAATATCCAACAAATGGACGTACTTTTATGTTTTTTACATTTGATTTTTGCAAGTATACATAGCCAGCTTGGTAAACTGGAGCAATCGCAGCGTCATCTAATAAAAGGTCTTCAGCATTATGAAGGAGCTGAGTACGTTCTGATTCGTTTTGTAAGCTGATTGTATTTGCTTTTTGTACAAATTCATCATATTGAGCATTTTTATAATTTAATACATTTAAAGCCGATTTAGATGTAAATAGCTCTAAATAAGTCGTTGGATCAGGATAATCAGCACCCCATGTATCTAGAGAGAGATCATAGTTTCCTTGCTGACGCAATTCGAATTTTTGTTGTGCGGGCTGTACGACAATATTAACAGTTAAACCTTTTAAGTTTGTTTCTAATTGTGATTTTAAATATTCACCGATTTTACGCGATGTATTGTTATCACTTACTAGTAATGAAATTGTAGCTTTTGACTTACCACTTTCAGATAAAGCCTCTTTAAAAAGTGATTTAGCCTCTTCTAAACTTACTGTAGAAGGATGAGTCGTTGAGCTCACAAAGTCGACGCCTTTAGAGTTTTTTACTAAACCTTTAGGAATAATTCGATCAGTAGGAATAGAACCATCGTTTAATATCGTTGTACTAATGTCCTCTTTATTATAGCCATTTGCGATTGCCTTACGTACTTTTACATTTGCTAAAAATGGATTTTTTTGATTAAAGCTGATGTAAGAGACAATTGGCATAGCTAGTTTGTTTAATTCTTTATTCCCTTTATAACGATCGATAACATTAGAATCAATAATCGCTTGGTCAAGTTCACCTGTTTCATAAAGATTAACTGCAGTTGTTGTTTCTTTCATGATTTTAACGTCAATTTTATTTACATGGACATTCTTTTTATCATAGTATTGTGGATTTTTTGTCATTGTGAATCCAGCTTCATGATCCCATTTACTTACAACGTAAGGACCATTATATAAAGTTGTATTTGCTTCTAAACCATATTTGCTACCTTGATCCTTAACGAATTTTTCATTTAACGGGAAGAACATCGGTAAACTAGTCAGTTGAATGAAATATGGAATAGGGCGTTCAAGTTTAATTTGTAGTGTTTTATCATCTAGTGCAGTTACCCCGAGCTTATCCACAGATAACTTTCCTTGGTTAATTTCTTTAGCATTTTCAATATCATATAAATCATATGCAAACTGTGCTTTAGTATTTGGATCAACTGCTCGTTTCATTGCAAAAACAAAATCTTTTGCTGTTACTGGGTCTCCATTTGAATATTTAGCGTCTCTTAGAGTAAATGTATAAACTTTACCATCCGTACTAACTTTATGTGACAAAGCAGCAGCGGGAACGTATTCTCCTTTTTCATTTGGCATGTAAAGACCTTCCATTACGCTATTAAGTGCGTTTAATGATGGTCCATCTAAAGCTAGTGAACTATCAAGACTTACAATATCTGAAGTATCCATTAAATGTAACGTGTGATCATTTGACTTCGAAGCTGTTTGATTTGATTGTTGTCCACAACCTGCTAGTGCCAATGTGAATAATAAAGTAATTGATATGAAGGTTTTCTTAGTAAATATCATTTTATTTTTCTCTCCTTATTTTTGGGTACAAAAAAAAGAGTCCCCGCCTTATAAAAAGGACGAGGACTCCCGTGGTGCCACCTTAATTAGTCTAAAAACGTTTAGACTCACTTTGCAGTATCGAAACAAATGAATTGAACTACCTTGTGACAAAAAGCAGTATCGAAACATGAGTTTGAATACCCGTCTCTTTTATCGGTGAGACGTCCGCCAAAGCCTACTGCATAAATAAATGGTTCGGTTTGGGTGCTCAGAAGCCCATTCAAAAATATGTCCGTACTGACTTGCACCAACCGTCAGCTCTCTGAAACTTTCATATAATCTACTCTTCTTCATCATCGCAAAAAATATATAATGACTGAAATAATTTTTTAAGTTTAAGTTTTTAATACATCGTACAAGCTTGTAGTGTGATTATATTTTGTAATAAAGAAAAATGCAAGAAAAATATTTTGTGAACTTCATAATGAGACTGATTAACTTATCCACAAATATTGTGTATAAACCTTGTGGAATTGTGGATAAATCGCTTTCATTTGTTAATATTTTTCTAGTATTTTGTGGATTAATGTGAATTAGTTTGAAATTGTGTGGAAAAATAAGAATTTTGTCGAACTAAAATTTTCTAAATTGCGTATATAATTCCAGAAATCTGTTGACAATGATTGCAGAGGTGATAAGGATGAGAGAGGAACAAAACAAAAAAACTTCTCAAAAGGTTATTAAAATGTTAAGAAAGCGTTGGGTAGTACCAGCAATTTATTTAGTGAGTGCGGCAGTTATTTTGACAGGTGCGTTATGGTATCAATATAGTAATGCTCCAACTCCAACAAAAACTGGAACTACAGTTGATACGAGAGAGCCAGAGGCAATTCCAGCTTCACAGCCAGAAGAAAAATTAACTTACCCAGTTTCAAAGGATGCAACAGTTCAAGTTAAAAGTCATTATTATGATGACTCTGCTTCAAAAGATGAGCAACAAGCATCATTAATCCAAATGGATAATAATACTTTTACGATCAACACTGGTATGGATTTAGTTGATAAAAGTGGAAAAGAATTTGATGTGACTGCAGCTCTTAGTGGTACTGTTACAAAAGCTCAAAAAGATGCTGAGCTAGGTTATGTAGTTGTAGTAGAAAGTGGTAACGGATTAGTTTCATATTACCAAAGTTTAAAATCTGTAAGTGTTGAGCCAGGAACAAAAGTTTCACAAGGACAAGTTCTTGGAACAGCTGGAACAGCTTTAATTGGCAAAGAAAATGGCATTCATGTTCATTATGAATTACGTAAAGATGGTGTAGCAATTAATCCAGAGAAATACCAAGGACAAGATGTTTCATCAATTATTAGTTCTGAAAATACAAAAAGCGATACAAAAGAATCTAATACAATGAATACTTCTGGGAATGTATCAGATGACAATGAACAAGGTTCTTCTAATGCTGATTCAGATGGAAATAAAATTCAACAATAATATTTAAGCAATTCACAAAGTGCCTAACACGTGGGAATCATACCACATATGTGTTGGGCACTTGTTTTTTTCTGATAATTGTGCATAGTTAGACACCTTTGCTAATACAATGTTATAAACCCATCAAAGAGGTGTTTGAGGTGAGGAATCGTGGATTTTCTACCTAGTCAAAATAAATGTACCTCAGCAGGTCAGTCAGAGCAGGAAAAAGAGCAGCTTAGTCAGTCAAAACGAGTCTCATTTCACGCTTCTCACATCCATTTAGAGGAGGAGAGTAGTGTGCACGATTACATCAAAGAGAGAACGATCAAGATTGGGAAATATATCGTGGAGACGAAGAAAACAGTTCGTGTAATAGCTAAAGAGTTTGGAGTGTCAAAAAGTACAGTACACAAAGATTTAACAGAACGCCTACCGGAAATCAATCCAGATTTGGCAAATGAAGTAAAAGAAATTTTGGATTATCACAAATCAATTCGTCACTTACGCGGTGGAGAGGCTACAAAGCAAAAGTATCAAAAAGAAGACGTTGAGAAAGTAACTAAATAGGGTTTCTGAGCCTTGAAAACAAAATTAGAAATATTTAACCTCCTGTTCACAAATATTAATTACTAAAAGTAGTTCTTTATGGTAAAATTATATTTTGGTATGGAACGTATTCGGGGAACTGCTCATGAGTATAGTGAATAAGGAGGAGCCAAAAGGAATGTTTTCTAAGGATATCGGAATAGATCTTGGTACAGCCAATGTCTTAATACATGTTAAAGGTAAGGGAATCGTATTAAACGAACCCTCTGTAGTTGCAATAGAGCGTAGTAGCGGTAAAGTATTAGCAGTAGGGGAAGAAGCAAGCCGCATGGTAGGTCGTACACCTGGTAATATCGTAGCAATCCGTCCACTTAAAGACGGCGTAATTGCTGATTTTGATATTACTGAGGCAATGCTACGTCATTTTATAAATAAATTAGATGTAAAGGGATTCATGTCAAAGCCGCGTATTTTGATTTGTTGTCCAACGAACATCACATCTGTTGAACAAAAAGCAATTCGTGAAGCTGCTGAAAAGAGTGGCGGTAAACAAGTTTATCTTGAAGAAGAGCCAAAGGTTGCTGCAATCGGTGCTGGAATGGATATATTCCAACCAAGTGGTAACATGGTAATTGATATTGGCGGTGGGACAACCGATGTCGCAGTCTTATCGATGGGAGATATCGTCACCGCCTCTTCAATTAAAATGGCAGGGGACAAGTTTGATATGGAGATTCTAAACTATATCAAGCGTGAATACAAACTGCTAATTGGAGAACGTACTGCAGAGCAAATTAAAATTGAAGTAGGTACTGTTTTCCCTGGCGCAAGAAATGAATCAATCGATATCCGTGGACGTGATATGGTAACTGGATTACCTCGTACAATTACTGTACAATCTGATGAAATTCAAAGAGCATTAAGTGAACCAGTTTACTTAATCGTACAAGCTGCAAAAACAGTATTAGAGCGTACACCACCTGAATTATCAGCTGATATTATTGATCGTGGAGTTATTCTTACTGGTGGCGGAGCATTACTTCATGGAATAGATATTTTACTTGCTGAAGAATTAAAAGTACCTGTTTTCATCGCTGAAGATCCAATGCAATGTGTTGCAGTAGGTACTGGAATTATGTTAGAAAATATTGATAAAATTCCAAGTCGTTACTTAAAATAAAATCTCAAGCTATCTAGCTTGATTACACACTGAAATCTCAAGCATATAGAGCTTGGGATTTTTTTGTTTGGAATTTATTAGGAACGGTTATCTTTGTAAGAAAAGTGTTTATGTTTTGTAAAGTTAAGATGAACTAGAAGGTAGTCAAAGTTGGCAAAGAGAAAAAGAAAGTATCAACGTTTAAAAAGCGCCATTTAAAGTTTAAATTAAGTAATTGTAAAATGAGGATTATCAAGGTAAGCAGTACATATGATTTAATACTTAAAACTCTAACATCTTAAAAATTAGTAAAACGCTCCTCTAGTTTAACTTGGGACTTGGTCTAAAGAAAAACGGAAAAGGGTTGATTGGTAGATAGTTAATTTAACTTGTGTAAATGATGATCGAACTTCAAGAGAAGTAGAGATACTAAACTTTATCTCTTTTAAAAAGCAATAGACCTATAGAAATCAAAACAAAATTTGCAATTAAAAGTAAATTTTATCACTTTAGGCAGTGTTAAAGGTCTTTTATCTTTACTGATTAATTGTATAGGATGGGGATGAACCATGACGCATATAGTTGTTGCTGGTACGGGATATGTTGGTCTTACTACAGGAGTTTCATTTGCTACAGTTGGTTACAATGTAACATGTGTTGATATTGATGTTGAAAAAATTGAATTACTGCAAAAAGGAATTTGCCCTATCTTTGAACCGGGCTTGAAAGAATTATTATTAGAAAATATTTCCCTTAATAAAATTGAGTTTACAACAAATTACAAAGTAGCTTATAGCCATGCAGATATCATATTCATTGCTGTCGGTACACCAGAACTTCCTGATGGAACAGCAAATTTGCACTATTTAAAAGGTGTTGCGAAAGAGATCGCAATTAATGCTAACAAAAATCTAATAGTTGTTATTAAAAGCACTGTTCCGGTTGGAACGAATGAAGCAGTTAAGAGAATCATGTTGGAAAATGCCCCTCGGCATTTAACGATTGATATAGTATCAAATCCTGAATTTTTAAGGGAAGGCTCTGCACTATACGATCTATTTAATGGTGACCGAATTGTCATTGGTTCCGAAAGTCAAAGTGCAACGGAATTGATAAAGGAATTATATAAACCATTTAATACAGCTATTTATACAACAGATGCAAGAAGTGCGGAAATGATCAAGTATGCATCTAATGCTTTTTTAGCTACTAAAATAAGTTTTATTAATGAAATTGCTATGATCTGTGAAAAATTGGATGCTAATGTTGATCATGTTTCTCATGGTATCGGGCTAGACCATCGAATCGGTTCAAAGTTTTTAAAAGCTGGAATTGGATATGGAGGATCATGTTTCCCAAAGGATACGACTGCTTTAGTAAAAGAAGCTGAGCTAGTAGGTGTAGACTTAAAACTATTAAAATCTGTTATTACAATTAATAATCAACAGAAAATAAAACTTTTCGAATTAATAAAATCTCTTTTTGGAAATTTAAAAAATAAAGAAATTGCAATTCTAGGAGTTAGCTTTAAGCCAAATACAAATGATATTCGACATGCACCTTCGATCGATTTAATTAATCAGTTCATCAGAGAAGGTACTAAAATAACAGTATATGATCCATATGCCCTACCTGAATTAAGAAAAGTATTCGGAGATTCCATAAATTATTCAGTTAATGTGAAGGAAGCCATTCGTGAAAAAGAGGCCACATTTATTTTGACTGAATGGAGAGAAATCGTAGAAACTGATCTCCAATTGTATGAGGAGCTAATGAAGCTTCCGTTAGTAATTGATGGACGTAATTGTTTTGAATTAACTAAAATGCAAAAAAAGAACATCCACTATTACTCAATTGGTCGAAAGCCAGTGAATCCAATGCCACAGCTTATTAGTAAATAATTATTATAAATTTAATGCACTTTAGAACTGAAATTTCTATGACTCTTTAATAGGGGTTGGTCTCAAAGTTGTATGGATAAGACACTGCACTACGGAGATTGAATAACCTAGAGGAAAAAAATTCGCATAACAAAAATGAAGCAGGGTGTCTCATGAGACAGCCTTTTTTTGTGTGTAAAATAAACCACTTAGAAAACAATACATTAAATGAAATATTTTGGAAAAAGTATAAGAATAATATGCCATGATTATGGGGTGGTGAAAAAAGTGTTTAACTACAAAGAAACCAATAGTGCAGCTACAAATAAAAAAATTCCATTTCAAAATAATATATCGCGTTCTTTAAGTAAGGACATTTTAGAAAATTTAAAAAGAATAAAAGATGATTTTGGAGATAGCTCTGACCTTGTGATTCGTCATGAAACACTTGGGGAAGGTATGCAGTATTCTTTTGCTGTGATTCATATCGACGGAATTTCAAATGAGAAACTAGTGAATGATGGAATCATTAATAAAATTGTTAAAATTAATGCAGAAAAAGAAACAACGCTGTCACTAACAGATTTAGAGAATGGCTTAAAAAGCGTAATCGCCGTTTCAAGTTTAAAATCACAATCAAGCTATACAAATCTTCTATCAGCATTATTAATTGGAGATACCGTTGTTCTTTTAGATCATGATAGTAACTTCTTAGTTGCATGTACAAAAATGGTCCAATCTAGAAGTATAACAGAACCGTCAACGCAAACTGTAATTAGAGGACCCAAGGATAGCTTCACAGAGAGCTTACGTACAAATACTTCTCTAATTCGTAATAGAATTCAACATCCAGCGCTACGAATCGAGTCAATGAAAATAGGCGAAGTAACGAGAACTGATGTAGAAATAATGTATATAAAAGGAGTTGTAGATGAAGAGTTATTAAGGGAAGTAAAACATCGTTTAGAGGCTATTAATGCAGACGAAATCTTAGAATCCAGCTATATTGAAAACTATATTCAAAACGACCAAAAGACCATTTTTCCTACAATGATTAATTCAGAGAGACCTGATGCTGTAGTAGGTAATTTACTGGAAGGACGCGTTTCAATTTTTATAGCTGGTACACCATTTGTCTTAATTTTACCAGCTACATTTACACAGTTTTTTCAATCTCCAGAGGATTATTATCAAAGCTCATATATTGGTACTTTTTTAAGATTGCTGCGTTATATGTCCTTTTGGACTGCTTTATTTGCACCTGGAATTTTCATTGCAATTACTTCATTTCATCAGGCTGTAGTTCCAACGGTTTTATTAGTAAGCTTAGCGGCTCAACGTGAAGGTGTGCCTTTGCCAGCAATTGTTGAAGCTCTTGGTATGGAACTAGTTTTTGAAGTATTACGTGAAGCTGGAATCCGAATGCCAAGAGCGGTTGGGCAGGCGCTATCAATTGTTGGAGCCTTAATCTTGGGGCAAGCAGCTGTACAAGCAGGATTTGTATCTGCGTCAATGGTAATCATCGTATCAATTACTGCGATTGCTAGCTTTACGATCCCTTACTATAATATGTCAACTGCTGCTAGGATTCTTCGTTTTATATTATTATTGGCAGCAGCCTATATTGGTTTATTTGGAATTTTGATTGGTGGTTTAATTATATTATTACATATGTGTAGCCTACGATCTTTTGGAGAGCCATATTTTGCACCATTTGCTCCATTCCGTATAAAAAGTCAAAAAGATACTATATTAGTTGCACCTAGTCAAGGAAACACAAAAACCGTTAAAGAACAAAGTACTGGAGAATAAGTATGAAAAGAAAATGTATAATCTTAATTCTTATTACAAGTTTACTTTTGGTGAGTTGTTCTAATTATAAAGAATTAAACAGTGTATCGATCGTGGTAGCTATGGGTATTGATTATATACCTAAAGATAATCAATATAATATGGTTCTTCAAATCATTAATCCGAGTGCGATTGCCAGTGTTACTGGTTCAATAGGTACACCAGTTATTTCCTTAGAACAAAAAGGTAGAACAATTTCGGAAGCTGCTCGAAACGTTACAAAAAGTGTTTCTCGATCAAATATATATTCTCATGTGGCACTCGTTGTCATTGGTGAAAAACTAGCAAAGGAAAAATCGTTGAACTATATATTTGATGTGTTTGAGCGGGATTCCAAAATACGTGTTAATATTCCAGTTGTTATTGCAAGGAACGACAGTGTTTCTCGAGTAATGAATAACTTGCCAGCACTTGATAAATTACCGGCTAAGTCGATCGTAGGAAAAATTAAAAATACGTCGTCTCTTTTAGGTGAAAATCAAGAAATACAAATGCGCCAAGTAATATCAGCTCTTTCAAGTAGTGGTAGAGAACCGGTCATTAATGGTGCACTTTTAGAACGTGAAACCAAGACTTCTGAAACACTTGATAATTTTTCAAGTGTGAAATCATCCTATAACAAGATTGAGGGGTTAGCCGTTTTTAAAAAAGGAAGGCTAGTGGGGTGGTTAGATGGCTCACCGGCAAAATCGGTACAAATAATTGATAATGCAATAAAAGAAACAAATATACAAATAAAATGCAGCAAAAAAGAATATGATTCGATGGAGCTCACACGTGTGAAAACGGACACGAAGATTAAAATGAAAAATAAAATACCAAAAATTCACATTACGGTAAAAGCGATCGCCATTATTGATGAAGTACTTTGTAATGACAATTTTGATAAAGCAAACACACTAAAAAAATATGAATTATTAAGTGAGAAAGCGATAAAGAAAACCATAGATGAAGGAATCAAAAAAGCACAAGGATATGGGGCAGATATTTTTGGGTTTGGTGATAAACTCCATTTATCAAATCCAAAAGAGTTTAAAAAATATGAGAAAAATTGGGATGACCAATTTCAAAAAGCTAAAGTAAAAATTGATGTTGATGTCCAAATAAATAATGTAGGTATGAGAAAAAAAGCTTATCCATTTTAGAAAAGAAGGGAATGCTAATGAATCGAAAATTATCAATTGGTGCCTACCAATTCTTTAGTATTATATTTTTATTTGAAATGGGGAGCGCTACATTAGTAGGGCTTGCATCTGGTGCAATGCAGGATGCTTGGATTAGTGTTTTAATCGCTTTGGTTACTGGATGCTTACTATTTTGTGTTTACATTAAATTATTTGATCTGTATCCTGAGTTACCATTTACGAGATATGTTCAATCTATTTTAGGGAAGTTTGCAGGCAAAATACTAGCAATGGTTTATATTCTCTATTTTATTTATATTGGAGCACGAGTTCTTAGAGACTTTGAAGAATTACTAGTGATTACACTTTATAACGCGTCCTCTCTTATTTCAATCGGTATTTTATTTATGTTTTTATGTATGTATGCACTCTTTAAAGGATTTGAAGTATTCGGTAGAGTATGTGAGTTTCTGTTTATCGTAATCATCTTCATAATGGTATCAATAATTGGTTTTGAAGTAATTGCAGGAATAATAAAAACTGATAATCTAAGACCCGTACTAGAAACGGGGTGGAAAACCGTAATAAAAGAAGCATACCCTTTGACCGTTACATTTCCATTTGGGGAAATGATTGTATTTACAATGATTTTACCTTATTTAAAGAAACCGGATTATGCATGGAAGGTCGGCATTCCTGGATTAATTTTTGCAGGTCTTGTTTTAACGTTAGTAACAATGCTTAATATTGGTATTTTAGGAGCAAACACGGTGGTGAGAGCTACTTATCCTATCTTAACTGCAATTAGCTATATCAATATTGCTGATTTTATTCAAAGACTCGATTCAGTCGTTGTCATTGTTATTGCTGTAGGAGGATTTATTAAGATAACGGTTTTTTTCTTTTGTGCGATCATTGGAGCGGCAGATTTATTTAAAGTGAAAAAGTCGGATACACTTACCTATCCAATTGCAGTAATTATCTTAATTTGTTCCGTATGGATGGCACCTGATTATTTAGAGCACTATAAAGAAGGGTTCGACATTGTGCCTTACTATTTACATATACCTTTACAAATCGTTATACCTACCGTTCTGTTGGTCATTGCAGTCATCCAAAAAAAAGCAAAAACAAAAACAAAAGAGAATGCAGCATAGAAACTCTAGCTGCATTCTCTTTCTTTTTAATTAGAAGTATTTTGATTTTGTTCCTGATTTCGTTTCTTTTTTAGTTTTTTCATATACGATAGGACGATTTTGGCAACGCCGAATGGTACAGTAAAAAAGAAAATTAATACATAATCTTCACCTACTAGTTCTGTTTTGCTAAGCTTTATATTCGTTAGTAGATGAGGAAATTGGTCACCATTATATAAGTCGATCCCTTCCAACAAGCACATCTCTAGTATAAATAAACAAAGAAAAACCCAAAATACTTTCAATGCCCGCACCCCATTTATAATGACTAATTACTATTATTTTGGTATATGATGGCAGTGATTATACGAAAAGTTAGGAAAACTTCAAGAAAAGTCTAAGAGCTTTTATCTGGAAATTTAGAATAAATAAAAGGGTAGTTAATTGATCCAAAAGAATAAAAAGAGACAGATATAAAAGGCATTTACCTCTTTTATACCTGTCTTTTTGTTTGTATTTTTAAACTAAAAATCTTTAAAAAATTCGAGCTAAATAATTAAAGTGCTGATTTATTATTTGAATTTTGTTTGTATAAAATCGATTTACGTCTTTTTTGGATCCAATAGCCAATTGATACTAATATGACCCACGGAACACCAATTTTCCAAGCGGAGTTCCAATCCGGTGAAAATGCCATTGTAATTAAGATACCACTAAGCAGTAGTATTCCGATCCATTGAAGAAATGGAAAGAGCGGTGCTTTAACTGGTAATGGCTCTTTATAATGAAGGTGAACGGTTTTTCTAAAACGAAGATGACTAATTAAAATCATAAGCCATACTAAAATGCCACCAAAGATTGAGATACCAAATAATTTGTTAAATGTATCTGGGTAGTACATAGACAATACAGTTGCGATTAATACACCTGCACTTGAAATGAAAATTGCCGTTACTGGCGTACCATTTTTAGTTAATTTACCAAATGATTTTGGAGCATAATCTCCACGAGATAAGGAGAATAACATACGTGATGTTAAGTATAAATTAGTATTCATACTGGATAGTGCAGCGGTTAAGATAACAAAATTCATAATGCCAGCCGCATATCTCACACCAGAACTCTCAAAGACTTTTACAAACGGTGATCCAGAAACCTCATGAGCACCTGCTTGCATCCAAGGAATAACAGCAACTATGATTCCTAACGATAGGATATAGAATAAAAACAAACGTAGAACCATGCTCTTCATTGCTTTAGGAATAGCTGTTTTTGGATCTTTAGATTCCCCTGCTGTTACAGCGACAATCTCTACACCATAAAAACTAAAGATTGCCATAAGTACTGCCATCCAAACACCTTTAAATCCATTAGGTAGGAACCCGTGCTGATCGGTATAATGGTGAAATCCTACAGAGTGTGAATGTCCAATCCCAAATAGGAGCGAAACACCAAAAACGATGAACAGTACAATAGCAACGACTTTAATCATTGCAAACCAATACTCGATTTGACCAAAGTTGGAAACAGACCTGCTGTTCACAAGGACTAAAGCAATACCAAATCCAAGTGTCCATAACCAAACAGGAATACTTGGGAACCAATACTGCATGTACAGTCCAACCGCAACTGCTTCTCCACCAATTGCGATTACTTGTGCCGCCCAATATGTGTAGCGAATTAGGAAACCTGCCCAAGGATTTAAATACATCTCTGCATAAGTACCGAATGAACCGGCTGTCGGGTGCACAACTGCCATTTCAGATAAACTAAACATCATTATGACTGCTATGAATGCAGCGATAATATAGCTTAGAATAACCCCAGGTCCAGCGTATCCGATTGCAATGCCACTTCCCATAAATAAACCGGTACCAATTGCTCCACCAATCCCAATCATGGTTAGCTGTTTACTTGTAAGCGAACGACTTAGTCCTCCTTCTCGATCAATTACAGTTTTGTTTTCATTCATATTGTTTCGCCACCTTTCTTGAATTGTTTTCTATAAGATAACGTCCAATCAACACTTTTTCCGGCAATTAACATACTAAAAAGCGTGAGGAAAGTTCGCTGTAAACCTTCTCCGATTAAGGAACACAAAAGGACAATTCCATTTATAACCATCATCGTTTTTCCAATAGAAAAATTCGGTAATTTTCTATTGATTACTACACTTGCTATATCAAGTCCTCCAGTTGTACCACCTGCTAAAATCACGACCCCAATCCCGATTCCGGACAAAATCCCACTGAGTATACATCCTATAAACGGAAGATGCGGGCCTGGTAGTGAGGAGAAGATAGTTAAGAAGAATGATAAACTACACATTCCGAGTAAACTAAGCAATGCAAATGGTACTCCAACTGCACGGTATCCAATTAAAAATAGTGGTATGTTTAATAAAAAGTAAAGAATCCCTAGTGGAATAGGTATGAATTTAACAAGCAACATACAGATACCACCAAGACCAGGAGCCACAATTCCATTTGGCACCTGGAAAAAGTAATAGGTAAGTGCGACCAAAATTGTTCCGACAATTACCAGAATGGATTTTTTGAAATATAGTTTTTTGTCAGCTTTTCCTAATTGCATAAGCAATTTCCTCAATCGCGCGTACAACTTCATCTTCTGTATTGTAGAAATGAGGAGCCACGCGTAAAACGTCATTTCGAGCAGAGACAATTATTTTTTTTGTTTTTAAGTATTGCTCAACGACATTAGCTTGTTGCACTCGAATGGCAGTGTTACTACCTTTTATTGATAAATCTGTTGGGCTAACAACGGTCAACCCGAGTGAATGCGCTGTTTCAATTGCAACAGTAGATAAGTAAGATAGATAATCCTGAATGGCTGGAACACCAATTTGATTTAATAAAGAAATTCCTGCTTCAGCTGCATAAGCGTTTATCATCATTGGAGTTCCAGTATCAAATCTCCTTGTCCCTTCCGCATAATCAAGAAGATGCTGATCAAAAGCAAATGGATTTACTCGACTAAACCAACCAGTCGTTGGGGGGTAGAGAGACTCTGCTAACTCTTTTCTTACATATAAAAAGCTAATCCCAGGTATACCTAGTAAAAACTTTTGTGCACCAGTTGCGAGTGCATCAACTCCCATTTCCTTTACATCGATTTGAACACTTCCGGCAGATTGATAGGCATCGACAAATAGTAGTGATCCATTCGTTTTGGTAATGTTTGATATAGCTTTGATATCCTGAATAAACCCATTATAATAAGATACATGTGGCACAGATGTAATAAGTGTGTTTGGATTCACTGCTTTTTCATATTGTTCGATTTGAATTTGATGAAGGTTTTCATTTAAAAACGTGACGTTTGCGCCACGTGGTACTTGTGATAGCCAAACGTGACCAATGCATGGGAAATCAATATCGGTTGTAACAACTTTATTTCGACTTCCAGTAAAATCTAACGATGCTGCAAATGATGAAGCGGCATCAGATACGCTAGATAACACCGCAATCTCATCAGGAGAAGCATTTATTAAAGTAGCAAACGCGACTTTTGCTTCATATACTTTGTCCATCCATCCTTCCCAGTCCATACCTTTTTCGGTCCAGCTCGTAAGGTAAGATTGAATACTTTCCTTCACTGGTAATGAGATTGCACTTTGGGAACAACTTGATAAATGAATTGTTTCAGATAAGGTCGGAAAAAGAGAACGCTTCTCCAAAAATGGGCTAGTCATATTAAATTCATCCTTTCACTGTTTTGACAGCGTTTTCATTATTTGATACATAAATAATTTGAGGTGACATATGAATCATCAATCCTTATGGTTTGAACAAGGCGAATGGACAGCAGCAAATTTTCTTAAAGTAGGTAAAGAACTGGCATTCTCACGTGAAGTCGTATTATTCCAACAAGATGAACATCATCCATTTGTTTATCTCGTCCTTGAAGGGCGAATTCGTATTTACTTGTTATCACCTAATGGAGCCGAGCGCCATTTATATATTGTAGGCTCTGGTAATATAATTGGAGAATCAAACGTATGGGCAGATGAAGCATATGGATATAACGCTTCTACCTCGTCAATCGCACGTGTCCTTCGAATTCCAAAATCAATGTTTCGCGATATCGTTATGAGTGAGCCAGAGCTCATTCCTAAAACGCTAAGATCGCTAAGTAATAAACAATCAGCTCTACTTCTTCAAACGAGGTTAATGAGTTTTTCAGATGTAGGAGAGCGTGTCTTAACAATGTTGCGCCAATTAGCATCCTCATATGGTAAGGAAACACCTAAGGGTATAACAATTACGATTCCATTCACTCACCAAGAACTAGCTTATGTAGTTGGTTCATCACGTGTAAGCGTGTCCTATGTTATGAATGAATTATGTGAAAAAGGATTCATTGAGAAACAAAATGGGCGATACACACTGTTGTCCTAAAGAGCAGTATCTCTGTCTTGTTCTAATTTAATGATAAAAAAATTGGTTCCTTTCGTCTGTCAAATACTTTACAAAATTTCTAATTTTTATAAATTTTCTGTAAATTAGACATATAAATAGTCGAACACAGTAGGTAGCTTGAATCAGTTTGGGATGACCCTTTGCTTATGGGTGATCACTAATAACTGAACTTTAAAGTAATAGATATATTGAGTTCTATGATTGGCTTAATTGACTAAGAAACTTACCGTTTTAGCTCTTATAGAGTAATTGGAGTAATACTGGTAAGCAAATGAGCGGTTTCATTATTGGTTTGCGTTAACTTACAAAATAAGATAGTATTATACTAATAGCGCATAGAAGCTGGTCTTAAGACTTGCTTCTTTTTTATTAACATATTGAATTTTTACAATGGAGGACTACATAAAATGTTAGATATTAAAGCAATTAAAGAAATTCTTCCTCATCGTTACCCATTTTTATTAGTAGATCGTATTATTGAGCACGAAGAAGGTAAACGTGCGATTGGTATTAAAAATGTAACTGCTAACGAAGAGTTTTTTAACGGTCATTTCCCTGATTATCCTGTAATGCCAGGGGTACTAATTGTAGAAGCCCTTGCACAAGTTGGAGGAGTTGCGGCTTTAAGCCTTGAGCAAAATAAAGGAAAACTAGCATTATTTGCTGGTATCGATAATTGCCGCTTTAAAAGACAAGTAGTACCGGGTGATCAGCTAAGACTAGAGGTTGAACTAGTGAAAATGCGTGGACCAATTGGTAAAGGTAAAGCAGTAGCAACAGTTGACGGACAAATAGCTTGTGAAGCTGAACTTACATTTGCACTTAAATAAATAGAGTGAATAAAAAAGAAGCCTATTTTTGAAAAAATAGGCTTTCTTTTATTCTTAAGAGAAGGACATTTAACTGTTATTCAAAGTGGCATCTCTAAAAATAATTTCATATATAATTGTGAGGAAAAATATAAGTAATTCAAATTCACTTTTACTTTAAGTGGGGTTTTGCATTATCTTATGATTTCTTCTCTAAGTGTCTCTAAGTATGACTCTTTGTCGTCCCTATAAAATAAATTATATGTGTCAAATGGAATCATTTTATCATCTGTCGTTACAAAATGAACACACGATTTTTTTACGCTACGAACATCTAAATCATAATTATCTTGGAATTTCATAATTAATACTCGAAATACATTTTCATATCCCATTCCACTTGGTAAAATAACTTTCGGTAAACAACATAGTAGATCCTTTAAGCCTTGAAATCCACTTTGAGGGGAGTGATTTAAACTAAATAATTTGAAAACCTTGTTTCGTAGCTCTTCATCGCTCTCGAAAACTATTGTATTCCTTTCACCCTCAAGTAGTACATTCTTATCAATGATACTAGTTAAAGGGGTAATTTTACCGCCCATTTTTAAAGCATAGCCCATCGCTAGACTATCAGGGTGACAAGGGACTGGAATAATATCATTTTCAGAATAAAATTCACTTTGTTTAATAATCTCTTGGCGAACTTCACTCAGTGTTAAGCGTTCAGTTGATGGATCATAATTTTCCGTTCTTCCAGCGTGTTGAATAGGTTGGAATGTTACACCACGTACACATTTTTGCTCCGTGCCCCATTTAATAATTTTACCGATTTCATGATCATTTAAGCCCTTTTTTAGGACAGCAACCAGTGTTGTACTAATATTATATTTATTTAAATGGTTAATAGCTTTTTGTCGCACCTCTCGTAAATCGCGCCCTCGTAGCTCAAGAAGTGTTTCCTCTTCAAAACTATCAAACTGAAGATAGATTTCAAAGCCAGGCTTGTAACTTGCGAGTCTTTTTACAAAGGCTTCATCAGTGGCAATTCTAATTCCGTTTGTATTAACCATTAGGTGTTTAATACTTCGCTTTTTTGCCTCATCCAGTATTTCAAAAAATTGAGGGTGGATTGTCGGTTCACCACCGGAGATTTGAACTACATCTGCTTCTTTTTCGTTTTTAATAATCGTATCAAACATCCGTTTAATGGTTTCTAGATCTTTCCAAGTAGTTCGTTTAGGGGAACTTTCTGCATAACAAATTGGACATTGCAAATTACATACATCTGTTATTTCAACAATACTTAAACAACTATGTTGTTCATGATCCGGGCAAAGACCACAATCGTATGGGCAACCGTATTTAATTGGAGTGTTCCATCGATGAGGCATTTCACTTGGTTTAATAAATTCCCTACATAATTGATAATAAGGGATATCTGTAGAAATTAAGACTTTCTCCATTCCGTGGTGCATGCAGCGTTTTAACATATAAACGCAATCATTTTCATATATAATTTTTGCTTCTACTTTTCGTAAGCATTTACTACAAACAGATAATGTAAAATCACTGTACGTATACGGACGATTTGGCACGATAATTTCTCCTTCTCTGATAGAAAAAATAGATAGCGTAATACAATACGCCTAATAAACAAGTTAGTTGAATACTGCTCATTTCTCCATATGGCTTGATTGTTGGTTTTAACCACTCAATGAAAAACCTATAAAGAAAGTATGTGCTGGAAAATAGAGCAAAATGGAAACCTTCATAAGGTTTTTTTCTAAAAGTGTATTTTATAACGAACAGTAGACAGCATAAAAAGGCAATGTCATACAGTGATGTTGGGTGACGTTTTATTCCATCACCTAAATCAATCCCAAATACACTTGAAGTAGGGATCCCATATGTATCATCATTTATTCCGGTTAAAAAGCAACCTATTCTTCCAATGCACATTGCCAGACAAAGTGGAAGGACCATATCATCTCCGGTTGAACGTGTTTGGTTACAAAGTTTTTTACTTAATTCGACTCCAATGATCCCACCAAGTAACCCTCCGACAATGGTTTTACCTTGAAATATTCCAAGTAGACCATGACTATTAATGCTATGTAATAATTTGGGGATGTCCTGTAGTGAAGCGACAATTAGACTACCCAAAAGGGAACCTAGAATTGCTCCTATTAGTACATAAACGGTTTTTTCTTCACTAATTGTTTCCTTTCGGCGGAACTTAATATATATTCTAAATCCTATAAAAAAGGCTAAACTTTCAAAAACTCGATGTGGGTGAAGTTCCATGCCGAAAAGCGGGATCATTACAGGGGTGTTTATAGTATCACTTCCTTTTTTATTTCAAAAGTTTTATTGTCATGTTGCTAACCCTATGATACTATTTTTCTGAATGTTCTACTATCATATATTTATAGGTAGTGCAAATTGGGGAGGGGGGAATCAGATTGTCAGCTAAACGTGATCATCATCCAGTTGCTGATTTTTTTAAAGGGATTTTTCTTGGGACCCTCACTTCATTCAGTGGGATCCTTGTTACTATAGTGGGAATCGATTTATTAAAATTTCCCATCGCGGCTGGAATAGTTGTTGCTATACCACTTCTAATAGGTATTTCTTGTTGGGGAGTCTCAAAAAGAAAGTTCTTGGCAATAGGGTTTTTCATGTCTCTGCCAATTGTGTTCTTTATATTCTATTCGATTTGTGGGACCTTTTTTTATAATCTTTAATAATGAAATCCAAATAAAAAAACATGCATATACCCAAAGCATGTTTTTTACTGTTTTATTATCTGTATTAATTAAATCGATTTTCGCCATTCTATTGCTTTTCGCTCAATTTCCTTCACAAAAGCATCTTTTCCGTCCATATATCCATAAATATCTTTTGGAAATTTTTCAGCAAGCTGCGCTTTTAATTCTCCATATGCTTTCATCTCATCATCATGTGCACTTAAATAAGCAGGAACCGCAATATGACGCTCAATTTCTTTTTCATTATCAAACTGATACATATGCATTTGATGGGTACGATTCTCACTACCTTTTCGGAAGTATCTTCTACCTGGAAGACCGAACTCACCAAGTCCCTCATAACCAATTTCAGCCAATTGATCATTATACTTGTCTATGTTTTCTATGTTTTTAACGACAGGTAACATATCAATAATCGGTTTAGCCTTTAAATTTGGAACTGATGTACTACCAATGTGGTGAATCTCAATAAGCTCATCTTTTAAGATTTCACGTATACGGTTAGCTTCTATTTGAAATAAGTTTTTCCAATTTTCATCATGGTTTTTGACAATTACGTTCATTCCAGTATTTGTGCCCATAATATAACCCCCAATTAATAGAAAATGGGATTATCTTTATACAATAATCCCATTTTCTCTTCATATTAAACACCTAATAAATCAACAAGCTCATCCATAGACAATTCTGTAATCCATTGTTCGCTCGTTATGATTGTATCGTTAAGTGATTGTTTCCGTTGTAGCATTTCATCAATTTTTTCTTCTAGCGTTCCGATCGTTACAAATTTATGGACTTGAACGAATTTTGTTTGCCCAATTCTGTACGCACGGTCAGTTGCTTGATTTTCAACTGCTGGATTCCACCAACGGTCAAAGTGCATAACGTGATTTGCTGCTGTTAAGTTTAGTCCTGTTCCACCAGCTTTGAGTGACAGAATAAACACTTTTACATCGCCGTTTTGAAAGCGAGAAATCATATTATCACGAGCGGTTTTAGGTACGCTACCGTTTAGGAATAATACTTCTTCACCAAATTTTGCTTGGATTGCCTCTTTTAGCATATCACCCATTCTCACATATTGAGTAAAGATTAGGCAGCTTTCCTTTTGTTCAAGGATTGGGTCTATTAATTCGAATAATCGTTCAACTTTACTTGATCTCTCTTCGAATTCAACAAGCTGTGATTCCTTTAAGAATAAAGAAGGGTGATCACAGATTTGTTTTAATTTATTTAGCATCCATAAAATACGGCCTCGACGTTCAATACCAGTTAATGTATCGATTTGTTTTAAGCTGTCTTGAACAACTTGCTCGTATAATGCCGCTTGTTCAACAGATAACGGGCAAAGCATCTTTTGTTCTTGTTTGGGTGGGAGATTTAATGCCACGTCTTCGTCTTGCTTTGTACGTCTTAGTAAAAAAGGCGAAATTAAACGATGAACAGCATTTATCTTTTCTTCATCTCGGTCCTTCTCAATAGGATTTACATAATTGCTAGCGAAACGGTTAAGAGAACCAAGATATCCTCTATTTATAAAATCAAATATTGTCCAAAGCTCCGTTAAGCGATTTTCCATTGGAGTACCAGTAAGAGCAATGCGGTGCTCAGATTTTAATCCACGAACTGCACGAGACTGCTTTGTTGTTGGGTTTTTTATGTTTTGGGCTTCATCAAGGATGATACTTTTCCAAACATATTGCTTTAGGTCTTCATAATCTAACACGCTTAAAGCATAGGAGGTAATGATAATATCGACATCTCTCATTACTGAAAATAAGTCTTCACCTTTTAAACGGTTGCCTCCATAGTGAACATGAACAGTTAAATCAGGATAAAATAATTCAATTTCTCGTTTCCAGTTGTTGATTACAGAAGTAGGGCAGACAATCAATGATGCTCCTCGTTTTTCTTCGTTTTCTTTACGATAAGCTAAATAAGAGATCGATTGAATTGTTTTACCAAGCCCCATATCGTCAGCTAGTAGTGCACCAAATCCCATATTTTTCAAATGAACTAACCATTCGAACCCTTTTTGCTGATATGCTCGTAACGTTGCTTGCAGACCATGAGGAACATTAAGCTCAGGAACTTCTGAAATGGATGTTAATCGTTTAGTTAATTCTCGGAATACATCATCTACTTCAATTTCAACTTCAGCAAAAGGAGAGTTATCGTCCTCAGGTTTTTCGGTCCCTTGTAGTAGCTCATGTTGAAGAACTTCGTGAAATCTAAGTCCTTGCTTTTCAGCCTTTACCATCATTTTCTTCATACGTGCAATAAAAGCAGGGTCAAGTGCAATCCACTGACCGTTAAATTGAATTAAACGTCTTTGATTTTCAACGAATTGCTGGAATTGTTGTTCTGAAAGCTCCATCCCATTTGTAGAGATTCGCCAGTTGAAGTCAACTAATGTTTCCATATTGAAAAATGAATTTCCAGCAGGTTTACCTTTTACACTTGCTTTTAAAGTCATCTTATTTTGTTTTAGAGCTTGCCACCAGCTTGGTAAAAGAACTTGAATATTTGCGGAAAGTACTTTTTCACTATCCTCTGTTAAAAATGTCCAAGCTTCTTGTTCACTTAAAATTTCTTTTGGCTTATGATCATCGATTAAGTTTGGTGTTAATAATCCTACTCCTTGGAACGTTCGGTCTAAATACTCAGCATAAGATGCATGCTTTTTATGTAAGGATTCATGTCCGTTATACTCATAAGGTTTTATAGTTTTTCGCTCATCAATTAAATAGGTACGTAAATTCCAGTCATCATGTTCACTCATTGGCTCTTCAAGTACTAATCGAATTGAAAATGGAACATCATCGTCTCTTAGCCCGATTTTTACATGCCAATCGTCTTCATCAATACTATGTGTGAGTTGCTGTTTAATATAACTTGGATTGTGATACAAGCCCCTAGCAATATCCCAGCGTTTAGACTGTAAAGTTTCTATTTCAAACTGCTGTTTAATTGCAGAAGAAACCAATTCTTGTAAAGTTGGTTCTAATTGTTCAAATCCATCAATTTTCCATAGCTCTTCGCCAGTCTGATAATAAGCAAAACTTGGCGAAACGTGGCCCTCATTAAAATCGTCGTATAAACGTGAGATGACGGAATGAAACTCATTTGCTTCATCTAAATATGTAATCTCTACTAATGAGTTTTCTTGGTGTTCTCTAAAAAAAGTAAGTGCTTCGATTGGAGTTAAAAGAATTCCTTCAATCTGACCGACTCGGGTCGGCTGCAATAATGTCCCATAATATGAAGGTTCATGCCATTGAAACACTAGATGCTTCCATGCGGTTACCGGTAAAATGACACCGTGACTTTGCATTCCATAAATGAGCAAGCCTTTTCGCTCGACCCATTTTACGGCAATACTAAGATTTGCTAGTCGCTTCATTGACTAATTTTCCTTTCTTTAATTCCTCTTGAAGTGCACGTAAACGAATAAATTGAGATTCAACATACTGAATATAGTCTTCCCACTCATTCATACGCTTTAATTTTTTATAATTTGTTCTTAGTTTTTTTAAATATCGAACAGCTATTTTATAGTTTGCTCGGCCTTTTAACTCAATGTAATAAAGAACTAAGTGATGGTATATAGGTAATACAGATTGAGGTGAGTACTTATGTACTTCCTGAAGGTCATGTTTATCAATGTAATCAGGATTATAAGAATATAAGTGCATTTGCAGCTCAGCCCATCGTTTGTATTCTCGATTATGCATTAAATAATCAGTGTACTGCATCACACTATATGGAAGTAATGCTTGATAAACTACTTCTAGCCCGGCCGTTTCATTAGTGTAAAAACTATTGTACTCATAATTAGTAAGGAAATGTTTCGCAAAAGTAGTTTTTGCATATTCATCATCGCCATTTTTTAAAAAGTGTAAAAGCATCTCGTAATACAATGGCAAAAATAATGTTAGCCGATCTGTTTCATTGTTTTTTCGAAGAATTTCTATCCAGTAAGTAAAGCAATAGAGAGTACGTTCATTATTACTGTATTGCTTTATAATGGACAGCATTGTTTCATCTTCTTTTAATAAAAAAAATAGATGAGCTTTTCCTAAATCTGCATAATAATTGTCCTCAACCTTTGATAATGTTTCTAAATCCTTATATAAAATCTTCGGACTATTTAATAGCTCTTTATATACATAACGAAAAGAGTTATATCGAGGAACTAAACAAAGGTTTCTTTCTAATAAAAGAGCCTGCAACTGCTCACGCAGAACTTCTTCGTACTGAGTAGACACGGAACCACCAGTTAAATTATGTAATTGTCTACTTATTGCGTCAATTTGATTTTCTAGCATTGTCATTTCGCGCGGTAAATGCGCATTGTCATAAACTGTACTTTGAATTTCGATTTGTCCGACCATTTTATTCATTGTAAAAATTGACGCAAGTAACTGATATTGTAGCTTTTCCTTTTCTTGACGTGGTTGTTGATTCAATAATCCATGATAAAACCGTTCATATAATGGATATACAAAATAAACATCTTGGTAAAATGACGTTCTTTGCTGTTCTATATACTCCTTATACTTTTGCTCAAATAACGCCACTGTCTCTTTCGGTCGGTCCTGTTCAAACATACTCATTTGATCTAGCAGTTGGCGACCAGTCATGATGTTCGGGATACTTTTTAAAGAAGACTGCTTAAACTTCCTCATAATATCACCGACTAAAGAAAATGAAGCGGCAGCATAGCAAAGAAGTGCAATTTGATGTTGGCATGGAGGAGCTTCGTAGCAATCACATCCATTTTGATCATGGTTTTCAATATGTAGAATTGGTAAATGAATTTGATCCCCTTCTTCGACAACACCAACTAGGCGACCTTCGCGAACCGAAACATTATATACTTGACCTAGTCGATACAACTGCAGGCCAGTTTCAACAAGCTCTGCGTCCCTCGTATTTTGAGGAGAAAGCTTTGAAAAAAGTGAATATGAAAGTTCATAAATAATATCTTTACTTAAATCACGCTGAAGCATTCGATGCCTCCTTACTCGAAACATTCTTATTGGTAATTATACCCTAAACAAATACGATACACATAGCCGAAAAGGGAAAAAATGAAAGTTGATCTAGATTGTTAATATTAAGCCGTCATTAAGACTTTGGAATCATAAATAAAAAGTGTGGGAAGCAATTATTATTCGGAAATCGCAAATAAAGAGTCTGGATCGCAATTAAAATCCGGAAATCGCAAAAAAAAAAGTATAAATCGTAATTAAATTCCGGGAATCGCAAATAAAAACCATCAAAACAAATATATTCAACAAATAAATCGCACTTATATGTAAAATCCTCATAGTATCAACTAAAATCTATAAAAACATACCTATATTTAAAGTAAAAAATGCAACAGAAATAGGCAAGTGTGTAATACAATTTTAATATGCAATGAAAATGCTAATATTATAAAATATTAATATATTAGACAATTAAAATAAGCTCCCTACGTAGGGAGCTTTTCGTCTGTTATGAGATTTATTTTAAAAAAACAATTACTCACATATACACAATTGTTTTTGATTAACTAGAGAGGTGATGGGTTTGAAAAAAGGTTATATTAGTTTAATTGTTTTAGTACTTATTTTTAGTATGTTTAAAGATGTATTTGCAGAATCAAAAGCAAATGCAGACAAATGGGTTGTAACTCTAAAACCTACAGATTTGACGATTCAGACTGGAGTTGGAGGAACAACTGGTAGCGCAATAACTGGAGAAACAACCGGCGGTGCAACAACTGGAGAAACAACCGGTGGCGCAACAACTGGAGAAACAACGGGCGACGCAACAACTGAAGGAACAACCGGTGGCGCAACAACTGGGGGAAC
>NZ_NUUX01000001.1 GCF_002564465.1 Bacillus sp. AFS088145 | reverse complement strand
GTCCATGGGGTTGGGGAAGACCTTGGTAAATTAAAAAAATATTGAATATGGTGTCTCATAGGTCATTGTACTTTTGAGACACCTTTTTATGTTTTGAAAAATACTAATCTGTGAATATCAAAAAATATCCCACAAGGAAAATAAGTACTTTGTGGGGAGTTTTATTTCATTATAAATTTTATGATAAATGGAATAAGAATAGAGGCAAATATCGCACTAAGCGTCATTGCTATTGAACTTATAGCTTGTTCAATTTTCCCATATTCTGCTGCTTTTGCTGTACCTACTCCATGTGATGATATTCCATACGAAGCCCCAATCGCAACAGGGTGTTCGATTTTAAGTTTTGATAGAATTGCAGGACCAAACATGGATCCTGAAATACCAGCAATCATGACATATACAACAGTTAAAGACGGAATACCACCGATCATTGAAGTGATGCCCATAGCTAAAGGGGTTGTAACTGATTTTGCTGCTAATGAAAGCAGGATGATTTTTTTTAATCCGAGCCAAAGTGATAAGTATACACCCGAAAGTAGACCGACAATTGTTCCAGCCATTACACTAACTATTATCGAAATACAATGTTTCTTTAATGTTGATCGATGCTCGTATAATGGATAGGCAAAAGAAACAACAGCAGGGCCTAAAAGTAAATTAATCCATTTTCCTCCAAGCATATACGATTCATAAGTAATATGAAGATTTACAAGAATGATGATAATAACTGTAGTAGAAGTAACGATTGGAATCAGTAATGAGTAAGTGAATTTGGCGTACATTTTTTTTGCAAGAATATAACACAAAATCGTTAAGAGGATAAAGAGTAAACTTTTAATGTCCTTCATTCGTATCCCTCCCAATTAATAAATCATTTGTTTGCTTTTTATGGGCTCTCGAAGTAAGATACGAACTAATGCTTGCAGTAATAGTAAATACAACTGCGGTACTAACTAATACGATTATAATAGAAATGAAACCGTGAAAATTTAAAATTGAAGAATAATTCATTATTCCTACAGTAGCTGGAATAAACAAAAGTGTTAAGTGCTTACTTAAAAAATTACTCCCATTTCGAATCCATTTTTCCTTAAAAAATGGTATAAATAGTAAACAAAATAATAACAGCATACCAATAATACTTCCTGGAATGATCAGATGTAATTGTTGCTGAATTAGATTGCCAATAAAAAATAATAAGTAAAGAAAGCTTATTTGAACAATCAATTTTACAAAATTCATTTTCAACATCCTTTGATTCTTACTAACTAATAGATTATTAATCTTATTATTGTACAATAAATTATGGCGGAAATGTGAACTTTTTTCGTTATTATAAAAATGCATCTTTTTATAAAAAAGATTATAATAGTTTTATAATATAAATAGAGGAAGTTAGTTAATATGAAATCATTTGTAGCGTTCGATTTTGAAACGGCAAATTACAATCGACATAGCATTTGTGCTGCCGGCTTTGTATTTGTTGAAGAAGGAGTAATTGTTGACCAAGTTTACTCTCTAATTAATCCTGAAGAAGAATTTTATTCGATGAATATTTCTGTGCACGGAATTAGGCCAAGAGATGTACAAGATGCACCTCTTTTCCCAGAATTTTATGAAACGATTAAAGATAAAATTGAGGGGAAAACATTAGTAGCGCATAATCTACCATTTGATGGTTATGCATTAAAAGATAATTTATCAAGATATGGTATACCTTCAGTTTTAAATAATTTACTCTGTTCTCTGCAGCTTGCTAAGAAGGTATTGCCAAAGCAATCTCGTTATTCATTAGATACTTTATCAAGTCAATTCGATATTTTATTAGAGCATCATCACCATGCATTAGCGGATGCGGAGGCTTGCGCGAAAATATTTCTTCATTTAACGAAGGAATATGAAATCTCATCATTTGAAGAGTTATATGAGAAAACTTCAATTTACCATGGGCAAATTCATCAGTTTGATTATCGTTCATCATTAGTAAAACCGAAACCTAAACCTAAACCTAAACGTAAATTGGAGAACAAAGTATGAAATTAATATCATGGAATGTAAACGGAATAAGAGCATGTGTACAAAAGGGATTTTTAGATTATTTTAATGAAGAAAAAGCGGATCTATTTTGTATACAAGAAACGAAGTGCCAAGAAGATCAAATAACTTTGGAATTAGACGGTTATTATCAATATTGGCATTCTGCAATAAGAAAGGGTTATTCAGGTACTGCAATTTTTACGAAACATAAACCATTAAATGTAAGTTTTGGATTTAACGGTAAAGAAGAAGATCAAGAAGGAAGAGTATTAACTTTAGAATTCGAAAAATTTTATATGGTAAATGTTTATACGCCTAATTCTCAACGAGATTTAGCTAGATTACCAATAAGATTAAAATGGGAAGATGACTTTAAAAACTATTTAAATAAGCTTGATGAACAAAAACCTGTCATCTTATGTGGGGATTTAAATGTCGCACATAATGCAATCGATTTAGCAAATCCAAAATCAAATCGTACGAATTCTGGCTTTACGGAAGAAGAACGTGGTAAAATGACAGCATTATTAGAAAGTGGATTTACTGACAGCTTTCGATTTTTAAATCCAACTAAAGAAGGTTCATATAGTTGGTGGTCTTATATGGCAAAAGTCCGTGAACGAAATATTGGATGGCGTATTGATTATTTTATTATTTCAAATAGACTACAAAATGAATTAATAAATTCAGAAATTCACTCCCACATTATGGGAAGTGATCATTGTCCAGTTGTTTTAACGATGGAAGATTCGATCGTTTAATTATAGACAAAGTACAAAAAGTTGATTTTCAGACTGATTGCAAGCGCTTGTCTTTCGAGGCGCGAAGCCTGGTGAAGAGCGGGGTTACCCTTAGGCGGTAAGGAGCACCGCTCAACAGGCGAAGCAACAAAGAAAGCGAGCGTTTGTCAACAGTTGAAAGCTCTAAGGTTTTAGAGCTTTCTTTTTTTATATAGGCATTTAGTAAGTCAACGAGAAGCAATTATGCGTAAACTAAAGTTAGGACAAAGTATAAAACTACCTAAAAGTAGAAAAGGATGTGGATTCCTATGAGTATAAAATGGCTAGAATGGGCACAGAGAATCCAAGCAATTTCTCAAGCAGGATTGACCTTTACGAAAGATGTCTTTGATAAAGAAAGGTATGAAGAACTAAGACACATAAGTGCTGATATTTTAAATCATTATTCAGAATTACAAATTGAGGAAATCGAGGGATTGTTTCGTAATGAACGGGGGTATCCCACACCAAAGCTTGATGTTAGAGGTGTCGTTTTTAAAAACGGAAAAATATTATTAGTAAAAGAAAAGCTAGAAAATAAATGGTCTTTACCAGGTGGTTTTTGTGATGTTGGATTATCAGCTTCAGAAAATGTCGTAAAAGAAATTTTTGAAGAATCAGGCTATGAAGTTGAAGTGAAGAAACTACTAGCAGTTTTAGACATGACAAAGCATGACCATCCACCTCATTCATATCATTACTACAAATTATTTATACAATGTGAAATTGTTGGTGGTAATCCCTCAATAGGAACGGAAACAAGTGATATTGATTTCTTTGAAAAAGAGCATTTACCAGAACTATCTCTCAATCGAAATACTGTTTCTCAATTACAATTAATGTTTGAATATTATCAAAATCCTAAAAAAGAAACTTGTTTCGATTAAAGGTAATTTTAAAAATATATAAGATGTAAAAGAAATCATTTTAGAGTTGCTAATGCAGCTCGATTTTGTTTTAAAGGGGACAAAGTTTTAAAATTGATTTGTACGAATGAAAAATATACATATTTAGAACTAATGATTAAAACAGAAGGAACTTACTAAAGCAACTTGAAAGGAGAAATGATTTGAAAACAAATTCAATGAACTATGTAAATTTCGAAAATGAATTAAAAAAAGAACGCATTTCAACTTGCCTTATTTATCAAAATGGAGAAATTAAATATAATTTTTATAAAAATTCAAAAAGCGAAACAAAACTATTCAAAATTAATTCCGTTACGAAAAGTGTTTTATCGATGTTAATAGGAATTGCAATTGATAAAGGATTTATAGAAAGTGTTGATATACCAATTTCTAATTTTTTTCCAAATATTGAATCGAAAAAACGAGAAATTACGATCGAACATTTGCTCACAATGACACCTGGATATGATTGGCAAGAGTGGGGAGAATGGGGTGGGCGTCCATTTCCAATGATTAATAGTGAAGACTGGATCCAATATGTCCTAGAAAAAGATATGGTTAATCATCCAGGTGAAAAAATGGTTTATGATTCTGGAGCATCTCAAGTACTAAGTTCAATTATTCAGATGGTAATGAATGAAAAACTATCTACTTTTGCAAAACGAATGTTATTTGATCCGTTAGGAATAAAAGAGTTTATTTGGCACGAGGATTCAAAAGGAATTAATATTGGAGGATTTGGCTTAAGTTTAACGACAGATGATCTACTTAAGCTTGGGATATTAATGATGCAAAAAGGAAAATGGAATAATAGACAGATTATTTCAAGTGAGTGGATTGAAAAATCAACAAAAGCGAAGTTCCATACATATCCGCATGTTGGTTCATATGCCTATCATTGGTGGGTGCTTGAAAATAATGAGTTAAAGGATCTTGATTCAACGATTTATTTTGCCATGGGTTACGGAGGCCAATTTATCATTATTTCACCAAAAAATCAATTTGTAGCTGTTTTTACAAGTGCAAAATATATTAATACTTTTACTCCATTAAAAATCATTCAAAAATACTATCCTTTAATATTAACAAATGAATAGGGCTGAAAATGCGAGTAAAGAAGGATACATAGACCAAGAATTAATAATCCATAATGATGGCTGTTTCTTTCATTTAATCTTTTTAAAATACCCTTTATCATGTAATTCCTATTCCTGCCTTTAAATTTTTGTATGATTTTTTTATTTGAGAATAGGAATTTACAGAAAAATGTCGAATTAAGTAATTAGAAAATATAAATAACAACTTGATAATAGCTCCAAGAAGGGATGAAGATTGATGTTTTTGGTGACAGAAGACTTCAAAACGTTTATTAGGAAATATCCAATCACAACAATTATGGTAGGTTTATGTACTATATTAGCGATTATTACGACATTTTTAGGTGGGTATAGAATCGAAAATATCATCAATTTAGGTGGATATGAGCACGAATTAGTAAAACAAGGTGAAATATGGAGACTTTTTACGTATGCATTTATGCATGGGAGCTACGCTCATTTTTTTATGAATATGACCTTTATGATTATTTTAGGTAGACCATTAGAAAGAGCGTTAGGTTCAGTTAAATTTTTATTATTTTATTTATTATCGGTTATTCTTACAGGACTTATTATTAATTTTAACTATTCTCCTAATACAGTTGAGACAGGGGCATCCGGTGTAGGCTATGCTTTTTTAGGAATGTATTTATTTATTACCTTATTTAGAAAAAAGATGCTCTTTTCAGATGATCGTAAGTTTGTCATAACATTTTTAGGAATTGGATTACTATCTTCATTAATTATCCCATCGACTAGTTTAACTGGTCACTTGGCTGGTATGATTATCGGTTTTATAATAACTCCCTTATTATTAAAAAAGAGTGCAAAGTTTCAAAACTCTGTTAATGTTTAGAATACATATATGAGAATATGTTTTAACAATATATAATATTTTCAAAACAAACCTAGTTCAGAATGGACTAGGTTTGTTTTTGTTTGATGTTGGTTGAAAGTAAACGTTAGTTATTGTAAATTTGCGATTGAGGAACACGAATTTCAGTATGAAAGTCTCAACATACACGTTACGATGACGTTTTGACTAGCTAAATTTAATCCGCAAAAAGGTGTAGTTGAGAGTATTAATCGCGTTGATAAGGCTATGTATACAGGGAAACTAAACGGGAAAAATTGTGTTATTTGTTACGAAGATTTGAACGGTGAAGAACCTTCTAGAATATAGAAGGTTTTTCTTTTGTTAGAGTGCTCATTTTTAATTTAAAAATCATATAGATCAATAATCCTGTCAGCTGTTTGACGGTTTCTACATAATCTGTAGAGATCATTAAAAAAACGTTCAACTTCATTAGAATTACTCGGAATTGGTATTTCTACTTGAAGTGAACCAAATACTTGTTTGAAATAAGCTTTTCGTTCAGCGTTTTTACCGTCCCGTTTTAATGGGTTATACTTCCAAACCAAAGAAAAATGTCCATCTTGCTCACGAATTTCTCTTATTTCTGCAGCGGTTGTAGATTTATTTTCAACATATATGACTAAATAAAAATTTTCATTTCGATGCCAGTCGATTAATAGTAAATAATAACTTTCTTCTTCGACTTTACTTAAATGAAAGGCTGAAACAATCGGTTTACCGTTTGTCCATTGTTGAAAATTCTGTAATGTATTAAAAGTTGTTGGTATTTCTTCAATATTAAAGAAAGAATTATTTGAAACCATCCATTTTTTAATATGATTTGAAATAATGATTGCAAATTCTTTTTTCATCTTATACCTCTAGCTTAATTAAGTCCTTTTCAATATCATATCATCAAAATGAGCCTAATAAAATTCTTCCTTGTAATAATCTACCATCTATAAGTTAAAGTCCAAATACTCATATTATTAATGATGATTTAACTAAGGAGGATTTTATAATGGCAAGAGGTAAAAGTTTTAATCATAAGAAAAAAGGTCATGAACCAACTCATCCAAAAGGATCACTAGTCGCTCCCGAAGACCGTAAACATGAAGATCGAGAAGAAGATTATATTGTGACAGAAGAAGCATTTAAAAATCGTATTCAATAAAAATTAATAAAAATGGGACTCAGATTGTAAAAAGCTCTAGTCCCATTTTTATTTTAGCTAGCTAAATTAACCTTTGTTGAAGTTTAATAAATTAATTAGCTGATTTTTATTAACTGCTCGAAACAACAATGGAATAGGTGGCCCACTTGTTCTATTTAAAACAAGCTGATAGATCATGGTGAAAAAATTTTTTTGATTTGCTTTCATTATTTTTTTATCGTCATGATAACAAATCGAATATAATTCTTTCATTAATTCAGTTTGATCTTGGGGCTCGTTATTTAATAGATAGTCACATAAATTTTTCAACCAAAATTGCTGTTCTTCAGTTAAAGAGTGATAAAATTCAAAAGCTCGTTTTTCGTTCATCGTTATATTTTTTTGTGGATTGTATTTTTTAATCCAATATTCAGCCATATGACTAATTTTCTCTATTTCAATGGCTGAGTAAGTTTCTCCATGATTAACAAATATGTCTTTTAATAGATCTACATTGTAATTTACAAGAGGCAGAATGCTAGCAATATGATTAAACTTAGGATATTTTTGATCAATTTTGCCGATATGTGCAAATTCGACCGATTGGCAAATAGCTAAATCGTGTAAAGATTGATCGATAAAATTTGATTGATATTGTTCAAATTCTGAATAGTTTTTGATCACATCTTCATCAAGACCAATATTAAATGCTGCTATTGGTTTATATTTAGCAAACATAAAGAGAATCACTTCTGGTAAATAGATTTGCAATAACTCGGCTGGGGTTATTAAATTACCAGAGGAGCTCGACATTTTTTGATTTTGACCTTTTATTCCAATAAACTCATAAGGTGTATAATGAGGTGCATCATAGTCAAATATGGCTTTAGCAATTTCTTTTGAAACATTGTAACTACCGGTTTCAGATGAATGATCTCGTCCACCAGGTTCAAATACAACGTCTTCTTTCATCCACCTCATAGCCCAATCAATTTTCCAGTTTAATTTAATATTGTTTGCAACCTCTACAGATAATTGATTTGAAAATCCACAACGACATGTATAATTTAACATTTTGCTTTCCCTATTATAATGAGTAATTGAAGGATCATCTTTCTCGCAATTTTCACAGTACAGCGTAATAGGGTAAAAATCATTACGTTCACGTTCATTTGGAACACTAGTTTTGAACTTCATTAAAATATCATAAATTTCTTTTCTTTTTTCGATAGCATGTATAATGTCTTTATTATATCTTCCAGATTTGTATTCATTACTTTGATAAATAAACTCAACCGCAATTCCTAGTTCAGATAAGGAATTTTCAAATTCCTTTTCGAAGTGTTCAGCGAATGTTGAGTGACAGCCAAATGGGTCTGGGATATTTGAATAGGCTTTACCTATATAATGATGAAAAGTTGGATCAATATTATTCGGGACTTTCCTAAAACGATCATAATTATCCCAAGAAAAGATAAATCTTGTTTTCTTACCTAAATTATTTAAAGCTTTCACAACAAAATAAGTGGTTATGATCTCACGAAAATTTCCAATGTGGACTGACCCGGATGGGCTAATGCCAGAAGCACATACATAAGTTTCTTTATTTGGATATTTTTCAATTAATTCATTTGCGATTTTATATGCCCAATGCATGTTTTCACCTCAAAATTATTTTTATTTAACCTACTAATTGCAAATAAAAAAACTCCCACCCCCAAGATTTAATCATCTTGAGGACGAGAGTTTGTTAACTTCGTGGTACCACCCCAGTTTATTGATATGTTACCATACCAACCTTATTTAGGTACGGCACGAATGCTTATACCCTATCTCTATAACGGGAGAACCCGTCGTACCATCCCTAAAGTGAACTTTAGTTCCATACGAAGCTCCAAGTCTTTTTTCATAAAGTTCATTATTACTCCTTTTTCAGCACACAGGAGCTCTCTGTAAATAATTTTAGCTTTACTACTTTTCTCTTCATAGCCTTTAAATTTCGAAATATTAATTGTTATTATATTAATCAAAACAATATTAATTGTCAATTAAATTTAAAGTTGAATAAACTGATTTAAATACTATTTGAATGGAGGTGCCAAAGTGAGGGATTTAGTTGATGATTTACCCCTAATTGGTGCGTATTTTTTATTATTTGGTACATCAACGGCTGCAGTTGGTATTTCAAGTACAAAAATCGTAAGCGAAAACTTTGGTAGAAGTTTATTCGCTAAAGGTAATGCGATCGAAGCTTTTGGCAACACCATTCAAGCAATTGGAAGAGAAAAATTATATGAGAGAGCAATAAAAGAAAATGAAAATGAAATAGAAAAAGAATTTGAATTAACAATGATGATTGGTGCTTGGATTCAAGCAGCCGGAAATGCTACAAATACATTTGCAACAAATTTAGAAATTGAAGGAATGGAAAGAGAAGGTTTTAGATTAAACGCGCTAGGAGGTATTATTCAATCAATTGGTGCTCAAATTGAAACAACTGGAGCATTGATGGAGGGGACGCAACTAGATAAAATTGAGGCTTATGGCAATCAATTAATCGGTTTAGGAGCTTTAATTGACGGTATTGCTAATGCGGCGTTACTACGTGATAAGATTATTTTAGGTCATGATTTATTACTTGTTGGTAGCTGGGTACAAGTGTTCGGATCCATTTTAATTATTTATGCACTGCGCCAAAAAAGAAGTGAAGATGAAAAAAATCAATATCAATTAGAATATCGATATGGCTATTATCCAAATAAACAGTTCGAATGGTAAATTAATAATTTTTTGTGAAGAATAGGATAAAAAGAAGGTATATATCAGTAAATAGCAAATATTATTATTAAAATTATATTAAAACATTTTATTTCTCTGCAAAAGCATTTTGTGCGAAAATAGAATTTATCAGTTTAAATAGAATAAACCAATTTTTTGAAACAGAGGTATGATTAGATGAAATTAAAAATAATAACGGATAGTGCGGCTGATTTACCAAAGGAGATCATTGAACAATATAATATTGATGTCATTCCACTACGAGTTTATTCAGAAGATGAAAAAGAATATTTTGATGGTTTAACATTGGATTCAAAGACTTTATTTAATGAAATGCGTAATGGAAAAGTATTTAAAACGTCTCTTCCGTCGTATGAGTATATTTATAATACCTTCGTTAAATATGCAAAAGAAAATACACCATGTATCTATATTGCATTTTCTTCTGAACTTTCAGGTACATATCAATCAGCAGTAATGGTAAAAAATGAGTTTGACGAGGAATTTCCTGATTTTGATTTACAGATATTTGATACAAAAAGTGCATCAATCGGACAAGGGCTAATTGCTGTTAATGCTGCAAAGCTTGCGTTGAACGGAGCTACAAAAGAAGAGGTTGTTAATGATATAAAACATAGTATACAACATATAGAACATATCTTTACAGTTGATGATCTTCAATATTTGGTGCGTGGAGGTCGTTTGAGTAAAATGGCTGGTTTTGTCGGCAATTTATTAAATATTAAACCGATCTTACACGTTGAAGATGGAAAGTTAATTCCACTTGAAAAAATTAGAGGTTCAAAAAAATTGATAAAAAGAATCCTTGAAATTATGGAATCTCGAGGTACAAATTTATCAACTCAATTAATTGGTATTTCTCACGGTGACGATCTAGAAAAAGCAATTGATATTAAAAATGCGATGGCAGAGACATTTGGATGTAAGGAATTTGTTATTAATTCTATCGGGTCTGCTATAGGTGCTCATGCAGGGCCTGGTACCTTAGCGATATTTTTTATGAACGAAAATAAAAAATAATATGAGTAAAAGAGCTAATTTTGCAAAATGATTAGCTCTTTTTTATTTTAATTTTCTGACAATATTACCCGGATAATAATTCATACATAATTACTTCGAAAAAGGTAAATAGTATTTATGTAATCTTCAACAACTATTATTATGAGGTGAAAAACGATGTCAATTTTAGATAACTGGGATCAATGGAAAGATTTTTTAGGTGATCGTTTAGATGCAACAGGTGAAAAAGGTGTTGGTGAAGGTGCTATTTCTGAAATGGCATATCGCTTAGGAAATTATTTAGCAAATGAAGTTGAACCAAAAAATGCAGAAGAACAAATTTTAAAAGACCTTTGGGAAGTTGCAGATGAACAAGAGCAACATACAATTGCTCACCTAATGATGAAGTATGTTAAAAATAAATAATTAAAATATTGTGATTAAAAAATAGCCCAGTGAATAGAATCATAAGGGCTATTTTTTATTTGTTTTATTTTAAACTTTCTGTTTGAAGTAATAAAGCAGGTTTACAAAATATCAATAGAAATAATTAAAAATTAAACTTGAAATGGACATATAATAAACATATACTGTACTTATTGTGAGTACTGTTTTCGGATTAAGGACAATTACTATTTACATTTTAATTGTTTTTTTGTATGATAGACTTTCTGTTCAAATTTCGCTTTTATCATAAATATGTTTTTTGCACTAATAAATAGAATGAAAAATTTGAACGAGTTTCAATACAGCTTAACAAAAATAGATAGAAGAAATGGGGATAATATATGAATAATCAGCAAAACTCGGCTGACACGCCGTTTAGCGTAAAAACGATTATCGGTCCAATGATGGCAGTAATCGTAGGTATGATCATGGTTATTTTAGATAGTACGGTAGTAAACGTAGCATTACCTGGAATTACCGAATATTTTAAATCTGATTTAACAAAAATGCAGTGGACGATTACAGGATATACATTGGCATTATCAGCTGTTATACCACTTGCAGGCTGGATGTCTGATCGTTTTGGAGCAAAGAAAATTTTCTTATTAACGATTTTGTTTTTTACAATCGGTTCAGTTCTTTGTTCTGTAGCACAAACACCTGAACAGTTAATTTTATTCCGAGTAATTCAAGGAATAGGTGGAGGTATGGTTGCGCCAATCGGTATGGCAATTATCTTTAGATTAGCTCCTCCAGAAAAAATTGGATCAATTATGGGGATGCTTGGAATTCCAATGTTACTTGCACCTGCATTAGGTCCGGTTATCTCAGGATGGTTCGTAGAGTATTCTACTTGGCATTGGATTTTCCTAATTAATTTACCAATAGGTATTATTGCTATGATAGTTGGTTCTAAATTTTTACCTAATTTTGAATCAAAATCAGTACCTGCTTTAGATGGATTAGGTATAATCATTGCTCCAATCGCTTTTTCAATGTTAGCTTACGGAGTTAGTCAAAGTTCAACAAGTTGGACTTCAAAAGGAACATTAACAGGTTTAATTGTTGGTGGAGTTGCATTATTACTTTTCATCTTTGTTGAGCTTCGCCTAAAACAACCTTTACTTGAATTACGTGTATTTAAATCGTCTGATTTTGTTAGAAGTATTTTAATTACATGGATTATGCAAATTGCTTTATTTGGTTCTTTCCTAATTGTTCCATTATTTTTACAAACAGTTAAACAATATGGGGCATTTGAAACGGGCTTAATTATGTTACCTCAAGCATTAGCATCAGCTTTAATGATGCCAATTGGTGGTAAAATGTATGATAAAGTTGGTGCTAGACCGATGGCGTTAGTTGGTTTAACAATTATCACATCTGCACTATTCATTTTCTCTAAAATTTCAGTTGACTCATCAAATACATTTATTATGTTAACACTTGCTATGATGGGTGCTGGAATGGGATTATCTATGATGCCAATTAATACACACGTATTACAATCTGCACCAAGACATTTAGTAAGTCGTGTAACACCTTTAACTGCAGCTGCTCAGCAAGTAATGGTATCATTTGCAGTAGCAGGTATGGCTGGATTTTTAACTTCTAGTACAAAGGATTATATGGCAAAAACAACGAATCCATTAAATGCAATGATTTCAGCATTTGGTGATACATTCTTACTAGCTGCTGGGATCGCATTAGTAGGAGCGTTGTTAGCAATTATTTTACGTAAACCAAAAGTGAAAGATGCAGATGCGTCAAAAGAAGATCTTGACGAGTCAAAATCTTCAATGATGGTAGGACATTAATAAATAAAAAAGAAGCCAAATTTAAAATTGGCTTCTTTTTTTGCCATTATTGATTATAATTTAAATAGTATCGAAAAAATTTTAATAATTTCTACAATTTTTAGAGAAATGTTATAAAACTAATTAAATTGTAATAAAATTGTCCTTATTATGTAAGGTTAGTTATGTATAATAAAGGCTCGAATATAGATTTACTTTACAATGGAGCTGATTTAATGATTAAAAGTATTTGCAAAACAACTTTGGCACTATCAATTTTAACTGGAGGTTTATTCTATGGAAATACTACTCCGAGTTCAATTAAAACCGTGGAAGCTGCGACGATAAGTGGTACAGTAACTGCATCAGTTTTAAATGTAAGAAGCGGTCCTAGTACGAGTTATAAAGTAATTGGGACACTTAAAAAGGGTGCGAAAGTTACGATAACAAGCACAAGTGGTTCTTGGTATAAAATTAAAAGTGGAACAAAAACTGGATGGGTTTCAAGTAAATATATTAAAAAAGCCCCAACAACAGTTTCTGCCACGACCGTAAATAAAATGAAAACTTTAGGTACTTCAAAACAATTAATCATTGTGTCAGCAGAAAATGAAAGTACAAGAAATGTTTTAATTGAAACATTTGAAAAAAGCGGTACTAGTTGGAAAAAATTACATACATATTCAGGTGTGATCGGTAAAAACGGCATGATTAGTAGTAAGCATGAGGGTGATTATGAAACACCTGAAGGGAAATATACAATTTCAACAGCATTCGGCAGATATTCAAATCCAGGAACGAAAATGACATACCGTAAAATTACTTCAAATGATGTATTTGTAGATGATTCAACTAGTAAATTATATAATACTTGGCAATTGGCATCAGAAAATAACGGTAGATGGAAAACTGCCGAAAAGATGAATATTTCTCAATATGATTATGGATTTGTTATTAACTATAATACTGCGAGAACCCCTGGAAAAGGTAGTGCAATCTTTTTTCACGTAGCTGGATCTTCAGGATATACTGCAGGCTGTACAGCCACATCTAAAACAAATGTTGTATCCATTTTAAAATGGTTAGATCCTGCAAAAAAACCACTAATTATTCAAACACCATTGAATAAATTAACTCAATATTAATATGATTTGAAACTGGTCAATGATTTGATCAGTTTTTTTATGTTTCAAACTTTCTAACTCGCAGGATTCATGATGAATAATTTCAATATGAACGTCTTTTTTATCGTTCGGGTGGAGAGGAAGTTCAATTTTCTCAAGAAGAGAAGGGGGATACTGGTTATAAAGTAGGAATCTTTCTCTTTTGAAAAACTAGGTTTATTGATTGAAATGTATCGAATTACTAGTGTAGTTGTATATAAAAAATGTGCTTGTCTCTAATATATGAAAGGCTGTCTAATCGGAAGGTCTCTAATATAATTCAAGGCTTTGTTAAACTAAAATGTTGATTTTTAAACAAAAAAAAGGCTGTCTAAATAGACAACCTTTAATAAATCATTATTTTACGCTATTAACAAGTTGCTTCATGGAGTTTAACTGAGAAGATAGCTCATTAAACCAATCCTCATCCCCCGTTGAGAGGGCCACGTCAATTAGAAAGCGAATCTGTTCTTTGTTTGTCACTTTCGAATCAGGCATTTTCATAACGTTTTTATTTAGCATGTGAATGGTTTTCCCAACAGTCGTTTTGTTATCTGAAGTTATTACATTTACCTTTACTATTTCATCATGAATTTTAAATGATTCAACATAACCTATAACTAATTCACCACCCATTGATATACCTTTTACCCAGTCACCTGTTTTTAAAATAGAATCATTATTTAAGTTCATTTTTTCCACCTTCTTATTTAGATTTATAAGTTAAAAAATTTGTGATTATTACAGCTCTTAGATCGAACTGTAATTTTTTTTATTACATTTCGATTAAAAGAAGGCTTAGCCTTCACTGTTTTAGCTGCTCAGTTCTCACATTTGATATGATCGACAATGTCCTTAATATTGTATTGCTTTAAAAATTCCCCAAGATGTTTTTCTGCACCTAAGAAAATCGTAAAAAGAACATTTTGCATATTTGCCCCAACAACACACTTTTCATTTGATTCAGTGCACTTAGGCTGCAGTGCCCCCTCAGAGGTGATTATATAAATGTCCCATAGATTAACTTCATTTAAATCTAAGGCAAAAATAAATCCACCACCAGATCCTTCCTTCGATTTTATAAATCCATGCTTTTTTAACAAACTAAGCACTTTACGAATACGAACTGGATGGACACAGGCACTCTCTGATATTGCATCACTTGTAGACATCCGATCCGGCTGCAGCGCAAGATAAGTTAAACTATGAATGGCAAGAGTGAAATCACTATTCATTGTCTGCCTCCTAAAAATCCTTTAATTTCTTTATATATTTCGTGATTATATTTAGTACTGTAATACAATTTGTTAGAAAAGTGACATTTTTAATTATTAATTAGCTACTTTTTGTGATTTAATGTATGAGAATGTTCGTAGCTTACGAGGAAGAAAACTGCGAATTTCTTCTTCATTATAACCGACCTGTAATCTTTTTTCGTCTAGGATAATTGGCAGGCGCAACATTTTGGGATTATTTATGATTAATTTATATAATTCATTAAGTGGGAGCGATTCAATATTAATATTTAATTCCTGAAACGTTTTTGATTTTTTCGATATAATCTCTTCAGTACCAGTTTCTGTCATGCGAAGAATAGATTTAATTTCATCAAGTGTAAGAGATTCATTCATAATATTTTTCACACTATAATCAATATCATGTTTCTCTAGCCAAGCTTTTGCTTTACGACAGGATGTACAACTTGATGTTACATATAGATTCACCATTCTTTTACACACT
This sequence comes from Bacillus sp. AFS088145, assembly GCF_002564465.1. Classification (GTDB taxonomy): domain Bacteria; phylum Bacillota; class Bacilli; order Bacillales; family Bacillaceae_G; genus Gottfriedia. The sequence continues at coordinate 133,556 of NZ_NUUX01000001.1, read as the reverse complement.
CCTTATATTTAAAATGTAATAAAAAAAATTACAGTTGAGATAAAAAACGATTAAAAATGTATGATCTAATTAATGAAATTAGGTTGACTACCATACTCAATTTTAAATGAGTATACTGTAATTTTATTATTTACAGTTGAAAGTGTCAACTATAATTTTAGAGTTTAAATGATTCGGGTGTGTTTTATAATTGTACGAAATACAAAAAAGAAATATACAATAAAATATAAAAAGTTCTGATTAAAATACCTAAGTGCAAAAAATTATGTTTATTTTGAAATTTCTAAGTATAATAGAATGTACAATTACGATAAAAAGTGAATTTTTAGAGGTGGAATATGAGCAAACTAGAATTTATTGAAATAGAGACTAGTCGATTAAAACTTAGAAGGTTTAAAAATGAAGATGTTAGCAACTTTTATAAATATCGTTCAAATTCAGATGTGGCGATTTATCAAGGTTGGGAGAATTATACATACGAACAAGCAGTTAATTTTATCGAAAAACAAAAATCAGCTGAAATGAATATTCCTGATTCATGGGTTCAAGTAGCGATTGAAAATAAAATGGATGGTCAACTAATAGGGGATATTGGCGTACATACTTTATTAGAACCTGCAAATCAAATTGAGGTTGGCTTTACATTGGAGCCATTGTATCAAAATAAGGGATATGCTTTTGAAGCATTACAAGGAATAGTTGATTATTTATTCAATGAATTAAACAAAGAAAAAATAAACGCAATCGCTGATGAGCAAAATTCATCTTCAATTAAATTATTAAAGAAGTTAGGATTTCAACAGATAAAAATAATAGAAAATTCTTATTTTAAAAACCAATATGTAACCGAAATTATGTTTGAACTTTCGAAAAATGATTGGAATCATAAGTAAAGGATGAGTTTTAAATGAATTTCTTTAAAGGAGCATTGTGTTTATCATTGGCCGCTAGTATTTGGGGGATGACCTATGTAGTTAGTAAAGTAGTATTAGACAGTATTTCTCCATGGTTATTACTTGAAATGAGATTTCTTTTAGCATTACTAACTTTAGGAATCATCAGTTTCTTCCAAAAAAGCTGGAAAATTAGTAAGAAAGATCTATTTCCAATCGCACTAATTGCATTAGTAGGCTATACTGGCTCAATTGGTTTTCAATTTATCGGTACGAAGCTTTCAGGAGCAGCTATGGGTTCTTTAATTACTTCAGCTTCACCGGCGTTAATTTCATTATTTGCATTTTTAATTTTAAAAGAAAAGATTAATAGCCGTAAGATTGTTTCTTTAATTTTAGCTACAATTGGAGTAATTGTTGTAATTGGATTACCAAAAGGTGGTTCAAATTTAGGAGCGTATTTCGGAAATCTCATATTAGTAGGTGCTGCAATAACATGGGCATTGTATACAGTTCTAAGTAAAGTTCAGACTAATAAATACTCATCATTAACCGTAACAACTTGGGCAACAGTATTTGGTGTAATTTTTACATTACCATTAACGATTATAGAGCAAAGTAATCACATAACTGACTTGCCAACAAATAGTTGGATTTGGATGGGAGTTATATTTTTAGGCACGATTTCTACAGCAGGAGCGTTTTATCTTTGGAACAAAGGATTTGAATATATCGATACTTCCACAGGATCATTATTTTTCTTTTTACAACCATTAATTGGTACGATATTTGGGTATTTTTTATTAAATGAAGAAATTAACCCTTCATTTTTCATAGGAAGTATTCTAATTGTTGTAGCTGTGTATTTATCGATTAAAGAACCGAAGCAAAAGACGATGTACGAATATAACTCAAAAAAAGCATAATTCACATAAAAGTAGTTGAATAATCAACTGCTTTTTTTATTGGATATTTTTCCTAAATAGTTGAATTTTAACAATAGGAGTAACTAATTTTTAGGGAATTAACCTTTATGTTTATTTAAATTGACAAATGCAGTTAAGACAAATAATATAAATCTTGTACGATACATCGTATAAGATGTATCGTGCAGGAAGTATTGTGTGTTGGAGGGATTAAATGGTAGAACGTGCTGAATTTATAAGTGAATCAATCGATTTTTTACAACGATTTTTAATGAAAAGTCTCCAAAAGCATTCAGAAGAACATGGCGTAACAATTCCACAAGCAAGAGTGATTGGTGAAGTATATGCACATAAAACAATGAGCATAAAACAACTTTCTAAAAATCTAAAAATGACGCAAAGTACTGTATCAGATATCGTTGAGCGTCTTACTACAAAGGGGCTTTTGTTGAAAACACCTAACCCTAAAGATAAACGATTCGTGGAAATTTCATTACCAGAAAATATATCGGATGAAATAAATGGTAGTATTACTGAAATTGCAAATAAATCATTAAATAGTGCGTTAGCTTTTTTGGATTCACATGAACAAGAGATTGTAGAACAAGGAATGAGATTATTAGTTACAGCTGTAAAGAAGAAGATGGAGACAGATGGAATGGATAATTATGAATTCTTTGATGTATTGTATTTTCTTGATAAGGAAAAAGAAAAAAAAGAGAAATAAATTAATGAAGGAGGGGACCGTGTGAACAAAATCATAAAGGGTCGTTGGATCATTTTTTCAATTTGGTTAATTGCAACAGTATTGTTAACAGTTCTTCAACCTGACATAAATGCAATTCTGCGGAATAAGGGGCAGGAAGGAGCGAATAGTGATTCACCTTCTGTTATGGCAGATCATATCCTCAAAAAAATGGATACTGCAAAAGGAACGAATAATCTGATTGTTTTTTATGATAAAAATAAAATTTCAAATGATGAAATGGAAAAAATTGGTGACGCTGTTAAAGGAATCCTTGATAGCAGTAAAGAACTTAGAATTTCGGAAATCATTGATCCTTTTAGTCTTCCAAATGCAAAAAGTTCATTAGTATCAAAAGACGGCACCACACTAATGGTGAGCTATAAGTTAGATAAAAACGGAAGAGAAATAGATGATATTAAAAAAGAATTAGATAATAAACTAAGTAAAGTACCAGTTAAATATTATCTAAGTGGTGAAGATTTTATTAACAATGATTATTTAAAAGCTTCACAAGCTGGAGTTGAAAAAAGTGCTGCATTGACAGTGATTTTTATTTTAGTAGTACTTGTTCTTGCGTTTAGATCGATTGTTACACCATTTGTATCATTAATTGCTGTTGCTTTCTCTTATCTATGTTCAATGGGGATAGCTGCTCAATTAATCGATAAAGCTGGATTTCCAATTACAAGTCTTACTCAAATGCTACTAATACTGATTCTTTTTGGTATTGGAACAGATTACAACATACTCCTTTTTAATCGTTTTAAAGAGGAACTTTCACTTGGTCATTCAGTTGATGAATCAATTGTAAACACTTATAAAACGGCTGGTAAAACAATTGCCTATAGTATTTTAACTGTGTTTATTGCGTTCCTTGCACTTGTATTTGCAGAATCTCCAATATATAAATCAGGTGTAGTAGTTGTTATAGGTGTATGCATATTATTACTAGAAATATTAACGTTAACACCGTTTATTATGAAAGTTTTAGGGAAAAAGCTTTTCTGGCCATCTAAAAATGTTGGTGGACACAAAGAAAACAAGTTTTTTGGTAATTCATCTGCATTTGCAATAAAGAAACCAATTATAACAATTGTTGTCATATTATTGATTTTATCTCCGATGGTATATTTCCATCAAGAAAAACTAAACTTTGATACAATTGGAGAACTTGGAAATAAATATCCTTCATCAAAAGGATTTAATATCGTTTCAGATCATTTTGGTAAAGGTCAGGCAATGCCTGCAACAGTCGTAATTGAAAACGACAAAGCGCTTGATAATAATCAATCACTTGCAGTAATTGATAATGTTACTGAAAGACTTAAGAAGATAAAGGGTGTTAAGCAAGTATCTTCAGTTACACAACCTGAAAGCAAACAAATTGATAGTTTTTATGTTGATAGCCAAATGGGTGCAGTGACTGATGGTATTTCAAAAACAAAAGATGGAGTTAACGAAATACATGACGGATTAAGTTTGGCCCAAGATAAACTAGGGTCAGCGGATTTTTCAAAGGTTAACCAAATGGTAGATGGAACAACGGAACTACAAAATGGTGTGACAGCATTAAGTGGTGGGTTAAAACAAATTCAAGCAGGGATTGGCAATGGTTCTGGTAATTCTCAAACAATCTCTAGTGGTATAGCAACGGTCGAAATGAATCTAAGAAAAATGAGTAGTGGAGTATCATTATTGGCAAAAAATTATGAGAAAATGCAATCTGGTTATAAAGAATTGGGAACTCATTACCAAGAATCAGCACAAGCACTGCTGGGTCTAAAAGGCGCAATTTCTCAAATGCAATCAATGGTGACAGCACTAGGTAGTAGTTATTCGAATTCAAAAGATGATGTAAATTACCAATCATTAAAGCAAACAATTGATCAAACAGTTGCTTCATTAAATCAAATTACTCCAGTAGGAATCAAAGCTTTAAATGATAATTATAATGCTGTAACTGCAGGTTTTGCTACTGCAAACAGTAATCTTTCTAGTATGAGTAATGGATTAACTCAAATGGCTGATGGTTTGAAAAAACTTGAAAGTGGCTTAAACCAAGCATCATCAGGAATTGGAAAAATTGTCACAAATATGAATAAAGTATCAGATGGACTTGGTCAAATGAAATCAGGTCAGCAACAGCTAGTAACTGGCATCAATGGATTTAGTACTTTCGGAGAAAAACTATCAGATGTAAACGGTGGGTTAGAGAAAATATCTGGCGGATTAGGAAAGACAAATGATTTCTTAACTCAGTATAATTCTAATAAAACTTTCTTTATTCCAAAAGAAGCATTGGCTGACGAGAACTTTAAAAAATCAATAGACATGTTTATGTCAAAAGATAAAAAGATTACAAAGCTAACAATTGTTTTGAAGAATGATCCATATTCAAAAGAATCTTTAAATACGATCAATAAAATAAATTCAGCTGTTAAAAATGGACTTAAAGGCACAGAACTTTCAGATGCAAAGTCAGGTGTTTCGGGTCCGAGTGCAACAACAAATGATATGAACAATATTTTAAGTAGCGACCTAAATAAAACAACAACAATCGTTATAATAGGGGTATTACTTGTATTATTCCTAGTGATAAGATCATTCTGGACTCCAGTATTTATCACTGCATCACTTTTAGGAGCATACTATTCAGCTATGTTTATGATCAACTATATTTTCATAGATTTGCTAGGATATGAAGGAATATCTTCTTTTGTTCCGTTCTTCTCTTTCATAATTATAGTCGCTTTAGGAGTGGATTATAGTATTTTCCTAATGATGAGATTTAAGGAATATACTCATTTGTCGCCGAAAGAGTCAATCGTATTAGCATCTAAGCATACTGGTGGAGTAATTATTTCAGCGGTAATCATACTTGGAGGTACATTTGCTACACTTATGCCATCTGGAATCCTTTTATTGTTTGAATTAGCAATTGCGGTAATAACTGGTCTAGTCGTCCTTTGCTTTATATTATTACCGATCTTTTTACCAGCAATGATCGCGTTGCCAGAAGCATTGGCTAATTTATTTTCAAGAAACAAGGAAGCTAATGTTGATACAGAAAAACATGTAATTTAATAGAATAATAGATTTAGTTGAAAAATGCCGACTTGCTATCTAAATAATAGTAGGTTCGGCTTTTTTTAGGCTGTTTTTGGATTTTAATAATTTATCTTTTGGAAAAAAATGTATAATAGATAAATAGAATCTGTTCGAAGGAGCTTTTTACATGAATTTCATCTTAAGAGACAATGCTAAATTATCTATAAAAGAACAAGAAATACTACTTTACTCTTTAAAAGGCAAATTTTATCCTGATTTGTCAAGCCTACTTAAATCTACTTATGAAGCTATCCGTAAATCACCTTTTAAAGATGGTTTAGGTTGTATGGTTGTGTAATTAATGAGCAAACAAATTAGTAGAAAATTTTACTTACCTTTTTTAATCATAATTTCGATCATAATTGGCTTTGCAGGTTGGTATGAAATATATCAATATTTTTTTAGCGAACGGGGGATAGTTCGCTTAAATTGGCATGTTGATATTGAGCAACCTATGCATTCAAAAATAATCTTAGATGAAAGAGCTCCTTTAAGTGTTGATGGATCGGTATATACCCAATATACATACGATAGAAAAACAATACAAAAACTAAAAAAGAAAGAGTATTGGATTAAAGTATCAAACAATAATATTAAAAATCTCAATCAAAGAGTAACTGAATATAATAATTCAATTTTGAAATATCCAGTACATTCAATAAAAAGTAGACAAAACCTATTGGAAAATCCTGTTGTATTTAACGATAATTGTTATTACTACGTAAAACGAGATAAAGAAAAACAATATCAATATGCAATTTTTATTCTAAATCCCAGTGAGAAAAAACTTTACTTACTTGAATATTATTTTTAATTGAATTTTTTTATAAAATAATGAGAAAAGCCTTTTTTATAAAGGCTTTAAAGATTTTGATAATTGGGGAATGATGAGTTTAATTTTATTAAAATGAAACGATAAAACCGATTCAATTGAGAATTGAAAACAGGTAAACTTGCTCCAAAAAATAAATTACCTTAAATGCGAAAAAAAGTGGATGCTAAAAACATCCACTTTTTTTATTAATCAACTTGTATTTCATTATTAACATCAAGAGCTTCAACTAATTCTAATTCCTCATGACGTTCTTTAAAACGGTTGAAAGTAAATTCGTTTGCGAATAAGAATAACGGACGTTCGAAACGGTCATATACAAGCATGTTGCGCATATCTTGATATTTCTTAAGTCCTTTTACATCATCTGTTTTAACCCATCGAGCAATATTGTAATCAACATGGTCTTTACGGATATCAGATCCATATTCATTTTTTAAGCGGTATTCAAATACTTCAAATTGAAGTTGACCTACAGCACCTAAAATGACCTCGTTAAATTCATTTTTATAAACTTGAATTGCACCTTCTTGAGCTAATTGTTCCACACCTTTATGGAAGTGCTTAGATTTTAATGAGTTAACTGGGCTAACTCTTAAGAATAACTCAGGTGGGAAAGTTGGTAATGGCTCAAAGAATAATTTTTGTTTGCTAGATGTAATTGTGTCTCCGATTTGATAAGTACCTGAATCGTAAATACCAATTACGTCACCAGCATATGCACGATCAATCGTTTCACGGTCATTAGCCATCAATTGAGTTGACTGACTTAATTTAATTTGTTTTCCTGTACGAGAAAGCATTACGTTCATTCCACGTTCAAATACGCCAGAACAAATTCGTAGAAATGCAATACGGTCACGGTGAGCAGGATTCATATTAGCTTGAATCTTAAATATAAAACCACTAAATACTTCATCAGTTGGATTAACTTCACCATTAATTGTTTTACGAGGTCCTGGTGCAGGTGACATATCTAAGAAATGATTTAAAAATGGTGTTACCCCAAAATCGACTAATGCTGTACCGAAGAAAACAGGTGTAAGTTCCCCAGCTCGAACTAAGTCTAAGTTGAATTCATTTCCTGCACCTTCTAAAAGATCAAATTCATCTCGTAAATTTTCTAAATTAGAAGGCTCTATATGTCCTTCTAATTCAGGCCCGTGTACGCCATCTTGACCAAGTTTAATCACTTCATCTTTACGGAAAAGATGAACTTCATTTTCTAATCGATCATAAACACCTTCAAATTGCATTCCACTACCGATTGGCCAAGTAACGGCAACAGAAGGCATACCTAGAACTTCTTCTAATTCTTCCATTAATTCTAATGGATCTTTAGCTTGGCGGTCTAATTTATTCATAAAGGTAAAAATAGGAATACCACGTAAACGACAAACTTGGAAAAGTTTCTTAGTTTGTGCTTCAATACCTTTTGCAGCATCAATTACCATGACTGCAGAGTCAACAGAAGTTAGTACACGATATGTATCTTCACCAAAATCATTATGACCAGGAGTATCCATAATTGATACCATTTTTTCATCGTATTCAAACTGCATAACAGAAGAAGTAACAGAAATTCCACGTTGCTTCTCGATTTCCATCCAGTCAGATTTTGCATATTTTGAATTTTTTTGAGCTTTTACTGTACCAGCTTCACGAATAGCTCCTCCATGAAGTAGTAATTTTTCAGTTAAAGTTGTTTTACCAGCATCCGGGTGAGAGATGATCCCAAATATACGGCGTTTAGCAACCTGATTAATTAATTCTTTATTTGCCATCTATTATAAAGTCCTTTCTAAATCAAAGATCATAAACAAATTTTTACATCTTATCTATTATACTAGAATTCACCGTTTGATGAAACATTTAGTAACTAAGTTATATACAAAGTATTTCCAAGTTACGAAATAAGAATTTTCTTTTTTATCGTTTATTTTGTAATTTTTCATATAACATTCATTTTTAATCAATCTTTTAAATGTTACTATCACCGAGTTCTGTGTGATAGATTCTTTTATTTATGACAAATGTACAAGCATGTTCAGGACACATTGATTACTATAGACCGATAACAATCGAAGTAAGTAGCAATATTAGTCATATAATTACCGTGTTACCTGGTAATACGAGTAACTATACTAGTCAACATATAAAATCTGTGACCATTGTACAATCAGGTCAAACTCCAATCTATTTAGAAGGTAAATATTGTATTACTGGTAAAATTATTGATAAATAATAAAAACATATTATCTAAACATGAGCTTATTGCATAATCGCATTAAGCTTTTTTTATTACCTAAAAAAATAGGCGTACTTTAATAAAACACTTTACATATGATTTAAAGAGTAGTATGGTTAGTTACATGAGTAACTAACTAAATAACTAACCAGAAAGGAAGGTGCTAATGAAACCGACATTAGATGAATCACAACCAATATTTCAACAAATTGCGGTGATGATTATGGACGAAATTATAGACGGAAGAATTAAAGAGGGTGAACAAGTGCCTTCTACAAATGAATTATCTCGCTTTTTTAATATTAATCCTGCAACTGCAAGGAAAGGTCTTCAAGCATTAGTTGATAAGGAAATAATTTTTAAACAAAGAGGTGTAGGTATGTTTGTTTCGACAGGAGCAAAAGAAAAGTTACTTTTAGAGCGAAAACAGCAGTTTTACGAAGATTATGTTGCACCCTTACTTAAAGAAGCTGAGAGAATTCATTTAAATGAAGAAATGGTAATTGAGTTAATAAAGAGAAAAAACGACTATAATTAGGAGGGGAATAAATTGATCGAAATTAAAAATTTGACATATGGCTATAAGCATACACCAGTTTTAACGGATTTCAATTTTATTGAAACAGAACCAAGTATTATTGCATTATGGGGAAGAAATGGTGCAGGAAAAACAACTTTGATGAGTTTAGTTGCTGGCCATTATAAACCAAACGAAGGTTCAATAAAAGTATTAGGAGAATCACCTTATAATAATTTAGATGTACTAGAGAATATTTGTTATATCCAAGAAAATCATCCATTTGGTCATAATTGGAGAGTTGATGATTTGTTAAAATACGGAAGGTACTTTCATCCTAATTGGGATCAACAATTTGCAGAACACTTAGTTCAAGTTTTTGAATTACCCAAGAATAAAAAAATCACTAAGTTTTCAAAAGGAATGAAAACGGCTGTGCAAATCATTTTAGGATTAGCTAGCAACGCAAAAATAACAGTTCTCGATGAGCCAACTAATGGGCTAGATGCAGTTAAAAGAAAACAGTTTTACGATGCATTAATGGAAAGTTATGAAGAAAATCCGAGACTCATTTTACTTTCAACACATCATATCGAAGAAATTCAACCATTATGTGAAACGATTGTTGTCGTAAATGATGGAAAGGTTCTATTTCATGAACAAATGGAAGTAATGCGGGAGAAAGGAATTATTCTTTCTGGAAATATAGATTCAGTAGAACAAGTAACTAAAAATATTTCCATACTTGAATCCTCCAAAATCAGTTCAACAAAAAAAGTAATGATCGATGAATTATTTACTAATGAATGGAAAAAAATCGCTGAAGATCACCATCTTACAATTGAAAAAGCAACTCTACAGGACTATTTAATAAATAAAACAAAAAATAAAGAGGTGAAAAGATGAACTCGATAAGAGGAACTTATCAACTAGTTTTTGATGAATTGAAATGGTATTTCAAAATATTTTCTTTAATTACTTTGTTGTTATCAGTTGTTTATGTATTCGTTAGTTTAATTTTTAAAATCCCTTTACAAAGTAGTGCAGCTTTGTTTGGACCGATTTATGGTGGGATTAGTACATTCGCGGTTGCAGGATTAGTCATTCCTTTCCAAGTTGCAATTGGATTAGGTAGTACAAGAACACAGTTTTTAAAATCTTATATTGTGATGTCAGTCTTAATGGTTATTACAAGTATTACTTACTTAAATATACTTTATTACATTATGAATATATTATTAGACAAAGGAATAAATAGTTTTCACTTTTATCATCCTGCAGAATTAGTTTCATCAGAATATCATTTCTTTACGTATTATTGGGTCGACCTAATGGTAGGTTTTATTATACTTGGACTTTCTTCATTTATTGCTGTATTAGTTAGAAGATTGGGGATCCTCTATTTTTTAATTGCACTAGTTTTACTAAGTATTTTAGTAACTTTCTTATCAATAAATGGTATTAGTTCAGACCTTTTTACTTGGATTGTAAATATTAAACCAATCAATTTATTTACTTTAATTGGATTGGTTGGAATAGCGCTTCAATTATTAACATTTCCAATGATGATCAATGCACCATTAAAAATGAAAGCTAGAAATTAAAACCGATTCATGAAAAAGTATGTGGATAGATTGCATACTTTTTCTTTTATAAATTATTAAAGAAAATTCAATATAATATAGACAAAAATACAATAAGTTAGGAGATGGAATGATGACATTTCCAATTAATCCAATTGCTTTTGTTAAAAATTCAAGAAAAGAAATTGAAGACGATCACTGGGGTTCAATTATCTCTGAAATCGAGTTAGTAGAGGAATTTAATGAAGAAGCATTAAGTGGCATAAGTGATTTTTCGCATTTAGAGATCATTTTTTATTTCAATAAAGTGACTGATGAAATGATTCAATACAATGCTAGACATCCTAGAAATAATATTCAATATCCAAAGGTTGGAATTTTTGCTCAAAGGGGTAAAAACAGGCCCAATAAATTAGGGCTAACTTCAGTAGAACTTTTAAAACACAGTGGCCGCATTCTTACAGTTAAAGGGTTAGATGCCATTGACGGTACGCCAATCATTGATATCAAACCAATTATGAAAGAATTTCTTCCTAAAGGAGAGATCAAACAAGCAGATTGGTCAAAGGCTTTAATGGAAAAATATTGGTGAATAAATTTAAAAAAGATAAAGAGTGTCTCAAATGTTCTATTTGGGTTACTCTTTTTTTGTTTTTATATTAATAACGAGTAAATCCAACTTTTGTTATTTCCTGATTGAAACAATTGATGACCTATTATAATGTATTTAAGATGTCACTCACTTCCTCACTTGCCCTGATCCCTCTTATATTCTACTAATAGTTAAAAATCTTTAATATAAAAATTTGTTAAAACATTTATATAACGCATAGATAGTGAATTTCCCTCAAGTTTTTTAATGGGATTTTACATTAAATTACATAAATCTACATTGGCATAAATATAATACCTAATCTTTTTACTAGATTTTACTAGTATCGACATTTAATTTATTTTATAAAATCCTACATCAATGAAAATTCCTCCAATACTTTTCATGAAAAACTCTAGCTATAATCTAAATTAAGTAATATTTCTGAAAAATTACATATTTTTCTTGTTTTTCAATCATTATTTTTAGAAAAAGTTGGAGGTTATTTAATGAAGGGGTTAAGTAATAAATTTATTCAAACCACATCTGTACTTGTTTTAGCTAGTAGTACAATTTTGGGATCGACGATGATTGGACTTACCCCTGTCAAGTAGACACTAATAAAAAAGGTATTTTAAGCAGCCTTAGCCCTGTATAAAATAGGGGTAAGGTTATTTAATTTCTTTTGAAATCTTTTATTGATGTAGTACCAAATATATCGCTTTACCACATGTTCAACCTGGTTATGATCATTAAACTGATAGCGGTAAAAACACTCGGTTTTAAAATGACTGAAGAAGCTTACAATGCATGCATTATACAGATTATATATGTCTTTCTAATATTCCCCATAAAAAATTCCCCCTATAGTAGACAGTCCAGCACCTTTCTTTTAACTGTCTACTATAAGGGGATTATTACATTGTGGGGAAACCCCTTAATTTATGTACGCATATTAAATAATTAAGCCAATCTTTCAAATTAATTTTGATTAAAATCTAATGGACGTAAACTTGCTTCGATTTCAGCACGTTTAGGCTCTAAAAATGGAGGCAATGCTAACCGTTCACCTAAAGTATCAATATTTTCATCTACATCAAATCCAGGGGTATCAGTTGATAATTCGAATAAAATATGATTTGGTTCTCTAAAATAGAGCGCTTTAAAATAGTAGCGTTCTACTTTTCCTGAATTCGTAATCCCAAGTGAATTTAAACTGTCAGCCCATTTATTATATTCTTCTATGTTCGGTACTCTAAAAGCTACATGATGTACACTACCTCGTCCTGGTCTAGCTCTTGGTAAGTCTGGTCTTACTTCCAAGTGAACTTCTGCTCCAGCACCACCTAATCCGGTTTCGTAAACTTCTATACTTGCAAAATTCCCTTCAGTAGAAGGGTAAGTACCAACAAGTCTAAAACCTAAAACATCCGTTAAAGTTTTACTTGTAGGAATCGAATCTTTTACAGTAAGTGTCACTGGACCTAAGCCAAGAATACCATACTCTGTTGGGATATCTGATTTATTCCAAGGAGTACCCGGTGAAACACCTTTTTCACCATTATCTGCTACTAAAATTAATCTTGTACCTTCATAATCTTGAAATGCGAGTGTATCTCGATTTGCTCTTTTAACTATTTCATCATGTGAAATATTAAGTTCTTTAAAGCGATTTTTCCAATAATGTAGTGACTTAGTTGTGGCCACTCTTAATGAAGTTGAAGATACGATCGAGTGACCTGGATATGTAGATCCTAGATGAGGGATATCGAAAAATGTTATTTCTGTCCCGGGATTTGCTTTTGCGTCACCGTAAAATAAGTGATAACTGGAAGTGTTATCTTGATTTACAGTTTTCTTAACAAGTCTCATTCCTAAAACCTTAGTGTAAAACTCGTAATTTTTTTCAGCCTTTGTAGTAAGTAGTGAAACATGATGAATTCCCAATAATTCCACTTTCATCACTCCCTTAAATTTTTATTTAAACTATGACCTGCATAATTTTTATGTACACATTGTAAATGGCTAGAGATTGAGGTAGTATTTTATGTTAAACTGTTATCTAATAATTATAATATTCAGATAAATGGTACAGAAAGGGGAACATGCTTTGTATTTCGGTTATTTATTAATTTTAATATCTGCAATAGCCTTTGGATTAATGCCTATTTTTGCGCTTTATGCTTATGATCAAAATGTAAGTGTTAATACATTATTATTTTTAAGGTTTACATTTGCGACAATTATGTTCTTTAGTTACTTAGTGGTTAGTAAAAAGCTAGTTAAAATTACGAAAAAACAATTAGTATTATTTGTTTTACTAGGTGGAGTATTGTATATGCTTCAATCAAGTTTTTATTTCAGTTCAGTAAAATATATTCCTGCTTCTTTAGCTGCATTAATTCTCTACTTATATCCTATTTTTGTAGCAATTCTATCATTTTTAGTAAATAAAGAGCAATTAACAAAAAATATAATGATATCAATTTTACTATCGCTGGCTGGAATTGTACTAGTGTTGGGAGCTCCTTCGGAAAATATAAATCCATTTGGAATCATATTAGCCTTAGCAGCAGCAATCGTTTACTCAATATACATAATTGTTGGTGGGAGGGTTTCATTACATGTTCCTCCATTCGTTACAAGTGCATATATTTCCTTATTTGCAAGCATTTCATTTTTACTAGTTGGCGTATCGACAAGCACGATTCACATTCATTTTAAATTTATTGGTTGGATCTCAATCTTAGGTATTTCAATTATATCAAGTGTTTTATCAATGGGTACATTTTTTGCTGGTGTAAAACGAATAGGACCGACAAAAGGGGCAGTATTAAGTATGGTTGAACCAGTAGTGACAATTACATTTTCAACCATTCTATTCCATGAAAATATGAGTTTACTTCAAATAATAGGCGGGACTATTGTTCTAGGTGGAGCGCTTTTAGTTGTTCTTACTAGTGAGAAAAGAAAGATTGTTGAGAATAAAATGGATTTTTAAATGGTATATGATAAAATCTATTTAGAATAGTAGTTTAATAATATGTAAATGTTAAAATGGCTGCTTATGCAGCTATTTTTAATTTAAAAAGGAGTAAAATAGAATGTTTGAATTAAAATTAAAAAATGGAGAAATAGTAAAAGTTCGTGAAGCAACAGGAACAGATGCTAAATCAATTATAGATTTTTATAACATCGTAGGTGGAGAAACGAATTTTTTATCATTTGGAGGAAACGAGTTTAAAAGAAATGAAGCAGAATATCAGACGCTTTTAGAAGATGCCTTCAATGAAAAAAATTCAATTATTTTATTAGTTACGATCAATGATCAAATAATAAGTATCGGTTCGATTAATTCCAGTCAAAAGGAACGGACAAAGCATGTAGGTACGCTAGGCATTGTAGTTAAAAAAGAATATTGGGGACTAAGTTTAGGGAAGTTATTAATGCAATCATTAATTGATTGGGCTAAACAAAATGATCTAACTAGAAAAATTCAATTAGTTACGAATGAAGAAAATCTTAAAGCCATTCAATTGTATAAAAAATTAGGATTTGAAATTGAAGGTGTAATGAAAGAAGATACTTATATAAATGGAAAGTACTGTAATACTTTAATGATGGGGTTATTTATTAAATAGTACTGAAAATAACAAGTTTCAAGGCTCTATTTATAGACACGTACTAGAAAGCAGACGCACCACAATCCAATTAGAGCACTTATTTAATTCATCAAGATTATTGATTTTATCATTATCCGACAGAAGAATCCTTCCTAAATTACGTGAAGGTGTGATAACACCAGTAATAGGTTGGAGATGAATGTCGGTTAGGAGTGCGTATGTCTAAAGGATTTTTTGTTGTCTGCTTCATAACTCAATGATCTGCTCAGACTTAAGTAAAAGAAAGGCTGATATTAAAGTGAAATTAGATAGCAATAATCATGATCAAACGTACCTTTCCAAAAATTAGAAAAAAGCTATGAGTAGAAATGTTTTGGTTAAAAAGTTTTTGCTTACTAACTACGATTTAAAATCAAGGAATAAAGTGAGGTGAAAAAAATGCTAGTCAATAAAGCATATAAATTCCGTATCTATCCTACTAAAGAACAGGAAACTCTAATCGCTAAAACTATTGGATGTAGTCGTTTTGTATTCAATCACTTTTTAGGACAATGGAACGACACATACAAAGAAACTGGCAAAGGATTAACGTACAATTCTTGTTCTGCTGAATTAACAAAGTTGAAAAAAGAATTAGTATGGCTCAAAGAAGTTGACAGTACTGCTCTTCAATCCTCACTGAAAAACCTCGCAGATTCCTATTCACGATACTTCAATAAGCAGAATAACGCACCACGCTTTAAGTCTAAAAGAATCGAGTTCAATCCTATACAACAAAAGAAACAAACGGAAATATTGCCGTTGTCGGAAACAAAATGAAACTTCCCAAACTTGGTCTTGTTCGCTTTGCTAAAAGTCGCGAAGTACATGGTCGTGTTTTAAGTGCGACCGTTAGACGAACTCCAAGTGGTAAATACTTTGTATCCATTCTTGTAGAAGTAGACGTACTACCACTGGCGAAAGCTGAATCATCGATTGGTATCAACTTAGGTATCACTGATTTTGCCATTTTTTCTGACGGAAGCAAAATTGATAACAATAAATTTACTGCCAAAATGAAAAAGAAACTAAAACTTGAACAGCGAAAACTTTCAAGACGTGCGTTAAACGCTAAACAAAATCGGATTAACCTTTTAGATGCAAAAAACTATCAGAAACAAAAACGAAAAGTCGCTAGATTACATGAAAGAGTAATGAATCAACGTGATGATTTCCTTAACAAGTTGAGTACAGAAATAATCAAAAACCACGATCTAATCTGTATTGAAAACCTGAATACGAAAGGAATGTTACGTAATCACAAATTGGCCAAATCGATTTCTGATGTATCATGGTCTGCATTTGTATCTAAATTAGAATACAAAGCTACATGGTATGGTAAAACAATCATGAAAGTAAGTAAATGGTTTCCATCCAGCCAAATATGTTCTGATTGTGGGTATCAAGATGGTAAGAAACCTCTTGAAATAAGGGAATGGACCTGTCCTTTTTGCCATCAACATCACGATCGAGATCTAAATGCCAGTAAAAATATTCTAGCTGAAGGCTTACGAATATTATCTTTGGCCTAAATAATCATAGAACCGTAGGATGAATCTACGGGGATAGCTTGGTAAATAAGAGAAACCTCTGCTGGCAAAGAAATAACACTAGCAAGTATGCTCAGTTCCCAAGAATCTCCCGCTTCAAACAACCTGTAATGGTGTTAAGTGGTGAGTAGTTCAAAAAGGTGTAAATATGATTAAAGATTTATTTCTTAATTTTTCATTGTTAATATTTTTCTTAATTGGATTTAATCGAATTCAACATTTATTAAAACAAAGGTTTCATAAAGAATATCCAGTTATAGTTGGTTGATACATGGAATATTTGGCATCATATTAATTATTTTTGGAGTGAGGATCTATCAAAATAACATTCTAGATTTTAGACAGCTTGCTATTTTATATGCGGCATATTTATTAGTTTCCCCATTTGTAACTGTTAGTATTGGGTTGGTAAATTTAGTGCCAAATGATTCAATTGACATAGTAAATGGCATAAATTTTGCCGACAAAGCTCTGTACTTGGCTAAAATGAATGGTAGAAACCAAGTAAAAGTATATTCTAGTAATTTAGAAATGTCTTTCGTTAAAAAAGCCTTGTGATCGTTAATCACAAGGCTTTTTAAAGTAGCTATAGTTTTTAGAAGCACGTAAACGATCTAATTCGATGTGTATCAATTCCAAAGAAAACCCATCTCCAGCCAATCCATCTCCATCCTGCAACTGAATGTCTGCCAACGAAGGTTGGAAAGTACCAAAATTGTTCTCCATTATTCAACCAAACATAAGTATTTCTAAATCGACACCCAGCAATTGCACCAGGATCTACTGCGAATGCTGTAGCTTGAGACATTGTTGGTGTGAATGAAGGTGGTGGTGCAGTCGGTTGACCTTGAGATTGACCATGGCCTCCACCACCCGGTTGTCCCGGAAAGCCTGGGAATCCACCTGGTTGCCCTGGAAAACCGCCCGGTTGTCCTGGAAATGTTCTATATTGAGGGAAAAAGTTCATTTTATCAACTCCTTTAAAGTTTAATCATTATTAAAGTATGAAAATTAATATTTTTTGTTTGGGCAGTTAGTTAAATATCCATTTAAACTAGGGATGTTTGCAAAAAGGAAAGAAAATCATTATTAAAAAGGTTTTGAGCATGATTTCATTAAGTAACACATCGAAGAGAAGACTGATCCACTTCTCTTTTTTTAATATTCTTGATAGGAAATTCTACTTAGTTCTACTGATCAAAAAACGTTATTTTACACAAAGCAAAAAAAATTTAGTGAATAATAACTATTTTTACTTCTGAAGGTAAAAAAATTACTCTTTAAAGTAAAAAAATACTTGCGTAATTCTGTAAATTCGAATAAATTAAACTTAAAGGAGGAGAAAAATGGAAAATTTACGCTTGAATGTCGCATTATTACGTCGTAGAGTACCGAATTTGACTACTTCTGCGAAAACTGTTGGACTTAGACCAGCAACTGTTTCAAATTTATGTACTGGAAAAATTCCAATTGGTCGATCAGAAGTAAGAACACTAGTCGCATTAGCTGCTTTAGCGGAATGTACATTGGATGAACTGATTATTAGAGGGGAGAGGATTGAGATGATTGAAACGGGAATAAAAACACTTGATTTATTTGCTCCATTAGTAAAAGGTGGTACAGTCGGGTTGGTTGCAAGACCAGGCATGGGTCAATTAGTTGTATTAGCAGAAATGTTCTATAAATTAAAGAATGATTCATATTTTACGATTTTATTAAAACCAGAAGGTGAGCATCCAGAAATAGAGGATATTTCAGCTGATGTAAATTTAGTATGTTATTCAATTGATGAAGTGTATGAAGTGATTGCAAAAGCGGGAAAAAATGTTGAGTTTGCTTTCGCAGCGGATCGTTCAAACGTTATTACAGGTGATATAAACCGTCTCCAGCAAAAATTAGCAGATATTGGTATTGAAGGTGTAACTACTTTTTTAGTTGATTTAAAAGGAGAAGCGGTGGACGAAGATTTTCCATACGGACCATTAGAAACATTATGGCAGTTTGATGCAGACTTAGCTTTCAGACATAAATACCCTGCAATTAATCCTATTCATTCAACATCTACAGTTTTAGAAGATAATCAACCAGACCAAACCCACAACCAAGTACAAAAAGCAGCTCAGAAATTACTACGAAGATATAGAGAGTTAAGGTCATTAGTAGCAGTACATGGAATTGATTCATTACCTGAAAATGAAAAATTAACATTTAAACGTGGTGAATTATTAGAAGCCTATCTAACTCAACCATTTTTCGTTGCAGAAGAATTCACAGGTACAAAAGGGGCATCTGTTAATTTGCAAAATACTTTACAAGATGTTCGAAAACTAATCGATGGTGCTTATGATTCAATGGAAGTAGATAAAATGAATTTTATTGGTAGCCTGTAGAAAAGTTAATGAAAAGTGTGACACTTATACATGTGTCACACTTTTTATTATTTTACTTAATTATAGTTTTCTGGAGGATGGTAGTATAAAATTTAAGAATTATTTAAGAATTTAATAATAGGTAATTAATTTTTTTGAATTATACTATGCCAAAAACAAGGATCAAAACTGAAAGAAAGTAATAGTTCATCACTCACTTGAAAGTTGGAATATATTTTGTCGATTCGAAAACGCTTAATCTTATCTAATATTGCTATGATTGTTATTCCAATCATTTCTTTTATCCTCATCGAGATTTTACTCGGTGTGTTTTACTATAAAGTTTTTGTACCTAAATTTAATGGTCATCCACCACATTCATTTTATTTTTTCCGTTTCGGAATCATTGTCCCTATTTTTGCAATTACAAATGGAGTACTATCATATTTTGTTTCAAGAAGTATACTAAGACCAGTAAAAAATCTTACAAATGCTGCTAAACAAATTAGTGATGGAAATTTAAATTTTGAAGTTAAACCAATAAACAAAGATGAACTCGGTCAATTAGCAATTAGCTTTGAATTAATGAGAAGAAATCTAAAAGAGGCAGCTGAAATACAGAAAAAATACGAAGAAAATCGTAAAGAATTAATTGCCAATATTTCACATGATCTAAAAACGCCAATTACATCAATAAAGGGATATATTGAAGGAATTAAAGATGGCGTGGCAAACACACCAGAAAAAATGGACCGGTATATTGAAACAATTTATCTGAAAACCTTGGATATGGATCAATTGATTAATGAACTATTCCTTTATTCGAAGTTAGATTTAAAACGAGTACCATTTCATTTTGAAGAAGTAAATATTCATGATTATTTAGTCGATCGGATCGAGGAATTGAAATTTGATTTAGAACCGATAAATGTAAGTATTACTTATAGTGAGAATGTGGATCGAGAAGATAGTATAGTACTAATAGACCGGGAACAATTCAAACGTGTAATGACTAATATCATTCAAAATAGTTTGAAATACATGGATAAAGCTGAAAAACAAATTACCATAAAATTAATAGATGCCAAAGAAAAAATAACGATAACATTTCATGATAATGGTAAGGGGATTTCTAAAGAGGCACTACCGTTTATTTTTGATCGTTTTTACCGCGCCGATCCATCAAGAAATCTATCAACAGGTGGAACGGGACTCGGGCTGGCTATTGCAAAAAGAATCATAGAAGAGCACGGTGGAGAAGTATGGGCAGAAAGTCAAATTGGTGAATATACTAACATTTTTCTTTCATTAAATAAGAAATGAATAGTAAAGGTGACAAAATGAAAAAGGTTTTAATTATTGAAGATGATCAAAGTATCGCATTATTACAAAGAGATTATTTAGAAATAAATGATTTTGAAGTTGAAATAGAATCAAATGGGAAAAGCGGACTTCAAAAAGCTTTATCGAAGGAATATGATTTAATCATACTCGACTTAATGTTACCAGAATTAAATGGATTTGAAATATGTAAAAAAATTCGAGAAAGTAAAGACATTCCAATCTTAATTGTTTCAGCAAAAACAGAAGATATTGATAAAATTAGGGGATTTGGTCTAGGGGCAGATGATTTTATCGTGAAACCTTTTAGTCCAAGTGAATTAATAGCCAGAGTTAAAGCTCATCTTTCAAGGTATCAACGTTTAGCAAGTAAAGGTCAAATTAATGAGGAAGAACTTCAAGTAAGAGGACTCACAATTCAAAAAGATTCTAGAAAAGTTCTAGTTAATGGAGAAGAAAAAATATTCACAACGAAGGAGTTTAACTTACTTACCTTTCTTGCTTCAAATCCAAATAAAGTATTCAGTAAAGAATTATTATTTGATCGAATTTGGGGATTTGAAACGGTCGGAGATATTTCAACTGTAACTGTTCACATCCGTAAAATCCGAGAAAAAATAGAAGTTGACCCATCCAATCCGAATTATATTGAGACGATATGGGGAGCGGGATATCGGTTTAAAGAATAAATTTCAATAATTTAAATTAAAGGGTGATCCTGTGAGTTAGTAAACTGGCTTATAGGATGGCTCTTTTTATTTGCCTAATCATTTTTAATGCATTTATCAATACTTCACCAAAGTAAATACAGATATTTTCATGTTATAACATCTTGAAGAAAGTTAAACTGGTTGTCACACAACAAGCAATATTTTCATTAAGAAATGATTTAAGAATTATTTAAGAAATTGATAATAGTAGTTTTATATCTTGCCACTATGATGAAAAGTATAAGATTAATGAAAACGGAGGGAACAGAGTAGTGGCTAAAAAGAAATTAAATTTAACGAAAAAAAATATATTAGTTAGTGTACATGTTTTAGCAGTATGTGCTTGGTTTGGAGGTACATTAAGTTTAATCATATTAGGTTTATATTTAAAAAATGCGCAAAACTCAGAGCAGCTTATTTATACATTATCCAGTATGCATATTATTGATGAAAATTTACTAAAATATCCTGCACTTGCAACTTTAGTTACGGGGATTTTACTTTCTGTTTGGACGCAGTGGGGATTAGTAAAGCATTATTGGGTTGTTATAAAACTCGTTCTAACTGTCTTAATTATTCTGATTGGCATCTTTTTGATTAATGATTGGTTCGCGTATTTAGTAAAAACTGCAGAAGGATTAGGGGTTAGTGCACTTAATCAAAATAAATTTGAGTCAACTTGGCTTTCGATTATTATTACTGGAATCTTTAACTTAAGTTGTTTAGCATTCATGACATTCATTACGTATTTTAAACCTTTTGGAAAAATAAAAAGAATAAAAAAGTGGCAACACCTTAAAAAATTGCTTGTTATGGAGTTCTAACTGATTAAAAAGTAATACTATTTGAGTATTACTTTTTTTTATGAAAAAACTATAATATTTATCAAAAAATTAAACATTCTAATTAATGTGTTTTTATAGAATCAAGATTGAAAGTAAGCGTTTAATTAAATATGACATTTGTCATCTTTTTCATATGACGCCTGCTACTACCAAAGGTAAAATTAACTTATATAATTAAGATAATATAACAATGAAAAGTTACAACATTAGGAAGGAACTTCTAAATGTCAAAAGAAAATCAAAAGAGTTTACGAAAGCAAATTATTCCTTATGAAAAATCAAATTTAAAAGCTAGTATTTGGCAAATGATCAATACTTTTATTCCATTTATCTTTTTGTGGTATTTAGCCTATAAAAGTATTTCTATTTCAGTAGTATTAACGATCTTTATTGATATAGTTGCTGCACTATTCTTAATAAGGATATTTATTATCTTCCATGACTGTTGTCATCAATCATTTTTTAAGAATAAAACAGCAAATAAAGTTCTTGGCACAATTACAGGCGTTGTTACATTATTTCCTTTCAGCCAGTGGAAGCATAGTCATTCAGTCCACCATGCGACCAGTGGTAACTTAGATAAGCGTGGAATTGGAGATATGTGGGTTTTAACTGTTGAAGAGTACGTTGCAGCACCTTTATGGACAAAAATACAATATCGTCTATACCGTAATCCATTAATCATGTTTGGATTAGGACCAATTTATATCGTATTAATTTCCAATCGATTCAATACGAAAAATGCAAAATTAAAAGAAAGACTAAACACTTATTTAACTAATATTTTAATTGTTGGGGTTTCAGCTTTATTTTGCTATACAATAGGTTGGGAAAATTATTTAATAGTGGAAGGTCCGATCTTTTTCATTTCGGCAGTATTAGGAATTTGGCTTTTCTATGTACAGCACCAATTTGAAGACACATATTTTGAAGAAGATGCGAATTGGGAATATGTAAAAGCAGCGGTTGAGGGAAGCTCTTTTTATAAACTTCCAAAATTATTACAATGGATAACTGGTAATATTGGATACCACCATGTTCATCATTTAAGTCCAAGGGTACCGAATTATAATTTAGAGTCTGTTCATAATAATACGCTTCCATTACAAAATGTACCGACGATTACACTAAAAACAAGTTTTACATCTTTAAAATTCAGATTATGGGATGAAGAAACAAAGCAATTTGTAGGATTTAAAGATATAAAATCAATCTATAAAGTAAATCGCAAAAGTTCAGACACTGTCTGAACTTTTGATGTATTTTATTTACATTTTTATAAAGATTAACTTTGCTTAAATATGATAAGATTGTTAAAGTAGGTCACAAAATGTTTGAATAATGAGGTAAATTTATGTTTAAAAGATATTTAGTTTTCCTAAAAAGTACAGGAATCTCACCATATATTTGGACAGTTTTAGGAATATTGCCATTTTATTTTATTTTTCTTTCTGCTCATTCCACTTTAAGAATCATAATCGGAATTTTACTAACAATTTCATTTTTTATAATCTATCGATTGGCGTACAGATCAAAAGGATGGTCAATTTTTCTATGGTCATCCATCTTAATCATCATATCCACTTCAATGAATATACTTTTTAGCTATGTATATTTTGCATTTTTTATAGCTTATATGATTGGAAAGAGAAAAAATCGAGCTACTTTTTTAACTTTATATATCCTTCATTTAGTAATCACTACAATATCAATCAACATCACGATTATCCTTCAAGAAGAATTAATCATTAGGCAACTTCCATTTATTATCATTACTTGGATTAGCGTTATTTTATTACCATTTAGCCTTTACAGTCGAAATGAAAGAGGGCAATTGGAAGAAAAGTTAGTAGATGCTAATAAACGTATATCAGATCTTGTAAAACTAGAAGAACGTCAAAGAATTGCTCGTGATTTACATGATACACTAGGTCAAAAACTTTCACTGATTGGCTTAAAAAGTGACTTAGCTAGAAAGTTAATTACAAAAGATCCAGATTTAGCTCAAAATGAATTAAAGGATGTACAACAAACGGCCAGAACAGCTTTAAATGAGGTTCGAAAAATCGTTTCTCAAATGAGAGGGATTCGAATTAAAGATGAACTAATAAGAATTAAGCAAATTCTACATGCTGCTGAAATTACAGTTGAATGTAACGAAAACTTTCAACTTTCAAATGTTTCCTTACTTACAGAAAATATTGTCAGTATGTGCTTAAAGGAAGCCGTAACAAATGTTGTAAAACATAGTAGTGCCACTTTATGTAAAATATCAATTAAACAAATGAAAAATGAAATAATTTTTTCGGTAATAGATAATGGAGTTGGTTGTAAATCGGAAAAGTTTACAACTGGCTATGGCTTAATTGGAATGAAGGAACGACTCGAATTTGTGAATGGAACATTAGAGGTAAACTGTGAAAACGGAATGACTTTAATTATGAAAGTTCCAATCGATGTAAAACAAATTGAAGTGGAGGAACTAGTATGATTAGGATCGTAATTGCTGAAGACCAACGAATGCTATTAGGTGCTCTTGGTTCTTTACTTAATCTAGAAGATGATATGGAAGTTGTTGGTCAAGCATCAAACGGAGAAGAAGCAGTTAAACTAGTCAAGCAATTACTACCTGACATTTGTATAATGGATATTGAAATGCCTGGTAAAACTGGACTTGAGGCCGCAGAAGAATTAAAACCTTTAGATTGTAAAGTGATTATATTAACAACTTTTGCTAGATCTGGTTATTTTCAAAGAGCATTAAAAGCGGGTGTAAAGGGCTATTTATTAAAGGATAGTCCAAGTGAAGAGTTAGCAAGTTCAATTAGAAGTATTATTGCCGGGAAGAGAATCTATGCTCCAGAACTTATGGATGATGTATACGCTGAAGAAAATCCGTTAACTGACCGAGAAAAAGAAGTTTTAGAACTAGTAGCGGATGGTAAGAACACACAAGAAATTGCGGATGAATTGAGTCTAAAAACAGGAACAGTTAGAAATTATATATCTATGATTTTGGACAAATTAGAAGTTAAAAATAGAATCGAAGCTATAAAACAATCAAAAGAAAAAGGTTGGTTTAAGTGAAGTTAATGGTAGGAAGAATGAAAACAAGAAAAGCAGGTAGAGCAAGAATTGAAAACAAAATTTTTCAATCCTTTAACGCCTAAATCCTGCATTCCTTGTTCATCATTTAGTTTCCTGCTTTTCTTTTTTCTTTTTTTCTAGATTTTGTTTTTCCTTTCCCAGATTTTTGTACTTCTTTAAAAAATTCGTCAAGCTCCTGATTGAACTTATCTGTTTCTTCCAAAAATAAAAGATGACTACTATTATAAAATGGGACAAATTTTGAACCTTTTATATTTTTTTGAATAAATTCACCAGCAGCTAATGGGAAAAATCCATGACTACCAAAACAAATTAATGTTGGAATATCAACATTACAAAGAGTATCCCGATAATCTACAGCCGTTTGATTAAATACTATTGTACTTGCAATCGCTGCAGGTAATTTATTCATTTCTTTTAATATCCATTTATGTTCTTTTGGATCTGGTTGATCCATATACATACCATATATAAAATCGCTATTAAATTTGTTCTGATCTTCTTGGATCGACTGCATTACATTTTTTAAAATCGTAAAATCAAATGCTCCAAACTCCCAATCTGGCCATATATAATCGGATGCAGATTGATCAACAACTGTTAGCGCCTTAATATTTTTACTCCCAAATTGATTAACATAATCCCACAAAACAAAAGCTCCCATTGACCAACCTACTAAAATTACATCCTTTAAATCAAGTTTTTCTATAAAACATTTTAAATCACGAGCGTACTGTGCTACTGTATGCCCATATTGAACTTTTGAGGACTTCCCATGTGCTCGTAAGTCTAAAGTAATGATTCGATAATTTTTACTAAAGTACTGTACTTGTTTATGAAAAAACTTACTACTCATCATAACTCCATGAACAAAAATAACTGTTTGACCTTCTCCATGATCTTCATAATAGAGCTTTGTATGAGAATCAAGTTCTACAAATGCCAATTTAATCGCCCCCATTGGCTTATAAATGTCTTACTTTCCTATATTATTTCATCTCATAATATTTCATGACTTTTGCGCAATTACTTTGAATAAGGCTGTTTATATAAAAATAACTGTTTTAATCACTTTATTACAATCATGGTAAGAAACTGTATAGGTAAGGATTAACTTGTAAATACATAATGTTTTTCTATTTAAAATAAAAATGTGGTAAAATTCAGATAAATACAGAAATTATCCAAGCATACATATGAAATAATACCTATCGTTTATTTTTTATCGGAATGATCTTTAAATATTTTCCTATAATACATAAAACTGAATAGGGTGTGAACTTAATGGAAAATGCTGGATTCTATTGGGTAGGGTTAATCTTTTGGTTGTTAATAAGTTCTGGATGCGTTCTTTTAGTTTTAGGACTATGGAAAAAATCCTGGAAAACATTAATATTAAGCGGAGTTGCATTAATACTACCAACACTATATTTTGGTGGCGTAGAGAGTTGGTTTAAGTTGGTTGCATTTCTTCCAATGATTTCATTAGCACTTGCTTATATTATTAAAAAAACCAATGGTTGAATGAGTATTAATTTACTGTTTTGAATGAAAAGGAGAGAAATAAATGAATGTGATTGAGGGTTTTATTGAAGTAACAGGCGGGAAAGTGTGGTATCAGTTTCATAATAAAAATTCATCTAAAATCCCTGTTGTTGTTTTACATGGAGGGCCTGGATCATCGCATTATTCCATGCAAGGTCTACACGTATTAGCAGAAGATCGCCCAGTTATTTTTTATGATCAGTTAGGCTGTGGAAAGTCTGACCGTCCAACAGATACTACTTTATGGAATATTGATAGATTCGTGGAAGAATTAGCTCAAATCCGAGAAGCTCTATCGCTTGATGAGTTTCATATACTTGGTCATTCATGGGGTACAACACTTGCTGCAGCTTATTATTTATCGAAACCAGATGGAGTGAAAAGTATAATCTTCTCAAGCCCTTGTTTAAGCGCACCATTATGGGCTGAGGATCAGGACCGAAATCGAAAACTACTCCCGCTTGATGTACAAGAAACATTAATAAAGTGCGAGAAAGATGGAACAACAGATTCAGAGGAATACAAAAATGCTAACTCTGTATTTAATAAGCATTTTGTTTGCAGATTAGATCCATATCCAGAATTCCTTAAAAAAGGAAAACACTATAGAAATCCTGAAGTATACAATATTATGTGGGGGCCATCCGAGTTTCATGTAACTGGAAACTTAAAGGATTTTGACTGTACTTCAAAATTAAGAGACATCCAAATTCCAACGATTTATACTTGCGGTAGATACGATGAAGCAACACCTAAATCAACAGAATATTTCAGCGAGCTAACGCCTAATGGAAAATTCCACGTATTTGAGCAAAGTGCACATATGCCGTACATAGAAGAAGCAGAAGAGTATATACGAGTAGTTGAAAGCTTTTTAAAGGAAGTTGAATAAACCATTAAATTGTGAAACGCAAGGTTGATACCTTGCGTTTTTGGTGGTGGTTTTTGTTAGTTGTGCAGGGGTTATGAGTAGGTGGAAAAGGGAAAAGATGATTTTTACTAACTTTTAGGGTATTTATGGGTAAGTAAAAAAAGAAAAAATTGAGATTTAAGAACACACAGAGTGTTCATGAGTAAGTTAAAAAGGAAAAAAATGATCTATAGTGCTTCTAGTGATTTCATGAGTAAGTAAAAAGGGAAAAAAGTGAATTATAGTACCTGATGGAGGGTTCATGAGGAAGTAAAAAAGGAAAAAAGTGATTTATAGTACCTCATGGAGGGTTCATGAGGAAGTAAAAAAGGGAAAAGGTGTACTGTATTACCTCAAAGAGGTTTCATGAGGAAGTAAAAAAGGAAAAAAGTGATTTATAGTAACTCATAGAGTGATCATGAGGAAGTTAAAAAGGAAAAAAGTGATTTATAGTAACTCATAGGGTGTTCATGAGGAAGTAAAAAAGGAAAAAAATGATCTATAGTACCTCATAGAAGGTTCATGTGTAATTAAATAGAAAAAAATGAGTTAAAGTAACTCATAAAATGCTCATAAGTAACTGAAAAAGCAAAAAGGATAGCACCTTACATAAAATAGGACCAAATATTATTAGAATTATCTGAAACATTCGATCCTAAAGATGCAAATTATTCTATTAAATAATTATTATTTCAATACTAGCGAATACGCTGTCGTCTCATCCACTGAGTCGTAACCCATTTTTCTCCTCTAATAACAGGGCTACCTGCATGAATCGTTAGTTCATTGATTGCTTCGTCCTGATAAAAATATTCAAAGTATAAAGCAGTGCCTTTTTTGGCGGCAACAGAATAATTAAGTGTAGGAAAAATCGTTTCGCCACCTTCTTCCACATCATTTAAATAGAGGATGAGTGTACTAATCCTATTATTATTTGTCCGATGATTGGAAAAGTAATCGAAATGCGGTTTATACTGCTGTCCAGGTTCGTAATGAAGTACTTGTAATGGTTCTGCATGTTCGATTGGAATATTCATAATCGTTTCGATTCGTTTTTCAATGCGTTTGATAAGTTCCGTTTCACTTTCCTCAAAAAACATACCACTACTTGTTCGCATCTCATTTTCCTCATGAGATAGCCCAATTTTTGACCGTTTCATGCGTAACTTTGCATGGTTAATTAGCTCATCACATTCTTCATCACTTAAAACATTATCAAGTAAGACAACTAATGGTTCCTCTTTGCGAGTAAGAATCTTAATCTCGCGATCAATTGTTTGGATAGTTGGGCCAGTATGATTAAAAATGGTTTGTTCGAATTCTTTTAATTTTCCTTTTTCTAACATTTTGTCACATCTCCTTGTATAGTTCATTAATACAAATCCTAGGAAAAATTGGTGAGATCATTGCTTTGAACAAATTTCGCAAATCATTTTTGTAGAAAAGAAAAAACTAATGTTTAAATTGATGAATCCAGGCTACAACACCTTTAGACAAAAAAATCGTTTTAAGAATAAATTCCTCATTGTGTTGTCATTTTCCTGCTTAAATCAAAGCTTATCAGACCTAGGTTTAAAGAAAATTTTGAAAATTAGTTTTAGAGCACTTTAATTGTGGTAATTTGGCGGGTTGTCGAATTTCATGTGTTGAAAACCTTTAGTTTTGATAATAAGGGGGATATTGAGTTGAATAAAACAAGAAATGATATAATTTAATCATATGAAAATAGTAATTATCCAATCAATTGTTGAATGTTTAATAAAGAAAAAAGGTTAGATAAGTTAAAACTAACTCATCTAACCTTAATAAGCAATCTATTTCATTGGTTGTAAAGCCTTATATCGATCGACTGCTTTTTCATCTGCAGTTTTTGACATTTTATAACGATAGATCGCATCTTCCCAGTCCCCATACATCGGATTTGGTAATTGGATATACTTTATACCTAGGTCTTTTGCAATTTTATCGACATTATCTTTTCGAGTTTTCAAATCCGCTTTATAAAAAATATCTGATAAATCGTTTGAATTATCGCCTACTAACATAACAATTTCATGAGTTTTTGCAATCTCTGCTTGTCTCGGTCCTTTTTGAGCTGTATCTGTTTTCAAAAATAAATGTTTTGAGTCAACATTCGGTAATCCATGTAAATTCAAATTTTTAATTGTATCATCTCGTGTTTTTTCAGGACGATTTGTAAGATAAAAAACATCTACATTCATTTTTTTCGCTGCGAGCAAGAAATCTTTTGCACCTGGAATTAAATCAGCTTTTGCCATATGGATCCATTCATCCCAGCCTTGTGGGTAGGAAGTATTATTTTTAATGGACCAAGCAGTATCAGGGGAATTATCAAGGATTGTCTCATCAATGTCTAAAACAACTGCGGCTGGTTTCGCTTTTTTATTTAATTTATCACTCGCTTTCTTTTTAACCATTGTTTCAGCAAGCTCTTCTTTTGCCTGATTATAAATTTGAATTTGCAAAGCCTTGTTTTCCGCAGAGGATTGAAACCAATTAGTAGACATAACAATATGTTCTTGTGTGCTTCTTGCAAATTCAGCTTTACTAAAACCAATGCCAGCTAATGAACCAAATGCAAATGCAAATAAGATAGAGAGAATAATAACAATTTTTTTCATAATAGATTCCTTTCATATTTATTAAATGTTCTAGCTAATTAAAAATTAGGTAGTACATATAAAAATTGCTTTTCAAGGTTGTTATTACCTAAAGACTAAAAAATATTCGCCTTTTTAAAAAATTTCATTTACCGTAAATTCGGAAATTTCTGAATTCAACCAAAAAAGTGATATGATATTAGGGATTAAAATTTTAAGTTTAAAGGGAGGCTATCGATGACTATTCATTTAGAAATCGTAACAAGAGAAAATTGGGAAGAAGCTTTAAAACTTGAAGTAGATAGAGAACAATTGAATTTTGTTCCTTCAGTTGCAGTATCCATTGCAAAAGTATATATAAAACCAGATGGCGAAAATGTGGAATATATCCCATTTGCAATTTATGATGATCAGAAAATGGTCGGATTTATTATGCATGCTTATGAAAAACATACAACAAATAGTTATTGGATAAATGGGTTTTTAATTGGTAAACAGTTTCAAGGTAAAGGTTATGGTAAATTAGCATTTGCTGAAATGATAAAATGGATTGTGAATAAATTTCAGCAATGCAATGAGATTCGCTTAACAGTTCATAAAGATAATAAATTAGCTATGAATTTATATAAGCTATACGGATTTAATCCGACTGGTGACTACTTTGGAGAAGAAGCAGTTTGGTATTACAATGTTCAGAGATAACTGAATTTTACGTATTATAAATTTTGAAAAATTTGTGAACAATTTTTAAAACAATTGGAATTTGTACCTATTTTCAAGAAATAGTAGGGTATGTCAAAAAGAATTAGGGGTTTTTACTCAATGAAGAAATGGGAACGAAGACTAATTAATACGAAACGAGGTACATTTGAAGTATTTTACAAAGGTGAGGGAGAACCTTTATGTGTCACACATAATTACTCTGAGTTTAATGATACTGGAGATTATTTTGCCAATTCATTTACTAATTTATTTAAAGTATTTTTAATAAATTTAAGAGAAACGGGTAATTCTGAAAAAGCACATTTTCCTTATGAATTGAGTATGTTAGAAACAATTTTTGATTTAGAAGAAATTAGGAAATCATTAGGTTATTCATCCTGGAATTTTGCTGGACATTCTACCGGTGGAATGCTTGGAATCATTTATGGGATCTATTTTTCAAATTCTTTAAATCATAATATTATTGTTGGGGCTGCAGCAAGAGACTATGCAACATTTTCAAAAAACTGTATTTATAACCGGGCTCATCCGCAATTTAATAACATGCAAGAATTAATTGAAAGACTAAAAAGTAGCGAATTGTCTAATGAAGAAAGAGAAGCTCTATCAATTGAGCGGACAAAGCTATCTTTACATAAGCCTGAGAGATATCATGAATATTTTAATTTACCAATCTCTAAAAAAATGTCAGCAATTCGACTAAATTATTTTAATAGAGAATTCCAAATTTACGATGTAACAAAAAAGTTAGCATTAATAAGCTGCTCAACTTTAATCATATGTGGCAAACATGATGTACAATGCCCAATCGAAAATTCAGAAGAAATGGCTGAAGGAATTGCAAATTCAAAATTAGTCATTTTATATGAAAGTAATCATTATCCATTTTTAGAAGAGAAGGAACTTTTTTTTAAGGAAGTAAATCAATTTACTAAAAAAACGCTTGTCTAAATTCACTTTATGGAGTGGCAAATAAAAATGATCTATAGAAAGAAGTCTTATAAAATAAATCCAGATAAATTGAAACATTTTAATGATTTTTTTCATCTTTATTTATATCCCAATCAAATTAAGCATGGCGCTAAATTGATTGGCAGGTGGGTAAACGAATCGAATGATAAAATTGAAGCGATTTGGCAATATGAAAGTATCGAACAGTATGAGCAGATTGAAATTATGATAAGGGAATCTGAGCTTCATCTAAAAGCAAAAGAGAAAAGGGCTCAATTAGGTGAATTATTTATAGAAAGTCATCAAGAATTTCTTACTTCAACTTCACCAATTGGAACATATGAACTTCCTAAACACAATGTTTAGGGTGAGTAGGTTATTATAAAAGATAACGGAGTAGTCTTAATTGTTCAAAACGAGAATCGTTCAGATATAATAGAAATGCCTGGGGGCAAGTAGAATTGATAATCGATTTGAAGTAAAACAAGAAATTTAGAAATAATCAACCAATAATCACTACAAAGCGATTCAAATGAATCGTTTTTTTTTTTTTTTTGAATTGTTAGAAAATGGTTAATTCATGGTAAAATATTTTTAATATAAAATAGTCTTAAATATGTCTAAAATAAATTAACTTTTCATTTAAGGAGAATACAAAATGAATTTGCCAGTCCTTTTCGTTATTATTGCCTTTTTTTTATCATTAGTTTGTGGTTCTGAATTTAGCCCATTGTTAATAACAAATGTTTTACTTGCCTTAATCGCAGGTATTTTATATGAACGAAGAGAAGAAAAACAAGTTAAGGAATAATTTATTAAAGTTGGAGGACTAAAGTTGGGTAAAACGAAAAAAGAAATTAATGAGTGTTTTGAAAGTGAATTTGAATCGCTTTGGAAAACACCACATTTATACGACCATAGTCGACATCAGGGCGAGAGTTTACTCGACTTAAGAGAAAGAGTTGGCAATGTAATTCAAAACATTTTAAAATCAAATGAAGAAGGAAATATATTAATTGTTACACATGCAGTTGTATTGGCAACAATTGTAGCTCAATTAAAACAAGCACCAATTGAAAAATTATGGGATCTACCTTATGTCCATGGAACAAGTTTAACAATTATTAATTATAGTGAAGAAAAAGAGTTTGATTTTCAATTACTTTGCGATATAGCTCATTTGGATCGTATTTAATGTTTTTACTAAAATATGATAGCCTACCTAATTTAAAATAGGTAGGCTATTTTTATAATCAAATTGATTGGAAAGATTTTTCATTTTTATTAAATTTGCTAACTTCTTGATCAATCACTTTAATTAATAGGATTGTAACTAATACAAAAACAACGTCTATAAAATAGATTAATATGTTTAAATAAGTTTCCTGTAGCATAATGCCAAGCATTGCTCCCATCATTCCACCCATAATTCCCGCAGTTATACCTTCTAATACAGCCATTAATGATAAAGGTTTACCTGTTAAGTATCCTATTAATATGCCTGCAGTCATTGAAATAATTGTAGGGATCGTCAAATCTGTATTCCGAAATAAAATACCAAAGATTGTACCTATGGTGACACTTGTCATCATTGAATTCGTCATACTAATCATTTTTCCGGATGTACAAGAAAGTTTTTCTTTTTTTCTATTTGCGATTATGATGACATATGATGAAAGTAGTACAGTTAATACAATGCTAGCCCATTCTAAGAACATTAAGTTAAACTCCTCCCTATGTAGGATCCTTAGTTGTTTGAGTTATAACGTTCAATTATATGTTGAAAAAGCTTAATTGTATGATTGAGATAAGAATAATTTTATTTTTAATTATGCTTTCACATATTTTTCACAAATTTAATTAACATTTTTAAATAAAGTAAGGAAGAGGATTTTAACTAAATAGGAGTGATGTTAATGAAGAAATTCTTTTACATATTCATTATTATGTTATGTATTTTACTAGTTTGTTCTGGCTGTGGTAAAAAGGCTGAAGTTAAATCGAACCCTTTTTTAGATCATATTCATTTATCAATTAACGAAAAAAAATTAACAAATAAAAACCATACACATGTGTATC
Source organism: Bacillus sp. AFS088145 (assembly GCF_002564465.1). Taxonomy (GTDB): domain Bacteria; phylum Bacillota; class Bacilli; order Bacillales; family Bacillaceae_G; genus Gottfriedia. The sequence goes on along the minus strand of NZ_NUUX01000001.1, from coordinate 99,695 downwards.
GAGTAAATTTAGTAGATTTAAATGGAAAAGAAGTAGATGTAGATTCGATTAATTTGAAAATGGAAATGAAAAGTATGAATCATCATGTTGAAGCGAGTATGAAGAAAATAAATACAGGTTTATATGAAGTGAGCTTGGAACTCCCAATGGAAGGTACTTGGAGTAAACAAATTACTTTAAAAAAGGGTAAAAATGAACGTAGAGTATCAATTAAATAAAGAAGAATAAGAAAAAGATAGTAAATTTAGTAAACTAGACTATTTTTTACTATCTTTTTTTTGAAATACAATTCGTTGTCCAATTAAGCAAGATTGGTATAACTGCTTCTGTTAGTAAATAATTAATTAGTCTACAACAATATAACCAATCATTGGTGCCCCGTCATGAGAATGAGTATCACAAATTAATCGGTATGTACCTTCTTTTTTAAAGAATAATGGTACTTCAGTCGTTTTACCTTTAACAACTACACCCGTGATATTTGTTCCTTCGATATGGAAACTATGTTCTTTTCCGTTTATTCCATGAATTTTTAAATTTACTTTTTGGTTTTTTTCAATAACGATGGTACCTGGATCCCATCTATAAGCTTCAATTTCCGTTCCATCATCTAGCTTTGTACTGAATTCGGCTGTAATCATATCGATGTCTACTGTTTTTACTTGCTGCTGCTCTACTGCAGTTTGAACTGAATTTGGTGTTAAGTAATACCAACCACTTAATCCAATCACTACAAGGAGAAAGCAAATTAATAACCATTTTTTCTTAATAAAAATAAAGTGCATAAGACACCTCCAAAATTAATTTCATATTATAAAATATGCTTATCCTATTAATAACTTGTCTACTAATTCTACTTTCATAAGTTACATATTTATTTCTTTTATTTATAATGTATAGAAGGGAATAATTATTAAATTTGGATTATTCAAGACTGATAATCCACTATATAATGGAAATGTAGTAATTTTTTGGAGGGGATCTGATGTTTAAAAAAGTACTAGCTAGACTAGGAATTGGAGCAGCTTCGGTAGATGCAATTATTCATACTAAAGATTTATATCCAGGAAAAAATGTTGAAGGTGTAGTTGAAGTTAAAGGTGGTTCAGTTGCACAAGAAATTAATCATATTGGGCTTAAGTTAAAATCTTATGCTAAAAAGAAAAGTGGAGAAGATGAGGTAAACGTTAAAATTCAATTACATGAAGAGCGTGTATCCGGAAAGATGAAAATTGAAGCGAATGAAGAAAAAGTAATTCCTTTTTCGTTCCAATTGCCATTTTACACACCGATTACTATAAGACATGGCCAAGTTTGGATTGAGACTGATTTAGATATTGATTTAAGTTTAGACCCAACAGATACTGATTTCTTAAAAGTTCATGCACATGAAGAATTAGCAAACTTTGTAGAAGCATTTAATATTCTTGGCTTCCGTTTACGTCAGGTCGAGGTGGAGGCTCAAAATGGTCGATTCTATCAAGAGTGGGAGTTTGTTCCAAGCTCTAAAAGAGAATGGCGATTTGATGAAATTGAATGTATGATCGAACCGAATAAAGATGGACTGTTTATGATGGTAGCAGTAGATAAAGCTGGTTCATATCGTGGTTTAACAGGTTTACTACAGGAGTCATTCGGATTAGATGAAAAGAAAACATCTCTTAGCTTTAAAAATGATCAACTTAAAGATGTACAATCAATTGCAAATTCGATTAGGACTTTTTTGCAACAATATAATTGATAAAAAAGTAAGAGAGAGTTTTTGTCTCTTGCTTTTTAATTTTTACACGATCTAAAATTCTCATTCTTTAGACTGAATTTAAATGGAATTTATAATAAAAACTATCCGTAAAAGAATTTATCGAATACAATAGTATTTATTAGAAAAAATTAACATTTTTTTGTTGAGAAGGGGATTTTATGGGATCTAACGTAAAAAATATGAAATGGATTTCGGGTGGTTTTGAAGCCTTACTCGGGATACCTTTTTTAGGTGGTTCGATTGTTATTGGTTTTGGTTATACGCCATTATTTATAGCTTTAATCCTCCACATTATTACACTCGTGTTAGCGAAAAAGGCTGGTGTCTCAGCTAGTGGAAATATTTTTGGGATCGTAACTTCTTGTCTTGCATGGATTCCGATATTAGGTATGATTATGCATATTCTATCAGCCATTTTTATTTTAATTGGTGCAGCAACTCAACGTTCAAAATAGACTTATTTTTAAGTGAGATTATTGGATTATTAATAATTTTTATGTTTGTGACTAAGCACAAGACTAACATCTGTTTAATCTCAGTGAATACAAAAGTTTAAAAAATTTGATTATCAGACTGATTGCAAGCGCTTGTCCTTCGAGGCGCGGAGTTACCTTAGACGGTAATGAGCACCGCAAACAGGCGAAGCAACGAAGAAAGCGAGCGTTTGGCGGGCAGTCTGAGACTAACATCAGGTTAGTCTTTCATTATTTTTAAGAAAGAGTGGTAAAGTTGGTCTTTTTCTTAATCAGTGGTTTATTCATACTTCTTATTCTAGGAATTGTTTTAATTATAAAGAGTTTTTTAGTAAAAGGACTCATATTGATTAGTGCAAGTATCGTTTTTGGAATTATTATAATTATTTACTATGAGCGGAGAAGACAGAATAGGGGATTCGATTGGTGTGATTGCGGTGATTTTGGTTTTATACCAGATTGTGACATCCCTGATTGTCATCATCACATGCCTGATTGCACACCAGATTGTGCACCTGATTGTGATTGTAGCCCAGATTGTCCAAGTTAATAGGAGGATACATTTTGATTTTAAGTTGGATTCCATGTCATCGTAAGCAAGAAAGGTCATTACATATAGGCTCTTATACTTTTCCACTTTGTGCAAGATGTACTGCCATACTTCTGGGTTATTTGCTTCTTCCATTTCTATTTATGATCTCATCATTTATATTTTGGTGGTACATTCCTATTTTAATGACTCCGTTATTAATTGATGGGTTTACACAGAAGTGGAAATGGAGAGAAAGTAATAATTTCTTACGGTTCATAACAGGATTCTTATTTGGAATTGCTCAAGCAATCTTGATTGTAAGGTCTGTTTTATTTTTGATAAACATTCTTATGTAACTTCTACTTCTATATCATACTAATATGAATTTTTTCCTACCTGATTGGTTAAAGTAACATTTAGATTCTTTACGAAGGAGGATTAAAAAATGGAAGATACACATGAATTTGTCGAAAAATTACATGAAAAACAAAGAAAAGACCAAAAAAATAAAGAACACCAAGGTAATGGAACACCAAACGAAAAATTACCGACTAAACAACATGGAACAAATAAATAATGATTGTTTTACTAGCCGTGGCAATTGTCGTGGCTAGTTTTTATTTGTTAAAAGAAAGGAAGACATCTAAATGTCTTCCTGCTCCTTAATTATCCTTTTTTACCATCTATGTGCCTTAGCGTTGCTTCTTAAAATAATCGTGTTTTGAGACTCCATAGTATGTCCATTGACTTGTGATTTTGCATGTTTAGGTCTAGTCCAATTGTGGTAAAATTTCTGAGAATGAGGATCTAAATGATTTTTTAATGTCATGTTTGATTCACCTCTAAGATAATTTAGGATATCTTTGATATTCAATTGAATATCGTTGTTAGTATTTGAAAATTAGTTGAAAAAGATACTATTTTAAACACTAAAATTAATTTAATTCAATTTAACATGAGATTTTGGTATAGATAAATATAAATTAACTTCAAGTATTTTTGGGTTAAAATAGAATTTAATTTAAGTAAATTGTTAAATCTAAAAATTAATGGTTATTAATGAGCGTTTTAATTGATAATCCATCGTTTCGTTTATTATTATTTTAAGTAATAGAAAGTACATATCGCTAAATTTCTGAAATGTGACGGCAATTTTTAGGTAAGAAAAATACACTAATATATTAACTAAAAAATGAATGTATTTTCAAAGAGGAGAAATTTTTAGCTTAATTAATTTAGAAAAATTTTTACAATTTATTCAAAGGGGAAACCGTGATGGATATTCAAAATGAGGTCTTACAATTTAAAATGGATATAGGCGTTAAAAAACCTGATAGTATTAAAAATAAAGAAGTTAAATGCCCATTCTGTGATCGTGAAAACTTAACGGATATAATCGATACATCTGGCTCGATTATTTATTTGAAGAATAAATTTCCAACGTTAGAAGATACTTTTCAAACTGTTATTATTGAAAGCGACGATTGTGAAGGTGATCCTTCGAAATATTCTTTAACACATTTGACAGAATTATTAGCCTTTGCAATTGATAAATGGGATAAAATGGAATCGACAGGAGAATACAAATCTGTTATTTTATATAAAAATCATGGCCCATTATCAGGAGGAACACTAAGTCATCCGCATATGCAAATTGTTGGTTTGAAAAATATTGATTACAACAAAAAGGTAACAGATGTGTATTTCGAGGGGATTACCATTTCGTCGGATAATGGATATGAATTAAACATTTCTACTCATCCAATTATGGGATTTAGAGAATTCAATATTCTTATTGATGATCAGAAATTTATTCCACAAATGGCCGTCTACTTACAAACGGTTACCCATTATTTGCTTAACCATTTTTATAAAGGACTTCACAGCTATAATTTATTCTTTTATAAATGGAAGGGGAAAATTATTTGTAAAATTATTCCAAGATTTGTTGTATCTCCATTATTTATCGGCTATTCAATCTCTCAAGTGTCTAATCAGTTAGAAGTACATAAAGATCAAATACTTAGTCTTTACAAAAAAGAATTAGAGGCAATTTCTTCAATATAAAAAAGAGCTTACGCGTTGTAAGCTCTTTTTCACGTTGTTGAAAAACAAAATTGTTCATTTATTATTAAATTTTCGTAAAAGGAGGAGAGTGATGTTGATTTCCACTATAATTCGTTTTTTAATTCTCTAATTTGCTCAATATGACGTTTTTCATGAACACCTATAAAAGGAATCCATTGTTTTAAATTGATTTGTCCAAAAATCGGATGTGGCATGCCTTTATCAACTAATGTATGATCTTTGGTTAGTTCAACAAAATCATGTAGTGATCTTCTTGATTGGTTTAATTTCTCAGTCATTTCTTTTTTAGTAATGAATTGATCAGTTGGTTCAAAATGAGGTGGAGAGGTTATTTTTTTAGTTCGATCAGTCGCTAAGTGAATTGGCTTATCTTGAATAACTTCACTAGGTACTTCATTAAATGTACGTGTCATTAGTTTTACTAATTTAGATTCCATTAGGTACAAATGTTCAAGAACTTGCATTATGGACCATTTTTCATTATTTACCTTCTTATTTAACTGTTCATCTGTTAAATGATCAATAACTTCAATAAGTTCTTCACGAATTTGGATATTTTCCTTCAAAAGATGTTCCCCATTTCTATTTTAATAATTGTAAACCAAAATTCTTTACCAGACTCTATGAATCTAAAATTTGAGTATTACTTATTTAGATAAATATTATGAGTAATCATAAGGAATAATATAAAAAACAATTTTAAATTCTTATTTTTAGTTTAATGTAGCTCGAAAATTTTTACAAATTTGAACGGTTTTGATTGAAATTGAATGAATCAGATTGTTATTGAACGTTTTTGGAAGAAAATGATTGATTTTTTATTTTTCGTGTCTTATACTTGGTTTTATGAAAGGATGAATTCTATGTTAACTCCGGAAAGACAACAATTCATTATAGAGATGATAAAAAGAATGGGTATTGTGAAATTAAGGGATATCGTAGAGGCGACAAATACTTCCGAGTCTACAATACGTCGTGATTTAGTTGAGCTTGAGTCTCTTAATCTCTTAAAAAGAGTTCATGGTGGAGCGGCTTCAATCAATAGTAAAGCCACTGAATTAAGTATGACTGAAAAAACATCCAAAAACGTTCAAAGTAAAAAATTAATTGCCGGGCTTGCAGTAACTCAAATTAATGAAGGCGATTGTATATATTTAGATGCTGGTAGTACTACATTCGAAATGATTCCTTTATTAAAGGGATTAGATGTAACAGTCGTTACGAATGGATTAATGCATGTTGAAGCTCTTTTTGAAAATGAAGTGACCGCATATCTTATAGGTGGAAAAATGAAAGGGCATACAAAAGCATTGATTGGGAGTATGGCTTCTGAAAGTCTAAAAAATTATCGGTTTGATAAATGTTTTATTGGGGCGAATGGTATCCATCCTCAATTTGGCTATACTACGCCAGATCCTGAAGAGGCGTTTGTAAAGAAAACAGCAATCTCTATTTCAGAGAAAGTATTTATAATAGCTGATTACAGTAAATTTGGTGAAACAAGTTTTGCGAAGATTGGTGAAATTGAAGAAGCGATTATTTTAACGGACGAAATAGATGATGCTCTAGCCAAACAATTAGAGGAAAAAACATCTTTGATAAAGGTAGTGAAATCATGATTTATACAGTAACACTTAATCCTTCAATTGATTACATCGTTGAAGTAGAGGATCTAGGGTTAGGAAAAATTAATCGAATGAAAAGGGAAAATAAATTTCCTGGTGGTAAAGGAATTAATGTTTCTAGAGTTTTGAAAAGATTAGATGTGGAAAGCATAGCACTTGGTTTCGTTGGAGGATTTACAGGAGATTTTATTAAAAATGTCTTGGAAAATGAAAGCGTTACATCTGACTTTGTTCAAGTAGAAGGCGATTCTAGAATTAACATAAAATTAAAATCTCAACTAGAAACGGAAATTAACGGACAAGGCCCTGCAATTTCCGAAGAAAAACTAGATCAATTTTTTTATAAACTAAAACAAATTAAAAAAGGTGATTATGTTGTATTAGCTGGTAATATCCCTAATACATTACCGTCTGATTTATATGAACAATTGACTTTGTGGGGACAAGAAAATGGAATTCATATCATTGTAGATGCAAGTGGAAAAGTACTTTTAGATGTGGTTAAACATCGTCCATTTTTTATTAAGCCAAATCATCATGAATTAGGTGATTTATTTGATGTCAAAATTACTTCAATTGAACAAGCAATCCCGTTCGGTAAAAAATTAGTTGATATGGGTGCTCAAAATGTAGGGATTTCGTTTGCAGGTGATGGAGCGATTCTTATTACAGAGTCTTCTGTTTATATATCAAATGTTCCAAAGGGAGAAGTAATTAATTCAGTCGGTGCAGGTGATTCACTTGTGGCTGGTTTTGTTGGTACTTATGTAAAAACAAATAATATTGAAACTGCATTTAAAGTGGGTGTAGCATCAGGTAGTGCTACCGCTTTTTCAGAGGATTTAACAAAAAGAGAGAAAATTGAAGAATTACTTAATCAAGTAAAGATTGAAAAAGATTAGGGGGGCGAAATATGAGAATCACAGAATTATTAAAAATAGATACAGTTCTCATTGATTTGAATTCATCATCAAAAATGTCAGTAATTGATGAATTAATACAAGTTTTAGATCAAGCCGGGAAATTAAACGATCAACAACAGTTTAAAGAAGCGATTTTAACACGTGAAGGTCAAAGTACAACAGGAATTGGAGAAGGTATTGCAATTCCACATGCTAAAACTGCTGCGGTCAAGACTCCTGCCATTGCATTTGGTCGATCAAAAGATGGGATTGATTATGAATCACTTGATGGTCAACCGGCTCATTTATTTTTTATGATTGCAGCTAGTGAAGGTGCAAATAATGCACATTTAGAAACATTATCTAGATTATCTTCACTATTAATGGATGAAGAATTTCGCGGCTCTTTATTAAGTGCAAAGGATGCAAATGAAATTATTCAATTAATCGATCAAAAAGAAAAATCGTTAAATGATGAAAAAGAAGAAACAGTTATAGAAGATTCTTCACGTCCACTAGTCCTTGCAGTTACTGCATGTCCAACAGGTATTGCTCACACTTATATGGCGGCAGATGCTTTAAAGGCAAAAGCAAAAGAATTAAATATTGATTTAAAAGTTGAAACGAATGGATCAACAGGGATAAAAAATGAATTAACAAAAGACGAGATTAATAGAGCAGCAGCTATTATCGTAGCAGCGGATAAACAAGTTGAAGTAAATCGCTTTGATGGAAAACATGTCATCCAAGTACCAGTAGCAGATGGAATTCGTAAGTCAAAGGAATTACTTGAAAGAGCTGTTAAACAAGATGCACCAATTTTTCAGGCTAATCATAATGGTGGAGGAAGTTCTTCAACTAATCAAGGTTTGGGGATTTACAAGCACTTAATGAATGGTGTAAGTAATATGTTACCTTTTGTAGTAGGTGGAGGTATTCTAATTGCGTTAGCATTTGCTTTTGGAGGAATTCATACAAAAGGTCCTGTTGCTGAATTGTTAATGAAAATTGGAGGAACTGGTGCTTTTAGTTATTTAGTACCAATATTAGCTGGTTTTATTGCAAGTTCGATTGCCGATCGACCTGGATTTGTACCAGGGGTAGTTGGTGGATTTTTAGCTTCAAGTGCTGGCGCGGGATTCTTAGGTGGTTTAATTGCAGGTTTCTTAGCTGGTTATGTTGTACTAGGACTAAAGAAAGTATTTTCTAAGTTACCAAAATCATTAGAAGGGATTAAACCGGTTCTATTATATCCAGTATTTGGATTATTAATTACTGGTGTTTTAATGGAATTAGTTGTTAATCCTCCTGTAACTTATTTAAATTCAGCTTTAACTCATTGGTTAAGTAGTTTAAATGGTGGAAACGCTGTATTGTTAGGATTAATTCTTGGTGGAATGATGGCAGTCGATATGGGTGGACCTATAAATAAAGCTGCATTCACATTTGGTATAGCTGCAATTGCAGCAAATAATTTTGCACCACATGCTGCTGTAATGGCAGGTGGTATGGTACCTCCATTAGGTATTGCTTTAGCTACTACACTTTTCAAATCGAAGTTTACTGAAATGGAACGTAAATCAGGTATTACAAACTATATTATGGGGATTTCTTTTATAACAGAAGGAGCGATACCATTCGCTGCGGCAGACCCAGTAAGGGTAATTGTCAGTTCTGTTGTAGGTTCTTCAATCGCAGGTGGACTTGCAATGGCATTTGGTATTACATTACCTGCCCCACATGGTGGAGCATTTGTGATTCCGTTAGTAAATAAACCAATATTGTATTTACTAGCTATCTTAATTGGCTCTATCATCACAGCGATCATGCTTGGAATTTGGAAAAAAAGAGTAAATGAATAATTAAGTACAATAAAAAGGCGACCTTAAAGTCATTATTTTGACTTATAGGATCGCCTTTTTTATTCAAATTTTAACATTTTTACAAATACTGGAATTTACAAGTGAATAATAACCTTAATTTAACACAAAATAAATCTAATTTATTGTATGAGTTTGGAAATTAGGTGAAATGCATAATGCGTTCTAATAAACATAACCAAAATAATCGAGGTTCAATCATCGAAATTAGTGGAAATTTGGATCAGAATGTAGAAAATGTAAAAAAATCATTAATAAATACAAGTGATTTAACAATCAGACATTTAATGTTTCATCATAAAAAGATTGTAGTTGTCTATATAAGTACAATTGTAGGTAGGGAAGCTCTTGAAGTCCAAATTATTCAACAAATTATTAATAATCCAAAGGATACGATTCCGAATACAGTAGCAATTAATGATGTTAAAAGTTCGGATTCATTTGATGAATGTATTCTCAGTATTGTAAAAGGAAACACGCTCATTTTCACAGAATTTGAAAAAAATGTAGTTATTTTAGAAACTACTTCCTATCAAAATAGATCTATTCAAGAACCTAGTAGTGAGCAAACGATCAGGGGCTCCCATGACGGATTAGTAGAATGTATACTGACAAATATTAATCAAATAAGACGAAGAATTAGTAATCCTAATCTTGTTGTAAAAACTTTATCATTAGGGGTAGAATCTGACACGCGATTAGCAGTTATATATATTGATACGATTGCAAATGAGGAGTTAGTTAAGGAAGTCCATAGAAGACTTTCTTATATAAATGTTGATTATGTCCATTCACCAGGTAATCTTGAGGAATTCATAGAAGATGACCCTTATTCACCTTTTCCGCAAGTATTAACAACTGAGCGATCTGACCGAATAGCTGGAAACTTAATGGAAGGAAAGGTTGCTATTTTAACAGATGGTAGCCCTTCAGCACTTGTTTTACCAATTACATTTTTCACTTTTTATCAATCACCAGATGATTACAATAGCCGATGGATGGTCGCTTCATTTGCACGTATTTTAAGATTGGTTAGTTTTTTAATTTCTATATCATTGCCTGCTTTATATATTGCATTAGTTTCTTTTCACTTTGAAATTATTCCAATAGATCTAGTATTTAATGTAAAAAGTTCATTAGAAAACGTTCCATACCCACCGTTAATTGAAGCTCTAGGAATGCAAATAACGTTAGAATTGCTTAGAGAATCAGCAATACGGTTACCTAATCCAATTGCACAAACAATAGGTGTTGTAGGAGGTTTAGTTATTGGAACTGCTGTTGTACAGGCAAATTTAGTTTCAAATACGATGATTGTCGTTATTTCACTTACTGCAATTGCATCATTTGTTGTACCGGACAATGAAATGGGAACCTCTGTCCGATTGCTTGGATTTCCACTAATGTTTGCAGCATCGTTAATTGGATTAATAGGAATTGTTTTTGGACTCAGTTTTATCCTAATCCATCTATGTAAACTTGAATCGTTTGGGTCACCATATTTTGCGCCATTTGCTCCATTTAGAAAATCAGACCTAAAAGATACAGTTGTTCGTGCGCCATCATGGAAAATGAAAAAACGACCGTTTGCACCTTTACCAAAGAATTTTAAACGAGAAAATAATTCTAGAGGATGGGAAAATGATGAAAAATGAAAAGATGCTTTCAATAACTCAATTCACATTCGTCATCATTCAAGCTCAAATCGGTGTTGGATTACTTTCACTACCATATGTAGTCCATAAACATGCAGGTCATGATGGATGGATTTCTACATTACTTGCTGGTATCGGGGTGTTTTTACTCTTACTCATCATGTGGTTGCTTGGTTCGAGATTTCCGAAAGAAACGATTTATGAATATTCATCGAAAATTGTAGGGAAATATATAGGAATCGTTATTTCGTATCTTTATATTTTATTTTTCTTTATGGTCTCGATATATGTTGTAATGCTTACAATTTCGACTCTTAAAAAATGGATTTTAACATTTACGCCGCCTTATGTATTAGTTATTTTTATCGTTGGTACAGGAATTTATTTAGCGAAAGAAAATTTGAAAGTAATTGGACGATTTTTTGTATTCGTCTGTATTTTAATATTATTTTTGATATTCTTTGAATTTTGTTCTTACAATAATGTAAATTATCGATATTTATTTCCAGTCGGACAAGCGGAGGTTAAAAACATTCTTCTTGGAGCTCACGATGCGCTAATCTCCATGATGGGATTTGAATTTATTTTAGTATTATTTCCGTATGTAAAAGGAAAGCCAAATAAAATATTAAAAGCTGGAACGATCGCAATTAGTTTTGTTAGCCTTTTATATACATTTTTTTTAATTACAAGTTATATGAGTTTTAGCAAAGCAGAAATTGAAATCATACCTGAGCCAATCTTATATTTACTAAAATCATTATCATATGAAGTGATTGAAAGATTAGACCTTGTCTTTCTATCTATTTGGGTTGTACCAATCTTAACTTCATTTGTGACCTACTTATATTTAACTAGTTTCGGAATCAGCAAACTCTTAAAGTTTAAAAGCCATAGTAAAACAACTATTTTTATAGGGATTTTCATGGCGATTATCTGTACTTTTTTACCAAATAGTGAAGAATTTATAATGAAATTTGGGACAATTCTTTCTTTTACAAGTTATGTTTTTATCTTTGTATTACCTTTAATTTTATTAATTGTTTCGCTTATTAGAAAAAAGAAAGAACTCGGTAATTCATATGAAATATAAAATGGTATTGATCTCTTTAATTTGTATTTTGCCTTTAACTAGTTGTTGGGATCAAAGATTACTAAAGGAGTCTAGGCTTGTTTATAGTGCTGGATTTGACTTAGCAGAGGATAATAATATGCTAGTAACTGCAGTCATTAAAACAAATAGTCAAGGTGGAAGTGATCCTTCACAAGTTAAAACAACAAATGTCATTATTACTACTACTGGAAAAACAACAAGTGATGCAAGAATAAAAATTACTCGAAAAGTAGCGGGAGATTATGCTACTAATAAAACAAGGGTTTTATTACTTGGAGATGAATTGTCTAAACAGGATATTTATCCTATATTCGATATTATATATAGAGACCCAAGAAGTTCATTAGGGGCAAAAGTTATTATTACTAAGGGCCGAGCGGTAGATGTTTTAAAATTAAGCAAAGTAGAGGAAACCCTTGTAAGTGAAGAAATTTTGGATCTAATAACTAACGCAGAAAGCCATACGATGATTCCTATTGGAAATGTCCAAACGATTTGTACAATTATGTTCGACCCAGGTGAAGATATTTTTTTACCGCTAATTGAAAAAGATGATGATAAATTGATTGATATTTCTGGGGTAGCATTATTTAACAATCACAAATATACAGGGTATAATCTTTTAGGTGATGAACCTACTATGTTACTTTTATTTAAAGATCAAATGAAGAAGTATGCAAGATTTAATGTAGAAGTTAGTCCGAAAGAAAAAGATATTAGGGAACGGTATATAACGATTCAAGTGAAAAAAAATAAGCCAAAAATGGAAATTAAAGTATCAAAAGAAAATAAAATAACCGTAAATTTAAATCTAAAACTGGATGTTGATACACTTGAGTACGCACATGATGAATTAGATTCCAAAAAATTAATAGATATGTTAAACAAAAAAATATCAATGGAATTAACAAAAAAAGCTGAAAAAATTATTAAAACAGTTCAAGAATCAAATTGCGATGCATTCGGAATTGGTAGACAGTTAATTTCATTTCATCCAGACGTGTGGAAAAAACTGGATTGGAACAAAGACTATGCTAAAATTACAATTAAACCAAAAGTTGAAGTGAAAATTGTTGGAACAGGTATCTTAAAATAACAAAAAACCATCCATTGGATGGTTTTTTGTTTATTAGATTACAAAGTAATAAACGCAGAAGAAGTGACAAAGTGTTCCAAGCATAATGAAAATATGAAAAATTTCATGAAATCCCCAATTTTTAAAAGATAAAAATTTAGGCTTAATTCCGTAAATCACACCACCAACCGTATAGAAAATTCCACCTAAGATTAGCGCGAACATTCCTTTCATACTAATCGCATCAGATAAAGGTGCCGAAGCAAGAATAATGACCCATCCTAAAGCGATATAAAGGGCTGTTGATAACCATCTTGGACAACTAAACCAAATCAACTTAAACAAAACGCCAGAAAATGCAATGAAAGATACAATTGAAAAAATGATCCATCCCAATGTACCTTTTAGACTAATGATACAAAAAGGAGTATATGTACCTGCAATTAAGACAAAGATCATTGAATGATCCATCCGTCTTAAGAAAGCGATTATTTTATCGCTCGCTTTTGCCATATGATAGGTCGTTGAAGCTGAGTAAAGAAGAATCATACTTACACCGAATGCAATAACCGCAGATGTTTGTAAAACACTTCCACCAGAAAAAGTTGACTTTAAAATCATCGCTAGTAACCCAAATAGTGATAATACAGCACCGATTAAATGTGTCATGGAATTAATAGGTTCACGCATAAAGTTCCCCATGTATATCTCCTCCAACTATGTTATGTAGTTTTGATAACTACATATAAAGTTATCATCAACGACATTATATAGTCAAGTGTTTAAAGAACAATTTTTTTATGATAAAATTAAACCGTATATTACATAAAAAGAGGACGAAAAATGAAAAAGATAAATCAATTAATTGAACAAATAGATTTAGATAAAAAAATATTATTAGATGATATTCCTAATCTTGATCTTTATATGGATCAAGTAATTCAACTATTTGATAATAAATTTGCGAAACCGAATTCTAATGAAAAAGTAATGACAAAAACAATGATTAATAATTATGCTAAAGCTAAATTGCTATTCCCAATAAAAAATAAGAAATACACAAAGAATCATATAATTTTAATCAGTCTAATTTATCATTTAAAAGGTACACTTTCGATTAATGATATAAAAGAAACTATAAATGGATTAAATCAAAGAATCCTTGAAAACAACGAAATAAATATTGATGATATTTATTCAAGTTTTTTACATTTAAATGAACTAAACCACGAAAAGTTTAAAACTGAACTTCAACAATCTAGTGAAAATGTAAAGAAGGAAATTGATCAGATTGATGATGAAAGTAAAGAATATATCGAACAATTGCTCTTAATTACTTCTTTTGTTAATATGAGTAATTTATATAAAAATGCAGCTGAAAAATTAGTAATGGATATGATTGAGAAGCAGAAATAAAATTCATTTTTCGAGCTTTGTCGATGGGAAAAGGGCGGATTCATTTGTTTGGTCAAATACTAAAATTTGGACCCGTCTTATGTGAAGTAAAATGAAATGTACGAGGCTAGGGGTATTATTGATGGAATTGATCTCTTCTTTGCAGGTAATTAGCTGATTTTTATCAATTTTTTATTTATTCTAGAAAGGCTTAGAGTATATTTGCTAGCTTTTCACTTGAAATTTCTCTCTAGTTTCACAAGCATTAGGTTATAATACCCTAACTGGTATGGGTAATTTTTTATTTTATTTGCGATTCTTTTGAAATTAATTGCAGTTTAGCTATTTTATTTGCTATTTTCTAATTTTAATTGCAGTTAAACCGTTTTTAATTGCGTTTTTCAGATTTTAATTGCAGTACACTTTTATTTGCACAGAAAGACTTCCTAATTGCATTTCTCTAGCACTTATTTGCAGTTCTCAGGGAGGTATTTAGAGAGTTCTCCAGGGACCTAATTGCAGTTCTCAAGGCATTATTTACTGAGTTCTCCAAGATTTTATATGCAGTGCATTCTAAAATATTTTTCAAATTCTTGCTCTTTCATTCTAATAACAGCCCATTTTTCTTAATTAAGTCTATAATAAAATTTAAATAAGACAATGAAGAGCAAAGGGTGATTTAAATTGCATTCAATTGAAAAATTATATTGGACTTTAATTGAACATAAAGAATGGAAGATTCATATTGCTGCAACAACAAAAGGGCTATGTTTCGTAGGCTCACATTGTGGAACGTTTCAAGAATTAATTTTATTTAAGGATAAATACTTTCCTAGAATTGAAATGGAAGAAAATGAGCCAATATTAGAAGCATATAAAAAAGAGATAATTGAATTTTTAGAGGGCGAGCGGACTAATTTTAATAGTAGCCTTGATTTTCGTGGTACTGCATTTCAAAATTTAGTTTGGAGTGCGCTATGCTCGATCGGTTATGGAGAAACTAAAACTTATTCTGACATTGCGATTTACCTAAATAAGCCAAAATCTGTTCGAGCAGTCGGGAGAGCAATTGGTTCAAATCCATTATTAATCATAATACCTTGTCATCGAGTAATTGGTAAGGATGGATCATTAACTGGCTATCGTGGTGGTTTAGAAATGAAGAAAAGTCTTTTAAAAATTGAAACTAGAAACTAAAAATGAAGAAATTAATTAGGAGGTGTTTGGATGAAAAGCGAAATATTATATAAAAATCCAAAAACCATTCTAAATAAAGGTACAGGTTTTCTCTCAGGATATACTCACTCTTTAAATCCTTATACTGGTTGCTCATTTGCATGTTCATACTATGAAAGATTCAGTGGTGATTCTTTTTATAATTCGTATTCGCTACCTTTATTTTAATTTTCGAGTAGATAAATGAATCATAAAATCCTTTAAAGTAAGTTTTTTTTCTATGTTCATGTGGGAATGCTCAATTCCTATATTGGGATGTTTTTTTTGTTTTCAATTTTTCGCCACCTATATAAGCTGGAATAATTACGCTACTAAGATGGAATATAATGTTAGTTCAAAACTATAATATATTTTTCATTATGTAAAAAGGGTGTTTTTATTTTTTAAAAGAATTCGCTACCTTATATAAATGGAATTTTCCCCTAAAAAAAAAGCTTGATTTCTCAAGCTTTTAAAACCGTACAAAAATAAGTTCCGACAATGCGTATTAAAATTGTTTTTCCCTTTTTGATTTTTGACAAGTTTCAATAATCCTCATTACCAGGTTATAGGCATTTACTTCTTTTTGTCCATTAATAAGTTGAAGCAGATGTGGAAAGTAGCTTTCTAAAAGCTGTGGATCCAAGCGAGTTGACATCAATTTAGAATACAAAATGTCATTTTCAGAAAGTAATTTTTCATCTCCTTCAGCAATTACAAACATGTTCTTAATTAAAGCTTTGTTTTTGGCGATTGATTGTTTTAGATCTTGCTTTAGCTTATTATGTTCTAATGAAGTTATTATCTTTTGAGAATCTTTAGTATTTACATTTGTAACTTTTCCAATTAGTCTCGAATAGGCATCATGGAATATTTGCACATATTTTTCGTCCGAAAATATTGTAGTACCAAATGCCTTTTCATTTACGCAAACTTTAACTTGCTTGTTAATTTCATCAATTAAACATTTTTTTGTAAATTTGTTAATTTTAATTTTGTTTTTAAGAATCATATCAACAGTGTAAAAGGCTTTTTTTTCAAGCTCTTTATACTTTTTCTTTACATTTTCTTTTTTAGCTTTTATAGCTTCTTTCTGTGCTACTTGTAAATTTGGATTATTTCTACCAACCTCTGCTTTTATCCATTTCTTTAAATTTTCTTTATAAAATGGCTTAGAAAGAAGTCTATAATCAACTATATAGTCAGGATCATTTTGGTCTTTAAAAAGAGTTACAGTTTTATTAGCAATTTCTTTCTTCGTAAAGGAAGTGGCTCCAGTTGCTGCCAATTCCTTTATAACAGCCTTAATAGCGACAATTTTTTTACTTTTTAATAAATCATTTTTGTTCATAGTACCTTAAACACCTCTCTATTTGCAGCACTTCGATATAAAGTGAAATCAATGTGACTAAACATCCCTGATTTTTTTGATTTTTTAATGTATTTGACAATATCTTCGTCTAAATTTAGCTTTCTTGCTCTTTTCCAAATCTTACTAATCAATTTATCAGCTTCTTTTTCACTAAATCCAAAACCAGTTTCTTGAGATAAAAGTGTTATTTGCCTAGCTTCAATAATGGCTTTAAACTTGTCTATGAGCGGTGTAAAGAGGTTATGAATCACTTCAATACGTTTATCATCTTTTCGATTTACCTTTATTATTTCTTTTTTGCGTTTATTAATCTGATCAATAGCGCCATCAATATTTCGAAATTCTTTATCAAAAATTGTACTAACACTGAGTAAAGCCGTTAACGTCAATTTACCAGCTCTAAAATCATTGCACCTTAGACATCCCATTCCTGTATCACCACAAGAAATAGTTGTGACGCAATCACTATCTACCTCTGGAAATCGATTGGCTTCAGGGTTAATTGATATTAAAGAAGTTTCTACTTTAAATTCTTTTAAGAAGTCAAGGAAATTTGTTAATATAATGTAAGCATTTTTATTTTCAATCCCATTTGCTTCCTTGTAAAAGGCGCTAACAAGTTCTCTACCAGCACCTATATGACCTTCATCTTCTAAAGTTTTAAATACTTGAAATACGTTAGCAAAAATTTTAGTGTATGCACCAATAGATTTATTATTTCTGTGACCTATGTTTAAAACTACCTGTTCTAATGTTAAATTTGCGTTAGTGTGAATAGTATGAATATATGCGTGGCGTAAGTGGTGCAAGGAGAACAACGGTTTTCCGATTAACTTTTTCCATTCTGGTGAACTCGCATACATTAATTTGTTTCTAAAATCGACAGGGGAACCATGCACAATATCATATTCAATTTGTATATCTTTTAAATAATTACCTATGGCTACTGATTTTATTTCATTATAATCCCTAGCTACACTAGGAAATAGGAATTGATCCTTGATAGGAACACCAGTACCTTTATATACAAATTCTGCCACATTAATTACTTCTTTAAAAACATCAATGTGAATATAGTCGAATTCATAATTACCATTCTCGTTTAGTTGTCCTCTATCAAATTCTTCTTTTCTATCAAAATTGCCTTTTGCCGTTCTAATATAAACGTATTTATCATCTAGTGAAAGAGAATTCTTGACTCTTGCTAAATTTAATTGACGGATTTCTTTGACTCTTCTGCCAGTTAGAAGTACAAACCAAATTAATCTATATATGAAAAATTCATATAAAAAATTTTGAGTTTCTCTTGTATGGAGATTTTTACAGAATTTCTCTTCGTTTATAACTCCATTAACCAAACCTTTTTTTCTTGTTTCTGAAATCTTATGAGCTATTGCAGAAATAATTTGGCCGAAGGCGGCACCTTGTAGTGGGGTGTGATTAATATCCTTTCCAATATTCGGACTCCACTTAGTGCTAAAAATTGAAGTATCATAATAATAGGCAGTATGTTCTTGTATAACCTCGTTATAAAACTTTAAAATTGGAGGGATGTATCTTAATAATCGTTTTCCATCTATACCGTTATTCTCATAAAGCCATAGATCTCGATGTTCAGAAGTAATATCTTCAATCTTTTCTACTCCGTCTTCAATTGCGATAAGGGAGAGGTCACACCAACATTTAATGTTTGTTTTTAAGTGGTTTATGTGCCATTGTAGTTCTTCTTTACCATTTATTGTAATTATGTTATTTTCAACGTAACTGTGTAATAAAGTTCCCATCTCAGTACCATTAAGTTCTTTGATTTTTTTATTTAAAAAAACCCTTAACTTCTGAACATTATCCATTGGCGGATAAATAATTGATCGGAGATAAGCATATATATTATCTTTACGTTCCATTATTCCCAAAGTTATTAATTTGGGATATATTTTATCAATAAATTCTAATAAACCTGTTTTTTGAAATTTGATTATATTTTTAAAGATACCCGTTTTTCGGTAGGTATCCAAAGATATG
Source organism: Bacillus sp. AFS088145 (assembly GCF_002564465.1). Taxonomy (GTDB): domain Bacteria; phylum Bacillota; class Bacilli; order Bacillales; family Bacillaceae_G; genus Gottfriedia. Next base: position 80,585 of record NZ_NUUX01000001.1, on the reverse strand, counting down.
GCAATTAAAAACTCCTTAATTATAGTTTCCTCGGTAAGATCACTTATCTTATAAAAAGCATTCAAAGAAAAAATAAATCTACGGTTTGTTAAATTCTCTAAATCACTCATTTTAGGAAAAGCGTCGGGTTTTGTTAAATTATAAAAATTTTCCATTAAAATCCATATTAAATTATGCTTTAAACCTGAATTGTAAATATAGAATTCACTAATAAAATTCCTATCTATAGGAATACGAGAAAAAGACATTAGCAAAATTAAATATGTTTCAAACACTTTATGGTTGTTAGTGTAAAGTTTATTAAAATCATCTTCGGTTTTAATACTTTTTTTGTGTTCATTTTCATACAACAACCAAGCTTGATATGGCGTTACTATTTCTCTAGTTTCAAAATATTTAAATAAGATTTTAAAAGCGCTTAAAGACCTGGAAGTTGAGGGGGCACCATACATTTTTATTAGCTGTATAACCTCGTCATAACTAAACAATTTATCTTTCTTTAAAAGAAAGGGGGGGAATGGTGTATCTGATATCTTTAATACCAAAACTAATCTCGACCTCTCTACTTAAATTTCTTTAATAATTTTAAATTTGATTCAAAACATTCATATTTTCTAGCTCGTTTATAAAAGCTTTAAGATTTATTTCAGACTCAATAACAGTTTCGCGCAGATGTTTCTGAACTTTCTGGATAATTTCAAGTTCATTTAAACCAAGCCATGTATTCAACTTATCAATACAAATAGAAATGCGGCTCTGAAGACTCCGAAGTTGTTCTTTATGAAAAGTATCATTATAATTTTGGTATATCTCTTGAGTTCTAAGGTGACAGTTTACAATCTCCCTTAGTAATCTAGGTTCATCACTTTTTTGAATTAAATGATCATTACAACTTATACATGTTATTTTCTCATTGTGCCTCCAACAGGTAGGATTAACGCATCTACCAAAAGCTGCTCCACTTATTGCAATGGTACCTTCACTCTTCTCACCATCAACTTGACGTATGAATTTTATGATTTTACTAACGTCTTGTGTATAGTTAATTACTCTGAATGCTTCATTTGGCAACATCGTAAGGGGAGAAGCGAGGAGCAATTTAATCCTATGTATTCCTGGCTTAGAAATCTCAGTTTCTAAGTCCTTTTGAATTCTCTTTTCAAGTGATTCAATAAGCGTTTTTTGTTCAAAAGCTTCGATATTATTTTTTGTGTTATAATCCTTTACACTCTTCAGATCTCGAAGAAAAACTATATTTTTTTCAGCTAACATGTCTAATAGAGAACTCCAAGCATATTTATTTGTCATATTAATATCTTGATGACGAAGTAATCTTTTTATTACTTCCATTTTGTAGTTTGCGTCATCACCGTGTTCAAACTCGTATTCACTCATTCCTAAAAAGAAATATTCAGCTGCACGGTGACGCAAAAAATGAAATCTCGTTTTAGGAGGACGAGTAATTCCTGCCTCATTGCAAATCTTATCCAAATGTTTTACTAAAGATTTTATATTTACACCTCTTATTGCACCATTTCTTTTATCAACACTAATAAATTGTCTAATGTATTTCTCTTCGATATACCCTTTGTCTCCAGTCATTTTCATTAAAATTTCTGAGTCAGGAAAAAGTGTCATTCTTAATTTTGAACATTCTTCAATCATTTTAGCAGTTTCTTTTCCGACAGGAACGACCCCAAATCTATCGCCTAACTTGCTCAATCCTAAAATTACTATGTTTACATCGTGTTCATTCAGATAGGAAAGGGTGTTATAAGGCATATTTATTACCTCGTCGCTTCTGGTTCCTGCGTCTCCCATGATTCTTAACATAGTCGTATATTGATATTCATGAAAGTACTCATGAGAACCTTTAGATGCTTTGGGATTGTATTGGTATATAGCTCGAACAATTTTATCAGCTAACAATATATCTGTTTTAAGTGTACCTGATCTTTCTGTTAGCCCCTCGGATAACTCATTATCATCGGTAGTGGAAGATAAAACAGTAAGTGAATTTAAATCTGGAAATTTTGTAAATTCAGATTTTTTAATTCGTCCATAAATAGTTAATTGTTCAGGAACTCCGGTATTATTATCTAATAATAACTTTTCATCGAAAGGAAAGTCGTAGGTAATACCAATTAGACTTTTTCTCTGTCCAAAGACTTGTTTCATTTCAACTAAAACTGAAAGAAATGTTCTTATTGTAGTTCGGCAACTTCTTTTATCAATTCTATTAACCTTACAGTGATTAATATATTTTTGACAACTTTCTTGTATATTCTCAACAGTTAATTGTTTAATTTCTGTAATAAATTTAGGCTTTTTATTGAACACAGAAGCGAATCTATTGAATTTGGATGTTGAAATTTTTTTCATTCTTAAATAGATTCGATAGTTTTCAACCATTTCCCTAATTTCATCAAATTTTTCTGGAGAATAAAGAATATGCTTTTTATTTGATTCATCTTCTATATACTTTTGATTTTCTTTAAATTTAACAGTAAAAAAAATGGAAGATAAATTTGTTTTAGTGCCGTATAGATAGTCCATTTGAGCTTTTTGCCTTTTTAACATAATTGGAGTAGTCAAATAATATTTTCTTAATTGACCTATAGTAATAATCGATACATCTTTCCAAGCGTTTTTACCGTTATCTAACAGAATAGCGAATAGATATAAAAATACATCAGAACCTTTCCTAACAGCAGAAATATTTTTTTCTACAATAACCACATTATCAAGATCATTCAAAAAATCTGGACCATCTGTGACATAATGGTATAGAATCTTTGTCACCCAATACATCAGTTCATAACAAGATTTTATGTTACTTTCGTTCGAAGCTTGGAGAGATTGTCTGCGCCCAAAAGTGTTTTTTAAGATCCTAATGGCAATCGAATAATCCAATTTAATTTGAAATTTTAAAGCAAGGCATAGACCGACTATACGTATTAATTGCCCATTATGACTAATAGGCGTCTTTATACATAAACGTCCAATATATTTTGCCATTTCATCTGTCACAAATAAAGCGTCTAATGGTGAAACTAAGTTTTGATTAATATAATTGGAGAGCTTTCGAATCCCTTCAGAATTGATATATTCAAAACCATTAAGTTTCCTAATATGGTTAATTTTTAGCAGAATATTATCTATATCAATACTTGTAATCTCCTTTTTTAGTAACCAACATTGTGTAGGGGGTACCAGTTTTTTAGAATGTTCAACTGCTTTCATTGTTTCAACTTCAATGTATTCTTCTAAGGAATCTTTATAGACCTGCCAAGGTGCAGTATTACAAGTAGGAGGTATTCCTTTAATAACTCCTTGTATTAGTAGTTTTCTGATGTAAAAGCAAGTAGCACTATGTGATTTGTTTAACCTTAACGCTTCCAAAAGTCTTGAAGCAGCTTCTTTAATACTGACAGTATTATGGCAATTCTTAAGTAAAATGTAATTTTCTAAGGAATCTTTATAGACCTGCCAAGGTGTTAATTTTTTAGTAAAGGGAATACCATGTATTACGCCTTGTTCTAGAAGTTTTCTTACCTTTTCATAAGGCTTTTTTAGGGATTTTTTTATAGTTCCAGTTTCCAAGAGTCTAGTTACAGCTTCTCTTATACTAATAGTTTCACGCAATTTTAGTTCCTCCTCACTAATCTACGATAAAATTAAGTTCTAATTATTGGCTAAGTTTGAATCATAATCTTCGTTAAATTTTATATTTTTTATATTTTTTTCTAAATAACGGTAAAATGCTGTGCTTGCTTCCTTTTTTGAAACATTGTCCGCCCAATAATAAACAGTTTCTGTAACTTGGGAGTTCTGTACATGACCAACTTCTCTTTTTAAATTAGCAGGGTTATATGTGCCTTCTTTTACCTCTTTTCCAATCCTTGCTGATATATAAGTATGGCGAAATGAATGGAGAGAAAGATCATTTTTTATCTTATGTCCATGAGCTTTGTTATAATGTTCGTAGGTATTTCTCTTAATATCCTGGTTTTTGCAAATTTCATTGAGCCATTTTAGTGGAATTTGGGATATGAATGGACTTGCATTTTCTGATTCTGGGTTAATAAAAAGATAGTGTTGTCTTAAAGCAATGGGTTTCTTTTCCTCCAATAATAAGTGTCTTTCTATAAAATAATTTCGGAGTAGTTTCCCAAACCATGAATTATCTATTAATGATCTGATTTTTTTAAGTTTCAATCTGTGTTCCATTGAAAAATTAATATCTGACATCTTAATACCTTGCTTTGTACAGTTCATATAGTAACAAATCGTTTCATCAACAATTTTAAATGGATCTTTTAATAATTCAGTATTTTGTATGATTTCACCCTGGAACATTTTGAAAAAGTCGATTGGTCTAACAAAAATTGATTCACAATCTAAATCTAGTAATTCTGGAAGATTATATACATCACGAAGTTTTATATGACGTTCTTCAGCCTTTTTGTTTTCTCTTCTACTTTCTTCGTAAGCTAATCTTTTTTTTACTTTTACAAAAAAGTTCAAGTTCCGATCCAGATATATGTCCTTTTTGTCTAATTCGTCTCTTTCAAACTTAAACAGATCCTCCCAATGAACCACTGTATGTTGTGAAAAAGGAAAGTCAACTCCTGAAATGTTATGGATAGAAACACGAACATTTTTTCCTAGAAGATTAAGACATTCAGAAATTCTCATTCCAGTTAATAGGAGAAGTATAAACATAAAGTAACGAAGGTGATTTTTCCTTAGAACTTTCGAGTTCTGAAAAAATGAGCGTAATTCACTTTCATAAAAAATTCTCTCTCTAGACATCCGTGGTTGTAATTCTTTTAATCTAGTGATTCTTGTAATATTAGGGTGACCAATCCACAAATAGAAATCTTTTTTGGATTTTTTGTTATAAAATTTTTCACGCATTACGACATCTCGTGTAATAGATTTGAAGTGATGACTCCATTTTGGGGATTTACCTAACCAATCTAAATAATCAAGCGAGAGCTGTAAATTGTGGTGGATATACTTATAAGGGTGTCTCCATGCTTCTTCATCAAGTTCAGCATTAAAACTCTCGGATATATGTAGAGGTAGCACTTTTTTCTCTTCATCTGCTAACATTTTTGTATTAGGCGAACCATACCACTCATTGTATATTTTCTTTACTGTACCTAAATCCTCAATGCCCATTATATAAGGGTGAACTGGGAGGTACTCTAAATCATTTGGATCTATTGTAATTCTATTTCGTAGATTCTTTGGAATCACCGAGAGGTAAAATATGTAGTCCCCTAAAATGGATTTTGTAATTGGTTCCTTCCCAGACATTCTTTGTACTCTCAAAAAGTTATACCAATGGCAAATTGCATGAGCATAATTTTTAAGATTTTGTTTTGAATGGGCATTATCAAATAGGCTTTTTAAATAATCAAACGCCGGTTCTACCAGATAACCTTCTGGACTAAAAACAACAGAAACTGCCTTAGGGTCACTTTCGTATGTTTTATCCAAATCATGTCCGTTAAAGACAGTGTACATTCCATTGATTCTTCGGTTTTCTTTCTCCCTATAATCAATATTTTTCATAATGTGTTGTTTTCCCCTTTACTTAGAATTAATTCATAAAAAACTGCTAGTTTTATCGTTAGGAATATCTCAATAAAATGCTAAGTAACTAGATTCAGAAAATAACATCCTTAATTTGTAAAAAAACAAAGGGTTAATTTTTGAAAATAAGATTAGTATAAATTACTTAACATTATATAAACAAAATTTATTGAGGATTTCAAACTTATTTCGAATGCGAATACGACACCGTTTCCTTTTGTTGAATAACATTTAGGTTTAATATATTTTTATTTTAAAAAAACTATTAAGTTAAAAATATATAAGAGAATGAAAAAATATATCGAAAAAAATAAATAGGTAACAAAAAGTAGATAGATTTGGAATCATTTTGATGAATTAGGAAAAATACAATACTGAAAAATCTTTTATTACAAAAATTTCTATGTGTCAAAATTTATCGCATTTTGTCGTAAACTTTTCGAAAACGGAAATTAAAATATATATGATATAAAATCAACGTTTATCAATTTTATTAGTTTGAAAATTCGCTTCCATATTTCGGTATTTATTTACATTATTTGATAATTAACTTTCCTAATTATGCTAATATTATGAAGGGATTAATCAAAATCAACTTTTATTTATAAAGTTAAATTAAAAAAGGAAGTGATTCATATTGTATATTTCAAATTTAAGTATTAAAGGTTACAGAAATATTAAGAAAGTTAATATTAAATTAGGTAAACTAGTTGTTTTGGTAGGTGAAAATAATAGTGGAAAGAGTAATATTTTAAGGGCAATTACCCTGGCATTACTAAGTGATGAAGTGGGAACAGTAAGTAAAAAACTAACGTGGGATGACATAAACAATGAAGCGAAAAATTTATATTTTAGATTTTTATAACACAGAAGCTGAGTTTGGTTCTCTGGCAAGTACAAATTAGAAAGTATTAAATGAGTATGAGGACATCGATAATTCATAGAATAATAAACTACTTTGCCAGGGCAAGTACCAAAAGAAACTTTAATTAGTGCAGAATGCGATTAGATAAAAAGTATCTTAGATTTAGAAATTAAATAACTGAAATATTATTTAATTCTGTGAGATCTTATTTGGAATTTCCAAAGTGTAATTTACCAATATCATTTCGAGATATTGCTAGATTACTGTAAATAAGAAGTGTAGTGAAAATGTAATGTGAATAAGAAGAGCAATACATTTCTCCAATTAATAATGAATCAGATAATCATAAAATATGAGGAGTAATATAATGAGAAATCGTAAATTATGGGAAGTTGACTTTGACGTAGTTGGCCCAATTTCTATTATTGATAATATTAATTTCCGCCAAGAAAAGGGCTTTGATCAACACCAATTTTATAGTGACATTAGTCTAAGGAAAAGTCCTAATGGAATAAGAGCAACAATAACTGCATATGCAGATAACATCAACATTGCTGAAACTGTTGCATATGTTTATTTTGGAAGAATGCGAGATGTTCTTTCATTAGAAAACGATATACCTATTCAGTTAAAAAAACATGAAGGGGCATTTAATAATAATCATGTGAGTTTTAGGCTTCGAAGAAAATTAAGTAAATCCGATATTATAACAGCATTTTTAATGGCTAGAAAATTTGAGATTGAACAACCAAAACTATTGAGAGCAATAGGATGGTACTCAAAAGGAAAAATATCACAAAACACTTTTGATAAATTTTTAGCATTTTGGAATGTAATAGAGATTTTAGGAAAACAATATCATACTGAAACTCGAAGAACTGCTAATGGTATAAAAAACAAAATATATCAATGTTTTATTGATTATTTTGGTGATATTGTTGTCTGGGGTTTGCCTGAAAAATGGATAGATGAAATGTATGATAAAAGAAATGAAATTGTTCATGGAGGTGAAGATACTACTATAGAAGCAATTAACGCTACTTCAGAGTTAATACCTTTGTTAGAACAAACTTCAAAAAAATTAATTGATAGTATTATAGAACATTACTATGACCGTGGAGAATTTATTCATCTTGATTTTTAGATAGCGGCTGGTTTTGTTAATAAAATCTTTTTACATATATTTTTTGTCAAATAAACGGTTTGTTAGGGAACCGTAATCTACCTTGACAGGGTAGGGGTCGCTGGTTCAAGTCCAGTTGGGATCATATGAAAAAAACAAGCTCAAACCTAAGTGTATCTAGGGTTTGGGCTTTTTCTTTGTTTACAATTATTTCCATTGCATATTAATCTGAAAATTTCTCATCAAAACGATTAGCAGTTTTTTTCTGCATTTCTTCATTTGAATGAGAGTAAATACCAAGTGTTGTTTCAACCCTTGAATGTCCCAATCTTTCACTTGCAATTTTAGGATTTTCGCCCATTCTCATTAATATTGTGGCATGAGTGTGGCGCAAATTATGAAACGGAATAACAGGCAAATTAGCTTTTCGAATTAGCTGTTTAAATTTTCGAATTAAATTTCTTGGCTCTAGATAATTTCCATTCTTTGCACAAACAACTAAATCAAGATCTTTAAAGCTTTTTATATTTGACTTCATTTGATACAGAAAGGATTTATGCTTTTTTAATGAAGTAATTACACTTTCTGGTATAAAGATTTCACGTAGTGAATGATCTGTTTTGAGTTCTTTTACATGAAACCCCCATATTTTTCGATCGTACAAGGCTTTCTTCAAATTAAATTGCACCTTTTACAAGGTTAACATTGCGCTATCTTAGAGCTAAAATTTCACCACTTCGCATTCCAGTAAAAATAGCTAACTGAAATGGGATCAAATAATTTTCTAGTTCACAAAGATTTCTTAATTTTTGAAATCTCTTTTTAAAATTTCAGTGAGCTTAGATTTGACTGTGGTATTGGATAACCCAGATAAAAGGAATGGTGTTAATCAACTTTACTTGAATTTCTTGATGGAAAACGTCGAAAATCATTTAAACGGTTGATTTAATAGGACATAAATAACCAAATTGATTGAATATTTGGAATAGTTAATAATTAAATTGACTTTTGTTTTACAAAATAGGAGGTAGAAAATGAGAAAAAATATTTCTAGAAGCAAGATTGTCAAAAGCTTTTCAGTGTTAGCGTTATCGTCCAGCTTTATTCTTGGCTCTTTAAGTCATGTAACAATCTCAACAAAAGCTGCAACTTATTCGAAAGTAGATGAAATGCTAGCTAATTTATCACCAGCTCAAAGATCAGCACTTCATCAGCTTTCAACGAGTAATGAAATAGGAATACAAGTAAATCCTGATATTGATTTAAAATCTTCAAACCAAACAGATGTAATCGTAGAATTTAAAAATAAACCCGCAAAAATAGCACATGTTGAATCAAGCTTAAAAGGCCAGTCATTAACAATGAACGAAGCGTCAAATCTAGTTGATCAAGATCATTCAACTTTTGCGAATGACTTAGGACAAGTATTAACAAATGAAAATAGTAAAAATGTAAATTATAAAGTTAAACGTTCATTTAAATATGCATTTAATGGTGTTTCAATGAGTTTACCAGCAAATCAAATTAAAAAGCTATTAAAATCGAAAGCTGTTAAAACAGTTTGGAGTAATGAAGAAGTACATGCAGAAATCGCTAATACGCAAGAAGAAATGCAAACTGGAGGATCTAGCAATAAATCTGCTCTTTCATTTCTAGGGGTAGATAAACTTCACCAAGAAGGTATTACTGGAAAAGGTATTAAAGTTGGAGTTATTGACACTGGTATCGACTATAATCATCCAGATTTAAAGGATGTATATAAAGGTGGATATGATTTTGTTAATAATGATAACGATCCGATGGAAGCAACATATGAAGATTGGAAAAAATCTGGATGGGCAGAATTTTTCTGGGCAACAGGTGCTCCATATTATACTGAACATGGAACGCATGTAGCAGGAATTATCGCAGGACAAGGAAAAAATGATGGTGACATCAAGATGGAAGGTATCGCTCCTGATGTAGATTTATATGCTTATCGTGTATTAGGACCTTATGGTGGAGGAACAGAAGCTAACGTTTTGGCTGGGATCGATAAAGCTGTAGCAGATGGAATGGACGTTATTAATCTATCCTTAGGTGCAGGAATTAATAATCCTTTATATTCTACAAGTATCGCAATCAATCAAGCTGTCCTTAGCGGAGTTACAGCAGTAATTGCTGCTGGTAACAGCGGAAATGATATGTACACTTTAGGCTCTCCTGGTACGGCAGCTCTTGCACTGACTGTTGGCGCAAGTAATGAACCAAATAATTTACATACATATAAGAGTACACTTCAAACAGGTACTGAAACAATTTCTGCTAACTTACAAGAAATGGCTAAAGGATATACTGATCATCCGGAGCAATTAAATGGTCAAACGTATTCAATCATAGATGTTGGTTATGGCGCATCGGCTGATAATAAAAACAAAGATGTAAAAGGGAAAGTTGTATTAATAAGTCGCGGGAATAATATAGCTTTGAGCGATAAAGTAAAGTTTGCTAAACAAAATGGCGCAACAGCTGCTCTACTTTTCAATAATAATCCAGATGAAGGGCTAATACCTTCCTACTTAGGTGAAGGTTTAGATTATATTCCAACATTCACATTAACAAATGCCCAAGGGTTAGCATTGAAATCAAAAGTTAATGCGGCAAGTACTTTTACATTTAATGAACTAAATGAAATTCAAACAAAAGCAGATGAATTAGCAGATTTCAGTTCACGTGGACCAGCTCGTGTTACATACGACATTAAGCCTGAAATTACAGCACCAGGTGTTGGGGTATTCTCAACTGTGCCAGCTTATATCATTAATAAAAATACGCCAAACGATTATAAATATGCATATGAACGTCTATCAGGTACGTCTATGGCAACACCTAATGTTGCGGGGATGGCTGCACTTTTACTTCAAGCAAAACCAAACTTACAACCAAGCGATGTCAAGACAATTCTTATGAATACAGCTGATCCTTTAAGTAAGGATTATAGCGTATATGAGGCTGGATCAGGTAGAGTTGACCCTTATAAAGCGGTGCATTCTTCAATTGAAATTAAAGTTCAAAATCAAACTCCAATGATAAAAAATGGAAAAGAAAAAACGATTAAAGATGAAACAGGTGCACTTAGTTTCGGTTCAGTCGATCTAAGTGCAGATGTTAATGAAGAACGTAAAATTGTAGTTAAAAATTCAGGTGATGAACCAAAAACATTTGATGCAGCAGTTAAATTTCAAACAGGTCTAAGAGGAGCTAAAGATGCTGAGAAAAATGGCGTAAAGGTTACGATTGAGCCAACTATTAAACTAGCTGCAAATTCTCAAAAAAATACAAAAGCTTCCATTTTTATACCAAAATCAGCAGAGAAAGGTAATTATGAGGGATATGTTATTTATACAAATGTGAATGATCCAGTGGAAACATATAAGATTCCTTTTGCTGTACATGCTGTTGAGGAAGGAATAGAAGTATTTGAAACGTCATCACCAGGCTTGTCAGTAGACCGAGATCGAGATTTTTATTCAAGCCCGAACACAATTAAAGGAATAAATGTTCAAGTTCAAATGAAATCAAACGTTAGAAATATTGATTTCATTTTGGAAGATGGAAAAACAAACCAGGAAATAGGTTATCTTGGAACAGTAAACGGATTTAGCATAAATGAAGGTGGTCTAGTTAATTTGAGTCTTTTTACTGGTACCTATTTCCCATTCGATAGCTCAACTCCTTCTGGTATAAGTTCAACCCGTGTTGTAGCAGATGCAGGATTTTATAAAATTAAAATGCTTGCAACATCTGACACGGGTAAGCAGTTCACAGAAACTCGTGATTTAGTAATTGATAATAGAAAGCCTAAATATACGATCAATGGACCAGTTGGAGATATCATTGAATATGAAGAAGGACAAAAATCAGTTACAATAACTGGTTCAGTGTTTGACCAGGATATTGAGGATTATAAAGCAGAGGGTATGAATATTGACCAGTCTGCTAACAAGGTTTACGATACAGCACAAGGTGATGTACCGATTGAAATACCTGTAAATAAAGATGGTACATTTAAATACGATGTCCCGGTTGGTACTGGAATAAAAGTTGTTAAATTAGTTGTATTCGATCCTGCAGGTAACGGTAGTGTCACACCTAAGACAATTAAAATTGTGAAAAAGGGTACACCATACATGGTTGCAATCGTAGATAAAGATAATGCGAAACCTAATGATTTAGTTAAAGCGGAAATTGTATTAAAAAACGCTATCAATTTTAAAAAGGGAACTGTAAACTTAAGCGTTGCTTCAGACTACTTAAATATTGAAAACATTGAAATACACCCAGACTCTAGTAAACTAGGAGAAATGAAATTCACAAAAACTTCAGCAAATAGTGTAACACTCGAAGCTGCTGATAGTAATACACAAACTTTAAATGGAGATATTCCATTAGCTGAGGTTACGTATAGAGTAAAAGATTATAATTTTGAAATAAGGCCTGATAGTTCTCTGGTTTTTACATCCGGCTCATATGTAGACCGATCAGGTAAGAGCGATTTTCCTCTCACAAATTTACCATTTGTTGATTTTGTTCCGACTTATTCAAAAATGAAATCTGTTTTATATGCTGAAGGTTTATTAACAAGTAGTGGAGGCTTCGATAGTAAAAGAGATTACAGTAAGGTAGGAGCAGATGTTTCGATTCAAGATTCTAATGGGAATACGTATAATCAAATCTTTACTCAGTTTGGAAAAATTGAAGCTTTACATTTAGCGCTTACCGACAAACCACTCCAAATGACTGTAAAAGTTCCGGGTCACTTTAGAAGTCTTTATGATTTCAAAATTGGCATGCTAAGTGAAACGGGTGAATTGACTGGTCAATTTAAAAAGATCAATCTTCCTGTATTACTTGGTGGAGATGTAAATGGTGACGATGTAATTGATGTAATGGACGCACTATATATTCAAACATACTGGGGAACAAACAAACGAAGTGCAGATATTAATGTGGATGGTAAAGTAGATGAAAAAGACCTTGCATATGTTGAAAAGAACTATTTAATGCAAAATCCATCAGTACAAAATGCACCTAAACCAAAAAGTAAGTATAAAACGAAAACGCTCGAGATTGTAAAGAGTGAACTAGGTTTGTAAAAAGCACAATCAAAAGACCCTTAAAAATGAAGAAAATCCTCAAGTGAACTGCACCCCGATAGTTAGACACAACTAACTATTGAAGTGTAGTTTTTTTATGGCTAATTTATTTTAAAACAAATAAAATAAGTTGCTTGCATAACGGTATGACTCGATACGGCTTGAGCGTATATTCTATAAATTGCCAGAACAGTAAAATAAAAAAAGATGTTAATTTTAGAGCTACTGGACCAATCACTGTAGCTACAAATGCTAGAATCGTTTCTGGAATTATTTTTCTGCTACTTTTTTAATGTTGGATCTTGTGTAAAGTGAGTAATGATGTCAGGTGGTTTTGTACTTGCTGTGTCGATTGTAGGATCGAAGTATTTGTCTTGTTCTTCGTTCTCTTGACTGTTAAGCGTAAGAATGACTTGAAAATAGCATACTAGTAGAACTTACTTTAAATGGACTTGAGTAACCCTTTTTCAATTTTATTTACACCCCTTAAAATGGTTTTCAAGTAAAATTAAATGAATACCTAGTTTAGATGACAAAAAATATAAATTTTTTTTTTCACTCTATTTGAAGTTTCTTTTAATTTACTTAATATTATGATTAATTAAGATGTGTAACTATTTGTCTATTGGGTTATTAAAGTCTTAATAAAGTAATGGCTCAGCTTTGATTTTGCAAAAAGAGCCATTATTTATAAAAATAATTGGCAAATATTGAGCAACTTTTTGAAGATTAATTGATAATCTCATAATAAAAAGAAGATCATTGCTTAGAGGGATCTACCCCTCACTGCAGCAGTTTATCGACTTGGAAAGACTGAACTTATAATACGATTAGTGGTACTTTGATGGGGGGTATCATATATATGATTGCACTAACTACGCGAAAAATAATGATTTTTAAATGAATCTGAAACAGTAGCAGGTAATGAACATGCATCAGAATTTGGGGTACAAACCGCAAACAAATAAAAAATAATTTAATGTCCTATTGGAATGATATTTTCCAATAAGGTTTTTTTGCACGTTAAGAAAATATAAATTGGCAGAAGGAAGTTTATTCGAAGTGATGGCCAATTTTAGGAATTAAGTTAGGTCAAACTACGCCTCTGTATTCGCCTTAACGGCCGCAAGTAGGTGTGTTTTATTTATAAATGCATTACTGAATACCAGGCTTGTTTATAACTACTAAGTAAATGTTGTTCACTATTCTTAGGGAATATAGTCGAAAATGGTAATATTTTTTTTGTACTATCGATAATAAAGGATTAAAATAACCCATTTGACTATAGATTGAATTTTCTGAATAATTAAAGTTGAAAAGAAATTAAATGATCGTTAAACAGATCTTAGCCATCATTTAATTTTAGTGGCAACAATTAATTACTAGGAGGAAGAAAATGGGGAAATCGGTACAAAGAAGTAAGATTGTAAAAAGCATGACTGTTTTAGCTTTATCGTCTAGTTTTCTTTTAGCTTCATTTGGTAATGTAAATGTATCAAAAGCTGTTAGCTCTACGAACGTTGAGGACATGCTCGCTAAGTTAACACCAATGCAAAGGGCTGCTTTAAACCAACTATCAACGAATGCAACAACAGGTCTTCAAATTTCTTCTGATATAGATCTAAGTACTATAGAACAAGCAAATGTCATTGTTGAGTTTGTACACAAGCCTGCAAAAGTTGCTCAAATTGAAGCTAGTCTAGATGGGCAGAAATTATCAGAAACTGAGGCTACACAATTAGTTGATCAAGATCATAATACCTTTCAAGAAGATGTGGACCAATTATTAACAGATGAAAATAAATCAAAAGTAAACTATACAATTAATCGTTCATATAAACATACTTTTAACGGTGTTTCGATTAGCCTACCAGCAAACCAAATTAAGAATCTATTAAAATCGAAGGCTGTAAAAAATATATGGAGTGATGAGACGTTTTCAATCGATCAACCTAATCAAAAGGAACAAAGTGAACAATTAAAGGCAGATGAATTTAACATTGCAAACTATTCACCTTATGATGGATTAGATCGTTTACATGCCGAGGGCTATACGGGGAAAGGCATTAAAATAGGTATTCTTGATACAGGAATTGATTATAACCATCCTGATTTAAAAGATGCCTATAAAGGTGGCTATGATTTCGTTGATAATGATAATGATCCGATGGAAGCTACATATGCTGATTGGAAAAAATCAGGAAAACCTGAACTCTCGGGATCAAATACATATTATACAGAACATGGTACACATGTTGCGGGAATAATCGGCAGTCGAGGTGTTGCTGATACTGAATATAAAACTGTTGGAGCTGCGCCAGAGGCAGATATTTATTCATACAGAGTTCTTGGACCATATGGAGCTGGAAAAGGTTCAGACATTATAGCAGCGCTAGATAGAGCAGTAAGTGACGGTATGGATATCATTAATATGTCACTAGGTGCAACAATAAATGATCCGCTTTTTGCGACTTCGGTAGCTGTAAACAATGCTGTTCTAAGTGGCGTTACGACTGTAGTCGCTGCCGGTAATAGTGGAAATGGAATGTATACACTTGGCTCTCCAGGATCATCAGCATTAGCATTAACAGTTGGTGCATCAACTAGTGCGATTAATCTTTTCCAGTTTTCAGGTTTTCAAAATAATAAAGAATATACTGTAAGAGAATTAGCCAGAAACTACACAGATGATCTAACGGCATTAAAAGGAAAAACGTTTAATCTAGTTGATGTTGGTTTAGGAAAAGGTATTGATTATAACGGAAAAGATCTAAAAGGAAAAATTGCTTTTATTCAAAGAGGGGAAACTTCTTTTATTGATAAAATCAAACTAGCGAAGGCTAAAGGGGCTGTTGCAGTAATAATTTATAATAATGACGTCAACAAAGCTGAAGGGATCATACAAGGGTATGTCGGTGAATCTCTATTAGCTATTCCTACATTTTCGATGTCAAATGAAGATGGCCTAGCAATCTCAAATGCGATTAAACAAGGAAATTCTGACTTTACTTTTGGAGATTATACGAAATTTAAAACACCTGAGGATGAACTAACATCATTTAGTTCAAGAGGACCATCTCGCATAAATTATGACATAAAGCCAGAAGTAACGGCACCAGGTGCAGCAATTCTTTCGACTGTTCCATTTTATGTAAATAATAAAACAGTGGATGGAACGAAACCTGAAGATTATAAAATTGCATATGAACGCCTATCTGGAACATCAATGGCGACTCCGTATGTTGCAGGAGTGTCAGCACTATTACTACAATCAAATAAAAATCTACAGCCTGCAGATGTGAAATCGATTTTGATGAATACGGCTGATCCTTTAAAGAAGGATTATAGTGTATATGAAGTTGGTAGCGGAAGAGTAGATGCATATGAAGCAATTCACTCAAACGTAGAATTAAATGTAGTAGATAGTACGCCAACAATTATTGATGGAAAAGAAAAATCAATTAAAGAGTTAACAGGTGCGATGAGTTTTGGGTCATTTAGTTTCAAAAACGAAGAAATTTCGGCGAACAGACAAATTATACTAAACAATAGAAGTGAAAAAGCGAAGACTTTTAGTATTGATGTTAAATATCAAACTGGATTAAGAGGATCTAGAGATGCAAGTTTAAATGATGTTACATTAACTGGTCCTTCATCAGTGACTTTAGATGGAAGTAGTCAAAAACCGATTAACTTTCATTTGAAAATACCTGCAAATGCCGAAAAAGGAATATATGAAGGGTATATCGTCTTTACGAATGATGCAGATCCAACTGAACAATATCAAATTCCATTTGGCGTTCACTATGTAAAAGAAGGATTTAATTCAGCGGCTACATACAATAAGATGATGACGTCAGATTATACTAATTATTACCCATTACTTGAATTTAACGCAGGTGCAACTTTTAATTTAAGTTCTAGTATGGAAACGATTGATTTTGTTTTACTTGATAGTGAAACAGATGAAGAAATCGGTTATTTAGGACAAATCCCTGCATCGCAATTGGATGAAAATACTGATTATTATGTCACTGGTGTATTTACCGGATACTATAATCCTTTCACTAATGACCCGAAAAACCCAGTATCCTCTACTGTAGTAAAAGGACCTTATGGTCCAGCACATTATAAAGTAAAAATGATCGGAACAAATAGAAATGGTAAATCATTTTCGATGACTGACCATGTAATGATTGATATTACTGGCCCTACTTTTACAACAGATTTAGAAGAAGGCGTTATTGAGGTTAAACCCGGTACAACTTCTTATCCAATTAAAGGTACAGTTTTTGATAAAACCCAAGATGATTATCATACGCAAGGTATTTCAATTGACCAATCGGGTAATTTTATACAGGTAAAAAATAATAGTGCTACCTTTACAAATGGTTTCAATGTTGATGCAAAGGGAAACTTTGCATATAATATCCCGATTAATCCCTCTGCTAAAAGTGTAAATGTTGAACTTGCAGGATATAATTCAGCAAAGATTGGTACAAGAAACAAATATTTTACATTTATTCCAGAAGGCACTCCACTTGTTTATGGAAGTGTTAATCAAAAAATTGTAAATGCAGGTGAAAATGTAAAGGTGAACCTAACAGCATATAACGTTACTGATGCAAAAAAAATAGCTAGTAGCCTTTCATTTTCAAATAATCAATTAGAATTTGTAGATGTAAAACTTAATCCAGCAATTGAAAAATTTGGTTCAGCGAAACTCACATCTAATTCAGCTCCATCAGGATTGAATACAAATGTAAATGTAAATATAGAGATGACTAACGGAACAGTGACAGGTGATGTACCATTTGCAGAAGTAACGTTAAAAGTAAAAGATAATACTTATAATTTTTATGCACCTTTTAAATCATCGTCTGCATCTTATATAAACGAATCTAACCAATCAATTGCAATGAATTCAACAATTCCACCGATTTGGAGTAAAGCAACTTATTCAAAAATATCAGGAAGTATTGGAAGTCCAGTATCATTGCAAAAAGAAGGTAAGAGTGCATGGAGAGTAGCCCCATCGCAGATTGGCGCAGTTCTTTCAGTAAAGGATCAAAACGGTAACATCAACCCAGGAGTTATAAATCAATTTGGCCAAGTATCCGTGGATAAATTACCGAAAACACTCGATGAAATGGTAGTATCACTCGATATTCCTGGCCATTTCACAATATATGAACCTTTCCATGTGGGCTTCCTAGATGACGAAGGCACACTAACTGCTCATTGGAATCCTGAAATCAATTTTAATGCTGCAATTCCTGGAGACGTTAATAAAGATAATGTCATTGATTTGAAGGACGCCTTAGCGATCCAAACTAATTGGGGAACTGAAAGTCGCAGTGCAGACATTAATTTTGACAAAATCGTAGACGCAAAAGACTTTGCATTCATCGAAAATAATTACTTAATGCAAAATCCAACGGTGGAAAACGCTCCAAAACCTCTAGAAAAATATAAATCAAAATCACTTGAGGATATTAAGAAAGAGTTAGGGTTGAATTAATTAATCGAATGGAAAAGACGACTGTTATTAAGTCGTCTTTTTTCAAGTTTAAAAAATCATACCGAGTTGTCTGAATATCTTCTGATTCTTTAAAATTTCACTTGAAGTACTTGAAAAAGTTTTAAGTACAACTTGGGGTAGTGGTTAGAAGTTTTATAGTATTTTAGTAATTCATTGCTTTAAATATTAATCTTAGAAGAGGAGCGTGTCCCAAAAGTACATCTTTTTAGGGGCACCTTTTTTTTGAAAAAACAAGAATATCCTCCCTTTTGATAGATTGACATTGATTCAATAAAATGGAGCCTATTATCTTTTCGTCTCTTCATTTAGGTAGCCATTGACCGCTATAGCATCCAAAAATGAAGATAGAGACTTGTCTTGAAAATAATAAAGTTGAACTATTTAAGCTATATTTAATTCTTTCTATTTTACTATTTTTATTTGTACTTCAAGTCAGAAATTCATAATTTTTTCCTTTAATTTGTAATTTAATCAATAAATTTGCTCATCCACTTAGTTGGATTATCCCGATTAAATCATTCTTTTTAGAAGCCTCTCGACCAAATAAGTTAAAATTCCCTTATTTTCTACTTGAATTTTTGTTTTTTTATTTTTATACATAGGTCTAAAGGTCATATAAATAACCCAATATGATTCTTGCAACAACGCAATTAAAATTAGTATTGTACCAGATTTGGCCAAAGAATGAGTAATCAATCTTTTTGGTGCTTTTGAGTTAAATCTATTTCATTTTAATAGATTAAGAAAATGAAAGTTTACTGTAGAGGAGAGTAAAAATGAAAAAGAAAAAAAGTTTTCCTTACAAGGTACTTGCAACAACAACTTTGGTTACAATGTTATTTACATCAACAGGATTTGCTGAAGGAACAGAGGAAAATCAGATCCCAGCTCCAAGTATTGAAGAAATTGTAAAACAAGGTCAGCAAATTTTTGTTGATGAGCAAAAACAAACTGCTGCAGATGCGGTAGATGAGTTTGGCTATAAAGATTTAAAAGAGAAGGGAATAGTAAAACCTTATAAACCAGAAGAAAAAGTACGTGTAATCGTTGAAGTTGAGAAGCCGGCAACAGCCTCGGAAGAGTCTAATCAAAGTAAAAGAGCACATTTTAAACAAAAACAAGATGAAGCGATTGAACACATTTCTGAGAAATCAGATGTGAAAGTTAAACAGCGTTTTTATGAAGGATTTAATGGTTTTAGTGTAGAAACTGAATTTCGTAACTTAGAGGAAATTCAATCGACTCCAGGTGTAACAAATGTACATATCGCAAGAAAATTTCAGCCTTCTATGGGGGCAAGCAAAGAATTAGTACAAGCTCAAAAAGTATGGCAGGATTATGGCTATCAAGGAGAAGGATTACTTGTTGCTATAGTCGACACGGGAATAGACTATACTCATAAAGATATGACGTTGACGGAAAAAGGAAAAGCAAAGGAAAAGTATTCGAAAGAAAGTATTCAAAAGAAATTCGCGGAAACTGGTGTGGGCGAAGTATGGTACAGCGACAAGGTACCAACAGGATATGACTGGGCGGATCATGATACAGATGTCATTCCACACAGTGCAGGGAATTCACACGGTATGCATGTTGCAGGTACAGTAGGAGCGAATGGTGACGAAGCAAATGACGGAGTAAAAGGTATAGCACCAGGAGTACAGTTGTTGGCAGAAAAAGTATTCTCTGATAATGCAAATGGAGCATATGAAGATGATATTATTGCTGGTATCGAGCACGCGGTGACAATGGGAGCAGATGTCATTAACATGAGTTTAGGAACTGACGCAGGTTTCGTAAGTGAAGAAGATGATCCAATTCAAAAGGCGATTCGTGAAGCAACCGAACAAGGTACGCTTGTAGTTGTAGCGGGAGGAAACTCTGCTTATAGCACAAAAAATAATCTAATACCATCTTCCGTAAAGCCGTATGCTGAAAGTCCAGATATTGGAACAGTTGGTGAACCAGGAGTAAGCCCATATGCTTTATCTGTTGCTTCCTATGAAAATACGAGTATACATGTGGCAGCCCTTAAATCTGAAGATGGTTTACAGTTACCATACCAAGACCAAACACAGTTTAATATGAGGCTTTCTAGTGTATTATCGCCACTTGAATCTTACGAGATGGTATATGTTGGAGAAGGTAAAACAGCTGATTTTAAAGATAAAGATGTGACAAATAAAATTGTTGTTGCAAAACCAAATGCAAAATATGGTTCATATACTTATATTCAAACCGAAGCGAAAAAGAAGAATGCAAAGGCAGTAATCCTTGTACCTGCGAATGAAGATGTTGACTATCCATTCGTATATTTTAGTCCTTACTTTACACCTGCTGCAACGACTAGCAGAGCAGTTGGAGCTACTTTGATTTCTCAGTTAACGAGCGGTCATATTGTGAAAATGAAACCGTCAACTGGAATCTATGTTGAAAATCCAAATAAGAATACGATGTCATATTTCTCATCTTATGGTACACCACATACATTAGACTTTAAGCCTGAGATTTCTGCACCCGGTGGTAAAATTTATTCGACTGTTCCAGGAAATCAATATGAGGTAATGAGCGGAACATCTATGGCAAGTCCTCATGTTGCAGGAGGTTCAGCATTAATACTGCAATCACTATATGAAAAAGGTTTAACTCATTCAGAAGAAACAGCTTTAAAAGCAAAAATTGCATTAATGAATACTGCAAAGTTAGTTCTTGATCCTTCTACGAATAATGAAGTACCGTACTCCCCACGCGTACAAGGTTCGGGCTTAATGCAAATTGAAAATGCGATTAAAACACCAGTACTTGTGACAAGAGAAAAAACTTCGCTTGAGCAAGCAGGAGCAGTTGCGTTAAAAGAGATTAAATCTGATAATGTACACTTCAAATTAAATGCAGAAGCGCTTCAAAATCTGAATATAAAAGATTTAGAATATCAAGTATATGTTGACGTTTTAACGGACGGAAAAGAAACAAAAGATTTTGACCTAGACAATGATGGGAAATTGGATTCAAAAGAATATTTAACGTTAAAAAGCGAGCGTGTACAAGGTGCTATCGCATCTGTGAATGGAGAAACAGTATCGTCTACAGCAGGGAAAACATTAAAAATTAAACCAGGACAAGAAAAAAATCTCGATATTCAAATTCAACTTCCGTCAAGCTTAAAGAAAGGTACATTTGTTGAGGGGTATGTCCGTTTAGTTCCATCTGGTAAAAACAGTGAGTCAGCAGTTCCTTTAACGCTTCCATACATGGGTTATTATGGTGAATGGGATCAACCACAAAATATTGATCCTGCAGCATATGAAAAAGATGCGTTCTTAGGATATACGACACTTTGGAATGACGAACCATTTTCTGAAAACACATTCCCATTAGGATATGATCCAAAAACAGCAACATTTAATAAGGATCGAATTGCTATTTCTCCTAATGCTGGATTAAATACAGTGTTCCCAACATTTACTGTATTACGTAATTTAGAAAAGACTGAAATGTACGTGGAGAATGAAAATGGAGAAATGATTAAATACTTAGGTGACTTTAGTGAATATACTGGAAAGCCATGGAAGTTCCGTAAAAATATTATGTCTTACCGCGACTATATGAATGGTGGTTATGTATGGGATGAAACAGACGAAAACGGAAAAGTTGTTAAGGATGGCATATATAACTATGTAATTAAATCAACATTAGATTATAAGGATGCGAAACCACAAACCGTGAAACTTCCTTTCCATGTTGATTCAGTTGCTCCTGTTGTATCCGATATTCAAGTAAAGCCTAAAGATGGTCAATATGAAATTTCATTCAAAGCCACAGACAATGAAAAAGGAAGTGGCTATTACGGTGCGATTGTATGGTATAACGGCAAATATAAGCCTTTACAACCAGGTCAAACATCTGTACTTATAAAAGAAGAGCCTAAGAGTGTTGTTGTATTAGGTTCCGACTATGCTTTAAACCACAGTTACACAGTTTGGGGAGACTCTTCTTATATTAATGAAGGAATGCTTGTTAGCTATTTCAGTGTATACCCAAATAAAAATGTTAATGCAAGTACTCCTGCTCTAATCAGTGGTTATGCGAATAACAAAGTGAATTGGAAAATTAATGTTAAGGATGTAAATGGCAACCTTGTGGATTCTTTTAATGTTGATAATCAAGTTGAAATTCACTTAAAATGGGCTCCGGAGTCTAGCATACCAAGTGGTACTTATACAATATCAGCAGATGTAGAAAATAAAGGTGGCTTTAAAGTAACTACAAAACCACAGACAGTTACCGTTTTACAAAAATAATGTATCAAAAATAAAAATGCAGGAAAGAATGTTTCCTGCATTTTTATTTTGTCATCTATTTTTATTCACACGGTAAAATTGAAGTAAGAAAATAAAACTAATTAGTATACTATTTAGAATTAATAGGTGAGGAAATATTATTTATCTCAATTTTGTATACTACTCTAATGATCGTTATATTCGTTTATCTTTTGGTATTATTGTCGCTTAAGTCATAGTTAAAAAGTATGCCCATTTTTGCATAGTCTGTCTTCTTTAGTGTCTACTTGAAAGAGGGTAAACTATTAAGTCGTCTTTTTTTCAAGTTTAGAAAACCTCACCAGTTGTATGAATATCTTCTGATTCTTTAAGATTCCGATTGAAGTATTTGAAAAAGCTCAAGTACAGTCCAAGGGTTGGGATTAGAATTTTTAAAGTATATTAGTCATTCATTGCTTAAAGTGTTTATTTTAAGAGAAGCATTTTTCCTGATTTGGAAAAATGTTTTTTTATGATTCGGAATTATAGAAGTCCTCTGACTATTCCTTCTTAATATAAGATTATCTTATTATAATTTTAAACTAATTAATTTTATTAGAAAAGATTGTTCTTGTATAATAAAACCAATACATATTGATGTTAGAAAATTGAAAAAATATTCGGAAAAACGAATCCAATCCTTTGGAATACTACATTTACGTCATAACTCAAACGAACGAAAAAACAATAATTTATTGCAACTGAAAAGAAATGTAATGACATAAACAAAAATTACTAAACTGAACTATTTCTAATAATGTCGGTTCATTAAGGAGGCTAAAATGTTAGTCGGAGAAATTTTCAAATTTTATCGTGAGAAAAATGGAATCAGCCAATCAAACCTAAGCAAAGAGATTTGCTGTAAAACATATATTAGTAGATTCGAAGGTGGAAAGGTGAATATATCACCTGATATTTTATCCAAATTAACAGAACGGTTAGGGATTGATCTAAACAAAGAAATGAAAGCATTACACCATATTGAACAGAGGTTAAAAGATTGGGATCTTGCCATTATTATGCAAAATTCCATTCAAATTGAGGAGATAAAATTAGAATTAGAAAATATACCGTTTATCAAAGCTTCTAAATATGCAGTGTATTATCACTTATTAACAGCAAGGTACTATCTTCATAAGAAGATGTTACCTGAAACTAAATCGATAATCGAATATGCGGAAAAAAATTTCCAGACGATTTCTGATGTTGAAAAAAATCTTCTTCTACACATTAAAGGAATGTATTGTATTAGTACATATCGGACTACTACGAGTGAAGATTATCGAACTGCCGTTAAAGTTTTAAAACAAATTAATATAGAAGAATACAAAAATGAGGAATATTACTATCACTTAGCACTTGGCTATCATTATGCAAGGGGAAAAGTACTAGCTTATACCTATGCTCAAAAGGCAAACGATTATTTCATTAAAACACGTAACTATTTACAAGCAATAAATGCTCAAACTTTAATGTTAATGCAATTTGAAAGTGAAAATGATATCGATTTTAAGGAATTAATTGAAAGCTATATGAATTTAATTCATAATTGCGAAAGTATAGGCGCTAATGAAAAAAAACGTATTCTTTTAAATAATTTAGGTGTAGAGTTCTTTAAACGAAAAGAATTCGTACAAGCTGCACATTATTTTAAGAAATCATTAATCACGACAGAACATTCATCAATCTATTACTTACGACGATTCTACAATTACATTGAATCATGCTCGGAAGGACAGTTATTGAATAAAGAAAATCTTTTAGAGGAAGTAAAAAAAGGAATTGCTTTAGCTAAGAAACATAATAGCCCGATTCATCTCACGTTATTTAACCTCTTACTTTTGAATTGTAAAAATAATCGAAGTGGGTATTATGACTATTTGGCAAAGGTTGCCATTCCGCAGTTTGCTTCAACAAATAGTGTTACTTATTATGAGCAGTACGGGAAAAAATTATATAAATACTATATGGAATTAGGTCAATATAAAGAAGCAATCGAATTGATTCAGTTCTTTAGGGATGCTGGTAATCAACGTAGTATTCCCATCGAAACCAATCAAGTAAAAGCGGAATTGAAATGGATTTAATCATAGAAATTTTAGGAGAAGTTTTAAATACTGGCTTCTCTTTTTTGTATATTAAGAAAGTATAAATTGGCAGCGGAGAAAAAACTCTACGTAGTTGCCAATTTTAGGAATTAAGTATAAGTGCAACTACGCCTCTGTCTTCGTCTAAAGGCTCGCCAATCGGCGAGTTTTCTTTATTTTGGTAATCATTGTAGCTAATTTATAAGTAGATTAGTTGATTTCTACCCTAGGTTGCTAGTTTTTAAGTGAGGAGGACGTTGAGATTCATTTAAAAATCACGACTCTAGATTCTCACATAGCCCGAAGCACCTAAAGTAAGGAGGTGAAAAAACTAGGGAAGTGTTATGACAAAACTTTCGAATAGTACAAGGAAAAATAAGACTTTATTATTAAATTTTTATAATTTTTAATTTTACCAGAAAATTCTAATTATTTATAATAATATCAATAGTTAGGGAAGGGGATCGAGTTAAGTTGGGGTTGGAAATCATGCTTTCGTTTTAATCCAAATTAGATAAAACCTCGTTATGTATTCGGATAATTTTTATAAAAATAAATAGGCACAGGGAGACTTTAGAAATGAAGAAAAAGAGTATGGTAATAAAAAGTTTTACTGTTATAGCATTAACATCAAGTTTTATAGTAGGTTCACTTGGACAAGTATCTCACAATACAAAAGCAGCTAGTCCAAGGAATGTAGACGAACTACTTGCAAATTTAACTTCGGAACAAAGAGCGGCCCTTAATCAACTTTCAACAAATGAAGAGACTGGTCTTCAAATTTCTTCAGATATTAACTTAAGCTCTTCAAATCTAACATCTGTCATTGTTGAATTTAACAATAAACCTGCTAAAATTGCTCAAATTGAAGCAAGTGTAGAGGGGCAATCATTATCTGAAACTGAAGCATCTAAACTGGTAGATCAGGACCATAAAACGTTTTCAAATGATGTAGTGAAAGTATTAACTAATGAAAATAATAAAAAAGCAAATTATAAGATTAATCGTTCATATAAACATGCTTTTAATGGTGTCTCGCTTAGTCTACCAGCAAATCAAATTAAGAATCTATTAAAATCCAAAGCAGTGAAAACAGTTTGGAGTAACGAAACATTTTCGATTGATCCTCCAACAAAAGAAGAAAATAATGAACAGTTAAAAACGGATGAAGCAAATGGTGCGAATTATACACCTTATGATGGTTTAGACCGATTACATGCTGAAGGGTATACAGGTAAAGGAATTAAAGTCGGAATTCTTGATACAGGAATCGATTACAACCACCCAGATTTAAAGGAGGCATACAAAGGTGGATATGACTTTGTTGGTAACGACAATGATCCGATGGAAACGACGTATGCCGATTGGGTAAATGCTGGAAAACCGGGAACAGCGGCGAACTATTATACTGAACATGGTACACATGTTGCTGGGATTATAGGTGGGCGTGGAGTAGCAAACAGTGAGTATAAAACAGTTGGTGCAGCACCTGGAGCAGACTTATATGCTTACAGAGTACTTGGACCTGGTGGTAGTGGTACAAGTGAAAATATTATCGCTGCGATCGATCGAGCAGTTCAAGATGGTATGGATGTCATTAATATGTCGCTAGGAGCATCAATTAATGATCCACTTTATGCAACTTCAATTGCTGTAAACAATGCTGTACTAAGCGGCGTAACTACTGTCGTAGCAGCAGGTAATAGCGGGGATCAAATGTATACATTAGGATCACCTGGTGCTGCCGCATTAGCGTTAACAGTCGGTGCATCATCAATCGCACTTGATATTTATCAATATGCAGGTGTGCAAGATGGCAAAAATTATACGTTAAGACAATTAGCAAGAAATTATAAAGATGATTTAACGACATTAAAAGGAAAAACGTACCAACTTGTTGATGTTGGTTTAGCAAATCCAGCAGACTTTAATGGAAAAGATTTAAACGGTAAGATCGCGTTCATTAAGCGTGGATCAATTGCATTAATTGATAAAATCAAAAATGCAAAAGCAAAAGGTGCGGTCGGTGTATTAATGTATAACGATGAAACAAACAAAGCTGAAGGACCAATTCAAGCATTCTTAGGTGAATCAGTCGATGCGATTCCTGCATTCTCCGTTTCAAATGATGATGGTATTACAATCGCAGCTGCAATTAAAGCTGGTAAAACAGACTTCACATTCGGCGATTTCACAAAATTAAAAACTGCTTCTGATGAATTAGCGCAATTCAGTTCTAGAGGTCCATCTCGAGTGAACTATGATATTAAACCAGAAATAACTGCACCTGGTGTATCAATCCTTTCGACTGTACCATTCTATGTAAACGATAAAACAGTTGATGGATCAAAACCAGAAGATTACAAATATGCGTATCAGCGCTTATCAGGTACTTCAATGGCTACACCTTATGTAGCAGGGGTTTCAGCACTATTACTTCAATCAAATAAAGAGTTAAATCCGGAAGATGTTAAATCAATCTTAATGAATACTGCAGATCCTTTATCAAAAGATTACAGTGTTTTTGAAGTAGGTAGTGGCCGAGTAGATGCTTATGAAGCTATTCACTCAAATGTAGAATTAGAGGTAGTGGACAAGACACCTACAATTATTAATGGAAAACAAAAATCCATTAAAGAATTAACTGGTGGAATGAGTTTTGGCTCATTTGGATTTGACAATCAAGATATCGCTGATTCACGTACAGTTACATTAAAAAATCGCAGTGAAAAAGCAAAAACATTCAATGTAAATGTTAAATTCCAAAGTGGATTAAGAAGCTCGAAGGATGCAGCTCAAAATAATGTGACATTA
This sequence comes from Bacillus sp. AFS088145, assembly GCF_002564465.1. Classification (GTDB taxonomy): domain Bacteria; phylum Bacillota; class Bacilli; order Bacillales; family Bacillaceae_G; genus Gottfriedia. The sequence continues at coordinate 53,099 of NZ_NUUX01000001.1, read as the reverse complement.
ACTGGACCTTCAACTGTAAAATTAAATGGAATTAGCCAAAAATCAATTAAGTTCAACTTAAACATTCCAAAAACAGCAGAAAAAGGAACATATGAAGGTTATATCACTTTCACGAATACAGGGGATTCAACTGAAACATACCAAATTCCATTTGGTGGACGTGTTATAAATGAAGGTATCGATACATTTAAAATTGAAAATCCAATCTTTTCAGACGAAGGCGCTTGGCCACAAACTAGTTATCCAGATCTTGACTTTTCGATGAATCTAAAATCGCATATGAAGACTTTAGATGTCGTATTACAAGATCCAAATACAGGTGAAGATTTTGGACTTGTAGGAAGTTTTAATACACTTCTTCTAAATGAAAATCAAACATATTTTGTTGGACCAGCTTTTAACACATATTATTATCCATTTACAGATGATCCAAAAAATCCAATTAGCAGTGATCCTGTCAAAATAAATACGGGTCATTATAAATTAAGACTAGTTGGTTCAAATGAAAAAGGTAAAACATTCTCAGCGGCTTCTGATTTCTTATATGAAGTGGGAGCTCCAACAATAACTTCTAGCTTTGATTCGTTAGATCAAAAGGTTATCGAATATGATGAAAGTCAGTTAGATTCTAAGGGAGAATTTTTATATGATTTTAATATAAACGTAAAAGATCCTGAAGTTGAAGAAGCAAATAATTATGGTATCAATGTTGATCAATCAAGCAATTCAGTTGTTTCGTCTTACAATTGGGGTAGACCAACTTTACCATCATATACAGATAAAAATGGAAATTATGAGGAGAATCAAATTTTAGTTAGAAGTCAGATTCAACCTTTAACCGTTCAATTTTATGGATTAGACGCAGCGAGAAATGCAACTGCCGATGCTTCTGCTATGCTAAAAGTTGCTTTTGTTAAAAATACTTACCCTTACTATTATTTAAAAGCAAATAAAAAAACTGTAACTACAGGTGAATCGGTAAATTACAGTGTTCGTTCGAATAATATTAAAAACTTAAAAACAACAAAAATTACACTGCCAGTCGATACAAATTTAGCTGCAATTGAAAATGTTGTTGTAAATGATGCAGTTAAACAATACGGTGACGCACAAGTATCTGTGACAACTACTCCTTATTGGGATAGTGTATTAAATTATACGTTTACATTTACGTATTCTGGCACTAAACCATTACCAGAAGATTTGAAGTTATTTAATTTCGATATAAAAACACTCGATAAATATACGCGTTCAACTCCATTCTTATGGCATATAATGAATGCTACGACAATTGACCAATCAGATGTTCAGTCGGAAAATGTCTATTCTTATATGGAATGTTATACGACTAAATCGAATTTTTCATTACTAGAAGGCTCATTACAATTAGAAGGGGCGAAAGATCCGGCTACTGGTGAAAAGAATTATTCAATTGATCAAAGTAAAATCGGTGCAAAAGTAACGGTTACTTCATATGATGGAAAAACTGTTGTTGAAGCTCCTATAACATCTAAAGCTGGTAGTTATATTGCTGAAGGACTTAAAGCAGATAAAAATGCTTATACAGTAAAAGTAGATGTACCGGGTCACTTTACGATGCAAAAACAATTATATTTATCGAATGAAGTTCGTGGTGAAACAATTGGAAAGAGATTAAGATACTTACTTGAAACAGCATCAGCTGGTGATGTAAATAAAGATACTGTGATTGATATTTTAGATGCAATAGCTGTACAAACATATTGGGGGACAAATAAAGCATCTGCAGATTTTAACTTTGATAATGTTGTGGATAAGAAGGATATGGATTTCATCATAAAAAATTATGGTTTGCAAAATCCAACGGTAGCAAATGCACCAAAAGCGAAAACTTCTTATAAAGGTGTTACGTTAGACACAGTATTAAGTCAGTTAGGTTTAGAATAATAAAAATCAATTGGAAAGGGGAAGTCGTATAGCGGCTTCTCTTTTTTAATATGTCTGTTTTAGCAAAATAGGTGAAAATCTATTAATAAGATAAACTAATTTTCGACTTAGGATGTTCATTTTCTGTTGGCAGAAACTGAGCACTATACAATAAGCGAAATTCATTACGTATTTTTAGTATATTTTTCACAAAACATTTTATCAAAAAAACGTCAGTGCTGATGTGGAAATTATATCAATAAAGATTTGAGACACAAAAAATACTTCAAAAGTGTTATTTCAATTCGATAGAATACATTTCGCAAAAATAAGATTTAGTTATTAAAGTTTGATAATTTTTAATTTTACCAGAAAATTCTGATTACGTATAATGAAATCATTATATAGGGAAGGGGATAGAAACGAGTCGTAAATTGATAGATTATGCGTTCGTTTTTAAGAAAATTTGAGATAAATCGAACAATTTCTATCAAAATAAACAGTATATTTATAAGGAGATTGGAGAAATGGGGAAAAAGAGTAAATTGTTAAAAAGTTTTTCTGTTTTAGCTTTAACATCTAGTTTTATATTAGGTTCACTTGGACATGTAACTCAAAACACAAAAGCAGCTAGTCCAAGGAATGTAGATGATATTTTGGCAAATTTAACTTCTGAACAAAGAGCGGCCTTAAATCAGCTTACAACAAACGAAGAAACTGGTCTTCAAATTTCTAAAGACACTGACTTAAACTCTTCAGATCAAACTAGTGTCATAGTAGAGTTTAATAATAAACCAGCAAAAATTGCTAAACTTGAAGCAAGTGTAGAAGGTAAAACTTTATCTGAAACCGATGCTAATAATCTAGTAGATCAGGATCACGAATCTTTTTCAAATGATGTAGAGAAAGTATTAACTGGTGATGAAAATAAAAAAATAAATTATAAGATTAATCGCTCCTATAAGCATGCATTTAACGGTGTCTCAATGAGCCTACCAGCAAATCAAATTAAAAATCTATTAAAATCAAAAGCTGTTAAAACAGTTTGGAGTAACGAAAAATTTTCGATAGACCCTCCAGAAGTAGAAAATGATCAGCTAAAAACTGATGAAGCTAAAGTAGCAAATTATACTCCATACGATGGTTTAGATCGTTTACATGCGGAAGGTTTTACAGGTAAAGGAATTAAAGTAGGAATTTTAGACACTGGTATGGATTATAACCACCCGGATTTAAAGGATGCATATAAAGGTGGATATGATTTTGTTAATAACGATAATGATCCAATGGAAACAACGTATGCGGATTGGGTGAAGGCAGGAAAACCGGGATCTCAAAATGGAGCGGACTATTATACTGAACATGGAACACATGTTGCTGGTATTATTGGTGGACGCGGTGTATCAAATAGTGAGTATAAAACAGTTGGTGCGGCACCTGAAGCGGACCTATACGCTTACCGAGTACTTGGCGCAGGTGGTGGCGGGACAAGTGATGCGATCATTGCTGGGATTGATCGAGCAGTACAAGATGGTATGGATGTCATTAACATGTCGCTAGGAGCAACAATAAATGATCCACTTTTTGCAACTTCTATTGCTGTAAACAATGCCGTATTAAGTGGAGTTACGACCGTTGTAGCTGCAGGTAATAGTGGCGATAAAATGTTTACTCTTGGATCGCCGGGAGCGGCTGCATTAGCATTAACAGTTGGAGCATCTTCAGTTGCAATTGATATTTATCAATATACAGGCGTGAATAATGGAAAAAGTTACAATATAAGACAATTGACGAAAAACTATAAAGATGACCTAACTACATTAAAAGGAAAAACTGTACAACTTGTCGATGTAGGACTTGGAGATCCAAGTGGCTATCAAAATAAGGATGTAAAAGGAAAATTAGTGTTCATGAACCGAGGAGTTTATACATTAGACTCTAAAGTTGCATATGCCAAAGCACAAGGTGCTGTGGGTGTTATCATGGCTAACGATGCAGCAAACAAGGCAGAGGGAGCAATTCAGACATTCCTTGGTGAATCAATGAATGCGATTCCTTCATTCTCAGTTTCATTTGATGAGGGTTCAGTGATTTCTGCAGCATTAAAAGATGGTAAATCAGATTTCACTTTTGGTGATTTCAAGAAAATTCAAACGGCATCTGATGAATTAGCTACGTTCAGTTCGAGAGGTCCAAGTCGTGTTAACTACGATATTAAACCAGAAGTAACAGCACCAGGTGTTTCAATACTTTCAACGGTTCCGTTTTATGTAAATGATCGAACAGTAGATGGAACACATACAGAAGATTATAAATATGCTTATTCACGTTTATCAGGTACTTCAATGGCTACACCGTATGTCGCAGGTGTATCAGCATTATTACTTCAATCGAATAAAGATCTTAAGCCAGAAGATGTAAAGTCGATTTTAATGAATACAGCAGATCCACTATCTAAAAATTATAGTGTATATGAGGTAGGAAGTGGACGAGTAGACGCTTATGAAGCAATTCATTCAAACGTTGAGTTAGAAGTAAATGATAAAACACCTATGTTTGTGAATGGAAAACAAAAATTAATTACAGAATTAACAGGTGCAATGAGCTTTGGGTCTTATGGATTTGATGGTGAAGATATTTCTGACTCTAAAACTGTTACGTTAAAAAATCGTAGCGAAAAGGAAAAAACATTCAATGTTAATGTTAAATTCCAAACGGGATTAAGAGGATCAAAAGATGCAGCATCAAATGGCGTAACGTTAGAAGGACCAACTTCAGTTAAATTAAATGGAATTAGTCAAAAAACGATTAAGTTTAACTTAAACATTCCTAAAACTGCCGAAAAAGGAACATATGAAGGATATATTACTTTCACGAATTCCTCAGATCCGACTGAAACTTACCAAATTCCATTTGGTGGACGAGTTGTAAACGAAGGTATTGATAAATTTAATACCGATAATCCAATGTTTAGTACAGACACAGCATGGCCAGCAAATGCATATCCATTTTTAGATATTACATTTACGCTAAAAACACATATGAAGACGATAGATCTAGTATTACAAGATCCAACTACTGGCGAAGATCTTGGATTAGTAGGAACATTTAATGCGATGGCAGTAAATGAAAATCAAGAGTATTATACTCGTGCATTTAATACAATTTATTATCCATTTACAGGTGATTCGAAAAATCCAATTAGTAGACAACCTGTATTTGTAAAAACGGGTCATTATAAATTGAGACTAGTTGGTACAAATGATCAAGGGAAAACGTTCTCAGCGTCATCTGATTTCATTTATGAAGTTGGGGCACCAACAATGACTTCAAGTTTTGATTCGTTGGATCAAAAAGTTATTGAAGTTAAAGATAGTCAATTTGATTCGAATGGAGAATTTCTATATGACTTTAACATAAACTTACATGATCCAGAAACAGAAGAAGCAACTCGCTTAGGATTACCTGTCGATCAATCAAACAATTCAGTTGTTTCATTTTATAATGGCGGATTTCCTACAAATCCAATCCATACAGATAAAAATGGAAATTACACTGATAAAATTTTAGTGAGAAAACAAGCAGATCCATTACAAGTTCAGTTTTATGGTTTTGATGCGGCAAGAAACTTTAATGGTAATGCATCTAATATGTTAAGAGTCGTTTTTGTAGATCAAAATTTACCATATTTCTATGTAAAAGCAAATAAACAAACCGTTACAACAGGTGATAGTGTAAGCTATACCGTTCGTTCGAATAATGTAAAAAATTTAAAAACAACTAAAATTACAATGATAAAAGATAGTTATGCTTCAGTTGAGAATGTAGTTGTAAATGATGCAGTTAAAAAGTATGGTGATGCACAGGTTAGTGTAGAAAGTACACCAACGAAGTATATTTTTACATTTAATTATTTAGGTGATAAAGCATTACCAGAAGATTTACCGTTATTTAATTTTGACCTAAAAACTGCTAACAAATGGACAACAGATAGTATTAACTGGTTTGGTATGAGTGGAACAACAATTGATCAATCAAATGTTGTGACGAACAATGTTTATGCTTATATGGAAAGCTATAAAGTAAAAACAATGTATTCAAGATTAGAGGGAGCATTAAGACCAGAAGCAGCAGTTGATCCAATTAAAGGACTAAATTATGCAATTGATCAAAGTAAAATTGGTGCAAAAGTAACGGTTACCTCTTTTGATGGGAAAACAGTTGTTGAGTCTCCAGTTACAGATCGATATGGTAGCTATTTAATTGATGGACTTAAAGCTGATATAAATCCTTATACACTGAAAGTTGAAGTGCCAGGTTACTTTACGATGAATCAAAAATTTGAATTGTACAGTGATGTTCGTGGTGAAATCGTTGGAAAACGAATTAGATACAATTTACCAATTGCCGCAGCTGGAGATACAAATAAAGACAATGTTATCGATATTTTAGATGCTTTAGCTGTACAAACGTATTGGGGTACAAATAAAGCTTCTGCAGATTTTAACTTTGATAAAGTTGTAGACGCTAAAGACATGAACTATGTTGTTAAGAACTATGGTTTACAAAATCCAACTGTAGAAAATGAACCTAAAGCGAAAACTTCTTATAAAGGTGCAACATTAGATACAGTATTAAGTCAGTTAGGTTTACAGTAAAGATTTAATATAAGTGTTTGTACGCAAAGGGAAGCTGATAATTTCAGCTTCTCTTTTTTTAGAGAGTGTAAATCAGGACTGTAATAGATTACATGAAAGTGTTACCAATTTAAGGCAATGAGTAGATGCATCTCTGGCTTAGTCTAAAAGGCTCGCCAGTCAATGAGGCTACTTTATTTACTATTTAATTATAATCTGCTGATAAACCATGGGTTTTTCTTAACAAAGATAGATAAAAGGTAGGATCTAAAAAGTGATTTAGCATACTTTTTGAATTTAGGAAAAATTAGATTCTCTTATTAATCTTGAATTATTTTTAATTTTACCAGAAAATTCAGATTACGTATAATTAAGTCAATAAATAGGGAAGGGGAAAGAATTTAGTCGGAATTTGATAGATTATCTGTTCGATTCTATTCAATTAAAGAAAATCTATTAATAGATTTAGAATGATTTTCAATCAGTACAGATCAATAAACATGCAGGAGGACTGGAAAATGGGGAAGAAGTTTACAAATAAAAAAATTGTAAAAAATGCTACAGTTATTACATTAGGTGTAGGTTTGATTTCTAGTAGTTTTCATGCTTCATATTTTAATTCATCGTCAAAGGTAAAGGCTGCGACATTCGATACGAATGCAGAGTCGATTTTAGCTAATTTAACACCTGCTCAAAGAGAGGCTTTAACACAGATTTCGAAGAATGATCAATCCGGATTATTCTTAAATCCAGATGTTAATATAGATAGTTCAGAAGATGTTTCTGTAATTGTACAATTCAATCAAAAGCCACATAAAGTGGCGGTGCTTGAAGCAGCTTTAAAAGGTAATAGCTTATCTGATAGTGAGGCTAAAAGTTTAGAAGATGCCGATCATGAAACATTTGACAAAGACTTGCAAAAGCTATCAAGCGATGATGACACGACATATAAAATAAGTAGAAAATATAAAAATGCGTTCAATGGAGTCTCATTAAAGATTCCTGCAAATAAAGTTAAAACTCTTCTAAATTCAAAAGCTGTTAAAGCGATTTATAGTAATGAAACTGTTAAGGAAGATCTTCCAGTAGAAAAAGCAGAAGATTCAGCTAAAACACAAGGCCAAGGAATGGCAGACGAGCGATCATACCTACAAATCGATAAATTACATCAAGAAGGTTATACAGGTAAAGGGGTAAAGGTCGCTGTACTGGACACAGGGGTAGACTACAATCATCCGGATCTAAAAGGCGCTTTTAAAGGCGGGTACGATTTCATCAATAATGACAATGATCCGATGGAAACGACAAATGATGATTGGGTAAAAGCTGGAAAGCCGGGAGGAAGTTCTGGAGCAGCAAATTATGTAACTGAACACGGAACACATGTATCCGGAACGATTGTAGGACAAGGGAAAAATGCTAGCGAATTTGCAACTACTGGAATCGCTCCAGATGCTGACCTTTATGTATATCGTGTACTTGGACCTGGGGGCAGTGGAACGACGGATGGTATTTTAGCTGGAATCGATCGAGCAGTAGCAGACGGAATGGACATTATGAGTCTTTCTTTAGGTGCTAATTATAATGACCCAATGTATCCTACTAGTATCGCAATTAATAATGCAGTTTTAAATGGAGTAACAGCAGTTGTTGCAGCTGGAAATGCAGGTAATAAGATGTATACCGTAGGATCACCTGGTACAGCAGCTCTAGCATTAACAGTTGGTGCCAGCAGTGTTCCAATTACGACACTTGGAGGAAAAGGATCGATCGACAATGTAACTGCATCATTACTTTTGATGGCAAAAGGCGCTGGGGATGATATCTCAAAATTAAAAGGTGTTACGAATTCGGTTGTAGATGTAAATCTAGGTGAAGCATATACTGGTAAGGATGTAAAAGGTAAAATTGTTCTAATGAGTCGTGGAACTTATACATTAGATTCTAAAATCTCGGTCGCTAAGTCACAAGGCGCTGCAGCAGTTCTTATGTATAATGACAATCCAACTGAAGGACAAATTCCAACCTTCTTAGGAGATGGTGTTAATTTTATCCCAACGTTCTCGTTAACTAAAGCAGATGGACTTGCTTTGAAGCAAAAGCTACAATCAGGATCTGTTAACTTTACATTTAATGATATAGGTGAAGCGAAAACTCAGGGAGATACATTAGCAGACTTTAGCTCTCGCGGTCCTTCACGTGTAAACTATGATATTAAGCCAGAAATTACGGCACCGGGTGTGAGTGTATTATCAACTGTCCCAGGCTTTATAAACAGTCCAGATAATCCGTCTGATTATAAAAATGCTTATCAAAGAATGTCTGGTACATCGATGGCTACACCATTTACAACTGGAGTCGCAGCTTTATTAAAACAAGCACAACCTGATTTACAACCAGAAGATATAAAAGCAATATTAATGAATACTGCAGATTCATTAAGTAAGCCATATAGTGTATTTGAGCAAGGTGCTGGACGAATTGATCCTTATAACGCAATTCATTCAACTATCGAAATTAAAGTCAAAGAAAAAACTCCAACAATTATTAATGGAAAAGAAAAACTAATTAATGAAGATACAGGTGCATTGAGTTTTGGAAATGTAGCATTTGATGGTTCAGACTATTCAAACACACGTTCTGTTACGTTAATGAATAGAGGAGAAAAATCGAAAACATTTGATGTAAAAGTCAATTTCCAATCAAATCTGCGTGGTTCAAAAGATGCACAAGCAAATGATGTAACAGTTCAAACTGATTCAACAGTTACATTAAAAGGGATTAGCCAAAAGAAAACAACTATTACCTTGAATATTCCAAAAACAGCTGAAAAAGGAATTTACGAAGGCTATGTAGTGTATACAAACAAAGACAATCCATCAGAAACATATCGAATTCCATTTGGTGTACACTATATTGAGCAAGGATTTGATTACTTTAAACTTTATAAAAAATCAGTGCCTGAATCAGTTATTCAAAGTAGCCAAAAATGGAATCGAACTGATGCTGCTAACATTAACTTAAAATCACATATGAGAACAATTGACCTCTTCCTTTCGGATCCGAAAACTGGTAAAGATATTGGATATATTAATTCGTGGGACGGAGTGAACTTCAATGAAGGTGTGGATTATTCACTACCATTCGTATATTACGGCTACTACTATCCGTTTACAAATGATGCGAATAACCCAATAGATTTGAACCCAGATAATGTTGTCTTACCAAAAGCGGGGCAATATGTATTAAAAATGATTGGTACAGATGATAACGGAAAACAATATGTAATCACTCAAGATTTATTTGTAGATGGTTCAAAACCAAAATGGGATGTTCATGTAGACGGAGAGGTACCAGGAAAAACAATCGTTGAATATAAAGATGGACAAGCTACAGTCGGTGTAACAGGGCATATTACAGATGATAATGTCGCTGCAAAACAAGCTGCTGGAATTACTGCTGATCAGACACAAAATCAACTTTTACATTATTATAATTCATTTTTACCAACTGGAAATATGACACTTGATAAAGACGGTAATGCATCTGATGAAATCCAAATGACGCCAAATCAAGTATTAAGTGTGAAATTTGAAGGGATGGATGAAGCAACAAACGGTAATCTTCAAAGTCAATATTATTTCGTAAATGAGCATACGCCTTATGTATATGGTCAACCAAATGTTCCGTTAAACCAACATCGATTAGTAACAAAACCAGGGGACACAGTAACAATTACGTTAACAGCAAATAATGTAACTAAATTAAAGAAAGCGAACTATAAGTTCACAGATACTTCAGGTACAAAAATTACAAATATTTCATTGAATCCTGAAGCTCAAAAGCTTGGAGCGACATTAGACGTAAAACAAACTCCTTCAGGAAGCAATACATCATCTGATGTTACTGTAAATTTTGATGGAACTACTGGCGTTGATGGCGATATTCCAACGGTAGATTTAACTCTGAAAATTCCTAAACCGATTACGCCATCTCAAGCTATAGCGTTTGTCCCACTAAGTGCATTTAATAGCCCGGTTACATCAACGTTTACAAATGTAGATAATGTAACTTCAAATGCTTTTACAGACTTACCAGGAATGATGATCTTAAATGACCAAACTGAATTTGTAGGCTATATTCATGCAGAAGGATTTAAAACTGCTTCTGGTTCTCTTGATTCTACAAAAGATTACTCAAAAGCTGGGGCAACTTTAACAGTAATTGATAGTAACGGAAAAGTAGTAAAATCAAATGTAGTCGCAAAAAATGCATCATTTACTATTGCAGGAATTGATCCATCAAAAGATGACTATACGTTTATCCAAGATATTCCAGGTCATTTTACAACTTATTATAAAACGCTTAAAGCTCGTTTTGAATTAGATGGTCAATTATATGGTAACGGTTATAGAGTAGGTGTAGAAACGACTCCATATGGAACTGCTGGAGATGTAAACAAAGACGATGTAATCGATGTGATGGACGCATTAGCAATCCAAACATATTGGGGAACAAATAAACGAAGTGCAGATATTAACTTCGACGGTACGGTAGATGCGAAAGACTTGGCATTTGTTGAAAAAAATTATTTAATGCAAAACCCTTGGATTCCAGCTCCTCCAAAACCAGTTAAAAAGTATAAAGGAAGTACTTTAGAATCAGTTAAGAGTCAATTAGGAGTACAATAAAAGTAAGCCTGTTCTCTACATTTTGAGAACAGGCTTTTTCTAACATATAATACCATTAACATTAACTAGATATATTCATTTGAAATTATGTTAAAATATTACTAATGTAATATGAAGGAGAAGAAAATGAGTATCAACAGTACGAATATTTACAGCATGAATATACAAAAATTAGAGTATCTAGTTGAAGTTGCAAAAACCGGTTCCTTCTCGATTGCTTCACAAAATCTATTTGTAAGTCAGTCTGCTATTAGTCAATCGATTGTAAGTATCGAAAAGAAATTAGGGATAAAATTATTCGAACGAACAAGAGGAGGAAATAATGCGATTCCAACAATTGATGGAAAACAAATTATACCTTTAGCGAATGAAATCGTTCTAAAATATCAAGAATTAATCCAGAATGTACAATTAATTAATGATAATATGACCGGTAATTTAAAAATATCTACAGTACCGGGGTTTATTACACAACTTTTAAATCCAATTTCAGCTATAAAGGAAGAGCATCCTAATATCACAATTGATGTCTTTCTTAAACCGGGCCAAGAAATTATTGAAGATGTACTAGAGGGCCGTAGTGATATAGGGATTGTACCATTTATTAAACATTTACTAGAAAGTAATGAATCTCTAATTTATCAAAATTTATTCACAGCTAATATGAAGTTATTAGTAAGTAAAAAGTCTCCCTTAGCAAAAAAATCATTCGTTACGCCACAAGAAATCGTTAAAGAAACTCTTCTTGTATATAACGGTGTATATATGCAATGGTTTAAAAATAATTTCTATAAACAGTTTGGACAAATGAAGGAATTATTTACATCCACAAATGTTGATACAATTTTTAAGGCTATTAGTGATAACTTAGGTGTCTCATTTGTTCCGTACATTTCTGAAAATTACAACATTAACGAAGAGATTAAGGTTTTAGATATTGAAGGTTACGAGGATATACAAATTCAATATGTGTGGTTAATGTCTAGTAAGAAAAGATATTCAAAATTGATAGATGACTATATAACGAAATTAAAAGATGAGTTAAATGTAAATGATGATAATTAAGGAAGTGGATGATCATTCATCCACTTTTTTATTTTAGTCGATCAATTAAAGACACCCTGCCTCCTTAAAACCATTAATTATTTATTGCACAAAAATTCCACAGACTTTTTAGAAACAATGGAATTAAAAGATTTGAACAAAGAGAATCAATCGTCCTTTTCTAGATTGATAGATAAGTAATAATACCCGATTTTTTTACCACCAATGCAAAAAATTCCACTTAACGAATAAGTTAAGTGGATCAAATGAATAATTATTTAATGCCTAGTGATGTTTTAATATCTTGTAGTGTATTGCCTTTATACCTTTTAACTGGTACTGGTGCATTTGAGTACAATGACAGCCAACTCGATGCAAATGGCAAATATGAAATTGAGGATGCAAAACGCTTCGGCATTATGCAGGATCAATCACAAAACTTATTTAGCGGACTAGCTTTCAGACAGCCAATTTTCCCACGACCAGTTGGTCCAAACGGTGATGTACACGAGCAAGTGTTAGATGATAGCAAAAGTGCATTCTGGCCATTCTCATTATTTGGAATGGATGTCGCACAAAACCAAAGCGATATGGTCCGTGTCGTTTTTGCGAAAAATACGATACCTTATTATTATGCAAAAGCTAATAAACAAAATGTAACAACAGGCGATACAGTCAATTATAAAGTTCGCTCCAACAATACAAAAAACTTAAAAACATCGAAAATCACTATGACAATTGATAACGGTCAAGGAGTGATTGAAAATGTAAAAGTAAATGATGCTGTGAAAGCGTACGGAGACGCAACAGTAACTCTCCAAACGGCACCAAGTGGAACAGCAAATACAAACTATACAATGACATTTACTTATACAGGTGACAAACCGTTACCAGAAGATATGGATCTATTTAATTATGATCTAAGAACACTTGATAAATCGTATTTCGCAGCTGGCAATCCAGTTATTTCATCGACCGCGACAACTACGGACCAATCAAACGTGGTGACAGCAAATGCAAATTTATATGTTGAGTATTTTAATTACAATGCGACTGTATCACGTGTATCAAGTTATATGAATCTTGAAGGAACGATTGATCCAGCTACTGGCGGACTTAATACAAAAATCAACCAAAAAAATGTTGGGGAAAATGTGAGCATAACATCGGATGATGGGCAAATTAATTTGCAAACTCCGATAAAAAGTTCGGGTGGCGATTATACGTTTGATGGTTTAAAAATCAATCAAAATTATACAATTAAAGTAGATGTACCGGGTCATTTTACGATGTATAATACTGTGAAACCATATGATGTAATTCGTGGAGAAAAACGCGGGATTAATTATGTAATTACTAAAGACTTACTCCCAGCAGCAGCAGCAGGCGATACAAACAAAGATAATGTCATCGATATTATGGATGCATTAACTGTACAAACTTACTGGGGAACTAGTAATCCATCAGCTGACTTTAACTTTGATAAAATCGTTGATGCTAAAGATATGAATTATGTAGTGAAAAATTTTGGTTTAAAAAATAGTACTGTTTCAAATGCTCCAAATGCTAAAAAGACTTATAAAGGTGCAACGTTAGATAATGTATTAACTAAATTAGGATTAAAATAATTGATGTTAAATTACTGATATATATTTGGGGGAATAATAAATTTTAAGAGAATCCGATCTATTGGATTCTCTTTTTTTTGTCTATTTTAGTTTGAAAAGTAGTATGATCTGCCATTTAGTTATTTAAAAAATGAACAAATTGATTTTTAAATGAATCAGATTTGGTAATTTAACTAACTATGATTAAGTAATAGTTATTTTACATTGTTGAGTTTGATGTGAATTTCCTCCCTTTTAAGTGGATATATGCCCAGTCTGCTAGTAATTAAAAAGTCTAATTGCTATTTAATAAATATTAACAAATGACCTTACTAACTTAGAATAGTTACTTGAAATAAAATAATGAGAAGAATAATGGAGACACTAACTAAAAAAAGGAAGGAGTTTATTGGTGAACCACATAGAACAACAATCTACTTTATCGGTAAGTTTAAATAAAAACCTTAATCGTTTGAAAGAGCAACTCCATATTTCAACTGATTTAAAAATACGATTATTGACTATCTATGATGACATTGAACGGGATGCTGCTATTATCTATATCGATGGAATTACGAATACCCAAAATATACAGGAAAATATTCTCTCACCTTTGTTACAGATACATAAAATCGAAAGTATTGAAACGCTAATATGCCGTAATTTATCAATCATTGATGTTAGTTCTGTTACATCTTTTGATGAAATCTTGACTGGGTTATCTAAGGGTAAAACACTTGTCCTTATTGATGGTTTTAAAGAGGGAATTTTAGCGGATTCTTCAGATTGGCAAAAGAAATCAGTGACTGAACCTGATACACAAAGGGCTATAAAGGGTCCATTGATTGGATTCAATGAAGATCTGAAGGTGAATATTAATATGATTCGTAATATGTCTCAAACGCATAAGCTTAGTGTCGAAAATATACAAGTTGGAAAAGAGACAAAGACAGATGTAGCGATTCTCTATATGGAGGGGTATGTCGATGAAAAAGTTTTAGAGGAAGCGAGACAAAAAATAAAAGAAATTGATGTAACTTATTTAATGGAGTCACGAGTCATTGAGGATGCATTAGAAGGGAAAAAGACACTATTTCCACTTGCCTTTACGTGTGAGCGTCCTAGTGTGGTAGTTTCAGCGTTATTTGAAGGTAGAGTTGCCATAATAATCAATGGGACCCCTTATTCGATCATCGTACCCACTTTATTTCTTCATTATTTTCAACAACCGGATGAATACTATACAAAATCAGGGAGATACGCAAACAGATTGGTCCGTTTTTTAAGCTGGTTTCTGTCAATTATGTTGTTGGGTCTCTATGTGACGATGGTACGCTTTCATCATAACTGGGTTCCTCACCAATTTGTTGATTCATTTTTCAAAAAATCAGATACCGTCTTTCCGATTCTGGTGGAGATCTTTTTCGTAGCGCTGTTGTTCCAATTACTTGTAGAAGCCTCCTTACGAATACCTAAGTCAACCGTTATTATCGTCTCACTAATTGGAGCAATTGTTGTCGGACAAACTGCTGTAACTGCGAAATTGATTCATCCAATAACATTAATTATAGTAGGAGTTAATTTCTTAGCAAGCATAGCCATTGCAGCAGGTGGACTATACGGTACAGCGATGACAACTCGAACTGTATTTCTATTTTTAGGTTATTTTTTTGGTCTAACAGGGTTGATAGTTGGAACAGTGATTATGATTGTTTATATGGCATCTCTTAAATCACTTGGAGTTCCATATTTAGCGCCTTTTATCCCGTTTCGTCCAAAAGAAATGAAAGACGCTTTATTCCGAGGTGATTTGAAAAAGTTAATTAATAGTAAACATACATATCCACATAAGAATAAATGAAGACAATTAAAAAATTGCACCCTACCTCTTGAACGTAATACTGATTATCATTGCACAAAAATTGCACAGACTTACTAGAAACAATAGAAATATCAGACTAGTAGTGTATAAAATTACAATGACTACTTGATTTAATGGACTTAATCGACCTAAAATATTCAGTAATACTGAATAATCTTCGTACGCTGTAATTGACAGGGTAGGGGTCGCTGGTTCAAGTCCAGTTGGGAACAAACCTAAACCTCTTATATATCAAGAGGTTTTTTGTTTTATAACACAACTTTAATTTGAATGAAACAAACCTAATGGGGCAGATGTGGGGCAGAAAATAATTTTTTACTGTTTTTGTTTCATGAATTTGGTTTTGAAAATTTTATTATAAAAATTTTAGTTATTTTTGTCAGTAGTTAACCTATTCATCTTCTTCAACTTTTACGTCCACAAATAAAAGTTTATAATTTACTTTAAAATTTACAAAAATAAATATTGATTTTTTTATTGAATAATTTGGTTCCTTTACATATTTTTTACCGTATAAGATGGGAACTATGATAATAAATTTTTGAGATAAATTATAAATTTGTTAAAAAGTATGTATGTCCCCTAGTTTTTCTTTTGATAAATAGAATTTAATTCAAATATCCTAGCCAACTAAGGAAATTAAATTCGATTGGGGATAATTTTGATGACAAATTATAAGATAGATTTAAAGTTAATAAATGGAGATGCTTATTCAGAAATTAATAAGATTGCTAGTAATTCAGTTCATTTAATTTGCACAGATCCGCCATATTTTATATCTAGAAAGACAAACTTTAGTAAAGGAGGTGGTGATCAAAAAAAATTTGGTTCCATTTCAATGGAGTTTGGGGAGTGGGATTTAGAAGAAAATAGAATAAATTGGTTTAATCTTTTACAAGAATTTAAGAGAGTACTAGTTCCGGGTGGTACAATGATAATTTTTTATGATATTTTCAAAATGAGTGATATAAGGCTTAACGCTGAAAAATTGAAGTTAAAGCAACCAAGAATTGGAATTTGGGAAAAAACAAATCCTGTCCCAATTAATGCAAAAGTAAATTATTTATCTAATTCCAGAGAGTATTTTATTTCCTATACTAAGGGCAAGAAAAGAACGTTTAATGCCTATTATGATAAGGCTTATTTTGAAGCACCAATTGTAAGTGGAAAAGTTAGATTTCACCCTTGTCAAAAGCCTGTTACTCTACTAGAAAAAATTATCTCCACTCATACTAATGAAAGTGAAACAGTTTTAGATTGTTTTATGGGATCCGGATCCACGGGACAAGCTGCTATAAATCTAAAACGTAATTTTATTGGGATTGAATTAGATAGTATATATTTTAACAAAGCTTCCAATGTTTTGAACAAGGCAACAAAAAGTTGAAACTATTTCTTATAAAATGGTAAGCATTTGAAATATCACAATATAGCAATAAAAAGCTTTTTGTTTTAATAATAATTTAACCTCTCTAAAAAAGTTTAATAAAGAAATAAGCTATACTTTGTCTTATATCTAATGGCTTTGCATAAGTCAATTTGAAGATTTATTGCTATGAGTTGAAAAATACATTTGTATAAATCTTGTAAGCTCCAAACAAAAAGTAATTTTAAACCAAATGGACCGATTTGTTTTGGTAGATTGATATTTTCCCTTTATAGTAGACATGATAAAAAGCCAATCTCATAAAATGGATTGGCAGTCTACTATTGGGGGATTTTATTTTACCATCAAGGGAATAAAATTTAATCACTAATCAACTGAACTAAAACACAAGGTAGTAAAGCAATGAAAAATAAGTCTACTATCCATACCACACCACACGTAACCGAACCGCGGCGTACCTAACCGCACCCAACCATACCAGATTTGACCATATTCTCATCAGCAATAGGTAGGTCAATCCTATTGAACAGTAATCACTGTTTCGATATTTTACTGATATGTGCTCTCAAAATGGTAGTTCTATATTATTAATCCCTTTTTATTATATTATTATCTGCTTACTCACAGTTTACCATACCGTACCTTAATAACTTTAGCATATCAAAACAAAAGAATAACTTAAAAACATTTACTTTTTTAACTTATCCCTCCCAGGTATACTTTCTCCAATCAGTCGGGATAATTTCATCTCTCAAAGCACTAGCAATCATTCCTAAATGATTTTTATCATCTCTTAAAACATGGCATCTCCTACATAATGTCCTTAGATTCGTAAAATAGTTATTTGCGAATTTCCCACTTTTAATATGGTCTATATGACATTCATTAAGAGATAAATTTATTCTACATCTAACACATTTTTTTCCATCCCTTTTCCAAATGAGTGGTCTAACGTTATTTACCCAGGTTTCTTTAGGAACTCTTACTTTAGGCATTTACAATCTCCTCTTGTATAGTAAATGAACATATTTCAAATCTGCCATAACCTAATTTTCTTGCATCACCAATACCAGCAAAGAGACCTGCATCGATGCAAATTGATTGCATTTGATTTCTTGCGATTAAGGTAGATTCCCAGGCGATATCAAATTCAGCTTCCCAACCAGGACTTACTGCTAAACGATAACGAATGTTTTTTACTTTATTTCTAGTTACAGGACGTACATCAATATAAACATCTTTCTTATGATCATCATCTATTGCATCAATTGAAATATGTCTATTTATTAGAATTATTTCATCTAATATATGTAATGTAGCAGAAACGCTTGGCTCGAGTGAACCTAATCCTTTTTTTGTATGTTTTGCACCGGATCTTATAGAAGAAAATAAGTAATCGGGTTTTAAATAAAGTTGACCATTTGAGGTCGCTAAATACGTGTTTTTCCATTCCTCCGGATTATTTCCCGGAACTCCAGATTTTTCTTTTCGAAAGGGAGATATGGCATCTAACCTCATATTATTATAAAGTAGTGGCCTTGTACCTCTTATTTTTATTCTAGCCCTAAGAAAAGTCATTGTTTTTACCTCCTTTTAATACTTATAAGTATTAATATTGACATTTTTTTCTAATTTATACTACTGTAATCCTTTTTTTTACTCTTCTACCATAGAAGAGAGGTGAAATTTATGACCGAATTTTTAAACTTGGTAGGTACCAAAGTTCGATATTTCCGCAAACTTAATGGGTTAACTCAAGAAGAACTTGCTGAAAAGGCAGATGTTCATTATACCTATATCGGAGGGATAGAACGTGGCGAAAGAAATATTTCATTAGAAACCCTTGAAAAAATATGTATTGCTTTAAACGTTTCTCCATCCTTAATTTTTCATCAAGACAGTCTAAGTTTCTCTGCTAACGATTTGGATAGGGGCTGGCTTTTAAAGTTGCATATAGAACTTTTAGAATCCAGAAGTACAAAAGAAATAATGTTAATTCATGAAACAGTTCAAAGAATAGTTAATTTCATTGATAATAAATAATATATAACTGTTTTTATTTTTGAAAAATACAAAATTTTAACTGTTGATAAAAGCTCCTATTATTACTTTTTAAAATAATAAAAAAAATGAGCTAATTTTGGCGTGATGGCAATACACGGCCCGGTTAAAAACTATTAGAAAAGAGGAACCTTATCTTCGTCGATTTAACGAGTCTTAGGATAAGAAAAAATCCTAAATGACAGTATACAGATCAAAGTGGTGTTAATTTTTATCAATACTAAATTAATGAAAAAGTATATAACTATTACTTTTATTGGTCGTACTAATATATACATCTATAAAGATTTTATTATTTTAAATTCGTTTCAATTAAAAAGAGTCTAAAACATTAGATTCCCGTATTTCTTTTCAGTATTTCTTAATTCTACTCAGGGAATATATTGAAATTTTTGGTAACCCTAACTAACTAAACTAACAATTAGTAAATAAAAGACTGCAGATGCAGCCTATCGATGTTCAACTAATGCATGCATTAGTTGCTTAAGAAAATTAACAACAACAATAAAAGTCACTGCTCTTGAGCAATGACTTTTTCTCATTTCATTCTCTAATACCAATTGTTATGTTACTTATATTTCTAAATCAAAATATTGATATTTTTTAAGTTTTATCCCCATCATTTGAACCCGAGTGCTTTTTTAGATATAAGTAACAATTTTCAGACTAAAATCAGTCGTTTTACGTTGTCAAAACTCTCGCCGAAACCTAAAATTCTCCTGAGTTTTAATTGATGATAGCTGTTTAATGATTAATTTCTGATCCCTCATACGCTCTAAAATTTGTTGTTTTAATAGCTCCTGACCTTGGTGGTAACCATCATTAAATCCTTTTTGATAACCGGATTGGTAAGAGTTTTGCACGAAATGTTTGTTCTTATCGTCCATTAATAACCGCCCCTTATAAAAAATATATGTTCTTTTTTAAGAGTCCACTCTACGACTTGATAGATAGGAATTTAAAGAAGTCATAATACGCTTGTTATGAAATCTTTCTAGGATTTGTTGCTCAACATCTAAAGGAAGTAAGTGAAATGAAAGAAGAATGTCTATGACAATCCTGTATTGATCAAGATCTCGTTCAGACAAAATTCCCTTTAATATGTACTCTTGCAACTTTTCAAGGGAAACCTGTCCATAATTTATTAATAATTCAGCACCCAAATCATTAAATATCATATTGGAGTCATATACAGGTTGGCATTTAACGAGAGAAAGGCTCCCATACTTAAAGTTGATTTTTTTTTCTTTTTGAAGAATTGGACAATGTAACATTCTTTGCTTGGCCATATCATAAAAATATTGCATTTTCTTGTGGATTTCATAGAACCTGTTAAACAAAACAGCAAGACTATCTATATCCAAATTTTCAAAGGGAGCAATACTATGTGCAATTATATCTATTCTTCCCTCAGGCTTCAAAGTAGGTCTTACATAGAATGTATCTTTTTGCCGGAAAGGTTCTAGCTGTTTTACTAAATTCGGATTATCTTTAATACATTTATGAGAGATCTTTATAACAGCAGGAAGGATACCTATGTTATGCAAATAATCATTTAAAGCAACTTGATCTGTATAATGATATTTTTTTCTTCGAGTAAACTTCGCCACCAAATTATGTTTGATAAATTCAAATCTGCTCCCCTCGTAAGTATTTAATCGATTACGGAATTCTTCCTTTATTATTTTTAAATGCTTTTCAGCTTCCTTGTATTCCTGAAATATCCCCTGTTCAAGTAATTGTAAAGCGATTTGTTCTGCATTTAATTCCATTATAATTAGCCTCCCTTTCTTTACTCTTAGAATAACCGAACGTATGTTTTTTATTCTGAAAATAAGAACGAATGTTTCTAATGGTTCATTAAAAACAATTTGATGGTACTAATTAATTTTGATCAATTACTCAAGGAAAATAGGGGTAACTTTTGTTTTTCCGCATAGATTGTTCCGTCTGTGAAACGCGTAAGCCATTCTGTTTGATCCGCAAAATTGCTCCACTTTTATGGTCATAGTTGTTGATGCCGGATTTAGAAAAAATGGAGCGAATAGAGTAACAACATCTTACAGTTAAAAACTTAAAATTCAAAATATAGAGCCATAAAACAGAATGGTCCAATTTCTTTAAACAGATAAATCATCTTTATCTTAAAGTCAACATATTACAGCTTTCAAATCATCAATATGAAAAAACTTTTGACTATCCTTACTATTATTTATGTCGTAAGTATGCAATTTACATGGAAAATTATTTTTTGCAATTTGGTAGTTAAGTGAAGTTCGAGGAATATTTATATATTTAGCAGTTTGAATAATATTTAAGAATGGTTCTTCTTTTCCCTTTAATCTACCAATAATATAAGATAAACAATTAGACTTAGTAGCACCCGTTAGTAGTGATAATAAATCTATTCCTTTATTTGTATACTCACTTAAATTTATCAGATAAGGGGTCGTATCAATATTATTTTGAACATTCGAATGGATATGAATTAAGTTAAAGGCGTCATACGATTCACTATTTAAAAAGATTGTTTGTAATTCATATTGGATTTTAGCGTCAACAGAAATTGGATTAAACGATTGTAGAAATTGTTTTTCTGAATGAGAAATGAAAAATTTAACCCTTTTTGTTACAGTTGGATAACTAAAGGTCTGTTTTTCTTTTAGAAACAAAGCTACTTCCTTTTCACTATCTTTAAGGTATTCTTGCAGTACAGCTAATTTTCTACTCATGCTTTTAAATTCATACATAAGTATAATTTTACATAAATGAATGACATCTCTAGTACGATAAATATATAATTCTCCATATTTTGTTACAGTTACTTTCACATTAAACTTTTCTTCTAAGAATTCAGCTAGCCAAATTACGCCTGCTTCGTCATCTACAAACAACTTTTGCAATGAAAAAACCATATTCAACGAACCATTAACTAGTTTCAAATGTCCATCATCATAAAATAATATAGACAGTGAAAATTCATCAAAATATGCTTTAATGAAGTCTCTAGGAATGACTTTTTTCCACCTTACACGTGAAATGTTTTTTACTGTTACATACCATGAATCATGAAGAACCGTAAGATACTTACTTCGTAATGACTGAATTTCAACTGCTTTATAAGTTTTTTTTTTCTTAGAATGATGACAATCTCTTTCATTAACGATATTATCTTTATTTTGAAGAGGAATTAAATCAGGATAATTTTTAATAAAATCAAGTTTTTCCAATATGTATGCTTTATCGGACGCAGTATGTTTTACATAATATCTTGCACTATGTGTAGGTTTTGCTCGGTTTAAATTTGAATCTCCAATTAATCCTCCTGCCATAAAGCTGTTGATTTTATCGTTGTTTGTACCAACTTGTAAAATGTTCTTTAGTATCATATTAACGCCCCTAAACTTTTTAAGAACAGTCTAGACGGCAATGTCATTCTATATACCTTTTTCAAAAAAATAGTTGTAAATAGAAAAACCTTACAATTTGTAAGGTTAAATCAATCAAATTGCCTTTCTTTCAATGATGATTAAATAAACATATGGATAAAATATTGTTAAATTTAGACAAATGTTCAGAAGTTTAAAAAACACTTTTAATAGATTTGTAACAAAAAATTTTGTGTGGGTATTCTCATTACCACAATAAACACTTAATTCGGCATTATCCTTCGATTAACTTATCATTATAGTAATTTTGCCAAGCAGCGGATAATAACATTAGAAAATTCTCTCCAATAATCCTTTCTTAAAAATATTATTGAAGAAAATCTTAATTAAAAGCCCGTTTGATCAGTTCATTGCTGCTTTTTTAATTTAAGTATTTGGCAGTAATGTTTATAAGCAAGTCGTAGATTCATAGTAGACCATTACTACGCATCAAAGTTCTTAATAGATGATTTTTCTGCTCCACTTTGAAAGGGAAGAGAAGCAGATGATAGGGAATTGATACATTAGAAAATAATAGTGAGGGAGGGATATAGGGAATTTGGTGATTTTCTAAGAATGAATTATCCCATTTGGTAGAAAAATCTGTAAAAGATTATATTAGTCGGTGGAGGCGATTCTTAACATAGGTTTATATAATGGAGAAACAGAGCTTACTCCTTGTTGATGGAGCGAACTTGATAGTCATAAGGTATACTATAAATTGCAGAACATTAAGAAAAAGGAATGAGGTTAAGTTATGTCAGATGAATTTGAAATAACTAACGAAATCGCTGAGAGGAAAAGAGAAATTGTAAAAGCAATGACAGATGTTGAATGTTACCCTGCCATTATAGAAGAACAGATCTGTGTAGCTAAATACACAAAGCTGCCTCTATCGCGAGTTACAACACTCGGTACAGCCTTTGAACCTTTGACAGCGGCTTTTCGAAATGTCATAAATGGTGGTGGAACTACAAGCGGATTATATCAAGTAACGATACCAAAAGGTGCTCACCTAGCAGAATTCAAAAATGGTTCTGGATACTTAGGAAGTGTTTTGAAGGAAAACGGTGCAGTAGGTGGCGGACAGGCTGTGTTGAATCCTCTTGTCTTTAATCCAACAATGCTGTTTATGGCTACGACTCTAGCCACCATTGACAAAAAACTCGACAACATCCAAGAAATGCAGCGAGAAACCCTTGATTTTCTTGTACAAAAAGAGAGGTCCGATCTTAGAGGTGATCTCAATTTTTTGACGGATGTTCTTAGTAATTATAAATACAATTGGAACAACGATAAATATATAGATAGCAATTATAATAGTGTCCTGGGTATCAGGCAGGGGGCAGAAAGAAAAATTGAGTTATATAGAGAGCGGATAACAACTAAAATAAATAAAAAGTCTTTTTTTTATTGGGATCAATGGGTAAAAAAGCAACTTGAAGAATTTTACTCTGAGTTTAAAGACTACCAACTTGCTTTATATTTGTATTCCTTTTCTTCGTTCCTTGAAGTAATTCTTTTAGAAAACTTTAAGCCTGAATATCTTGATGGTATTTCTAAAAAAATAGAAGATTATTCACTTAAGTATAGTGAACTCTCCACTGAGTGCTATGACCAAATAAAAAAATATGCTCAGTCCTCATTACAGTCCAAAATGCATAAGGGATCGATAAGCGTTAGCAGAGGAATAGGAGATAATTTAGCAAAGGACGGAGACATTAAAAAAATTTTTGGTATGACCACTGTGTTGATCAGCAACAAACTGGAAATGAAACGTTCAGAGAGAACAGAGCAGACTATGAAAAATTTTAAACAATTTATAGAAATGCAGAACGATTACATCCGACCTTTCGTTGAAAACATTAATACAGTTAACAAACTATATAATCAGCCAATCGACCTCATTTTTGATAAAGAGAACATATACATTGGAACGACAGAAGTGCAATAACGATTGTTTTATGTTTAATATGGACAACGAAATTATTAAGGCTTTAATCTAGAAGTAATTCTAAAACAAGGTCATTGCTGAACAGTACCAAAATACTAGCTATACACAAGCATTATGAGACGATTAGCCCGAAAGTAATCGTCTCTTTCTTATTCAAAGGATAAAATTAAAGACAAAAAAAGGTCCATACTCACTCAGTTGGTATTTTTGCTGTTTGTATAGGTAATCCTTAGTTACTAATAAGAACTAAGGAGAGTTGATTATTATGAATCTAGGTGAGCAAATATTATCAGATTTAGTTGCTACTTTAAAGATTTGTATCCTAATATTGAAGTGGAAACTACAAAGAATAAATTATCTACTGTTCTATCAGAGTATTATTTTCAAAGAGTTGAGTTAGGTGAGGTACATCCTGACCTTGAGGATAAAATACAATTGTTCATCTCGGCAAAAAAACTAGAAGGTTTAAGTTCTATTACTCTAGACAACTACCTCATGGAATTAAGTATGTTTGCTGATATCGTAAAAAAGAAGGCAGAGGACATAACTACAGCAGATGTTCGAATATATTTAAATCAAGATGGGACCTTGAAAACGAGCACAATTAGAAAGAAATTATCTGTTTTAAAGAGTTTTTTTAGTTGGTTAGCTTCAGAAGAATATATCAAACGTGATCCAACGACCAAATTAAAAGCTCCAAAAGAGGAATACCGACTTCCTAAATCATTATCAATTCAAGAACTAGAAATGCTAAGGGAATCCTGCGATACAGTCAGGCAGCGTGCTTTTCTAGAAATATTATATGCGACGGGTTGTAGATTGTCTGAAGTTCATGGATTAGATACAGCTGATATTAATCTACAAAATATGAGCACATTAGTTATTGGTAAAGGTGATAAACAAAGGGAAGTCTATTTTTCGATTAGAGCAATGTATCATTTAGATAAATATTTAAAAGGAAGAAATGACAACTGTGATGCTTTGATGATTACGGAGAGAAAACCTTACAGAAGGTTATCAAAACGAGGAATACAAAGAGAAATAGGTATAATCGCTCAAAAAGCAGGTTTACAAGACAAAGTAAGTCCCCATGTTTTAAGACACACTTTTGCTACTTTAACCTTAAATAATGGTGCTGAATTGGTTGCGATTCAAGAGCTCTTAGGTCATAGTTCACCTGATGCGACACTATGGTATGTAAAGATTACTCATGAGCGAAAGCGAGAGCAGCATAAAAGATATCTAATTCAATAATTGACATTAGACCATTACTACGCAACTACGTTATATATAAAAATGGAAAGTGTTAACAACAATTCGTTTTCTTCAGGTAATGCAAAAGGAATTACATACTGTGATACAACATAAAAAGTTTTTTGAAGCAGATACTTTAAGATTAGATGCTTACCAACTGTTTAGTGAAACATTATTGTATCAATCGGAAACAGTGGCGGAACTTTGTGAAAAAATAGTTGGAGAACAAAGGCAGTTATTATTAGAACATGACTGGTACAGAGAAGAAGTTGAAATAGGAGAGAAAAAAGAAATTAGAGAGAAAATAGAGCTTCATAGAGAAAGGCTTGAAGAATTGCGAAAAGAATTGTTGGAGATAATGAAGGAAGAATTGACTGTTGGGTATTATGAAAATCCTGAAAAGAAATCGTTATAAAATTCAAAGAGGAACCTTAATTGGCTCCTCTTTTTTTTATTTGGTTACTTCTTTTATAGGTAAGTGTTTTTCAAGCACTTCAAATGTTGCCTTGATACTTCTAAGCAATCCAATCATTGCTGCTTTAATTTCACTTGAAGTTGTGTATTTCCCCACACCAAAAGTAGTTACTCCATGTGATTTTCTTATTCCTGAATCTATGTGGTATGGAGGGTGATTGTGTGCAATGTCATTCCTCATTTTCACACCAATTTGGAAGTCATTAGAGTATTTAACTTTGTTTAGGTCTTTGTACAATGCACGGTTCACGTTTTTTAGTTTAAAGATTGCACTGTTGAAACTCACTTGGTCTCTTGGATCGACCTCATTGATTTCAAAGTCGTAAAGTTTGAACAACAAATGTCCAATCGTTTCATACAAGGTGTAAGCCTTTAGAAAGAACGTGTCCACAAAGTAAGTGAAGTTGTAAAAGGTACTGTAATGTATTTCTTCAAAGTGAGGGTAATATTGGACGGACTTTCCGTTTTTCCCAGGGGACATATACCATTCAACATCTGGAATGCCTTTGTAATAGTAAAACATTGTGTAACCAAAATTGCGATCCACCGAGAGCAACCTATTTTCCAAGACTGTTTCCCAATGTTGTGTGTCCCAATTATCTAAGTTCATTAAATGATCGTCTTCTTTTTCAAACATTCCTTTTGGAAGTTCAAAGTCTTTCAAGGGACTCTCTTTTGTACACTTATTGAGATCAACTTCTGTTATTCCTTCAAATGGATTGATATTGATTTTCCCCATATTACTCCCCATTTCTTTTTGTTTTCTTGATTCAATGATAGTTGAACAAACCAATTTATTCCATTAAAAACTCACACTTTCTTTTCAATGTTGTTACTCTAAATAGGAGAATCAAATGTCCTCATAAATTGTACCAAGGAGGAGACAACATGGAGAAGACTATCATTGAGGGATATACGAACGGAAAAGAAGATTCAGAGGAACACACGTTTGAAGGTGTTGGAACGGTGAAAGTATTTGGAGAAATAGACGTGGAAAAGTTAGTTCAAAAATTATTCAAAACGAAGTGTATTTACCTTTTGGTTATTTCCTCTTAGTAATTCATAGTGAATAATATTCTCGTTGTTAAGTTAAAGGGGGCTTATGTTTAACAAGAAAAATGAAAAACAACAGATCTAGTTGCTGCACAGTACAAAGATACTGTTCAGTAGTAAATAAAAAAGGAAGATACTATTTCACCTAATATTACTTATCAGGAGGTGAATTTTTATAAATACGATGATGGTTCGGGATATGTTTTGGAATTTGAACTTTGGATTGATTTTAAACAAAGCTTTTTAATTATCTCTGTGAAGCAATATTGGGATTACAAAAAAAATAATATAATGTATTTTACAATCGAAAATCTACATGTTTTATAAATTTCGTTGTACAACTAAAGCATTGTATTTTTTATATGAGTGCCTAAAGTTTGTCTAATTTGATAGCCTTTTTTCATTTGAACAATCAACATTTTAACTTAACAGAGCCTTAAACTAAACTGCCATTTTTTAAAGTTTCAGAAGCAACCCATCTTACTCATATGCAAATTCGCTTTATTGGGTTCTACCGATAATATATCTGTATCAGTGCACATCTTACACTTTATGGTAGGAAAGTTGACCATCTCGTTTATTGAACTTTGAAAAATTTTGTTCCTATGTGAAAATTCATTTGTTCAAAAAACAAATAAAAATAACTTTATTAACTATTATTGTATTTCAAATATTATTTAAACTCTATAAAGTAGCTATTCGAGTAAGTTATCTTGATTTTGACTGTTTATATTTATTTAAGGTAGCGTAAATAATGAGGAAAAAAATTATTAAGAAGATAAATTAAAGAAAAATTTGTAATATTTGTTGTGTGAACCTATCTTGTGTTTTACTTGTTTTTAAATTAAATTTGATTTCTATGAAAGGAAATAAATAAGTAATAACCTTATATTCTCATAGGAAATTGAAATGAAAGGTTGCGAATTCCCTATTATAAATTTGAAAAGTAATGTGATAATTGCTATGTAAGACAAATGCCTGTTTCACTTTTCCGAAAAAAAGAATGGGGTAGTTGGGTTGATATTAAGCAGAGTGCCCCTACTATTTTAGACAAAGAATTGAAAAAGGCTAAAAGCAAAGATAAAGTAACTATTTTTATGTCTTCTAGCACAGATCCATATCAACCGATTGAATTTAAAGAAAGATTGACTAGAAGTCTATTAGAAGTCATGCTGCAAAATCAACCAGATTTTTTATTCGTTCAAACTCGGAGTCCCCTTGTAAAAAGAGATATTGATCTCTTAAAGCTTTTTAAGGAGAAAGTACGAGTAAGTATGACGATTGAAACTGACTTGGATGAAATAAGAAAGTCTTTCTCACCAATTGCACCTCCTATTAATGCACGACTTAAAACGATCGAAGAACTTGTAAAAGCTGGAATTCCAACCCAAGCTACAATCACTCCTATTCTGCCTAGTAGCGAGGATTTTCCAAAAAAGTTATCAGAAATTGTTCATAGAATCTGTATCGATGATTTTTTCATGGGTGACGGAAGCGGAGGGAAACGAACAGGTCGCCTTGGTATTGAAGAAAAATATACTGAGCTTAATTTACAAGAATGGTACGGTCCAGAAGCTTATCTAGTAGTTTATCAGCGCTTTAAAAAGTATTTTTCAGAGGATCAGCTTTTTATTAGTCAAAAAGGTTTCGAGCCATATACCAAAAATTAAAAAACACCAATTCATAAAAAAAGATAGAAAATTGTGGTATTTTTATAGTAGAACGTTTTTTGTGAATGGAGAGATAAAAGATGGCAGAAGTAAAAATAATGAAGAGTAGTTCGGATATTTTGAAAACGTTTCAAACAGTCAGTCAATTACGTCCACATTTAAAAGAAGATGAATTTGTTAACACGATTAACAGATTAATCAACACAAATAATTATCATCTTGTGGCAGTGATCGAAAATGATGAAGTAACAGCTGTTGCTGGTTATCGTATAACAGAATCATTAGCTTGGGGGAAATACTTTTATGTTGATGACTTAATTACAAGTGAAAATCATCGTAAAAAGGGCTATGCACAACTTTTGTGGAACTGGTTAATTAATGAAGCAAAACAAAATAATTGTGAACAATTCCATCTAGATTCAGGGGTACAACGTTACGATGCTCATAGGTTTTATCTTAAAAATAGTTTAAATATTACTTGTCATCATTTTCAATTGAATTTTTAATTAAATTAGTGTGAACTCAACTGCTTCAAAATTAGGTTAACAGATAGATACGTAATACATTGAGGCTGTGAAAACAGTCTCTTTTTTGTTAGTTAGTTAAAAAAACTTTACTAATATGAAAAAAATCACACAAGGCCAAAATTTTTTAATATTTTGGCTCTGTTAAAGTAAATTGTTGATTATTTATTCAACTAACTGGCAAAAGGACTTGTGGCTTGGTGCCGGTTGGGGGTTTTATTTGATGAAGAAAATCCGGTTCAGCTATCGTAAGCACTGGTAAAGGTTTCTAATTAAATCCTGTTGATGTAGACTTCGAAACGGTAAAATAAAGCATAAAGAACGGAGTCTGTTACTCCGTTCTTTATAGAATACGGGAGAATAAAATATGAAAATATCTAAAATAATAGTTGCATGTTCTCTATGTTTAAGTTTGCTAACGATGTGTAGTTGTGAAAGTAATGTCACAAATAGCAACACAAAATCAGAAGCGATAGGCTCTAAAACAAATTCAAATACATATAACTCTATATATGAATATGTAAAAGATGTAAATAGCGATAACTTCAAAACAAATGAATACAAACTTGAAAAGAATGGAAATATCTTAACATTTTCATTAAATGTTTCTATTAATGAAAAACTAAGAGAGAAAATGATACATACGAAAAAACCATTTTACTTTACCTTTGCTCCAATTATCGAAACAGATACACTTAATAACGTATTTGACCGAGCTGCAGAACCAATAGAGATTAAAGTAACGAAAAATAAATCAGAGTATGTCTTTAATCAATCGATAGAAACGATATCGAACTTATCAGCGGTTGATGAAAAAGAGAGTAAACGAATTGAAAACTACGAACTAATGATATTAAATGAAGATAAAAATGTTATTTCACATTTCTTTGACCTGCAAGTTCAATAACATATTTTTTAATAAAAGATTTTTTTGTAGTTGTTACCGTGGAATTGTAGGTTCATTTTCAACCAACTAGTTCATCTTAAAATCATATTCGAAATAAAAATACCCTTCTCTCTTAAGAAGAAGGGTATTTGTTTTATAATTTAATTGAATTCCAAAGGTAAATAAAAATTATTAAAAAAGACTGTTTTGACCTGATATTTAAAATTGATTTTAGAAAATAGATTAAAGGAATGATATACTATTTTCAAATAGATACAGGAGGCTTTTAGTAAATGAAAGAAAAGAATTCAAAACGGCTAGCCAATATTTCACTTATAGTGGCAACTTGTGGTTTCGCTGCAACAATGCCGTTTCAATCTAAATTATTTCAAATCCTTTCTGGTGGATTTGAGGCAGCTTTAGTAGGTGGTCTTGCGGATTGGTTTGCAGTAACTGCAATGTTTCGTCATCCTCTTGGTATACCGATCCCACATACAGCTTTATTGCCTAAAAATAGAAAAAAGATTACCGAGGGGATTTTAAGCACACTTAATAATCAATGGCTAAGTAAGGAAAGTTTAATTGAAAAGGTAGAAGAACGTGATTGGATTAATCAAGGTATTAATGCGTTTGAAAAGATGCTTGAAAATGATGAATCAAAAAATAAAATGGTTCATTCAATCAAGCAGTTTGGTGCATCTATTCAGGATGATACAATCAAAAAATTTTTATTAAATACATTTAAACCGACAATTGATTCCATATCATCTCAGAACTTATTAAGTAAAGCTGTCGATACAGTTATTGAAAAAGAATGGGATGCAAAGACATATGAATTTTTAATTAATAAAATCGAAGAAACAGTTAGCCTACCACATATTAAGGAATTAATTGGCAAAGAAGTTATACAGTTTATCGAGCGAAAGTTTTTTATGATTAAAGCTTTTCTACCAATGATTGGAGAAGAGAAAATAACAGAATTTATACATAGCGGATTAATCGATTTACTAACCGAATTAAAACACCCTAATAGTGACAGACGGAATTTCATTTTATCGTTTATTCGATTGGAAGCTGAAAAAAATAAATCGAATGAAAACATTATTCGCCAATTAGATGAATGGAAAAATAAAGGCTATGAATATATTGTAGATCAAGCAATTAAAATGTTTAGAAATAAAATTGAAGATGAAAAATTTATTTTAAATGCCATCGAAAAAACGATCAGCTTTATTAAATATTCGAATTGGATTGATAATGTTGAGCAAAGTTTTAAGAAACTATTAAATAATACAGTTGAAAAATATCATCACAAAATTAGTGATTTAGTTAGATTCAATATTGAAAAATTATCTACTGAAGAAATAACTGATTTATTGGAAAATAAAATTGGTAAGGATATTACTTGGATTCGTGTAAATGGAGCTGTTTGTGGATTTATTATTGGTTTAGTTTTAACTAGCCTAAGATTGATTTTCACATAATATTTCATTCTAAAGCCTTAATTAACTTAAAAAGTTAATTAAGGCTTTTTTTCACTTGAAAGTAAATTGGTAGCAGAGAGGAAAAAACGACTAGTTACCAATTTTTGGAATTAAGTATAAGTGCAACTACTCCTCTGTCTTCGCCTGAAGTCTCGCAAATAAATTAAAAAAATCCAATAAATAGAAACATAAGCATTTTATTGGAAAGAAAAATTTTTTTCATGTATTATAGGTTTGGGTAAAAAATATTTTCCGAATAGATGTTGGAATGAATTATTTGAACTAAAAATAGCTCTAAATAAAATTAAGGATCGTTTGAAAATATATTTTTTATTAACAACTATTTAAAAGTTCGACTAAGAGGAGGTTAAGTTAATGGATTCTATGTCATTTGTATTGTTCGGAGCCACTGGCGATTTAGCAAAACGAAAAATTTTTCCTGCTTTATATAATTTATATATTGACCAAAAGATGCCTGAGTCTTTTTCAATCATTGGAATTGGTAGGAAAGATTTTTCAAATGACGAATTTCAGAATCAAGTAATGCAATCACTAAATACTTTTTCAAGACGTTCTTTAGAAGATCAAAAAATGGTCAAAGAATTTCTAGATTCAATTCGTTATCAACAGCTAGATATTACGAATAAAGAAGGATTCGTTGATTTATTAGAATTAGTTAAAGAAAGAGAACAGGAATTACTGATTCCTGAAAACAGATTATTTTATTTATCGGTAGCACCAGAATTTTTTGAAGTTATTGCATCAAATATTAAGGAAAGTGGACTAGGTACGACAAAAGGTTGGAAGCGTCTAATCATTGAAAAACCTTTTGGACGTGACTTAAAGACTGCTAGAGATTTAAATGAAAAATTAAGTAAGTCTTTTAAAGAAGATGAGATTTTCCGAATTGATCATTACTTAGGCAAACCAATGGTTCAAAACTTAGAAGCTTTAGAGTTTGCTAATCCAGTTTTACAAGCGTTATGGAACAATCAATATATCGCAAATGTTCAAATTACGGCAAGTGAAACAGTCGGAGTTGAAGAACGAGCGGGTTATTATGATAAATCTGGAGCAATTCGAGATATGTTCCAAAATCATATGTTACAAATGTTAATGATGTCTGCTATGCATTTAACTAACCAAAATACTGCAAGTGATGTTAGAGCTGAGAAGAAAAAGGTTCTTGAATCTCTTCGACCTCTATCAAAAGAAGAAGTAGTTTCTCATGTCGTTCGAGGTCAATATGGTTCTGGTGAACAAAATGGTAAGAAAGTAGTTGCATATAGACAAGAACCAGGAATTGAGTTTTCATCACAAAATGATACTTATGTAGCAGCAAGAGTATTAATCGAAAACGATTTTTGGAAGGGAATCCCATTCTATATCCGTACAGGTAAAAGAATGAAAGAAAAATCTACTCGAATCGTATTTGAATTTAAAAGCCCGATTCAAAACCTTGCTAAAAAGAACAGAACTAATAATGGACCAAATTTATTAGTTATTGAAATTAATCCAAATGAAAGAGTTTCTTTCTATTTAAATAGCAAAAACGTAGAGGGCAATATTGAACCCGTACAAGCTGAGTATTTTGCAAATAAAGAAGATCGTCCAGAAGCGTATGAGTTATTAGTTTACGATGCGTTACGAGGCGATTCGAAATTTTTTGCTCATTGGAATGAAGTAGAATTATCATGGCAATGGGTTCAACCAATTTTAGAAGCATTTGAAGAAAATTTAGTACCACTTCATACTTATAAATCCGGTTCATTTGGTCCAGAAGCTGCTGATGAATTATTAGCAGAAGATGGTTTCAAATGGTGGTTAGATACAGATTTTGTACAAGAAAATGAAAACAACAAAACAGATCTAAAAAGGAGTATTTAAATTATGAGTTCGATTTCTACATTATCAATTAATACAATCCGTACACTTTCAATTGATGCGATTAACCAAGCTAATTCTGGTCATCCTGGTTTACCAATGGGTGCAGCGCCAATGGCATATGCATTATGGGCAGATCATTTAAAGCATAATCCAAAAAGTTCAAAATGGTTTGACCGTGACCGTTTTGTATTATCTGCTGGTCATGGTTCAAGTATGTTATATAGTTTACTACATCTTGCAGGTTACGATGTTTCAATCCAAGACCTTAAAAATTTCCGTAAACTAAATAGTAAAACACCTGGACATCCAGAATTTGGACACACAGATGGTGTTGAAGCTACGACTGGCCCAT
Source organism: Bacillus sp. AFS088145 (assembly GCF_002564465.1). Classification (GTDB taxonomy): domain Bacteria; phylum Bacillota; class Bacilli; order Bacillales; family Bacillaceae_G; genus Gottfriedia. Next base: position 18,919 of record NZ_NUUX01000001.1, on the reverse strand, counting down.
TAGGACAAGGTATTGCTACTGCTGTTGGTATGGCAATGGCTGAAGCTCATTTAGCAGGTAAATTTAACAAAGATAACCTTTCTATTATTGATCACTTTACTTATGCATTAGTTGGTGATGGTGATTTAATGGAAGGTGTTGCATACGAAGCAATGTCACTTGCTGGCCATATGAAACTTGGAAAGTTAGTTGTATTATACGATTCTAACGATATTTCATTAGATGGTACATTAAATCTTTCTTATTCAGAAGATATGAAAAAGAGAGCTGAATCATTTAACTGGCAATATTTAAGAGTAGAAGATGGAAACGATCATGTAGAAATTTCTAAAGCGATCGAACAAGCTAAACAAAACACAGACCAACCGACAATAATTGAAGTTAGAACAATTATTGGTTACGGAAGTCCAAAAGTGGCTGGTACAAATAAAGCCCATGGTAATCCATTAGGTCTTGAAGAAGCTAAAGAAACGAAAAAAGCATATGCTTGGAACTACGAAGAAGATTTCTTTGTACCAGAAGAAGTTAAATTACATTTCAAAGAAATACAAGAAAAAGGCAGTGAAAAAGAAGCTGAGTGGAAACAATTATTTAATGCATACCGTGAAGCTTACCCAGAATTAGCAGCTCAGCTTGAAAAAGCAATTAAAGGTGAAGTTTTAATCGAAACAGAAGATTTATTAACTTTTGACGAGAATAAAACAATCTCTACACGTGTTGCAAGTGGAGAAGCAATTAATCACTACATTAAAACTGTTCCTGAAATTTTCGGTGGAAGCGCAGATTTATCTCATTCAACAATGACAGATATTAAAGATGAAAGTAAGTTTGCTGTCGAATCATTTGCTGGACGCAATATTTATTTTGGTGTACGTGAGCATGCGATGGGTGCTGCTGCAAATGGTATGGCATTACATGGTGGAGTTAAGCCTTTTGTAAGTACATTCTTCGTATTTAATGATTATTTACGTCCATCAATTCGTTTAGCAGCATTACAAAAATTACCAGTAACATATGTATTCACTCATGACTCAATTGCAGTTGGTGAAGACGGCCCTACACATGAGCCAGTTGAACATTTAGCTGCTTTACGTGCAATCCCTGGTTTAACAGTTATTCGTCCGTCAGACGCAAATGAAACAGCTAATGCTTGGGCATATGCGTTACAAAATACAAATGGACCAATCGCTCTAGTATTAAGTCGTCAAAATTTACCTGTATTTGAAGAAACAGCATCTAGATTAGATAATCTTTCAAAAGGTGGATATGTTTTAACTGAAACGAACGATCAACCAGACTTAATTTTAATCGCTACAGGTTCAGAAGTGTCACTTGCAGTGAATAGTAAAAATGAGTTAGAAAAAGAAAACTTATCAGTTCGTGTAGTAGCAATGCCAAGTTGGGAGCTATTCGATCAGCAAGCAGATGAATACAAAGAGTCTGTTTTACCATCACATTTATTAAACCGTGTTTCAATTGAAATGGGGATTTCTCTTGGATGGGAACGCTATATTGGTTTCAAAGGTAAAAAAATCTCAATTGAGACTTTTGGAGCATCTGGAACAGGTAATGAAGTAATGGAATTATTTGGCTTTAGTACTGAGAATGTAGTAAACGTAAGTAAAACTTTATTAAATTCTTGATTAAATAATATTTAATTTATTTTTTTATCATAAAAATTTTTACTTAGAGAAAAACATTAATATTACTGTAGATAATATGGGAGGATAACGTAATGAAAGTTGGTTTAATTGGATTAGGAAAAATGGGTCTAAACTTAGGTCAAAATTTAATGGATCATAATCACGAAGTAGTAGCATTTGATTTAAATACTGCTGCTGTAGAGGAAATGAAAGGCTTTGGTGCTGTCGGTACTTCAAGCTTAGAAGAATTAGTAAAAAATCTTGATACTCCAAGAGTTCTGTGGATTATGGTACCACATGGAGTAGTAGATTCTGTCATTAATGATGTTAAACCATTCTTATCAGAAGGGGATATTATCATTGAAGCAGGAAACTCACATTATAAAGAGTCTATTAGACGTTATGATGAATTAAAAGAACATGGTATCCGATTCATGGATGCTGGTACTTCAGGCGGTATGGAAGGCGCGCGTAACGGTGCTTGTTATATGGTTGGTGGAGACCAAGAAGCTTGGGAAATCGTAGAACCAATCTTTAAAGATACTTCAGTAGAAAATGGTTTCCTATACGCAGGTAAAATTGGTAGTGGACATTTCCTAAAAATGGTTCATAATGGTATCGAATACGGTATGATGGCTGCAATCGGTGAAGGATTTGAAGTATTAGAAAAAAGTGACTTTGATTATGATTATGAAAAAGTTGCGAAAGTATGGAATAATGGTTCTGTAATTCGTTCTTGGTTAATGGAATTAACTGAAAATGCATTTTCAAAAGATGCTAAACTTGATGAAATTAGAGGCGTAATGCATTCATCTGGCGAAGGAAAATGGACAATTGAAACAGCTCTAGACCTTCAAGCTGCTACACCAGTTATTGCAATGTCATTATTAATGCGCTACCGTTCATTAGATAACGATACGTTCACAGGTAAAGTTGTTGCGGCTCTTCGTAATGAATTTGGTGGACATGCAGTTGAAAAGAAATAAATAAAGTATAAAATAGGAAATATCCCTAAAAATTGGAGGAATTTAAAAATGAAATTTTTTATTGACACAGCTAATGTAGAAGATATCCAAAAAGCTTATAAATTGGGCGTATTATCTGGAGTAACGACAAATCCATCTTTAGTAGCAAAAGAAGGAGTTAAATTCGAAGACCGTATCGAAGAAATTTTAAAATTAGTACCTGAAGTAGAATCAGTTTCTGCTGAAGTAACGCCAAACGCAGTTTCTGCTGAAGAAATGATTACTGAAGCTGACGAGCTTATTAAAATAAATGGTGGAGATAAAAATATTACAATTAAATTACCAATGACACTTGCTGGTTTAGAAGCTTGCCGCTACTTAACGAAAAAAGGTGTTAAAACAAACGTAACATTAATCTTTACTGTTAACCAAGCATTATTAGCAGCTAGAGCAGGTGCTACTTATGTATCTCCATTCTTAGGTCGTTTAGACGATATTTCTGAAGATGGCGTATTATTAGTTGCTAAAATTGCTGAATTATTCCGAGTTCATAATTTGGACGCTCAAATCATTGCTGCGTCAGTTCGTCACCCAGACCATGTTACTCGTGTAGCATTAGCTGGAGCTCATATCGCAACAATTCCTTACAGTGTAATTGAGCAATTATCTAAACACCCATTAACAGATCAAGGTATTGAAAAATTTGCTGCTGACTGGGCAAAAACATCATTATAATCTGTAACAAACTTTAAATCTAATAAGTATAAAGCCCCCATCTTCATTGAAACTCATTTTGTAGCTATGAAATGGGGGTATTTACATAAAAACAAGGAATAGAGGAGGAAATAGTAATGAATTCGAATCAGAAATTTGTTGGTTATGTAGGTACATATACAAAAAGTGAAAGTAAAGGTATTTATCAATTTACACTTGATACAGAAAAAGAAAGAATAACTGATGTTAAACCGGTTGCTGAATTAGAAAATCCAACTTATTTAGCAATTAGTGTAGACAATAAGAATCTATATGCTGTTGAAAAAGAAGGAAACTTAGGTGGAATTGCTGTTTATTCGATTGATGAAAACAGTGGAGAGCTTAAAAAATTAAATGAACAGCTTAATGAAGGCGCTTCACCTTGTCATATTAGTGTTGACTCAGCTAAGCAAAATATTGTTACAGCAAATTATCATAAAGGTACAATTGAATTATATAAAATCAATCAAGAAAATGGTTTTGCTAGTGATGTTAAATCGATTATGCAACATGAAGGAACAGGTCCGAATAAAGAACGTCAGGAAAAACCTCATGCCCATTTTTCTGGTTATACATTAAATGAAAAATATGTTGTTGCAATTGATTTAGGAATCGATCAATTAATTACATATAAAATTGAAAACAATTCTTTAATTGAAGTAAGCAGTCTATCGGTAAAACCTGGAAGTGGGCCACGTCATATCACATTCCATCCGAATGGAAAGTTCGCTTATATTATGACGGAGCTTAGTTCAGAAGTAATTGCGCTACAATTAAATGAAGATGGAAGCTTTACAGATTTACAATATATTTCTACAATCCCTAGCGATTTTACTGAAAACAATCAAGGAAGTGCCATCCATATTTCAAAAGACGGTCAATTCATATATGCGGGAAATCGTGGTCATAATAGTATTACAGTATTTAGTGTAAATCAAGATACTGGTAAACTTGAATTAGTTGAAATTACTTCAAGTGAGGGTAATTGGCCAAGAGATTTTGTTTTAGATCCATCTGAGAACTATTTAGTTAGTTCAAATGAAATGTCAGGGAATCTAGTTTTATATACAAGAAATAAAACTACTGGAAAATTAACAGTGCTTCAAACAGACGTACAAGTACCTGAAGCAGTATGTGTGAAATTTTTAAACGTTTAATCTAAATTAGGAGACTTTTAAGATGGATTTTAAAATAACTGATGCAGCCAAAGAAATACTTGGCGCAGTAGATCAAAATAAAATACTTCAATTAGAATTTGACCGTGGAAGCTGTGATGTAGTTAATAACATTTATGAGATAAAAGTTATTAATAAAAGAGAATGTGGTCCTAATGAAAAAATGATAATTGGAGACCAGTTTGAATTTATGGTAAATAAAAATTTTGAAGATGTATACGAAGACCAATTAGTAATCGATTATGTTGATGGATCATTTGTTTTCAAAAATCGAAATCAAATTTTTAATAATCGAATCGGCTTAACTTATATTAAATAGGTTTTATATCAATGTTTTTTTAATTGCAAGATTGGAGATGCGATTCTTTGAGGGATAGCGTCTCTTTTGTTTTTTTTAAAGAGAGGGGTACTTGCTTTATGTTGGTGTAATGGCTGGGAGTCGAACCTATTCCTTCCATTTTAAATGGTTGTTCTATCGTTAAACTACCTTTACATCTATTAATCAAATCTTAATCGATGAATACTTATTGCTTATATCCGATATTTTTATAAAATTAACAAATTACATTGTTCTCATTCCTTTCAATAAAAGTTTTTTATAGGAGAAAAATAATCTCTTCTATTCTTGTTTTAGTCGATTTGCTTTAATCTGTTTGGTCATCCAATGTTTATCTGTCTGCACATGGTTTTTTCGAACAAACTTTGAAACCGAGTGTTTAAAATCATCGTATTGAAATCCATCAGTTAATCGTATAATGTATCCTTCTTGTTCTCCGCCTAAATTTGACTTTTTTGTATAACAAGCTTTTATAGCTTCTTCATTAAATACACCCTTGTATAAAACCGGTGCCGTTTTTAGACCTAATAATTTGGACCATAAAATCGTTTCTTCCCAAGATAGACACTTATTTTGTTCGTCCCAGATCGAAAAAACATAAAAATAACTATCTAGTTCCTCATAAAGAATCGAATGCATTGCAAATACATTTTCCCTACAAACTCGCCATTTTTCGGGGATTTGATAACCAATCGTAGCTTGTAGCATTTTAACCCAATGTCTGGATGGATGGTCTAGGCTATCAGTCGATCTTGCGTGAATCCCATCTCGGTAAATCGAGCAATTTTCACCATCTATTTTTTCTGTTACAACAACTTCTTTTCCAATAAAGTGGTCAATATTATGAAGGGTTTTATCATCAGAAGTTTTAGATTCTGACCAAGGTAAATGAAATGTCTTTGGATACTTAATTTTCATCATCTAACACCTCACTTCGCAAACGTATCTGCTTCACGAAAGAAATAAAGTTTTGCGAGTAATTCATCCCCAAGTAAGTGATAAATTTCAGTTGCTCCTTCGTTACCACCGTAGTTAATTAACATGTGCATTTCGATGATTCCAACTACAGCTTGAATAAATTCATCTTCAAACCTTAGCTCCGTTAAAAAATGAAATGCAATTTGTGAAGAAACTTTTTCATGACCAAAGTATGAATAATACCCTTTGGTAACCTTATACGTCTTACAGAATACCTTCCCAACATCATGAAACAGAGCTGCCATTTGCAGAATTAGTTTATCTTTCTCTTCGTACATTTCATTAATGTACTCAATAAGTCCGTATGTGTGTTGACATAACGTCATTGAATGAAACGGATTCTCTTGATCAAAACCTTTCATTGCTTGAAAAAACGGTACTTTATTGAGCTTATCGAATAACTCTTCATATGAAACTTCACTTACTAATAGATTTGTTAATTCTTCTTTCGTCATTTCATATGAAAATGGCTCATGAACTGTATGGATGATATCCCATCCTTCATTTTTTAAAGGAAAATCAAGATTCTTCCTCATCTTAACAAGAATTCGATCTTCTACAACACGCTTTCTCTTGTTATTACGGTCTATACAAACCTCATACGGCACATCCATGTAATAGCACTCTTTGTGAACATCTACGAATTTACTTAATGCTTTCATTCGTCTTTCACGTTCAATATTTGTAGCATCAATGAGAACACTTTTCCCTTCAGCAAGTAAACGATTGGCTCTTTTGTATAATTCCATATACAAAAGATTCGTCCTTTTTTGCTTATTCACATTAAAGAATAGTGTTTGACGTAACTCATCAGTGGATAAAATAATGGCTTTTTCTTTGTTGGCGATTTGTTTTGCCATTTCACTTTTCCCACTACCAGGAATTCCAATCATATAAATCAATTTTTGCATTTTACTTCCTCCTTTATCTAACTTGGCAGATAAATAAGGAATTACGATTTGATGGAGTGAAAGTTCGAATCGAACAATTTCACACTTTATATTATATATTCGAATGAAGGCTACTGATAGCAAAATTTTACTTATTTTGAATAATCTACCGTATTTCACAATCGAAATTAATTAGTAAGTGATATAACTTCGTAAACTTTTAGTGCTAACTTAATTTTAAAAAAGTTTATCGAAAGTATAGAGTTTATTGAATTTTAAATTTAAAATAGATTGAAACGTGAGAGGGGAAAGGTAATGGATAATTTAGGGATACTGGAGTTTTTCGTCACTATTGTATTGTTAGTGTTGGTTTATCAAAAGAGAGAAAATAAAGAAGAGACGAAGATGGGTTGGAAAATATTTGGATATTGGTTTTTAGGTACTTTCAAATTTTATATAAATACTTTTAGCATACCTTTAGGCTTTGTCTTATATTTATTGGTAATGCGTCCTAAAACCAACATAAAAACTAAACGCTATGCAGCTTTGATTGGTCTTGCAGGATTTATTATCAATCTATTTTTATAATTTCCGAGAACATTGGATATTGTAAATACTAGCCCGCCAAGGTATTGAATTGACCTCTTTAGTATTTTAAAAGATGCTTTTTCCATGAAGAAGTAGGATACGGGAATAATTGGATAGTTTGTGATATGATTTAAAATAATAACATACACTCTAGTGATGTATATTTTTAACACTTTAGGGGATGGAGAAATGAAATTTGAGATGCAAAAAGCGAATATGTTGGCTGAGGATATAAATGATTTCGTTAAATTAGTACATAATAGTTATGAAAATAGTAAATACACATCTACTAATAATAAAGACAAAATATATCAAATAAAACTATTAATTGAAGAATTTAGGTTCCAAGTATTGGCAGATGAACTGTTCAGAATTAATCGGTTCGCATGGGATGGAAAATATACATATTTATTAATCGAGAACTTTATAAAAGGAATTAGCATTATTGATGAATACGTGGAAAATAATTATAATCAACTTTATATTTTCACAGCAAAACTCTACACTTTAAAAAATGCAATCATTTCATTTAATAATAAGTAATGTTATGCGACAAAAATATTTCAATAAAAATAAAAAATGCTATTTCCTCTTCAGAAGGTAATAGCATTTTAGATTGAAGTTTGTTAAAGCTTTTTAAATCTAATTGGACTAACCATTAAGAAAGCAAGAATTAAAGTAATCCATGCATTACTATAAAAAAACATTCCCATACCAGCTAAAGGTAAACCAGCGGCAGGAATAGGTAAACCCTTAAAATAACCTATGGTTGGTTTAGCACTAAATTTTGCTAATCTTAATGCCCCCATCGTAGGAAAAAGGATAAATGCAAGCGAGGTTAAGATTGATGGTGCCGAAATGGAATGAAATAAAAGCGCAGGGGCAACGCCGAAACTAACAATATCCGCTAAAGAATCTAGCTCTACACCAAATTCACTGTTCACTTTTAGTTTCCTTGCAACTCTTCCGTCAAGAAGATCAAAAATAGCAGCGATAAAAATAAAAATTGAGGACAACATTATTAAACCACTCATATTAAGCGTAATTGATAGAACACCACAAACTAAATTTCCGATTGTAAGTAAATTAGGTATAGATTTTACGACCTGACTAAACAAAGTATCCCCCCTGAACATTAAAAACCTTTCAATAGTATTTTCTAACTATTTACACTTTATTCTTTAATCTCACATAGTTATTTATCAAGTTTGTAAAATTAAAAAAGGGTAAAAATACCAAATACCGAATAATAAATACATAGGAATATATTAAAAAAAGATTAAAAGATTATTGGAGGCATTAAATGAAGGCATTATCCGTTTCACTTGGACTAATACTAGAAGTGATTAGAATCATATTGATCTTTGGGTTACTTGGTGCTTTATTATCAACAGTTGTATCAGAAATATATAATGAATTTGGTGTGAATCTTACGCATACTGGATGGTGGTGTTATTTTGGTATACTTGTTTTACTATTTGTCATGTATCGAAATAAAATACAATTCAGTGGATGGTATAATGGAAAAGGAAGGGAGAAATTAACTAAAATAGTCACAAATTTATTAATTTCTTGCTCAATCATTATGATATTAATACCTGGAATAATCGAATTAATTCATAGGTTATAAAATAGTCAACATAGCAGTATTATAAATGAACTTTAACAACAGGATCGACGGTTAGTCGATTTTTATTTTGCCTATACAATTGATGATAGGAGTGATTGAAATGACACTATTTGGCTATCTATTTTGGGGGTTTATAGTTGTAGCAATTTCATTTGGATTCTTTATGCAAAAAAAGTACGGAACAAAAGCGCCAGATAAAACAGAAAGTCAAAAATTACATGAAGAAATTACTAGACAGACACATAATAATGATCGACCAAGATTTTAAATCACGGGTGTGGTTATTGAATTGAAAAAAGACCAACACATTAAATTGATTCTAATCAATTTTCCGAGAAGTTAAAGCTTGAAAAAGTTAATATAATAGAGAAAGTAGTACTTTTACAGAGAAAGGAAAATATCATGAAAAAGATTGATGAATACTTTGAAACAATGTTGGAAGCTTGGAGCATGATGCAAAAAACGACGGATGATGAAGGAGCAGAATGGGCAGAAAGATTCGAACGCTACTTCTATGAATTTATTGATGAAATGAAGAAATGGTGGGAAACGCTTGATCCAAAACCAACAAATATAGAAGATGCTGAAGAGTTACCTGAAGTTAAAAAATGGATGGAGCAAATTCCAGGTCCAGTCCAATTAAATTTTTTAACTGAATTAGAAGACATATTGGATGGTTTTGATACAGTACGGTTTGATTAAAGAGCAAAACATATGACTGAAAAAAATCCGGATAAAAATTTGATGTAAATTCTAAATACTATTTCAAAAAGTCACATCGAAAGTATGATGTGACTTTTTTTATTTATTCAGTATGTAATCCTGCAAATATTACCCTTAATCCATATAGAAATTGTTCTTCAAAATCAAAACTATAATGATACTGTTCACCAAAAAATGATGTAAATGCAGTTACTTCTTCGGGAGTGTATGTGAACTGTTTTGCACGATGTTCATCTGCTACAAATGATAAAACATAATTGTTAAAAAGGTTACCCGCAACTAGACAGTTTTGATCAGATACACCGTATTTAGTTAAATTTTCTAAAGTGAATTTTACTGCTTTTAATCTACTCGGTGTAGTTGGCATTGATTGCGCAAAAACTTCAACTGCATCTCGTGTCTTTAATAAAACTCTTCGCACTTCAAATGCTAGAGCTGTTAAAGCTTCCTTTGCATCATCTAATTCTTCAGGTAGGACAATTTCATTATTTAAGTGCTCAGCAATTAAATCATACAAAGCTTGTTTATCTTTAATATGCCAATATAAGGATGCAGCTTTGATCTCAAGCTCCTTTGCCAAAGTACGCATCGATAAATTACTTATTCCGTCACGATTTAAAATATCGAGGGATGCTTTTACAATTGCTTCTTTCGTTATCGCCATAATATCTCTCCAAAAATTTAATAATTGTCATTGACTCTAACAGTGTTAGATGTTAATCTAACGATGTTAGATAACTAACGTTGTTAGACGTTTTTGTTCTCTTATTGTACTAGAAATATAAACCACTTTAAAGTTCAAACAAATTACCTACTAGCTAAATCTAATAAATTTAAATAATAATGCTTGTGAACAATGCTTGTGAACAATGATTGATAACATTAAAAAGAGATAGGGTGGAAATGATGATGAAAAATATGCGCAAGAAAAAAGATGTTGGAATTTATGGGTATACAGCAAAATGGTATGACAAAAACTCACGAAAAAGTCGCCTAACACAAATGCAAGAATATGCATCCGAAATTAAATCTTTAGTTCAAGAAGGTGCAAGGATTTTAGAAGTAGCTCCTGGACCAGGATATTTATCTATTGAGCTTGCAAAAATGGGTTTTGAAGTTACAGGAGTAGAGTTAAGTCCAGATTTTGTTAACATCGAAAAAAATAATGCAAAGGAAGCAAATGTTTTAGTAGATTTTAAAGAGGGTAATGCATCAAATCTACCTTGTGATGATAACACATTTGATTTTATTGTTTGCAGTGCAGCATTTAAGAACTTTATGGATCCAGTAAAAGCACTCAAAGAAATGTACAGGGTATTAAAACCAGGTGGAACATCTCTTATAATCGATATGAATTTTAATGCAACTTCACAAGATATTGAAGGTGAAATTAAAAAAACTGGAATGACGGGGTTTGATAAGTATTTTGTAAAATTTGCATTTAAAACTTTCCTGAAGAAAGGTTCTTATACAAAAGAAAATTTTGAGATGTTTATAAATGAAACTGAATTTAAGAATTATAACATTAAACAAGAGGATATTAGTTTATATGTATATCTTTATAAATGAGAAGAATAACTATTAATCTATAAAATAATTAAGAATTAAAAAGTCGATNNATCGACTTTTTAATTCTTAACTATCATTTATTATTCATAAAATTTTGCTGCTCTAAATATTCTAGAACTGTTTGAGAATATTCATGATGAGATTCTTGTGTATACTTTGCAATCGTATAAATTTGAGCTAAATTCTTTAATCCTAGTCGTTCTGTCATTTCTTTAAGCTTCGGAACGTCCATGTAACGTTGCCAGCCTTTTTCATTTCTTTCTTTATAGATTTCAAGAATATCTTCATCTGAATAATCATTATATTGTTCATAATGAACTAGACCTTGTCTTGGAAGTCGGTCACGTAATGCCGGAGTTTCTTTTGGATAGCCTAATGAATATCCTACAACTGGTACGACATTTGGTGGTAAGTTAAGAATTTCTCCAATTTGATTACAATTTGCAAGCGTAGAGCCCATATAACATAGACCAAGTCCTGCGTTCTCAGCTGCTAAAGCACAGTTTTGGGATGCCAAAGTAGCATCTATCGCACCAATCATGAAGCTCATGAAATTATCAAAATGTACGGGTGCATCATTAAGTGTAAGCCATTTTCTCATTCGATTAAAATCCACACAAAAAGTTAAAAGAATAGGTGCATCAATAACCATTGATTGCTCCATATGAGCAGAATATAATTTCTTTCTAATTTCCTTGTCTTTTGTGACAATAATCGAATAAGATTGCATATTGCCACTTGAAGACGCACGAATACCTGCATCTAATATTTGATCTAACAGTTCTTGACTTACTTCCTTATCCTCATATTCTCTAATTGATCTGTGCCCATGTAATACATCGTTAAATTCCAAAGCTTTCACTCCTCATATCAAAAAGATCTCATTAGAAATAATAAAAAATATACGAAATTTCGACATATAAAATAAAATTGTAATTATTTCTGAATAATCAAATTATAATGTAAACATATCATAAAAAAACGTTACCGTACATAAATTTGTACTTTTTAAAAATTTTTAGTAAAAAATACTCAGTTTAACATTTTTTTAGAATAGTAGAGATTTTGGTCATTGTCTAAAAATGTCAAAAAATTACTTTTCAGTAGATTAAGGGTTAGTAATAGATGTGTCTAAATAAACAAAAAGATAAGGATATAAATCGAATTTAAAAAATAAATTAAGCTCAGCATACTATTTTAGACTGAGCTTAATTCTTTTTTTATCAATCAAGTTCTTTATTCTAGCTTTAAATTCTTAAATTCAATTCGATACAAATCACGACGTCGATCGCGTAGTTGACGGACTGATCCAGTATTTCGGGAACGTCTTAATTTTTCAAGGTCAACATCTCCGACTACGACAGTATCAACATTTGCATCACATTCACCAACAATGCCATCTCTTGCGAAGCCAAAATCAGAAGGGGAAAAAATACCAGATTGAGCATATTGAATATCCATGTTTTGAACATGTGTTAAGTTCCCAACTGTGCCTGCGATACAAGTATATACTTGGTTCTCGATTGCTCTTGCTTGAGCGCAATAACGAACACGGAGATAACCTTGGCGATCATCCGTACAAAATGGAACGAAAATGATATTTGCCCCTTGATCAACTGCAATACGAGCAAGTTCCGGAAATTCGATATCATAGCATATTTGGATAGCGATTTTTCCACAATCTGTGTCAAACACATGGATTTCGTTACCTTCTGAAATTCCCCACCATTTTCTCTCATTAGGAGTTGCATGAATTTTTAATTGCTTTTCAATCGTACCATCGCGTCTAAATAGATAAGCAACATTGTAGATATTACCATCTTCCTCAACGAAGTGAGATCCCCCTACAATATTGACATTGTAGCGTACAGCAAGTTCTGTAAAAAGTTCAATATATTGCTCAGTATAGGTTGCTAGCCTACGAACAGCCTGATCAGGGCGTTTTTCTTCAAGAAAAGACATCAATTGTGTTGTAAACAACTCTGGGAAAACAGCAAAATCGGAACCGAAGTCAGCGGCGACGTCAACATAATACTCAATTTGCTTCGTAAAATCAGAGAATGAATCGATTTTTTTCATCATGTATTGTATTGCGCAAATTCTAACTGGGAATGATGCACGATAAACACGTTTAGATTTTGGAAGATAGTCAATATTACTCCATTCCATCAAAGTGGCAAATGAATCTGATGCCTTATCATCGGGAAGGTAACGTGTATTAATCCGTTTAATTGTAAAGCCTTCCATTAATTGGAATGATAAAACAGGATCATAAATACTATGCTTTTCTACTGCTGCTACATATTCACGTGGTGACATTTCATCTCTATGCTTATGATAATTTGGGATTCGACCACCAATGATAATGCTTTGAAGATTTAATTGTCGAGCCAATTCCTTTCGTGCTTCGTAAAGACGATGGCCAATTTTCATACGACGGTATTCTGGATCAACCATAACTTCAATTCCATATAAATTAAATCCATTCGGATCATGGTTTGTAATATAACCATTATCAGTTATGACGTTCCAAGTATGCTGGTCATCATATTCATCGAAGTCAACCATTAAACTTGAACAAGAACCAATAATTTTATCTTCATACTCTACACAAAACTGGCCTTCAGGAAAAATGCGAATATGACTTTCTAATTGTTCTCTTTTCCATCCTTCCATACCTGGAAAACAACGGTTTGATAACTTCATAATTTCACTAATATCTTCCATACGTATATTTCGAACTTCAATTTTCTTCTCGTATTTTGACATATCTGTCTCTGACATAATCTCACGTCCTAAATATAAATGTCTAGCTTACTAAAGGACCATAATAAATGGTCTATGGCATTCGATTCTAACAGTTAGGATACCCACAATTTACCTTTTCAATATAGTCTAAAAAAATGAAAAGGAATAATTTCTATTTACAACAACTTATTGAAAATAAAAAAGGAACCAAATAATTGGCTCCTTTTGAACTACTTAGAAATATAAATTAAAAATTTTACTTAGTACGATGATTACGAAATGCATTTGGTGAAACTCCTACAATTTGCTTAAAAACTTTACCATAATGATTTTGATAGTTAAAGCCCACTGCAATCGCTACATCTAAAATAGACTTATCGGTATGAAGTAGTAACTTTTTACTTTCGTTTATTCTAATTTTATTTAAATTATCATTAAATGACATACCTGTTTCTTTATTTAATTTTTTTGAAAGGTGAGAAGAACTTATATTAAATTCTTTGGCTACATCTTGTAAAGTAATATTTTCATAAAAGTTTGCATTCAAATAAAGAATAATTTTTTTTGTTAGACTTGAGTAATTCGGATTAGAAAAATGGACAATACATTCTGAAAATTTTAAGATCATTTCTTTCATTAATTTAAAAATATCAAGTTTCGAAGTTAACCTTTCAACTAAATTAATATATTTATCCGCTAAAGTTCTTGCATATTCATTATCTGAACCAGAATCAATTGCATATTGGGAGATTATTCCACAAGCGGCTATAAAATGATTTTTCATTGATCTTAAAGAGTCTCCTTTTGCTAACTCGATTTGATCGATTGATTCAAGTACCTTAGTAAAATTAAATCGTTTTTCTAATTCCCCCAATTTTCCTCCTACCAATATCGATTTAAATTCTTCAAATTCCTCGGTGGTAGCATGTAAAGATTCATTCTCATAATAAAGTTCAATTAAAGAAACGTCGGGAACAAAAGGAGGTTGATGTCCTTCTTTTCCTTCAAGATGATACTGTTCTGGTTCAGTGAAAGCAACAGTAGAATAAGGCTCGATGATCCATTGTAATAATTTCAAAAAATGCTCCGATTTACTATACCAATCTGATTCTGATGGCAAATCTATACGACGATCTAATCCTATATCTGAGCCAAGAATAATTAGCAAATTTTCATTTTCGTTTTTGATAAAAAAAACATGATATAAGAGAATTTCTTGCCAATAAAGTTTAAAATAATTATTTTTAGTTTCTAAAATAGAATCTAATTTCAATTTAATTGTTTCAAGTGAATCCATTAGGAAATTATGATGGTCATTTTTATGATTAGATGAAGTAAAAGAAAAAACGATATTGAAATCAAAATCAATGCCTATAACGTCTAATCCAGACACAATATGGAAACTGTTTGCTTTTATTTTTAGTTCAGATATGTTTATGAGTTTATAATTTTTCAAAGAAGTACCTCACAATTTTGAGCAAGATTTTATCAAAATGCACAAAAAAATATCAAATTACTCTTTTCGATTATTATATATTTTAGATACAACAAAATGAAAGGGTTTTCAAGGTTTGACAATTATAATATTTGAAAAAAAGTGGATTGTTAAACCGAAAAGAATACCCAAAAATTTAACAATGAAAGCAGGGGACTTTATGAATTTAATACCAAAGATCAACGGTAAAATCGAATTAAATGAAAAGAATTGTTTCGCTATAAAAGAAACACTTTCGATTAGAAATAAAGACTTCATTGATGCTGGGATCGAGGTATTTTCGGATAGAATAAAGTCAAAATGTGACATTTTAGTGTCGGAAACCGATTTAAATACAAATGCTGATATTGAATTAATAAAGGATCCAACAGTTGAAGAAAGTGGTTATAAGATTGATATTTCTATTGATCAAATAAAAGTATTCTCAAATGATGACTCCGGAATAAAAAATGCTCTTACTACTCTATATGTATTAATTGTCGAAGTAGTCAAAACTTCTAATCGAAAACTAGACGGAGTTATTTTTACAGATTATCCGAAATATAAGCATAGAGGATTACTTGTAGATGTTAGTAGAAATTTCTTCGACGTGGATGTAATGAAAAAGATTATCGAAGAAATGTCGTTAAATAAATTAAATGTGTTGCATTGGCATTTATCCGATGACCAAGGCTGGAGAATTGAATCTAAAGTATATCCTAAATTAACTGAAAATCAGGAGTATTATACGCAAGATGAGATAAGAGAAGTTATCAAATATGCGCAAGCTAGAGGGGTAGAAGTTATACCAGAAATCGATATGCCTGGACATGTCACTGCCATGTTAATTGCTAATCCAAGTCTTAGCTGCTTTGAGGAAAGAGTAGAATTAGCAAGTAGTGCTGGTGTGTATAAGACAGTTCTCTGTCCTGGAAAAGAATCAACATATACTTGGATATTTAATCTATTAGATGAAATCGTTCAGCTGTTCTCTTCATCAAAATTCCATATAGGTGGAGATGAAGTACCAAAAACAAATTGGAAAACCTGTCCTCATTGTTTAGCACTTATGAAAAAAAATAACATCGATAGTTATGATGATCTGCAATATGCATTTACTAAACGAATAACAGCTCATTTAAATCAACATGGTAAACAGGTCGTTTGTTGGAATGAAACATTAAGATCTAAAGAAGTAGAAAACAACTTGATAACACAATATTGGGTTGAATTTACTGAGGAAAGCTATTGCAAGCCATACTTTGAAAATGGACAGGAAGTCATTTTCTCTGAATTGTTTAATTGCTATTTTGATTATCCGTATTCAATTGTAACATTACAGAAAACTTATGAATATCAACCTAATCCTGCGTTAAATGCTTCAAATGTGTTTGGAATTGAAGGGGCAATTTGGACTGAAAGAGTAACTAAACCAGAAATATTGGAATTTATGATTTCTCCTAGAATAAATGCAATTGCAGAATCAGCATGGACGATCGAGAGAAACTATGAAGATTTCCTATCACGTTTAAAAGTATATATGGAAGATTTAAACTTAATTACTTTAAATCATGCTCCATTTGAAGCAGCAACAATTAACGGCCAGGCTGCTCAGGAAGAAGCGAAACAGTTCTTGATGATGATGTTTCAATTTCTTCAAAATAGCGATGTTGATATGGGGTTAGATGAAAAAGAAAAACAAGTGATGATCTCTAAGTTTTTAAATAATATTTTTGACGAAAAAACAGCAGCGGAACTATTAAAACAAACAATGTAATCAGTAAGATATGGGGAGTGGGAATATGGGGAAAAATTCAGTTGTAAATGAACGAATAATTATAGAAAAAAATGCTAAACCGAAAAATGCCTTTGTTACAAAAAAATCAGAGCGTTTCATGTACAGCTCATATTTCTTTGGGCAAAATATTATTTTCTTCATTGTATCTTCATTTTTAGCAGTTTATTATACTAGTGTTTTAGGAATCAGTGCAACAACTGTAGGTAGTATTCTTTTACTAGCAAGAATTTGGGATGCATTTGTAGATCCAACTCTCGCAACAATTATCGAACGACTAAATTTAAAAAGTGGAAAATTTAAACCTTGGATAAATCTAGCTTCAATTACTGTACCTATTATGACTTTTCTTTGTTTCGGATTTAGTCATCAATTACTTGCAGCTTCTGAAGGTGTACGTATTGGTTATGCAGCTGTCACATATTTAGTATGGGGTACACTTTATGCTGCTGCAGATGCTCCTGCATTCGCATTTTCAACGGTGATCACACCAAACCCTGAAGAACGAACAGTTTTACTTGCAAACAATCAAATTACTGGTATTGTCGGTATACTTGTTGCAGTAGCTGCATTCCCAAGCGTTTTAAAGGCAACTGATAACAATTACATGATTTCTGTATTAATTTTTTCAATCATTGCATTTGTAGTCATGTCAATGACAAGATTTGTAAAAGAACGAGTTAAATCAAATAAGAAAGAACCTGCAATTAAAGAAATCTTACATTCACTATTTAATAACAAATATTTAAAAACAATCGTAATCGTAAATATCATTGCAAACGGAGTTAACTTTACAAACACTTTAGCACCTTTTGTGGCTACTGATATTTATAAGGACGCAACTAAAGTTTCACTTATTCTTGGAATTGGAATTTTACCTGTAGTTCTTGTTGCTCCATTTGTTCCAAAGTTAGTAAACAAATATGGAAAAATTAAACTTATGTCTTTTGCTTTAGCTGCAAATGCATTACTATCAATTGTCACATACTTTGTTGCATACGAAAATTTCGGATTATTTTTAGGTGTTTCAGTTCTTAAAGCAATGTTAATAGCACCGCAGCTTGTTATTTTTCCAATGTTCTTTGCTGATTCAGTTGAATATGATTGCTATAAAAATGGTACACGTTTTGAAGCAGTTATATTTGCAACACAAACATTCAGTTCTAAAATTATTGGAGCAATATCCGGAGGACTTGGAATGTGGATCATCGGTATTGCAGGCTATAAAGCAGCAACAAATGGACATGCCGTTACTCAAACTGCTACTACTCTTAAATCCTTATGGGCGACATTTAATCTAGGTGGAGCGGTTGGATGTTTAATTGCATTATTCATCTTCCTTAAGTTCTATGACTTAACTGAAGAACAAGTTAAAGAAATGGCACTTGCTAATCAAAGTAAAAACTGAGAGTTTGATAGTTATACAACCTAAATATGATGTAATTGGTAAAAAGGACATTTTTTTAAGTAAAATGTCCTTTTTATTTGTATTGAGTTTGTATGAAGCGATCGAATTGTTTTATTTTCTCCTTATTGAAGTAACGGGAAAGGTATGAGCAAGAAAAAGAGCATAAACGTGAAAAGTAGTTACTCATAAAGGGGCATGAGGAAGTAAACCAGCAAAAAACTGAAATATAGTAACTCATAAGAG